>JAWKTB010000014.1:0-2362 GCA_041402005.1 Phycisphaerales bacterium | reverse complement strand
ATCGGCCACGTGAACCCGCGCGAAAGCCCGTTGCGCCCGAACAGCATCCACTTGCGGTACAGCTTCAGGAACTCGCCCATCGCGACCCGGTCGATGATGATGGGCAGGACGGTCTTGACCATCACGTTCCGCCACCCCGCGGCGTGCAGGCAGCGCCCGATCGCCATGTCGTCCACGAGCTGGCCCTCGGCGCACGCGACGCCCCCCACGTCCTCGAGCGCCTCGCGCCGAAAAACCATGACCTGGCCCATGATGAACGAGAGGCGCCCCGAGCGACCCGCCGCCCGCGCCGCCGCCGACCCGTACATCGAGTTGAGCAGCGTCGCGTACCCGACGTCCCCAGCGGTGCGCAGCTCCGAGGTCACGATCGCCGGCGCGAACGTGCACCCGGTCTTCTCGTCCGCCAGGAGCGTCGCGACCAGGTCGGTGAGCAGGCCGGGCGTGGGTCGTGTGTCCGAGTCGCCGAAGGCGAGCAGCTCGCCCCTTGCCGCCTCGCCCCCGACGATCATCGCGTGGAGCTTGCCCGTTCGGCGCTCCGGGGGCTCGCCCGCGGTCATGACGCGTGCCGTCCCGCGCCGCCCCGAGGCCACGTGCTCCTCGACGACGCGCGCCGCGTTCGCATACCCCGGGTCGTCTTCCCCATCGAAGATGAAGATCGTCTCGACCTCGCCCGCGTAGTCCGACTCGAGCGCCGCCCGGAAGTTCTCCACCTGCCCCGCGTCCGCCCCCTTGACCGGTCGGACGACACTGACCGAGGGCCAGCGCTCGGGCGTGACCCGCGTCGGCGGCGGGCGGTTGATCCCGCCCCGCAGCCAGAAGTGCGAGAACACCATGTCGACGAGCAGCACCCCCGCGATGATCCCGAGCGCGATCTCCATCCGCAGGGCCCCTTCTGTGCGCCAAGACACGCCCCTCGGCGTGCCGACCATCCTACCTCCCCCCGCGCGCCCGCTATCCTTTCCCGTCCTGGTGGTACGGGCGTCCCGCCCGTGTTTCGATTCGGTGGTATGGGCGTCCCGCCCGTGCACAACGCGCTCGTAGCTCAGCAGGATAGAGCGGCGGTTTCCTAAACCGCAGGTCGGAGGTTCGAGTCCTCCCGGGCGCGCTTCTCTTCCCCCTCCCGGTGGCACGGGCGTCCCGCCCGTCTCCCCCTCTTTCTCTCGCTTCATCCCACTCCGTCTCTCCGTCTCTTAGTCTCTCCGTCTCTCCCCCATGACCCCCCGACTCGCCATCGGCTGCATGTCCGGCACGAGCCTCGACGCGATCGACGTCGCCGCCGTCCACGCCACGGGTCACGCCCTGGAGCTCCACGCCCACCCCCTCGGGCACGTCTCACTCCCGATCCCGGACGCCGTCCTCGCGGACCTTCGCCGCCTGTGCGAGGGCGGGGCGTTGACCGCCCGCGAGATCGCCGAGTGCCGACGCGACTTCGGGCGCGCGCACGCCGACGCCATCTCCCTCCTGCTCGAGGAGCGCCCCGAGCTGGGCCGCCCGACCCTCATCGCGATTCACGGCCAGACCGTCCACCACCACCCCCCGACCTCCTGGCAGCTCATCGACCCCTGGCCCGTCGCCGACCGGTTCCTGTGCCCGGTCGTGAGTGACCTGCGAGGCGCGGACCTCGCCGTCGGCGGGCAGGGCGCCCCGATCACGCCACTGGCGGACTGGGTGCTGTTCCGATCGCCCACGCACGCGCGCGCCATCGTGAACCTCGGCGGGTTCTGCAACGTGACGATCCTCCCCGCGGGCGCGACGCGAGACGAGGTCGACGGCTTCGACGTGTGCGCGTGCAACCAGCTCCTCGACGCGGGCGCTCGGCGCGTCCTCGGGCGTCCCTACGACGATGGGGGCGCCGCCGCGAGTCGGGGCGACCCCGACCCGGACGCCTCGCACGAGCTCGCCGACCTCCTGCGGGCCCAGGCAGAGTCGGGGCGTTCCCTGGGCACGGGCGACGAGGCGGGCGCCTGGCTCGACGCCTGGGCGGACCGCCTCGCGGGCGACGACCTGCTCGCGACGATCGCGTCCACGATCGGGCGCATCATCTCGGAGCGCCTCTCGCTCGACGCGCCCGCCGGCTTCGAGATCTACCTCGCCGGCGGCGGCGTGCGCAACGACGCCCTCGCCCGGGCGATCCTGGACGCTCGTCCTCTCGACGATCTAGGCGTTCTCCCCCAGGCCCGCGAGTCGGTCGCGATGGCGGTTCTTGCCCTGCTCGCCGCCGACGCTGTCCCGGTCACGCTCCCCCGCGTCACGGGCAGAGCCGCCCAAGTACCCTTGAGCGGCGCATGGATCAACGCCCGACCCAGCCTCTGACACCACCCCCCGACCGCGGGCGCCTGCTCACCGAGCAACGCAACCCCAA
>JAWKTB010000013.1:0-3287 GCA_041402005.1 Phycisphaerales bacterium | reverse complement strand
GCGTCGCCTGCCCGACACGCGGCGCTCGGTGACGCACAAGTTCAACGTCGCCGGGCACGAGGGGTACCTGACCGTCGGCCTGTACGAAGACGGCAAGCCGGGCGAGCTGTTCATCACGATGGCGAAGGAGGGCTCGACGATCGGTGGGCTCATGGATTCGCTGGGCACGTCGACGTCCGTCGCCCTGCAGTACGGCGTGCCCCTGGAGTCGCTGGTCCGCAAGTTCACGCACCAGCGCTTCGAGCCCGCCGGCATGACGACCAACCGGGAGATCCCCTTCGCCAAGAGCCTGGTGGACTACATCTTCCGCTGGCTCGGCATGGAGTTCATCCCGGGCTTCCGCGAGGCGAACGCGCCGCAGCGTCCAGAGTCCAAGCCCGAACCGAAGCCGGAAGCCAAGACGGAGAGCCGGGCGAAGGCGGACGCCGCCAAGCCCGCGAGTGTGATCGAGGCGAGTGCGAACACAAGCACACCCGAGAACGGAGTCTCACGTTGGAACATCCCCGCAGACGACGCCGATGGCCGGGCGACGACGCCCGCCCCCCGCGCACGCAGCGCTGCCAGCCCGACGCCCCACGCCGCCGTGGTGACCGTCGAACAGACATTCTCGAGCGCGACGCTCTCGATGGCCCTCGAGAGCGCCGGCGACGCGCCGCCATGTGACGTCTGCGGCTCCATCACCGTCCGCTCGGGCACGTGCTACAAGTGCCTGAACTGCGGCGCCTCGATGGGGTGCAGCTGATCGACACACACAACGAGCCCGGAGCGTGAGCGACAGGTTCCGAACAATGAGCCCCTCGCGCAAGCGAGGGAAGACGAGAACGAACACAACCACGAGCGCAAGGAGGCAAGCGCCCACACAACACAAGCGACCCCCGCCGCCTGAGATGGCGAGCGGGCCACGCGAGAGGGTCGGTCGAACAAGGGCCGGTGTCGGAAGGATCCGACCCGGGCCGGGCGAGCACGGCTGTTTCACCCGGTCTCCGCTTCGCTGATCGATGGCGAAAGCCCGCAAGGGCAAGGAGCGTCCGAAGACCAGCGTCGGCCGATCTCTCGCGTGGCCCTCCCCAACGCAAGTGCGTCGGGCGGGGGCGCTCAAGTCAGGGCCCGGGCAACCGGGCCCGGTCCGCCCAGGCGGACCAACGCCGGAATCGGGAGCCACCCATCCCTGCCTCCCACCCGCTCCCGATTCCGCGCCTCCCAGCCCCCGGGTGAGCCCACCACCGCCCGGGGGCGTTTTTCTGCGCAATGCTCGTGATGTCTCAGGCGGCCCGGGCGTGCGCGAGCAGGACGCCGAACCGCTCGAGCTCCTCGGGCTCGGCGGCGACGATGATCTGGTCGCCCGCGCCGATCGTGTAGTCGGGCCCAGGGCGTGCCCGGGCCGAGCCGTCCGCCGGCTGCACCGTCACGAACACCAGCGAGGGGTGCTCGCCCCCGACGTCCCGGATCGCGCGACCCGCGATCGGGGAGTCGCCCTCGATCAGGAACTCGCGTAGGCGCACCGGCGCGGTGCTCAGATCCCCCGTCTCCAGATGCGCCGACACGGAGGGCTTGACCAGCACGTCCGCGATCCGCTGGGCCCCGACCCAAACGGGGCTGATCACCTCGGTGGCGCCGGCGCGCTGGATCTTGCGGACCGTGTCCGGGCTGTCCGCCCGGCTGATGATCCGGACGTTCGGGCACAAATCCCGCGCCGTCAGGGTGGTCACGATGTTCACGTTGTCGCAGCTGACGGCGCAGACGATCGCCCGGGCCCGCTCGAGCCCGCACTTGGTCAGCGTCTCGTCCTCGGTCGCGTCGGCGCGGACCGCCAGCCACCCGCACTCGACCGCTCCCTCGACGATCGCCTCATCCGTCTCGATCACGACGAACGGGATGTTCACGCGCGCCAACTCGCGGCAGACGATCCGCCCGATCCGCCCGAGCCCGCAGACGATCACGTGGTCACGCATCCGATCAATCTGGAGGTACATCCGTCGCTCCGTGTTCATGGACAGCTCGACCGCCGCCTGGATGAGGTTGCCCAGCGCGTACGTGATGACGCCGATCCCACCCAGCATGAGCCCGACGGCGAACACCTCGCCCGACCCCGACATCCCGTAGTCGCCGTACCCCACCGACGTGATCGTGATGACCGTGAGGAAGAACGCGTCCCACGCGTCCCAGCCCTCGGTCAACATGAAGCCGAACGTGCCGGCGACGACGATGAAGATCGTCAGCAGCAGCGCCCGACGCAGATGGGAGTGGCGGGCGAGGAGCCGCCTGAGGGGGTGTGCCTTCACGCCGCGGTTATCGGCTCGTGACGCAGGCCCGTTGAGGGGGATGCGCGTGATCCCTCGACGAGGCGGCGAGGGCGATCAGGCCTGGCGACGCCGGTATTCGGCGAGCGTCGCGTCATCGAAGCAGCAGAGCACGACGCGAGCGAGCGTGGTGTCCGCCTCCAGATGCGTCTTCACCTCACGAAGGGCGATCTCGCACGCCTCGCCGACCGGGTAGGCGAAGATCCCGGTGGAGATCGCGGGGAAGGCGATCGAGGCCAGCTCGTTGCGGCGGGCGAGGATGAGCGACTCGCGGTACGCCGAGGCGAGCAGCGCGGGCTCGTTGCTGGCGCCGTCGCGGTAGATCGGGCCGACGGCGTGGATCACGAAGCGGGCGGGCAGGTCGAAGCCGGGCGTGAGGCGGGCCTGGCCAACGGGGCACCGGACGCCCGGGCGCACGAGGGGGAGCTCGGCGCAGGCCTTGGCGAGCTGCGGACCGGCGGCGCGGTGGATGGCGCCGCAGACCCCGCCGCCGGGCGCGAGCGATTCGTTGGCCGCGTTGACGATCGCGTCCACATCGAGCGTCGAGATGTCGGCCTTGACGAGCTCGATGCGTGAGTCGGGCATGCGGGGTCAGTCGTCGTCGCAGGCGAGCTCGAGCGCCCGATCGAGCACGGGGTCGCGTCGGGCGAAGTCGGTCGGATCGGCGTCGACCTTCACGTCAGGGTCGATGCCGACGCCCTCGAAGGGCTCGCCCTCCGGCGTCAACGCCTGCCAGGAGGGGAGGAACAGCGTAATGCCTGGGGCGAGCTTGTGCGCTTTGGGATTGCCGGACGCGCCCTGCGTTCTTGCGCCGACGACGGTCGCGCGTGAAGCGGATTTCATCATGAGGATGAAGGCCTCGTCGCTGCTCATGACGACGGGGCCCGAGAGGACGTATACGGGGCCGGTGAAGCGCGGACGGCGTGTGCTAGGCTCGAGCCAGCGTTCTTGGATGGGGGTGAAGCCGTCCGGGGCGTCGGGGTCGAC
>JAWKTB010000012.1:0-4690 GCA_041402005.1 Phycisphaerales bacterium | reverse complement strand
CCACTGGGTCCTCGGGATCACGCCGGCCGGCAGGGAGTCCGTGGAGGCGGACGCGCCCCAATCGCCCGTGGGCGCTGGGGCGTCATGCGTCGGCACGTTCGCGACCGGGGGGTCGGCGGGGATCGGGGATCCGACCTGGCCCTTGCGGCGTGTCGAGGCGCAGGCGGACAGGGACATGGCCGCCGGCACGCCGACGCCCAGGGCGCCCGCGCGCAGCACCAACGCCATCGCTTCTCGTCGTGTCATGCGCTCCATCTGTCTCTCAGCATCGGTTCCGGGCGAGAGAGAAGTCCAATGGTATCGAATCCGCGTTCAGCCGGCGCAAGTTGGCGGGCGTGTGGCCGACGTCGCCCGCGTCCGATACCCTCCGCCCTCCACGACAGGACGCCCCGCCCCGGCGCGGGTTGAAGGAGAACTCATCCATGCCGTTCATGCGCAGTTTGGTGGTTGGGAGCGTCATCGCGCTGTCCGTCTCGGGCGCCGTCGCCTCGGACGACGTCACGGTTCCCTCGGCGGCGACCCGCCTCGACGACGCCAGGACCCGCCTGGAGGCCGCCCGGGCCGCCCTGGCCGAGGCGCAGCAGGCCTACGACCTCGCCCGGGCCGACTACGAGCGGAGCGAGCAGCCCGCCGACGCCGGCGGTGGTGGTGGGGGCGACGCCGGCGGCGGCGAGGAGGTTCCCCCGCCCCCGACCTCGTTCTGGTCAGGCTGGGACGGCTCGGTCGAGGCGGGCATCACCGGCTCCGACGGCAACTCCGAGAGCTTCAACTTCCGCGCCAACCTCTCGCTCGAACGCCTCACCAACAAGATGGAGACCCGCGTCGGCCTCACCTACAAGTACGCGACCCAGGACGGCGCGCAGAACGCCAACCGCTTCGAGGCCAACGCCCGCAACGACTGGCTCATGCCCGACTCCCGCTGGCGCTTCTTCGTCCAGGGCAAGTACGAGTTCGACGAGTTCCAGGACTGGGACTCGCGGATCTCCGGATTCGGTGGCGTCGGTTACGAGTTCATCCGCCCCGAGGACCAAGAGCCCAACATCACCCTGATCGGTCGGGCCGGTATCGGTGGCTCGCAGACCATCGGCGGCACGAACGAGACCTTCACCCCCGAGGCGCTGCTCGGCCTCGACTTCGCCTGGGACATCAAGGAGGGGCACAAGTTCGCCGTCACCTCCGAGCTCTATCCCAGCCTCGACGAGTTCGGCGACTTCCGCTGGATCACCGACGTCAACTACGAGATCCTCCTCGACGCCGAGTCGCACCTCTACCTCAAGCTCGGCATCGAGGACCGCTACGACTCGAACCCCGGCGGGTCGGCCAAGCGCAACGACATCGACTACTACGCGACGCTCGGCTGGAAGTTCTAACCGGAACACGCGCCCGCTGAACGACGAACGCCCGCCCGGGACTGGACCCGGGCGGGCGTTTCGTTTGGAGTGGATCGTGGTGGCTCAGCGGGCGCGCAGCGCGTCGCGGATCTCGGTGAGGAGGACGACCTCGTCGCTGGGCTTGGGCGGCTCGGCGGGCTTGGCTTCTTCCTTCTTCTTGAACCGGGCCGTCGCCGAGTTCATCACCTTGATGACCATGAAGATCGCGAAGGCGATGATGACGAAGTCGATGACGGTGTTGATGAACAGGCCGTAGCCGATCGCGACCTCGGGGACGGCGGCGGTGACGACGTCGCCCGTCGCCGGGTCGAGCACCTCGCCGACGCCTTCCTTGAGCACGAGCTTGAGGTCTGCGAAGTCCACGCCGCCCAGGAGCATGCCGATCGGGGGCATGACGACGTTGGCGACGAGGGAGGACACGATCTTGCCGAAGGCGGCGCCGATGACGATGCCGACGGCCATGTCGATGACATTGCCCCGCATCGCGAACTCTTTGAACTCCTTGAGCAGGCCCATCGCGTTGTCTCCTTGTAACTTGTTGATCCTGTGTTGTGGCGGGGCCCGGAAAGCGTTTGCGTCGGGCGCGACGCAGCCACGAGAAATCGGGGGCCATAGTATGCCTCCCCCCGCCCGGGGCGGGACGCCAAGGAGGCTCCGTGGTGACGATGCAAGAAGCTCAGGACGCGGCCCAGGGCGCCGCCGACGCCGCCCAGCAGGCCGCCACGGACGGCGCCAGCCGACTCGACGAGGCCCAGGCGGTCCTCAACCGCGTCGTCAACGGCGACTTCAATCAGAAGACCTGGATCGACCTGTGGACCCTCGTCGGCTGGCCCATCGTCCAGGCCATCGTCCTCATCATCCTCGCCCTCTTCCTCTCGAGGTGGGCCAAGCGCCTGACCACCAGCGCCCTGCGACGCGCCCATGTCGAGGAGACGCTCGCCCGCTTTTTCGGCAACGCCGCCAAGTGGATCCTCCTCGTCCTCGCGGCTCTGGTCATCCTCAGCACCTTCGGCGTGGACACGACGGCGTTCGCCGCCGTCCTCGCCGCCGTCGGATTCGCCATCGGCATGGCCCTCTCGGGCACACTGGCCAACTTCGCCTCGGGCATCATGCTGCTGGTCTTCCGCCCCTTCAAGGTGGGCGACGTCGTCAACGCCGCGGGCGTCCTCGGCAAGGTGGACGAGATCGGCATGTTCACCACCACCTTCGACACGTTCGACAAGCGACGCATCATCGTGCCCAACGGCAAGATCTACGGCGACACGATCGAAAACGTCACGTTCCACCCGGTGCGCCGCGTCGAGGTCGTCGTCGGCACCGAGTACGCCGCCGACGTGGACCAGACCCGAAGCGTGCTCGAGCGCGTGGTGACCTCGGTCGAGGGGGGCGAGAAGGATCCGGAGCCCCAGGTCTTCCTCGCCGAGCTGGGTGACAGCGCCGTCACCTGGAAACTCCGCGTCTGGGCCCAGGGCGACGTCTACTGGGACGTCTTCCAACGCGTCACCCGCGACGCGAAGAAGGCACTCGACGAGGCCGGCATCGGCATCCCCTTCCCGCAGAGCCACCTGCACCTGCCCGATGGGGTCGAGGTCACGGTCAGGAACACCTAGCCCTCACGCCGAACGCGTTCGAACCACTTGGCCCAGATCGACAGCACGAGCAGCATGTACAGCCGCTGCGAGTGATCGCGTCCGTGCCACGGGTTCAGCGACTTCTCGCCCGCGGCGTCGTGCTCGCGCCGCATGCGACGCACGAAGCTCATGTTGATCTCAACACCCCCCTCGCCGAGCCCCGGGAACGGGTCCGCCGACTCGAGGTGGTCGTGCAGGAGCTGACGCATGCCGCCGAAGTCGGTTCGGAACCACTCGCCGATGGGGATGGCGAAGCCGCGCTTGGGGCGGTCGACGATGTGGTCGGGCAGGTGGCGGCGGGCGACTTGCTTGAGCAAGCCTTTGCGCGCTCCCCCCGGCATCAAGGTCTCTAGCGGCGCGGACAAGCACGCCTCGACGAGTGGCGGATTCAAGAACGGCGCCCGAACCTCCAGACCGACCGCCATCGAGGCGGTGTCCGTCTTCATCAGTAGGTCGTCGGGCAGGTAGCGCAGGAAATCGCGCGTCAGCGGGTCAGGCGCGAGGCGGAATGGGAGCTTCGGATCGGGCAGTGGCGGGCGCGTGACGAGCAGGCGTCTGAGCTGGGGCGACTGGAAGATCGAGAGCAGGCCGACGTATCCGTCGCGACGCGCGGCCCGAACGAGTCGGGCGAGGCGGGCGGAGCGAGAGGTCAGGTCCCGCTCATCCAGGAGGGACGTCGGCAGGGCGGCGAGCAGCCCCCGATACCTCGCCGCGAAGGGGACGATCGACTGGCGGTCGTACCCACCGAAGAGTTCGTCCCCGCCGTCACCGGCCAGGGCCACCTTGATGTGCTCGCGCGCGGCGCGGCTGAGCCAATACGTAGGCAACAGCGAGCTGTCGCCGAACGGCAGGCCCAGGCGTTCGATCAGCATGACGAGATCGTCGGCGGCGCAAGTCTCGCACTCGAGCGTGTGGTGGGTCGTCCCGAGGTGCTGGGCGGTTTGGCGCGCCGCCTCCGACTCGTCGTACGCGGGATCGGGCATGCGGAGCGTCCAGGTGCTCAACTCGTCCAGCTCGCGACGGGCGAGGGCCGCGATCAACGCCGAGTCCACGCCCCCGGACAAGAAGCAGCCGAGGGGAACGTCCGCGGTGAGGCGGGTCCGGACGCCCGCCGCGAGCAGTGCCTCGACCCGGTCGGCGTCGAGTCGTGCATCGGTGCGTGCGAGACCCTTGTAGCGAGGACCAGTGTCGTCGCGTTCGGCGAGCGGCAGACAGACTTCGCCGTCGGAGAAGGTTTCCAGCCACACGCCCGGCTCCGCGAGGGCGGCGTCGAGGGTGGGCGAGGCGGCATTCGTGCCGAGTCGGCACCAGGCGCCGACCGAGCCGGGATCGGGTCTGGTCGAACGCCACCTCGGGAGGACGCCGCCGAGCCTGGTGATGGCGCCGGGCACGCTTGCGAAGACGCCCAGACCCGGGTCGGCGTGGTCGAGCAGCGTCCACAGCGGCTTCTCGCCGGCTGGATCGCGCAGGGCGCGCAGACTCCCGAGTCGTCGATCCCACACGCACATCGCGAACATCGCATCGAGACGCCGATCGCACGCGAGGCCGGCGTCGAGGTACGCCTGGAGCAATGCCTCGGTATCCGAGTGATGCGTCTCGAAGCGACGCCCGCGCCCCTCGAGCGCGGTTCGCAGCTCGGCGTGGTTGTACACGCACCCGTTGAAGACC
>JAWKTB010000011.1:0-16772 GCA_041402005.1 Phycisphaerales bacterium | reverse complement strand
CGCAGAGCCTGCAGACGCCGGTGATGATGGTGATGGTCCTGCCCTACATCCTCTGGATGCCGATCACGCGCGACCCGAACGCGCTGTGGGTGACGATCCTGAGCTTCATCCCGCCGGTGAGTCCTTTCATGATGATGATGCGGATGACGTCGAGCCAGGAGGTTCCCTGGTGGCAGCCACCGATCGCGATCGCGATCAGCGCGGTCGGGGCGTACTGCTGCCTGTGGTTTGCGGCCAAGGTGTTCCGGGTCGGGCTGCTGATGTACGGCAAGCCGCCGAACTTCAGGACGCTGATACGCTGGGTGCGGATGGCCTGAACGGGCCCCGGGGGAGCGCGTCGATGGACGAGCACACGAACGACCAGACCCAGCCTGCGCCCGCACCCGCCGCCCCGCCGACGAGGCCCGCGGTGCTGTGCGCCTCATGCCGGTACGACATCTCGAACCAGCCGGTGGGCGGGAGGTGCCCGGAGTGCGGCACGCCGATCATGCAGACCGGGTCGCCACAACTGACGCAGGGCAAGGCGATCGCGGCGATGGTGCTGGGGATCTGCTCGATCCCGGCGTGCCTGCTGTACGGGATCCCCGGGCTGGTGTGCGGGATCCTCGCGGTCGTCTACGCGAAGAAGGCGGACGTCGCGATCCAGCTCGGCCAGGCGCCGGTCACGAGCCGCGGCTTTGCGAAGGCCGGGCGGATCTGCGGGTGGGTCGGCATCGCACTCTCGTGCCTGTACGCGCTGCTGATCTTCGCGTACATCGCCTTCATGGTCCTCATCATGGTCGGCGCCTCCGCGGGGGGTGGTGGCTACTGACCATGCGCTCGCCCCCGGACCGCTTCGATCTCTACGAGCTGTGCGTGCAGTCGCCCAAGGACTTGGCGCCACTGCTCCGCGCGATCCACGGCGGGAAGCCCCGCACGCTCGGCGAGGACTTCTCGGGGACCGCCGCCCTCTCGCATGAATGGGTCGAGGCCGACCCCCAGGCCCGAGCGATCGCGACGGACCTTGATCCGGAGGCCCTCGATCGGCACGCACGCCATGACCGGATCGTCAAGCTCGCTCGCGACGTCCGCGCGGTGAACGACCCGTGCGATGTCCTCTTCGTGGGCAACTTCTCGATCGGGTACCTGCACACGCGGGGCGAGCTGGTCGAGTATCTGCGCCATGCACTCCGGCGCATCAATCAAGGCGGCGCCTTCGTCTGCGACACCTACGGCGGCGAGTCCGCCTTCCTGCTCGGCTCGGTCCATCGCCCGCACCCCATGCCCGGGGGGCGGATCTGCCGGTATACCTGGGAGCAGCGTCACGCGGACCCGACGACGGGGATGGTCACGGACGTGATCCACTTCCGTGTCGAGCGCGCCGGGGTGATCGAGCACGAGATCATGGACGCGTTCGTGTACGAATGGCGCCTGTGGTCGGTCCCGGAGCTGCGCGACGCGATGGCGGAGGCGGGATTCCGCCAGACGCAGGTCTACGCGAAGCTGGCGGACGCGATGGACGACGAAGGGAACGCGTACGTCGAGCCGGTGATGGACGCGGAGTCGGAGTTGGATGAGAGCTTTATCGTGCTCGTGGTCGGGCGGGTGTGATGCTGGTATCCCAGACGCGAGCGGAAGCTCGCGCTGCCCTGGGGCTTGCCTTCGCGAGCTTCCGCTCGCGTCTGGGATCAGTCGCTCGCGAATCGAGCGCTCTACGCTTGATGATGCTCACGACCACCACCGCCCAGCTCGACTCGTTCAACCCCGCGACAGGCGCGCTCGTCGGGAGCGTGCCGATCACGCCGGCCTCCGAGATTCCCGCGATCGTCGCTCGGGCGCGCGAGGTGCAGGCGGCCTGGGGCGCGATGTCGGCCCGGGAGCGGGCGGACACGGTCCGCCCGGCGGGCCAGGCGCTCGCAGACCGGGCCGACGAGCTTGGCGAGCTGCTCACGCGTGAGATGGGCAAGCCGCTGGCGGAGGGCGTGGGCGAGTGCCGGGGGACGGGCGAGGGGCTGAGCGACGAGGTGGACGAGATCGCCAAGGCCGTCGCGCCGCAGACGCTCGAGGGCGAGGGCGTGACGACGACGCTGTACCACGACCCGCTCGGCGTGTGCGCGGCGATCACGCCCTGGAACTTTCCGCTGGCGATGCCCCACTGGATGACGCTGCCGGCGTTGGTGACGGGCAACGCGGTGGTGCTCAAGCCGAGCGAGCAGACGCCGCTGATCGCCCAGGCGTACGCGGACACGCTCAACGAGTTCCTGCCGTCGGGCGTGCTGCAGGTGGTGCACGGCGCGGACGAGCAGGGCAAGGCGCTCGTCGCGGCGGATGTGGACCTGATCGCGTTCACGGGGTCCAAAGCTGTCGGCCAGAAGATCATGGCGGCGGCCGCAGGCGGGCTGAAACGACTCATCCTCGAGCTGGGCTCGAAGGACCCCCTGATCGTGCTGGAGGGCGCGGACCTCGACGCCGCGGCGGCGTTCGCGGCTCGCAACTCCTTCCGCAACTGCGGCCAGGTCTGCGTCTCAACCGAGCGCATCTACGTGCAGCAGTCTGTCAAGGACGCATTCATGGCCAAGCTCATCGAGCAGAGCAAGATCTACGCCGTCGGCGATGGCATGGCAGAGGGCACGGTCATCGGGCCGATGATCTCGGGCGAGCAGAAGGCGCACGTCGAGCGCCAACTCGCCGACGCACTCGCTCGCGGCGCCAAGATCGTCTTCGGCGGCGAGACTCGAGAGGGTCAGTTCATCTCCCCCACTGTTCTCGACGGCGTGAACCACGAGATGGACATCATGCGGACCGAGACCTTCGGCCCGGTCGCCTGTGTCATGGGGGTCAGAGACGCGGACGAAGCCGCAACGCTCGCCAACGACTCCGAGTACGGCCTCGGCGGGGTGGTCTTCGGGCCCGACGCCCAAGCGCGTGGCGTCGCCCGCCGACTGAACTCCGCGATGGTCGGCATCAACCGGGGCATCGGCGGGGCGCCCGGCTCGCCGTGGGTCGGCGCGAAACAGAGCGGGTACAGCTACCACTCCGGGCCGATGGGGCATCGGCAGTTCTGCCAGGTGCGTGTGGTCAGCGAGCCCGCCTCCCCGACGGCCCCGTGATGCGCGACACCCGCGCCTGCCGATACTGCGGCTACGACATCGCCGAACTCTCGGACGAAGCGCTCTGCCCGGAGTGCGGGCGCCCGATCAGGTACTCGAGGCAACGAAGCAATCTGAGCCGCACCGCTGAGTACTCGTCCGCCGCGTTGATGATTGGGATCGTCGCCGTCCTGCTGAGCCCGCTGGTCGGGATGATCTTGGGCATGATCTCGCTCGCGTTCGCCATCCTTGCGATGCGGCGTGTGCCCTCCGGCGCTCGGACAAGGATCAGGAAGCAGGCGCTCGCCGCGAGTGCGCTCGGCGTGCTTGCATGCGTCATCCAGGGATGGATCGTGCTATCAACCTTCCTCTAGCGCTCATTCACTTCTCCAAACGCTTGGCCAAGAGCGCGATCTGCAGCTCGACGCGCTTGATCTCGCGCGTCACCGCGATGCGGTTGAGTTCCATCCAGGTCCACGTCTTGAGCATTCCCACCGCCATCGCGCTGAAGAAGAACCCCATCGCCCACAGGATGTGCTCGTGGAACTCGTCGCTCGTGAACACCTTGTACCCGCAGAAGAACATCGCGACCGTGAACACAAGCGTCGCGCCCATGCTCAGCATAACGAAGAACCGGTACTTGCCCCGGAAGCTCTCGGCGACCAGCTCGGGCAGCGACGCCTCGCCGGCGACCTCGCCGAACAACTCCGCGTCCTCCCGCTTGAGCGCCTCCCTGATCTTGTCGTCCAGCGAGCTCATGACATGTCTCCTTCCAGGGCGTCGCGCAGGCGGCGCCTCGCGTTGAACAGTCTCGACTTGACGGTGCCGCTGGGCACGCCCAGCGCCCGCCCGATCTCGGCGACGCCCAAGCCTTCGAGGTAGAACAGCTCCACCACGACGCGGTGGTCGTCGTCGAGCGACCGGATCGCGATTCGCAGGCGATCCAGGTCGTCCGATTGAGTGTCGCTCGGGGAGGTGGGTTGGTTCACGCTGCTCTCGCGCCCCGCCCGCTCGACCGCCCGGCGTTCGCGCCCCGCCCGACGGATCGCGTCGGCACACCGGTTGGTGACGATGCGGTACGCCCACGACGGGAAGCGGGCGGGGTCGGCGAGCGAGCCGATCCCGCCGACGATCGAGACCCAGGCCTCCTGGGCCGCCTCGGCGCCCTTGTCGGGGTCGGCGAGCAGTCGCCCGGCGTGCCGAGTCAATCGCGGCGCCCACAGCGCGTACAGCTCCCCCGCCGCCCCACGGTCCCCGCCCTGGCAGCGCAGCACCAGCAGCTCCGAGTAGACCTGTTCCGGCGTGCGGGGCATGGACCCTCCGCTACCCGGTCGCTCAGCATCCCCGGGCGGTTCATTGCAGTGTCGCAGATCTGGTCGAGAGCTTGCCCGCAAGAAGCCCGGAGCGTCAGCGAAGGGTTCGGGCCGAGCTAGGACCGACGTATCCTCGCAAGATGCCAGCAGCGCTCGCGACCTTCCTGACCTGGACAACCTACGGCACGTGGCTCCAGGGCGACGCACGCGGCTCCATCGTTCGAGTGTCCGCCGGGCGGACCCGCGCGATCATCCCCTCACCCGCTCTCGAGCGATCGAACCGAGCCTCACTCAAGCACGAGCCAACCCGCCTCGATCGACGCCAGAGGACGGCGGTCGAGAGCGCCATCCGCCGCGTCTGCGAACATCGGGACTGGACCCTGCACGCAATCAATGTGCGATCGAATCATGTGCATCTCGTCGCGACGCTGACCAAGGACGCGGACGCCGCGATGGTGGACCTCAAGGCATGGAGCACGCGCCGACTGCGCGCCGACGGGCTGATCGCCTCCGATCGACGCGTCTGGACCAAGCACGGCTCGACGCGTCAGATCCACAACGCGGCGTCGCTCGCGGCGGCGGTTGACTACGTCGTGAGGTTTCAGGATCGGCCACGCAGATGAACAGATTGCGAGCGCACACGGGAAGGTCGATGGCTTCTCGCGTTGCGAACCCGTCGCTTACGCTCCGAGCTCCAAGGCGAGGCACGGCATCGCGCGATGCTCCAAATTACGCCCGGAGCATGCTCCACCTTCAAGCCCGGAGCATGAGCGATGGGTTCTTCCAGCCCCTGGAGTCCGCAAAATGGCCGCGGGCCCCGGGTCGTCCCCGGGGCCCGCGCTGGCGATCGGGCGTCGCTGATAAGCCGAGTTCTGTCCGGGCGGTTGGTTTCCTTGCGGACCTCACCGCCCTGGGCGACCATTTCTCTGCCCGCGCCGTTGCCGACGCGGTGGGGAGCATGCTCCCAGCACCCGACCCGGGGTCAGCCGTCGGACCGACGGCGGGGCTCAAGACCCCCGACCCCTGCTTGGGCTTGCACGCGGTGGGGTTTGCCGTGCCCCCGCTGTCGCCAGCGGGGCGGTGCGCTCTTACCGCACCCTTTCACCCTTGCCTGATCCCTTTCGGGCCATCGGCGGTTTGCTTTCTGTGGCACTGTCCCTCGCCCGCGACCGCCCTCTTTCGAGGCCGTTCGGGCGGGTGGGCGTTACCCACCACCGTGTCCTGCCGTGCTCGGACTTTCCTCACGCCGGGACCATCCCGACGTGCGGCCGCCTTGCGACGCCTTTCGGCCAATCCTACGCCTTGGGGCCTGGTGCGGATCTGTCGCCGCCCCTGTACGATCGCACCCGTGGCGACGAAATCGGGCAAGAAAGGCCCCAGAACCATCGCCTGGCTCTCGCCCGGGCAGGTGGATCTGGTGCGCGCGGTGCGCGACGCGGCGGGGCTGCAGCTCGTCGCCGTCGGGTGCCCCGAGAAGGGACGCACCGGCGGCGTCGCCGACGAGCTTGACGCGGAGCCGGCGACCGATCTGCGCGTCGCGCTCGCCTCGGGGGACGCCGAGCTGGCGCTGCTGACGTCGCTCACGGAGTTCGGCGGCGCTGGCTCGCAGGACGCGGGGGCGATCGAGGCCGCCCGTGCCCGGGGCATGACCATCACGACGCTCGAGCCGATCCCGGGAAGCGCCCTCGAGCTGGGCTCGGGCGGGTGGACGCGCTCGCAGCACGGCGTGCGTCCGATCGACGGGGTGCAGCTCGTGCCGCGGATGAGGCAGAGCCGGGCGATGGCCCTCGCCGCCGATGCGCTGGATGCGTTCGGGCGAGTCCGCGTGCTGCGTTTCGAGTCGCTATGCCGAGGAGAGCACGCCTCTCTCGGCGGGCGTCTGCTCGACGCGATGGACCTGGCGCACGCCATGATGGGCATGCCCGAGACGATCGACGCGGCGTTCGTCGGGCCCAACGCCCCGGGGGTGCATGCGGCGCCGGGCGACACGCTACGCAGCCTGCGTGGCGACCTGACGATCAATCTTCGCTTCGCCGATGGACGGGCCGCGTGCGCCGTCCTCTCCGACCAGGCGCCCCGCTGGGATCGCTCGCTGGTCGCCCTCGGCGACGAGGGCCAGTTGGCGATCGACGAGGACTCGCTCGCCTGGACCAACCCGGCGGGGGAGGTCTTCGACACGCAGCGGGTCGAGCCGTCGGCGTCGGACCGAGGGATCGCCCCGGAGGTCGCCGCAATCGTCGACGCCGTCATGAACCTGCTCGAATCGCCCAGCCCGCCGCCACCGATCGACTACGAGGCGCTGCTGGCGATGGCCCAGGCGGCGCTGCTCAGCGCGCGCACGGGCCAGGGTGAATCGCCGGCGATGTTCAGACGGATGGTCGTCGGGGCGTGAGGCGCGCCGCCCATGCCACTGACTGGTCCGCCGGTCAGTGCCGCTCTCGGCAGGGCGCTTTGCACTGACCCGAAGACGGGTCAGTGGCACGGCGACACTACAGCGCCACCTCGCCGGCGATGTACGCCTCCATGTGGCGGATCGTCTCGACGAGCGTCTCGGTCTCGCACAGGTTCATGTCCCCGATCGAGACGATGCCGACCACGACGTCCCCCTCGACGACCGGCAGGTGGCGGATCCGCTTGGACCGCATCACCGCCCTGGCCTCGCTCAGGCGCGTCTGGGGCGTGCACGTCAGCACGCGCGAGGTCATCACCTGCGAGACGCGCGTCCGGGCCGGGTCGCGACCCGCCGCGACGACGCGCGTCATCACGTCCCGCTCGGTCAGGATGCCGGCCATCCGGCCTCCCTCGAGCACGACGACGGCGCCGATGTGCGCCTCGTTCATCGCGCACGCGGCGTCGAGCACGGTGCAATCGCCCGGCACGGACCGGACGCCGTCGCCCTTCTGGGCAAGCAACTCTCGGATGAAGTTCATGGGTACGCCTCCTGCGAACCAGGCGGCGCTCGGAGCCCTATGCGGAGCACGCAACGCCGCCGTCCTCGGAACCGTGTCAGTATCCCAGAAACACGCCTTGATTGGAAGGCATTTTCAACTGAGGTGTTACGAACGCGGAAAGGAGCGGGTTCGGGGGGATATTGACGCTGAGAGGGAGTCCGCAAACGCCCCGGGTGGGTCTGGGAGCGTGGTTCATGAACGCTGGCTCACCCGAGGCTTCGGCGGTCCTCAGCCTCGGTGTCTAACAACCCGACCTGCGTCACGCCCAGCGCGTCACGTGCCAGACCTTCTTGCCCCGGCGCAAAGCGATCATCGACCCGTGCAGCAGGTCCGAGCTCGTCAGGCGACGCCCCTCGCCCGCGCCCTGTCCGTTGACGGAGACCGAGCCGTTGGCGACGAACTCCCGGGCCTCTCGCTTGGACTTGGCCAGGCCCGTCTCGACGAGGATCTCGACGAGGTCGGCGCCCTCGCCGGCGAGGCTGGCCTTGGCGTGCTCGCTCGAGGGGACCTCGCCGAAGACGTCGCGCAGCGTCGCCTCGGGCAGGCCCGCGATGTCGCCAGAAAACAACGCCTGGCCCGCGGCCTCGGCCTGGGTCATCTCGCCCTCGCCGTGCAGCAGGCGCGTCGCCTCGCGGGCGAGCGTGCGCTGGGCGAGGCGTTTGCCGGGCGCCGCGGCGTGCTCGCGCTCGATCGACTCGATCTCCCCGCGCGACAGGAACGTGAACTTGCGGAGCCACCCGCCCTTGCCCTCGGGCGTCGGGGGGCCGACGTCCTCGTCCGAGGCGTTGAGCCAGAACTGGTAGTAGGCATAGGGGCTGGTGCGGGCGGCGGTGAGCCAGACGGCGCCGGACTCGGTCTTGCCGAACTTCCCGCCGTCGGCCTTGGTGACGAGGGGGCAGACGAAGCCGAACACCTGACGACTACGACACTCTCGTAATCGTTGAATTGCTCGCTTGTGGTTCAGCCCCCACACGCCCGCCGTCGCCCGGTTTACTTCGACAGCAAGCCGATCTGTAGTCGCCAACCAACGCTCAAACAACTTTGTTGACTCCGCCGTACCCTCTCCCCATCGTTTCATACACTCAACGAGCGTGCTGTATGCTTCTTCTCGCAGAGTTTGCACGGAAGTGCTCTTGAGACTCTGAATCTCATCATCCAAGTACTCTGCGGTTTCTATCCGGATTTGATCGGACCACCGATTTATCAGTTCTACACCTGCAACAATATTCCCGAACTGATCTGACCCCCCGCATTGAATCGTGACAAGCTCCTCGCGGTGCAGGTGCAGGAAGTCGTACGCCTGCAAGATCATGTAGCTGAACTCGGTGTAGCTGATGCCCTGCTCGCGGTCCTCGAGGCGGGACTTCACCGAGTCCTTCTGGATCATCATGTTGACCGAGAAGTGCTTGCCCACGTCGCGCAGCACCTCGATGTACCCGAGCTTGGTCAGCCAGTCGGCGTTGTTGACGACCTCGAACGACGGCCCCTCCATGTTGCCCAGCACCGCCTCGAAGATCGGGCGCTGGCATTCGACGTGATGGGCGACCGTCTCCTCGGTCAGCAGCATCCGTTCGGCGGACTTGCCCGAGGGGTCGCCGATCAGCCCGGTCCCGCCACCGATCAGGGCGATCACCTCGTGCCCCGCCCGCCTGGCGTGGGCCAGGACGGTGATCGGGACGAGGTTGCCGATGGTCAGGGAGTCCGCGGTCGGGTCGAAGCCGGCGTACAGGCGGCGCGAGCCGGTCGAGAGGTGCTTGCTGAGCCCCTCGCGGTCGGTGACGTCCTTGAGCAGGCCGCGCCACTCCAGCTCGTCGAGAAAGTCGTGCGCCTCGGGCATGGGGGGCAAGGATAGCGGGGCATGGGGGGCGCCCGCGTTGCGATCGCAAGCCCGGAGCGTGAGCGACGGGTTGATTTGGCCTGCTTGCCAGTGCGATGAAGAACCCGCCGCTGACGCTCCGGGGTCGTAGAACTCGGGGGAGTACCCGTCGCTCACGCTCCGGGCTCGCAGGACTCGGTCAGGGCAGGTTCGGCGTCAACGACCAGTCCGGCGCGTCCGCCTGGTCGGCCCAGTGGCGCATGTCGCCGATCTCGTCCCAGCCCATCGCGCCGGCGTGCCCGTCGAGCATCGCCGTGATCGCCCGCCCGCTGTGGCGGAGCGAGACGAAGCCCGAGTTGGGCCCGGGCTCGGCGTCCGCGTCGTACTCCTCCGCCCACAGGCGACCCTGCGTCGAGATGAAGCGGGGCGGCGTGACCTTGAAGTACCCCTCGGGGTGCGCATCGCCTGTCGATGCGGAGGTGTCGTGCGCCCGGGCGCTCGCGAAGGCCAGGATCGCGTCAGGGCGGCGAATGCAGCTGAGCCTGCGGCAGAAGAAGTCGCCGAAGAGCCGCTGCCCCTGAACGTTCCGCCCGCCGCTGCTCTCGAATGTGTACGAGTCGGGCCCCGCGTCGCCCCCGACGAAATAGGAGTTCACGCCGAAGGACGGGTACGCGCTGACCAGGTACCCGTAGCGCTCGTCGCGCGAGAGGCGGGCCGCGGCCAGGCGTTCCGCGTCGTCGTACATCCCCGACCAGTCGTAGTCGAACCAGGGCGCGAGGCGCCAGGGGTAGCGCTTGCGCATCTCCCAGCCCTGCGCGTCGGGGGACTGGCCCCCCACCGGCTCGCCCCAGTCGAACCGGGGCGCGTCCCGCCCCGTCACGTGCCCCCGCGCGGCGTACCCGACCAGCAACGCGTCGTCCGAGTCGTCGGCGTACATCGAGTACGCGATCATGAGCTGCTGCGCCGAAGCAAGCTCCTTCGCCTGGCGCGCCGAGCCCCTCGCCGACGCGAGGGCCGGGAGCAGGATCCCAATCAGCGTCGCGATGATCGCGATGACGACCAGCAGCTCGATGAGCGTGAAGGCGCGTCGTCGGGATGTGTGACAACACGAAGCTGGCACCCTGGGAAGCCCTCCGCCCTGGCCCTGAGGATTTTCCTCGCGGGGCCCTTGACGCGATTGAGACTCAGTCTCAATACTCACCCATTGTTCCTGCCCGCCCGGACTGTGTCCAGCCCGGCAGGAACCAGTCCCCACGCTCGCCCGCCCGGAGGCGGAGGTTACCCAAGTGAAGACAACAGCTTGCGTTGCCGGCGCCCTCGTCCTGACCAGCGCCGCGGCTCGCGCGCAGGTCGTCCATTTCGCCGCCGACACCCCCGATGGCGACCGCTGGGAGTACCCGTTCAACGGCACGCCGGGGACACGGGCGATCGCGTCGACGTTCTCGGCGGCGGCCGAGGGGCCCGGGTTCGACGACCGGGACGCCCAGTACATCCTCTCGTTCGACACGTCGCCCGAGATCGTCGCGGGCCTGGACGCGGGCGAATACCAGGTGATCGGCGCCCGTCTCACGCTCGTCGTCGACAACGACCTCGAGTTCCGGTACGACACGACGCCCGACTCCTACCGCACGTTCCTCGCGGAGAACGACCCCGACGCCCTCGCCGACGCGGACCCAGGTCGGGCGATCTCGCTCTTCGGCGTCGGGTACCGCAACGGGTTCGACGTGTTCAACTGGGTCGAGACGTCGCCCTTCGGGGGGACTCCGGTCGCCGATCCGGCGCAGGGCGCCCGCAACATCTTCGCCGCGAACTTCGACGCGGGCGTCGCCTACGACGTCTCGAACAACGTCAAGGAGCGGTTCGACCCGCGTCCCCTGGGCGTGGGCGTGATCGACGGCGTGGCGCTGGGGGACCTCGTGCCCGCCGAGAGCGTCGTGACGATCGACTTCGACCTGTGCGACGCGGAGGGGATCGCCTTCGTGCGTCGGTCGCTCCACGACGGGCGTCTGAACCTGGCGGTCAGTTCAATGCACCTGGCGACCGGCGGACCCGGCGGCGGCACCGGCGACGTCCTCTACCCGTTCTTCAAGACCCGTGACAACGTGATCGCCCAGTTGCTCGGCCAGACGCCGACGCTGGAGCTGACGGTCCGCGTCGGGTCGCCCGGGAACTACGACGGGCTGGGGGGGGCGGACTTCTCAGACGTGCTGGCTTTCCTGACGGACTTCGGCGCGGGGAGCCCCGCGGCCGACCTGGCGCCCCCGTGCGGGCTGGATTTCTCTGACGTCCTGGCCTTCCTGGTCGCCTTCGCGGAGGCGAGTGGCGGCTGAGATCGCTGGACAGGACGCCGTCCCATTGTCCTCTTGCTGATTGGAGAGATCGATGCGTATCGCGAGCATGATCGTGGCCCTGGCTGCCGCGAGCGGCTCGCCCTCGCCGGCGTCGGCCCGTACACCGAGACGTTCACCGACGGCGACGCCAACTGGCTCAACGGCTCGTTCAACCCCCCCACCTTCAACCCGGCGGGGTACATCTCCGCCAGCGCCGACGTCTCGACCGCGGGGGAGTTCGGGCTCACCCTGTTCCGGGGGCATGACGACGCAGATGCTTCCGGAGACGCCTTCGTCGGGGACTACCTGACGTCGGGGCTGGACACCGTCACGTTCGACATCCGCCACGATTCCGAGGTCGCCCTCAGCTTCGCGCTCCGCGTGGCGACCAGCGGGAACTCGCCGGCGTTCGTTCTGCTCTCCCCGACGCCCGTCGCGGGCGGGGAGTGGGCAACGCTGACGTTCTCGCTCGACCCGGACAGCCCGTTCTACATTCCGGAGGGTCCCCCCGGATTTGGGTTTTTCGCGGGCGTGATGGGGTCGGTGGGGAATCTCCAGGTGCTGGTACTTCCCCCGGCTGGGTTGCCGACGGGTAGCTTTGTGAGCTTCGACCTGGATAATGTTTCGACGACGCCCGCGCCTGGGACATTGGCGCCGGTGTTCGCTGGGATGGCGATTTTTGGTCGTCGGCGCCGATAGAGTGTGGGCGCCGAAAGGTCGTGACGCCGCTCGGGTGTGGCTCCCCCCCCTTGCCCGCCCGGGCGGCGTCCGTTTTTGATTCGCGCTAATACGTGCGGTCGAGGACGGCGAGGGCCAGGTGGTCGAGCAGCTCTCTCGCCGATGACGGCGCGAGACGCCCGATCGTCTGGCGGGCCCGCTCGACGCGCTCGGCGCCGATGCGTTCGGCGTACTCGATCGAGCCCGTGGCACGCACGCCCTCGAGCACCCTCGCCCTCGCCTCGTCGTTCTCGGGGTGGGCGCCACGGCAGAGGAGTTCGAGCATCTCGTCGCGTCTGGAGCCCTCGAGCGAGGCGAGGTGATGAATGACCGGCAGGGTGGGCTTGCCCTTCTCGAGGTCCTTGCCGACGCTCTTGCCGACGGCGGCTTCGAGGCCGGTCAGGTCGAGCAGGTCGTCACGGATCTGGAAAGCGACCCCGAGGTCGACGCCGGCGTCGAAGAGTGCGGAGGCGAGGCGGGGATCCGCGCCGCCCACGAGGGCGCCGAGCTCGCAGGCGACGCCGATGAGGGCGCCGGTCTTGCGTCCCACGATCTCGAAGTAGGTGGCCTCGTCGAGAGCCCAGTCGTCGCCGTGATGGAGCTGGAGGAGCTCGCCCGCGCAGACGTCCATGGAGACCCGGGCGATGCGTTGGTCCAGCTCCGTGCGTCCGATCGAGGCGCACAGGGCATAAGCGCCGGCGATGAGGTAGTCGCCCAGAATGACCGCGGCCTCGTTGCCCCGGAGGTGGTTGATGGTCGCCCCCCGACGGCGGACCTCGGCCTCGTCGAGCACGTCGTCATGCACGAGCGTCGCCATGTGCACCATCTCGCAGACGGCGGCCAGGCGGATCAGCTCGTCGGCGACGGGGTTCTCGTCCGGCTCGGGCGAGGCGGCCTCGCCACAGAGGATCGCGAGCACCGGGCGGAGCATCTTGCCCCGGTATCGCTCGACGTGGGCACAGAGCTCGGCGACCGGGGCGAGGTCCGAGGCGAGCTGGCGGTCGAAGGCCTCCTCGACGCGGGCCAGGGCGGAGGAGATCCGCTCTTGGACGGGCAGGAGGTGGTCGGGCAGGTCGAGCACGCCGCGCATGCACGATCGTATGCCCTCTCGTGAACAGCTACCGCCCGTCGGGCTACTTCTCGGCGACGAGGTAGCAGATGAAGGCGGGGTCGGCGTCGCCCTTGGTGACGGGCTCGAACTCGCCGTTGCCCTCGCCGTCCTCGTCGGCGCCCTCCCAGAAGATGGTGACCTTCTTGAAGCCGGCCTCGGCGAGCAGCTCCTGGATCTCGGGCAGGGTCCAGAGGCGCCAGTTGTAGGCGAAGGCGTGCTTGATCTTGGTCTTGTCCGGGAACTTGAAGTGGATGAAGCACTGCATATGACCGGAGATGGGGTCGTAGCGGTGCTGGTCCCAGATGTAGATGAAGGACTTGGCGCCCTCGTCGATCTCACGCTCCTCGGTCATCTCGCGCCCGGCCTCATACCCGCCGTAGAAATCGAGGAAGAAGACGCCGTCGCTGCCCAGGGAACGCCGGACACTCTCGAAGTAGCCGCGCATCGCGTCGCGGGTCATGAAGAGCCAGTAGGAAAAGTTCATGGCCAGGACGACGTCGACGTCGACGGCGTCGCCGGGCTTCAGGACGTTCCGGTTCAGGAGCTGGACGCGCTGGCGCTGCTCGGGCTTGAGGGGGGCGACGTTGTGCTCGATGCCCCAGTCGAGGGTGGGCTGGTCGATGTCCAGGCCGATGGCCCGGTTGGTCTTGCGTCGGCGGACCCACTCGCAGGCGGTGTTGCCGGTGCCGCAGAAGTCCTCGCGGAGGAGCGAGGCCCTGCGTCCCCGGATCTTCTCGAACTGCTCGTCGACGAAGTCGATCTCCGACTCGACGTGCTGGACGGCGAGCTGGTAGAGCTCGTGGATGTCCGCGGTGGCGGCGGTGAAGGCGCCCTTGCGGGCCTTCTTCTTCGTCCGCCCGGAGACACGCGTGACTCGCTTGGGCTCGGGCGCGGGCTCGAACATCGACGCTGGCGGCTGGGTGGTCATGGTGGTCATCGGGGCGGGAGTGTAGCGGCTCGATCCGAGGGCGCCAGGCGTCGCGTGGGTTGAACCAGCGACGTTATCCGGGCGTAATCGGGTCGTGGGCGCGATCGAGCCCGGACCGGCGCCTGACGCTGCAGCGGGGCCCGCGCCGGGCCGATATGGCCCTACGATCCCCTCCCCCTCACTCCGAGGCGAGAGGGGCCCCGCCCTCCCCTCATGAGACAGAGGACGAAGACATGAAGCTCACGATGGTCGGCACCGGGTACGTCGGGCTCGTCACGGGCGTCTGCCTGGCCAACACCGGCAACGACGTCACCTGCCTGGACGTGGACGACGAGAAGATCGAGAAGCTGAAGCGGAACATCTGCCCGATCTACGAGCCGGGGCTGACCGAGCTGATGGAGAAGAACAACGCGGCCGGGCGTCTTCACTACACCCTCGACAAGACCGAGGCCTACCGCGACGCCGACATGGTCTTCATCTGCGTCGGCACCCCCTCCGACGAGCGTGGGCACACGGACCTCAAGTACGTCGATTCGGCGTGCGACGACATCGCCCGGGTCATGAAGACCCTGGGGCCCAACCAGAAGCCGAAGGTCGTCGTCGTCAAGTCCACCGTCCCCGTCGGGACGACGTTCTACGTGCGTGACCGGATCCGCTCGCAGGTGGGCCCGGAGATCCCGTTCTCGGTCGCCGACAATCCTGAGTTCCTGAAGGAAGGCGACGCGATCAACGACTTCAACAAGCCGGACCGCGTCGTCGTCGGCGTCGAGGACGAGCGGACCGCGGAGCTGTTCCGCGACCTCTACGATCCCTTCGTCCGCAACGGGCGCCCGATCTACATCATGGACGTGCCCAGCGCCGAGATGGTCAAGTACGCCTCGAACAACTTCCTGGCGACCAAGATCTCGTTCATCAACGAGATGGCCAACCTCTGCGAGGCCTACGGCGCCAACATCAACAAGGTCCGCGAGGGCATGTGCTCCGACAGCCGCATCGGCAACGCCTTCCTGTACCCGGGGCTCGGCTACGGCGGTTCCTGCTTCCCCAAGGACACCCTCGCCTGCATCATGATGGGCGAGAAGACGGGCATCAAGACCGACGTCTCGCGTGCCGTCCACGACACCAACCAGCGCCAGCGCGAGCTCTTCTTCAAGAAGATCCTCGGGCACTTCGGGGGCGAGGCGGGCCTGACGGGCAAGCACATCGCCTTCTGGGGCCTGGCCTTCAAGCCCCGCACCGACGACATCCGCGAGGCGCCCGCCCTGACGATCGCCCGCAAGGCCCTGGGCTACGGGTGCAAGGTCACCGGGTTCGATCCCGTCGCGATGGACAATGTCAAGAAGGAAGCGCCGACGATCCAGCTCTGCCACGACATGTACGAGTGCTGCCGGGGCGCGGACGCGCTGGTGATCTCGACCGACTGGGACGAGTTCAAGAGCCCGGACTTCGACAAGCTCGCGTCGGTGATGCGTGGGCGCGTGATCTTCGACGGGCGGAACCTGTACCGCCGCCAGGCGCTGGGCGAGATGGGCTTCCACTACTACTCGGTGGGGCGTGAGGCCGTCAAGCCGGTGTGAGCATGTACCCGATCCCGCCAGACTTCGACCTGAGCCCGCTGGTTGGGAACACGGTCACATACCTCGGGGTCGATCAGCACTGTACCTACCTGCACCTCGATCAGTTCAATGTCAGAATCGAGTCCGGTTACTCGCTGTTGCTTCCAGACGGACGCACCGAGGTCTGGGGACGCGCGGAGACGGTTCCGATTCCTCTTCTCGCCACCGTCCTACTCGGCGATGCGCTCACGGGGTGGTCCGTCACCGATGACCCGTCGATCGTTCTCGAGTTTTCCTCCGGGGCGACGCTCGAGCTTTTTGCCGATGATCCGCGGTATGAGTGTGTGATGATCCAGTCTGTCGGCTCGGGCGACTGCCTCTACTTGATATAGAGTGCCCCCACCGGCAGGGTGATCAGCCGCAAGGTCGGGACGAATGCGGCGGGGATCGCGGTACACTCCGCCATGCTCGTTCAGCAAGCCGACTGGCACGGGTTCGTGCGCGCCCTCGACGACGGGTCGGTGGACCTGCTCTACGCGGACCCGCCGTTCAATACGGGGCGGGCCCAGTCCGGGGCGGCGGGCGCGTACGACGACGCCTGGCCCACCACCGCCGACTGGCTCGCGTGGCTCCGCGAGCGGCTGGTGGCGACGCTGCCCAAGCTCAAGCCGACCGCCTCGGTGCTGCTGCACGTCGATTGGCGGACGAGCCACCACGCCCGCCTGCTGCTCGACGAGCTGCTCGGCGCCGACCGGTTCGTGAATCACCTCGTCTGGGCGTACGGGCTCGGGGGCTCCTCGCCCAGGCGGTTCGCGCGAAAGCACGACGACATCCTGTTCTACGCGATCGATCCGGGGCGGTACTGGTTCGAGGCGCCCCGGGTGCCGGCGACGAGTCGTCGGATGGCGGGCGAACTGAAAAAGGCGACGGACGTGCTGAACATCCCCTCGATCAACAACATGGCGGGCGAGCGGACGGGGTA
>JAWKTB010000010.1:0-32541 GCA_041402005.1 Phycisphaerales bacterium | reverse complement strand
ACCGCTTGATCTCCTCCGGCTGCATGTGCATCGGGTGGATCGCCCCCACCCGCAGCCCGAGCCAGTGGAAGAACGGGAACACCCAGTCCCGGTCGCGCTGCACCAGGTAGTCGTTGACCGTCACGACGTGCACCTGCTGACGCTCGATCGCCGCCATGTACGACGCCAGGGGCGCGACGATCGTCTTGCCCTCGCCCGTCTTCATCTCCGCGATCTTGCCCTGCCCCAGCACCATGCCGCCGATCAGCTGCACGTCGAACGGCCTCGCCCGGAACGGCGGGCGGCTCTCGGGGTAGAGCTTCCGCACCTCCTCGTACAGCTCCACCGGGATCGAAGCCCGACGCCACCCCTCCACCGCGTGGTTCGCCCCCAGCACCTCGTCCCGCTCGTCCGCCTCGCCCCCCTCGACCCGGTCCTCAGGCGCCACGCTCTTCGCGATCAGGGGCGCCAGCGCGTCCATCTCCGCCTTCGTCGCCCTGTACAGCTCCCGTCCCCGTTCACTCAGGCGCGAGACGTCGAACTTTTGCTCCGGGTTGAAGATGTTGCGGATCCCGACCGCCCGGTCCATGACCTCGCGCCCGACCGCGAACGCCTCCACCTGGAGGTCGTCCGCCTTCGCCCCACCCTCGTGACGTGAGCGGAACTCGCCCAGCTTCGCCCGCAGTTGCTCGTCCGTCAGCGCCCGCATCTGGTCGCCCAGGGCGTTGATCTGCTCCACACGCTGCGTGTAGCGGCGGACGAACCGCTCGTTCCGCGAGCCCGCGATCTTGCTGATCAGAGGACCGATCAGAGGAATATCTGCGTTCGCCATCTCTTGGCCTTCCGGGGCGAGCCTGTCGCCCTCTCGTCGCGGCTGGGACCATCGCCCCGCCGCCGGTACGGATCGTCATGGGCGCCCCCCCGCCGCAATGCACAGCCCGCGGCGGGCACGACGCGATTCAACTCGATGAAAATCTGGACTCCGCGCCACCCGAGGCGGCGCCCGACGCGCAGCTCAAGCGCGCGCCGGCGGCGGCAGGTCCAGCAGCCACGCCCCGAGGGGCTCGACCGGACCGGGCTGACTCTCCGGCGTCGCGACGATCGGAGCCGGCGACCCGCCGACCCTCGACGCGACCCGCGTCGTCTCGCTCTCGGCCTCCCGACGCTCGACCAGGTCCCGGATGACCCGGACGACCTCCGTCGGCAGGCGGCGCAGGCAAATCCCCTCGCTCCCGAAGGGCCCGACCGACGCCAGGGCCGTCTCCGCCCCGACGACCAACTGCACCGACAGCGTCAGCAGCACGAGCAGCGACAACCCGCCCCCGGCGTGCCTGACCTCGCCTCGATGTCCGGACCGGTCGGTCACCACCCAAGTATCGGCCCGCCAAGGGCTCCGAGCAACCCAACCCCGGGATCGCCTCCCTCATCCGCCAAGAGGCCCGCCCGAGATTCGAGCCGTTCGCCCCCCAGGCCCGATACACCCCTCGCCGAGGGTCTCCCCGCGGCGTGCTCGCCGGTACAGTCACCCCTTCATGACCCCGGACAAGGACGTTCCCGAGATGGTCGCCACCCGCCAGGCCCTGCTGCCAACCCGCGAGTCCCTCACCCACAAGTTCACCATCGCCGGGCACGAGGGCTACCTCACCGTCGGCCTCTACCCCGACGGCAAGCCGGGCGAGATCTTCATCAAGATCTCCAAGGAGGGCTCGGCGATCTCCGGCATGTGCCAGGCCTTCTGCCGCGCCTTCTCCATCGCCCTCCAGTTCGGCCTCTCCATCGAGGACGCCGTCATGCGCTTCAAGGGCATGCGCTTCGAGCCCATGGGCATGACCAGCAACCCCGACATCCCCGAGGCCCAGTCGATCGTCGACTACGTCGCGCGATTCCTCGAACTCGAGTTCGCCGACAAAGCCGCGCGCCGCTGACGCCGCCTCCCCCGGTGGGGCCGGTTTCCAACCGGCCTGTTTCTACACCACCCGATTCGCCGGCTCCCGCCCCTCCAGCACCGCCGCCACGTTCGCGCATGCCATCGCCGTCATCTCGCGCCGGTACCGGTCCTCGGCACTCCCGATGTGGGGCGTCATCACCACGTTCTTCAGCCCCACGAGCCCCGGATGCACCCGCGGCTCCTTCTCGAACACGTCCAGCCCAGCCCCGTGAATCCGCCCCGACGTCAACGCCTCCACCAGCGCCCCCTCGTCGATGATCGCCCCCCTCGCCGTGTTCACCACGACCGCCCGCGGCTTCATCCGCGCGAACTGAGCCGCCCCCATCATCCCCCGCGTCTCAGGCGTCAGGGGACAATGCACGCTCACCACGTCCGCGCGCGCAAGCCCCTCGTCGAGCGTCACACGCTCGGCGCTCAGGGGCGCCTGCTCGAAGTCCCAGTGCCGCGACCGGGCGACGTAGATCGTGCGCATGCCGAACGCCCGGGCCCGCATCGCCGTCGCGTACCCGATCCGCCCCGCCCCCACGATCAGCAGCGTCCGCCCGTTCAAATCCAGCCCGATGAAGTCCGCCGGGCCCAGCGTGCCCCGCGCCGCCCACGCCCCCGATCGGGCGAACGCGTCCCCCTCCACGAGGCGCCGAGCGACCGCAAGCATGAGCGCAATCGCCATGTTCGCCGTCCCCTCCGTGACGGCGTCCGGCGTGTTCGTCACCACCACCCCCCGCTGACGGCACGCCTCCAGGTCGATGTTGTCCACACCCACCGCATGGTTCGCGACGACCTTGAGCTGCCCCCCAGCGGCGTCGAGCAGCTCGTCGTCCACACGCTCGCTGACCCACGTGATCAGCCCCGCCGCCCCCCGGACGAACGCGAACAGCTCCTCGCGCGACATGTCCTTCTCGCCCCCGACGCGGACCTCGGCCCCCGGGATCTGGATCTCCCCCAGGAGCCTCCGGGTGACCGCGACCTGGGGCGTGCCCGACGTGCCCATGCGGTAAGGTATCCCGCCCTCACCCTTTGGGCCGCGACCCCGCCCGTTCCGCCGTGCACGACCAGCCCGACATGATCGAGCGCCCCCTGCGCCTCCTGGCCTGGAACATCCAGCACGGCGGGGGCCCCCGCCGCTCCCCCCACATCGCCCTCGCCCTGCTCGAGGCCCGCCCGGACATCGTCGTCCTCACCGAGTTCCGGGGCGCCCGCGGGGGCCAGCTCGCCGGCGTCCTCCACGACCACGGCCTGCCCCACCGCCTCACCTCGTACGCGCAGCCGACCCGAAACGCCGTCTGCCTCTGCTCCCGTTGGCCCCTCCTACCCGCCGAGGATTCCGCCCTCTTCGCCGACCGCCCGGACCTCGCCAGGCGCTGGCTCGATGCCCGGATCCCTGATCTGGACCTGCGTGTCACCGGCGTTCACGTCCCCGACGCGGCCCGGGCCGACGCCCACGCCACGGCTCACAAGAGCTTGTTCTGGCAGCGTTTGAACCTCTCCGCCGCCGCCTCGACGAACGAGAACCGCGTCATCCTCGGCGACTTCAACACCGGGCGCCCCGCCCTCGACGAGCAAGGGCGCACCTTCACCTCCGCCGCCCACCTGGGGCGCCTGGAGACCCTCGGCTTCGCCGACGCCTTCCGCCTCCTGCACGCCCTGACGCGTGAATACACCTGGCACAGCCCCACCGGCTCGGGCTTCCGCCTCGACCACGCCTACGTGTCGCCGTCACTCAAAGAGCGGGTCAGACGCTGCGAATATGCGCACGAGCACCGCGAATCGGGGCTGTCGGATCACGCCTCGTTGTCGCTGGAACTCGATCACCGGAGCCCGGTTTCCCGCGGGAAAGTGGCCCTCGGGGGCGAGCGGCCAGTCTGAGGGTCCAAAAAAACCCTAGAAAAATAGGACAATACAGGCCCCCCTCCGCTTGCTGGCCCGAGAAACTGTGGATACAACAGCCGCGTCAGCGGGGAGCGCGTCCCGGTCGGACCGCCAGATCCCGCGCTGGATGGAGCGACACCTGGCCGCTCGTCCCGCCCCAGACGGGGCGTGGGAGACGGCCCAAGTCGAGAACGGAGCAAGGAATGGCCAAGAGATCCACCCGCAAGAAGTCGTCCCGCACCAAGGCGCCAGCACGCAAGAAGGCCGCCAAGAAGACCGCGAAGAAAGCCGCCCCCAAGGCCGCCAAGATCTCCTCGGCGCGCGGCAAGCCGCGCTCGAAGTCGGAGATCTACGGCGTGATCGCCGACAACGTCGGCATCTCCAAGAAGGAAGTCGCCGCCGTCTTCGACACCATGGGGCGCATGATCCAGGCGGACCTCTCCAAGGGCGCCGTCGGCACCTTCAACGTCCCCGGCATGATGAAGGTCCTCGTCCAGCGCAAGCCCGCCACCAAGGCGCGCAAGGGCATCAACCCCTTCACCGGCGAAGAGACCATCTTCAAGGCCAAGCCGGCGCGCAACGTCGTCAAGGTCCGCCCCCTCAAGGGCCTCAAGGACCTCGTCGCCTGACCGCGAGCGAAAAGTCGCTGCAGAATCAAAGAGGCCCGGGCGCTTGCCCGGGCCTCTCTGCTGTTGCACCTACTCACTCGGCTGCAGCGCTGGCAGGTCGGATGCTGAAAGCATCGATTCGAGCATCGCGTCTACCATGCGCGCCCTTGCCAGCCTTACTGCCTCCACAAACCACAACGTCAGCTGCTCACACTGTTCCAGGTATCGTGCAACATCTCCCGTGTACAGGGCATACTGCAGGCCCGGGAGAACCCACGACGCATAACCACTCGTGGCATCCGGGGCTGCAAACGCATTCCGAAACCATGGTCGATTATCAAAATTCCCGAAACTCTCGGCACACCAGCTACGCTCGATCTCGAGCCATGCCTTGTCTAAGAAGTCTGGCCGGAGCTGCATCGGCGCCCTCTCGAACTGTATGCGCAGATCCTCAATGATCGTCGCAAATCCGTCCGCACTTTCACGAACTCGTGTATGCGCGTCTCGGATCCGACCCTTTGTTTCTTCGTCGAACGGCCCATCCTTCTCGATCTGCTCCTGCAGTTCCCCAATGCATTCGACGATTGCCTCTGCGTATCGCTCAACGCGAAGGGGCGCCGTCCCTTCCCACGCCAGCCTCGCCGTCACAGCCAGCGTCATCCGAGTCACCATCAACGCCGACTCGTAGTCCTCCCCCACCACCTTCCGATACCACGCCAGATCATCGTACAGCGAGTGGTACGCCGTCCCGCGGGCCCCGCTCCCATGCAGATCCATCGACGGCACGCACGCGTGACACAGGAACCCCTCGTGGTCCGACCCGCCCCCCAGCGCATCGATCTCGGGCCCCTGCTCGCCCGAGCGCGCCGTCCACTCCTCCAGCACCGTCTTTGATGGATCGCCCGCCGCCGGCGCCTGCCCCGCCGCCTCGAAGATCACGTCCCACAGCGAGGGCGACGCGCTCGCCCCGAACTGCGGCCCGTTCGCCGCCGCGTCCAGGTTGATGTACGCGACCGCGTGCTCGGTCAGCCGCTGCATGTCCCGCTCGACGAACTCGGTCGAGCCGACCAGCCCCTGCTCCTCCGCGTCCCAGGCGCAGAACACGACCGACCTCGCCGGGCGCCACCCGTCGTCCGCGAGCTTGGCCATCACCCGCGCCGCCTCAAGCACGCAGATCAGCCCACTCGTCGGATCCGAGGCCCCGAAGCCCCACGCGTCGTGGTGGCACCCGATGAAGACCTCCTCCTCGGGCCACTTCTCCCCCTCCAGGCGCGCCACGACGTTCGAGATCTCCGTCATCTCGCGCGTCTGCTCGACCTTCAGGTTCACCCGCAGCTCGTCCCCGCCCGTCACCATGTACCGGAACGCCAGCGCCCCCTGCCACTCCTGCGGCGCCTCCTCCCCCTCCATCCGCGACAGGATCTCCGAGGCCGCCCCCCACCCGATCGGCTGCACCGGGATCGTCGGCAGCCCCTCCACCTCCGACGGGTCGAGGCGATCGACCCCGTCCACCGCCGCCACGCCCGGCGTCAGCGGGTCCCCCTCGTAGTCGAGCGTCTTGATCGACCCCCGCTGGATGCTCGTCTCGTTCGCGTACCCGCCACGCGGGTACTCGAGTCCCTGGCGGTACCCCGCGTCCTCGGGGTCGGTGTAGATGATCAGCCCCTCCGCCCCCGCCTCCTCGGCGTACTTCGCCTTGTACCCCCGGTAGTTCCCGCCGTACCGCGCGATCACGATCTTGCCCGCGCACGACACCCCCATCTCGTCCAGCTTCTTGAAATCCTCGAGCCGCCCGTAGTTCGCGTACACGACCCCCGCCGTCACGTCCCCCGAGCCCGAGTACGCGTTCCACCCGCTCCGCGCCGCCTCGTTCCGCGAGAACTCGTCCCCCTCGACGACGCGCTCGCGCAGGGGCAGCTCGACCTCCACCGGCGCCACCACCCGCACCGACGCCTCCCCCGGGTGCGCCAAATACACCATGAACGACTGACGCTCGACCTCGAGCCCGAACGACTCGAAGGCCTGGACCAGATGCTCCACCTGGCGCCGCCCCCCGGGCAGCCCCGCGTCATGCGGCTCGCCCGCCGTCCAGTCGTGGAACGCCCGCAGCTGGTCCGCCGACGCCTCATCGATCAAAGCCCCGGCGTACGACTCCGCCGTCCGCCCCCCGTCCTGCGCCACACAGACGCCGACACACACTCCAAGCAGCAACACCGTCGGCGTCATCACCCGCATCACAACCTCCTCACCCTCCCAGTGGCACGGGCGTCCCGCCCGTCTCCCTCTCCTACTCCCCCGCTCCGGTGGTACAGGCGTCCCGCCTGTCTCCTTACCTCTACTCCCCCGCTCCGGTGGGACGGGCTTCCAGCCCGTCTTCCTCTTCCTACTCCCCCGCTCCGGTGGTACAGGCGTCCCGCCTGTCTCCCTTCTCTACTCCCCCGCCACCCGCGCCCTCGCCCCCTCGACGAGCGGCTCATACCTGAACATCAGCCGCGCGGCTTCCACCACGATCCACACCTCCATCGCCAGCATCGCCACGCTCACCCCCAGCAGCAGCCAGTTCGGCTGGGGCGGCGCGAAGTGCCGAATCAACTCCACGATCGCCCACCCCGTCATCGCCAGCATGAACATCATCGGCAGCGCCGTCACCCAGCGCGGCCGCCGCGTCCGCACCAGCCACACCGTCAGCACCAAGAGCGCCAGCCCCCCGAGCAACTGATTCGTCGCCCCGAACACCGGCCACAGGATCAGCCCGCCCTTGCCCGCCTGCGCCAGGTTGAGCCTCAAAGATGTCTTCAGCGGAGGAAGATCAAATGCTGAATCAATTCCCGGCCACAGCTCTTCGTTGTACCTCAACATCTCTTGCACTTCTGGGTAGGAGAGTTTCCCTCCACCCGGTAACTGCGTGACAACGTAGCTACCTCCGTAGCTTGTCGTAAAAAACACCCCCTGGTAGTACCGATCTACGATCACCGCATCGCTCAACGCAAGAATGCCTGCTGTCAGCACAGCGATCGAAGTCGCCCCATACCTGCTGACAAGCAGCCGACGCCACCCGACAACTCTGGCACCGACGCGACTGTTGCCACACTCGGGACACACCACGTCATCTCTCAGCCCTCGCCGGCTGTAGCCACACCCGCCGCATTCAAGCTCACACTTCTCGTCCCGCCTTCCCGCGAACAGCTCCGCGATCACGTACCGCTGCAACCGGCACGCCGAGTCCATCGTCGTCGCCGCGAACGACGCCACGAACACCCCCATGATCGCCGTCGCAAGCGCCTTGCTCAGCCCGATCGCCGTCATCACGTTCGCCGACCCCTCGACGAACGGCGCCAAGTTCGCCCCCAGCCCCTTGTCCCCGCCCCAGACGCCGTAGTGGTGCTGCCATGCTCCTTTCCCGTATTCGATTATCTCCACGGTGTTGTGGTCGACTGCTTCGATGGACGCGCCTTCGTGCGCTTGGAGCACAGCGATCGGTTCGAACCCCCTCCATGTCGTCCCCAACCCAATCCCCGCACAACACGCCAGGATCACCAGCGTCGCCAAAAACCCCTCCGTCAGCATCGCCCCGTACCCGACGTACTGCGCGTCCCCCTCGCTCCGGAGCTGACGGCTCGAGCACCCGCTCGACACCAGACAGTGAAACCCGCTGATCGCCCCGCACGCGATCGTCACGAACAGGAAAGGCAGGAACGGTGGCGCCCACGCTCCCTCGCCTGCGGGCTGGGGTGTGAAGTTCACCGCATCCGCCACGATCGGCGGGTGCGCCACCACCAGCCCTACCAAGAGCAACCCCATCGCGATCAGCAACTGCCACGAGTTGATGTAGTCCCGCGGCTGCAACAGCCACTGCACCGGCAGCACGCTCGCCACGAACACGTACACCAGCAGGATCAGCGTCCAGAACCCCACCGCCGAAATGTGATTCGTGATCGCCGCCGGCAGCCCGACCTGCGCCCACCCATAGTTCGCCGAAACGGCAATCGACCCATACATCAGCACGACCGCGACGATCGTCCCCAGCAGCAGGCTCCCCCGCTTCATCCAGATCCCCAGCCCCACCGCGATCGGGATCTGCAGAAACACCGGCGCCACGCTCGACGGGAAGATCGAGAACACCGCCGCGATCACCAGCCCGAACACCGCCAGCACGATCCACAGCCCCATCACCACCACCAGCAGAAACAACAACCGCACCCGCGGGTTCACCACGTCCCCCGCCACGTCCGCGATCGTCCGCCCCTTGTGGCGCATCGAGATCACCAGCGACCCGAAGTCGTGCACCGCCCCCATCACAATGGATCCCACCAACACCCAGATCAGCGCCGGCACCCACCCCCACACCACCGCCACCGCCGGCCCCACGATCGGCCCCGTCCCCGCAATGGAAGTGAAGTGGTGCCCGAACACCAGCTCCTTCCGCGACGGCACGAAGTCCACCCCGTCACACAGCTCCTCGCTCGGCGACAGCCGCCCCGGGTCCACCTGGAACACCTTCCGCGCCAGGAACCGCCCGTACGTCCGGTACGCCACGATGTAGAGCACGAAGCTGCCGAGTGCGATGAGAACTGTCAGCATGGGGAGAACTTCTTATCCTCGGTGGCATGGGCGTCCCGCCCGTGTCTACCACCCCTCCATACGCTTTATCTGCAAGGCCAAGCTCCCCCGCAGCATACCGACCGCACTTCGACGCCCGAAACACGCCGGAACCCGCCCATGCGCGTCATCGCCAGACTCGGCCCCCGCCCCGTCGCACTCGAGACGACGCTGCTGGTCCACGGCGTCCCACGCGAGGCCGCCCGCCCACTCGCCGCCGAGCTGAACCAGATCATCCGCGACGCCGGCGCCAACCCCGCGCTCGTCGGCGTCGTCGATGGTCGCCCAACCGTCGGTATGACCGACGACGAGCTCGACACGCTGCTCGCCGCCCCGAGCGTGCCCAAGGCGAACACCGCGAACCTCGGCGCCATGATGCACGCCGGCTCGCACGCCGCGACGACCGTCAGCGCCACGATGGAGCTCGCCGCCGCCGCGGGCGTCCGCGTCTTCGCCACCGGCGGCATCGGGGGCGTTCACCCCGGCTACGGAACACACCTCGACATCTCCTCCGACCTCGCCGCCCTTGCCCGCTTCCCCGTCGCCGTCGTCGCCTCCGGCGTCAAGTCAATCCTCGACGTCGAGTCCACGCGCGAGGCGCTCGAAACGCTCGGCGTTCCCGTCATTGGGTACCGGACTGACCGCTTCCCAGCTTTCTACCGCAGAGAGTCCGACACCGGCGTGGACTGGCGCTTCGATGACGCCGGCGACCTCGCCACCTACGTCACGTCCGAGCTCGCCCGCACCGGTCGCGGCGTCCTCGTCGCCAACCCCATCCCCCCCGAGCACGAGATCGCCGCCCACGATTGGACCGCCTGGCTGGCCCAGGCCGAGCGGGAAGTCGGCGAGGCGTCTCAGGGGCGTGACCGCACCCCGGCCCTGCTCGCACGACTCCACAATCTCTCCGGAGGTCGGACACTGGCGTCCAACCTCGCTCTTGTCCGCGCCAACGCGGCCCTCGCCGCCGCCCTCGCGTCGGCGCAGGCTTGAGCCCCGCCCACCCCCCGAACGGGAAGCGGGCTTATCGGGCTCCTCTCCCCCATTTCACGCGAATCAAACGCCCGGAAACCCCATCCTATGGGCCAATTCGCCTACCCTATGAACGCCAGGGGAGAGGCGAGGTCCGTCGCGCGGTCGCCATCGTTCCGGCCCCGCCGGGGATGGCTCTCTCTACAGACCGCGACGAGTTGTCGTTACTCGTTCCCGCCGAGCGCCAACGACCGCGCCCGGCGTTCCGAGTCCGAAGAGCACATCGTTCCGACACACACGATTCACGAGCAATCGCACCAGAGGAGAACAGAGCATGCGATCGATCACCAAGACCTTGGCGGTGGCCCTGCTTGCCGGCGCCGCATTCCCCGCGCTCGCGCAGGACAGCGTCAGCACCAACCCCGGCGGCGGCAACGGCCTCCCGGGCGACGCGCTGAGCCCCTACGACGCCAGCCAAACCCGCGCCTACGTCGTTGACCTCGCCGAGCTGGTCACCTCCAAGGGCACACGCTTCGGCATCGCCCCGATCATCAAGACCAGCAAGTCCTCCTCCATGTTCTTCAACAACCTCTCCTCCGCCCAGGCCGTCAGCCCCGACCTGCTCACCGGCGTCCCCTACCCCTCCAGCACCTACGAGGGCTGGGGCTCGCCCGGCTTCGGCGTCCACCGCACCAACAACATGATGGGCAGCATCATCAACGCCAACGGAAACTCCAACCAGCTCGCCGCCACCATCGTCGAGTTCGCCACCAACGACGGTGGCTTCAACCACTCGGGCGTCGTCTCCTCCATCATCAACTACAACCCCGCCGACCCCTCCCGCCTCTACGTCAAGCGCGTCCAGGCCGCCGTCTGTGGCACGTCCAACGCCTCCGCGGACACCGCCTCCCTCGGCGGCATCTCCATCGACGCCAACGCCAACAACTACTTCCGCGCCGATGGCTTCGGCGCCGCCGGCGGCCCCCCCGTCTCCGGCAACAACCTCTTCCGCGTCAACGTCGACCTCCGCAGCAACACCGCGATCAACCAGATCTCCGGCGGCGCCACCTTCGACGCCACCGACGGCATCGTCGTCGGCGATACCGCCAACACCTACGTCGCCCCCAACTGCATCGCCCAGAGCACCTTCGGCGCCCCGGGCGCCGTCTCCACAGGCTCCTTCGCCAACGCCTGGGTCCGCGGCGCCGGCCCCGTCATCTCCGACACCACCCAGCTCGTCGGCGGCTCGACCCGCGGCGAGGTCGGCGGCTCCCCCAAGACCCCCCTCGCCTCCGGCGTCTGGACCTGCTCTCAGCTCAACGTCGACGGCGCCTTCCCCACCAACGTCCTCGACGTCTGGAGCGCCAGCGCCGCCCTCGGCGTCGTCGAGAAGCACAGCTTCGCGCCGCCCGCGATCGTCACCGATCCCTGCGACGCCTACCCCCTCTCCACCGTCCTCGGCACCTTTGACCACTACCACGACCAGGTCGCGTTCCGCGGCGGCGTCGGTCAGGTCGCCGTCGGCGCCGACGGTCAGGGTCGCGGCCTCGTCGCCGCCACCTTCGACGAGTTCACCGCCGGCAACAACTCCCCCTTCAACCACATCCTCGTCGCACGCTTCAACGAGGACGCCTCCAGCGTCCAGTGGACCCTCGCCGCCTGGACCGACGTCAACAACAACGGCGGCGGCAAGCCCCTCTGCGACGAGACCGGCGCCGCGGTCGGTCGCCTCACCTACCTCCAGAACATCCCGGGCGCCCCCTCCGGCCCCTCCATCTCCTGCCCCGCCATCGACGGCGCCGGCAACGTCTGGTTCCTCTCCGCCGTCGAGCTCTACAACCGCATCGACACCAACGGCGACACCATCCCCGACGCCTCCGACTTCGACACCGCCCTCGTCCGCGCCATCTACGACGCCACCAACTTCTGCTACCGCCTCGAGCTCGTCCTCGAGCTCGGCCAGGTCGTCCACGGCGTCAACTCCGACACCGACTGGCAGGTCCAGTTCCTCGAGATCGCCGACTCCAACTCCATCTCCTCCGGCGGCTTCTACTCCTCCAACGTCCGCGGCACCTGCTGGGACAACGCCCCCGCCAGCGGGCTCGACCCCGCCGATCCCAAGACCAACGGCGGCGTCGTCGTCGCCGCGAAGATCGTCTACGACGTCGACGGCGACGGCGACTTCGATGACCCGACCTCCGGCGGTGGCGACCCCGCCTCCGAGGACGAGGGCTACCACGCCCTTCTCTTCGTCGGTCAGGCCCCCGCCCCCGCCAACCCCGGCTGCAACGCGGCTGACCTGGCCATCCCCTACGGCACCCTCGACTTCTCCGACGTCATCGCCTTCCTCACCGCCTTCGGCACCATGGACCCGGCCGCCGACCTCGCGCCCCCCATGGGCGTCTTCGACTTCTCCGACGTCATCGCCTTCCTCACCGCCTTCGGCGAGGGATGCCCGTAATCGCGATCGAGTGCCCGGCAGGCCCCGCCTGATCGGACCTCGTCAGCACTTCCACGCCGCCCGCGCCAACGCGCGGGCGGCGTTTTTTGTCCCATCCCTCGCCCAGACCCGGGGTTCCAGAGTCGGATCCCGCTCGCAAAGCGGGTAAACTTTGCGCAGTCTTTGCCCGCTCGGGCCCCAACCGAGGACGACCCATGCGAACTCGATCCGCCGCCCTGCTGCTCGCCGCCATCGCCACCGGCCCCGCCCTCGCTCAGTGGGACCCCACGCACGCCGACTGGGGAAAGTCCGACCAGACCGATCTCCGCGTGATGACCTGGAACATCCTCGACGGCATCGCCGCCGACAACACCCTCCGCGACGACAGCATCAATCAGTGGAACGCCCTCGTCCGCATCGTCGCCGCCATGCAGCCCGACGTCCTCTTCCTCCAGGAATGCGGCAACGGCGACTCCCAGGCCATCCTCATCCAGCAGGTCAGCCAGTTCCTCCACGGCGGCCCCGGCACGCCCATCTACGTCCAGTTCTTCGAGCCCGACTACGACCTGCCCTACATCTTCGTCTCCTCTGTCTCCGACTCCTTCAACCGCAACGTCATCCTCTCCCGCTACCCCTTCGCCGACATCAACGGCGATTCCCAGGCCACCGCCTCCGACTTCTTCCTCCTCGACGACCCCGCCGCCCCCTACGAGCAGGGCGGCAACGGCGGCATCCGCGGCTTCATGTTCGCCGAGATCGACCTCCCCGACGAGATCTACGCGGGCGACCTCGTCGCCGGCACCTGCCACCTCAAGGCCTTCGGCGACACCGACAGCTTCAACGAGCGAGTCAAGGCCACCGGCAACATCGCCTACTTCCTCGACGCCTACTACAACGGCATGGGCACGGGTGTCTCCGACCCCAACTCCAAGGTCATCCTCCCCTCCGCCGGCAATGTGCTCGACGCCAACACCCCCATCGTCTGGGGCGGCGACTGGAACCAGTCCAACTACTCCTTCCCCGCCACCACCATGTGGCAGGCCGGAACCCTCGGCGGCTCCGACGGCACCGACCGCGACCGCTCCGACTGCATGCCCGACTTCGCCTCCCACCCCATCTCCGGCGAAACCAGCACGCAGAGCGGCTCCAAGCTCGACTACATCGTCTACCAGGACTCCATCGCCACCCTCCGCCGCTCCTTCGTCTTCCGATCCAGTGGCTCCGGCGTGACCACGAGCGTCCTCCCCTACCCCGTCAACGGTTTCCCCGGCTCGCCCGGCGTCGCCTCGGGCATCGCCTCCGACCACCGCCCCGTCATCGTCGATCTCATCCTCCCCGCCGCCGCCCCAGCGGGGTGCAATGGCGCCGACCTCGCCGAGCCCTACGGCCAGATCGACTTCTCCGACGTCGTCGCTTTCCTCACCGCCTTCGCCACGATGAGCCCGGACGCCGACCTCGCCGAGCCCTTCGGACAGTGGGACTTCTCGGATATCGTCGCGTTCCTGGGCCTGTTCGGCGAGGGCTGCCCCTGAGAGCGCCGCTAGCGAGCGCCCTCACGCCCCCCGAGGCGACGCACCTCCGCGATCGCCTCGTCGAGGCGCCGCTTGAGCTTGCGCACGCGCAGCAGCGAACGCACTCGCGTCAGCAGCTCCAGCTTGTTGACCGGCTTCGTCAGGAAGTCATCCGCCCCCGCGTCCACCGCCCGCTCCACGTCCCCGACCTCGGACAGAGCCGTCACCATGATGATCGGGATGTCCTTCGTCGCCGCGTCCCCCTTGACGCTCTCGCACAGCTGATACCCGCTCATCCGGGGCATCATGATGTCGAGCAGGATGAGGTCCGGCTGGCGGTCGCGGATGAGTGAGAGCGCCTCGATCCCGTCGGCGCACGCGTCCACCTCGCACCCCAGCTCGTCCAGGTAAGCCTGGAGGAGTTCGAGGTTCTGGGCGTTGTCGTCGACGAGCAGGATCCGGGCCTCGCTGGTGTCCAGCGCCGCCGAGACGCCCGCCTGGCCTTCGCTCGCGTCCGCCATCCCCGCCTCCGAGCCTCAGGGCTCCCAGGGGCCGCCTCTCGACGGCGATGCAACTCCTTGCCCCTGAGACGCCAATAATCCCAACGATAGCCGCCCGCCGTCGAGCCTACCCGCTCGCCCCGGGCCCCGGAGGCGTTCATGCCCAGCACCCAGTCCACCACCCCCGCCTGGAAGAACCGCTTCGCCCGCCCGGACGTCGAAGCCCTGCTCGGGGAGCTCTCCCAGGACGAGCGTCGCCTACTCGACGCCGCCCGCGACGGGCTGACCAAGCTCGAATCCCTCTCCGAATCCCTCGAGTGGCGGGGCATCCCCTGGCGCTGGTGCCTGGCCTACCACCTCGACAAGGACCGCCCCCGCGCCTTCCTCGTCCCCCAGCCCGGACGCGTCGCCCTCGCGATGGCGATCCCCGGCGCCGAGATTGACGCCGTCGGCCTCCGCTCGCTCCCTCGGGTCGCCCGTGAGGGGATCGTGAACGCGACGTACGTCGCCGGCGTCCTCTGGGCCGAGTGGCCCCTGACGGCTCAGAGCCAGATCGACGACCTGCTCAAGCTGCAGGCCAAGCTGCTCCAGGCCGCCGCCGCCCCGGCCTGATCTGGCCCGCTTTCCACGAACTTTCGGACAGTCTGTTATCGTCTCGCCGATCACGTGATCCACGGAGGGATCCGCATGATTCGCCTGCGCCGACCTGGACTTCTCGCCTGCTCATTCACCCTTGCCCTGGGCGCCCTCACGCCCCTCACGTGGGGCGGCCCGCTCGACGCCAAGCTCCGCGACCTGCTCTCCGACATCGATCTCGGCGGCGCCGACGTCGGCGTCTGCGTCATCGACGCCGCCACCGGCGACATCCTCGCCTCCCGCAACGCCGACAAGCCCCTCATCCCCGCCTCCAACCAGAAGCTCCTCACCTCCGCCGCCGCCCTCATCACCCTCGGCCCCGACTTCGTCTTCCAGACCGACCTCCTGCTCGACGCCTCCACGCTCGTCATCAAGGGCTCGGGCGACCCCGCCCTGGGTGACCCCGCGATCCTCTCGGCCTCCGAGCCCCCGATGACCGCCGGCGACCTGCTCGAGAGCCTCGCCGCCGCCGTCGCCCGCGCCGCCCCCCCAACGCTCGACCAGATCGTCGTCGACGACCGCGTCTTCGACCGCGAGTGGGCCCACCCCTCATGGCCCGACAAGGACCTCAACCGCTGGTACTGCGCCGAGATCGGCGGCCTCAACTTCCACGCCAACGTCATCTCCGTCTACGTCAGCCCCTCGCCCAACGGCGCCGGCGCCGAGCCCACCATCGAGTACGAGCCCCAGGTCCCCGGCATCTCCATCGAGAACCACGCCCGCACCATCCGGACTGGACGCAACACCACCTGGGTCGCCAGGCCACGCCCCACCAACGACTTCACGCTCTACGGCCAGATCAGCTCCCCCCTCCCCGAGCCCATCCTCGCCGCCATCCACGAGCCCCCGACCTTCACCGCCAAGCTCCTCGCCCGGGAGCTCGCCACCGCCGGCGTCGCCCTCTCGCCCTCACTCGCCGACAACGTGCGCCTCGCCGAGCCCGCCGACAGATTCGACGAAGCCACCCCCGTCGCGCGCGTGACGACCCGCCTCTCCGACGTCCTGCGCCGGTGCAACACCGACTCGTACAACCTCTACGCCGAGGCCCTGCTCAAACGCATCGGGCACGAGGTCACGTCGAACCCCGGCTCATGGTCCAACGGCGCCACCGTCGTCCGCATGCTCCTCTCCGAACGCCTCGGCGCCCAGTACGCCTCCACAACCCAGATCGTCGACGGCTCGGGCATGAGCCGTGACAACCGCGTCTCCACCGCCACGCTCGCCGCCTGGCTCGACATGATCGCCGACGACCCCACCCTCTTCGAGCCCTTCCTCGCCTCGCTCGCCACCCCCGGCGAGGGCACCCTCACCTCACGCTTCAAGAACGTCCAGATCAACAACGTCATCAAGGCCAAGAGCGGCTACCTCGACGGCGTCTACTCCCTCTCCGGCTACGTCATCGACCCTCGCTCCGGGCACACCGTCGTCTTCTCCCTCCTCCTCAACGAACGCGACCGCCACACCCCCAACGCCAAACGCTTCCACGAAGCCTTCGTCGCCGAGATCGACAAGTGGCTCACCAAGAACGCCCCAATCACCGCGACGGCGCCGACCGACTAACTCGGCCTCCCTCTCCCCTCCGGGTAGTGGGCCGGGGTGAGGGGCTATCTGCCACTCCTCCCCCTCCTCCTCCTATCCGCCCCCCTCAATCCCATACTCCCCCCACCGCCGCTCGATCAGCGCCAAGGTCGCCTCGTCGAACCGCGGCTCCGGCGGCCACCGACGTACTGGCTCGCCGTCGTACGCATCCCCCGCCGTCTTCGCCGTCGCGTCGAACGCCACCCGGTCCCCCGACCAGACCGCGTCCCGCCCCGCGTCGAAGTTCGCCGCCCAGTGGAACATCGCCCGCCCCGTGTCGAAAACGTCCACGTCCCGCCCCAGCACGACAACAAACCGCGCCGCCCGCTCGAACGGGATCTTCATCAGCTCGCCGATCACCCGCCGCCCGAGCCCCGCCCGCCCCGCCTCGTCGAACCCCCGGTCCACCCGCACGAACGCCCACCCCGGCGCGTCCTCGTTCAGGGCGATGTCAAGAACACCCTCGATCGTGCGCGCCCGCCCGAGCAGCTCGCCACGGACGCTCTCCCGGTCCGCGACCCAGCCCTCCCCCGTGACATCGACGCCCCCGACCTCCTCGCCCGGGATCTTGCGTGTGCAGTCGAACCCGATCTTGGTCCCCGCTCCCAGCCGCGGCTGCGTGGTCCAGGATGTCCAGTGGTCCGTTCACGCGCTCGATAGCCACGCCAAGGCGGCACCACTCGGGCGCACGCCCCCAACACCGGTGCGCATCGTGCACGTCCACATCCTCGTCCACCACGAACACCGTCTTCGTCCACGACATCTGCCCCGCCCCCAGACCGCGTGCATCACCTGCCGAGCGTGCAGCGGGTACTGCTTCCTGATCCTGATGAACGCGCCGTTGTGGAACGCCCCGAACATCGGCAGGTGGTAGTCCTCGATGTCCGGGATCAACGTCCGCAAGAGCGGCAGCATGACCCGCTCGGTCGCTCGCCCAGGTAGTAACCTCCGCGGCGGCGGCCCCACGATCGTCGTCGGATACACTGCCCTCCCGCCGATGCGTCACCGCCGTGCATCTCCATCACCGGGTACCGATCAGCATCGAGTAGAAACCCGTGTGGTCGCCGAACGGGCTCCTCGAACGCCGCCCCGGGCCCGAGCGGTCCCGCCGGACTCGCCCGGAACCCACCCCGGGAACCCCGCGTCCAGCGCACGAACCCCTGACCACGATCTCCGCGTCCGCCGGGATCCACAAGGGCATGCTCCGGCGCGCATCGAATGAGCCGGATCCCGCCGTTCAGGAACCCCGCCATCAGCAGCTCGCTGATCCCGGAGGCAGCGGGCACGTCGCGTACGCCAGCACGCTCGCCCTGCCCAGCACGATCGCGACCGGCATCGCTTCGCCAAGCTGCTTCCAGCTCCTCCAGTGCCGCCCTGCCGTGGCATGTGCCAGTGCATCGCCAGGCGGCCTGCCCAGCAGTTGCACCCGGTACATCCCGATATTGTGCGAGCCGCGCCGTGCGCGTGCCGATCGCTTCCGGCGGGATCGTGTGCACCTCGCCAAAGCGTGATGTACCGCCCGCGATACGACCGGTCCCACCTCTCGCGAGATCGCCCTGTGCTCCCCGCTTCGGCACACCCTCGTTGACATCAGGCGGATACCCGAGGGCGGCGAAGTCGCCATCGAGGGGCCAACACCGGAGCATGCCCAGACGCGTCAGGTCGATCTCGTCACCCGGTCAGCACGACCTCCTGGCAGGCGCCACGCCCGGCGCGCGCTTCGGGGCGATCTTCAGAGCGCGCGAGCATCCCCGCCTTTGGCGATCGCCTGGCCGAGTGGAAGGGGCGGCTCGGGCCTGACGAGCTCTCCGATCCGCTGCCCGATCTCCTCGAACGAGCGTCCGCCGAGAGCCATCTCCATGCGTCGGTAGCTGCCGAAGGCGTTGATGAGGACGGGGAAGTCCGACCCTCGACGTTCTCGAAGAGCATGCTGCCGGGCCGCCGGCTTGGCGTGGTGGGCGGGGTCCGTGCGGGCGCGCCGCCCGCTCGGAGGCTCGCGGCCGGCGTGCGGCTGACTCGACTGCGACCGCCGCGATCTCCAGCACCGGGCTCACCCGCGTGCGGATCCGACGCAGCTCGCCCGCGTCTTCGAGTGCGTCAACAAAGGGCGGAGGTCGCGGTACAGCCGCGCACAGCGCGTCGGACCGGAACCCCGCACCCCGCACCCTGCCCACGAGGCCGCACGGCTGTGACCGGGTCGCCTACTTCGACCGCATGCGGGCGTTACGCGTGAGACGCTCATCGGAGCCCTCGACGCCTTCGGCGAGGTCGATCCAACGAGTCCGCCCCTCGCCGTCGACCTGGGCGCAGGGGACGGGCGGGACACCGCCGAGATGCTCCGCCGAGGCTGGCGCGTCTTCGCGCACGACGGGCACCCCGAGGGCATCCGCCGCCTTCGCGAGCGACCCGAGTGCGCCGCCGCCCTCGCCGATGGACGCCTCGAACTCGTGCTCGCGGACTTCGCGGACGTCGAGATCCCGAGGGCGAGCCTCGTGAACGCGAGCTTCTCGCTTCCCTTCTGTCCCCCGGGTGAGTTCCCGGGGCTCTGGCGGAAGATCGAGGCCGCCGTGGCGCCTGGCGCCCGATTCTCAGGCCAGCTCTTCGGCGACCGTGACGACTGGGCCATCCTCGAGGACCGCACCCACCTCACCCGGACACAAGCCCTCGACCTCTTTTCCGACTACATCCTCGAGTCCTTCCGCGAGGAGGACCGCCCGAGCACGCACGACGGCGAGGCCCACAAGCACTGGCACCTCTTCCATATCATCGCCCGCAGACGCGACACTTAGCCGATCCGGAGGGCCCCATGCCCGGCGAACTCGCCATCGACCTCCGCCACGTTGCCAAGACCTACAAGGGACGCGTTCACGCCCTCCGGGGCGTCGACATGCGCATCCACAAGGGCGAGATCTTCGGCCTCCTCGGGCCCAACGGCGCCGGCAAGTCCACCCTCGTCAAGATCCTCATGACCGTCATCCGCCCGAGCAAGTGCGAGGGCACGATGCTCGGGCACAAGGTCGGGCACAAGCCCACCCTCGCCCGCGTCGGCTACCTCCCCGAGCACCACCGCTTCCCCGACTACCTCACCGGCGCCCAGGTCGTCGACTTCTACGGCGCCATGTGCAAGGTCCCCAGACGCGAGCGCAAGGCCAAGACCGGCAAGCTCCTCGAACTCGTCGGCATGAGCGAGTGGGCCAAGAAGAAGCTCGGCGGGTACTCCAAGGGAATGCGCCAACGCGTCGGCATCGCCCAGGCCCTCGTCAACGACCCGGAGCTCGTCCTGCTCGACGAGCCGACCGACGGCGTCGACCCCGTCGGACGGCGCGACATACGCAACATCCTTCAGCAGATGAAGTCGGACGGTCGCACCGTCTTCCTCAACTCGCACCTCCTCTCCGAGCTCGAGATGGTCTGCGACCGCGTCGCGATCCTCGTGCAGGGCACGGTCCGCGCCCAGGGCACGATCGACGAGCTGACGGTGGACAAACGCCGGTACGAGATCGAACTGGCCGGTCTCGATCCCAAGGGCGCCACGGAGCGCATCACCCGCGTGATCGCCTCGCTCGGCCTCGGCTCCTGGGATGGCCAGGAACCCCCGGCGGGCTGGAAGGGATCATCCCGCCTCGCCTCGGGGCACGCGTATCGCGTCGAGGCGAGCACGCTGCATGTCCAGACCGCAGAGCCGTCCGAGATCCAGGGCCTTATCGACGCGTTCAGGCGAGAGAGCCTTCAGATCCGGGCGATCCGACCGTTCCGCCCCTCGCTGGAAGATCTGTTCATGGAGGCGGTCACGGACCCGACGACGGGCAAGACGCTCTTGCCCGGCGCCTCGCGCGACCTGAAGGGGGGACGCCGATGATCACCCAGACCCTCGCCATGCTCGTCGACGCGTACCGCGAGCTCAACGCCAAGAAGCTCTTCTGGATCACCATGCTCCTCTCGGGCCTGGTCGTCGCGGTCTTCGCCCTCGTCGGGATCGACAAGCAAGGGATGACCTTCGCCTGGTTCCGCCTCGGCTTCGTGCCCGTCAACACCGACATCGTCCCGCGGGACGTCTTCTACAAGGCGATGTTCACCAACCTCGGCATCGGCATCTGGCTCACCTGGGTCGCCGCGATCCTCGCCCTGATCTCCACCGCGGGGATCTTCCCGCAGCTCATCACGGGTGGCGCCATCGAGACCGTCCTCTCCAAGCCGATCGGACGTGTCCGCCTCTTCCTGACCAAGTACACCATGGGCCTCTTGTTCGTCACCCTTCAGGTCGCGGTCTTCACCGTCGCGTCATTCATCGTGATCGGCATCCGCGGCAAGACGTGGGAGTTCGGGCTCTTCCTCGCCATCCCGATCGTGGTCGTCTTCTTCAGCTACCTCTTCTGCGTCTGCGCCCTGCTCGGGCTGGTGACCCGCTCGACCATCGCCGCCCTGCTGCTCACTGGCCTGTTCTGGGTCACGCTCTTCGTCCTCAACGCGGGCGACGCGGCCCTCGTCCAGTTCCGCGAGTCCACCCGGATGGTCATGGAGGATCGACAGTCGCGGATCGACCTCGCGGAGCGGAACACGGCGCGCCTGCTGCGCACGGAACGCGAGAAGGAGGGCGAGAGCGTCGAGGGCTACGAGCCGACGCGCGAGGAGATGGTCGCCCGCAACCCGTTCCTGCAGCGGCTCTACGACGGCCTCGACGAGGACAAGGACGACCTGCGCGCCCTCCAGAAGTGGTCGACGTTCATCTACTCCGCCAAGACCATCCTGCCCAAGACCGGCGAGACGAGCGCCCTGCTCGAACGCAACCTGATCGACCCCGACGAGATCACCCCGCCCGAGAACGACGAGGAGGCCGCGGACATGAATCCGACCGACGACGTCAACGTCGATCGCGATGAGCTCGGCAAGCGCGTGCAAGAGGTCTTCAGGGAACGCTCCGTCGCCTGGGTGCTCGGCACGTCGCTCGCCTTCGAGGCGGTCGTCCTGCTGCTCAGCTGCGCCATCTTCGCCCGACGCGACTTCTGACTCTTAGGCTTCGCCCAACTCCGCGCCCCGTCGCCTGGCCGCGTGGATCGCGCGCACGAACGCGTCCATGACCCCCGACTCGTCCAGGACGTTGCACGCCGCCTCGGTCGTGCCACCCTTGCTCGTCACCCCGGCCCGCAGGGACGCGGGGTGCTCAGGCGACGTCACGAGCATCTCCCCCGCGCCGCCGATCGTCTCGCGCACGATCAGCGTCGCCTCCTCGCGCGTGAAACCCAGCTCGACCGCCGCGTGGATCATCGCCTCGCCGAGGTAGAACACGTATGCCGGCCCGGAGCCCGCCAGGGCGGTGTACGCGTCCATGAGCGACTCGGGGATCTCGATGACCCGCCCGACGCCGGTGAACAGCTCTTGCGCGCGCGCGTCGTCCCCCTCTCCCGCCCCCTCACCCAGGCAGATCGCGGTCATGCCCCGCCCGAGCTTCGCCGGCAGGTTCGGCATCACTCGCACCACGCGGACGTCACCGCCTAAGAGCGTGCGCACCCTCCCGCTCGGCGTCCCCGCGAGGATCGTGATCACCACCCGCGACGGGCCCGACCCGAGCATGGACGCGATCTCGTCCGCGACCTCGCCGAGCTTCTGCGGCTTGACCGCCAGCAACACCTGCCCCGCGCCGGGAGAGGCCTCCGCCTTCATCAGCCATTCGATCGCCCCGCCCCCGGTCTCAATGGCGTGCTCGAACTCGTCCCGGCGTTGGTCGTCGGGCTCGGCGACGATCCAGCGGTCCCCCAGAACGCCCGCCGCCCGCGCCCCATCCAGAATCGCCCGGGCCATCGCCCCCCCACCAATGACCGCGATCGGCGCCCTCGGATCTGCCATGGCCCAAGACTACGGCCGCCGAACCGCGCGCGCCCCGCGCCGCCCCACCCTCTAAACTTGGATCGCCAGCTCGTGCCCGGCGAAACGGAGTTTTCCGCCCGATGCCCAGCTTCTACCAGCTCGACTTCGAGGCCCCGGTCCGCGAGCTGGACCGCCGCATCGAGGCCGCCAGACGGGGACAGTCCGACCCCGATGCCCTGCCCGCGCCGGCCCTGGGCGGGGTGGACGCCGCGACCACCGCCGACGACGCGACACCCCTGGACGAGCTGCTCGCACGGCGCGACCGCCTGCTTGAGGAGATCTACGCCGACCTGTCGCCCTGGAACACGGTCCGCGTCGCGCGTCACCCGGCACGCCCCCAGACGCGCGACTACATCGCCCGGATCTGCCGCGACTTCGCCGAGCTGCACGGCGACCGGCGCTTCGGCGACGACCCCGCCCTCGTCACCGGCTTCGCCCGCATCGGCGCCTTCAAGGTCCTGATCGTCGGACACCAGAAGGGGCGCGACACCCAGGAGAAGCTCGCGTGCCACTTCGGGTGTGCGCACCCGGAGGGGTACCGCAAGGCCCTGGCGAAGATGAAACTGGCCGAGAAGTTCGGCCTCCCGATCGTGACGCTCGTGGACACGCCCGGCGCCTACCCCGGACTGGGCGCCGAGCAACGGGGCCAGGCGGAGGCGATCGCCGTCAACCTGCGCGAGATGAGCCGCCTGAAGGTCCCGATCGTCTCCGTGATCATCGGGGAGGGTGGCTCGGGCGGGGCGCTCGGCATCGCGGTCGCCGACCGCGTCGCGATGCTCCAGCACGCCTGGTACTCGGTCATCTCCCCCGAAGGGTGCGCCGCGATCCTCTGGAAGCAGGCCAATGAGCAGACGAACGCCGCCGCGGCCCACGCCCTCCGCCTGACGGCCAAGGACAACCTCGCCCTTGGCATCGTGGACGCGGTGATCCCGGAGCCCCGGGGCGGGGCGCACCGGGACGCGGACGCCGCCGCCGAGATCCTCCGGGACTGGATCGTGGCGCAGCTCGAGGAGTTGACGCCCATGGACGCCGAGGAGCTGGTCTCCGGGCGGTACGACCGGTTCCGGGCCCTCGGGGCGTGCGAGACGGTCGAGACGCCGTCGGGCGCCCAGGAGTCGGCATAGTCGCGCAAGCGTCACGTAACCCTATTCGAACAAATCACTTCCATCACGCTTGCGCCGCCCGAACCGCGCTTTGACTCACTGGGCGCGGGGGCGTACGCTTGTCGCCCGCTCCGGGCGGGGGTCGGGCGGGCCCGGCGGGCCGGGTGGAGGACGTAGGCCGCCAGTGGCGAAGAAAACCCGAAAACCCACCGGCAAGCCCCGGAAGCCCACGGCGAAGAAGAAGTCGTCCGCCAGGTCGGCCTCGAAGTCGCGTTCCGGCGCTCGGAAGAAGACGAGCGCCGCCCGGGCGTCCGCGCGGAAGAATGCTGGGCGGAAGCCAGCCTCCAAGGCATCCTCGAAGAAGAAACCGCGCGCGAAGGCGGGCGGCAAGAAGCCCACGTCAAGGAAGAGGTCGGGTGTGAAGAAGGCCTCGACGAAGAAGACCGCCAGGAAGGCCGGCGCTCGGGCCTCCACGAAGAAATCCTCCGCTCGTTCGCCCCAGGCGGCGCCCAAGAAGGAGGCCACGCCCGCCGCCGCCAAGTCCGGTGACGACAAAAAGCCGGCGCGCAAGGGCATCACCATCGTCTCGGACCGCCCGAAGAAGAAGCGCCCGACGCCCAAGGCGCCGACATCGAAGTTCCCCCCGACCGGGGACCGACTGCTCGGCCCGGGGTCGCCGATCCGCAAGCCGCTGATCCCCTCAGGCCCGAGCCGTGCGGCCGAGGCGGCGCGCGAGCGGGCCGCGACCGAGCGCTCCGACAAGAAGATCAAGACCCCCTTCAACAAGCGCGAGCTGGACAAGTTCCGTGCAATCCTGCTCGCCAAGCGGGCGGAGCTCTTCGGCGACATGTCCACCATGGAGACGGGTGCGCTCCGCTCCGAGTCGGGCGGGCTGAGCCACACGCCCCAGCACTTCGCCGAGCAAGGGTCGGACAGCTACGACCAGTCGCTGTCGCTCGATCTGGCGGCCGCCGACCGGCGCCTGATCAAGGAGATCGACGACGCCCTGCAGCGGATCGCGGACAAGACGTTCGGCGTCTGCGAGCTGACGGGCAAGCCGATCAGCAAGACACGCCTCGAGGAGCTGCCCTGGGCGCGGTACTCGATCGAGGCGGCCCGGGAGCTCGAGCGTCGCTCCGGATACCGGGCGTGAGCGACGAGGGCGTCCAGCCCCCGGTGGCGGGCGCCGCCCCTGAACCCAAGCGCAGCGAACCCCCGCGGCGCGCCGGCTCCTCCGCCGGCGCCTGGGCCCTGCTGCTCGCATGCACCGCCGTCGCACTGGCGCTCGACTTGTGGACCAAGAGCCTCGCCTTCGCCCAGGTGGCCGGGGCGCCGGTGCACGTGCGCCGGGCGGACGTGCTCTCGGGAGTTCCCCTGGACGCGCTCGTGCGGGACCACCACCCGGTGAAGGTGATCCCGAGCGTGCTCGAGTTCACGCTGGTGCTCAACCCGGGCGCGGTCTTCGGCATCGGCGCCGGGCAGCGCTGGTTCTTCATCCTGTTCACGATGGTCGCCCTCGTGTTCGCGATGGTCGTCTTCGCACGCTGGACGACCTCCCGCGATCGCGCGGCGCACATCGCCCTCGCCCTGCTCATCGCCGGCGGACTGGGAAACCTCTACGACCGGATCGTGTACGCCTGCGTCCGTGACTTCATCCACCCGCTGCCGGGCGTGAAGCTGCCCTTCGGCATCGCCTGGCCGAGCGGCTCGGGCGACGTCTGGCCGTACGTCTCCAACGTCGCCGACCTTTTCCTGCTCGTCGGGATCGGCGCGCTGCTGGTCTGTTCGTGGCGCGGATCGTCGGCGTCGAAGCACAGGGCTCGCTCAGAACCCGGCGCCGCCCCGCCAGCCCCCCACGACTAGGACATCGCCGCCGCCCGCGTGCGCAGGCCGTCGATCATCTCGCGGATCTCCTCGGCCATCCGCGTGTTGGGGAACTCGGCCAGCACGCGCTCTCCCGCCTCCAGGGCGCGGGGCCAGTCCTTGTCCTGCACCGCGAGCTTGAACTGCACGCCCAGGTTCTCGCGGGCCTTGCCGATGACGCCCCGGGCGACCTCGCGATAGGGCTCGGCCTCGGCCTCGGTCAGGAAGCCGTCGAGCTCCTTGAGCAACTCCATCGCGTCGTCGATCTGCCCGTTCTGGGCGGCGTGCAGGAAGCGACGCTCCAGGTCCGACTTGTAGCGTGCCCGTGCGTGCTCGACGCGGTGGCGCAGGCCCTCGACCCGGGGCGAGTCCGGGAACAGACGCGTGACACGCCCCGCCTCGGCGAACGCCTCGTCCCAACGCAGCTGCGTGATCAGGCGGTCGAGCCTGGCGACCGCGTCCGCGACGCGCCGGTCCACCGTCTGGAACCGGGCCGTCTCGATTCGCTCGCGGAACTCCTCGGCGTCGGCGCGGTACCCGAACCGCTCGGCAAGCTCCTTGACGAGCACCATCGCCGCGTCCCAGTCCTCGACCGAGATGTCCTCCTCGATCGCGGCCCGAAGCAGCTCGCGCTCTCGCCGACGATTGAGGACGCGCCGGGCGTCGTCCGAGAGCGCGCTCATCTCGCCCAGACGCTCGATCTGGCGCCCAAGCTCGCCAATCTCCGCCCGGAGTGACCCGTCGTCGGCGCCACCCACGGTCGAGGCGCCCCGCGCCCGGAGCGCCGCCAGCGGCGCGGTCGCGGCGACCACGATGAGACCCAACGCGCCGGCCGCGAGCAGCGCGTCCGAACTCGTGGCGACACCCTGCACGATCAGACCGATGCCGACGACGCCCGCGCCGACGTACGCCGCGATCACCCACCAGCCATGCCCTGATGCCGCGTTCTGGCTCATCTCACCTCGATCAGCTTCCCGGGACCGGGCCGCCGCAGTTCTGCTCGACCGGAACGGCGCACAGGAACCGGAGGGGCTCGCCCCCGCCCGAAGCCCGGAACTGGTGCTCGTGGTTCGCCGGAACGAAAACGACGTCGCCGCCCCGGATCGGGTTCTCCTCGCCGTTGAGCAGGACCGTGCCCGAGCCGGAGACGACATAGACCTCGTGCTCGTAGTCGTGCTGGTGACGCGGCGTGTGCCCGCCCGGCTCGACCTGGAACTGGCGGAGCGAGAAGTGCGGCGCCCCGTCGGCACGCCCCACCATGATCGCCATCGAGGCGCCCTCGACGCCTTCCATCTCCACGCCCTTGCGTGGCGTCTGGTCGATGTTGCGGATCAGGCCACGCATGGGCGCCCTCCGATCGGCTATCTTGCCCCCGCCCACATTGTACGGGTCCCTCCTGCCCGAGTGGCGCCGCCAGAAATGCCAAATCACGCCCCGATCATCGAGGTCTTCACCCTCGGCCCGGTCCAGACGAACTGCTACGTGGTTCGTCGCGAGGAGACCCCGGACGCCCCGGCGAGCTGCTGGATCGCGGACGCCGGATTCACGCCCGGCGCCATGGTCAAACGCGTGCGTGAGCTCGGGCTGGCGCCCGAGGCGGTCGTGCTGACGCACTGCCACGCGGACCACATCGCGGGGCTGTTCGACGTTCGCCGCGCGTTCCCGGGCGTGCCGATCTGGGTGCATGAGAGTGAGTCACGCTGGCTCGCCGAGCCGGAACTGAACCTGTCGGCCGCGATGGGCTTCCCCGTCGTCGGGCCGAGCGCGACCCGCCTCCTGCACGACGCCGAGACACTCGAACTGGCCGGCGATCGCTGGGCGGTCCTTCATACACCCGGGCACTCGCCGGGCGGGATCACGCTCTACCACGAGCCCTCGGGGGTCGCGATCGTCGGCGACGCCCTGTTCGCCGGCTCGATCGGACGGACCGACTTCCCGAACGCGGATCAGAGAACGCTCGCCGACTCGATCCGCACCAGGCTGTACACGCTTCCTGACGAGACGCGAGTGCTGCCCGGTCACGGCCCGGAAACGACGATCGGGCGTGAGAAGCGATCCAACCCCTTCGTGCGCCCGCTCTGAACCCAGCCGCGAGCGTGAGCTCGAGACGTCCATCGAACCACTCGCGAGCTCACGCTCGCGGCTGGGATTCGACCCTCACCCGAAGACCGACCCCAGCCCCATGAAGCGCCGCCACGCGCTCACCTGGCCCAGGTGCATCGCCATGTGCGTGGTGAGGAAGAAGGTCGCGGCGATGCCCAGCGTCGGCGCCAGCTTCTGGTACGCCTCCGCGCCCTGGTGTGGCCCCGCGAGCTTCGCGTCGTCCCACTCCCCGAATCGCTGGAGCGCCTTGGTGTACCCGTCCATGAACCGCTGCATGACGTCCGGCATCGGCGGGTAGATCGTCCCCTCCGGGTCGTCGAGGCACTCGGCCTTGGGCGTGAACAGAGCGAGCTGCTCCTCAGGCAGCGCCACCGCCGACGGGTCCTCGCCCGCCATCTCCAGGAGGCGCGCCGGGTAGATCGACAGGTGCCCGTACACGAACGCGGGGTGATTCGTCTGGACCGGCTTGCCGTCCTTCGTCGGCAGTCGGGCGAACATCTCGGGCGTGACGCCCTTGTTCATCATGGCGGCGATCCCGATGGACCGCTGCCCGCACGCGCCGATCAGCTCCGACATGTATCCCATGGATCACTCCCGTCCGTCACCACTGCGCCGCCTCGAGGCCCATGCAGCGTCGCCACGCGCTGACCTGACCGAGGTGGAACATGGGGTGGTTGTTGAGAAGGTACTCCGCCGCGGCGCCCAACGATAGCAGCATCGAGCCGAACTCCGGGCTCATCGTGTGCGTCTCCTCCATGATCTCGTCGGGCAGCTGGCGGACCAGGTCCGCCGTCACCCCCAGGCTCCGGTCGAACTGGCCCATGATCTCGTTCTTGTCGGGGTAGATCTCGGCGAAGGGATCGTCGCGGCAGATCGTGCCCGAGCCGAACACCTCCTCGTACCAGTAGGGAACCGCGGCGAGCTGCGGGTTGAGGCCCGCCATCTTCAGCACGCGGGCCGGGTACAGGGACAAATGCCCATAGACGAAAGCCGGATGGTTCATGAAGATCGGCCCGCCCTCGCCCATGGGCAAGCGTGCGAAGTTCTCGATCGGGATGTCCCGCGCCAGCGCCTTGCCGATCTCGCACGTGCGGACCGCATTCGCCCAGATGACCTCTGACAGCTCGCCCACCGGGGGCCTCCTTGCTCCAAGTCGGTCCCCGGTCTAACCACCGACGTACTTGGCGTACACGCCCCGGGCGCGCGCCGCCTCGGTCGTGCCATGGACGATCGCGCGTCCATCCTGGAAGACGGTCAGACGCACAGGCCCGCCGTCGTCACCGCTCTCGGCGCTCAGCGCGCCCCTGACGACGCCCTCTTCGAGCGCGAAGGCCCCGTGGATCGACAAACGTTTGAGAACCGCGCCCAGATCGACCTCGCCGATGTCGTCCCCAGGCGAGACCTGGACCGCGCCCTGCCCGCACATCGAGGTCGTCCGCCCGCCCCGGGCTCCGGCGAGGAACTCGAAACGACGCTCGCCGCAGCACGGACAGTCCGCCCGTTTCGCGTCCGACAGGTCGATCCGCGTCCTCCGCCCGAGCCACGGGTCGAAACTCAGGAGCGATGGGTTCGAGAGGTCCGTACGTCCGAGAAGTATCTTGATCGCCTCGACCGCCTGGTAGGCCCCCACCATCGCCGCGACGGGCGCCAGCACGCCCACGCTGTCGCACGTCTCTCCCGTCCCCGCGATTGGCGCGTCGAAGAGGCATCGCAGGCAGGCGGTCTCGGGCGGGCGGAACGTCGCGCTCATCGCCCGCGTGCCGACCGCCCCGGCGTAGACATACGGGATCCCGTGCTTCACGCTCACGTCGTTGAGCAGGAATCGCGTCTCGAAGTTGTCCGTGCCGTCCACGACCACGCCCGCGCGCCCGAGGGGGCCGTCCAGGATCAACGCCTCGCCGGTCCTCGCCGAAACGTCCGCGACGACGCCCTCGACCCGGACCTGTGAGTTGATCGAGCCCAGGCGCCGGCGGGCCGCCTCCGCCTTCGCCCGCCCGCCCCTCGCGTCCGACTCGTCGAAGAGGGTTTGGCGCTGGAGGTTTGTGACCTCGACGACGTCGCGGTCGACGAGCGTCACGCGCCCGACGCCCGATCGCACGAGCAGGTCCGCCGCGGGCGAGCCCAGGGCGCCCACCCCGACGACCAGCGCATGCCCCTCGCCCAGGCGGCGCTGCCCATCGATGCCGAAGCCCTCGAGCAGCGTCTGGCGGTGATAGCGATACAGTGGGTCGTCGTCCCGCACGACGGATCGTATTCAGGGGATCCCCTCATGACCCGCTGCCAATCCGAAGCCCACCACCCCAACGAGGGCTTCGCCTGGACCGAGCCGACGCCCCTCGACCTGCACGTCGAGACGCCCCGCCTGCTCGTGCGTCCCTTCACGCTCGAAGACCCGCCGATGATGTTCGAGGCGATCGTGGCCTCGCGCGAGGCGCTCCTGCCCTGGATGCCCTGGGCCCGGACCGACCACTACACCCTCGCCTCGACGATGGAGTACGTCGCGACGCGGATCAACCGCCTGACCAAGCCCCTGCCGAGTGAGGGCATCGGCGTGGGCATCTTCGAACGCGACACCGGCCTCTTCGTCGGCGGGACTGGGTTCCACGACATCCGGCGCGACGCCGCCTGCGTCGAGACGGGGTACTGGATCCGCGCCGACCGCCAACGCCGGGGCTACTGCACCGAGGCGATGGCGCACTGGATCTCGAAGCTGCTCGCCCCGCAGTCCGCCGGTGGGCTCGGCTTCAACCGCGTCCGGATCTTCTGCTCCGCCGACAACAAGGCCTCGGCACGCGTCCCCGAGAAGCTCGCCCTCACCCGCGAGGTGATGCAGCGTCAGGACTACTACGTCCCGGGCCTCGGCGTCACCGACCGCCTCGGCTGGGGCGTCCTCGCCAGTGAATGGGACATCACCAGCCACCGCCCCAAGCGGGCGCAATGAAAAGGGGCTCCACCGGAGCCCCTCTTCCGAATGCCTATTGCCCAATCCCCAATGCCTACTTCGCGAAGTGCGCGAACGCCTTGTTCGCCTCCGCCATGCGGTGCGTCTGCTCGCGGGTCATCATCGCCTTGCCCTCGCCGCGGCTGGCCGCCAGCAGCTCGTCCGCCAGCTTCTGGTGCATCGGACGCCCCTTCTCACCCCGGCACGCCTGGATGATCCAGCGGAAGGCCAGCGACTGCTGGCGGTTGCTCTTGACGGGCAGGGGCACCTGGTAGTTGGCGCCGCCGATGCGCTTGGAGCGGACCTCGACGTACGGCTTGACGTTCTCGACGGCGCGCCGGAAGACGTCCATCCCGTCCTTGGGCTTGTTCTCGACCTCGCCGATGGCGGCGAGCTTCTTGTCGATCTCGTCGAGGGCGTCGTAGACCACGCGCTGGGCGGCGGTCTTCTTGCCGTCGTACATGATGCAGTTGGTGAACTTCGCCAGGACCTTGTCGCCGTGCTTCGGGTCCGGGCGGAGCTGGGTTTGCGATGCGGTGATACGACCAGACATGCCATGCTCCTTCGGCTCATCCGGCGCGGTGTCGCGCCCGTCTGTTCACCCCGCCGACGTGGCTGACGCCGCGGGATTACTTGCCAGTGTCATCCAAGTGGGGCGGGCAGGATTTGAACCTGCTCAGCACTCAGTGCGGGGGATTTACAGTCCCTTGGGCTCGCCAATGCCCAGCCGCCCCGAACAACGGGGCGGCCTGAGTTCCCCGCTGCTACTTCCCTCGCTTGGCGCCGTACTTCGAGCGTCCCTGCTTGCGCCCGTCCACGCCGAGCGTGTCCAGGGAGCCGCGGACGATGTGATATCGAACACCCGGGAGGTCGCGGACACGTCCGCCTCTGACGAGGACGATCGAGTGCTCCTGGAGGTTGTGCCCCTCGCCGCCGATGTAGGCGGTGACTTCCTTGCCGTTGCTCAGTCGCACGCGGGCGATCTTGCGGAGGGCGGAGTTGGGCTTCTTGGGCGTGGTGGTGCGCACGCTCAGGCAGACGCCGCGCCGCTGCGGGCAGTTGTCCAGGTCGCGGACCTTGGACTTGGCCTTGGGGGTACGCCTGGGCTTGCGGATGAGCTGGTTGATCGTCGGCATGGGCTTCCCGAGCTGGTCTCACGCCCCGCTTCCGGACCTCCGGGCAGGGCCCGAATACTAGCCCCCGACCGCCCCCGGACAACCCCCGCTCGCATCGCGATACCATCCGCCCATGCCCACCCCAGACCACGCCGACCTCACCGTCCGGGCCTTCCAGGAGCTGATCCGGCGCCGGTACTTCGCGACCGATTCCGCCCGGGGGACGGGGGGGACGTTCCTCTACCTCGCGGAGGAGTTCGGCGAGCTGGCGACCGCCCTGGCCGCCAACAACCGCCCCGCCAAGCCCCCCACCGACGCCGAGCGTGCGAACCTCGCCGAGGAGTTCGCCGACGTGCTCGCCTGGCTGGCGACCCTGGCGAACATCAACGCCGTGGACCTGGCGGATGCCCTGACCAAGTACACCGATCCGACCCGCGTCGAGGGGGTCAAGGACTGACCGCGCCCTCGGGCTCGAGTTCGGCGTCCGACGCGCCCGCCGCCTGGGGCGCCCGGCTCGCGACGCCCCCGACCGGGCGGTAGATCTCGATCACCAGGGTGTCATCCTCGATGGGCAGGCCGCCCCGGTGGGCGGAGACCATGTCCAGGATCCGCTCGGGCCACGCGCCGCCGGGCACGCGCCCCTCGGCGGCGACCATCCCGCGAAGTCCCATGATCCGGAGCATCTTGCCCGAGGGATTGCGAGCCTCACTGGCGCCGTCGGTGTACGCGACGAGTGAGTCGCCCGGGGCGAACACGCAGGTCTGCTGCTCGGCGTCGAAATCGTCCTCCGAGCAGGCGCCCAGGACGAAGGCGGTCGAGCCCAGCTCGCGGATCGTGCCGTCGACGCCCCGGAGAAACGCCGGCGGGTGTCCGCCACTCGCCCAGGTGACCTCGCCCTTGGCCGTGTCGATGCG
>JAWKTB010000009.1:0-52080 GCA_041402005.1 Phycisphaerales bacterium | reverse complement strand
GGTGCGGGCGTGCGAGGTGGTGGACGCGTGCGTGGGGAAGATCGTGGACGCGACGCTGGCGCGGGGGGGATCGCTGATCATCACCGCCGATCACGGCAACGCCGAGCAGATGTGGGACCCCGAGACCGACTCGCCCCACACCGCCCACACGACGTACGACGTGCCACTCTTCGTCGTGGGCCAGTCAGTACGTGGGCGGAAGCTCCGCGAGGGCGGACGCCTCGCGGACATCGCGCCGACGGCGCTGGACATGATGGGGCTCGAGCGCCCCGCGGAGATGACCGGGCGGTCGCTGCTGGCTTAGGCGTATCAGCTCAGAGCGGGTCGCGCGGGATGTCGGGCCCGGCGCTGTGGGGCGGGGGCTCGAGCCCCGGGTCGCCGCGCTGGCTCTCCTCCGCGACCTCCTCGAGACGCGACTCGAGCGCCTCGATCCGGCGCGACAGGCGGTCGATCGCGCCGGTCACCTCGCGGATCGCCTCGTTGAGGGCGTCGACCGCGCGGTCGGCGAACAGCGCCGATTCCTCCAGGCGGGTCACCCTCGCGTCCACGTGGTCCTGGGTCATGGCGGGATCGTACGGGCCCCGAGAGGCGCGAGCGGGTCACCCCGCGTCGGCAATCCGCGGCGGGCGCATGGTCACGTCCGCGGTGCAGACGCGGTTGCGGCCCTCCGACTTCGCCCGGTAGAGCAGGTTGTCCACCTGCTCGAGCCATCGCTTGGAGGTCATCGTCGTCATGCCACTCGTCCCGACGATCCCGACCGACACGGTCAGCGGGCGGTTGGGATGGCGGGGCCAGACCGTCTCCTCCAGGCGGACTCGGATGCGCTCGCACACCGTCCGGGCGTGCTCGGGCGCGGTGTCGGGCATGATGATCGCGAACTCCTCGCCCCCGTACCGGCACGCGACGTCCGACTGGCGGATCTCCTGGAGCATCTGGTGGGCGAAGGTCTGCAGGACCTCGTCGCCGGCGGGGTGCCCGTACGTGTCGTTGATCGCCTTGAAGTGGTCGAGGTCGAGTAGCGCCAGCGAGAGCGCGCCGTCGTACCGCTTGATGCGGGAGGTCTCGTTGGACCACCTCCGGTCGAAGTAGGCGCGGTTCCAGAGACCGGTCAATCCATCGATCTGCGCCTTCTGGGCGAGCATCAGGACGAGCTGGCGCATCCGCATCGCCGAGCGGACGCGCATCCGGAGCTCGGTCAGATCGAAGGGCTTGGTGATGTAGTCGACGGCGCCGAGGTCGAAGGCGGTCACCTTGTCGTGCGGCGAATGCATCCCCGAGATCACGAGCACCGGGATGTCCGACGCCTCGGGATCGTCCTTGAGGCGGCGGAGCACCTCGAAGCCGTCCATCTCGGGCATGTCCAGATCGAGGAGGATGATCGCGGGCTTGATCTTGTGGACGAGTTCGAGGCCTTCTGCGCCGCTCAGTGATGCCGCGATCTCGAACGCCTCGAAGCGGAGGCGAGTCTTGAGCAGGCGGTGGACGTCCTCGCAGTCGTCGATCAGCAGGACGACCGGGACGCGCTGTCGCTCGTGTTGCCCGGTCGAGTTCATCCGCGTCCGCCCTTGACCCAGTGACTGTCGCCGAACCGAAACCGCCGCATTGCCCCCCCCCGCGTGATGGGCTACGAGACCCTTGCCCGTTCGCAGAGCGCGATGAGATCCTCGAGCTGGCCCCGGACCGCGTCCTGGGAGGCGTCCGGCTCGCGTAGCGTGGCCTCGAGACGACCGGCGAGCCTCCCGATCGACGGGAAGCCGTACCCGGGCGCCGAGCCCTTGAGTTGGTGCGAGAGCGTGCGGAGCGAGTCGTGGTTGTCCTGCTCGAACGCCTCGCGGAGCGAGCAAAGCCGCTTGGGCAGCTCACGCACGAACAACTCCACGATCTCGACCATGTCGGGGTCGTTGGCATACTGCGAGCAGATCGCGTCGCCACCAGGACCCTTGTTCTGTTCCTGCATGAGTAGCCTCCATCACGCCAGATCGGCTGGACGGACGAGCCGGTTCATGCAAACTCCCCAGGGAACCCCCTGATCTGGCGGCAAAAGTCACACCGCCCGGGACGCAGGCGCGGCCCGGGCGGGTAATGACCCCAGGGGGATTCGAACCCCCGTTTTCAGGATGAGAACCTGACGTCCTGGACCAGACTAGACGATGGGGCCTCGAGGGCCTTGTCAGGCTGGGACAACCGTATCTCGGGAGCCGCCCGGGTCAAGCCGAGGCGGGCGCCGGCGTCGGGCGAGAGGGCGCCCCGGCGATCGCCAGGGCCCTGCGGAGCTGGCTCAGGGCGTAGACCGCCGCCTCGGCCTCGGTCTGCCCCACGACCGCTCCCGCCGCCGCCCCGCTCCGATCACGCCACTCCGCCCGATAACAGTCAAAGAGCTGGATGTGGCGGAGCGAGAGATCGAATCCGGCTTGGTCGAACTCTCTGCGAACCGTGTCCGGGGAGGGATAGGCCCTGCCGTCGGCGTGGTGCTCGCACCCCGACGAGTCGAGGGCGGTCCACCCGGTGGCGTACAGCTCGTCGATCGCGAAGTCGATGCCCATGGGCAGTTCTCCCGCCGAGATTGCCGCGCGACGTCCCCCACCAGGGACGCCTTTCGCACTCTCTCCCGCCCGGCACGTGCCGGGGCGTGCCCGCCCCAACATCGGCTCGCGCCAGAGCGAGTATAGAGGTTTCCGCGCCCGGTCGTCCACAACGCGCCCCGGGCGACACGCGCGCGTGATCGCGCCACCGGTCCGCCTTGCATATCCCGAACCACCCCCCCAAACGGGCCAGGCCGCGTCCTAATACCGTCCGATCACGAGCAGGGCGAGCACGTCGTACAGCGCATGCACCCCCACCGCGATCCCGAAACCACGCGAGAGGTACAGCGACCCGAAGTACAGCCCGGCGAGGGCGAGGAAGATGGTCTGCTCCACCCCCTCGGCGCCCCCGCCGATGTCGTGGTACGCGACGAACGCCGTGCTGGATATCACCAGTGCGATCAGCATCGACGCGGTCTCCTTCAGGCCCAGGACGTCCTTGGCCAGGAAATGGACGAGTGCGATGAGGGCGACGCGGAAGAGGAGTTCCTCGTACAGCCCCGCTCCGACGGCGATGGTGAGACGAGCCTGCCAGGACCAGTCCTCGAGGCTCGCCGTCCCATCCGTTGCCGCCGCCGGCCCGGGGGCGAGCAGGAGTGCGGCGATGGTGAGTGGCGCGGTCCAGACGGCGGCCTCGACGACCATCGCCGCGGGCACGATCGGGCGGACGCGCCACGACGCCTTCGAGAACACGTGCTGGAGGAGGAGGATGCAGACCAGGGCGAAAGCAGGCAGGTGCATGCCGTACGCGCCCAGCGCTCGGTACGCCTGCGCGATGATCCGGAAGGCGGCGACGGTCCGGTCGATCTCGCTCAGGTACAGAGCCGAGCCGACCTCGAAGATCACGATGAGCGGGAGCACGAAGAGCAGCGAGTGCCACGCTCCGCGCGACAGCTCGAGGTACCCCGTCGGCGGCGCGAGGGGCTGGGCCTCCATGCCCGACCTTGATCGACCATCCGTGGCCATCGAGCCGCGAGGATACGTCCGCCATCCTCCCGATGCTCGCCCGCCCGAGGCCGGCGTCATGCACGCCGCCAGGTTGGGCGCAGAAAAAATCCCCGCCGAGCGGGGATCGATGGTCGGACTCGGAGGTGGCCTACTTGCCCTTGGCGGAGATCGCTTTGAGGCGGGCGCTCATGCGGCTCTTGCGACGGGCCGCCTGGTTCTTGTGGATCACGCCCTTCTGGGCCGTCCGGTCGATCACGCTCACGCAGGACTGGAAGGACTCGCCCGCGCCCTTGGCGTCACCGGCGGCGACCTTCGTGTTGAAGTCCTTGATCGCCAGACGCATGGTGCGGAGGCGCCACCGGTTGACGGCGCGACGGCTGGCGTTCTGACGGATCCTCTTCTTCGCCGATGCTGAGTGGGCCATGCGATCCTCTGCGTGGTCTGTCCGGTCCCCGGCGCCTCCCAAGGCCCCGGGCACGGACCCCAATCATTGCCGCCGGACGCCCGGAATCAACCGGGCGCCCGTGGCGTTCCCTCGGCGCCCCCGGGGCAACTTGCCGCCCCGAGCCCCTCGGCGTATCGTCGGCGGTCACACGCGGGCGTAGCTCAACTGGATAGAGCACCTGACTACGGATCAGGAGGTTGAGGGTTCGAATCCTTCCGCCCGTGCTTCTTACGGCCCGTCAGGGCCGTTTTTCATGGACTGAGGCCTCCCTGTTCGGGGGTACCCGAGCCCGGTTCCGCGCCGGTTCCACACCGAACAGGGCTAGCGGACCGGGTAGCAAAGCCCAGGTCCTAGAACTCTTCAACGTTCCCCCATCACACCAGATCTCGGAACTGGGCGAGCCAGTCCGAGGCGGGGGCGTAGTTCGGCTGAGCGCCTGTGTCCTCCAACCGGTCGGCAAGAAACGCCTGGTTCACGACAGCGTCGTCCAACCAACTTTCAGCCCGCGCTGATCGCTGCCCGAGGTCCCTGCTGCCATACGCCTCCCCCTCAAGGATCATTCTGGTGATGAAGTGGGGTTGAGCAGCCTTGAAGACGTTGTTGCGTGACTCGATCCAGTTCGCAACAGTGTTCGCTCGCCCAGTCTGCGCCAGGGCTTGCAAGAGATCTCGACTGTATCTCGTTCGGTCCTCGACCCTGCGCAACAAACGCTTTGCAGCGACATGCCGAAGATCACTATCCGGTAAGAACTCGCCGACGGCGCGGTGAGAGTAGTACCGAGGGAACGGTCCCCCACCGGTATCTCGGAAGCCCGCTAGCGATAAGCGGCGCAGGTTCTGGGTCGGCCCAGTGGCAAAGGCGGTAGCTCCGAGCCCAAGGCATGCGATGCCGAAGGTGTCCGCGAAGTTGACGAAGACGAAATCATGTCCGTACTCGACAAAGGCACGGGTGAGATGTGCGTACGCAGCCGTAACCTCGTAGGGCGGACTCAATGGGTGGTTCGCTTCTGTCTGGGCGATGACGATGTAGACACCAGACAGGCCCTCGCGTGACGTGATCTGATCAACTACCGTATCGAGAAATCCGCCCTGTTCAAACGCAGCGGTATTCAATACGGCTTCACTGATCGCCACCGTTGCTATGACCGGCTGACCAACATCCGCATCCTCGGCTGCCGCTAGTCCTTCGTCTACCCAGATCGCCTGAGTTTCCGCTTCATCCTCACGCTCGGAGATCAAAGGGGTTGGAAGGATGATGTGCGAGCAACTGATCTCGGCTTGGAACTCGATTGCTGCCAGTGATGCTCCGCGAATCTCAGTCACTTCGTCGGGGAGTTCACCATGCCATTCATCGCACACAACGTCTTGAACGTCGTGTTCCCAATCTCGCTGGCCACCGGCATCACTATCGAACTCGGGGATCTCCTCCACCCCAAACCACGGATACGTCGCGAGGCGAGAGCATACCTTTGTGGCCTGCTCACAGTCGAGACCCGTGAGGTAGAGCTGCGGATCGAATAGCTGCCAGGCCACGTCACCGAGAGGCCTCCGCCTCATACGAACAATATGGTTCGACATCGGCATGTAGACGACACCGTGGAGCGACTCCGCATACTTCGAGGACCCCCACTTGCTTCCCTCGTTCAGTGCGAACATGACTAACCTCCGATCGTCGCGAACCGCTCGACCAGATTGGAGGGCCGGCGGGATGGAACGAAGCTCAGCATCTGTTGAATCGTATCTATCAGCAGAGGATCCAGGTCCCCGCGAGCCCGCAAAGGGGTCATGTTCACGGTAGTTGGATTCACAACATCCTGGTTCCCGAATGGGTGACGCTTCGCCGCAAGAATGAACAGGGTCACTCCCAGCGACCAAGCATCCGAATGGATGGTGAGCGACTTACGCCCGCGCGCCTGCTCTGGTGAACGAAACCCCCGAGTACCAGGCGCTCCTCCAAGGGTGATGTTGGACCGATCGACGTGCCTCGCCAGACCTACGTCAACGAGTACGCAACCACCGTCGTTACCCTCGACGATATTCGCCGGCTTGATGTCGCGGTGGACAATCTTCCGCTTCCAGAGTTCTTCTACAGCGATGCCAACCTCATGACCAATCTTCACCAACTCAACTGGAGTGAGCGGAGGTGCCGTATTCGCGAGGTGGCGAGTCAAGTCTCCGCCGGTGTGAAGTTCGTAGGCCAGCACACGAAGACTCTCTCCCTCGATCTCCAGCGTCTCGGCATGGAGCAACTTCACAACGCGCGGGCACGCCAGGTTTGAAAGTAGTTCAATCTCGCGATCGACACGGCGATGATCCGTCTCAGGACGAAAAACCTTGATCGCCGCGGGCGCGCCGTTGAACTTCCCCTTTAGCACAGCACCTTGACCACCAGCCGACCCGAGAGGGCCCTCAACCTCCAGCCCTGCGGACAGGTGAGGTCGGATGTGATCGATCAGTCCGTCGGACACGAGTGGTCCTCCGACCACGTGGCTGCGTCAATCTTGACAACGCGTACTCGCGTTGCCAGAGGTGTAGTCTACTGGGTTTGGCTTCAAGAATCTTCTCTACTTCGTTCGGGCTATATGACAATAGGCCTACGCCAGCGATCTTGAACTCATGTAGGTTGCGAACGGCAGCACCCACACAAAAATGGGGCAGGAGGACGTACGATCGGTCTGAATAGTGCCGGTATGAGATCGCCTGACTGAGAGCATCCCGCCACTTGGTCAGCTTGGCCTCGATCGTGATGACTTCTGACTGATCGGCCCACGCCCTCGTCGCCTCCACCATCCCACGATCTCCAATCCGGACAAGGTCCCATTCCGCGAGCCGACCCATGACCGCATCCTCGACTTCGTCGATCGAGAGAAAGGCGTGTCGAGCGATCGTGTTCAGGCGTGCCGAGGTCCTGAGACGCACGATCGAGAGGATTACACTCTCGGCAGCGGAGAGCGGCGCCTCAGGCCATACGGCATCATCATCCGAGCGGAAGAAGATAACGTCGGCGATGTTCTTCCCGATCGTAAGTTCCTTCGCGACATGATAGTGATCGCGGCAGATATCCAATGCCGGATAGAGACCGGGAATCGCCCGGCGAACCATGCCGCGTTCGGTCAATAGCGAGTTTGAGGCCAAGGGTCCTCCTTCCTGGTAGGGAGTGTATTGACATCGGTTCGATCACGCCCATCAGTCGAAACGGGACCGCCTTGTTCTGCCCGTTACGGTGGCAGCGGGCCGAGAGATCCACACCAAATCCTCGCCGACCCCGTCTCCGAGGTCGGCGGGCAGCGCAGCCGCCCACCCCAGGCGGCGCGCACTTCGTGATCAGGCTCCCGCGAGCGAGCCCAGGTACGTGCCCCCGATGTCCTCCGGGTCCTGAGGCGGTGCCGGCGCCGAGGGAGGCGAGGCGTCGTCCCCTCGAACCGCCCTCCCTTCGCACCACGCGTAACCCCGGGGCCCCTGGCTGGATCGCCGGGGGCCTGCTGCATTTTTGGGGGTGATCGGGCGACGCGGGCGTCATCCATCGCGTCCAGGCCGGTTTGCCCGGGCGCCCACAAACTGGGGATTGACCGACCGCGATCCGCGCTGCATACTCCAGGGGAATCGCATTTCTGGAAAACAGGAGAGCGAGCCATGCATGCGCGGATCACCAGTGTCCTCGCCCTGGCGCTCGCCCTGTGCGTGAGTGTGGCCGCCGGGCAGCGCGTCGAAGTCCAGACGGGGCCCCGTGACGCGGCTGTCGACACCGGCGGCATCGTCTACCGCCTCGCCCCCGACTCGGTCTACAGCGAGGGGTGCGTCGGGATCGACCCGCCCTGCGACTGCCTCGTCATAGAAGGCGACGCCTTCCGCGGCGCTTTCGTGCTCGCCCCCATGCCCCGCCAAGCGATCGCGGACCCGATCCGGCGCTGGGCGGTTCGGGACGTGAACTGGCTCGCCACGATCAATGGCGAGGAGCGCGAGATCTTCGGCGGGGGTGTCCTCGAGATCGGCAGCCCTGGCCCCACGCCGGTCGTCCAGATTCGCATGCGCCTCCACCTCAGCATCGACGGCATGCCTCCTACGCCCTTCGACTCGGGGTGGGCGCCCATCGAGCAGTTCGGCACGCTCGTGATCGACCTCCTCCCCGCCGACTCCGGCGAGTGCTTCGGCCAGGCCTTCCACCTGATCGCCCGACCCGTGCCGGTGGGCGAGATCATCCCATACGCCCTGCGCCCGGGGAGCGTCTTCCGCGAGGGGTGCTACGACCCGTGTGACTGCCTGCTGACGGAGGTCGACGTGCGCGGCGCGTTCGGGCTCGTCCGGCTAAGCCCGGCCGCGGCCTCGATCGAAGGGCTCTACGAGGAGTGGGCGCTGGTCCGGATCCACTGGCGTTCGGTCGAGGACGCGATCACCGACCCGCCCTTCATCGTGGGCGACGGGAGCGGCATGTACCGCATCAACCTCGCGGCGGCGGCGCCCGTGCCGCCCCATCGCCTGACACTCGACCTGCGCCTCAACCGGGGCGACCCGCGCCCGGTGCACTTCGACAGCGGGTGGGTCTCGCAGACGGTCGGCATCGGCTCCAACCCGCCCGTCATCGTGATCGAGGCGGCGCAGAACGGTTTCGTCTGCTTCGACCGGGTGTGGGCGATCGACGCGGCGCCGACGCCGTAGGACTGACGCGGCGACTACCTGATCGTCAACAACTCCCGGTAGTTCGGCATCGGCCACAGGTCGTCGGCGATCGAGCGCTCCAGGTCGTCACCGATCGCACGCAGGTCGGCCATCGCCGGGCGGACGGTAGCGGCGATGTGCTTGGCGTGCTCGACCGGGTCGCCCGCCTCGTGGCGCGACACCTCCTCGAGCGTCTCGATCTTCTCGCGGAAGCGCGACGCCAGGTCGGCGAAGTCCTCAAGGGCGGCGCGGGCGCCCTCGGCGTCCACGCCCGCCCCCTGCGTCGCGGCGACCGTCTCGGCCAGGCGACGCTGGTGCTCCATCGCCGCGGGCAGGATCATCGTCCGCCCGATCGAGGCCATCTGGTGCGACTCGATGCCGCACTGGGTCGCGAACTTCTCGCAGAAGATGTTGACGCGGGACTCGAGCTCGGAGCGGGACAGCACGGCGTATTTCTCGAACATCGCCGCCGCCTTGTCCGAACGGAGCACGGGCAACGCCTCGGCGGTGTCACGCAGGTTGGGCAGGCCCCGGCGCTTGGCCTCCTCGTGCCAGGCGGTGGTGTAGTTGTCGCCGTTGAAGACGACCGCCTTGTGGGCCTTGATGAGCTCGCGGAGCGTCTCGTGGACGGCGGTCTGGATCTTCGCCGCCGAGCGGTCCGAGCCCAGACGCTTCTCCAGGCCCGAGGCGATGTGGTCGAGCGACTCGGCGACGATCGTGTTGATGACGGTGTTGGGCCAGGCGACGGCGGCCGACGAGCCGACGGCGCGCAGCTCGAACTTGTTGCCCGTGAACGCGAAGGGGCTCGTGCGGTTGCGATCGCCCGGGTCGCGCCGGATCGGGGGCAGGGAGCGCGAGCCCAGGTCGAGCAGGCCGCCCTCCTTGGTGCGCTCGGGCGTTCCCTTCTCGAGCTGATCGATGAGGTCCGTGAGCATGTCGCCCAGGAAGATGGACATGATCGCGGGTGGGGCTTCATTGGCGCCGAGGCGGTGGTCGTTGGCGGCGGTCGCGACCGAGGCGCGGATGAGGTCGCCGTGGAGGTGGACCGCGCGGATGACGGCGCACAGGAAGGTCATGAACTGGAGGTTGGTGTGGGTCTCGTCGGAGGGATCGAGGAGGTTGACGCCGGTGTCTGTGGACATGGACCAGTTGTTGTGCTTGCCCGAGCCGTTCATGCCGGCGAAGGGCTTCTCGTGGAGGAGGGCCGTGAAGCCGAAACGGGGGGCGACCCGTTTGAGCGTCTCCATGACGAGCATCTGGTGATCGCAGGCGACGTTGGTCTCCTCGAAGATCGGGGCGAGCTCGTACTGGCCCGGCGCCACCTCGTTGTGACGGGTCTTGACAGGCACGCCCAGGCGGTAGAGCTCGTCCTCGACCTCGGCCATGAAGGCGAGGACGCGGTTGGGGATCGCCCCGAAGTAGTGGTCCTCGAGCTGCTGGTGCTTGGGCGGGGCGGCGCCGAAGAGCGTCCGCTCGCAACTGACCAGGTCCGGGCGGGCGAAGTAGAGGCGGCGATCGACCAGGAAGTACTCCTGCTCGGTGCCGAGGGTGGTGTGGACGCGGTTCACGCCCGCATCGGTCCCGAAGATCTTGAGGATCCGCATCGCCTGGGAGGAGAGCGCTTCGATGGAGCGCAGGAGAGGGATCTTCTTGTCGAGGGCCTGGCCGTTGTAGCTCACAAAGGCGGTCGGGATGCACAGGGTCGCGCAGTTGGCGCCCCGCACGATGAAGGCGGGGCTGGTGACGTCCCAGGCGGTGTAGCCGCGGGCCTCGAAGGTGGCGCGCAGGCCGCCCGAGGGGAAGCTGGAGGCGTCGGGCTCGCCCTGGATGAGCTCCTTGCCCGAGAGGCCGAAGAGGACGTGCCCCTGGCCGTCGGGGATGACGAGCGAGTCGTGCTTCTCGGCGGTGAGGCCCGTGAGCGGGTGGAACCAGTGGGTGTAGTGGGTGGCGCCGCGTTCGAGGGCCCAGTCCTTCATCGCGGAGGCGATGACGTCGGCCTGGTGGGCGGCGAGGCGCTCGCCGCGCTCGATCACGCCCTGGACGGCGCGGAAGGTGTCCTTGGGCAGGCGCTCGCGCATGGCGCGGAGCGTGAAGACGTCGCGGGCGTAGATCTCGTCGACCCGCTCCCGACCGGCCTGGAAGCGGCCCGACACGACCTCCCACTCGGTGGCTGACGCAATCGCCTCCTCCCTGACGCTCATCCGGTCCATGCGGCTGACTCCCTTCGGGCTGTGTGGCGCTGGCATCGGTCCTCACGGACCCAAAGGGGAAGTATTGCGTCAAGCGCACGACAAGCAAGACTCCACAAAGGGAGCCCCGCGTGTCGCCCCGCAAATGCGGATGCAAACGTTACTTTGACGCCGCCGGCGCCGAGGACGGGTCGAGCAGCGCCTCGATCTGCGACGTCGTCAGATCGCCCGGGCGGACCGCGCCGAACAGGGCGCTCTTCACCCCCGCCACCTCACGCGACGACAGACCCAGCAGGCGGATGCGCCCGAACAGGCGGCGGAGCTCGGTGACGTACCCGAGGGCCTCGCTGGTCTGCTCGCCGTGCTCCTGGAGGAAGGCCATGAACTGCTCGGGGTCGAACTCGTCGGTGTCCAGGGTCTCGAAGTAGAGGATGACCGCCGCAGACAAGGTGTCGCGGATGTGGGCCCGACGGTCCTCGACGATCGTCTCGCCCGTTTCCGGGTCCACCCGCTCGACGCGGAACAGGGACCGGTACTCGGCCAGGATGTCATCGACCAGCTCGAGCTCGAGGCGGTCGACCGTGACCTCGGTGTACTCGGGCTCGGCGGCGCCGGGGAGGTCGTTGTAGACCGCCATGCCCAGCATCGCCTCGAGCACCGCCTCGAGCAGGGCCGTCCGCTCCGCGTCGGTCAGGTGCGGGTCGGTCAGCGACGCCCTGGGGTAGATGCCCAGCTCGCGGAGGACCTCCTGGGCGGCCAGACCGACCGTCGTGTCCTCCGAGATGGTGCCCGACTGGCTCTCGCGCGGGACCGCGGCGGCGATCGCCTCGGCCACGTTCGTGTTCGTCGGGCCGAGCGAGCGAACGTCCAGCACGATCACGCCAGACATGAGCGCCGAGACCTGCTCGGAGAACGAACGGATCTCGAATGGCTCGCTGACGGTGACGTTGCCGCCCGAGACGGCGAAGCTGGGGTCGTCGCCCGAGCCCTCGAGCGTGATCGAGCCGGTCGTGAAGACGATCTGGGTGCCGCCCGAGATGAAGTCCACGCCGTCGTCGAAGGCGGCCATCCCCGTGATCGGGTCGTACACCTGGCCCGGGACGCGGGTCAGGATCGTGAGCGAGGGCGTCGTGACGAAGAGGTCGCCCGCGGCGGTGATGTCGCCCAGGCGGGCGGCGAGCGTCGCGGTCAGGTGCAGCGCCCCGGGCACGCCGATCTTCTCGTTGAAGCCCATGTTGAGGGTCTGCACGTTGAGGGTGAAGTCGCGCATCGTGCCCGAGCCGAGGAAGGCCGCGGCGTCACCCAGCACGATCGTGGCGCCCACCGGCACGTCGATGTGCCCGTCGATGCCCAAGGAGAGCGAGTAGTTCAGGTTCAGCTCGGCGAGCTGGCCCCCCACGCCCGTGCCGATGTCGCCCACGAAGTGGATGATCGGGACGTTCGGGTTGGGCACGCCCCCGACCAGGCCGATGCTGGTCAGGTCGGTGAGCACCGTCAGCGTGCGACCCGGGTTGCCGTCGGCGTTGACGGTCTTCCAGAAGTAGATCGAGCCGGCGACGCCGGTGTCGTAGGTACGCAGGGTGGGCGTGCCGGCGATGAGGACGTCGTCGCCGAAGGTCATGCCGAACTGGGTCGAGATGTCGTCGGCGATGATCGTCGTGCCCGGCGCGTCGGTGGCGATGGAGCGGAGGCGTCCCGCGCCGTCGCCGACGGGGCCCATGAAGGTCGTCAGGCCGCTGGCCCAGACGTCGATGCCCGAGGCGCCCTGGACGCTGGAGTACAGGGCGTTGCGGAAGGTGACGTCGTTGCCGCAGAACACGAGCACGTGGTCGGGATCGCCCGAGGCGTCGAGGACCGCGTCGCCCGTGATGTCGAGCTGGTCGTCCACATAGACGTTGCCGAGGAAGGTGGTCGCGACCGCGTCGTCGATGAAGAGCGACTCGAGCTCCTTGGAGGTCGTGCCGATATTCCCCTCGAAGCGGACCGTGCCCGATGCGCCGGCGTCGACGTGGAGGATGTCGGCGCCCGTGTTCATGCCGAAGACGTCGCCCATGAACGTCGTCTGGTGAACGCCGCCCATCGTGATCTGGGCGAGTCCCTGGACGTAGACGTCGTCCTCGAAGGTGATGGGCCCGTCGAGGGCGTCGACGACGGCGCCGCCGAGCCCGTCGTCGAGCATCGTGACGCCTGAGAAGGTCTGCGAGCCCGCGGTGCGGGCGAAGTGCAGCGTGATCAGATCGCCCGTGACGTGGAGGGTGTTGAGGCGGTTGATGAACCCGTACCCGTACGGGGTGTCGAGGAAGTTGATGGTCCCGGAGCCGTAGTCGATGGAGAGGTCGCCATCGCCGTCGGTCAGGCCGTCGAAGGCGTAGTGGAGGTTGATGTCCCCGCCGCCGGTCGTGATCGAGGCGGTCCCGGTGACGAGGATGTTGGTGTCGCAGAAGAAGTCGCCACCCTGGGTGGTGACGGCGCCGCCGAGGACCATGGGGTCGTCGGAACGGAAGTAGACGTCGTTGCCGCCGGTGATGGTGAGCGGTCCCCAGAGCTCGATCCCCCCGCCCACGCCCTGCATCTGGAGCTCGAGGTATGACGAGAGCGTCAGGGCGCCGACGCTCATCAGGCCCGTGCCGTCCAGGCGCCCGATGTACAGCTCGTCCAGGCCCTTCAGCGAGTTCAGCTCGGCGGCGGTGAGGTCCAGGCTCGTGCCCGAGACGCCCATCGCGACGTTCACGTCCGTCCCCGCCATGTAAGGGGCGAGCGTGGCGAAGTTGGTCCAGAAGTCGGCGCCCGAGAAGTCGATCTCCTCAGCGGTGAAGGTCGTGGTGTCGACGCCCGTCGCGGCGCTCGAGCCGGCGCCGTTGGTGAAGATCGTCCCCGTCGCCGTCGCGATCAGATCCTCCGTCCCGTTGCCCCAGATGTTGGCGAGGGTGATGTCGCTCGTGCCGAAGAGAGCCTCGAAGGTGATGTCGCTGGGGCCCATGAGGCGGATCTGCCCGCCGTTGAACGTCAGGTTGCCGCCGGTCGCCTCCATGAACACGGAGGGCGAGCCGGTGAAGTCGTAGAAGGCGGCGGTGAGGTCCCAGACGGGCGCGGACAGGTTCGTGCCGGTGAAGGTGATGGTCCCGCCCGCGGCGTCGGCGACGACGGTGCTCAGGCCGAGCACGTCGCCGTCGAAGAGGATGTCACCGCCCATGGAGTCGTATGTGCTTGCGAGGGTGAGGTCGCCGACGAAGGTCTGGTCGCCCGAGGCGCCGACCTGCTCGAGGGTGTAGACGTCGTGGAGGGAGATGGTCGCGCCCCTGACCTCGACCGAGGCGAGGCGGGCGCCGGAGGAACCGAGGCTGGCCAGAGAGACGGCGCCACCGTTCGCGTTGACGAGGAACGTCTCGCCGATCATGCCCGAGCCGACGAAGGCGGACGAGATCATGACGTCCTGCCCGCTCGTGATCGCGCTGAACGAGTTCCCGGCGAGTGTGAAGTCGCCGCCGGCGATGTTGACGCCCACGCCGGTCGAGGCGAGGAAGTCCACGTCCGAGGCGGCCAGGTACCCGCCGGTGGCGGTCCACATGTGCTGGGCGGCGTTGTAGCTCACGCCGTCGAGCGTGACCAGGCCCGAGGCGGTGACGCCGACGAGGCCGGTGACGCCCTGCGCGATCGCGGTCCCGATGCCGTTGAGGTCGATGTTTCCGCCCATGAGTGAGAGCGAGGCGAGGGCGGTCGTGGCGCCGATCGTGTTCATGTCGATCGAGCCGGTCCCGGCGGTCACGGTCAGGCCCTGCACGCCGGCGCCCATCGCGTTGGTGACGCCGGTGACCATGAGGTTGCCGGCGCCAGCGCCGGTGGAGATGGTGGAGGTCTGGGCGAGCCTGAGCGAGCCGTAGGCGGTGACGTCGCCGTTGTTGGTCGTGATCGTCGCGCCGCCGACGTCGAGGGTGATCAGGCTGGACTGGGCGACGCTGTCGCCGAGCGTGATCGAGTCCCCGGCGCCCGAGGTCGCGAGCAGGCCGTCGATCAGGATGTTGCCACTGGTGTCGAAGGCGACCGAGTCGAGGAACGTGAAGCCGTGGATCCCGAAGGCGCCGGTCCCGTCGGTCCGCCCGATGAAGATGGAGCTGAAGCCGTCGCCGAGCATGGCGAGGTCGGCGGCGGTGAGGTCGAGGACGCCGCCGCCCGAGTCGGAGGCGCCGGCAATCTCGACGTTCTGCCCCGCGCTGAAGGGGTGGAGCCCGAGCTGCCCGTTGCCGTAGATCATGCCGGTCAGGTTGATCTCGGTGGCGGTGATGTCGATCGCGTCGAACGGGTTGACGTTCGTGCCCAGGCCGGCGATGGTCGCGGTCCCCGAGCTGGTGAGGTAGAACGAGTTGGTGGGCCCGCCGAAGATCGGGACCAGGGTGACGTTCCCGTTGGGGGCGTTGAACGTCACGTCGTGCATGGCGGCGAGCGTCATCGAGCCGCCCGTGAAGATGATGTCCCCGGCCTGCGAGGCGTTGCCCGTGAAGAGGACGCTGGCGGGGGCGGACAGTGTGTCCACGAAGAAGAGGTTGGCGTTGTAGTTCTGCGACTCGGCGGCGTAGGTCAGGCCGCGGAAGTTGATGTTCCCGCCACCCGCGTCGATCGTCAGGCTGTCGAGTCGGTTGACGTCGCCGATCGAGGCGACCGTGACCGTGCCGTCGCCGGCCTGAAGGTTGAGTGCCCGCGTGCCCGCGGCGTCACCATTGACCGCGTTGAAGATCGTGATGTTCCCGCCCGAGGCGCCCGCTGCCGAGGTGTCGATGGTCAGATTGGTCGCGAGCGTGACGCCGCCGGTCAGGGAGACGCTGCCCTCGCCGGCGAGCGTGCCGCCGGTGGTCGTGATGGACGAGCCGGCGTTGAAGGTGAGCGAGCCGGCGCTCATCGCGTCGAGCATGACGCCGACGGCGCCCGCCGAGTTGATCGCGCCATTGAACGTCAGGCTCAGGGGTCCGCCGGTGCTGATGACCAGGACGTTGCCGCCGTCAAGACCCTGGAACGTGCCGGTCATGCCGCCGAGCCCGCCGGCATCGAGCGTGACGAGGATGTTGTCCGTCGCCACAACATCGGAGTGGAGCGTGAGCGAGCCCGTCGTCTCGATGTCGAAGTCGTCGGTGGAAGTGATCGTGCCGGCGCCGGCGTCGATGTCGATCGCCCCGCCGCCGGCAGCCATGCTGGTCGCGCCGATCGACTGACTCAGGTTCACGCCGTTGGTCGTCGCGAGTTGCAGGGCGTACCCCGCCGCGTTCTGACCGGAGAAGACCGAGACCAGCGTGCCGGGCGCGTCGGCGAAGTTGACCGATCCGACCGTGCCCATCGTGCCGGCGGTGAAGGAGTTGGCTCGCATGGCGCCGCTGACGTCCACGAGCCCGGCGTTGAGCACGAGGATGTCGCCCAACTCGCCGACGAAGCCGATCTGGTCCGTGCCCGAGTCACCGAAGGCGATCGCCCCGATCCCGACGTCGAGCGTCAGACCCTCGCCCGCGGCCGAGTCCAGATCCTCGGCGAACAGGACGGAGTCGGACATGCCGGCGTTCAAGATCGTGATCAGGCGCGTCCCGCCGCCGCCAAGGAGGACGTCGCCGTTGAAGCCGATGTCAGCGGCGTTGACCTGGATATTGCCGTTGAGGTTCAGCGGGCCGTCGAAGTTGACGTGGGCGCCCATGGCCTGCGAGTCGATGTTGCCGTTGAGGGTGGCCAGCGTGCCGACGTCGATGAAGACGGCGTACCCACTCCCGCTGGCGCCGAGCAGGGTCAGCGTGGACGTCCCGACGTTGAGGGTCGCCGTCCCGACGGTCCCGCCCTGGCCGATCGACAGCGAGTTGGCGGTCATCGAGCCGTTGATCGTCACGAGGGTGGCGTCGGTGACGAGGACATCGCCCAGGGCCCCCGAAAGACCATGCCCGTCGAGCGTCGCGTTGTCGCCGAACGCGACGTCGCCGGTCCCGGCGTTGAGCGTGAGGCTCTGGCCCGCCGCGGCGTCCAGATCGCCCTGGAAGTCGATCAGGTCGCCGGCGTTGCCCGAGTTGATCGTGAGCAGCCGCGTGCCCGTCCCGCCCAGCAGCACGTCGTCCACGAAGGTGATCGAGCCGGAGTTGGTTTGGATGTCGTTGTTCAGGTGGACCGGGCCGGTCAGCAGGACCTTGGCGCCGGCGCCGGTCGAGGTCACGGCGTGCGCGAGGGTGATCAGCGTCGAGGCGTCGACCTCCAATGCGTTGCCCGAGGCGTTGGCGCCGGTCAGCGTCACGAGCCCGGCGGGCGCGTTGAAGTCGACCGTTCCGACCGTGCCGCCCACGCCCGCGCTGAACGACTCGGCGGTGAAGAGCGCGGCGTTGACCGTGACCGTATTCGCATTGGTGATCAGCACGTCGCCCAGGGCCATCCCGCCCTGGCCCACGCCGTCGCCCGAGGCGTCGCCAAAATTCACCGAGCCCGTCCCGGCGTTGAGCGTCAGCCCCTCGCTCGCCATCGCGAACAGGCTGCCCTGGAAGTCGATCAGGTCGCCCGCGCCCCCGCCCGTGATCGTCAGTGAGCGCGTCGAGCCACCCCCGAGCGTCAGATCGCCAACGAAAACGATCGACTCGCCGGCCGAGACGATGTCGGCGAGCAGCTTGGTCGAGCCTGTCAGGGTGACGGCGCCCCCGGTCGCGTTGATCCCGCCGGCGTTGATGTTGATCGCCCCGCCGGCGCCCGAGTTGAGGCTGACGGCGCCCGCGGTCGACGTGATCAACCCGTTGAAGTCGAGCGTCGCGTCGTTCGCCGCCAGCACCGAGACCGAGCCAGCGGTGATCGCGCCGAACACGCTCGACGTCGTCCCGTCCGCGCCCTGGTCGACGTTGGCCAGCAGCGCGCCCGAGCCGAGGCTGATCGCCCCCGCGGTGATCGCGTCGCCCGAGTTGATGGTGAGCGACGAGTTCATGGTGGACGTGATCGAGCCGGTGGAGACGCCGAAGCCGTCGGCGCTGGTGAGCGTGACCGTCCCGCCCGAGCCGGTGAGCGAGACACCCCCCGTCACGCCGATCGCCCCACCCGCGGCGTTGAGCGTCAGCCCCTGCCCGATCGACAGGTTCCCCGTGACCGAGATCCCACCGGTGTTCGAGGTCAGGGCGGCCAGGAGCGTCGTCGTCATCGCGGTGAGGTCGATGTCCCCGCCGGTCGCGTTGATCCCGCCGGTGATGACGTTGATCGTCCCGCCCGCGAGGGCGTCGACCGTCACCCCGCCCGCGGAGGTGGTGACCAGGCCGTTCAGGTTGAGCGTCGCCGCGTTGGACGCCGTGACCGAGACCGAGCCGGCGGTGATCGCGCCGAACGAGCTGGTCGTCGAGTCGTCCGCGCCCTGGTCCACGTTGGCGACAAGGTCGCCCGCGCCCAGGTTGACGGCGCCCGTCGTGACCCCCGCGCCCGAGTTGATCGTCAGCGAGGAGCCCATCGAGCTCGTCACGCTGCCCGTGGTCACGCCAAAGCCGTCGCCGCTGGCCAGCGTCACCGTCCCGCCGGCGCCCGTGAGCGTGATGGGGCCACTGAGCATCAGCGTGCCGGCGGAGCTGACCATCAGCCCGCCCCCGATGTCGAGCGCCGGCGTCGTGACGGTCAGGCCGCCCAGCTCGGTGGTCAGATCGGTGTCGATCGTGGCGCTGGTGGTGGCGGTGACGCTCAGGTTGGTGAAGACGGAGGCGGCGCCCTCGAAGGTGACGACCGCCGCGCTGAGTGAGACGAGCCCGCCCCCGAGTCCCGCGAAGACGTCGCCGCCCAGGGCCGCCCCGTCCACGCCCTCGACCCGGATCGAGGGGATCAGGCTCCCCAGGCCGATGAACAGCGCCCCGCCCGAGATCCTGGACAGCTCGGCGTTGTCGAGGACCATGACTCCGCCAGCGCCGCTCGCGACGCCCAGCTCGACGTCGTTCGACGACGTGATGAAGACGCCGGTCGAGCCACCCGTGATCGAGCCTGTCGCGCCGATGTCGAGGTCGCCGGCGTTGATCGAGACGATGTTCGTGCCCGTGACGCTCACCGCCTCGTCGATCGTGATGAGGTCGCTCGAGATCAGTGAGAGCGAGCCCCCGGAGCTGGAGACGCCCGTCGTCCCGCCGACCGTGTCGATCGTGGTGGCGCCCGAGAACGCGAGGAAGGCGTCCCCGCTCGTCGCCGCGGCGAACATGGGCGAGGTGATCGAGAGCAACGCGCCCGACGTGCCCATGTCCCCGCCGACCAGTGCGTTGTTCAGCTCGACCGCGCCGCCCGTGAGGAACGCGCCGCCCGTCGCTGCCAGGAACGAGGCCGACCCGTCGTCGCCCGTGACCGTCAGCGAGATCGTCGCGGTCCCGGCGTCCAGCGTCCCGAGGGTGAAGTCGCCCGAGAGCTCCGCGCCCGTCCGCCCGTCCTGGCTCTCGATCGTGATGGCGCCGTCCGAGGCGCCGTAGGTCGTGCGGATGACGGAGTTGGCGCCCATCGTGAAGACGCCGGCGCCAGCGCCGCGATCAACGCCCGCGTTGACGTCGTTGACCGTCGCGCTGAACGCGCCCCGGAGCAGGATCGACACGTTGTCCGAGATCACCACGCTCCGCCCGGCGTTGAGCGACAGCGAGTGGTCCCCCGCGTTGCCCGACGCGTCGATCGAGCCCTCGATCAGGATGTCGTTGTTCGCCTGGAGCACGAGATCGGTCGTGTCCAGCAGCGTGACGATGTCGGCGTTGGCGATCGAGGTCTCCATGTCCCCCGGGTCCGCGTCGGCGGCGCCGAAGATGAAGTCCGCGTTCGTCGCGCTCGAGTTCACGTCGCCCGAGCCCGCGGGCCCGTCGAAGATGCGGATGTTGGTGGGGTCGAGCAGGAGCGTGCCCTTGTGGCCAAAGGCGGCGGTCAGGTCCACGCGCCCCCCGAAGCTCAGCCAGCCCTTGCCCGAAACTTCCGTGAATCCGCCGTTGCCCCCGAAGGCCCCGCCCTTGGCGCTGATCGTCCCGGCGAAGCCGGTGGCGCCGTCGGCCCAGACGATGACGGCGCCGCCGTCGCCCTGGTTGATCGCGTCGGCGCGCAGCAGCGCGTTCTGCCCAATCCAGGTCCCCTTGGCTCGCCAGAGGCTGCCCGAGCCCTGGTAGCCGCCCCCGATGCGGATCGTCCCTCCGCCGTTCAGGCCCGAGGCGTCGATGATCGCGTTGTCGATCTCGATGTAGTCGCCCAGGATGTGGACGCGCCCGCCCGTGTCGCCCGTGACGTCGATCTTGCCCGCGACGCTGATGTGCGAGCCGTTCTTGCCCGAGATGTCCACGGCCTGGGCGTAGATCTCCGACGTGTCGAACAGCGCCAACGCGAACTGATCGCCCACGCCCAGGACGACCTGATTGCCCGCACGGATCACGCCCGAGTTCTCGACGCCCACGAGCGTCGCGGGGCCCCCGCCGTTGTACTCGCCGATCCCCGTCACACGGGCGAACACGTGCCCGTCGCGCTCGCCGATGAGCACCTCGTCGCCCGCGGCCATCGTCACCACGTCGTCGGCGATCACCTGCCCGAAGTTGGCGACCCGTCGCCCGAGCAGCGCGACAGAGCCCGACGACTTGATCGTGCCCTGGTTGACCACCTCGCCCTGCAGGCCCGTGAAGTTGTTGACGCCCGAGAGGAAGTCGTTGTTGGAGATGTGCCCCGCCGCGGCGTAGATCCCGCCGACGTCAATGACCGAGCCCCCGCCGAAGTAGATCCCCGCCGGGTTGACGAAGAAGACCTGCCCGTTGGCCTCCAGCGTGCCGTTGATGAACGTCGGCATCGCGCCGTCGATGCGGTTGAGCACGCGGCTCATCTCGCTGGGCTGGATGAACCGGACGGTCTCCCACGACTCGATGTTGAACGCGTCGTACTGGATGATCGCCAGGTCGCTCACGTAGATGTACGTCAGCACCCCGTCGCGGTAGAACTCCGCCCACCCGTACTGGACGTCCTCGCCCTCGGGCCCGGCCAGCGCGTGCGCCGCCCCGCCCGCCAGCACCGCCGCCCCGATCGCGCCACGGCATCCGATCGCTCGACCGGCCGCCCTCATCAGATCACGCGCCCTCATGGCAGACCTCCCGGGGCCATCTTCCCAGATTCCCCCTCCCCACAACACCCCCCAAACGAACACACCGACTCAGAACAGCAAGGTCAGCACGAAATGCACCCGCTGATCGCCCTTGTCCCCCGCCCCGTTGTCCAGATCAGACAGCGCCACCGCCCAATCCACTCGGGCCGAGAAGTTCCGCAAGATCAGCAGCTCGGCCCCGATCCCGGCGCCCAGCATGCTCTCGTTGTGCTCAAACGGCAGCTTCTTGCTGTTCCAGCTCCACCCCGCGTCCACGAAGGCGCGGAGGACGAGGTCCCAGTCTGGCCGCCCATACACCTGCTGGGGCGCCCACTTGAACGGGCGATGCCCGAACGCCTTGGCCGAGGGCTCCGGGTTGATCGCCAGGGCCCTGGGCACGTGGAAGCGGTACTCGCCCGACAGCACGAGCGTCGTATCCGCGGCAACCACCGACTCGTCGTACCCGCGGACCGTGTACAGCCCGCCGAGCACCGCCTCCTGCTGCGGGATCAGGCGGTTGTTGAACGCGTACTGCCCCCTGGCGCTGACGACGATCTCGTGCGCCAGGGTCGAGCTGCCCGGCGTCGTCGCGTCCTCCCACGCCTTGCGGTCGATGAGTGGCTCGAGGAACGTGCTCGCGGTCGCGTCGACCCGGAGGACCGCGAAGTCCTTGTCGGGCGCGATGCGTCCGAGGCGCTCCATGTCGCGGGCCGAAGCGTTGGTCAACGTCGACTGCGACCACTCCAGGACCGCCGACGCGCTGGCGCCGTTGGTCTCGGTGTACCGCTCGGCTCGAACGCCGACGCGGGGGAGGAAGAGATCCTCCTCGCCCTCGCCCATGAAGATGCCGGGATTGGTGACCTCGATGTGCTGGAAGCGCGCGCCGCCGACGAGGTCGACGAAGATCTCGTCCTTCTGGAAGACGTTCCAGATCAGCTCGCCGCCGACGCCCCAGCCCGTGCCGGTGAACGTCTCGCCCAGGATGCCGACGTCCGAGGCCTCGAACTCGTTCCAGTTCGCGTCGATCTTCCAACGAAGGCGCTCCGAGTCGCGCAAGCGGCGCTCGTACGAGCCCGAGATCAGGTGCGACGACTTGAACGCGGCGGTCACGTACTCGACCAGCAGGATGTCGTCGTGGTTGGTCAGCTGCGTGTGCTGGAAGCCGAACCGCTCACGCCACTTGTTCGTGCTCTCCGTGCCGGTGTTCGAGAGCTGGAAGTAGACGCTCCAGGGCTTGTTCTCCTGGACGAGGTACTGGAGCTCGGCGTTGCCGACCCCCTCCGCCGGGGCGACCGCGATGTCCACTCGACGCCCGGGGTGCCGATTCAGGCGCAGGGCGTAGTCGTCCAGCTCGTCCTTCCTGAGCAGGTCCTTACGCTCCTCGTCGGGCTGGCCCTCCTCGTACGCCTGGACTGGCGAATGACGCAGGATCCAGTCGTGCTTCGGGTTGTCGATGCGATCTTCCTGGTTGATGCGCTGGCCCGAGGCGATCGATCGCACCCGCGTGACGCGAGCCGTGTACACGACGAGCGTGAGCCCGGTGTCGCCCGCCTCGCGGTAGTCCTGCCCGCCCTCGAGCAGGATCATCTGATTCGGATCTGGCGCGACGAAGACGCCGATGATCGACCGCGCCTTGAACTCCCGGACGATCCGGTTGAGCACGCGCGTGATCGCCGAGGCGTACATCCGGCGCACCGTCCCGTCGCCGAGCTGCCCGATCGTCATCGTCTGGGTCTCGACGCCCTCCCGCGGCGCCACGTACCCCTCGGGCGTCACGCCCAGCTCGACGTCGAGCGCCGCGATCTGGTCCAGGCTCGGGTGGAGCGGGTTGTCGCGGAAGAACCGGACCTCGAGTGATCCCACATCGAACGCGTTGCCGTCGACCGCGGGATCCGGCGCGTGGGGCGGCGCGACCGCGTCGGTGTTGTCGCTCGGCGCCTCATCGCCCTGAACGTCATCGCCCGCCGTCGCGTCCACCGGCGGCGAAGCGTCCGCCTGCTCCGCCGGCGGCTCGTCGGGGATGAGCGTCTCGTCGTGCGCGAGTGCCGTCGGGGCCCAGAGCGCGCACAACGCCACCCCGCCGACGACGCATCGGCAAACCAACCCCCACGCCCGAAGGCGGGCGCGCCTGCTGAGAGACACCGTTCGCATCATGCGCTTTGGACCTTGCGCGGGGCCCGTGAGCCCGCCCCGCCACTCCCTTGGAGCAGGACCGTAACACCACCCGTCCGGTTCTTCAAGAAGCGACAAGTTGTGAGCGCCGGGCCCGTCGCGCTGTTTCTGCGCCCAGACCCCCTCAAACGCCCGCCCGGACCCTTACTCCCCCCCGCCACCCGCCCTCGCCCGCGACAACATGGACTCGACCAGCGCCCGGGCCCCGGCGTCGATCTCGTAGGGGATCTCGCTGGCCGGGGGCAGCGCCGCCTCCCCCGCCAGCAGGCAGTAGAACTGCTCCGCCGCCGGCTCGCCCACGATCAGATCCACGATCTCCGCCCCGTTCGGCGCGATCGCCATCACCGGCGTCCGGGCCTCAACGAGCCCCTGCATCACCGACAGCCAGCCGGCGGCGCCCTCGCGCGCCGTCGCCGCGCACCGGGGCGCCCGCACGTGGCGGGAAGCCCGCGCCCCCTTCGCGCCCGTCCCCCCCGCCCGCTTCGAGAGCAGCCCCGGCATCTCCCGACGAACGTGGTAGATCACCCGCATCAGCCCGACCGCGTCACGCCCGGCTTGGGGATGCCCCGCGACGGCAAGGACCGCCTTCTCGTCGTCGTCTTCATTGGCGCCCGCGCCCAGCCCACCGATCTCTTCGCGGAGCGATGTGCGCGCCGCCTCTATCGCCGCGACGACGCGGCCAGCGTCGCGCTCGCCGTCGATCGCCGCGTGGAGGGATTCGATCGCCTCGAGCCCACGCGCAAGCGCCCACGATGTCGGGAGGTTCTCCACGTGCACAAACATCGCGAGCGGGTACTTCGCACGCCCCTTGCCGTCCACCGACGACCACAGGCGACCCGCGAGCAACCCTTCGGGCGTCGACCAGAGCACGACGTGATCGAACCCGGGCAGACGCTCGTAGCTGCCCAGCCGCTCCCACGCTCCCGAGTCCACGCGCCCGCCGACGCCCTGCGCGTACAGCACGCGCCGCAGCGCAACGAGCCGCTCGGTCTCGAGGCCAAAGTCCGTCATGTGGTCGTCCCACGCGGGGTGCTTGCCGAACGCCCCGAGGGCCAGGCGTGGGCGGGCGGTCTTGGGCAGTCGCAGTCGCATCCTCAGCGCTCGTGCTCAGGGGTTCGACCCGGGCGTCGCACTCGGCCACGAGTCCTGCGTCGCCCACTCCGCCGTCTCCGCCAAGGGCGCCCCCGTGAAACGCACGCCGATGACGTACCGCACCGGCTCGCCCGACGCCGCCCGGATCGGGCGCCCGTCTGGGGTCTTCAACTCAAGGGGCAGTCGCCACACCCCCGTCACCGGGAGTCCCTCGGGCGAGACGTCGTCGGGGTCCATGGGCCCGGTGCTCTTTCGCACCGCCACCAGCCCGCTCCAGGGCGCCTCAAGGCGCCCGACCGCGCTCGCCTCGCTCGCCCCCCGCTCGAACAGCCGCACCTCGATCGCGTCCTCGACCGGCAGGGTCAGACGCACGCCGGTGGAGGGGTTCAGCTTGTCCGTCGGCGCCGACCGATCGCCCGAGATCAGCAGGCGACGGTCCCCCAGCCAGATCTCGAGTGTCGGGTACTTGCTCGTCACCGACTGGTCATCCTGGGACTGGCGGCGCAGCAGGGCCAGTTCCTCCTCGAGCTTGTCGTTCTCGTCGGCGAGTGGCGCGACGGCCCCCCGCACACGCTCGAACCACCGGCGCTGCGCGGCACTCGCCCAGACGAAGTCCCCCCGGACGCGCTTGAGCTGCTCCTGCACAAGCGTGGGCAGCCCGCCCATCTCGCCGTCGCCGATCGTGCTCCGCGACCCGTCCCGCGCCGACGCGGGCAGATCGAGCATCGCGACCAGGCGCGCGGCATCCTTGATCTGGTCGCCTGTCAACGCCTTCTCGCAGTCGAGACAGACCGGGAAGCCCTTCGCCTCGGTCGCGAGGCGGTCGCGCGCCTGGCGGGCCTGGTCCTCGGCGCTGTTGGCCAGCGCCACCAGTGTTCCGAACTGCAGGTCGCTCCAGTACGCCATCCCGGGGCTCTTGGTGTCGGCCGGGTCGTACTGGTACACGAGCTGGTTGAGGAACCGTCGCGGCGTCATCCGCATCACGTCCTCGCGGGCGCTGGTCACCCGGGGCGAAAGCAGGCGCCAGTTCTCGATCATCGCGTCGTTCTCGACCGAGAGCTGGCGGGGCGTCAGCAGGCGGGGCATGTCCTCCTCGAGAAGGGGCTTCAGCCTCGCCGCGGACGCGTCCTGCGCCGACAAGTCCCCCGGGACCGCCCCGATCGCGTCGATGATCTGCTGGGTCAGGCGCCCGAGCGCCGAGTTCACATCGCGGGCGCTGAGTTGGCCGAGGGCCGTGAAGCACGCCTCCCAGGATCCCGGGATGTGGGGTCGAGCGTCCTTGGGGACCTGCACACACCAGTAATCGAGGTACCGCCTGGCGTACTCGGTCGTCGCCCGCTCCAGGTCCGCAAGCCGCTCGCGCGAGCGGGCGATGCCTCCGTCGTCGCGCTCGACCGCGCCCCGGACCGCCGCGAGCGCGTCGTAGAGCTCACGCGCCGCCCGCGGGTCGTACCGCGCCTCGAACGCCCCGCCGCCCATCGAGGTCAGCGGGATCGACGGGCGCTCGAGCGCCCCATGCGCCTCGCCCCGCGACGCGACGAACCCCTCGACCGTCTCCACGCCCCCGCCCAACGTGTCAATCGTCGCGGCGAGGATCTGCCCCGACCGGCTCCGCACCAGCTCGCTCAGCGCGCCGCCCGCGAACTCCGCGACCCGACGACCGGCCCCCGCATTCGCGTTCGTGCCCAGCACCGACGCGATCTGCTCGCGACCCGTCCGAAGCGAGTCGGCGACCTTGCGAAGCCGCTCGGGCGCCATCTCCGGCCCGCCCTCGCCCACGCCCGCGCGCCGCACCGTGTCGAGCACTTGCAGCGCCCGTGCGCGCGCCGCGTACGACGCCTCGCCCCGGTCGTCCACCCGGAGCGAATCTTCCAGGCGGTTCACCCGGTCCATCGCCGCCAGTCGACGACGCTCGATCGTTCCCTCCAGCCCACTCCACGCGGACTCGAGCGTGCGCCGCAGCTCGACCGCGAGCGCATCGCCCGCCGTCGGGTCGTCCGACGCGGGAAGCTGCCCGAGCAGCCTCTGGAACGCGCCCTGCGCCGCGTCGAGCGACTCAGCCCGCACGCGCTCCGCCAGCGGCGTCTCCTCCGTCGTGAGGTGGACCCGCCCCGCGGCCCAGGCCTCGTCGAGCTTCGACTTCGCCCCTTGGAGCGCCGCGAACGCCGCGTCCCACGCGTCGTCGGTCAAGGCCTGAGGGCCAAGGTCGAGCAGGGCCTGCTCCGCCTTGACGTATTCATCGCCCGCGTTCCCGAGCGCCTCGATCTCCGCGAGCGTGCGTGAGTCCGCCCCGCCCCGCTCCGACCAGTGCGCGACGAACGTCTCGACGCCCTGCTTGACCGTCCGGGCCAGCGCGCCAGGCTCGCCCCGCACCTGCGCCGGGGGCCAGTCCTGGCCCCGCTGATACGAGCGGGCGAGCACGCCCTGCAGCGCGTCCGCGTCGTGCTCGCGCAGGCTCTTGATCGCCTCCGGCTCGCCATGCAGGACGAACGTGCCCAGGCGCTCGATGTTGAGCATGTCGCGCGAGGGCGCCGCCACGCCCCGAGCGTCGAGTTCGAGACGCATCAACTCGCCCAGCGCGCCGGTCGCCTCATCGGTCCACGATGACTCGTCGAGGTTCGCCAGCTTTGATCGTGTCTGATCCACCAGCGGTTCGAGCACTGTCCGCGCAAACAGCGCCCGCTGAGCCTCCATGGTCTGCGCAAACGGATTGCCGAAGATCGAGGCGACAGGCCGAAAGATGGGCGGTGGCTCCGGAGCCTTTGCCGCGCGTTCGCTGGCCAGCTTCTGCAGATCGGTAATCGTCGCATCTCCCCACGCCGGGGAAGCAAGCACGCCGTTGCGGGAACCATCAAAAACCTCGGCCCGCGTGGATCCCTGGTATCGCATCTGGTCCGTCGGCCCGTCGTAGTACACCAGGTCGAAGATCGTCGGATCGCTCTGCATGTTCCTTGCGAGCTGTTCGACGTCCGTCCAGAACTTCTTGGGCTCCAGGATGGCCTCGCGGAGCTGTCCGTTCCCGATCCACGTCAGCACGCCGACGACGACGATCGCCGCCGCCGCCGCCCCGAGCACCGCCATCTGGCGCCGACGCTTTGATCGCGAGGCGCTCGCCGCCCGCGTCACCAGCCCCCGCTCCTTGAAGATCTTGCCCAGGAACAGGTCGCGCAGGAAATAGCTCCGGTCCCGTTCCCACGCCCGCCCCTCGGGCAGCGACCCGACGTCCACGCCCAGCACCTCGGCGAGGTCCTGGTCGAGCGCCGAACCCTCACGCATCGAGCTGGTGAAGTAGATGCCGCGCAAGAACAATGGCCGCGTGCTCCACTCCCCCTGCACGAAGACCATCTCCAGGTACCGCCTCAGGCGGGGCGCCAACCGGATCATGCTGTCCGGGAACGCGTACAGCGCGTCCGCCCGCGCGAGCCTCGACGCGGTCTTGCCAACCTTGGGCGGGTCGCCGACGAGCCGCAGGCGCCGACGCAGCAGGCGCTCGCGCACCGAGAGCAGGTGGCGCTCCACCTCGCCCGGGTCGAACGCGTCGTCGAGCGAGCCCGGGTTCGACCACCCGAGGATCTGGTGCTGCACGACCGGGTCGGTCATCTCGTCGAAGAACTCGCGGAAGCCGTTGATCAGGTCCGCCTTGGTGATCACGACGAAGACGGGGAAGCGGACGCCCAGCGACCGCTGGATCGCGTCCAGCTGCGCCGCGATCCGCCCCGCCTTCTCCTCGATCTGCTCGCCGGTGTCGCGCACCAAACTGTCGGCGGGGATCACCAGCAGCAGCCCGTTCACCGGGCAGTTCGGGCGGATCTGGCGCAGCAGCCGCAGGAACTCCTTCCACTCGCTGGTCGTCCCCGGCTCGACGTCCTCGAAGAGCAGGCGACCGGCGGTGTCCAGGATCACCGCGTGGTTCGTGAACCACCAGTTCATGTTCAGCGTGCCGCCGGCGCCCTGCAGCTCGTCCTGCAGCCCGGGCGGGAAGCCCACGCCCGAGTGGCGGACCGCCTCGGTCTTGCCCGAGCCCGGCTCGCCCGCGACCAGATACCAGGGGATCGAGTACAGGTCCTTGCCGTGCTCGCGGAAGACGCGCACGCCCTCCTCGAACTTCTTGCGCAGGTCGTCGAGGCGGGCGCGTGCCGCGGGGTCGCGGAGCTGGTTGGGAGCCGCCCCCGCGTTCTCGCCCAACCGCAGCTCGAAGGGTCCGATCTTGCGCCGCTCGAGCACCCGCAACGTCACGCCGTACAGGGCGAGCGAGATCCCCGCCGTCAGCACGAGCGCGACGACGAGGTAGTTGATCGGCGCCGGCGAGAGCGCGACCGCCGCCGCCAGCACCGCCGCCGCGATCACGAGCGCCGCGATCCGCACCGGCGTGGGCATGTTCTTCACGCTCGCGGGGACCAGCGCCATCTCACCGCCCCCCGCCGACGACGTTCAGGATGGTCTGCAGCGCGCCCCGAAGCTCGCTCGACGCCGCCCTGTAGATCACCGCGTTGCCGACGATCACGACGATCAGCAGCACGCACAGCGCGACCGCGATCCCCGTCACGCTCCGCCCCGCCGGCTGGATCAGGTCGCTCGTGTCCACGTGCTCGTACGCCTCGGGGCAGACCCGCGACGCGGGGTCGGCGTCCATCATCGGGCGCAGCCGCTCCGTCGTCCGCTCGAGCAAGCCCTGGATCTCCCCCTCGGTCCGCCCACCCGTGAACCCGAGACCCAGGCACGTGTGCAGCACCTCCACACGCTCGGCGCCCGACGGCGTCTGGTCCGACAGCCCGTCCTCGAGCGCATCGAAGAACACGCGCGGCTCGACCTCACGCCCCTCGATCTCGTCCGCCAGGGACACCCACCCCTCCGCCAGCGTCTCGATGCGCTCCCCGACCATCTCGTCGACGAACACCGTCAGGGGCAGCCGCACCTTCTCGAACTGATCCCCCAGCTTCGCGTCGTCGCGTCCCTGGGCCGTCAACTCGACCAGCAACGCCCGCACGTCGGCCCGGACCTGGCCCCGGTCGAGGGCCACGCCCTTGCGCGCCGACCGGCTCAGGCGGCAGACGTACTGCAGCAAGGGCTCGCACAGCTCCGCCAGGCGCGTCACGCCCCGCCCCCCGCCGTCGCCCGCCGACGCTTCTCCGCCAAGTCCTCGACGTACTTGGCGATCGCCTCCATGATCTCGGTCTCGAAGCTGGCGGCGTCAAGCTCGCCCGCCAGCTCCTTGTACTTGCGCCACGCCGCGAACTCGACGCTCTCGTTCCACTTCTTCTCGGATCGGGCCAGCCCCTCGACGCGCTCGGGCGCGAGGCGGGCCGCGTGACGCCAGGCGACCTGCCCGGCGCGGCTGACCGCCGCCAGCATCGACGCCGCCAGCACCCGCGCCGCGGCCAGCTCCTCGCTCAGCTCCTTCTCGCTCGACCGCCCGTCGAGGTACGCCGAGCCCGCCCGCTTGACCGCGCCCGGGCGCAGCCCGGACCCCGGCGCAATCTGCTCCCACGTCCCCCCCACCACCTGGTCGATCGCGACGAGGCTCTCAAGGGCGCGGGCGAGCAGTTCCATCGCCCGATCGTGGTCGATCGCGCCGCCACCGCCCAGGCCAAGCAGTGCCCGCACCCTCGCCTCGGGGGTCGCCGCCTGGTTCGCCGGTCCTTGGTCGCCCATCGGGCCCTCCGCGCGTGGGCGCTCACCCCGCGCCGCCGGGCATGATACGGACCGCCCGCCACCCCCGCGTCACTCTCGGACGTTCACCCTTTTCGCCTGGAGCGCCTGCGCCGCTCGTCGCCCCCACACGCCCGACCCCTCGCGAGCGAGTTCCTTGACGGGTCGCCGCCATCGGGGGCGTATCCGATCCTCCCCGTGGTCCAGGAGGAGGCTGCAAGGATGCGTCGCAAAGCCCTGACAGCGTTGTTCGTCACCGTCGCCGCAACACTCGTCGGCGGGTGCGCCGGCTCCACGCCCACCGCCCTCAAGGCCGAGCCGGGTCGCCCGCTCTGGGCCCCTGGCGCGGGTGACGCCCTCGGCGCCGGCTCCTTCCAGCACCCGGTCGTCATCGCCGCCTACGAGGCCCGCCAGGACGGGACCGCGTACGCGTCCGTCCCGACCGACTGAGCGCGCCGCCGAGCCCTATTCAAAGACGTACGTCGCCCGGGCCAGCAGCTTCTCGAGCCGCCGGTTCACCGACTGCCTGAACACGCCATCTGGAACCTCCAGCGCGAGCCGGAAGCCGACGTCCGTGAACGAACGACGTTTGCGATAGTTCTTGACGGGCCGCACTGTGACGACACTCAGGTCAGGCGGCGACAGCGCCGAACCGCCCACGATCCCGAACCCGTCTGCCGTCGTCACGAACTCGGCGACGTTGCCAATCAGATCCTCGAACACCGTGCCCCGTCCCGACCCGACCGGCTCAAACCAGAGCACGCCGTCGTCCGAGTCCAGCGTCTGGGCCGCCTCACCCTGTCCGCCTGTGTAGTCGTCCAAGAATGCATCCCGGTCGGGATACTGGAACTGGGACGTCTGACTGTCCGCGAGCAGGCGCTGGTCAAGCGACCGGATCCAATCCCGCTGGCGCGCGAATGTCCGATCGCGCAGATTCCAAGCGCCCGGATCCACCACGCCGACGCCCAACGCGAACGCCGCCGCCCACTCGTCGTCCCGCGGCAGGCGGCAGCCCAGCGCCCCCGCGATCACCTCCGCCGCAGAGAACGATACGTCCTGGGCGGGACTCATCCTCGACGGGCGCCCCTGCGAACGTGCGATCAGCAACGCGTCGTTCGGATCCCCGAGCCCCGGGGGGTACGCCGGGAAATCTGGCAGCGTCATCTGTGAGTGTCGCTTGAGCCACGACTCGCCAACTCCAAGCTCATCCCCCGCCGGCCCGCGCCCTATGAGCCAGCGCCACGCCCTGGGCCCGGCCCATTCCTGACCGCCAGGCTTGGGCGCCCGCTCCCGCGCGTCTTGCAGGTTGTTCCAAACCTCGACGAGCTTGTCCCAGTCCGCGATCCACGTCCCGTCCTGTGTCTGCCCGCCGAGATGCTGGCCCGCGAGGATCACCACTGCCAGGCTCGTCTCCTGCGCCGCGATGTACGCCGGGCGGTCGAGCCCGTTGTCCGACGTCGCCTCGACGCGCACGAACTCGATCCGCAGCTCCGGGTTCTCCCGCGTCGGCCACGAGTACACGAGACGCTCGCCCCCCTCCACGTCGTACCCGTCCCACCCGTGCGCGCCGGGACCGAAGTCCTGCGCGTCCAGGGGCGGGCGGTCGTCACTGGGCGGCTCGGCGAGCTCCGCCACCTCCTCCTGGAACCGCCTCGCGTCCGACCCCGCGTCCATCCCCGCGACCGCCGGCGCGAGTTGGTCCCGCAGGCGGGCGACCCGCACCCGCAGCGAATCCTCGTCCATCTTCAGGTCCACGCCCTTCTCGAACTCGCGCAGGCGCATGTTGTAGCGAGCCCGCCCCGGCAGGTCGTCCACCGACCCCGCGTACGCCGGCATCACCGACAGCGCGTCGTCGAGCAGCGCCACGCTGTCGGCCGCCGACGCGAACCGCGTCCAGCGCGCCCGCCCCTCGTCGCGCACGCGGTCGCGGACCTCAGCCATCCTGGCGGCGTCTTCGATCCGCTCGCTCGATTCAAGCGCCGCGCTCAGAGCCGTCAGGTCCGATCGCAGATCCTCGGGCCTCGTCGCCCAGGTAGCCCCGCCGACGCGGTCGATCGCCTCGTACGCCGCGACGCGCAGCGCCGGGCGGTCCACACCCGCCTCGGCGCCGATGCGGACCAGCTCGTGCGGGTCGGTCACGCTCTCGAGCCCCTCGAGGGCTGTCACGCGATCGCGCACGCTCGCCAGCGCCCCCACGACCTCCGGCTCGACCGAGCCCGTGATCGATTCAACACGCTTCAGCTCGCCCCGGATCGTCTTGCCGCCCGCTCCCGCCTCGTCGAGGGCGTACGCCTCGTCGAGTCGCGACTCGACGTCCGCGTGCCCCGTCCCCAGCGTGCGCACGCGTTGCCCCCACTCCGCCTGTTCCTGCGCGAGGCGGTCGAGCGTGTCGCCCGAGCCGTCCGAGTCCACGAACCGCCCGTCCGCCCACGACAACTCCGTGAGAACCGCCGCCGCCCGCTCGCTCGCTCGCTGGCGCGCGACCGCCTGCAGGCGCGACACATCAAGCTCCCGCGGCGCCGCCCCCAGCCCCAGTTCGGGCGACAGGCGCCCTTCGATCTCCTCCAGCTTCGCCTGCGCCCCCTCGACGTCCCGTCGCAGATCCGCGTACCTCTGGTCGCTCGCGTAGCGGGCGAGCAGGTCGTCCCGGGCCCGCCGCCACGCCTCGTCGATCGGCGCGATACCCAGTTGCGACATGCTCTCCGCGCCCCGCACGCTCTGCTCGTACGCCGACGCGACGCCCTGCATCCGGGTCAAGGCGTTGTCGAGCGCCGACGCGATCTCGTCGTGGGCCGCGTTCAGCTCGCCCGCCTCGGTCTCGATCCGCTCCTGGCTGAGACGTTTCCAGATGATCCCGTCCGTCTGACCCGCTCGGCGTGTCAGCTCGTCCAGGCGCCCGGGAAGCGTGTCGTCCCCGAGTGACTCGTTCAGCAGCTCGCCGCCGTACTGATCGCCGAGTTCACTGAGTCTCGACGCCAACTGCTCGAACCCCTCGCGCCCGCCGTAGGCCAAACGTGGGTCGTCCGCGGGGTCGAGCTTCTTGACGCGTTCCTGTGATGCCTCGCCTAGCCAGCTCTCGAACAGTTCGGGCGTCGCCCGCGCCTTGGCGTCGTACGACGCAAGCGTCTTGGACGTCGCGCCGAAGAACTCCCGGTCGACGCCCCCCCACCCGCTCTCGCAGAACGCCGCCAGCGATTCGGACAGCGTGTCGAGCCTCCCCACCCGATCGGCGAGGCTCTCGAGCGACTTCATGTCCCCGCCGATGCCAGAGAAGCTCACGTACGCACCCGCGACCTCGCCAAAGCGCGCGAGCACGGGGTCCGCGGGCGACGCCTCGCCATCCGCCTTGCCCGCCGCCACGATCGTCGGCGTCCGCTCCTGGATCCGATCCCACGCGGCGTCCACCTCGTCGCAGATCGCGTCGGCGCGAATCAGGTCGAGCATCGCCGGGACCATCCGCGGCCCGAACTCCATGTCGATCTCGTCTGGGATCACGAGCATCCCCGTCTGGCGGTCGACCCACTCCGGGGGATGCACGCTCGCCGCCAGACGCGCCAATGTCGTCGCCTGGGGCCCCCATCCACGCTCGCGGTACGTCCTGGCCCGCTCCTCCGCTTGGCGCGCCGAATCCCACCGGGCCAGCCCGGCCCGCAGACGCCCGATGATGTCCATCGCCTCGGTCGTCCGACCGCCCAGCCTCCGGTTCCGCTCGTCCTCCTCGAGGAAGTCGATCAGACGCAGTCGCGACCGCGGGTCGGCTCGTACGAACGCCTTGGGATCGAGCTCGATCTCGCGCGTCGCCGCCTCGTCCACGACCGCCACCACCGCCGTTGCCAGGTACGGGTCCTTCGACAACTCCGCCCGCTTGTCTACCGCCTGGCGCTCGAGGTAGAGCACCCACGAGTCCGCGTCGGCACACCATCGGCGGAACGAGTCCGCCTCGAACGGCGCCCGCACGGTGCCGCCCTTGGCCAGCCCGTTGTCCCCGGTCGCCAGATACCACGCCGACCCCGCCCCCGCGATCGCCAGCACGCCGACGCCGACCGTCGCGCCCACCGCCCGACGCCGCGCCCGCTTGCGCCGTGCCACGATGCCGCGCACGCGCCCGAGCGCCCCGTCGAGCGTCGGCTGATCGTCCTTCGACTGAAGCTCCTCGCTCAGCTCGCGCCACGCGCGGGCCGAGCGCCCCAACGTCGACCAGTCGCCCTCGCCCGGGCGTCCCGCGGCCCGCCCCGTCGCCAGGCGCTCGATGAACCGCCCGACCCGGCGCAGATCATCCGAGGCCGACTCCTCGCCGAGCAGCGACGAGGGCAAGGGATCCGTCACGACCGCCCGCCACCGACGCCCGCCCTTGGGTGGATCGAGCAGCACGTTCTCGGGCTTGAGCGCCCCGTGCGCGCGCCCGCTGCACGTGTCCCGAAGCGCCGCCAGCCCGCGCAGCACCGGCTCGATGATCGACGCCATCGTCTCCGAGCCGACCCGCGCCCGCAGATTGAACAGGTCTCGGAGCGAGCACGCGTACCGCTCGCGCACCACGAACGCCGACCCGTCCTCCGTCTGCCCGCTCTCGACGACGAGCGCCCAGGCCTGTGGCTCGCGCTCGCCCGCCCGGCGCTGGTCGCCAGCCGCGTCCAGCAGACGCGCCACCCCGCGCTCGCCGACGCCCGCCCCCTCGCCCGGTGCGACGCGCCGGATCTTGACGACGTGCTTGCAGGCGTCGCTCAGGGGCGCACGCGCCTCGTAGACACCGCCCAGGTCGCTGTCCCAGACCGCCCGCTCGATCGCATAGCCGCCGACGAACTCGGGACGTGATGACGAAGGCACGCGTGACCCCCTCGGCTCCAGGCGCCGATGCCGGAGCGGGAGTCTAGGGAAACCCGCCCCCACTCCCCTCACTCCGCATTGACCCACCACCCCCGCCGGACGATGATCTGATCGTGGAACGGACCACGAAGCAGCGTCAGGCGATCCGCGAGGCCCTCGCGAGCGCGGACCGCCCCCTGAGCCCGCGCGAGATCCTCGACGCCGCCACCCGAGAGGCGCCCGGGATGAGCCTCGCGACCGTCTACCGGGCGATCTCCGCCCTGAGTGACGCCAGCGAGATCGAGCCCGTCGCCCTCCCGGGGGAGCCGGCCCGGTACGAACTCGCGGGCAAGGGGCACCACCACCACTTCCACTGCCGGGCGTGCGGGCGGGCCTTCGACGTGGAGGGCTGTCCAGGCCCCGTGGACCGCCTCGCGCCCAAGGGGTTCGTGGTCGAGGGGCACGAGGTGACGCTCTTCGGCTTATGCCGCGACTGCGCCGCCTGAAGCGCACAATGTCGGCGCCTCCGAGCAACAGACGGGCCCGTGGCGGAACTGGCAGACGCGGCGGACTTAAAATCCGCTTCCCGGCGACGGGAGTGTGAGTTCGATCCTCACCGGGCCCATTTCAGCCCCACTTCACATCACGCTGCACGACCCGCCGCCCCCCTGGGTGATCCCGCGTTGGACTCCGCCTCCCACTGGCCCAACAATCGGGGCCCCGGGCACATAGACGCCGCGATGGTCGCCGCGTCGAGGGACAAAGCCGGACCGGGCCCACCCGCCCGCCGAGCCAGCCCGGGGACAGTTCCGCCGGCCGCCAGATCGCGGCCCGCACTTCTTGGAGATCCGACCCATGGTCCGCATCCGCATGCAGCGTCTCGGCCGCCGGCACCGCCCCTTCTACCGCATCAGCGCCATCGACCAGCGCACCCGTCGCAACGGGCGCGTCATCGAGGCCCTCGGCTGGTTCGACCCGCTCGCCAAGGACGAGTCCAAGCAGATCGAGCTCAAGGGCGAGCGCATCCAGTACTGGCTGAGCCAGGGCGCCCAGCCGACCGAGACCGTCGAGGATCTGCTGGCCAGGCACGACCTGCTGCCCGACAAGATGAAGGCCGCGTGGGAGGCGCGCCGCGCCGAGGCGAACGCCCGCGTGGCGGCGAAGGTCAGCCTGAAGAAGGCCGAAGCCGCGGTCGCGGCGATCGGCGAGTTGGCCGGCTCCGCCGAGGCAAACCTGAGCGAGTTCCAGTCGCAGGCGGCGGCGGCGTTCAAGGCGACGCAGGACGCGGTGGCGAAGGCGGACGTGAAGGCCGCGACCAAGGCCGCCGCCGACGCGGAGAGCGCGGTCGAGTCCGCCAAGGCCGCCGAGGCCAAGGCTCAGGCCGCGAAGAAGAAGGCGGAGGAAGAGGCCGCGGCAGCTGCAGCGGCGTCCGAGTCCTCCGAGGGCGAGAAGGCCGAGGGCGAGTAAGCCCTCCGCTCACGCACGATCGACGAACGAGCCCCTCGCGCCAGCGAGGGGTTTTTCGTGCGCGAACGCACGCCGGAACCCGTGAAGTCCAAAAACGATCGCGGCCTTGGTCCCCGCGGGGGCCAAGGCCGTGTCGTTGGCGCCTCCCGTTTCGCCCGGGCGGTGTCCGGCGTTCGTGATCGGCCCGAAGACCGACCCGGTTCCGCCGGGCCTCCCCGGCAAGCGGCGCTTCACCCGTTTCCACGCCGGCCTCGCATGACCGACACTTCCCCGGGTCCGACCTCTGTGCACGAGGCCGGGTTCTTTTCCCTCGCATGCCGGATCCCCGAGGGGCTCCGAGCGAGGCCGACGCGGACAACCAGTCCGCCGCGTCGGTATCGGCGTGCATCCTCTGACGGGCTTGCTCCCGGACCAGGGTTCGGTCCGCCGCCCGGTCTCCCGGGTCTGTGGCGCTCCGAGCCGTGGCTTTGTCCGGGCCCCGCCGGGGCCGCCTCGCCGCGTCTGGCAGGACGCGACTTCTGCTCTTTGGGCTGCCGCCCGCAATCTCGTCTTGCCCGGTGGCTCTCACCCCCGTGCTCGACGTGACGGGGGCAATCTACCGCGTTCGTCGGAGGCCGCAAGGGGGGCGAATCCGCCGACAGTTTCTCCCCGGCTCGAACACGATCTTTGCGCAGAGTTCTCACCAATCCGGGGGCGGATTCACACGTTCTTTGCACGCCCCCTCCACCGCCTGAGAGAATTTTTCGCCGTTTTCTCGCGCCCAGGCCAAGGATCCCCCCGTGAGCCCCGCTTCCGCCATCCGGATCGATGTCCTGACGACGTTTCCCGAGATGTTCACCGGCGAGGCGCCCGGGGCGTTGGGCGTCTCGATCCCCGCCCGGGCGCGTGCGTCGGGGCTCCTGGAGCTTCACGCGACCAACATCCGCGACTTCGCGGACAACAAGCACGACAAGACCGACGACCGCCCCTTCGGGGGCGGCCCCGGCATGGTGATGATGTGCCAGCCCCTGTGGGACGCCGCGATGCACGCCCAGTCGCTCGACCCGCGCCCCGCGACGCGGATCCTGATGACGCCCCAGGGCACGCGACTCGACCAGCCACTCGTCGAGCAGCTTGCGCACCTGCCGCGCCTGCTCATCATCGCGGGGCATTACGAGGGCATCGACGAGCGCGTCGTCCAGAAGCTCGACCCGCTCGAGGTCTCCGTCGGCGACTACGTCCTCTCCTCGGGCGAGCTCGGCGCCATGATCCTCATCGACGCGATCACACGCCTCATCCCGGGCGTCCTCGGTGACGACGCCTCCGCGCACCAGGACTCCTTCGCCCCGCCTCCCACCACCGATCCCAACGGCGACACCCTCGATCCCAAGCTCCTCGCCAAGTGGAAGCGCGAGTTGAACGTCCCTGACGAGGCGCGTCTGCTCGACTGCCCCCACTACACACGCCCGCGCGTCTGGGAGGGGATGGAAGTCCCCGACGTTCTGATGAGTGGCGACCACGCCGCCGTCGCCCGATGGCGTCTCGAGCAGATGGCCGAGCGCACCCGCGAGCGTCGCCCGGACCTGCTCGTCCCTCTCGACACACCGCCCCACGAAGTAGACTGATTCCGTGCACTGGTCCGGCTACATCGCCGTCGGCGCCAGCGTCTTCCTCGGCGCCTGGCTCGCCTTCGACGGCTCCCATGCTTTCATCAAGGGCGACTACGTCACACCAAAGTCCGGCGCCCACGCCGGCCAGCTCGGGCCCTGGTCGCACCTGGTCAAGGGCGTCGGCCTCGACCCACGATCGACGTTGTTCATGACTGTCCACCTCGTGGTGGGTCTCGCCCTCGTCGCCGCCGCGCTCTTCTTCGTCGTTTCCCCGAAAGCCCCCGCCTGGTGGTCCCTGCTCATCGCGGCGATCCTGACCCTGTGGTACCTCCCCTTCGGGACCCTCCTCTCCCTGGTCACGATCGTCGTGCTCCTCCTTCCCCCGGTGCGATCCACCCTGCCCTGAGGTGTGAGGGGACCCCCGCCCCTCGACCCCAACGCCTGCCCCCGCCTACGCTTCGGGTCCCCCCGGGCCGACCCGGGGAGGGCCAGATCCGCCCCCAGCCCCCAGAGGTCCCCCCATGGGCACGCAGCAGCTCATCGAGTCCATCAACGCCGACGCCCTGAAGACGGACATCCCCCGCTTCGACATCGGCGACACGCTCAACGTCCATGTCCGGATCGTGGAGGGCGACAAGGAGCGCGTCCAGGTCTTCCAGGGCGTGCTCATCAGCCGCAAGGGGCGGGGCATCAACGAGATGATCACAGTCCGGCGCGTCGTCGACGATATCGGCGTCGAGCGCACCTGGCCCGTCAACTCCCCCTCGATCGCCAAGTTCGAGGTCGTGCGCCGTGCCGACGCCAGGCGGGCCAAGCTCTACTTCCTGCGCGACCGCGTGGGCAAGAGCCGTCGCCTGCGTGATCGGCGTCGCGGCATGAAGCACGTCGAGGGTCAGTGACCCCCCGGGGGAAACCCCAGCAAGAAAAGCTATCGATACTCACGAGCCCCTCGCGCGAGCGAGGGGTTTTTCTTTGGCCCTTGCGTCACACGCTCTCGATCACGCCGGTTTCGTCGGCGCCGAGAACGCCATCACGAACTGGAACCCATGCACCGGGTAGCTCATCCGCAGGCGGTGCACGCGAAGACGTTCCGGATCCTGTCCGAAATGGGCGCACACACGCTCGACCATCTCCCGGTATCGGGGCGCCTCGGGCAGCGTGAACCGGTCCTTGCTCATCCCGAGAGACTCGATCCGTTCGGGGACCTCGACCCGGTCGATCGCCCGCGTCGGATCGACGGGGTTCGCCGGTCCCCTGGGGCCCGGGTTGAACACCATCAGCTCCGGCTTGGCGCCGGGGAACACGTCCTCATGCACGAGGGCGTCGCAGACCAGCGTCTTGACCGGCACATCCGGGAAGACGACGACGCCGCCCTTGGGACGCTCCGGCGTCGCATACCGGCGCGACCCCTTCGCGTTGCAGCTCACCGCCAGCATGTCAACCGTCGCGTGGCGCCCGAGACGGTCGTGCGCGAGGCGGTGCACGAGCTGCCCGCCGGCCATGTACGACTCGAGCACCGCGGGATCGTGCTCGTAGAACTCGCTGAGGTCCACGGGGCCCGAAGAGAGCTCGTCGGGGTTCTCGGCGCGTCCCGGCGGGCCGAAGGTGAAGTGCACACCGACGTCGGGGCGCAGGCGCCGCATCCCCAGGGCGCCGTGCATCGAGGTCACCTCCAGCATGTCCTCGTCGGAGTGTGACGGGACGAACATCATCGAGGTGAGCCAGGTATCCGCCTCGACGCCCAGGATCTGGCGCATGCCCTGATAGACCTGGTACCGCCCGGCGAGCACGAGACGCTGCTGGAGGTCCGGGCGCTGCGCACTGATCGCCGCGTTCAGGGCGCCCCGCGTGCCGAAGTCCTCTCGGATCAGCTCCGCGAAGGCGTCGATGGCGTCGCCCGCGCGCCGCCCGACCGCCTGCGTCACACCCCCGCGCCGCTCCGCCGCGACAACCACCGCACGCAGCGAATCGGGCCCGGGGAACCGTTCGAGCGCCTCGAAGGGGTCCTCGCATTCGACGGCGCCGAGCAGGCGGCTGAGAATCACACGGCTGAGCCCGAGGCGCCTGGCCAGCTCCGTCGGGCGGTGGGGCGACCCGGGCACCGACGCCAGCAACGCCCCCATCGCCCGGACGAGCTCCGCGCCCACGGGGCGCACGCGGTCTCCCAGGCGTTCAGGCCCGAGGCCGCCGGTCTCTCGGTTGGTCGCTGCGGTCGTCATGCCGATCGGCCCCCCCAAGCTCGGAAGGCAGGGTACCAGGGGTATTTTTGGAAATCCAGAGTGTAATTTATTGCGTTATCGCGCCCAGCCCTCTACCCTCGTTCTCGCCGGGTCCGTGCAGGATCCGCCCCACGACCTCCATCGGGTCTCCAAGGAGATTGAGCATGCTTGCGTCCCTCCGTCGCACCACCCCCCTCGCCGCGGCACTCGCGCTGTGCGCCCCGGCGCTCGCCGCGCCGCCCGAATACACGATCATCGATATCGGCATCGTCAACGTCGGTGACTCGGGCTCGCAGGGCTTCGCCTGCTCGCCCGGCGGCGTCGCCGTCGGACGCTCGCTCGGCGGCTCGGGCAGCTCCGCCTACTCCTGGACGCAGGGCGGCGGGCGCGTCGATCTGCCCAACCTCGCCTCGCCGGCCCGCGCCTATGGCGTCTCCAACTCCGCCAACGACTCGGGCATCGTCGTCGGCACCGGCTCCGCAACCTTCTTCGGATCGAACCCGCTGCCCATCATGTGGAACAACGGCGTCGTCTCCCAACTCCCGCTCCCCGCCGGCCAGACGCTCGGTCGCGCCAACGGCGTCAACGCCTCGGGCGTCGCCGTCGGCTCGGTCAACGGCGGCTCGCTCGAACGCGCCTGCCTCTACGCCGAAGGTATCGGCACCGTCATTACCACCACCACCTCCAACGGCAGCTTCATGACGACCGCCTACGGCATCAACGACTCCGGCCTCGTCGTCGGCAACGGCATCGACCCCAACAACGCCGCCGTCAACGTCGGCATGGTCTACAACTCCGTCGCCGACACCGCCACAACCGTCGGCGCCCTGCCCGGTCGTAACGGCGCGCTCTGCTTCGCCGTCAGCAACGCCGGGCACGTCACCGGCAGCTCCATGCTCAACCAGGGCTCGGGCACGCCCTTCGTCTGGACACAGGCCGGCGGCATCGTCGAGATCCCCCTCCCACCCGACGCCACCACCGGCTCCGGACGCGGCGTCAACTCCGACGGCTGGGTCGTTGGCAACGCCGGCGGCGTCTTCGCCGTCCCCTTCCTCTATGACGGCACGAGCACCTACGCCATCGCCGACCTCCTCCCCGCCGACGCCACCGACTGGGACCTCAACATGAACACCTCCAGCTCCGCGCAGGGCATCAGCGAGGACGGCATCATCATCGGCACCGGCGTTCACAACGGCGAGGTCCGGGCGTACGCCCTGATCCCCGTCGCCGGCGGGTGCAACGGGGCCGACCTCGCCGAGCCCTTCGGCCAGCTCGATTTCTCCGACGTCGTCGCCTTCCTCGTCGCGTTCGGCAACATGGAGGCCGCCGCCGACCTCGCCGAGCCCTTCGGCCAGTGGGACTTCTCCGACGTCGTCACCTTCCTCACCGAGTTCGGCTCGGGCTGCCCCTGAACGTTCGACTCCTCCCCCGACCATGCCCTGTGTGATCGGGTGTGGGCGGAGAACGCCCGCCTTCCCCCTGGCGGGCGTTTTTTCATGCGCGGCGTACACTCGCCCCATGCGAGCCGTCGTCGTCACGAAGCAGGGCGCCCCCGTCGCCGACAACATCGAGCTGCAATCCGACTTCCCCGATCCGCCGGCGCCGGCGAGGGGCGAGGCGCGCCTGCGCACGCTCTGCTCCGCCTTCAACCACATGGACCTGTGGGTCGGACGGGGCGTGCCGGGCTTGGAGCTCACGTACCCCCGCGTGTCGGGGTGCGACGCGTGCGCCGTCGTGGACGCCGTCGGCGAGGGCGTCAGCAAGGACTGGGTCGGCAAGCGCGTGATCTACAACGCCGCGATCGACGTCTCGCCCCCGGCGCGACCGGGCGATCCGCCATCATCGACGAGCGCGCCCGTCTACGAGTTGATCGGCGAGCACCGCTCCCCGGGGGCGCACGCCGCGTTCTTCAACGTCCCCGTCGCCAATCTCGCCGACGTCGGCGATGCTGACCCTGTTGACGCCGCGGCGTTTGGCCTCTGCGCCCTCACCGCCTATTCCATGATGGTCACGAAGGGCGATCTCCGCCCGGGCCAGTGCGTGCTGATCACGGGCATCGGGGGGGGCGTCGCGACCAGCGCCCTCGCCATCGCCAAGCATTTCGCCTGCCCCGTCGCCGTCACCTCGCGCCATCAATGGAAACTCGACAAGGCCAAGGCCCTCGGCGCCGACCTGTGCGTCCTCGACAAGGGCCAGGACTGGTCGCGCGACGTCCGCGCCTGGACGAACAAGCGCGGCTTCAACATGGTGGTCGACTCGGTCGGCAAGGCGACGCACCTCGCCTGCATCAAGTCGCTCGCCCGGGGCGGCGCCTACGTCTCGCCGGGGTGCACGACCGGCCCCGACGCGACCACCGACCTCGCCCGCCTCTTCTGGAACCAGCTCCGCCTCCTCGGCTCGACCATGGGCTCCAACGACGAGTTCCGCGAGGTCGCCGCCCTCTTCCGCGCGGGCTCGCTGGCGCCGGTCGTCGACAAGGTCTTCACGCCCAATGAGTGCGTCGACGCGTACCGACGCCTCGAAGCGGGCGAGCAGTTCGGCAAAATCGTCACCGACTGGCGCTAAGGATTGCCGTCGTGCCCTACCGGTCGCCCGTTCGCGTCCGGTCCAGGACGTAGCGGGCATGCACCTCGGGGGACTGCTCGCGCGCCGCCTCGGGTCGCCCCATCCGGCGCAGAACCTCGCTCGAGCTGAGTCCCTCGCGCATCGGCACGCGCACCACGCGCCCGCCGTAACCGGTCACGAGCCCCTCGCCCTGGATCTCCCCCTCGCCGTACTCGCCGCCCTTGACGAGCGCGTCGGGGCGGAGCCGCTCGAGCAGCTCGACCGGCGTCTCCTCGTCGTAGACGACGACGGCATCGACGACGGCCAAGGCGCCGAGCACCGCCGCCCGGTCGTCCTGCGTGTTCACCGGGCGCGTCGGCCCCTTGTAGGCCCGGACCGACTCGTCGGAGTTGATCGCGACAACGAGGAAGTCCCCCTCGCCCGCCGCGGCCTCCAAGAGCGCCACGTGCCCCGCGTGCAGCACGTCGAAGCACCCGTTGGTGAAGACGACCTTCTGTCCCGCCCGCCTCAGGGCGGCGACCCGCACCATGAGCTGCTCGCGCGTCAGCAGCTTCCCCGCCTGACCCAGATGCATCGACAGGATCTCCTGGTGGATCCGCTCGATGGGGATGGGCGTGACGCCGAAGACCTCGACCTCGAGCCCCGCCGCGGCGTTCGCCAGGCGGACCGAGTCCGCCCAGCCGAGCCCGTTCGCCCGCCCGGCGGCGAGCCCCGCGAGGAACATGTCGCCGGCGCCGGTGACGTCGTACACCTCGCGCGCCTGCGTCGGGATGCGCTCGAGCCCGCCCTCGCGCGCGAGCAGGAGCGCGCCGTGCCGGTCGAGGGTCAGGGCGACCGCGTCAAGCTCGAGGGGCTCGAGCAGCGCCCGCGCGACCTTCGCGTTCTCACCCGCCGAGGCCTCGGCGCAGGTCTTGAGCCCCGTTGCGCGCTCCGCCTCGTTCCGGTTGGGCGTGATCGCCGTCGCGCCCGTGTACTTCGAGTAGTCCTCGATCGACGCGGGATCGACGAGCACGGGAACGCCCGCCGCCCTCGCCCGTCGGATCACCTCTTTGCAGACCCGCGCCGAGCAGACGCCCTTGTTGTAGTCCTCGATGCAGACGACGTCGGCGCCGGGCAGCGCCCGGTCGAACGCCGCCAGCAGCGCCGCCTCGCCCTCGCCCGCGAGCTCGCCGTTCGATTCCACGTCCATGCGGAACATCTTCTGAGGGTGGCGCGCCTGGGCGAGGCCGATGAGGTTCCGCTTGAGCGTCGTGGGGCGAGACGGGTCGACGACCAGCCCGCTCGAATCGACGCCTTGCTCCTGGAGCTCCCGGCGCAGCGCCCGCCCCTCCCCATCGTCGCCGATGACTCCGAGCGCCACGACCTCCCCACGCATCGCGGCGAGGTCCAGGCACAGGTTCGCCGCCCCGCCCGGGCGGTCCTCCTGACGAACCACGCGCAGCACCGGCACCGGCGCATCCTGGCTCAGCCGCTCGGCGTCGCCGTACACGAGCTGGTCGAGCATGAAGTCCCCGACCACCACCGCGCGGAACGCACGCCAGGAGCCCAGCTTGTCGAGCAGTTCGTTCATCGTGGGGTTCACCGGGGCGTCATCGACGCGGGCAAAGTCTACGGGCGCTGAGCCCCCACGCCCACGCCCGCCGCCTCGCTCACAAGCGTCGCGAGCGTCTCGCCCCCCTCGTCGAAGGAGAGCTCCAGGCGGGGGCGGGCGACCGAGCAGGGCCACTCCGCCGCCGGCACCCGCGCCAGCTTCACCCAGTCCTTCTCGGTCGTGAGGATCACGTCCGCGCCCGATGATCGCGCCCGACGCATCAGGCGGTGCACCGTCCCCCGCTCGTACCTGTCGTGGTCGCGGAGCGTCACCGCCCCGACCAGGCGATCGCCGAGCAGGCGCTCGGCCTCCGCCAAGAACGCGTCCGGGTTCCCGATCGCGCACACCGCCAGCGCCTTCTGCCCCTCGAGCCATTCGAGAGGCAGATCCTCGTCCTCGGTGTGACGCTGCACGTCGAGCCCGGTCCACTCGTGCCGCGTGACACCTATCGAGACACCGGGCGCAAGCTCACCGACCTGCGCGCGCAGGGTCTCGACCCGGTCCGAAGCATGCTCCGCGTGCGTGATCACCACCGCCCCCGCGCGCTCAAGCGAGGTCACCGGCTCGCGCAGCCACCCCGAGGGCAGCAACGCATCCTCGAAGGGCGAGCGCGTCGCGTCCACGAGCACGATGTCCAGGTCCCGCGCGATCCGCCGATGCTGGAACCCGTCGTCGAGCACGACGCAGTCCACGCCACGCCCCTCGGACGTCGCGAACAGCTCCTCGAGCCCCTTGGTCCGGTCGGGCTGGGCGACGATCGGCAGATCGAGGAACCGCTTGCGGTAGATCGCCGCCTCGTCCGCGATCCCCCCCTTGGCCCGGTAGCCGCGCATCGCGATGCAGGGGCGGCGCCCCTCGTCAAGCAGTCGGCGCACGATCCACGTGACGAGCGGCGTCTTTCCCGTCCCGCCGACCGACAGGTTGCCGACGGAGATGACCGGGCGCCCGACGTGCACCACACCGACGCCCGCGTCGTAGCGTCTGTTGCGTCGCCCGATCTCTCGCTCGTAGGCGGTCGCCAGCGCGCGTCCGATGGCGCCCGGGATGGCGCCCGACCGCGACTCAGCCCTCGCCGACGTCGTCATGGGGCAAGCGTAGCCCCTCGCCCGCACGAGCACGGACCTCGGCGATCTCCCTCGCGACCTTGTCCCGCAGCGCCCGACGCGCCTCGCGCCCCTCCCGCCAGGTCAGACGCGCCGTGTTCAGCACGTCGATCACCGCGAGCATCACCACGATCGCGATCAGCCCCGCGACCGCCGTCCACGCAAGCACGAACATCCCCGCCCGACTGGGCGTGACGATCCCGAACCCGTACGCGGCCAGGCAAGTCGTGATCATCATCACGAAGCCGTTGACGGTGCGGATCCGCACGCGGCTGGCGGGCATGAGCCCCTGGCGTGCCGCCTCCCACATCGCCTGCATGTGCCCGGCGATGATCAGCAGCGCCACCGCCGCCATGGGCAGGACGAGCCACGCCGGCGCGATGGTTCCAGATCCGTTCACACTCTGACACTACCCCAGGGGTGGGGTTCGGGCGAGCGAATCCGGACGGCGCGAGCTTCTCGGACCCGTCAGGCGGCGTCAGAGGCCGCCGCGAGAAAGTCCTCGATCCGTGCCGCCAGCGTCGCCATGGGCAGGCCCATGATCGAGGTGGGGTCGCCCTCGTACTCGATGGGCCAGCCCGCGTCGATCCGCTCGCCGAGGTTGTACGCGCCGGCCTTGCCTCGCCAGAGTCCGGTCGCGAGATATTCGTCACGCATGCTCGACGTCACGTCGCCGACGTGCACCACCGCCCGGTCCACGAAGAGCTCGCGTCGGCGCGTCTTGGGGCAGACCAGGGCGACGCCGGTCAGCACCTCGTGCTCACGCCCCGTCATCGTCTCGATCATGCGTCCCGCGTCGTGCTGGTCGCGTGGCTGCCCGAACATGACGCCGTCCACGACGCAGACCGTGTCCGCCCCGAGCACCAGCGTGGCCCAGTCCTCGTCCGCGTGCTTCGCCAGCGCCGCCGCGGCCTTCAGGAAGGCGAGCGACATCACCCAGCTCACGGCGTCCCGGTCGTCGGTGTGCAGCAAGCCGTCGTCCACGCCCGTCTGGGCGACGCGGAAGTCGTAGCCATGCGACTGGAGCAGCTCGCGCCGCCGCGGCGAGCGGCTGGCCAGCAGAATCCTTGCACGGGGCGTGCGCCCCATGTCCCCCCCGCTCCCCCCTGCCTCGGCGCCGAACCGCGCCTTCAACGTCTCCATCACTGCCCCGCCTTCCTGGCCCAAGACTCCCCCCCGCGACCGGATCGTACCCACGCCGACCCGCCCCGGTTGCGTCTCTCCCTCGCCCCCGGCGCTATCGTCCGCCGATGCGCGCCCACCTCGTGCAACCCGACATCGCGTGGGAGGACCCGCGAGAGAACTTCCAGCGTGTGGACCGCCTGATCGCGTCCGCGCCGATCGAGCCGGGCGACCTCGTCGTGCTTCCTGAAATGTTTGCGGTTGGCTTTTCATTGAACGTTGACACCACCGCGCCCCACGCCGCTGGGACGCTCGAGTACCTGCTGGATCTCGCCGACGATCTCGGCGCGATCGTGCTGGGAGGAAGACCGGTTCGTGATTGCCACTGCTCGCACGCGACGAACAACCTGACCGCCGCCGCGCCCGGACGGCGCGTGGTGTGCGACTACAAGAAGATCCATCCGTTCTCCTTCGGGAAAGAGCCCGAGGCTTTCACCGGGGGCGACGAGGTCACGCTCTTCGACTGGCCCATCCCGAACTCCGATGACGCGCTCAAGGTCTGCCCCGCCGTCTGCTACGACCTGCGATTCCCCGAGCTGTTCCGCCTGGGGATGCTCCGTGGCGCCGAGGTCATGGCGATCGGGGCCAACTGGCCCGAGCCCCGCCAGCAACACTGGCGTGCCCTGGCGATCGCGCGGGCCATCGAGAACCAGGCGTTCGTCCTCGCCGTCAACCGGACGGGCCCCGACCCCCACCTGAACTACGTGGGGGGCACGATCGGCGTTTCACCCCGGGGCGAGATCCTGGGCGAGCTGGGGGGCGAGCCGGGCGTCCTGAGCGTGGAGATCGACCCCGCCGCCCTCCGGGCCTGGCGTGGCGAGTTTCCCGCCTGGCGTGATGCCCGCCTCATCCAGGCGTAATCCCCGCCTCATTTCCACCATCAAAATGAGAGGAATGCCGTCGAGCGCAGAGACGTTCTGTAAGACGGCACACACCTCTTGAAAGGAGGACGAGCCATGAAGAAGCCCTCCAACAACCCGACCCCGCTGAACGCGGACCGTCTCATCGAGGCCGCCGAGGGCGCCTTTGCCGCCGCGGCTCGCCATGCCGCCGAGCACGACGGGCGGTACACCTCGCCCGCCCTCCTCAAGTCCGAGGACGAGGCCACGCCCGAGCTCGCCGCCTTCACGCTCGAGGAAGTCATCGACGCCACCGCGTTCCTGACGCGGATGGGGTTCCTCCCCTCGAGCCACCGCGCAGCCCGCTCGTAACCCTCACCCACTCGGCAACCGCCGATCCACCGCGCTGCGAACCAGGCGTCGGGCGATCTCACCCGTGTCCGGACGCCCCGAGACTTGGCGGGTCACGTACGCGCCCTCGATGATCAGGGCCAGCTCCGACGCGAGCGCCGCCGCATCGTCGGCCCCGGCGTACCCCGCCAGCTCGCGGAGGATCGTCTCCATCTCCACCTTGTGGCGTGCCGCCGCCACATGCGCCGGGTCGTGGGGCAACGGGAACTGCACCGCGACGTTCACGAAGATGCACCCGTTGAAGCCGGGCGTCGTCAGGGTCTCCTCGATCGCCTCGGGGATCGCCTCGAGCTGGCCCCGCGGCGTGTCCCCGCCGTGCCGACGCAGCATCTCGCGGAACTTGTCCTTCCACCACTGGTCGTGCCAGCGGAGCGTCTCGAGCACGAGCCCCTCCTTGCTCTCGAAGTGGTTGTAGAAGGTCGTCTTGGTGACGCCCACCTCGTCCAGGATCTGGTCAAGCCCGACCGCCAGGAACCCGTCCCGGTAGAACAGGTCGTGGGCCGTCTGGATGATCTTCTCGCGGCTCGAGACCCGCATCTCGCCCTCCGATCGCTCTCCGGATCGCCCGGGTCATGGCGCCCTTTCCGAGCGCCTTGACCAGAAGTCAACCCAACATGGACCGCAAGTCAAGTGTCCCCGCGTCACGCCGCACGCTCTTATTCGTGCGGACGCAGACACGTCCGCCAGAGACACAAGGAGTTCCGACATGCAGACCACCACCCGCATCAATGGCATCGACACCCAGGCCCTCACGGACCTCGTCGAGCGGATCAAGGCGGACCCGAAGCAGGGCATGACCCGTTTCGCCGTGACCACGACGTGGAAAGGGGGCGCCCGGTCCGACTCGCGCGTCAAGGGCTGGAGCCTCGGGGGCGTCCACAAGCCCAAGGACTTCACCCTCTGCGTCGACGAGCCCCGGGAGCTGCTGGGGACCAACCAGTTCGCCAACCCGCAGGAATACCTCTTCGCCGCAGTCAACTCCTGCCTGATGGCGACTTTCGTCGCCGCTGCCTCGGTCAACGCCATCGAGCTCCGCTCGCTCTCGATCGAGACCGAGGGGGACATCGACCTGCGGGGCTTCCTCGCGATCGACGCCCGCGTCGTGCCCGGCTACGAGTCCGTACGGTGCACGTTCCACGTGGACGCCGACGCGACCGACAAGCAGCTCGCCGACATCCTCGAGTTCGTGCGCAAGACCTCGCCCAACTACTACAACCTGGCCAAGCCGGTGCGCATCGACGCCAAGCTCGCGAGCTGACCTCCCCCCGGTAGGGCCGGTTTCCAACCGGCCGTCTTCAGTGGGGCCGGTTTCCAACCGGCCCGAAACAACATCGCCCTCCCGCGCGAACAACGCGGCAGGGCCTTTCCCTCCCACTCCCCTCCGGGGAGAGGGCCGGGGTGAGGGGCTCCCCTCCTCTTCCTCATTTCTTCCTCCTTCTCCCCGCACGACACCCGAGGCTTCGCACGCTCAGCCTCGGCGTCTTCGCTCACCCCATCCCCGTCACGCGCTCGACCTCGTCCATCGACGTGATCCCCTCCGCCGCCATGCGGAACCCGTACTGCGTCAGCGTCGTGAACAGACCCTCGGCAATCACCTTCTTCATCGCCTGGATGCTCGGGTTCGCCAGGATCAGATCCCGCAGGTCGTCGTTGACGTCCAGCAGCTCGAACAGCGCCTGACGCCCCCGGTACCCCGTGTTGATGCACCGCCGACATCCCACCGACTGGTACAGCGTCTTCTTATTCCCCAGGAACCGCCCCATCTTCGTCGAGAGCCCGGGCGCCACCGGCACCTCCCGCTTGCAGTGCTCGCACAAGACCCGCACCAACCGCTGGGCCAGCACCAGGTTCAGGGAGTTCGCCACCAGGTACGGCTCGACCTTGAGGTCCAGCAGACGGAACACCGCCGAGATCGAGTCCTTCGAGTGCACCGTCGAGAACACCAGGTGCCCCGTCATCGCCGCCTGCATCGCCGTCCGGGCGGTCTCCTCGTCACGCACCTCGCCCAGCAGCAGCACGTCTGGGTCCTGACGCAGCACGCTTCGCAAGAGCGTGTTGAACGTGTTCCCCCGCTTCTCGTCGATCGGGATCTGCGTCACGCCCTCGAGCTGGTACTCCACCGGGTCCTCGATCGTGATCACGTTGCGGGTGTCCCGGTCGATCTCCCGCAGGGCGTTGTACAAGGTCGTCGTCTTGCCCGAACCCGTCGGCCCGCACACGAGGATCATCCCCGCGTCCATGTTCGTCACCGCCCGGATCCGCTCCTCCATATACCCGACCATCCCGAGGTCCGACAGCGCCATCGGCACGCCACGCTGATCCAGCACCCGCACCACCAGCTTCTGCCCATGCACGCTCGGCGTGAAGCTCACGCGGTACTCACACCTTCGATCCGGGAACCGGCACGAAAAATGCCCCTCCTGGATCGCGTCGCGCGACGCCGCCTGCATGTGGCACGCCGTCTTGATCAGCCCCGACATCAGCTCCCCGACCTTCGTCGGCAGCTCGACGATCCAGACCATCTGCCCGTCCACGCGCATCCGAACGTTGAACACGTCCGCCTTGGGCTCGACGTGGATGTCCGTCGCCCGCGTGCGGCTGGCCGCCCGCAGGAGCAGGTTCATCGCCAGAGGCCCGTCCGCCGCCCCCGCCAGCGCCGAGGTGTTCTGCCCCCGCGCGTCAACAAGCTGCAGCGACTCGTCCCCCGCCTCGGGCGCGGGCATCGCCTCGATCACGCCCCGGATCTCCTTGACCCACTCGGCGTTCTCCTCCTGCGCCTTCTTGCGGGCCCGGGCGACCTTCGTCGCCGTCTCGCTCTCGCCGTTGCCCTGGTGAGCGTCCGACTGCGCCGCCGCCGCGGCGTGTACCGCCGACTCCCGCGCCTCCACGATGAACTCGATCGCCCCGATCCGGATGCAGTCCCCGTCGCCCAGACGCGACTCGGTCACCCGCATCCCGTTCAGCTTCGTCCCGTTGCGAGAGCCCAGATCCCGAAGACGGTGCCCGCCCCGCCCGTCCGGCTCGATCACGCAGTGATGGCGCGACGCCATGTCGTCCTTCAGACGCAGGCGGTTGTCGGGGTGGCGCCCGATCGTGATCGGGTCGTCCTTGAGGCGGATGGGGCGTCCTCGCCCGTCCGCGAGCCGGATCTGGAGCTTGCTCATGCCGGGGTCCCGCACCCTCCCTCCACCGCGGCCCAATCCTAGCAAACCCCCGCCCCGAGCCGAGCACGCTTCGTCAGATCGTCACGTCCCCGCGTCGAGCGTGATCCCCGCCTCCCTCTCCCCTCTGGGGAGCGGGCCGGGGTGAGGGGCTCCCCACGCTCCATCTTCTCTTCTCTGCTCGTCATCGCCGCGACCGCCGACACTCCGCATCGCGTCGCCCTTCTACACTCGTCTCCCATGATCGACCTCAAGGCCCTGCGCGAAGACCCGGCCCGTTTCAAGGACGGCGCCCGCAAGAAGAACTACGACGTCGACATCGACCGCATCCTCGAACTCGACGCCGCCAAGCGCGACCTCATGACCAAGGCCGAGACCCTCCGCGCCGAGCAGAACAAGCTCGCCAAGGAATCGGGCCCGAAGATCGGCCAGCTCATGGGGCGCCTCAAGAAGGCCGAGGGTGACGAGAAGGCCGCGCTCGAGACCGAGGTCGAGTCCCTCAAGGCCGCCCCCGCGAAGCTCAAATCCGAGATCCAGCAGCTCGAGGCCCGCATTGCCGACGTCTCGCCCGAGCTCGACGCGCTGCTGCTCCAGGTCCCGCTGCCCCCCGACCCCGACGTCCCTGTCGGCACGTCGGCCGACGACAACGTCGAGATCAAGCGCTGGGCGCCCGAGGGCTGGGACTGGAACAAGACGTTCGAGCAGAACAAGGGCTTCGCGCCCAAGACCCACATCGAGCTCTGCCGTGACCTGGGCCTCGTTGACTTCCCCCGGGGCGTCAAGCTCGCGGGCACGCGCTCCTACATTCTGACCGGCCTCGGCATGCGCCTCCACCAGGCGATCCTGCGCTACGCCCTCGACTTCATGGCCGACAGGCACGCCTTCACGCCCATGTCCGTCCCCGTCCTCGTGCGCGAGGAAGCCATGACCGGCACGGGCTTCTTCCCCGCCGGTCGCGAGCAGGCCTACCACGTCGAAGAGACCAGCCGCGGCGGCGGACACGACCTCTTCCTCACCGGCACCGGCGAGGTCGGCCTCATGGGCCTCCACCAGAACGAAATCCTCGACGAGGACAATCTCCCCCTCAAGTACGTGACGGTCTCGACCTGCTTCCGGCGTGAGGCCGGCGCCGCGGGCAAGGACACCGCCGGCCTGTACCGCATCCACCAGTTCGACAAGGTCGAGCAGGTCGTCATCTGCCGGGCTGATGAAGCTGAATCACGCGCCTGGCACACCAAGATGATCGGGTACGTCGAGGAGTTCCTGCAGACCCTGGGCCTGCCCCACCGCCTCCTCCAATGCTGCACGGCGGACCTGGGCGTCAAGAACGCCGACATGGTCGACATCGAGTGCTGGATGCCGGG
>JAWKTB010000008.1:0-196343 GCA_041402005.1 Phycisphaerales bacterium | reverse complement strand
GTCGTCGTCGCGCAGATCGACCTGGGCTCCGACCGCGATGCGCTGCAGGCGGCGCTGGGTGTGATCTCCCAGAAGCGCCCCGGGACGGCGGTCATGCTGCTGAGCGTCGATGAGGACCAGGGCTCGGTCTCCGTCATGGCCGCCTCGCCCAAGGGGGCGATCGACGCGGGGCTCAAGGCGGGCGACTGGGTGCGCGAGGTGACGGGCGTCATGGGCGGCAAGGGTGGCGGGCGTCCCGACGCGGCCCAGGGCGCGGGGCGCGATCCCGCCAAGCTGCGCGAGGGGCTCGCGGCGGCAAGGCGCTTCGCCCTCGAGAGGCTGATGTAGCGATGGATGAGGGCGGCGATCGGCAGGGCGGGGGGCGCGGCGCGGATCGGCGGCGCGACAACCTCAACCAGGTCCGGGCGTGGGCGCTGGCGCTCGAGATGTCGTACTCGGTGATCGGGGGCGGGGCGATCGGGTACGTGCTGGACCGGTTCGTCTTCGGGACGCTGCCCTGGATCACCCTCGGGCTGAGCTTGGGGGGGCTGGCGTTCGGGATGGTGCGGTTCGTGCGAGAGGCGAACCGCCTGAATCGCGAGTCGTCGCGCCGTCGCCCGTGAGGGGTCTCGGCCGGGCGCGAGAGGGGGAGAAACAGAGGAGAAGGAGCCCCTCACCCCGGCCCTCTCCCCAGGGGGGAGAGGGAGGGGGAAAAGTCGCCGTCGGGGCGTGCGGGGCCTATTCTCTTGCCCCGCAGTTCGGGGTCCGGCCAGACCGGAAACCGGGCGGGCGGGACGACGTGAAGGACGGGTCGGAACTTGAGTCAGACGCGCGCACAGCCTGACGTCTCGATCGCCGCCGGTCGGCTTGTTGGCCTGATGGTGGCGGCGTGGGCGCTGGCGGGGCTGGTCGCGACCGGCCTGGCGACGGCGCTGGGTCAGCAGGGGGCGTGGATGGGGGCGGTCTCGACGCTCGCGGGCGTCGGCGCGGGGCTGACCATCGTGCTCGTCAATGGCCCCAAGCCCGTCGCGCACTGGATCCTGGTGCAGATCATGTCGTCGCTGGCCCGGATGCTCGTCGGGATGGGGGCGGCGTTTGTTGTCTATCTCGCGGCCCGCCCGGATCGTTACGGGTACTGGGGCGTCGTGCTCGCGACGCTCGTCGCGACGCTGGCGGTCGAGGTGTCGGTCTTCCTGCCCCTGGTTCGGGCGGCGGGCGGGCCCATGGATGGTCCCTTGAGCGAGGCGGAGGCTGGGGCGTGATCACACTCGCGGAGGCGGTCAACCCGGTTGAGCACGTGGTCAATCACGTGTTCTGGAAGCTGGACGACGGCACGTGGATCTGGTCGTCGGCGCAGACGAACCTGGTGCTGACCATGATCCTGATGCTCGTGCTCGGGCCGTGGGTCGCGTCGAGGATTGACACGGGCGCGGAGAGCGAGGGCCACGACCGGTACGTGACGAGGAACATCTTCGCGCACATGGTCGAGGTGATCTGCGTCTACCTGCGGGACAAGGTGATCGAGCCGCTGCTGCACGAGCGGACGGCGAAGTTCCTGCCGTTCCTCCTCGCCCTCTTCTTCTTCATCCTGATCAACAACCTGCTGGGGCTGATCCCCCTGATGGATCTGGCCCATCTGCTCAACACCCACTGGAAGGACTCGCACGTCTCGCCGATCGGCGGGACGGCGACCCAGAGCATCTGGGTCACCGGCGCCCTCGCGCTCGTGTCAGGCTTCGCGATCAACGTCGCGGGGATCCGGGAGCTTGGCTTCGGCGGGTACATCAAGCACTTGACCGCGGACGCGCCGGTCTTCGTCTGGCCCATCGTCATTCCGATCGAAGCCATGGGCATCGCGATCAAGCCGGTGGCGCTGGCCATTCGTTTGTTCGCGAACATGACGGCGGGGCACATCCTGCTGGCGACCCTGTTCGGGTTCGTCGCGATGGGCGTGCAGACGAGTCTGCTGCTGGGAACCACGATCGTGGGCGCGTCGGTGATCGGGGCGATCGCGGTGTCGTTCCTCGAGCTGTTCGTGGCGTTCGTGCAGGCGTTCGTGTTCATGTTCCTGACGGCGGTGTTCATCTCGCTGCTCAGCCATCATCACGAGCACGAGGAGGGGCACGCGACGAGCCCCGCGGAGCATCAGGAGGAGATCGCCGAGGCGGTGGCGGGCGCGGCGCTCGCGTAGGCCTCGGAGAAGGACAAGCAGGCCTCGGGCCCCGCGGGGAGGCGCCGAAGGCGGATGGGCGGTCGAGCCCGGTGGTTCCCCGCGACAACGAATCGGATCGGGGCCTGACCTTACGCCCCCTAGGAAAAGGAAGCTGGCGAGCCATGAAGAGCATCATCAAGAACGCGGCGTTGGCGACGGGCGTGCTGGCGTTGTGCGCCGTCGCGGGCGCCTACGCGCAGGGCGAGGTTCCGGTCGGCGTGCAGGAGGCCGTGGCGGGCAACGAGAAGCTCGGCAAGGGCCTGGGCGCGGTCGGCGCGGGTCTGTCGCTGGTGGGCGGCGGCATCGGCATCGGTCTGGTCGGCAAGGGCGCGGTCGAGGGCATCGCCCGCCAGCCCGAGGCCGTCGGCCCGATCGGCACCAACATGATCCTCGCGGCCGCCCTGATCGAGGGCGCCACGCTCTTCGCGATCGTGGTCGGCCTGCTGGCCGGGTTCTGAGTCTGAATCATCCCGCGCCGTCGTCGACAGGCGGCGGCGCGGATTCGATGGATCACCGCCCCTGGCTGGGCGACGTGTGCGGAGCATTGCCATGAATCGCTTTCTGAAGCTTGTCGCGCTGGTCGGGGTCGTGCTGATCGGGCTGTCGCTGGCGCCGGCGTCGAGCGGGCTGACCGCCCGGGCCGTCGCGCAGGAGCACGCCGCCGCGGCATCGGGCGAGCACGAGGAGGGGAACGCCTCGCCGATCGCACCGCCGAAGCAAGGCATGGCGTCGGGGATCACGGCCCTCGTTTGCTTCGGCATCGTGGTGTTTGTGCTCTACATCAAGGTCTGGCCCCAGATCACGAAGGGGCTGGACGAGCGTGCTTCGAAGATTCGCGAAGAAATCGCGGCGGCCGAAGCGGCCCGCAAGCAGGCGGGCGAGGCGCTCGAGGAGTACGAGAAGAACCTCGCGCAGGCGCGTGCCGAGGCGAACAAGATGCTCGAGGAGACCAAGGCCAGGCAGGCGGAGCTTGCCGCGGAGCTTCGGGCCAAGGCGGACGTCGAGCTGGGCCAGATGCGAGAGCGGGCGATGCGGGACATCGAGGGCGCCAAGAAGGCGGCGCTCAACGAGATCTACGACCAGTCGGTGTCGCTGGCGTCGGCGATGGCGAGCAAGATCCTGGCCCGCGAGGTGACGCCCCAGGACCAGAGCCGCCTGTTCGAGGAGTCGCTGGCGGAGCTGCAGGCCTCGCGGAGCTGATTCGGACCGGAAACGGAGAGACGCGGGTATGCCCCTGATCGAATCACAGCCCGACGCCCTGGCGAGCGTGTACGCGAGGAGCCTGTTCGAGCTCGCCGAGTCCAAGGGCGGGCAGGAGAAGATCGAGCGCACGCTCGGCGAGCTCGAGGACATCATCGAGCTGGCGCGCGAGGATGGACGGTTCAGCGAGTTCCTGTCGTCGCGCGTGCTCGGGACCGCGGCCCGGGACGGGGCGCTCGTCAAGATCTTCGAGGGGCGCGTGACGGGGCTGACGCTCAAGTTCCTGCGCCTGCTCAACGAGAAGGGGCGCCTGGGCCTCTTAATCCCGATCACGACGGCGTTCGACCAGATGGTGCAGGAGCGTTTCGGGCGCGTCGAGGTGGACGTGTACACGCCGGGGCCCGTTGGCGCCGACGAGCTGCGCCGCCTGAAGGACCGCCTGGGCGCGACGCTCGGCAAGGAGGTCATCGTCCATCCGTACACGGACACGACGATGATCGGCGGGGTCAAGCTGCGGATCGGGGACCAGCTCGTGGACGCGTCGGTCTCGACGCGTCTTCGGAAGATGCGCGACCAAGTCGAGGGGCGGGGCGGGGCGCAGATCCGGGCGAACGCCAAGCGGATCCTGGACGAGTCGGGCGGAGCCGAGCAAGGCGGATAGGCTGCTGAGCGAGCGCGGGCGGAGATAGACTTCCGGCCACGGCGCGGTGGGCGCGCCCAAACGAAAGGCGGGCGGGATGGCCAAGAGGACGATCGAGTCCGTCAACGTCGCGGGCAAGCGCGTGCTGGTGCGTGTGGACTTCAACACGCCGATGGACGGGCTGAGCGTCGCCGACGATCGGCGGATCCGCGAGGCGCTGCCGACGATCCGGTCGATCATCGACCGGGGCGGGCGGGCGATCCTGATGAGCCACCTGGGGCGCCCCAAGGGCGAGGGGTACGAGGAGGCGCACTCGCTCGAGCCGGTCGCCAAGCGGCTGGGCGAGCTGCTCGAGCGCCCCGTCACGTTCCCCTCCCACGACTGCGTGGACAAGGCGGCGGCGGACGCGGTCGGGGCGATGAAGGACGGCGACGTCCTCCTGCTCGAGAACCTCCGCTTCAACAAGGGGGAGAAGGGCGGGGACTCGGCGTTCGCGATGAAGCTCGCCGCGTATGGCGACGTCTACGTCAATGACGCCTTCGGGACCTGCCACCGGGAGGACGCGTCGATGGTCGCGGTCCCGGCGGCGTTCGGCGCCAAGCCACGCGTCGTCGGCTTCCTCGTCGAGAAGGAGATCCGCTTCCTCAAGAGCGCGATCGACGACCCCCGCCGCCCGTTCGTCGTCGTCCTGGGCGGCGCCAAGGTCTCCGACACGATCGGGGCGATCGAGCGTCTGCTGCCCAAGGCCGACGCGATCCTGATCGGCGGGGCGATGGCGTACACGTTCCTCGCGGCCCTCGGCAAGCAGATGGGCGCGAGCAAGGTCGAGTCCGACCGCCTCAAGGACGCCAAGCGGATGATCGAGGCCGCGGCCAACTCGGGGGTGGACCTGCACCTGCCGATCGACCACGTCTGCTCGACCGCGTTCAGCGAGGACGCCGGCGACATCGAGGTGTTCGAGGACTCGATCAAGCCCGGGTACATGGGCCTTGACATCGGCCCCAAGACGCAGACGACGTTCGGCGGGGTGATCCGCAAGGCGAAGACGATCGTCTGGAACGGGCCGATGGGCGTGTTCGAGTGGGCGCCCTTCCGCGTGGGGACGAAGGTCGTCGGCAAGGCGATCGCCGAGGCGACGACGAACGGCGCGACGAGCATCGTCGGCGGCGGCGACTCCGCCGCCGCGGTCGAGGAGTTCGGCCTCGCGAGCAAGATGTCGCACGTTTCGACGGGCGGCGGCGCGAGCCTGCAGATGCTCGAGGGCAAGGCGTTCAGAGCGCTGGAGTTGATCGAGGACGCCTGAGCCCGGCACTCGGGTCGCCCCTCCGGATTCCGCTTGCGAAGCCGCGCCCCCCCGCTATTCTGCCGACGTGGCATGAAGGGCGCGGGGGAGGGTCCAGGCATGATCATCTACGGCTGGCGTGGCGTGACGAAGACGGTGGACCGGGGGAACTTTTTCTGCCCCCAGTGCAACGCCGAGCAGGGGTACCAGCGCAAGAGCGTCCGTCGGTTCTTCACGCTGTACTTCATCCCGGTGATCCCGCTGAACAAGCTGGGTGAGTTCGTGCGCTGCGACGCGTGCCGAGGGGACTTCCGCGAGGAGGTGCTCCAGGCGGACCCGCGCCACGCAGCGGGGCTGCGAGACGCGGTGCGGGACGCGATCCGGCGGGTGATGGTCGCGATCGCGGCCGCGGACGGGCGCCTCGAAGACAACGAGGTCAGCATGCTCCGCCACATCTACCTGGACCTGACCAAGACCACACTGGACGAGTGGGAGCTGCGCAACGAGATCGACGCGGCGGTCGCGACGCCGATCGACCTGGGGGCGGAGCTGGGCCCGATGGCGCCCCACCTCTCGGACGAGGGCAAGGACTTGGTCCTTCGGGCGGCGCTGCTGATCGCGGGGGCCGACGGGCACGTCGACGAGAAGGAGATGGCGACGATCACGCGGGTCGCCGGCATCCTGAACGTCGCGCCCGACCGCTTCGACGCGATCCTCGGCGCCTACGAGCAGGCGGTCAGCGAGGAGCCGTAGCCTGAACAAATTCGATTGAACACGAAGGTCGCGAAGGACTCGAAGAATAGAAATCCACTTCGCGGCCTTCGCGCTCTTCGAGGCCTTCGCGTTCAATCGATTGCTGCGACGCGCTTACCCAAGGTCGTTCTCGAGGACGATGCGGTAGCGGGCCTTGCCGTCGCGGAGTCGCTGCAGGGCGTCGTTCGCCTGGGACATCTTGAAGTGCTCGGTGACGGCGGCGATCTTGTGTCGCGCACAGAACGCGAGCATGTCGGCGGTCGTCGCGGGGCTTCCCAGGGGCGACGAGGTGATCGACTTCTGCTGCGGGAGCAGCGAGAAGACGCCGACGGGGATGGGTTCGAGGACGGCGCCGACGAGGTGGAGGCGCCCTTTGGGCGCCAGCGCGTTGATGTACGCGTTCCAGTTCAGCGGGACGTTCACGGTCGAGAGGATCATGTCGAAGCGCCCCGCCTCGCCCTCGAGTGCGGAGTCCGAACGCGAGTCAACGCAGCGGGTCGCCCCGAGGCGCTTGGCCTCCTCCATCTTGGCGCCCGACGACGTGAACGCCGTCACCTCGCACCCCCACTTGCTCAGGAACTGAAGAGCGAGGTGCCCGAGGCCGCCGATGCCGATGACGCCGACGCGGGCGGTCGGGGGGATGTCGAGCTGGACGATGGGGTTGAAGACGGTGATGCCGCCACAGAAGAGCGGGCCGGCCTTCGCGGGGTCGACGCCCTCGGGGATGGGGATCGCCCACTCGGCGCCGCAGCGGACGCGGTCGGCGAACCCGCCGAAGCGGTTGATGATCGTCGCCTCGGCGGTCGGGCAGAGGTTGTGGTCGCCGCCCATGCACTGGCGGCAGTGCATGCACGAGTGGGCGTACCAGCCGAGGCCGACGGTCTGGCCGACGTCGAGCCAGGTGACGAGCTCGCCCTTGGCGGCGACCTTGCCGACGACCTCGTGCCCCGGGACGAAGGGGAAGCTGGACATGCCCCACTCGTTGTCGAGCATGGAGAGGTCGGAGTGGCAGATGCCGCAGTGTGTGACGCGGATGTCGACCTGGCTGGGGCCGATGGGGGGCAGGTCGTACTCGAAGGGCTCGAGCGTGGCGCCGGCGCTGGTGGCGGCGAGGGCGTGGACGGTGGTCATGGGTGGCTCCGCGTTGGCCGGCATAGGAAGTAGCGTATTGCCGGCGGGTCGGTGTACAGTATCCTTCCCGAGGGGAGGGCAGGATGGGGGTTCCCGGCTATCAAGAGTTCATGAGCCCACTACTGGAACTGGCGTCCGACGGACGAGAACGGACCATCGGCGAGGCGATCGAGGAACTCGCTCGGCGCATGTCGATCTCAGAACAAGATCAGGAGCTGCTGCTGCCTAGCGGCACGCAGACGCGTCTCTACAACCGGGTCACGTGGGCACTCACCTATCTCACGCAAGCAAAGCTGCTTGAGAAGCCGACACGTGGACGATTCCGCATTAGCAAGCGTGGGCGAGAGGTGCTGGCGGCGGGGGCGGCTCCGATCGATAACCGATTTTTAGAACAGTTCGCTGAGTTCCAGGAGTTTCGATCGAAGAAAAAACCTCAGGGGGCCAAGACCACGAGCGATGCGAGCGTGAACGCCGAAGAGGACGAGCAGACTCCGAAGGAGCGGCTGGAAACCGCGTTCACCGAAATGCGACAATCCCTGGCGCTCGAGATCCTGGAGCGGGTGCAGTCCGGGTCGCCCAAGTTCTTCGAGCACTTGGTCGTTGGCATGCTCGTGGCGATGGGGTACGGCGGGGGGCGGCGTGACTGGGCGAGGGTAACGGGCAAGTCCGGAGACGACGGGATCGACGGCGTCATCCGCGAGGACCGCCTGGGGCTGGACATGGTCTACGTGCAGGCGAAGAAGTGGGATGGCGCCGTCGGGCCAGGTGAGATCGACCGGTTCGTGGGCAGCCTCATGCGCAAGAAGGCGAGCAAGGGCGTTTTTCTGACGAGCAGCCGCTTCACAGACGGCGCGGAGCGGGCGGCTCGGGAGGCATCGGTCACTGTTCGACTCATCGACGGTGAGGAGTTGGCAAACCTCATGATCGATTTCGGGGTGGGCGTCTCCGAGTCCGCCCGTTACGTCATCAAGCAGATCGACACGGATTTCTTCGAGGAATCCGGTTTGTAAGGGCTACCGCCGATCGAAGAGACGTTCGAGGTCTTCGATCGAAAGTCTCACCGTCGTCGCCCTGCCGTGCGGGCAAGACCCCGACCGCTCGACGCGCTCGCGCATCGAGATCAACTCGGCCAGCTCGTCCTCGGAGAGCGCGTCTCCCGCCTTCACCGCGGCCTTGCAGGCCATCATGTCCAGCACCTCGTGCAGGGCCGCCTCGGAACCGGGCGTGAAGCTGTCTCGCTCGACGCGCTCGAGCAGGTCGCCCATGAAGTCGAGGGGGTCGACGCCGCGGCTGAAGAGGAGGCTCGGGAAGGAATGCACCGCGATCGTCGCGGGGCCCAGCGGGGCGGCGTCGATGCCGAGGCGCGTGAGCAGGGGCGTGAGCTCGTCGAGGCGTTCGACGCTCGCCGGGGCGGCGGGGACGGCCACGGGGGTGAGCAGGCGCTGGGTCTCGAGCGTTGACTCGCTCGCGTCCGCAACGCCGCCCGTCACGCGGGCAAGGAGCTTCTCGAACATCACGCGCTCGTGCAGGGCGTGCTGGTCGATCAGGACGATCCCCCGCTCGTCCTCCGCGACCAGGTAGGACCGGTGCACCTGCAGCACGCGCGTCGCCTTGCGGATCGGAGAAGCGGGCGACGATGGCATGTCCGGCGACGGCGTCGGCGTCCGGGTCTCCGTGCTCGTCTGGTCGACGGGGCGCGGGGCGAAGTCGAGGCGCTCGCCGTCGCGACCGGGCATCTGGCGCCTGAGCAGCTCGGCGAAGCGGGCGGGGTCCACCAGGTCCGGCCCTCCGACCCCCCCGCCGCTCTCGGACACGGGCAGGATCTGGGTCGATGAGGCGCCACCCAGGTCCGGGCGTCGGTCGACCGCCGACGGCGTCAGGTCGCGCGCCCGCAGCGCGTCGCGCACCGCGTGCAGCACCGCCTGGTGCACCATCGACTGGTCGCGGAAGCGGACCTCGAGCTTGGCCGGGTGGACGTTGACGTCCACGCCCTCGGGGGACATCTCGATCATGAGGACGGCGGTCGGGTGGCGCCCTGGCTCGATCAGGCCCCGGTACGCCTCGCGCAGGGCGTGCTGGATCGTGCGGTCCTTGATGACGCGCCCCGCGAGGAAGACGTGCTGGGCGCGGGGCGTCGCGCGGGCGATCGTGGGCAGGCCGACGAGGCCCCAGATGGTCACGCCCCGCGCGTCGTCGAACTGGTCCCAGGTGACCTCGACGAGCTGGTCGTCGAGCTCGCGCCCGATCAGATCGAGCACCCGGTCTCGGGGCGACTGGTTGGGCGCGAGGTCGAGCGTCCGACGCCCGTCGCAGGTGACGCTGAACGCGATCGCGGGGTGGGCCATCGCCAGGTCACGGATCCAGTCGAGGCACCGGGTCTGCTCGGTCTGGGGCGTGCGGAGGAACTTGCGCCTGGCCGGCGTGTTGAAGAAGAGGTTGCGGACCTCGATCGTCGTGCCGGGGGAGGAGGAGGCGGGGCGGACGGGCTTGATGTCGTCCCCCTCGGCGTCGATCCTCGCGCCGGAGTCTGCGTCGCGCGGACGCGAGGTGATCGAGACGCGGGCGACCGAGCAGATCGAGGCGAGCGCCTCGCCCCGGAAGCCCTTGGTCGCGATGCGGTCGAGGTCGGGCGCCTCGCGGATCTTGCTGGTCGCGTGGGGGGCCAGGGCGAGGGGGAGCTGGTCGGCGTCGATGCCGACGCCGTCGTCAGTGACGCGGATCAGCTCGACGCCGCCCCGCTCGAGGTCGATGACGATGCGCGTCGCGCCGGCGTCGATCGAGTTTTCGACCAGCTCCTTGACGACGGACGCGGGACGCTCGATGACCTCGCCCGCGGCGATCTGGTTGACGAGCAGGGCGGCGAGCTTCTGGATCCGCGGGCGCGTGCCGACGCCGGCGTCGTGGCCGATCCCTGGCTCGGTCATCGGGCGATCCATCGGGGGATTGTACGTTCGGCGTGCATCAACGCGGAGGGACGCGGAGGGACGCGGAGCTGGGGATACGGTGTGGATGAGCCAGGATGTTGTCCCGATGACTTCTCTCCGCGGCTCTCCGCGATCTCCGCGTTGAGCGCCCTGCCTCCGGTATCATCCCTGCATGAGTGAGGACAGCATCTTCAGCAAGATCATCCGTGGCGAGATCCCGGCGCACAAGCTCTACGAGGACAACCAGGTCGTCGTCATCCTCGACATCAACCCGCTCTCCGAGGGGCACGCCCTGGTGATCCCCAAGGAGCCGTCGGCGACGATCGACCAGCTGAGCGACGACGCCTCCGCCGCGGTCGGACGCGTGCTGCCCCGCGTCACGCGGGCGATCAAGAAGGTCACCGGCGCCAAGGCGATGAACGTGCTGCAGAACAATGGACGCGAGGCGGGCCAGGAGGTGGACCACGTCCACTTCCACGTCATCCCGTGCTACCCCGACCGGGAGGCGGGCGGGCTGCGCAAGACGTGGACGCCCGGGAAGCTGGACGCCGAGCAGGGCGCGGAGCTGGGGCGGAAGATCGCACGCTTGCTCTAATCGGCAAGGACGAGCGACGTCGTCGCGGCGGGCAGGCGGACCGCTTCACCATCGCCCGTGCGCACGATGATGTGGCTCGTCGGCTCGATGGACTCGACGAGGCCGACGTACTCGCGCCCGTCGTGACGAAATCGATGGCTGGCGCCGACCAGGGTGTCACGCCGGCGCCATTCGTCGGCGAGCCGGCCCAGCGGCAGGGCGAGGGCCGTCTCGAACGATCGGAGCACGAGGCGGGCGGCGTCGAGACGGGTGACATTGGCGCCGAGCTGGGCGAGGGAGACGGCTCGCTCACGGAGGGGCTCGGGCCAGTCGGTGGCGGTGTGCGAGACGTTCATGCCGACGCCGACGAGGAGCAGGTCGTCTGCGACCTCGACGAGGACGCCGGCGAGCTTGCGACCGGTCGAGCGATCGACGACGTCGTTGGGCCATTTGAGGGCGGCGTCCCGGGCGCCGGCCTGCTCGGCGGCGAGGCAGGCAGCGAGGCCTGAGGCGAGCGCCACCTGGCCCGCGTCGTGGCGAGCCGCGTCCAGGACGAACGTCATCGCGAGGGAGTGATCGTGTGCGTCGGCCCAGACCCGCCCAAGACGCCCGCGCCCGGCGGTCTGGCGCCCCGCGACGAGCAGCAGGCCCGGGCGCCCGCCGCCCATGGACCTGGCGGCGTCCTGGGTCGAGGCGGTCTCGCGGACGACCGCGACACGGTCGATCATGCGTGCCGCTGGAGACGACGCGATCGTGGCCTCCAGCGCGTCGGCCCACGACGACAGATCCTTGCTGGGCGCTGGGACGCTCATGCGCCGGCGGGTTCGATGTCGAGGCCCACGTCCAGGCTGACGGCGTGATGCGTGAGCGAGCCCACCGAGATCCGATCGACGCCCGTCGCCGCAACGTCGGCAACGCTGTCGAGGGTGACGCCTCCCGACGCTTCGAGCTGGACGCTCGAGCGCAGTCGGTCGCGGAGGGCGACCGCGGCCCGCATCTGCTCGGTCGTGAAGTTGTCGAGCAGGACGAAGTCGATCAGGCCCTCCTCGATGGAGAGGACACGCTCGAGCTGGGCCGGCGAGTCCACCTCGACCTCGACGAACGCGGGCGGGGCGGGGTCGGCGTCGCCCATGTCGATGCGCAGCTCCCAGGCGCGACGGGCCGCGTCGGTGAGGCGCTTGGCGAGCTCGTCAAGGGGGATCGCGGCGACGTGATTGTCCTTGACGAGGACCGCGTCATGCAGCCCCAAACGGTGGGTGGAGCCGCCACCACACCGGACGGCGTACTTCTCCAGCACGCGCAGACCGGGCGTGGTCTTGCGCGTGTCGCACAGCTTCGCCCGCGAGCCTGGCGGGATCCTGGAGGCGAACTCGGCGGTCCGGCTCGCGACGCCCGAGAGGCGACCGACGAGGTTCAGGAGCGTGCGCTCGATCGTCACGATCGCGCGGGATGAGCCCTGGAGGGTCAGCAGGCTGTCGCCCGATGCGATCGGGTCCGCGTCGGCGGCGTGGGGCGTCGCGTCGATCTCGCCAGAGACGCCGAACGCGTCGAGCAGTTCGTCGAGGAGCGCCAGCCCGGCGAGGACACCCGGTTCTCGCGCCACGAGCCTGGCGGTGGTCCTCGCGCCCGGATCGAGCATGACCGCGGCGGTGATGTCGACGCGTCCCGGCCCGAGGTCCTCGTCGCGGGCGAGCTCGAGCAGGCGGCGGACGAGGCCCGTGGAGGCGAGCCGCTCGTAGAACGCGGCTGGGGACAGATCCGAGATGTCGGCGGCATGCTGAGGCATCCGGGGATGCTAGGGTTTTGCCTGCTCGCGGGGCTGATCGAGGCCCCATTGGTCATCACGGGAGCGCTGGAAGCCCTCCCCCCCCGAGAGACACTGGAGGACGCCCGCATGGGACTGCTCGACGGAAAGATCGGCCTGGTCACGGGGATCGCCAACGACCGCTCGTACGCCTGGCACATCGCCAAGGGCCTGACCGAGCAGGGCGCCACCTGCGCCTTCGCCCACCTGCCGGGCGAGAAGAACGAGCGCCGGACCTCCAAGGCCGTCGAGAAGCTGGGCGTCGCCAACCCCTGGCTCCATCCCTTCGACGCCGGCTCGGACGCGGACCTCAAGTCGCTCTTCGAGGCGTACGCCTCCAAGCACGAGCGGCTGGACTTCATCGTGCACTCGATCGCGTTCGCGGAGCGGGAGTGGCTAGCCGCCGGCAAGTTCATCGAGACGCCCCGCCAGGCGTACCTCCAGGCGATCGACATCTCGGCGTACACCCTGCTGTCCATGGCCCAGCTCGGGCGCGAGCAGATGCGGGCCTCGGGCGGGGGGTCGATCATGGCGATGAGCTACTACGGCGGGGAGAAGGTCGTGCCGGGGTACAACGTGATGGGCGTCGCCAAGGCCGCCCTCGAGTGCACCGCCCGGTACCTGGCCGCCGAGCTTGGCGGGGACAACATCCGCGTCAACATCATCTCGGGGGGGTACCTGCGGACGCTGGCGGCCTCGGCGGTCGGGGGCACGGACACCATGGACGAGATGGCCCTGCGCAAGGCGCCCCTGCGCCGAGGCGTCGAGGGCGACGACGTCGGCGGGACCGCGGTGTACCTCGCCAGTCCCCTCTCCAAGGGCGTGACGGGCGAGACAATCTACGTGGATTGCGGCGTGAACACGATCGGGGTGTAACCCCGCCCGGACCCAACATGTAGTGGCCACCGGGCCGATAACTACAATGTGTCGTTGAATCTGGCGGATGGCCCCGTACGAGGCCGATGTCAGGAGCGATGACCGGCGCCGTCAACAACGTGGCCGCCAGCTCGATCGCGGGAGCCCCGCAGCAGTCGCGATCGGTCTCGAAAGAGAACAAGAAGGCGGACGAGGCGGACGCGCGGCGCAAGGCGATCCGCGACGAGTTCAAGAAGAGCGTGGACGAGGCACTCGCGGCGGACGCGGTCCGCAGCGCGAAAGACCCTTCTCAGGAAGAGTCCCGCGAGGACCACGAGGAGCACGACGTCGGGTACCACAAGCACGATGGGGATGGGGAGCAGAAGCGTCTCGACCTGAGCGCGTGAGTGCGAGGTCGGGCTTCAACGCCCCGCGACGGTAGGAGTAGGAGAAGACGGAGCCCCTCACCCTGCCCTCTCCCCAAAGGGGAGAGGGAGGAAGGCGACCCGCGTCCGAACTCACTTGCCCCGAAAGAAGCGGGTGAAGGATCGGAGCGTGACCTGGCGCCCGATCGAGGCGATGGATTCGGTGAGGGGGATGCCCTTGGGGCAGGCCTTGACGCAGTTCTGGGCGTTGCCGCAGTCGGTGACGCCGCCGGGGGACATGAGTTCGTCGAGGCGGTCGGGCTTGAGTTCCTTGCCGGTCTCGTGCTCGTTGAAGAGGCGGGCCTGGGAGATGGCGTGGGCGCCGACGAAGGCGGTGTCCCACTTGGACTCGTCGTCCTCGTGCTTGTATTGGGGGCAGGCCTCGAGGCAGCACCCGCACGACATGCACTCCGACAAGGCGTAACGCTCCTGCTGGGAGGCGGGGTCCTCCTTGGGGCCGGCGCCGAGGTCGTACGTGCCGTCGATCGGGACCCAGGCCTTGACGCGCGTCAGAGCGTGGAAGAGGCGTGAGCGGTCGACCCAGAGGTCGCGGACGACGGGGAACTTGCTCATCGGCTCGAGGGTGATCGTGTCGCCCTCGAGGGGGGCGTACTCGTCGACGAGGCAGGAGCAGGACTGGCGGACCTTGCCGTTGATGACCATGGTGCAGGCGCCGCAGACCTCTTCGAGGCAGTTGGCGTCGTACACGACGGGCGTGGTCTTGCGGCCGTCGGCGGTGACGGGATTGGCGGCGACGTGCTTGAGGGCCGCGATGACGTTCATGCCGGGCTCGACGGGGACCTTGAACGACTCCCAGCGGGTGGGCTTGCCCGGGCCCTCGCAGCGCTTGACCTTGAGCGTGATCGTCCGACCCGGGACGGCCCGCTCGCGGTTGGCGCGTCGCCAGGCGGCCGTGGACTCGTACGCGTAAGAGCTTGTGGGCATCGGGTGGTCCTTCGTCGTGTTCGAGGTCGTAGGGATGGGGAGAAGGGGAGGAGACAGAGCCCCTCACCCCGGCCCTCTCCCCAGGGGGGAGAGGGAGGAAGAAACTATGTCGATCGGGCGGGCTCGCGAGCGGTCTTGGGGGCTTTCTTGTCGCCGGCCTTCTTGCCGTATGTCCGGGCCCGCGGACGCACCAGGTCGGCCCGGACCTCGCGGAACTCGAGGGTGTGCGTCGCGTCGGGGTTGTAGCTGGCGACGGTGGTCTTCATGAAGTTGTCGTCGTCGCGGTCGGGGTAGTCGGTCCGGTAGTGCGAGCCGCGGGACTCGCGCCGCGCGAGGCTGCCCTGGGCGATCACCTCGGCGAGCGTCAGCATGTCCCCCACCGCCCGGGCGAAGCTGAGCGACTGGTTCGTCCACAATGCGGCGTCGGCCAGGCGCACATCGGCGTAGCGCTCTCGAAGCTCGGCAAGCTTGACGAGGCACTTCTCTAGCCTTGGCCCGGTCTTGACGACGGTGCAGGCCGCCGTCATCTCCTCGCCCAGCTCCTTCGCGATCGCGTACGGGTTGTGCGCGACGTCGGTCGGGTCGGGGTTGTCGCCCGCGGTCTTGACGAGGCGGTCGACCTTGGCCTGTTCCTGCTTGACGACGCGGTCGAAGACACCCTGGTCGAGGCCGGCGGTGGGTTCGCGCTTAGGCGCCCCCTGCTGGACGTAGTTGACAACGGAGACGCCGCAGTAGAGGCCGTCGAAGATGCACGAGAGCAGGGCGTTGGCGCCCAGGCGCGTGGCGCCGTGGTAGGCGAAGTTGACCTCGCCGAAGGCGTACAGCCCGGTGATGTTGGTCATCATGTTGTCGAGCGCGCCCTGCTTGAGGCCGCGCCCGACCTTGGTGTCCACCGGCGTGGGGTCGCCCGGCTTGTGCTCGCCCCAGGCGTGGTCGGGGACATACGAGCCGGCGGTGTACGTCGTCCAGAGGCCGCCCATGGAGTAGTGGACACCGGGAAAGATGCGCATCGGCGTCTTGCGAGGGTCCTCGCCGACGAACTTCTCGTAGATCTCGATGATGCCGCCGAGCTTGCGGTCGAGCTCCTCGGGGTCCTTGTGGGTCAGGTCGAGGTAGACCTGGTTCTGGCCGGCGACGCCCATCTGCTGGTTGACGCAGATGTCGAAGATCTCGCGGCTGGCGATGTCGCGGGGGACGAGGTTGCCGTAGGCCGGGTACTTCTCCTCGAGGAAGTACAGGCGCTCGGGCTCCGGGATGTCGGTGGGCCTGCGGGTGTCGCCCCGCGTGCGCGGAACCCAAACGCGCCCGCCCTCGCCGAGGGCGGACTCACTCATGAGCCTGTGCTTGTCGGCGCCCGGGATCGCGGTCGGGTGGACCTGGATCATCTCGGCGTTGGCGTACCAGGCGCCGGCCTGGTAGCAGCGGGAGGCGGCGCCGCCGGTGCAGATGACGGAGTTGGTGGACTTGCCGAAGACGAGGCCGCACCCACCGGTCGCCATCACGACCGCGCCGGCGCGGAAGGCGCGGATCTGCATCGTCCGCATGTCCTGGGCGACGATGCCGACGCAGCGCCGATCCTCGCCCTGGCCTTCCAGCACGGGCCAGAGGAACTCCCAGAACTCGTACTTGGTGACCTTGCCCTCGGCCTCGTAACGCCGCGTCTGCTCGTCGAGCGCGTAGAGGAGTTGCTGGCCCGTCGTCGCGCCGGCGAAGTGCGTGCGCTTGAAGAGGCTGCCGCCGAAGAGGCGCAGGTCGCGGTTCGACTCGCTGGTCCGGTTGAAGGGCACGCCCATCCGGTCGAGCAGGTCGATGATCCGGGGCGCCCAGTTGGCCATCTCCAGGACGGGATGCTGGTCGGCGAGGTAGTCCCCGCCGTAGATGGTTTCGTCGAAGTGCTGGTACTCGGAGTACCCCTGCTGGCGGGCGACCTCGTTGCAGGCGTTGATCCCGCCCTGGGCGCACACGGAGTGCGACCGCTTGACAGGGACCATGGAGAAGAGGTCCACGGGGACGCCGGCCTCGGCGATGCGGACGCTCGCCGCCAGGCCCGCCAGGCCGCCCCCCACCACGATGACTCGCTCTTGCGTCATGCTGTTGTCCGGCTCAGGGCTCTTGGGTCATGGCCTGCTCGGTCTGTTCGCGTTGAGGCTCGTGCTCGAGGATGATCTCGCGGGCGCGGTCCTCGCCGACGTTCTCGATCCAGGAGGCGCTCCTCGATCCCCCGGCAGCCATCGCGGTCGGAGACGAGGAAGCCGATGAGAGCGACCACCCGGCGAGCATGAGGCCCGCGCCGATCGCGGCGCAGACGACGCCCCACCGCTTCTGGGCGCCCTGCGAGACGGTCAGGCCCCACGTGATCGCCGCGGTCCACAGGCCGTTGGCGAAGTGGAAGACCAGGCAGGTCACGCCGACGAAATACAGAATCGAGACGAGCAGGCCCGCGGTCGTGATGGCGGAGGTCGAGCCCCGCAGCGCGTCGGCGAGGGTCGAGGCGGCGAAGTGGTCGCTCCACTCGGCGCCGCCCGGCACGAGGATCGTCCACCCCCAGCGCAGCGTCGCGACGTGGTAGAAGATGAACACGACGCCGACGTACCCCGTCCAGCGCTGCAGCGTGTACCGCCAGTTGTCACGGTACGGGTACAGACGGACGTTGGGCTTTCCGGAGAGCGCGTAGACCAAGCCCAGCCCCGCATGGAACGCGATCGAGAGCCACAGCGTGAGCTCGATCAGGAAGATCGCGGGCAGGTTGTTGATCCACGCGACCTCGTGCTGGAAGGTTTCGACACCCCTGGCGAGGCCCTCACCCTCGGCGCGCCCGTTGGCGACCCCCCAGAGCACCGACGAGTTGGTCGTCAGGTGGAAGATCAGGAACACACCGATCGGCAGGATGCCGGTCAGCGAGTGCAGGCGCCTGAGCAGCAGGTGATGACGATGCAGCAAGCCGGCGTTTTCGGGCACCGGTCAGCTCCTTGAACGAAACCCGATTCTAGGAGAAGTGGACGATCGCCGCGTGCGAAGCGGGGACATGCAGGTCAGGCGCCCTCTGGGGGCGCGGGCGGGACTCCCTGGGCGTATTCGGGGCCGAGGCGACCCTCGGCGGCGGCCTGGGCCAGCGCCTTGGTGATCTCCACGTACTGCAGGCGCAGCTCGTGGAGGATGCCCTTGAGGGACTTGGACTCCTCGTCGGAGAGGTTGCCCTTGGTCTTGTCCTCGAGGACGCCGAGCATGTCGATGTGCACCTTGGCCAGGTCCATGGCGATCATCGCCTTGCCGGTCTGGGGATCGGGGAAGGCGCCCATGTACATCAGGGCCTGGGTCGCCATGAGTCGGAGCAGGTCGTCGAAGGCGATCTTGTCGGGCAGCCCCGCGCCACCCGCTGGGGCGCCCTCACCCTTCTTGGAGGCCTCCTGAGAGGCCAGCTTCTCCTTCTCCGCCCGCGCCGCCGACTTCCAGTCGTCATCCACGATAATCTTGGGCTGCTCCGGTTCGGACATGAGGCCTCCTGGTCTGGGCGATCCTAGCGGTAGGAGCCTGGCCAGGGCGGCGTGACGCGAGGGATCTGCGGCATGGCCCAGCGAGCGATGTGGCGCTTCACGACAACGGGGCGGGGAGCGCGAGGCCTGCTCGTCGCCCTCGGGCTCGCGGGATCGCTCGTTGTGGGCGGGTGCGGCGGGAGCGGGCTCGGCGGGTCGGGGCCGACGCTCAAGCCTCAGGACTTCGCCGCCCCGGTCGCGGATGAGGGCGGCGAGCCGACGCTCGCCGAGCCCTCGATGTCCGACCAGACTTCGGACGCCGGGACCGAGTCAGGGAACGCGACGTCGACCCAGCCCTCCGCGGTGGCGATCTCACACCGGCCTCGCATCCTCACGACGCCCGGCGAGCCGACGACCGGCGCCGCGGACGCGTCGGCAATCGAGGCGCCGGTGCTCGTCAACGCGAAGGTCGGGGACATCAACGGGCGACCGATCTATGCCGACTCGTTCCTGGAACCGATGGCGGATCGTCTGACGGCGGAGGCGGCGCGCCGCCCGCCCACGGCGTGGCGTATCTTTGCGCGAGACGAGATCTACGCGCGATTGCAGTCCCAGCTTGCGGACGAGTTGCTGAGGGCCGAGGCGCTCTCGAGCCTGACGCCTGAGCAGAAGCAAGGGTTGCGCGCCTTCTTGCAGTCGTTCCAAGACGTGAAGGTGCGTGAGAGCCGCGGATCGCGGGCGTTGGCGGAGCGCCGGACCCTCGAGGAGACGGGCAAGACGCTCGACCAGACGCTCAAGGAAGAAGAGGAGCTGACGCTCGTCCGCTACCAGTACATCCAGGAGATCAACAAGCGCGTCAACGTGAGCTGGCGGGACATCGTGCTCCGGTACGAGCAGGACGCGGAGAAATACCATCCCCCACCAACCGCCAAGTTCCGCCTGATCCGGGTCAAGACCAGCGACGAGCAGGCTGTCGCCTTGATCGGGGCGGCGATCCAGGGGGGCGAGGCGTTCGAGAACGTCGCGTCCCGCCCCGAGAACTCGTGGAACCCCCAGGGCGGCGGGCTGCAAGAGGCGAAGTTCGAGGGGGACTACAAGGCGGGTGAGTTCTTCGGCGCCGCCGCCCTCAACGAGCAGGCCCGAACCCTCGAGGTCGGCGACTGGACCGGCCCCTTCGAGCTCGGCGACTTCACGTGCTGGCTGAAGCTCGACGCGATCGAGCGTCACGACGTCGACCTCTACGACGCCCAGCTCGAGATCTATCAGCAGCTGCTGAGCGAGCGTCAGAACAACGAGCTGGCGAGGTACATCAGCCACCTCGTCGAGCGGGCTCGCGTGACCGACCTCGAGACGATCCGGGACCGCCTCGTGGACATCGCGGCCGAGCGGTACGGGCCCAAGGGCTGACGGCGTGCTTCGGCGCGTCCTCGGCGCCTTCGGGTTTCACGCTCCCCTCGGGCGGCGCGGCGAGCGGATCGCGGCCAGATACCTGAAACGACGCGGGTACCGCGTGCTCGCCCGGAACGTCCGCGCCCCCATGGGGGAGATCGACCTGATCTGCGAGGCGCCTCGCGGGCGCGAGATCGTCGTCGTCGAGGTCAAGACGCGCCTCGAAGGTGACCACGAACGCCCGAGACCTGCGGCGTCGATCACGCGCCACAAGCGGGCCAAGCTCGTCGCCCTCGCCAAGTGGGCCAGGCGGGCCAACGGGTGGGAGGACCGCCCGCTCCGAATCGACGCCGTCGCGGTCGTCATCGATCGGCGCGGGCGAGCGCGCGTGACGCACATCGAGAACGCGGTGGACGCCGTCGGCAATACGGCCCGCTAGGCCCCCCTCGTCAGCGCGCTCTTGAAGCGGTTCTCCGCGCCCTGCTCATCGACTCGCGTGGGATCGAGGCGGCGGGGAAGGATGACGGAGAACATCGAGCCCCGCCCGACCTCGGAGACGAGTTGGATCTCGCCTTGCAGCACGGCGACCAGCTCGCGCACGATCGCCAGGCCAAGGCCGGCGCCGGTGTGCCCGCGGGTGTGCCCCGAGTCGAGCTGCTGGAACTTCTCGAAGACGCGGGCCTGGTCCTCGTGCGCGATGCCCGGGCCGTTGTCGATGACGCTCACGCGGATGCGCTCCGGCGCGTCGTCGGGGGCGTGGGCCTCGCGCAGGCGCTCGACGCGGACGACGACCTCGCCACGCCTGGGCGGGTTGTCGAGGTCCGAGGAGAACTTGACCGCGTTGGAGAGCAGGTTGAAGACGACCTGCTGGAACTTGCGGGCGTCGGTCTCGATCAGCGGGACCTCGCCCGGCGCCTCCAGGCGGACGTCCACACCCTTCTGCGTCGCCTGCGGGTGGATCATGCCCACGAGCCCCTGGCAGGCGTCGACCGCGTTGATGGGCTGGATGTCCAGGTCGATCTTGCCCGCCTCCAGCTTGGCCATCTCGAGCAGACTCTCGATCAGTTCCAGGAGCGACCGACCGGCGGTGACGATGTTCTCGAGGTAACGCTGACGCTTCTCGAGCGATCGCGCCCCGCCCGGCTCCTCGGGCGCCTGGCCACCCTGCTCTCGCTCGCGGCTCTCCGCCTTGGCGATCTCCAGCAGCAGCTCCGCGAACCCGATGATCGAGTTGAGGGGCGTCCGCAGCTCGTGGCTCACGTTCGCCAGGAACTCGCCCTTGAGCTTGGCGGCCTCGTACAGCGCGACGTTCGCCTCGGCGACCTCGCTCAGCTTCACGTCCAGGGCCGTGTTGATCGCGCTGAGCTGGTCACGCCGATCCGCCAGCGCCGTGAGCATCAGGTTGAACGTCTCGGCGAGCTGCTCGAACTCGTCGCCCGTGTCCAGGACCGCCCGGATCTCGAGGTCCCCGTCGCGCACGCGGTCGGCGGTCTGACGCAGCGACTCGACCGGGCGGAGGATCAGGCGGTTGGTAATGACCGCGAACACGACGAGGGCGACGGCGAGCACGACCGAACCCGCCGCGAGCACGTAGAGCGTGTTCACCGCCAGCAGGGCGCCCGCGTCGGCGGACTTGCGCTCGGCGAGCACGATCGAGGTGACGGCGCCCTGCGGGTCGCGGACGGGCAGCGCGTAGCGGTACAGGCGGCTGAGGCCGTCCCAGTCGGAGGAGAAGAGCTCCGAGGCTGGCGTGTCCTCATCGGTGAAGCGGAGGAGGGCGCGGGCGATGAACCGGTCGGAGCGGGCCTCCTGGCGGGCGCGCTCGAGCGAGAGCTGCTCGACGACCGTCGAGCCCAGCACCGACGGGCGACGCTCGCCCTGCTCGATGTCGATCGCCCGCCAGGCGCGCACGACCTCGCGACTGGCCTCCCGCTGGCCCGAGTCCACCAGCGTGTTCATCCTGATCCAGGGCAGGGAGAGGGCGATTACGATGATGAGGGTGACGGCGGCGCCAAAGAGGAGGAGGCATTTGTTCGCCAGCGAGAGCCCGTGGAACCACTCTCGCAGAGCCCCGGCCATAGGCGGAGTCTATTCCGAGGGCGGGAGGCCCGCGTAGCATCCTCGCCATGCCCTCGGCGCGCGTCTATCTCGAGACCTACGGGTGCCAGATGAACGAGCTCGACTCGGAGCTGGTCGCCGGTCGCCTGCGCGAGCTGGGGTACTCGTTCACGAGCGAGGCGGGCGAGGCCGACGTCGTGCTCTACAACACCTGCTCGGTCAGAGAGCGGGCCGAGCAGAAGGTCTGGAGCCGCCTGGGGGAGATCAAGAAACGCAAGGCGGCCCAGCCCGGACTGGTGGTCGGCGTGCTGGGGTGCATGGCGGAACGCGACGGCGCCGGCATGCTTGAGCGGGCGCCGGTCGTTGACGTCCTGTGCGGGCCCGGTGAGCTGGACAAGTTGCCCGAGCTGATCGACAACGCGCTGCGAACCAGGGCATCACTCTCGGCGGACACGCCGGCGGCGAGGAGGTCCGCGGGGGAGGTCGCGCTGCAAGGGGACGCGTCGCGCCGGAGCTCGACGCTCGCGGCGGCGGGCGATAGTTTGGAGATGCTCGACCTCTCGCGCGCAATCTCGCCGATCGACGCCGGGAACCGGTCGGCGTACGTGCGGATCACCCGCGGGTGCAACAAGTTCTGCACGTACTGCGTCGTGCCCCGGACGCGCGGCGCCGAGGTGCACCGCCCGCCCGACCACATCGTGGACGAGTGCAAGCGCCTCGCCGACGCGGGCGTGATCGAGGTGACGCTGCTCGGGCAGACGGTGAACCACTACCGCTTCGAGCATGGCGCCGCGGTGAGCGTGGGTGGGATCACGCAGCCTCAGAAAGGTCGGACGTACAAGGGCTCACACAACCGCGACGCGTTCGCGGGCGAGCGTGTGACGACGTTCGCGGACCTGCTGCGCCGGATCCACGAGGAGGCGGCGTCGATCGAGCGCCTCCGTTTCGTGACCAGCTACCCCCGTGACTTCGGGGACGACGTGCTGGAGGTGATCCGCGATTCGCCCAGGATCTGCCGGTACCTGCACGTGCCGGCCCAGTCGGGGTCCGACCGCGTCCTGAAGAAGATGAACCGGGGGTACACCATCGAGGAGTACTTCGAGTTCCTCGACCGGGCGCGGGCGCACCTCGATCAGCCCGAGATCGGGCGCCCCCTGATGATCTCGGGGGACGTGATCGTCGGCTTCCCGACCGAAACCGAAGAGGACTTCGAGGCGACCAAGGCGATGCTGCGCCGTTCGCGGGCGAAGAACCAGTTCATCTTCAAGTACTCGCCCAGGCCGGGAACGCTCGCGTACGAGAAGATCCCGGACGACGTGCCCGAGGCGGTCAAGCGACGTCGGAACAACGAGCTGCTCGCCCTGCAGGCCGAGATCTCCGACGAGATCGCCCGCGAGCAGGTCGGGCGGGAGTTCTCCGTCCTGGTCGAAGGGTTGAGCCGGGCCGAGAAGAAGAAGCGGGGCGTGGACGTCAAGCCGGGGACGGGGATGGTCGGGCTGACGGTCGGGGGCGCGAGCCCCGCGGCCGCGGTGCTCGACGAGATCGATACGGCATCGGGAGTGCAGCTCTCGGCCCGCACCGACGGGGACCTGATCGTCCACTTCGACGCGCCGTCGGGCGTGCCCGGCGAGGACCTGGTCGGCCAGATCGTCCGCGTGCGCATCGACGAGGCGCGACGCCTGGCGCTGTTCGGTTCGCTTGTCTGATCGGGTCAGAGCCTGTCGGCCAGGTACACACGCGTCTCGTAGCGGAGCGCGACCGACCCGTCGGCGCCCTTGAAGCGTTCGTACAGCTCGCGAAGGGCGTTGCGAACGAACTCGCCCCGCTCACCGTCCTTGGGGGTGTAGGACGCGCTCATGGCCCGTCCGATGAGGCCGTCGAGGTCGAGGCACTGCTCGTTCGGCATTTTGAGGACGTGGGGCGGGGCGAAGAAGTCGCCGTCGTTGATCGTGTCGGCGACGAACTCTCGCTGCTCGCACGGGTGCTCGCCCCCGGCGTCGAGGATGGCCTGGATGTACCCCGCGGTCAGGGGGTCCGACCCGTCGCGGGCGTTCCACATCAACGCGAGCCGCCCGCCCGGCTTGAGCACGCGGTGGAACTCGGCGAGCGCCTCCGCCCGCCGGAACCAGTGGAAGGCCTGAGCCGCGAGCACGAGATCGGCGCACGCGTCGGGCAGACCCGTCCGCTCGGCGGTCCCGTCCCGCCACTCGATGTTCGGACGCCCGCGAGACTCCCCCGCGGCCCGCATCGCCTCGCCCGGCTCGATCGCGATGACGTGCACCCCACGATCGGCGAGCAGTCGCGTGGAGATCCCCGTGCCGGCGCCGATATCGACCGCGTGGATCCTCGAGGGCTCGCGGAGCCCATGCAGGATCGCGTCGATCGCCGCGGCGGGGTACGACGGGCGATGGCGGACGTAGTCGTCCGCCCGGTTGCTGAAACGGGCCGCGGTGTCGGGCGGGGGCTCAGGTTGACGGCTTGTCATCGTCGGGTGTCTCGTAGCGTGAGCGGGCGCGCCGCTTGGCCGCCAGAAGATCCGCGGCGCCAGACTCGGGCGCGTCATTCTCCGTCTTGGTGTCCGTCTTCGCCTTCGGCGGGCGCCCGGAGAGCTTCTCAGACGCCGGCCCGGGGAGAATCTCGCCCTCGCGGCTCTGCTCGCGGATCTCCTTCAGACGCGCCTTGTGCGCCTCCATCCGCTTCTTTCGCGCCTCGGCGACCACGCGGGCGGCGTCCGCATCGCCCAGCGCCGGGCTCCTGGTCGTGATCTGGGGCGACGCGCGGGCCGCACGCTTCGTGCGCAGGCTCTCGGTCGCCCGATGGGCCCTGTGCGTGCGATCCTCGACCGCCTCGCGCGCGCGCCGAATGACGCCCGGCCCGAACTCGCGCCCGATCAGGCGGTCCCACGCGACGCGACGCGTGCCCACGTCGAGCAGGAAGACGAACAGCGTCCACGCGAGCAGCATGGGCCAGATCGGGATCAGCGCCCGCTGCACCGGCACGCTGGCCCGGTCGAACAGGTCCGCCCCGTCGGGGTCGCCGAGGTCGAGGACTCGCCCGCGCCCCGCGGACGCGATCCGGGAAAGGGCGCCGACATCCGACTCGAGACGTCGGTACTCGACGCCGCCCGAGATCGACGCCCCGCCGAGGACCGGCGGTAGACGCCGCCCTTCCAGCTTTGGCTTGATCACGCTCACATAGCTTCCCGACTCAGTCGCCGGGACCGATCCCTCGTAGACGCCCGGCCCGGTCTGCGTCAGCGTCACCTCCTCCGGGCGCCCGGAGGGCGTGTACACAGTCGCGGGCGCGTCGAGCATGTCGATCGGCTGGCCATGATCGTCGTACGCGCTCATGCGAAGGCGCAGGCGCCCCGCGTCCACGACGACGCTCAGCTCCGCGTCGGACTGGCTCGGCGGGCGCCCGATCAGGCGCGCCGTCTGCGTCCAGAAGCGCCGGTACCCGTCCCAGTCCAGCCAGCGCTCGGCCCAACGGTCGGCGTCCGAGGTGAACGCCGCCACCTGGCCCAGGCCCACCGACCAGTGCGCAAGCACCGGCTCGCCCGTCGGCGTGGACATGGCATAGGTGATCGTCGGCTCGTCGCGGGCCTGGGTGAGCACGAGCCCGTCGAGGCGGGGCGGCTGGCCCAACCCCTCGATCAGAGGCGAACCGGTCGGCAGGACGACGACGTCGAAGGGCTGCTCGCGCACCAGGGGCGAGCGGATCACGCGGACCGCCTTGAGGAAGATCCGGGGCAGCACGCTCGGGTTGACGACGTTGTAGAAGACGCCGTGACCACGGTCGGCGATCGCGTGCATCGTCACCAGGTCGGCGCCGTCGCCGACGGCGATGGTCGAGACGCGGATGCCCTCGTCGTACATCTCTTGAGCCAGCTCGGGCAGGATCTGCTCGTCGCGCGAGCGCCCGTCGGAGAGGACGATCACGTGGCGGAGCTTCGCGTCCACGTTCACGAGCTGCTTGAACGCCATCTCGAGCGCGGGGACGAGGTTGGTGCCCCCGCCAGACGAGATGGACTCGACGGCGGAGACGGCCCGCTCGGGCTCCGTGTTCTTGGCCAGGGGGAGGACGAGGTTCGCGCTCGAGTTGAATGTCACGACGCCGACGAGGTCGCGGGCGTCGAGCGAGCGGATCGCCAGAGCCGCGGCCTCGTTGGCGATCTGCTGCTGCGACCTTGCCGAGCCCAGGACCGAGCCGGCCATCGAGCCCGAGTTGTCGAGCACGAAGACGATCGCCGCCTCGGGCACGACGAGCTGCTCGGGCAGATCGAGCTTGACCGGGAGGATGGGCTCGAGCGGCGAGCCCTTCCACCCGCCGGCGCCGAAGGAGTCCGGCCCCCCCACCATCACCAGCCCGCCCCCGAGGTCGCGGACGTAGGCGCCGAGGGCTTCTTGCGCGTGCAGATCGACGGCGTCCGCCGGGACGTTCTGGAGGATGACGAGATCATGCGCCTGCAACGCCAGCAGGTCGGGTGTCAGCGAGCCGGGATCCGCGGTCTGCACGTCGAGACCCGACTCGCGCAGCGTCCGCGCCAGGCGCGAGCCCTCGGCGGTCGACTGGATGCCCTGACCCTGCACGATCAGCACCGAGCCCCGCCCGGGGGTGATCGTGAACGCGCGGGCACGGTTGTTCTCGAGGACGGTGTCGGAGGCGATCGCGCCCGTCGCGGGGTCGGCGTCGGGCTCGAAGACCGCCTCGAAGCGGTGCACCGAACCGGGCGGCAGATCGACGTCCACAAGCTCGACGTGCGTGCCCGGTTCGAGGGCCAGGCGACGCCCCGTGTACGCGGGGTCCGGGTCGAGGTCGACGACCTCGCCCTCGCGGGTGACGCTGAGCGTGCCCGTCGCGGGCGCCGAGGCGCGGAGCACGACGCGGAGCGTGACCGTGGACTCGCCCGCGGCCCGGGGCGGGGCGTCGAGCGACTCGACGACGACCTCGGACCGGACGTTGTACTTGAACGGGACGACATCAACCGCGATCCCGCCGGCGCCCCCGGTCGCGGAGCGCGCCAGCGTCGCCAGCTCACCCGCGGCCTTCGCCGCGTCGCCCTCGGTCTGCACGCCGTCGGAGAAGAGAACGATGCGACCGGCGGCGTCGGGGGGAATCATCGCCGCGGCGCGGCGGAGGGCCTGCTCGATGTTCGTCCCCGACGAGCCGGGCGCGTTCAGGGGGCGGTCAAGGACGTCGGCGGCGCTGGGCGTCGCGACGGCGAGCGCGCGATCGTCGAACGCGAGCAGGCCCAGCAGGTCGTCCGCCTCGCGCCCCTGGGTCGCGCGGGCGAGGTAGGCGCGGACCGCGTCCGACGGGTCGATCGGTGCGCCCGTGTCGGCGCCGGTGAAGTTCGTGAAACGCTTGACCGAGCCCGACAGGTCCACGACGCCGACGACGGCCAGGCGACGCGTCTCGCGCACGGCGCTTGCCCCGGCGAGGAGGGCCGCGATCAGCGTGAACAGCACGACACGGGCGAGGATCGCACTGGCCCGACGCCAGCGGCTCATCGCGACGAACCACTTGGCGCCCAGTACCGCCAGAGGCGCCGAGACCAGCACGACCGCGAGCCACGCGGGGTCGCGGAAGACGACGGGAAGCCAGCTCACGGCGAACCCCCGCCGGCGCTTGTGTCGGCGTCCTGGCCCAGGGGCGCCGGCTCGTTGGGCAGGTCGCCGGCGCGGCGCTGGTACCGCTCGTTGAGGCGTCGGATCAGGTCGCGGTAGCGTCGGGGCACGCGTTGCTGCTCGACGGCGCGTTCGGCGCTGCGCGCCGCGTCCTGGAGGCGCTCCGAGGCCTGCTGTCTGGCGTTCGGGTCTCGCTGCAGCTTGTCCTCGGAGTACCAGTCGGCGACGACCTGCTCGCGGACGTCGTCCGGGCGCTCGCCCGTCGGCGGACGGGCGTCCACCGGTTCGGTGCTGGTTGGTGTCGTCGCATCGCCAGGGGGCGTGAGATGCGTCGGATCCTCCGCGCCGCCAGCGCCACCGTCCGGCGGTAGTTGCCTCTCGGGCGTGTCGCCCAAGAGCTCCTGCGCGCGGTCGCGGAGACGCTGCGCCGTCTCTCGCTGGCGCGTCGGGGCGCCCTGTCGATCCGACAGACGGCGGAGCTGCTCGTCGAGCGATGGGCGCGACTCGCCCGGCGACGGGCTCTGGCCCGGGCGATCGGTCGGGGGCGCGGACTTGTTGCCCTCTCCGGGCCTGTCTTGAGATGTCGGCGAGCCCTCGCCTTCGCCGGGACGTTGATCGGACGGCGTATCTGGCGGCGTCGCGCCGTCCTTTCCGGCGCCGGGCTTCTCGCCCTCGTTCGGCTCGCCCTGCGGCTGACCATCGTCGGCGTTTGGCTCGCCTTGAGGTTGCTCCGGCGGACGATCGGAGGGTTGCTGATCGACGGGCGGGTCGCCCGCGTCGTTCGGGGGCTGATCCTTGCTCGGCGTCTCGCTCGCGCCGGGCTCTGGCTCGGGCTGCGGCGTGGATCCGGGTTGCGGCTGCGGCTTCTGAGTCTCACCAGGCTCGGAACCGGGCTTCGGCTCGCCTTGATCGCTGGGCTTGGACTGCTCCTGTCGTTGCGTGCCCTCATCTGCCCTGCGATCCGCTTCCGGCGTCGATCGATCGCCTTCACTCGGGCGTTGCGACTCCTGCTCGCGGCGGCGGGCCTCGTCGGCGGCGTTTCGCAACGCGTCAGAAAGATCTCTCGCGTCGCGCTCCGCCTGCTCGCGCGCCGCCTCACGCTTCTCGGCTTGCTCGCGGATCGGATCGGGGGGCGTCGTCTCCGCCGGGGGCGACGCGTCGGGCGATTGCTCGCTCGGCGGTGGAGACTCCTCCGGCGCCTGATCGGGATGAGGCTGATCCGCCCCCGGCGGCGTCGTCCCCTCGGGCTGGTTGGGGGGGGGAGCCTCGTCGCCGGTCGGCTCGGGCGCCTCGAGTGGCGTCTCGGACTCTCCCTCGTGCGAGGCGAGTTCGTCGAGCTGCTCGGCGAGACGCTCCAAGTCTTGCGCCAGACGCTCGCGCTCCGCCGGCGTTGCGCCCTGCGGCATGTTCATCAGATCGCGCGCCGCCTCGCGAGCTCTTTCCAGGTCCGCCGCCTTCAGCGCCTCAGCAAGCCGCTGCACCTCCGGGCTCGCCGACTCCGACTCGAGACCCTGGGCCAGTCGCTCGAACTCGTCACGCTCCATCGCCCGCTGCTCGGCCTGCTCGTCCATCTCGTCCGCGAGACGCTCGAGCGCATCCGCCGACTCGGTGATCGCCTGCTCCGGGTCGCCCCGTCCCTCGCTCAGCTCCGACTCGAGCGACTCGATCGCCTCCAGCTCGTCCGGGCTCGCGTCGTCCAGCTCGGGGTCCTTGGACGCCAGCTCACGCACGAGTTCGGCAGTCTCGGCAAGCGACTCGGCCGCCCGCTCACGATCGGCGAGCGTCACAGTGTCACGCTTCACGGCGCCCGTCTCGCGCCGCGGCAGCGCCGCCGCGAGCGTCACCGCCAGCGCCAACGTCGCCGCCCACGCCCCCCACGTCCATTCCCAACGCAGCGGGATCGCCCGCCTGATCTGCGCTTGGGGCGCGACGCGCTCGGACTCGGCGACACTCAGCGCGACGAACGCCGGATCCTCGCCCCGGGGTGAGTTCGCCAGCTCGAGCGCGCTACGTAAGCGATCTCGCAGCGCAAGGGCCTCGTCAACGACGCCCGCGGCACTCGCGGGTGAGATGCGGCGTGCCATCCCCACGGCAACCGAGAGGAGGATCCCCACCCCGAAGGGCGTCGCCAGCAATGCCCACCGCGGCGCGTCAAGCACCCCCAGCCGCTCGAGCACGACGAGGACGAGGGCGACGAAGGCGGAGATGGCGAGGAGGCGTCCGAGAACGACAAGCGTGCGCCGGAGGCGGATCCGCCCTGCCGCCGCCCGGGCCACCCGGATCGCGCCACGTGGCGTCTCGGACATCACAGAACTCTACGTTCGGCGGGCGGGGGGCGTTTGCTGGCATAATCTCAACGCCGTGGAGATCCGCGACGCGCTGAGCGAGCTGATGGCTGGGCGCGGGCTCGGCGAGGTGGGGGCCGAGGCCCTCTTCTCCCGGATGCTCGAGGGCAGCCTCGATGACGCCCAGATCGGGGCGGTCCTTGCCCTGATCCAGGCCCGGGGCCCGAGCGTGGACGAGATCGTCGGCGCCGCCCGCGTCATGCGGAGGCACGTCACCCCCACTCCCGCGCCCGACGACCCCAGGCGCCCGGTGATCGACACATGCGGGACCGGCGGGGCGCCCAAAACGTTCAACGTCTCGACCGCTGCCGCGATCGTCATCGCCGGCGCCAGGCCCGACGCCGCCTCGGGCATCGACCGCGTCCTGGTCGCCAAGCACGGCAACCGCTCGCGGACCGGGCGAGGCTCGGCTGAAGTTCTTGCCTCCCTCGGCGTGGACGTCGACGCCCCGCCCGAGGTCCAGGCCAGGTGCCTCGACGAGGTCGGCGTCTGCTTCTGCTTCGCGATCCGCCATCACCCCGCGACCCGCCATGCCGCGGGCGTCCGCCAGTCGCTGGGGGTGCCGACGTTGTTCAACTTGCTCGGGCCCCTGACGAACCCCGCCGGGGCGCGCCGCCAGTTGCTGGGCGTCTGGGACGCGAAGTTCGTCGGGCCGCTGGCCCAGGCGCTGGCGAGGCTCGGCTCGGAGCGGGCCTGGGTCGTCCACTCGCGCGACGGGCTCGACGAACTCAGCCTCGGCGACGAGACGCTCGTCGGGAGCGTCGATCATGGACGCGTCGAGATGGAGCGGGTGGATCCTCGGGGGCTGGGGCTGCGATGCGCGACGCCCGACCAGTTGCGGGCCCGGGACGTCGAGGACGCGGCTCAGATGATCCGCGCCATCCTCGCGGGCGAGGACTCCGCCGCGGCGGACATGACGGTCCTCAGCGCCGGCGCGGCGTTGCTCCTGGGTGGCGCCGTCGGCACGCTCGAAGAGGGCATCATGCTCGCGAGGGCATCGATCGCGTCCGGGAGCGCCGCCCAGGCTCTGGCCGGGCTCGCCCGCCTCTCGCACGAACGCGTGTAGCTCAGTCCAGGCCCAGGGCCGCCTCGACGATCGTGTCGAGCGTCTGACGGCTCGCGTACCCGCGCGCGTCGCGCTCGGGCGCCACCAGCAGGTAGTTGATCGCCTCGTGGTCCGTCTGGTTCGGCGCGAGCCACAGGATCATGTCCAGCTCGGGGTGCTCGCTCAGGACGGTGCGGAGGCGTGGAGTCAACTCCTCGGCGTCGAGAGGCAGCGTGCCCCGCGCGTTGCGGGCCTCGGCGAGGAGGTCGATCTGATGCTCGTTCTCCTCGTCGTCGAGGGTCTTCGGATCGGTGACGTGATCACCAAACAGTGCGAGCCCGGAGGCTCGCAGGGCGGCGACGCCCTTCGAGATGTTGTCCTTCACGCCCTCGGGCAGGGGGTAGCCGAGGTCGGAGACGACGAGCATCGCGCCGTCGAGCGACATGGACGCGGGGAAGACGCCGACTTCCGGCACGGGCTCCGCCGGGATCGGCGGCGTCGGGACGGTGTTGACCGTGATGCTGGGGCCCTTCAGGCTCCGGAAGGCGCCGCGTGGCGAGTTGGTCACGACGAGGTTGATGACGAGGGCGATGAAGAGCAAAAACACCACAATCGCCGCGGCCGCGCCGAGGACGCCGGACCGCTCGTGACGACGCGCGTTGACGGGCAGGCCCGCCCGCCGGTTGTGCATCCGCTCGTGAGCACGACGGCGCGTCTCGGCGGCGCGGCTGCGCGCCCGTGTCACCTGCTCGTGCGCTGCCAGACGCTCGCCCTTCGGTCGCAGCGGGCGGGGCGGCATCGGCGGACGCGCCACCGCGCGTCCACGCGGGGCGACCGCGACCGGACCAGCCGCGTACCGACCCGTCCACCAGTCTGTCAGTGTCACCTTCGGGCGACCACGCGGGCCGACCGGGGGCGGGGGCGGCGGGGGGACCGGCGTGTACGCCGCCGCGACCGCCACGGGCGCAGGATCGAGCGCGGGCGTCTCGGGCAGATCGGGCGCCATGTGACCGGGGGCGCCGACCGCGCCGCGCATGCTCGGCAGGTCGGCCGGGCGGATCTTGAAGGGGTCGGGCGCGGTGCGGATCGCGTCCAGGTCCGCCAGCATCGACGCGGCGTTCGGGTACCGTTGGTCGTACTCGGCCATGCCCCGGCGCACGACCCAGCGCAGCGCCTCCGGGCAGCGCTTCGTGATCTGGCTCAGCCCGCCGTGCGCTGGGAACGAGTTCTCGATGACCGAGTACATGACGGCGGCGGCGGCGTAGATGTCGAACTTCGCGCCGTCGATCTGGTGGACCTTGACGCCCCGCAGCGCCTGACGGACGAGCTCGGGGTCTCGGAAGTACTCGGTGCCGTGCGTGGTCAGCGTCATCGCCGAGCGCAGGGGCGTGACGAGCCCAAAGTCCACGAGGTGGGCGTGCGAACCCTCGACAATGATGTTGTCGGGCTTGACATCCTTGTGCCACAGCCCGCCGGCGTGGTAGGTGTGCAGGGTGTCGAGCAGGTCGGCGGCGTACCCCATCGCGGCGGCGAAACCAGCGTCGTCCAGCCCGTGCTGGCCCGACGCCGCGTGCAGACGCTGCGTGATCGTCGCCAGCGAGTCGCCCGGGACGTACCGCATCACGTAGAAGAATCGCCCGTCGTCCTGGCCGTGCTCGAGCACGAGGCCCAGCTTCTTGGCGGCGTCCAGCGCCCGGCTCTCGCGGATGATCTGGGGCAGGCTCGAGCCGTCCTTCAGGCTGAACACCTTGATGACGACGCGGTCGAGGTCGGACAGGCCCCGGCGCTCGAACGCGGCCCGCTTGAGTTCGTCAGGCTCCGCGATGTACAGGCGCGAGCCCGACCCGCCCGACTGGAGCGAGCCGACGATCGTGTACCCCTCGAACATGCCCACGCGCTTCTTGGGGGGCGTGTCGCGCCCGGGCGCCGCGGCCAGCACCTGGGGCAGACGCTGCTCGAGCCCCTCGGTCGCGTCCTTGAGCCCGATCAGGCGCAGCGGGCGCCCGACGCCGATCCGGTAGCACGAGACGAAGATCGCCGACACCTCGGCGTTGAACGCCCGCCCGTAATGCGACGCCGCGGACCACCGCCCGATCAGCACCGAGCAGACGATCAGCACCATGAAGATCGGGATGAGGACGAGCGAGCCCACGATTCGGGCGGCGTCCCCGATGACGCCGAAGACGAACGAGAAGATGTGGCCCACGATGATGCCGACGAACTTGAAGACTTTGGCGAGGATGGCGACGCCGAGCCAGACGATGGCGACAAGGGCGACGATGCCGAACGCGACGGCGATCAGGGCGAGCAGTAGTCCGGCCAGGCTCATCAGCGTTCTCCTCGCCCCTTCGACGCGGATCGTGCTCGCGTCGGGGGCCGCACGCCGGGGTCAGTCCGCCAGGGCCTGCTCGTCGATCCGGCGCAGCTCCATCTGGCGGTGGTAGATCTCCGCGATCGCCTCGTCGAAGAGGGAGTCCGAGTCCTTGTCGGCCTTCCGCTCGGGCGGGGCGCCGCCGCCTGGGGTGTTGGGATTCAGCATCAGCCCGTTTCGGTCCCCCTCGGCGAGCTCGTCGTCCGTGAACGAGTACGTCGAGATCACCTCCTGCAGGCGGACCCGCAGGGCGTCCCGGACCTTGGTCAGACGGCGGGAGACCGTCGGCTCCGAGACCCCCAGGCTGACCGCGACGTCCTTGCCCGCGATCCCGTCCAGCACCCGCATCCTGTAGATCGAGAAGTCCGTGAACTCGGTGTCCCGCTCGACCATCCGGATCGCCGCCTCGACCTTGGCCCGGAAGACCGCGTCCTCGTACGCCTTGTCCACCCCTTTCGAGGCGTCGGCGACCATCCACGAATCGTCGAAGCTCGCCTTGGACTTGCCCCCGCCACGCTTGAGGGCCATCCGCCGATCCATCTCGTCGCCCAGCACGTGCTTGGCGATCGCCAGCAGCCAGGTCGAGAACCGGGCGCCCCGCCCGGGGTCGTACCGGTCGATCGAGTTGGACAGGGCCGTCAGGGTCTCCTGCGAGAGGTCGCGGACGGTCTCGACGCCGATGCGGCCGCGCCCCCACTTGGTGAGCTGAGCCCGAATGACCGGGCCGAAGGTCTCCCACAGCTCGAACCAGGCGGCCTGGTCGTTGGCCCGCAGGCGGGAGATGAAGCTCGTCGTGAGCGAGTTGAGCATGTGGCCCCAAGACCCCCCGCGGGCGCGCGCCCCGCGATCCCCGCCGCGGGGCGGGGGATGAGTTTGTTCCGATCCCGCCCGGGGCGATTTCCCAGGCGTCTTTGTACCCCGCAAGGGTACGCGGGGGTCGCCCGCCGGCCTCCAAACGCCCAGAAACGCGGGACTTGGCCTCTCCGGCCCGGGTCAAGGTCCGAAAAGTGCGCCTTCCCGCCTCCGGCGCGAAAACGACACGACGCGCTTCCCAGCAAGGACTCATGACGCCCCGGTTGGTCGGGGCGGCGAGTGGGTCATTTGCCGTGGGGCCTGGACGGGCCCCGCACGAGGAACCAAGGGCGACCCCAGGTCGCCGACGCGGGGGCGAGGGCCCCAGGGAGTACATCATGGCTGGCGTCACGAAGACGGTGGTTCGAGTTGGGTTGCTGGCGGCGCTGGCGGGCGGAGCGCTGATCGTGGTCGCCGGCCCGGAGGGCGCGCACGCCCTGTTCAATCAAGCGAGGGCGAACGTGGGCGGGGTGATCAACTCCGTTGTCGACGATCCAATCGCCCTGCGGGCGCAGCTCAAGAACCTCGAGGCGGAGTACCCGAAGAAGATCGCCGACGTCCGCACGGACCTGGGCGAGCTCCAGGGCCAGATCGCCGAGATGGAGCGCGAGCTGGCGGTCTCCCAGAAGGTCGTCGAGCTGGCGGGCGCGGACCTGTCCCGCCTGGACGGCACGCTGACCGAGGCTCGCTCCGTGCAGGCCGAGAACCCGGGCGCCCTGATCCGCGTCGTCTACAACGACCGCCCGATGGGGCTCGAAGACGCCTACGGCAAGCGGACGCACATCCAGCAGACCCGCGACATCCACCAGACCCGCGTCACCGAACTGACCACGGACCTGGGCTACCTGCATCAGCAGGAGGACCAGCTCGGCGAGCTGCTGACCAAGCTCGAGACCGAGCGGAGCGAGTTCCAGACCCAGCTCTTCCAGCTCGACGCCCAGATCGACTCGGTCGCCCGCAACGACCGCATGATCACGATGATGGAGAAGCGTCAGGCGACGATCGACGAGCATTCGCGGTTCGAGGCCCACAGCCTGGACCAGATCCGCAACCGCCTCAAGTCCAAGCTGGACATGCAGCGTCAGGAGCTGGCGTCGATCGCCGTCCGCGATCGCCAGACCAACTACGAGGACACCGCCCGCTACCTGCTGGACCAGCAGAACCAGGACCAGACGCCGAGTGTGTCGCCGGCGCCCGTCCGCGGGTTCACCATCCAGCCGCACGTGATCGAGGTGCCCGAGGCGAGTGCTCGGGGCCCGATGGCGAGCCGCGACTAACCGACAGGTTGGCGGGGCGACCTGCCGACACGAATCGACCCGATCTTCCCGGCCCGGAGCGCCCCGCCAGGCGCCCCGGGCCGGGACTCGTTTTGGACCCCGGGCCCTGTGAAAAGGGCGGGGTGAAGACGGCGCTGCTAGGCTCCGCTCGCCGCGGCCCGTCAGTCTGGGCGGGATGGGCGACGTGGGCTCCCGAGCGGGAGCCGTGGTTGTCGAGCATCGATTGGCCGGCCAGGGACGAGCCGGGGCGCGCGGCAAGAGTCGAACGGAGATCGCTCGGGCGTGTGGCTTGATTCTCTCATAGGTCTGTTCAGCGTCGACATGGGGATCGACCTGGGCACGTGCAACACGCTCGTCGCGGTGCGCGGACAGGGCATCGTGCTCAACGAGCCCAGCGTCGTCGCCGTCGCGAAGGGAACCAACCGCGTGCTGATGCGCGGCGGCCAGCCCGCCGTCGGCTGGGTGGCCAAGGAGATGCTCGGCAAGACGCCCGGCTCGATCACCGCGGTCCGCCCGCTGAAGGACGGCGTGATCTCCGACTTCGAGATCACCGAGGCGATGCTCAACTACTTCATCACCAAGGTCACGGGGCGCATGCGCGTCATCGGGCCTCGGGTGGTCATCTCGATCCCGTCGGGCATCACCGCCGTCGAGAAGCGGGCGGTGTTCGACTCCGCGGAGCGCGCCGGCGCCTGGCGGACGTACCTGCTCGAGGAGCCCGTCGCCGCCGCCATCGGCGCGGGGCTCCCCTTCGCCGAGCCGACGGCGTCGATGATCGTCGACATCGGGGGCGGCACGACCGAGGTCGCGATCATGTCGCTGGCCGACATCGCGACGTGCGAGTCGGTGCGCGTCGCGGGCGACGACATGGACGAGGCGATCATGGCGCACATGAAGCGCACGTACAACCTGATGGTGGGCGAGCAGACCGCCGAGCGGATCAAGATCCAGATCGGGTCCGCCGTCCCGCAGGAAGAGGAGACCTCGGTCGAGGTCCGCGGGCGCGACATGATCTCTGGGCTGCCCCGCAAGGCGACGATCACCTCGGAAGAGATCCGCGAAGCGCTCCAGGAGCCCATCGGGGCAATCATCGAGACGGTCACGCGCACGCTGGAGCGGGCGGAGCCCGAGCTGGCGGCGGACCTGGTCGAGAACGGGATCACGCTCGCCGGGGGCGGGTCGCTCCTGCGTGGGATGCCCCAGATGCTCCAGAAGGCGACGGGGCTGCACTGCGTGCTGGCCGAGGACCCGCTGACCTGCGTCGCGCGGGGCACCTCGATCTTCCTCGAGAACATCGAGGAGTGGAAGACGACGCTCGACTCGAGCATGGACGGCTAGACCCGACCCACGGCGGAGCCGCAACGAGGGTGCGACACGGATGTCCCGATCGCTGAGCAAGACCAGGCTCTCGCGCCTCGCCTTCCCCGGCGCGGTCACGCTCTGCCTGGTGCTCGCCTTCGCGCCGGCGCGACTGATGGGATGGGCCGGGTGGACGGGCAGCGTCGTCGTCGCGGCGATCTCCCCACTCGCGCACCCCGTCACCGAGTTCAGCCTCTGGCTCGCGCCGGGCAAGGGCGCCCGCACGCTCGCCGACGACCAGCGCAACCGCCTCGAGGGCGAGATTGAGCGGTACAAGCTCCGCTACCTGCAAGCGCAGCTCGAGAACGAACGCTTGCACGACCTCGTCGAGCAGCTCGCCGGCGCGAGACAGTTCAACCCAGCCGAGCCGATCCGCCCGATCACCGCCTCGGTCATGGGCGACGCCGCGGACGCATCAAGCACCTCGATCCTCCGCGTTCGCGCGGGCCGATCGCTGGGCGTCACCGCGGGCACGGTCGCGACCGACGGGAGCGTGCAACTGCTCGGGCGCGTACAGCGTGTGTTCCCCCTCTACTCCGAGGTCCGGCCGATCACCGCCCAGTCCTCGACTCCGATCCAGGGAAGGGTTCTTCTCGACGCCGAGGCGACGCGCACGCTCGAATGCATCCTCGAGGCCACCGGCGACGGCATGCTCCGGGGCGACGTCGAGGACCCAGGTGAGACCGAAGGCGGCTCCCCACTCGAGATCGGCCAACGCGTCTGTCTCAAGGACCGCGACTGGCCCGACAGCGCCCAGATGCTGACCATCGGCACGATCGTCGCCATCGAGCCCTCGCGTGACCATCCCTTGCGCAAGGTCATCACCGTCCGCCCGGGCAGCGACCTGCGCGGGGCGGCGGAGGTCGTCCTCCGCATCCCGGTCACCCGGGGCGCCGCCGACGCCCAGGCCAGGGCGGACGGGGGGGTGTCGCCGTGAGGTGGATCGTCTTCGCGCTGGTTTCATGGGTCGCGTTCGGGCTCGAGATCGGCCTGCGTCCGCTCCTGAGCCCGGGCCAGGGCAACATCGCCCCCAGCTTCGTGATCCCGGTGCTGGTGTACGTGGCGCTCTGGTCGCCCGCGCGGACGGCCCTCTGGGCGGGGCTGATTCTCGGAGTCGTGACGGACTTGACCAGCGCGGTTGACCTGAACCCGGTCGGCGCCGCGACGGTCATCGGGCCCCACGCGATCGGCTACCTCCTCGCGGCGCAGCTCGTCGTCGCGGCCAGGGGCGTCGTGATCGGGAGGCGCCCGGTGACGCTCGTCGTCCTCTCCGTCCTCGCCGCCCTGGTCGCGGGGATCGTCGTCGTCGCGCTGTTCACGATCCGAGGCTTCTACGACCCGATCGTCTGGAGGCCCGGCTCGCAGCTCGGCTTCCGCACGCTCTCGGCCCTGTACACCGGGCTGACCGCCGCGGCGATGTACCTGGTCCTCACGCCCCTCGCCGGCGCGTTCCAGTTCCAGAGCGCCCCCAACGCCCGCTTCGCACGCCGAGCCTGAACTCCTCCTGGTGGTACGGGCGTCCCGCCCGTCTCTTCCCTCTACGCATCGCCTACCCGACCAAGCCCCCACCACCCCCGCTAGACTCTGCCGATGCCAAAGGCGATCGTCTTCGACGACGGGCGGGGCGAGCTCAGCCCGATGAGCGACCTGCGCCCGAGCTTCGACATCCGAACGGGCGCCCTCACGACCCTCGAACGCCTGCGACGCTCGCTCGACCTCGACGTCATCGGGCTCTACGTCCACGCCGACCATTTGGACCTGGCCCGTGAGCGCCACGACGAGCCCGTCAACGAGCAGATCGACGGCGATCCCGACGAGCCCGTCGTCGCGATCAACGGGCGGTGCGCCCTGCCCCTCGAGGTCTTCGCCGAGATCGAGACCGGGCAGGTGCTGGTCGAGAAGTCGTCGGGGGACCTGATCGCCGCGGCCCTGGTGCTGGGCGAGATGCGCGAGTTCCTCGCCGGGGGCTCGCCCTCGATGGAGTCGGTCGAGATCGAGGACGACGTACTGCTGGCTCGCCCGTGGCACTTCCGTCGCGTGCGCGACCAGGCGATCGCGATCGACATGATGCTCCTGCTCAAGGACCAGGACGAGACGCAGGATGAGGTCCCCGAGGGGGTTCTCTGCCTGGGCGACTACAGGATCCTGATTGATCCCGAGGCGGAGGTCTACCGGGGCGTGGTGCTCAACGCCGAGCACGGGCCGATCGTCATCGGCGCCAACGCGACCATCCGCCCCCTGGCCGTCATCAACGGCCCGGCGCTCATCGGTCGCGGGTGCACCGTCTTCGAGCATGCCAACATCAAGCCGAACACGGCGATCGGCCCCGTCTGCAAGGTCGCCGGCGAGGTCGGCGGGTGCGTCTTCCAGGGCTACGCCAACAAGGCCCACGAGGGGCACCTGGGCGACAGCTGGATCGGCGAGTGGGCCAATCTCGGCGCCGGCACGACCAACTCCAACCTCCTCAACACCTACACCGAGGTCATCGCCAGGGCGACGCCGGACGCGAAGCACGAGCGCACGGGCCAGACGTTCCTCGGCGCCATCATCGGCGACCACGTCAAGACCGCGATCTGCACCCGCCTCATGACCGGCGCAATCCTGAACACGGGCGTGATGTACGCCGCCACCGCCCCCGCCTCGGGCACGATCGGCGCCTTCTCCTGGGTCACCGACGACGGGGCAAAGCCCTTCCGCCTCGGCAAGTTCGTCGAGATCGCGATGCAGGTCATGGGACGGCGCGGCGTCGACCAGACCCAGGCCTACGCCAGACGCCTGACCGTCCTGCACGAGCGGGCGACGGGCGAGGCCGCGCCGGTGAGCTGGCCGGGCAAGCCCGCTATCTGACCCACTGCCTATTGCCCACTGCCCATTGCCTCCCCATGAAAACCCTCTACCTCATCGACGCCTACGCCCAGTTCTTCCGCGCCTACCACGCCATCCGCACGCCCATGACCAGCCCGGTCACCAAAGAGCCCACCAACATGACGTTCGGCTTCGTGGGCATGCTCCTCAAGCTCCTCCGGGGCGAGGGCAAGGTCGGCGGCACGCCCGACTACGTCGCGATCGCCCTCGACGTCGGCGGGGACAAGGGCACCTTCCGCTCCGCCTTCTTCCCCGAGTACAAGGCCAACCGCCCCGAGCCCCCCGAGGACCTGCGCCCCCAGGTCGAGCGGGCGCTGTCGATCCTCCGGGCCCTCGGCGTGCCCATCGTCGCCTCGCCCGGCTTCGAGGCCGACGACGTCATCGCCACCATCGCCACCACGTTCTCTGAACAACACCCCGACGTCCGCGTCCGCATCATCTCCAAGGACAAGGACCTCAAACAGCTCCTCGGCGCCGGGATCCCCCCCACCGAGATGTACGACATCCATACCGACGAACTGATCGACGAAGCCAAGCTCAAGGAAGAGACCGGGCTCGCCCCCTCGCAGGTCATCGACATGCTCGCGCTGATGGGCGACACGGTCGACAACGTGCCGGGGGTCGATGGGGTCGGGCCCAAGACTGCGGCACAGTTGATCGCCGAGTTCGGCTCGCTCGACGCCGTCATCGAGGAGGTCAAGGCGGACAAGCCCGCGAAGGAATGGAAGATCAAGGGCAAGCGCCGGGAGAAGATCCTGGAGGCGGCCGACCGCCTGCCCCTGAGCCGCCTGCTCGTCTCGCTGCGTCACGACGCGCCGATCGACTTCGACCTGGAGAAGGCGAAGACGACGTCGTTCAACCTGGTGGCGCTGGCGCCGATCCTGAAGGAGCTGGGGTTCAACCGGTACCAGGACGAGCTCAAGGCGCTGCTCGGGGGCGAGAGCGAGGCGGGCGCCTCTCCCGCGCCGCGTGCCAAGGCTTCTGAGCCCTCGGGCTTCGGCGGACTCTTCGACCAGGAACTCCCCTCGTCGCTCGACGACGTGAAGGGCGAGTACACCTGCGTCCAGACGCGCGAGGCGCTCGACGCAATGCTCGCCAAGATCGAGAAGGCCAAGCTCCTCTCGATCGACACCGAGACGACGAACATCCGCCCGATGCGGGCCGACCTGTGCGGTCTCTGCTTGAGCGTCAAGCCCGGCAAGGGGTGGTACGTTCCCGTCCGTTGCCCCGAGCACGAGCGTTGTCTCGACGAGAAGACGGTGCTCGACGCGCTGCGCCCGATCCTGGAGGACGCGTCGCGGGCCAAGGTCGGGCACAATCTGAAGTACGATCTGCTGGTGCTCCGCCGCGCCGGGGTCGAGCTGCGGGGGTTCACGCCGACCGACGACAAGTCCGAGGCGGGCGACACGATGATCGCCAGCTACCTGATCGACGCGTCGAGGTCGAGCCACTCGCTCGACGCCCTGTCGCTCGCCCTGCTCGGGCGTCACAACATCCCGATCAAGGACCTCATCGGCTCGGGCAAGAGCCAGAAGCTGTTCTCCGACGTCCCCCTGGAGGACGCGACCAAGTACGCCGCCGAGGACGCGGACGCGACGCTCCAGCTCATGCACGAGATGGCGCCAGAGCTGCGGCGGCTGAAGCTCACGCCCCTCTTCCGGGACCTCGAGATGCCGCTGGTCGAGGTGCTGGCGGAGCTCGAGTGGAACGGCATCCGCGTCGACCCCGACGAGCTGGACCGCCAGCGCGACAAGCTCCAGACCCGAATCGACGAACTGAAGCAACAGATCTCGGACGCCGCCTACGAGGCGTGCGGCAGGGGCTTCGACCCGGACTCGCCCAAGCAGCTTTCGAGCATCCTGTTCAACAAGCCCGAGGACGCCGAGCCGGGGCTCGGGATCCGCCCGCTCAAGAAGACCAAGACCGGGTACTCGACCGACGCCGAGGTGCTCGAGAAGATCGCCCAGGACCCGGCGGTCGAGAGCGAGATCCCGCAGCTCATCCTGGAGTACCGCCAGCTGACCAAGCTGGTCAGCACCTACCTGGTGGCGCTGCGTGAGGAGATCCACGCCGAGGACGGACGCATCCACGCGAGCTTCAACCAGACCGTCGCCGTCACCGGGCGCCTGTCCAGCTCCGACCCGAACCTGCAGAACATCCCGATCCGGACCGAGATCGGGCGAGAGATCCGGCGCGCGTTCATCGCCGAGGAGGGGCACACGCTGATCACGGCCGACTACTCGCAGATCGAGCTGCGCCTGCTCGCGCACCTGTCCAAGGACCCGGCCCTGAACGAGGCCTTCCACCAGGGCGAGGACATCCACACCGCCGTCGCCGCCCAGATCCACGCCGTCAAGCCCGAGGACGTCACCCGCGAGCAGCGCAACGGCGCCAAGATGGTCAACTTCGGGATCATCTACGGCGTCACGCCCTTCGGCCTCGCCAGACGCCTGGGCATCTCCAACACCGACGCCGGCGAGATCATCGACGGGTACAAGCGCCGCTTCGCCGGCATCACGACCTTCCTCCAGGAGTGCGTCGAGCAGGCACACCGCCTGGGCTACGTCGAGACGATGATGGGACGCCGACGCCCGATCCCGGACATCGACTCGAACGTCCCCGCCCGGCGCGCCCTGGCCGAGCGGACCGCGATCAACTCCGTCGTCCAGGGCTCGGCCGCCGACCTGATCAAGATCGCGATGGTGGACCTGCACCGACGCCTCAGCCCCCACGCCGCGAACTGGCGCGATGGGGCGCCCCCGGAGATCGACGGCGTGCGCATGCTCGTGCAGATCCATGACGAGCTGGTCTTCGAGGCGCCCGACGCCGTCGCCGACCGGGCGCGGGGCCTCATCGTCGAACGCATGGAGGCGGCGATGACGCTCAGCGTCCCCCTCAAGGTCGAGTCGGCGATCGGGCGGAGCTGGTTCGAGGGCAAGTGAGGGAGGGGATTGGCGCCCCGGATACACTCGGGGCATGAACGCACTCGCCTCGATCGGCCTGGCTCTTGCCGTCCTCGTCCTGGGCGTCAAGGCGGCGCCCGCCCAGAGCGTCCGACGCGTCTACCTCAACGCCAAGATCTACACCGCCTCCGACGAGGCCCCTACCGCCGAGGCGATGGCGACCGAGAACGGACGCATCGTCGGCATCGGCTCCAAGCGCGACGTCCTGCCCTTCATCGATGAGGGCGTCGAGATCGTCGACGTCAGTGGGCGCGTCATCCTCCCGGGCCTCATCGACGCGCACGCGCACATGATGGGCCTGGGCCAGCTCAAGGTCGGCGTCATCGACCTCGCCGGGACCAAGAGCTACGAGGAAGTGATCGACCGCGTGCGCGCGCGGGCGGACGCTGTTCCTCGTGGAACATGGATCCTCGGGCGCGGGTGGGACCATGAGCTGTGGCCCAGCGGCGAGCTGCCGACGCACCAGCTCCTGTCGGACGCCGTCCCCGACCACCCGGTCTGGCTGTCGCGCGTGGACGGGCACGCGGCGCTCGCGAATGCGGCCGCGATGAAAGCCGCGGGGATCGACGACCGGACGCCCTCGCCCGAGGGCGGCGAGATCCTCCGGGGCGACGACGGCAGGGCGACGGGGATCTTCGTCGACAACGCCCAGCCGCTCATCGAGGGGGCGGTACCTCCGCACGCGCGGGGCGAGGACGCGGAGCTGATCCTGGCGGCCCAGGACATGTGCCTGTCCGCCGGGCTGACGGGTGTGCATGACATGGGCGTGTCGCCCGAGACGGTCGAGGTGTACAAGCAGCTCGCGGCGGACGGGCGCCTGAAGATGCGGATGTACGTGCTCGTGCCGGGCCAGGTCGCGATCGAGTACTTCGCCCAGCACGGGATCTACGTCTCGGGCCGCGTGACGGTGCGGGCGTGCAAGCTGTACATGGATGGGGCGCTGGGCTCGCGCGGGGCGTGGCTGCTCGAGCCGTACGCCGACCGACCGGTCGATCGCGACGGCGACCCCTACGTCGGGCTCAACGTCGTCGATCCTCTCTTCGTGGACAAGGTCGCCAAGGACGCCAACGACCACGGGTACCAGGTCTGCACGCACGCGATCGGCGACCGGGCGAATCGAAGGGTCCTCGACGCGTACGAGTTCGCCCAGGCGATCGCGATCCCGGCGACCTCGGCGGCGGGCGAGAGCGCTGGGGAAACGACCGGCCCGGGCGCCGGCCAGCCCCTCGGCTCGGGGCTCTTACACGCGCGGAACAACAGGTTCAGGATCGAGCACGCGCAGCTACTCGATGCCGCCGACATCCCGAGGTTCGAGGACCTGGGCGTGCTCCCCTCGATGCAGCCGACCCACTGCACGACCGACATGCGCTGGATCGAGGAGCGGATCGGGCGTGATCGGACCGTCGGCGCCTACGCGTGGCGGAGCCTGATCGACTCGGGCGTGCCGATCGCGTCGGGCAGCGACTTCCCGGTCGAGAGCCACAATCCGTTCCTCGGCATCTACGCGGCGGTGACGCGCCAGGACCTCGAAGGCGCCCCGGCGGGCGGGTGGCATCCTGAGCAGCGGATGACGCGGGCAGAGGCGCTCAAGAGCTTCACCATCTGGGCGGCGTACGCGGCGTTCGAGGAGGACGAGAAGGGGACCCTGGAGGTCGGCAAGCTCGCTGACTTCGTCGTCATCGACCGGGACATCATGACCTGCGAGGCGGGGCTGATCCCGGACACGAAGGTGCTCAAGACGGTCATCGGGGGGGAGACGGTGTACGAGGGGGAGTGATGGACGATGGCGGAGCGAACCGGTCGTCATCGAAAGCGAGAGTGGTCTGGCTCTCCTTGCTGTGCGGCTCGCTCCTCGTGCTCCTCATCCTTGACTTCATGCTCCTGCCCGTGGCGGGGACGAGGGGGATCTCGGCCGTCGGTCAGTTCCGGGATTTCAACCTGCTCTTGCGTGCCCGCCCAACCGACCCCGCCCGAGCGGACACGTGTCTTGTCTATGTCTTTCCCACTCGCGAGGGAGCGTGGTCAGGTCTTGACGAGGACCAGGCGTTTTTCGCGCATCCTTGGGAAACCCGCGATCCCATGCAGCGGGAGATCTCTGTTTTGATACCGCGGACGCCGAGTGGTTTGTGGGCGCCAACCTGGCTTGGGGCGCCGCGCGTGGTGGTATGGGATTGGAAGGGCAACCCGCCAACCAGTCCGTTCTCGCCGGACTGCGTCGCCTTCACGACACAGTTGCTGCGCGATCGGGCCGGCGACGAGGTGGCCCAGGCATTCGCGGATCATGCCACGGGGAAACCCCTGCGTGGACGTGTTGCATGGCTCGGCGTCGTCCACGACCTTGCGAGTCTGTGCGCCGCGATCGTCCTCGTGGTCGGTTCCTGGAAGCTGCTTGGCGCCGTGCGTTCGTGGCGGCGTGAACGCTCGGGGCGCTGCGCTCGATGCAAGTACGCGCTCGCGGGGTTGGTTGGCGGTGTATGCCCCGAGTGCGGCACGCCGATCGGTGAGGCGCCGGCGTGATATTCCGGGAGGCCAGCACGATCCGCGCCATAAGAATCAGACGCCGATGCGCCATGGCCGTCGCTCTGGTGGCAATCGCATTGCTCGCGCTGGACTTTGCGATGCTTCCGATCGGCTCGACGTGCAAGCGGTGGGTGGTCGACCGCTCGAGAGAGTATCGCCGCCGCCACGTCTCCACAGAGACGTTGTTCTACTTCGCGGCTGTTGAAGCGACACGCCGCGACGGCAGCTACGAGGTGTCGGAGGAGGCGTTGTCTGGCTATCACCCGAAGGATCCGGAGACTTCCTTCCAATTTGTATTCATGATTCTGTACCATCCGCATGGAGAAGGATGGTGGGCGTCCACGTGGTTTTCCCATGGCTTTATCAATGTCGCTGACGACGTTCCGGATGACGCCGTACTCGCCGTCGAGAGGTACATGCATCGCCGGTCAGGGGAGAGCAAGTCGTACGATGCGATGTCGCGAATGATCGAGGATTATCCGCGGCAGGGGCGTGTGGTCTGGTGGGGGTATGTACACAACGCGGGCGCCGTCGTCGCCTTGATCGGCTTGCTGGCATCGACGTGGGTCTTCGCCGTAAGCTCGCGCGCAATCGCCCGCATCCGTCGAGGTCGATGCCATCGATGCAAGTACGATGTTCGTGACCTGGCCGGCGACGTCTGCCCCGAGTGCAGCACGCCCGTCGGTGGCACGGCTGACCCGGAGGGCAGCCGTGAGCATGCCCGTGAATGAGCACGGCTGCCCCGAAACGGGGTCCGCCGTGGCGCCTAGTTCCGAGTGGTCTTCACTAGACTCTCGTCGTGAAGCCCAAGCAGGTCAGGACGCTGCACGAGGGGATCGAGATCCCGCCCGTGAAGCCCGAGCGGCCCCGGGACCCCTATCGGCGGGGGGTCATCTGGGCGTGGATCGTGCTGCTCGGGGCGCCGATCTGCACCGTCGCGCTGGTGAACGACTTTCTGTGGCTGCCGAACCACAAGGGGCGGTACTCGTCCGCCGCCGCGTGGCGGGACTGGGTGGTCTCGGGCAAGGCGACGCTGCCCCGGTCCGGGGGCGCGTATGTGACGTCGCTCGGCGTGTCATGGCCGCTGCTCCACGTGGTCGCGTGGGAGGACGCGGAGGGGTGGCACGCGGCGTCGCCGAACGAGTCGATCGCGCGGGCCAGGCTCGCGGGCGGGTCGGCGGTGATCCCGTGGCAAGAGGGCGGGAACATCACGGTCATGATGCCGCCGCCCGACACCCGGGTCGGGCTCTGGGCGCTCAGCACGGAGATCCTGCCCGAGGTGTCGATGAGCGACCCGGTGACGGCGACGGTGAGCCCGGCGAGCCTGCCCGCCGAGGCGACCGAAGCGATCCGGGCGGCGCTGGTGCGCCACGGGGGGGACGCCGCGGGGCCGGCGTTCGATTCGGCGACGTCGGCCATCGCGCCCGGGTTCTGGATGATGCAGCGGCCAACCCCCTTGGGCCCCTTCCACAACCTGCTCGCGTTCTTCGCGCTGCTCGCCATGATCCTGTTCTGGGCTCTCTGGCCCATGACCTTCCGGTGGTGGCGGCGCTACCGGCGGGGGCTTTGCTTCCGGTGCGCCTACCCCCTCGGCGGGGTCACGATCCACAAGTGCCCCGAGTGCGGATTCCCGTTCCGCAGATCGGCGCGGTACCCCCAGATAGACTCCGCGTCGTGACCACGAAGCCCAGAGCCGAGGCCTGGACGACGCGCCGCCTGCTGAACTGGATCGGCGGGGCGCTGACCGAGAAGGGGATCGACTCGCCCCGTTTGTGCGCCGAGATGCTCGTCGCGCACGTGCTGGGGTGCGAGCGCCTCAAGCTGTACATGGACCCCGATCGACCGGCCAGTCCGCTGGAGCGCGACCAGCTCCGGGGGCTCGTCAAGCGGGCGCTGGCGCACGAGCCGATCCAGTACCTCGTCGGCGAGGCGTGGTTCTTCGGGATGGCGCTCGAGGTGGACAAGCGGGTGCTGATCCCGCGTCAGTGCACGCAGGTGATCGTCGAGGCGGTGATCGATCACTCGCGGTCGACGCCGGGCTTCGGCGGGCACCGCGACGGGGATGGGATCCTGATCGCGGACGTCTGCACGGGGTCGGGCGCGATCGCGATCGCGCTGGCCAAGCAGCTCCCCGGGGCGCGGCTGGTCGCGACGGACATCTCGCCGGGGGCGTTGGAGCTTGCGCGCACGAACGCGGCGCGGCACGGCGTCGAGGGACGGATCGATTTTCTGGAGGGAGATCTGCTCGCGCCACTGAGCGAGCACCCGGCGACGCGGGGGGCGGGGAGCCTGCACTACCTGGTGGCGAACCCGCCCTACATCCCGGACGACGAGTGGGAGGCGGTCGAGGCGAATGTGCGCGAGCACGAGCCGGAGATCGCGCTGCGGGCTGGGGTGGATGGGCTGGACCTCGTACGGCCGCTCCTCGAGAAGGGGGCGCGTCTGGTGCGCCCCGGCGGGCTCGTCCTCGTCGAGGTCGCGGCGTCGCGGGCTCGAGAGGCGGCGCGGATCGCGGAGAGCGTCGGCGAGCTGACGAACGTCGAGATCCGCAAGGACCAGGAGGGGCTGGAGCGGGTGGTGCGTGCGTCCCGAGCCGGGCGGTCAGGGATCGCGGTCTCTTGACCGGCGGATCTACTCGCCCTTCTTGGGCTTCTCGGCGGACTCCGTCAGGGCCTTGCGGACCTGGGAGACCAGGGCCTCGATCTCGAAGGGCTTGAAGAGGACGCTCTGGAGGCCCTCCTGGCTGGCGCGGACGATCGAGTGGTGCGGGTCGTAGCCGAAGCCGGTCATCAGGATGACGCGGGCGGTGGGCACGAGGCGTCGGGCGGCGCTGAAGACCTCGTACCCGTTGCGGTCGGGCATCTGGATGTCGGAGATGATGAGGTCGAAGGGGGGCTCGCTCCCATCGATGGCTCGCTGGAGAGCGGCGATCGCATCGGCGCCCCGCTCGACGACCTCCACGCTCGCGCCGCGGTGGGCGAGGATCTCGCCGATGACCTTGCGGACCTTGGCGGCGTCGTCGGCGACGAGGACGCGCTTGCCCGTGAGAGCCGGGTCCTGCTCGCGCTGGAGCATCGCGCGGTCCACGCCGAGGAGCGTCTGGGGGCCGCTGGCGACGTCGCGCATCCGTCGGCGGATCGACTCGACGTCCGACATGATCTGGGCGATGTGCTCGGAGGCTTCGGGGTCGTGGGCGGTGGCGCGGAGCCAGTCCACCTCGGAGGCGATGTCCTCGAGCGGGTCACTCAGCTCGCCCTCGAAGCGCCCGGAGACGTCGAGGTTCGTGGTCGAACGCTCGGCGACCAGCAGGTCGAGCAGGTGCAGGGCCAGGGCGATGTGGCGGGCGAAGATCTCGACGAACTGGCGGTCCTCATCGGTGAAGGCGTGGGGCTTGGCGGACTCGATGTCCATGACGCCGATGACCTTGTCCTGCAGGCGCAGGGGGACGGTCAGGCTGGACCGGGCGCCACTGAGTCCGGGGAGGAAGCGCTCGTCGGTGGTCGCGTCGTGGCAGATGTAGCTGGCGCCGGTCTTGGCGACGTAGCCCGAGATGCCCGAGCCCTCGGACTCGATGTAGAGATCGAGGTCCTGGATCTCCTCGGGCAGGCCCTCGGAGACGATCAGCTCGAGCTTGCGACGGCGCTCGTCGATCAGGAAGACAGCGAAGTGGTCGTAGTGCAGCGTCTGGCGCGTCGAGGTGACGATCTTCTCCTCGAGCAGCTGGAGGCGCTCGTAGGCGTTCAGCTTCTTGAGCTGATCGGTGTCGAGGCGGACGAGCTCGTACCCAGCACGGTCGATCGCGTCCATCTTGCGCTGGGCGCGCCGGATCTCGGTGACGTCGCGGACGATGACGGCGACGCCCGTCAGCCTGCGACGCGCGGGGACCTTCTCGTCCGCCTCGGAGACGGGCGTGACGAAGACGTCGAAGTCGCGGTCGGTGTCCTGGCAGCGGACCTCGAACTTGCAGGCGAGCGAGCCGTCGGACTCGAGCCCCTGGGCGAGGCACGTGGACAGGTGCGTCGCGGCCTCGCGGCAGAGCCCCTCGACGCGACGACGGCACGACTCGGGCAGGGCGCGGAAGAACTCGTTCGACCAGAGGATCTTGCCCTCGGGCGAGCCGAGGCAGATTCCTTCCGAGAGGCACCGGAGCAGGGTTCGGGCGTGGTTCGCGTCGGCGAGGTCGAGACTGTCGGGCGAGCCGGCCTCCGGGGCCAGTTCGATCCGATACCCCTCACCCAAGCGGGCCCTGAGACGCTCGACGTCGGCCGGCGTCCCGTTCACGAGAAGGAGCCTGGGACGGGGGCGAGTCATCGTCGCCGGGCGCCCTTTGCGCTCATTCATGGAGTCTAGCTCCGGCCGACGGCCTGCTCCGGGGAAAGCCCGGGGGGAGATACACATCCCTTCGCAACCCGTATCGGCATGGATCCGCCGGGTATTGTGTGCCCCGGTGATCATCGTCCGAGAAATCGCCAAGTCTTTCGGGAAGGTCCGCGCAGTCCGGGGGGTGAGCCTGGAGCTGGCGGCGGGCCAGATCGCCGGTCTGCTCGGGCCCAACGGCGCGGGCAAGACCACCACCATCCGCATCATCACAGGGTATTTGCCCGCGGATCGGGGGGATGTCTCGATCGCCGGGTACGACACGAGGCGCGAGGCGATGCGGGCCAGGCGCCTCGTGGGGTACCTGCCAGAGTCGGCGCCGCTGTATCCGGAAATGACGGCGCGGGCGTACCTGGACCATCGCGGAAAACTTTTCTCGCTCGAACGCCGGAGGCGCACGCGGGCGGTCGAGGAGGTTCTGGAACGCTGCCGGGTCGGGGAGCTGGCCTCGCGCCGCATCGGGGCGCTGTCGAAGGGCTACCGACAGCGGGTGGGCCTGGCGGCGGCGCTGCTGCACGACCCGCCGGTGCTGATCCTCGACGAGCCGACCAACGGGCTCGACCCGAACCAGATTCGCGAGGCGCGGACGCTGATCCGCGAGCTGGCGGCGGAGCGCACGATGCTGCTGTGCTCGCACATCCTGCCTGAGATCGAGCGGACATGCGACCGCGTCATCATCATGGCGGGCGGGCGGATCTGTGCGGACGGGACGCCCGAGTCGTTGACGGGCGCGGGCGGGGCGCCGCGGCGGTACGCGATGGAGGTGCGCTCCAACCCGAGCGCGGGCGCGGGGTACACGATCGGGCGCCTGAGTGGCATCGCGGGGGTCGCACGGATCGAAGCGACGGGTGAGCAGCCCTCCGACGCGGCGGGCGGGTGGACGAGGCTGCGCGTCGAGGGCGAGCCCGGGGCGGGGGATCTGCGCGAGGCGCTCGCGGGCGCGGCGGCGGACGCGGGGCTGTTCGTGCGTGAGCTGCGACCCGAGCGGGAGACGCTCGAGGAGGTCTTCGTCCGCGTCGTCGAGTCGGGCGGGGGAGGGAACGCGTGAGGGGCGCGTGGGCAATCGCGACGCGGGAGATGGGGTCGCTCTTGCGGCTGCCCGTGGGGTGGGTGGTGATCGCGCTGTTCGCGTTCTTGAGCGCGGTGCTGTTCGTGAACGGGACGCTGACGCCCGGGCAGCCGGCCACGATGCGGTACTTCTTCGCGAGCGCCTCGTGGCTGATGCTGGGGGTGGCGCCGGCGGTCTCGATGCGGCTGCTGTCCGAGGAGCTGCGATCGGGGACGATCGAGCCCCTGCGGACGGCGCCGATCTCGGACGCGGCGGTGGTCTGGGGCAAGTACCTGGGGGGTGTGCTGTTCCTGGGTCTGATGCTCGTGCCGACGCTGGTGCTCCCGATCGTGCTGTGGGGAGTGAGCGATCCGAAGCCGGACCCCGGGCCGGTGATCGCGGGGTATCTGAGCCTGATGCTCGTCGGGATGCTGTACCTGGCGGTGGGGTTGCTCGCGTCGGCACTGACGTCGAGCCAGACGCTGGCGTTCCTCGGGGCGCTGATGTTTCTGGTGCTGATGATGGTGCTGACGGGGACGGTCTCACAGGCGGAGGCGACGCCCCAGTGGATGGCTCGGGCGCTAGCAGCGTTGAGTGTGCAGGCGCGGGCGCGGGACATGGCCAAGGGGGTGATCGACACGGGGGCGGTCGCGTTCTTCCTGGCAGGCAGCGCGTGGTTCGTGCTGCTCGCGACGGCGGCGCTCCAGTCGAGGAGGTGGCGCTGATGGCCTCGGCGAACACCCGACGGGCGTGGAACGGGCTGCTGCTGGTCGTGTACGTGCTCGCGACCGGGGCGTCGATGATGCTGGTGGCGCTCTTGGCGGGCGAGCGCCCGGCTCGCCTGGACGTGACCGTCACAGGCGCGCAGCACCTGTCACCCCGGACCCGGAGCATCCTGAGCGGGCTCGACGGGGAGTACGAGATCGTCGCGGCGTTCGATCGGGCGGGCGTACCCCGGGGCGTCGCGGACCGGGTGGACGACGTGCTCGAGGAGTTCGCCAGGCGGTCGGAGCACGTGAAGCTGACGCGGATCGACGTCTCGACGACGGCGGGCGCGGAGCAGCTCCGGGCACTGGGCGACCGCCTGCGTGATCGAGACGCGGGGGAGATCTCGACGCAGACGGCGCTGCTCGCTGAGGCGATTACGGAGCTGGAGGGGGCAGAGGACGCGCTCGATGAGCTGGCGGCCCGTCTGACGGACGTGCGCGAGGCGATCGGCGCGGACGCGGTCGGGGCGCAGACGAACCGGGCGTTCTTCGAGCAGCAGGCGGGGGTCGCTCGGTTCGCGGCCAAGGAGCTGCGCGACAAAGCGCCCCAGCTCCGGAAGATGCTCGAATCGCCCGAGGGGGCGGCGGGCGTCGCGGACACGAAGAACGTCGGCGACGCGGTGGCGGCGTCCTTGGAGGCGCTCGTGCAGCAGCACGACGCGCTGGGGACGCAGCTGCGGGCGTTCGCGGACGCGGAGGCGATGCCCCGGGAGGCGCGGGACCGGGCCCGATCCCTGATCCGCCCGATGCAGGAGCGGCGTGATCGCTGGGCGGTGCTCGCCGACGGGCTGTCGAGGCTGCAGCGTCCGGACGTCGTCCGCGTCGCGGGGGCGCTCGAGCGGTCGCAGGCGCTGCTCGTGATCGGGCCGTCGGACAAGGGCGTGACGGCGGTGGACCTTGACCAGATCCTGCCGACGAGCGTCGCGGCGTTCGAGGCGCTGGGTGTGTCCGCGGCGGCGGAGATGGCGAGACGCACCGAGGAGCAGGTCGCGACCGCGATTGGGTCGCTGGCCAGCCCCGTGCGCCCGATCGTGGTCGTCACGCATGGCGAGCCGTCGGCGGGGATCGTCCAGAGCGGGGCGCTGGCGGCGGCGTTCGAGCGACTTTCGATGCGGGGGATTGATCTGGCCGAGTGGGCGACGGCGGTCGATTCGGAGCCGCCGGACCTGCTCGACCTCGACCCCAAGGGGGACCGCCCGATCGTCTGGCTGATCGTCAACACGAACAGCGCCGTCGCGTCGAACGCGAACGACAGCCTGGGGGGCGCCAAGCGGGCGCAGGCCCTGGGCGGCGCGATCGACCAGATCATCCAGTCGGGCGAGTCGGCGCTGGTCTGCCTGAACCCGTCCGTCTTCCCAGGGTTCGGCGAGGAGGACCCGACTGCGAGGGCGCTGGGCTCGCTCGGCATCAAGGCGCGCTCCGGGCGCCCTCTGCTCAAACGCGTCATGCAGGGGCGGGCGGCGGCGGTGCTCCCCGAGATCGCAGTCGTCGCGTCGGGGTCGAAGACCCCGGTCGGTCAAGCGATTGAGAACTTGACGGTCCGTCTGCCCTGGGCGATCCCCCTCGAGCTGTCGGGCGATGCCAAGGCGGTGCTGACCGAGTCGGGGTCCGAGGCGGTCTGGGGGGAGAGCCAGTGGCTGAGGCTGTGGCAGACGGACCCTGAGCTGCGCCGGTACATGGGCGAGGGGCCGACGCGCGACGAGGGTCAGGATCTGATCGCGGAGAACTACGTCGTCGCGGCGGCGGTGGAGCGGACGCCGGAGGGAGGGGGGCGGACGCAGCGGGTCGTCGTCGTGGGCTCGAACGGGTGGCTGCTGTCGGCGGTGGCGCAGAATCCTCAGCAGGTGGACGGGCGGGTGTACCAGCCCGGGAACTTCGAGCTGCTGGAGGCGTCGGTCTTCTGGCTCGCGGGACGGGACGAGTTGGTCGCCAAGAGCGCGGCGACGAGCCAGATCGCGATGGTCAGGCCCATGGAGGCGGGGAGCCTTCGCGTGATCGCGTGGTCACTGATCGGCGCCCTGCCACTGCTGATCCTGGCCTGCGGGGCGGTATGGCGCCTCGCGCGGGGCTAGGCCGACGCCGGCGGTGGCGAGAGCGGCGGGCAAAGCCGTGGAGACCTCGTGCGGGCGATGACGGTGACGTGAGCGGCGCGATCGTGGCGGCATCGCCTGGGCGATGAAGCTGAACGCGCACTCCGGGCAGCGGTCGTGGCATTCCTCGTGCCCACGCAGGTCGTAGTGGCAGTTGGGGCACCTGACGGGAATGAGCGAGCGCTTGCACGCGCGGCATCTGGGCTCGTCCGCGTCGGGGTCGAGCGGCTTGGCGCAGTGCGGACAACGCCCGCGTCGGTAGTTGGGGATCGAGACGATGAACGCGCCGACCGCGACGACCATGGCGGTGTAGGGGTAGAGGATGACCTGCATGCCCTGGATGTACCAGGTGGGGCGGAGGAGGCGGAGCTGGTAGTGGGCCAGGGCGATCGCGATGAGAATGGCGGCGCCGAGGACGACGATGCCGACGCCCAGGAGCCGGCGGCGGAAACGAGCCGCGGGGATCCAGACCATCAGGGCGCAGCCGAGGAAGAAGGGGATCATGGCCGGTTCATTGTTCGCACGCCGGGCGCGGGCGTATCCGCCCGCCAGGCGAGATCGGCGTTCTCGGGCCTGAGCGGTCAATCCAGTCGGTCAGCCGGAGCGTGCGGCGGAGGAGGGAAGACGCCCCGCGAGGAAGGCATCGAGCTTGTCGAGCGTGCCGCCCCAGCCCTGGGTCATCGAGTCATGCCCGGCACGGAACGTGTCGCGCTCGCCCTGGCTTGCGTTGACGGGCCAGGACTCCAGGCGGACCACCGTGCCCTTCTTGAGGCCGGCGTGGGGCTCGAAGGTGACGACGTTGAGCCATTCGAGGGGCCAGCGCTGGTCGAAGAACGATCTCGCGACGCCCCCGTGCTCGTCGGAGAAGCAGCAGGTGAAGACCAGGCGCTCGGGGGGCGAGATCTCGCGGAAGACCCAGCGTCCCCAGTGATCGCCGCCGGGGAACTTCATCTCGTAGTGGAACGTCCCGCCAACGCGGAGGTCGAGCGTGCAGTGCGAGAGGGTGACGACGGGGGGGCCGAACCATTTGGCCAGGTGCTCCTGACGCGTCCAGGCGTCGTAGACGAGTTGGCGGGGCGCCTCGAAGAAACGCGTGAGCACGAACGGCTTGTCGGCGTCCGATCCAGTTTGCCGCTTGACGTGCTCGGCGAGGCGGTTGAAGGTCTGGATCGCGCCGTCGCCGGCGCCGTAGGTCTTGACGATCCGCTCGCGGTCCTCGGCGGTCGGGAAGATCATGCGGAACGTGACGCGGGTCCTTGGAGGGTTGTCACCGATCTGCTCGAACAACCCCTCGGCCTGGAAGCAGGCGGGCTCGTCGCCCGGCATCTCGACATGCTCGTAGGCGAGATGTTCGGGCTCGCGGATCGTGGTGTACCGGATGTGGTTGGGGTAATCGTGCCCGTCGGGGCCGTGCATGGTGAAGCGCCAGGAGCCGCCCTCGCGCAGGTCTTGGGAGTGCGTCGTGGTCGAGAAGCCGGTGGGCCCCCACCACTTGGCGAGGTGCGCGGGGTCGGTCCAGACCTTCCAGAGCAGGTCGCGCGGCACGTCGAACTCGCGCATGAGCACGAACTCTCGGTCGGTCGGCGCGGTCATCTCGGTCTGGTGCTCACGCGTCATCGCGGCGTTCCTTCTTCTGCAGTTCCTCGAGGTAGTTATCCAGGGCCTCGAAGCGCTCCTCCCAGAAGCGGCGGAACCCGTTGGTCCAGTCCGAGACGTTTTTGAGTGGCTCGGCGTTGATGGTGCAGACGTGCGACCGTCCCTCGACGCGCCGGCGGACGAGGTCGGCCTCCTCCAGCACGCGGACGTGCTTGGAGGCCGCCGGGAAGGACATGTCGAAGGGGGAGGCGAGCTCGGTCAGGTTCCGCTCGCCCAGGGTCAGCTCACGGAGCATGGCCCGGCGGGCCGGGTGAGCCAGGGCGTGGAAGACGCGGTCGAGCCGAGGGGCGCGATCTAGAACCATATGGTTGAATATATGGCCCCGGAGCCAGATGGTCAACCAGATGGTTTGGTTTTTCTGAGTGAAGACGCAAGGCTGTGAGGGAAGGGAGATGGATGAGAGTACGGAGCCCCTCACCCCGGCCCTCTCCCCAGGGGGGAGAGGGAGGAGTCAACGCCCGGGTTTGAAGAAGGTCGCCAGGGAGTCGTAGATGTCGTCCTTGGTGTTGACCTTGGAGGCGATGAGGCGGGGACCGTCCTGGTCGGCGAGGTTGTCGGGGAAGGCCTCGCGGAGGACGTTGATGAAGTTGCCCGAGCCATAGGCGCTGGCGACCTGGCAGTAGCCGAACATGTTGGCGCGGGGGACGAGGTGGTCCTGGATGAGCTTGACGCAGAGGCGGTTGTCGGCCTCGGAGGAGTTGTCGCCGTCGGAGAAGTGGAAGAGGTAGATGTTCCAGGAGGCGGGGTCGTAGGCGGTGTCGAGGAGCTCCTTGCAGCACTGGTAGGCGGAGGAGATGCGGGTGCCGCCGTCCTCGCGGAGTGAGAAGAAAGTCTTGCGGTCGACCTCGGCGGCGCGCACGTCGTGCACGATGAAGCGGGACTCGATGCCCTCGTAGTTTCGCCGCAGCCAGGTGTCGATCCAGAACGCTTCCAGCCTGACCAGCTCCTTCTGCTCGTCGCCCATCGAGCCCGAGACGTCCATCATGTAGACGATGACGGCGTTGGACTGCGGCTTCTTGACCTGCTGGAAGGAGCGGAAGCGCAGGTCCTCCTTGACCGGGATGATGACGGGGTTGTCGGGGTCGTAGTCGCCCATCATGAGCTGGCGTTTGAGGGCCTCGCGGTAGGAGCGTTTGAAGTGGCGGAGCGAGGCGGGGCCGGTCTGGCGGATGCCGGTGAACTTGTTGGCGATGGTCTGGAGCTGGTGCTCGCCCTTGGGCTGGATGCGAGGGAGCTCGAGCTCCTCGGCGAGGATGTCGGCGAGCTCGTCGAGGGAGACGTCGACCTCGAGGATGTGCTTGCCATCTTCCTCGCCGCCGGCGTTGTCGCCTTGGGCGGGGGCGCCGACTTTGTCGCCCTCCTCGCCCTCGCCCATGCCGACGCCCTGGGAGTTGTCGCCGTAGCGGAAGGTGGGGATGTCGATGTCGTGGACGGGGATGGAGACGAGGCGCTTGCCCTCGCGTCCGATGAGTTCGTGACGCGACAGGAAGCGCCGGAGATCCTTGCGGATCTTGCCCCTCACGATCTGACGGAAGCGCTGATGGTCCTGCTCGATCTTGGAGATCATGGGGCGGTCCTTGCCTCCCAACACTATACGAACCGAAGCATCGGACAGATCGCGGGTCGCGGCAAGCGAAACGGGAAGTTCAGGCGGTCGCGGGGCTGGGTTCGGAACGGCGGCGCAGCTGGCGGACGCGCCGGGTGACCGCCCAGAGCGCGCCGAAACCGAGGGGGACGGCGAGGACCAACTCGGAGGCGCGGTTGACCAGGTCGGCCGAGAGCGCGACGGGCATCGACAGGCCCGAGGCCTTGCCGACGACGCCGACGGCCCACTCGCGGATGCCCAGCCCGTTGCCCGCGAAGGGGACGAGCTGGGCAAGCTGGCTGGCGGTGGTGACGAGGACGACGTCGGCGAGGGTGAGGTCGGCGCCGATGAGCTGGAAGATCAGGGCGTAGCGAGCGACCCAGACGAGGATGTCGAGATAGCGCAGGGCCATCGCGGCGAGGAGGCGTGCGACGGGAACCCAGCGCGACGAGGCGACGCCGGCGGCGAGGACGAGCGCGAGCGCCGGAGCGCACGTCGCGAGCAGGACAGGCAGCGTGCCGACGGCGCCCCGAACGGCGAGGGCGACGATCAGGAGCACGCCGATCGAGATTGCCGACAAGGCCATGCTCTCGACGAGGGCGCGGGCCGAGTCGCGGACGCGGATGTGGTTGAATCGCTTGTGGTAGGCGACGCGTCCCATGAGGCCCGGCTTCATGGGGAGGAAGTTGAGGAGCCAGGCGGTGAAGATGAGCTGGTTCATCTCGACGAGCCCGACGCGCCCGTAGCGGGCCATGATGAACCACAGCGAGGTCCCGATCAGGACGAGGTTGAGCGCGGGGAGGATCGCGAGGGTGACGACCAGCCAGGCGGGGGCGTGCGAGGCGTGCGTCGCGGCCTGGGCCAGATCGTCGCGTCGGATGCCGACCGCGGCGAGGGCGAGCGCGAAGAGCGAAACGGAGACCACGAAGCCGAGGACGCGTTTGAGAATTGGTCTGGGTCCGGCGGCGGTGGCGGTCTCGTCCGGCTCGGGGGAGCTGGGCGTCATGGCTGCTTGCCGCGTTGGACCTCGTCGATACGTCGGCGGAGCATGCCGATGGTCGGGCCGGCGATTGTGTTGAGGTCGGGGCCGACGTTCGCGTAGCCGAAGCCCTTGGCGGCATAACGCTCGATCAGCAGGGACGCGATCGAGGAGACGCGTGGGCTGGAGCTGGAAACGAGGTACGTGAGCAGCGGATCCTCCGTGCCGACGGCGCGGGTGAAGAGGATCAGGGAGACCTCGAGCTCCGTCACAGGATCTCCCGCCTGCATGCGATCGGAAAGCGACTTACGGACGGCGCTCTCGAAGGGGACGACGGCCTTGTTCAGGCGCGCGTGCGGGACGACCAAGAGCATGAGCGAGCGGTCGAGGAGGTCGCTCCGGTCATAGCGTTCGATGATCGCCTCGACGAGATCCTCGAGCTCGGCGGACTCCGATTTGGCGGGGTCCTCGGAGAGGAGGAGGGCACGGATGCCGTAGAGCGTGGAGGCGAGCGTGTCGCGCGGGTCATCGCGCAGGCGTCGGGCGAGCTCGCTGGGGGGGAGGTCCGCGGTCGGGAGCGCGAGGCGCACGACCGAGTCGCGCGTCTCGGCGCTGAGGCAGAGCGCCCCGGGGAGCATCGAGCCCTGCTCGCCGACGGCACGGAAGCCCTGGAGCACGCGCCAACGCTCTCGCATCGTGGCGCCGGCGTTGACGTCGAGGAGCCACTGGGTGAATGGAGAGTCGGCGGGGATGGTCGCCTCGAGGACCTCGAGGGGCATGAGGCGGAGGCGTCGGTCGAGGTCGAGAACGAGCGGCTGCGGCTCGCCCTGGAAATCGCCCGTCTCCGTGTCGAGCTTCGGCTGCACGAGCAGTCGCGACGAGATGGGGCGCCCGGAGCCGAGGGCGAGCGGGATCGGGGCGACGTTCTGGAGTCGGACGTGGATCGTCGCCCGCTCGGTGGCGCCGATGGTCGTCTTGACGGCTTCGACCCGCAAGGCCTCGAAGTCGAGTGTGTCGCGGCAGACGCGGTCGATGAGCGGGTCGACCGAATCGGCGAAAGTCGCCATCCGGCGTCCGTCGGGGGTGAGCAGCTCGGAGGCGGCGCCGAGCTGGTCGAGCTTCGAGTGCGCCCAACACCCGATGGGCGTAATCGGCGCGGCGCGGACGACCTCAAGGTAGAGGCGCTTGGCCTCCTCCTTGTCGCCCTTCGCCATCGCGATCTCGGCCTGGAGCAGGGCATGGGCGTCAGGGGGACGGACGAGGCTGGCCTGGTCCTCGGCCATGTCGATGCGGTCGAGGCGGAGGGAGATCCAGGGGACGAGGTTGGAGATCGCGATGCGGATCTCGGGGGCGATGCTGGCGAAGTTCTGGAAGGCGCCGGCGCTCTCTTCGGGCTTGTACCCGATCAGCGCGCGCACGAAGTGGATGGCGTTGAAGAGGTTCGCCATCTCCTGGATGGCCCGGATCTTCGCGTCCTTGTCGGTGGAGCCGACGGAGGCGACGAGGCGTCGGACGGTGACCTCGGCGCCGGCGCTCATGTCGGCGATGGCGGCGTCGCGAGTCTGTGTGTCGCCGATGACCTCAGCGGCGAGGATGCGGAGGCGATCGAACGTTGGGTCGAGGCGGATCTCCTCCGGCGGCTTGAGGTCGAGGGCGGGCAGCTTGGCCGCCTTGGCGATCGCGAGGTTGACCGCGGCCTGGGAGCGTTGGATGGCGAGCTGCTTGTTCAGGGCGTCCACCACCGCCTGGGGGCCGTCGGTGTGCCAGATGTACATCAGGTCGCGCTCGGCGAGTTCGAGGCTTCCGCCCCCCGAACGACGGCGGATGATGCTCGCGTCGTTCGCGAAGCGCTTCGCCTGGAGATAGGCGCCCTGCTCGGCGAGCGCGCGGGCGATGGTGTCATGCACGTTCGGATCGATCGGGTCGGCGTACAGCAGGTTCACGAGCATCTCGAGCTGCTCGTGGGGGACTTGGCGGCGCTCGGCGTGGAAGGCGGCGGCCATCGTCGCCGCCTCCTTGTTGGTCATGTCAAGCGTCGTCGAGAGGGAGAGGCGGCGGACGAAACCGTCCTCGTCGCCCAGCTCGCGGGCGAGCAACGCCGCATCGAGCGCCAGGCGCGAGCGGACGGACGGATCGAGGTTCTCCCCTTCGCGCCCGAGGAAGCGGTCGTAGGCGGTGAGCCGCTCCTCCACCGTCTGCTGGCGTGCAATCATCGACGTGATCAGGCGGAGCTGGGCGACGGTGTCCTTCGGGTCGAGTTCGAGGACGCGCCGGGTCGCCTCCGTCAGGCGATCCTGGTTGGTCGTGCCCCAGGCGGCGGCGACCATCTGGTGGCGCAGCTCGAGGTTGGTCGGGTCGAGGGCCGAGGCGTACTCGAGCATCTGGTAGGCCAGCTCGTAGTCGCGCGGCTCGGGCTGGGTCTGCATGCCCAGATCGAGGAGCGTGAGCTGGGTGATGAGCGCGGAGACCTGGGGGGCGCGCGGGTCGTCGTCGGAGACCTGTGGGGGCGCGCCGGCAAGGGCCGGGCGGGGGACGATCAGGGCAACGGCGGCGGCGAGCCCAAGGCCCAGCAGGCGACCAGCACGCCGAGTCCGATGAGCAGGCTGCTGCACGTGAAGATCTCCGCGGCCCAGACCACCCGCCTGGAGGCGAGTGGGAAGAGACGGTCGGCCAGACAGTACGTGAAGACGAGTGAACCGGCGGCCAGGCCCGCCACGCCACCCGCCCCGCGTTGCGCCGGCGACAAACCGAGCCATGGCCCGCCGACCTCGAGGATCCACAGCCCGCCGATGACCAACGCCGCCCCCCAGGGGATGGCCACCAAGGCCAGGAGGGACAGGCTTCCTGATCGTCGGATACGCACGTGGGTCCCCTTGATGTTCGCGGCCCGGAAGGGATCGCACGGGCAAGGGTAGCGGGTTCTCGGACCCGGGCGGGGGCTAGGGGCAGCCGCCCGCGAATGCGGTCAGGAAGGCGACCACGTCGGAGAAGTCGTAGACGCCGAGGGGCGCCGCGAGATCTGCGGCGGGCTGCATGGCCGCGAAGGCCGTCAGGAAGGCGACGACGTCGGAGAAGTCCAGGGCGCCGAACGGCTCGGCGAGATCCGCGACCGAGCAGCCCGAGGTGAAGAACGCGGTGACCGGGATCTCGATCTCGGGGTTGACCGGGTCATCAGAGCTGACGATCACGACCCCCTCGACGAGGCCGGGGGTGGCGGATGTCACGCTGATCGTGTGCTCGGCGGACTGACCCGCGTCGAGCGCGAAGGCGCCGACGGGGGCGTCGATGGCGGGCGAGGCGATGAGCTGGTAGTCCAGGTCATCGATGCCGGTGACTCCCCACGCGCCGACGTCGCCCGCGTTGGCGACCGTGATCGGGAGCGAGACCGTTGCGCCGACGGGGACGGCGCCGAAGTCGAGCGAGGCGGTCGCCTGGGCTCGTGGCGGGACGACGAGGTCGAGGAAGACGGGCAGGTGCCCGCCCTGGCCGCCGGTGGAGAGGACGAGGGCGAGGGCGATGTCGGGGCCGACCATGGTGTTGCCGTTGACGGTGAGGCCGAGGTTGAAGGAGGTGCCGTCGTTGCCCCAAGAGCGGTAGGAGTGGTTGGGGTCGTTCCAGGTGGTGTTGGAGTAGGGGACGCCGAAGGCGCCGAGATAGTCGAGGCCCTCGCCGTCGCCGAGGTTCGCGGAGACGAGGATCTGGTCGTAGCGGTCGTCCATGCCGCCGGCGCCTGTGGGGTCCTGGGTGTGCACGAAGCGGCATGTCCCGTTGTTCTGCCAGGAGCCGGGGGTGGCGATGGGGTCGTAGAAGCGACCGTCGTTGTTGGCCTGGACGCCGACGAGCTCGACGTAGGCCGCCTGACTCGAGGAGGGGATGTTGTAGTCGCCGCCGACCATGAAGGCCCAGCCCTCGGGGAGCGTCTCGGCGTCGTCGCGGATGCGCTGGGCCTCGAGGAGGCGGCGTTGCCCGTCGGCGCTGGCGCTGCCGGACTTCATGTGGCAGGAGTAGAAGGCGACGGTAGCGGCGTCGGCGTCGTACCCGATCGGGCGGAAGTCGTAGCGGTCGGTGTCGCGTGGCTGCTCGGGCGGGGAGGCGCCGAGGGCGACGACGGTCACGCCGAGGAAGTCGACGCGCGTGGTGCGGTAGAAGAAGGCGTTGTCGGTGTCGTTGCCATTGATGAACGGGGCGGCGGCCCAGTCACCGGGTGAGCCCGGGGCGGTGTTGAGGATGGAGAGGAAGGCGTTGACGCCGGCCTGGGAGATCATCTCCTGGATGGCGATGACGTCCGGGGACATGGAGCGTCCCTCGAACTGGGCGTAGATGGCGGTCTGGAACTCGCTGACGCGCCCGCCGGAGTAGTTGGTGATGTTCCAACTGGCGACGCGCAGGCCGTCGGCGAGCGCGGGGGTGGACAGGGCGAGGGCGATCAGGCCCAGGGGCTTGAGGTTCATTCGGCGTCTCTCTCGGTGTGGGGGCTGAGTGTAGCCGGGGAGGGGGCAAACGCCTAGGGGCAAAGGGGTTGGGGAGATGGGCAAGGGAGCCGCTCATGGTCCGGGCGGGGCGGCGGGTAGGCTTGCGGGATGGACCAGCCTGACCTCGACGAACTCCGGCGGCGGCGCGACAGCCTCATCGCGCAGATCGAGCGGGACTTCGCGGGGGTCTCACGCGAGGGCGGGGTGTCGATCAGCGAGGCGTATGCGATCGATGATTGGGAATCCGACGATGTCTGTGCGGCGGCCCGAGCTTCAGATACCTACTCAGACTGGAAGACGTTGGATGTCGCCGAGCTTGACCCATGTGGCATCTGGCACTCGTTCATGGATCCGATCGGTGTGCGTTTTCATCTCCCCGCATACCTCTGCTTCACGCTCAAGCATGGACTCTGGCAGTTTGGCCCGACCGTCAATAGCAATGCGTATGCCTCAGAGTTCCTGTTCTTGCTCGATACCGAGTGGAGGCAACAGAAGTTTGCACTGCTGACCGCCCCACAAAGACGCTGCGTAGCACGCTATCTGGCTTTCCAGGCAGAATTGCAAGACAGTGATTTGCTTCGTGATCCCTGGATCGAGGCACTTACGTATTGGATCGACGCTCTACCTGCGGGTGAACAAACCGCCATCCGTAAGCGCTGGCCGCAGCTGCGGGCGTAGATCGCGCGGGGGCTGGAAGCCCCCGCCTCCGTGATTCAGGAGTGGTCCAGATCGGTCCGGCGATCGCACGACCTGCCGACCTGCCGACCTGCCGCTCTCAACCCATCGACATCGTCACGAGGAACTCGGCGTTGGTCTTGACCTTCTTCAGGCGACCCTTGAGCAGCTCCATCGCCTCGACGACGTTCATGTCGCTGAGCACCTTGCGGAGGCGGTAGACGAGCTCGAGCTCCTTGGGGTCCATGAGCAGCTCCTCGCGGCGTGTGCCGGAGGCGGCGACGTCGATCGCGGGCCAGATCCGCTTCTCGACCAGGCGGCGATCGAGGTGCAGCTCGGAGTTGCCGGTGCCCTTGAACTCCTCGAAGATCACCTCGTCCATCTTGGAGCCGGTGTCCACGAGGGCCGTGCCGATGATGGTGAGGCTGCCGCCCCGCTCGATGGCGCGGGCGGCGCCGAAGAACTTCTTGGGACGCTGCAGCGCGTTCGAGTCCAGACCGCCGGTCATGATCTTGCCCGAGTGGGGCATCTCGGCGTTGTAGGCACGCGCGAGCCGCGTGATCGAGTCGAGGAGGATGATCACATCGTCGCCGAACTCGACCATCCGCTTGGCCTTCTCGATGACGACCTCGGCGATCGCGACGTGACGGTGCGACTGCTCGTCGAAGGTCGAAGCGACGACCTCGACCGTGGGACCGGTGTTGCGCTTGAAGTCGGTCACTTCCTCGGGACGCTCGTCCACGAGGAGGACGATGATCTTGACGTCGGGGTAGTTGGTCGTGATCGACTGGGTCATCTTCTGGAGGAGGACCGTCTTGCCGGTGCGTGGCGGGGCGACGATGAGGGCGCGCTGGCCCTTGCCCAGGGGCGCGACCAGGTCGACGATGCGCATCTCGATCGAGTCGGGGCTGGTCTCGAGGATGAAGCGCTCCTCGGGGTGGAGGGGCGTGAGGTCCTCGAAGTTGACGAGGTCGTGGATCTCGCCAGGCTCGCGCCCGTTGACCTTCTCGACGCGGAGGAGGGCGAAGTAGCGTTCGGACTCCTTGGGCGGGCGGATGGCGCCCCGGACGGTCATGCCGCGCCTGAGGCCGAAGCGCCGGATCTGCGAGGGGCTGACGTAGATGTCGTCGGGGCCGGGGAGGTAGGACTGCTCGGGGGAGCGGAGGAAGCCGAAGCCGTCGGGCATGACCTCGAGGGTGCCCTCGCCGAACATGATGCCCTGCTTGGCGGCGCGGGTCTTGAGGATCTTGAAGATCAGGTCCTGCTTGGGGATCTGGTGGAAGTCCTCGAGGCCCTCCTTCTCGGCGACCTCGAAGATGTCGTCGATCGACATCCGCTGGAGTTCGGCGAGAGAGATGGCGTCGGCCTCGTCCACCTTGCCACCCGAGGCGGCGACGATGCGCTCGAGCTCGGCGGCCTCGCGCTCGAGCTCCTCGTCGGAGGGGAGGTGGGCGTAGCTGGGGGCGTAGCCGCCGCCCCCACCACCACCGCCACCACCGCCGCCCGGACCCTTGCGCTTCTTGCGCTTGCGACGGTTACGCTGGTTCTTGCCGCCCTGATAGTCGGAGTGGCGTGAGTCGGCGTCCGACGGGCGTGAGTCGCCACCGTGGTTGGAGCCCTGGCTCTGGCCCTGACCCGAGCCCTGGGCGGAGGGCTGGCTCGAACTCTTGGGAGGGGCCTCGCTCTTGGGCTGGCTCTCGGGCTTGGACTCGGTCGATTGCTCTGGGGTCATCGCGTCACCGGAATCCTTCCTGCGAGAGCTCTTCTTGCGCGGGCGCGTCTGGGTCTTGGGCTCTTCGACAACATCTGTGGACTTGGCCATGCGGCTCTTTCTCCTGGAGCGCCTGGGGGGGGCCTGTGAGTTGGGAGTAGCTGGTTCGTGGGACCCGCGAGATTTCGGGTCGCGTCGGCGTGCTGGCGCATCCAGCAAAGTCGGCGTCACGCCCGAGGGGCGGGGTTGCAAATCGGATGCGAGCGGGGCGCCGGGCGTCGTAGGGCCCGGCGAGTGACTCCTGAGATCATAGGGCGCCGCCGGACGCGGGGACACCCGGGAGGAAAACCGGCCTCGTGACTCGGGCGGATGTTGGTCCGGGAGGCGCGGGGGTCAGGAACGTGACCGACGCGACCCATGCCCGATCTGGAAAGCCTTGCGGATCTCGCTGAGCAGGGCCTCGACCCGGGGGATCAGGTCCTCCTCCCGCCCAGCGTTGACAAGAATATCATCGGATCGTCGGCGTTTGTCTTCAAGAGGAAGCTGGGCTTTTTCTCTCCGGTCGACCTCGGCGGCGTCCCAGCCCCGGGAGTCGTGGACACGCCGCAGACGCACCTCGCGCGGGGCGTCCACGAAGATCACCCGGTCACACTCGGCGTCCAGCCCCGCCTCGAAGAGGAGGGGCGCGTCGATCACGACCGCCGGGACGTTCTCACGCTCGGCGCGCTCGATCACCTCGTCTCGTGCTCGGCGGGCGAAGGGGTGCAGCAACGCCTCCAGGCGCTCACGTTGCGTCGCGTCGGTAAAGACGATGCGGGCGACCTCCGAGCGGTCGATCGCGCCCGAGGCATCGAGGACGGATCCCCCCCACCATGAGACGATCTGGCGTTTGACGTCGTCGCGGTCGAGGGCGGCGCGGGTCTGTGCGTCGGAGTCCGTGACGAGGCAGCCCAGCGAGGCGAAGGCGCGGGCGACGCTGGACTTGCCCGAGCCGATGGCGCCGGCCAGGCCGATGACGGGAACGCGACGCCCACCCGCGCGCTGTGGGTTCATCCCTTGGGCGTCCTGGATCCCGCGCGTCCCGAGTCGTCGGCGGAGGCCAGCGCCTCGGAACGGAGGATCGCGATCTCGGGGTGGTTGCGGTAGTACCCGTTGTAGTCGAGGCCGTAGCCGACGACGAACTCGTCGGGGATCTGAAACCCCACGTAGTCGGCGTCGATGTCGGCCTCGCGTCGTTCTTTCTTGTCGAGGAGGACGGCGAAGCGGAGACTGGCCGGCTTCTGCTGCTGGATCAGGCCGCGGACGAGGTTGAGCGTCTGGCCCGAATCGAGAATGTCGTCGATGACGAGGACGTGCTTGGCGCCCAGGGAGCGGGGCATCTCGGTCGCGAGCTGGGCGCCCTTGGTCTTGATGGAGGCGCCGGGGTAGCTGGAGACAGTGACCAGGTCGAGCGAGAGCTTCATCGGAAGCTCACGGATCAGGTCCGCGACGAAGACGATCGAGCCGGTGAGGATCGGGACGATGACGATGCGTCCCTCGTCGTTGATCGAGGAGCCTTCACGCTCGAGCTCGGCGGTCAGGTCGCGCGCGATCGCCTCGGCCAGCTCGTGCACACGGGCCGCGATCCGGTCGCGGCTGATCAGGACGCGGTCGATCTCCCGGAACATGGGCATGAGGATAGCGGGCCGCGTCCGCCCACGAGATCGGTGGATCATCCACCGGCGAGGGGCGCCGCAGGGCGCGGGCGAGGCCATTCCGACGGTCGTGCATGCATCATCGCGGCGTGCGAGCGCCTCGACGCCCGTTCGGGGCGCATCGGTGGACGCGGGCGAGAGCGACCCGTAGGGTGTCACGACAATCTCTCTTTTCCCTTTGTTCACTCAGAACGGCCGTCCCGGGCGGCCGAGGAGGTCGTGTCTGATGACCCTGCTGGAGCCCAGAATGACGGATCGCGCGGGCGGCGAGACCTTGCGACGGGCGGTGCAGCGCCTGGAGATCGCGCTGCCCCCCATCGACAGCGAGCAGGACGAGGAGTGGGTGATCGCGAAGACGGAGGACGGGTGGAAGAAGATTCGCCTGCACGACTACGACGAGGTGTACGAGGTCCCCGGGCTGTACGAGAAGTGGGTGTACGAGACGCTCAAGTGCCAGTCGCCGACGAAGGTGGCGGACCTGATGGCGCGGGCGCTGCTGCGTGAGGGAGGGCTGGCGGAGGAATGCGTGACGCTGGACCTGGGCGCCGGCAACGGGTGCGTCGCCGAGGAGCTCGAGGGGATCGGGCTCAAGCGGTTCGTGGGCGTGGACCTGATCCCGGAGGCGAAGGAAGGCGCCGAGCGCGACCGCCCGGGGCTCTACATGGATTATGTGGTCTGCGATCTGACGGATCTGTCCCCCAAGCAGGAGGCGAGGCTCAAGGCGCACGCCTTCAACACACTGACATGCGTCGCGGCCCTGGGATTCGGCGACATCCCGCCCCTCGCGTTCGCGACGGCGTTCAACCTGATCTGCGACGGCGGGTGGATCGCCTTCAACATCAAATGCAACTTCCTCGAGGAGAACGACGGGTCGCCCTTCGCGAGGTTGATCCGGCGGATGCTCGACGAGGGCGTGCTCGAGGCGATGCTCGAGGAGTCGTACACCCACCGCCTCAACCCGCTGGGCGAGCAGCTCGAGTACGTCGCGATCATCGGACGCAAGCTCCGGGCGATCCCGGAGGCGTGGGTCGGCGAGTAGGCTCGATCAGGGACAGCCACCGCCGAAGAGCGTGAGGAACGTCACGACGTCGGAGAAGTCCCACTGCCCAGTCGGTGGGGCGAGGTCCGCCTCCGGCGCCATCGCGCCGAACGCGACGAGGAAGGCGACGACGTCTGAGAAATCGAGTTGCCCGAAGGGCTCGGCAAGGTCCGCGTCGTTGCACCCGACGAGGAAGGGAACGCCGGGCCAGAAACCGGGCTCGAGGGTGCGAATGGCGGAGAGGGTGGGGCGGGCGGCGTCGGGCTGTGCGATCGTGCCGACGAGTGTGTAGGCGCCGCCGGCGCTGACGCCTCCACCGAGGTCGATCGATGACCAGCGCAGGTCGTAAGCGCCGCCGGACTGGGCAAGGGCCGGGGTGGCGGGCAGAATGAGCGCGGCGACGAGCGTGATGGTGCGGGCGCGCATCGATCAGTCCCTGTGCGATTGGCTGTGCGTCTGGGTTTCGAGAGCCTCGATGCGCCGGCGGAGGGTGTTGATGTCCGCGCGGTACGCGTCAAGCTCGGCACGCTGGCGCGTGTCGATCCCCGCTGACCGCGGGGCGACAGGCGTCACGACCTGCTCGGCGTTCACGCCGCCGTAGGCGGTTGGAAAGTACATCAGGGTCAGGCGACGGTCTTCGTATGAGGGGTAACCGCCCTGAGAGGCATTTTCGCCGGCGGTCCAGAATGCAAGCGTGAGCACGCCGGGGGCGTCCACCTCGAAAACGCCCTGGATCATGACGGTAGGACCCGTGCTGACCGTCATCAGATTCGCGGTGGCGCCGATCCTGTTGGAGAGGCCGGGGGCGAACGCGATCCGATCGGGCGTCGTGATGTAGAAGTCGGCGATCTGGGAGAGCGGGTCGAACGCGAGGTTAAAGTAGAAGCAGGAGGCGATGGCGACGACGTATCCCGGGGCGGGGCAGTTGATGCCGACGGTCGCGAGCGTCGCGATGTATTTGGACAAGAAATTCGGATCGACCGACGAGGCGCGGACAAGATCGTGATCGATGAACGAGGCGATCCCGGGCTCGGCGGCGGTTTCGATTGGGCTGATCGAGGCGGGGGGGAGTTGGACACTCTGATCGCCCGAGGCGTTCAAGTCGAGGATGACGCCCTGCGCATTGCCGAGGAAGAGAGCCGAGGCCCAGGGCGAGGCGCCGCCGCCACCGGAGAGCGAGATGGTGGGGATGTCGGCGTCGGAGCGCATGTTGAGCTGGGCGCCAAGGGAGCCGGGGGTGGCGTCGAGGTCGAGGTAGCCGTAGGTGGCGCTGCCGGGCATGCCGCCGAGGCGTGCGAGGATGGCGTCGTCATCGTCGCGGAACTCGAGGAGGCCGGTCTGTCCGCCGCCGTCCTGTCGCAGGCGGGCGTAGACGGAGAATGAGAGGTCGGAGGCGATGGCCAGGAGGTTCTGGACGCCCATGCCATCCTCGAGGTTGACGTTGAAGGCGGTCGCGGTGGTGAGGAGGGGGTTGTTGAGGTCGCCGACGATGAGGTTGCGCTTCATGTACGCGTTGTTGTCGGCATCGATGCGCAGGCCTCGGGTGTGGGTGGCGTAGGGGACCGCCGCGAGCGGCTGGGGCGGAAGGAGCTTGGTGAACGACGTGTCCGGCTCTCGGACCTCGACGAGCAGATACCACTGCGGATCACCCTCGACCTGTGCGTAGGCGGTAATGAGTTCGTCGGCGAAGTCGAGCGAGACGTTGAACAAGCCGTCGGCGACGTCCACGACCTGCGTGAGCGTGGCCCCCACTGGCGCCATGCCGGTAGGGTCGGTCGTGAGGGAGAAGCGGAGGGTGCGCGACCCGTTGACGGGGGCGCCGCTCTCGCGCAGCACGCCCTGGTAGGTGAAGGTCGTGGGCGGGCCGGCCCACGCGGGCGCCGCCAGGAGCGGGGTGAGCAGGACGCCCAAGCGAATGGCGTGGATCCAGTTCATGTCGTGCTCCGGTCATGCCCGCGACGCGCGAGGGCGAGCGGGGGTGTGCGATCAGATCAGATCGGCGTGCTCAGTCCGGACACCCACCCCCGAACGAGGTGAGGAACGACACGACGTCGGAGAAGTCCCACTGGTCGAAGGGGAGGGCGAGGTCGGCGGCGGGGTCGAGCGTGCCGAACGCCGTGAGGAAGGCGATGACGTCGGAGAAGTCGAGCTGGTCGAATGGCGAGGCGAGGTCGGCGGGGTTGCACGGGCAGGAGATCGAGGACGTGACCGAGAGGTTGTCGAAGCGAGATGTCATCCCGGTCGAGTACCCGGAGAGGAACTGGTCGAAGTAGAAGTAGACGGGCTCGTCGGTGAGTGTCGCGGTGCGGAGCGTGGTCCAGTTCGGGTGGGCGGCGTCCTTGTAATACCAGGTCCACGTGGTCCCGACGCGGGCGAGACGCATGCTCCCGCTGAGGTCGGTGGAGGCGACGAGCGAGGCGTCGCACCCAGCCGGGCCGTGGACCTGGTCCCAGGCCTTGAGGTAGTCGTTGCCGACGCCGCAGGCTTCGCCGACGTTGCGCAAGCGCTCGAGGCGCGCGACCAGGACGTTGTTCAGGTCCAGGCAGGTGATGTCGGCGGGGGTGGCGACGGGCCCGGAGAGGGTGGCGGGGAGGGCGTCGACGCTCCAGTCGATGGAGACGTCGAAGTCGCCCTGGAGGTACCGTCCGAGCTTGTTGCGGACGCTGTTGCCGGTGGCGCACCCGGGTGGGAAGGTGAGGACGGCCTGGCCGCCCTCGAATGTGAGCGTGGCGCACGGGTTTTCGAGGTGAAAGAGGGTGCGGGGGAGTTCGCTGACGTCGTCGAAGTCCTCGGTGAAGGAGCAGAGTGGGGTGGGAGGACCAAAGACCTCGACGATGGCGCGGTTGGTGTTGATGGTGTACTTGCCGCCGACGAAGTAGCGGTCGGCGCCGATTGTGACCGAGTCGCCCAGTTCGACCGAGGAGTTGGGCAGGAGCAGGGTCTGGGTGTGGGACCACTGGCCGCCGCCGTCGCGTTCGTAGACGTAGGCCTGGTGGGCGAGTTCGAGGCCGACGATGGCGCGATCGCCCTCGATGTCCACGTGGTTGCCGAAGCCGAGGGCGAATGGCTGCGTGGTGGAGAAGACGTCGTCCCACTGGTTCGTCCCAGTGTTCAGCTCGTAGATGTGCATGAAGCCGTCGGAGCCGGCGAAGCCGGTGTGGGCGACGATCATGGCGCCGTCGTCCATCTCGATGAAGTCGTTGGTGTCGTCGCCCTCCGTGCCGATGACGGGCAGGAGGATCTCCTGGGAGAATGCCCAGGAGGCGCCGTTCGAGTGGTAGACCCGCACGCCGACGCCCCGGACCGCGACGGCGAGCCAGTCGCCATCGAGCGCGACGGCGTACCCGAACTCGCCGCCCGAGTACGCGATGGGCAGGTCCGCCGTCCAGACGTCGGCGACCTTGCGGAAGGTGTAGAGGAAGCTGTCGCCCTGGCGGACGTCGGTGACGGCGGCAAAGCTGCCGGTGGAATCGATGTCGACGGCTTCGCCGAAGCCATTGAGCGGGTCCTGTGGGTCCAGCTCGGCGTCGAGCGTCCATGAGCCCGCGACCTCGCGGTAGATCCAGGCGTGCCCGTCGTTCTGGGCGCCGCTGATCTGGTTGCCGACGATGATCGTGGCCCCGTCGTCGGAGATGGACAGGTCGCGACCGAAGCCGAGCCACCCGCAGACCTTGATGGAGTCGTTGAGGGTGTAGACGTCCTGGCCCGGGTCGTAGTCATAGATGAGGATGGCGCCCTGGAGGGAGGGCTGGACGGGTGTGCACCCGGGGACGATGGCGCCGGTGACGCCGACGACCAAGCGTGAGCCGTCGGGGGTGGCGTCGATGTCCCAGGCCTTGTTGCCCGAGGCGCCCGGGCCAGGGACGAGCTGCTCCTGGAGGATCAGGTCGACGATGGTGTAGTCGGGCTGGGCGTGGGCGATCGTGGCTCCCAGCGCGAGGCACGCGAGGGTCGCGGCGTGACGGGTGCTCATCGTGGCGTTCTCCTTGTCGATCCGAGTGAGCGCACAGAGACCGCGCCAACGCCCGGGAGCGGTTCGAGGCCACCCCCGGGCGTCACGCGCTCGCGCTGGCGGGCTCCCCCTTTGAAGCCCCCCTCGCACGACGGCGACGGCGCAGCGGGGCCGATGTGCCCCGAGCCGGGATCGTACGGATTGACGCGCACGCGTCTACACGGCTAAACAGTGGTACTGGCGTCGCGCCGGCGCCCTACCGGGGGATCGTGATGAGCGAGTCGCAGCCGTCGGTCGAAGACATCCGGGGCGTCTTCCGCCTCGTCAACGCGTGCTGCGAGAATTGGGACGACCCCGAGGCGTGGCAGGCGACCCTCCTCGAGGGCGTGACGCAGATGATCGACTGCCAAGCGACGCAGCTGCAACTGGCCCGCCCCAGCGCGAACCCGGAACTGCCCGACATCGTGCCCCTCGCATCAAGCGGATGGATCGAGTCGTGGCATGAGGACGTGTATCGCCAATCGGTGGCGGACACCACACGCCCGACGATGCCCAACGCGGGGAGCGTGATCGCGCCGGCGGTCGGCGACGGTTCCGCCGCAGCGTTCACGCGCACCATGGTCGTGCCCGACGACGTCTGGTACGGATGCGAGTTCTATCAGCAGTACGTGGAGCCATTGGGACTCGACGAGTGGGTGATGGCGATCCGGGCGGCGCCCCAGTTCCGGGCGATGATCATGTTCGGCGGCAGCCGTCGCAGCGGGGAGCCGACGTACGAGGCAAGACGCGTGCAACTCCTGGGCATTCTCGCCGAGGAGATCGTGCCCCTGATGGGCACGCGCCTCAGTCTCGAGGGGCAGGTGAGCAAGGCGGGGCTGACGGCACGCCAGCGACAGACACTCGAACTGCTGCTCGACGGCCTGAGCGAGAAGCAGGTCGCCCGCGAGCTGGGTCTGAGCCCGGCGACGGTGCATGACTACATCGTCAGGCTGCACCGCCACTTCGACGTGTCGAGCCGCGGCGAGCTGCTGAGCTATTTCATCAAGCGCCGCCCGAAGGGCTCGCCCTGAAGGCCGCCAATCCGGCCTCGACGCGGGCGATCAGGGACACCCGCCGCCGAAGGCCATGAGGAACGCGAAGACGTCGGAGAAGTCCAGTACGCCGAAGGGCGAGGCGATATCCGCGGCCGAGCACCCGGGGCTCTCGGGTGGGTCCACGACGCGGACGCCGACACGGACACGTCCCCGGTCATCGCCGGTGGTCGCGTCCCAGGCGGCGAGCACCTCGAAGGCGGGCGACTGGGCATTGATCGCGACGCTCTCATGAGGCTCGAAGGGCTGGTACGCCGCCGGGACGTTGGGCAGCGAGGTCATGTCCGCCCTGAACGCGTCGGTCGCCGAGGCGATGAGCAGCGTCACGCTCTTGCTCGCGTCTTCGTTCTCGAGTGTCAGCAGCAGCGACTGGCCCGGGATCGAGTAGAACAACGCGGCCTGCACGACGCCTTCCGAGGGGAGCTCATCGGTGAGCGCCGCGAACGCGTCGTCGCAATCGACGCCGGCGCTGTACCACGCCTCCCCCTCGACCGCGTTGAAGGTGAGCCCCACCGGGACCACCGACACGGGCGGCGCCGACGCATCGAACACCCAGCGGGCCCGGACGGACCCCACGTCAGGCTGGTCATCAAACTCGCACGCGCTGACGCTGACCTCGATGAACGGGCCCTCCCCGCCCAGCGAGGGCGGGGCGAGTACGCCCGCCACGAGCAGGATCCCGGCGAGTCGTCCGGCATTCAGATGTCCATGCATGAATCACTCCAATCCTCCCCAGCGAGGCGCCCCCACCTTACCGTGGCGCGCGGAGCGATCGAAGCACGAAACCGCACATGTGACACGGGCGTGACGGGACGAATCCGACGGCGTCAGGGGCAGCCGCCGCCGAACGCGGTCAGGAACGCGAGCACGTCGGAGAAGTCGAAGACCCCCGCAGGCGGCGCAATGTCGGCGGCGGGCTGCATCGAGCCGAACGCGGTCAGGAACGCGAGCACGTCGGAGAAGTCCAGCACGCCGAGGGGCTCGGAGAGGTCGGCGTCATTGCAGGGTGTCGGGCCTCCGGAGATGTCGTAGAGATACGCGGCGCCGGCGCTTTCGGCGAGCTCGTCGTCCTGACTGGCCCCGACGAGTACGCGGTCCCCATCGAGATCTGCCGACCACCCGAAGACTTGGTTGGCGTGCCCGTCGCTCGGCGTGATCTTGCACATCTCGACCGGAGTCGTGGGATCGGTGAGGTCGTAGAGGTAGGCGCTGCCGCCCCCGGGGAAGAGGTCGTCGTCGGTGCGGGCGGTGATGAGGGCGGTGGCGCCGTCGAGGCTCACGTCCCAGCCGATATCGTCTGAGCCATTGCCGTCGAGGGTGGTGATCTTGACGGTCTCCACCGGGTTGGCCGGGTCGGAGACGTCGAAGACGTAGGCGGCCCCCGAGTCGAGGCCGAGGTCGTCGTCGAAGATGGCGCCGACGATCGCCAGGTCGCCATCGATCGCGACCGAGAACCCGAACATGTCGTCGGCCTCGATCTCGGAGCCGAGGAGCTTGGCGAGCTGGACGGGGTGTGCGGGGTCGGAGATGTCGAAGAGGTACGCCGCCCCGGCGCGGGTGCCACGCTCGGACTCCCAGCGGGCGCCGACGATGGCGAGGTTTCCGTCGAGATCGACGGAGAAGCCGAACTGGTCGAGGCCTTCGCCGTCGTCGGGGGTGAACTTGCCGAGCTCGGCGCCGGTCGCGGTGTCGAAGATGTAGACCGCGCCCGAGAGGGCGCCGTTGTCGTCGGCGCTGGGGGCGGCGATCAGGGTGGTCGGGCCGTCGGTCACCATCGCGCGCCCGAAGTCGTCGTCGAAGTCGGCGTCGCTGGGGATGATGGTGGTGATGAGTGAGGGGTTGACGGGGTCGGTGGTGTCGAAGAGGTGGACGAGGGAGCGGTAGCCCGGGAGGGTGTCGGTGATCGTCCCGACGTAGGCGCGGCTGTCGCCCAGGGCGACGCCGACGACCTCCTGCTTGTTGGGCAGATCCGAGGGGAGGTCGAACTTGGCCAGCTGCGTCCGGGTCGCGACGTCGAATAGATATGCCCCGCCCGGGGCGTCGAGAAAGGGAACGCCCGAGGCGCCGAGGATCGCCAGGCCCGTGTGCAGGTCGCACGTGTCCGCGAAGAGGGCGTCGATGAAGGGGTCCGTCGCCTGAAGCTTGCCCAACTCGACGGCGGCGCTCGCGAGAGCCGGGGCGACGAGCGCAGGGATGGCGAGACCAGCCGAGATGAGGGCGATGGGGAACAAACGCATCGGAAACAGCTCCTGGGTGGGTCGCCCAGCCACAGCCCGGGGCGGGGCGACGGCGCAGCGGGACGTCTTTTACAGAGAGACGACGTCCAGGCGCGGCGCGCCCGACGATTGTCAAGATTTTTCCTACGGGCAGCCCGCGCCGAAGGCGACCAAGAACGCGAAGACATCCGAGAAGTCGAGGACGCCATAGGGCTCGGCGAGGTCGGCAACCGAGCACGGGTCGGTGGGCGCGTCCACGAGGCGGACGTTGTAGCTCACGCCACCGATGGAGGCGACGGTCGTGTTGCTCCGCTGGATGCTGGCGAAGGCGCCCGCGCCCGAGTCGAGCAGGCCGGCGAAGACCGTGTAGTGCAAGGGGTCCGCGATGCGGTACGCCGCGGTCGTGTCGGGGAGCGAGGTCATCGACGGCGAGAACGGGCCCGCGGGCGAGAGCACCGTCAAGGTCAGCGTCGCGCTGCCCAGATGGAGCCTTACCACCATGTTCGGCGTACCCGCCTGGGAGTAGACCAGCTCGGCGGCGGTGATCTTCCCCGCGATCGACTGCGGGCTCGCGTCCGACGCCGACGGGTTGGCGCCCGCGACGACGTCGTACAGGACGCCGTCGATGCGCCCCGCGACCGCCGAGAACGTGACCGTCTGGAGGTCCGAGGCGGTCGGCGGCGCGTCGGTGTCGAAGACGACGGTCGCGACCGCGCCACCGAGGGTCGTGACGATGTCACCCGCCGCGGCGCTGACGCTGATCGTGAACTCGACATGCTCGGCGTGGACAGGCGCCACGGGTGCAAGGAGGCACGCGGCAAGGGCAAGTCTCGGGAAGCAACGGCGCATCATGGGCTCGGCTCCGGTCTGATTGGCGCGTCAGCGTAGGACGCGTCCACGACCGGGCGGAGCGGATGACTCGCGGGCTACGCGCAACCGTCGCCGAACGCGGTCAGAAAGGCCAGCACGTCCGTAAAGTCGTAGACGCCCGCGGGCGGGGCGAGGTCCGCGCCCGGGTCCATCGAGCCGAACGCGGTGATGAAGGCGAGCACGTCGGAGAAGTCGAAGACGCCGAAGGGCGGGGCGAGGTCCGCGGGGCACCCGTTCAGCAGCGCGCCCAGGCGCCCGAGGTCGTCGTCGTCGATCACGCCGTCGACGTCGAGGTCGGCGAGGATGCTGTACCCATCGTCTTGGTCGGTGAGGCCCAGCAGCGCGTTCAGCTCGTCGAGGTCGGCCTGGGTGAGCACGCCGTCGGCGTTGACGTCGCCCTCGCCCAAGGGGACGTTCCGCGACAGCTCGACGCGGATCAGGGACTGGACCTGCGAGCCGACCGACACCCTCGTCTGGAGCAGGAGCGTGGCCTCGATGGAGTTGCGCCCGGTCAGGCGCAGCTCGCCGAGCATGTTCAGCGCGATGGTGATCCCCGAGCCCGGGAACGAGCGGTACCGGACGTCGAGCGCGGTGGGGACGACGACGCGGAACCCCGCCTGCACGGGTGTCTCCCAGACGCCGGTGACGATCATCCCGTTGATGGGGGCGACGACGGACGTGCCCGACGCGACGAGCGCGACGTTGACGGGGGCGCTGACCAACTCCGCCCCGGTCATGGGGTCGATGTCGCGCTGCGCGCCCGACCATGCGCCGGAGACGTGCGCGGGGGCTGGCGCGGGCGAGTCCAGGCGGACCGGGAAGTCGACGTCGGTGTAGGGCGCCCGCGTCATCTGCGAGTGGAAGCTGAGCGAGGGGAGCGTGAAGTCGATCTCGAAGGAGTCGGCGTCGAGGATCGTTCCGGTCCCGGCGCCCGTGTCGAGGGTGATCGAGTCGCCGGCAATCGTCGCCCCCCAGGCGCCCCCGGCCCGGATGTCGCCGACATGCACGCGTCCGGGCTCGTCGAGGTCGAAGACCTGGAGCCACTCCGTGCCGTCGAATGAGCCGGTGAATCGGTGGAAGTAGACGCCCCGGAGGTCGGGCGTGCCCCCCCCGAGCGCCGGGACGCCCAGGGCGAGGGCGAGGAGAGTGGGGACGAGACGAATCACGACGCGCGATCGCGGTGCCATACGGCGCTCCCGTGAGACCCCGGGCGGTCTACCAACCGGAGGCGTGACGGGTTGCTCGGGGGCGGCGAACTAGTTGCCGTCGTCCGTGTCGGGAGCGCACCAGAGCGGCCCGGGCATCTCGTCGAGCTGCCTGGCCCATTCTGCGCGAGTGGTCCACCGGCAGGCGCCATCGACGAGCGCGAGGGTCGAGCCGTCGCCGTGCCGCTCGGTCTGGCCCTCGGTCGGGAAACTCGACCCGTCGTTCCAGTGCTCGTGCTGGGTCTCCCAGAAGATGACGGACGTCGGGCGGAAGTCCTGGATTCGGAAGCCGACGTGGTACCACCGATCGACGAGCGAACGCCCGTACCCGATGACGCCGCCGTTCATCTGGTAACTCGTGATCTTCTCCGCCGGCCCCTCGTCGTAGGGCTCGTGATGACTGGGGCAGCGGTAGGTCTCCGCGGGAGGCTGCTCGCCGCCATTGACGACAGGCCCGGTGTCGCCCCCGAGGTACGGCCAGAGGAATCCGGTCGAGGCGCCGTAGTTGCGGGCGTCATAAGTCTGTCGAAGCCCGCCGGCGTAAAGCCAGCCGTAGCTCAGGCCGTTGCCGTTGAGTGCCCAGTTGGAGGCGGGCAGGCGATCATCGAAATCGTTGGCGTACTGATGGCACGCCTGCATGAACGATCGCAAGTTGATGTTGCACTTGGCTTGCCTGGCCTTCTCGCGCGCGGTCGCGAGCGAGGGCAGGAGGATCCCGATCAGCAGCGCAATGATCGCGATGACGACGAGCAGCTCGATGAGCGTGAAGGCGCGGCGGGCGCGACACATCGCACAGACCTCGGGACGCCGGCGGAGAGACCCGATCGGACCGGCGCGCCCAGCTTACTCGCCTCGCCCGGGACGCTCAATGCCCGGGACCATCAGGGACAGCCGGCTCCGAAGGCGGTGAGGAACTCGACGACGTCTGAGAAATCCCATTGCCCGATCGGCTCGGCCAGATCCGCGCCCGCGCCCATCGTCCCGAACTCCGTCAGGAACGCAATCACGTCGGAGAAGTCGAGTTGCCCGAACGGCTCGGCGAGATCCGCCCCGTTGCACCCGCCCACCACGCAGACCGTCGTCGCCCGCACCGCGAACGCACCCGGGATCGGGACGAACGGGCCGTCCATGCGGCTGACGAAGCCCGACGAGGCCAGGTCCGTCTCCGGGATGTCGTCGTCGTAGAAGAACCAGGAGCGGTCCGGACGCCCATCGGGGTCGAAGCGCGCCGGCGCCGGGTAGTCGGGTGAGCCGCTCGGATACGTGAGCAGCGCCAGGTGCCCCACGGCGACGAAGAACCCGCCCGAGACCTCGACGTTCGGGAGCTCGAGCGTGTTGAACGCGAAGCCGAGGTTCGCGCCGGTCGTCGTCGCGCTGTAGAGCGGGACCGCGTTGGTGGGGTCGGCGTCGTCGTCGGGGTCGTCGAAGACCCACACCGAGACCTGGCTCCCCTCCGACAGATCGCCGAGCCCGAACGAAACGAGGGTGACCAGCTCGGTCGGGGTGAGCGTGAAGTAGTAGTTGCCCCAGAGCATGTCGATGTCGCCGAACTCCTCGAAGGAGGGGGGCGGGCCGAGGAGGATGTTCGAGACCCCGTCGTCCTCGCTGTACTCGGTCTCGGGTCCGGCGAGGGCGGGGAAGGCGAGCAGGGCGATGGCGAGCGTTGCACGAATCATGGGGGCGCCTCCCTGGCATTGGGCCGTCGGTCGATCGTACACGAGCGACCCCGCCTCCCCCAACACCCGGGCGAGGGGCCGCTGATTTCGCCAGCGGATACCCTCCCCCCATGCTCACACTCGACTACGCCAACTGCACGTCCGAGCGCGTCGGAGTCCACGGCCTCGACCCCGCGCGCCTCGGTCCCGGGTCCGAGGCTGCGGCTTCGGCCAGAAGCCTCACCGAGACGCTCGCCAACACCCGTGGAACGGACTGGGAGCGCTGGCGCGAGCTCTGGAACGACCCGATGCGTGGAGAGCATGTCGCCGCGGTCTACGCCCTCGTCAACGAGCGGGCGTCCAGGTTCGAGAACCTCGTGGTCCTCGGCATCGGGGGCTCTGCGTTGGGCAACATCGCCCTCCAGTCCGCCCTCAACCCGCCGACCTGGAACCTGCTTGGCGCCAAGCGGCGGGGCGGGCCCCGGATGTTCGTTATCGACAACGTCGATCCCGCCAACTTTCGCGCGATCATGGACGTCTGTCCGCCCAAGGAGACGCTGTACAACGTCATCAGCAAGTCGGGCGAGACGGCGGAGACCGCCGCCCAGTTCATGATCATCCGCGACATGCTCGCCGACGCCGTCGGCAAGAAGGCCAGCGACCACGTCGTCGCCGTCACCGACCCCGAGAAGGGGACGATGCGCCAGATCTGCAACGACGCGGGGTACGCGACGCTGCCCGTGCCCGAGGGCGTCGGCGGACGCTTCAGCGTGCTCAGCCCCGTCGGCCTCTTCAGTGCCGCGATGTGCGGGATTGATATCGAGGGCTTGCTCGACGGCGCCGCCGCCATGGACGCCCGCTGCGCCTCGCCAGACCTGGCGAAGAACCCCGCCGCCATGCTCGCGACGCTCCTGTGCGAGTTGGCGGCGCGCAAGGGCAAGACCAACCACGTCATGATGCCCTACGCCAACGCGCTCTACCTCATGGCCGACTGGTACCGCCAGCTCTGGGCCGAGAGCCTGGGCAAGAAGTTCAGCGTCGACGGCGAGGCGGTCTACGCCGGCTTCACGCCGATCAAGGCACTCGGCACGACCGACCAGCACTCGCAGGTCCAGCTCTACCGCGAGGGCCCCAACGACAAGGTGATCATGTTCCTCGAGGTCGAGCGGTTCGAGGAGGACCAGGAGATCCCGGCAGGGCTTGGCGTCGAGAACTTGAAGTACCTCGAGGGCGCCTCCATGACGGCCCTGCTCAACGCCGAGAAACGCGCGACCGAGTACGCCCTGGTCGAGAGTGAGCGCCCGAACCTGACTATCTCCTTTCCACGAATCGATGCGCCACACGTGGGCGAGTTCATCGCGCTGTGGGAGATCACGACGGCGTACGCCGGGCACATGCTGGGCGTGGACGCGTACGACCAGCCCGCCGTCGAAACGGGCAAGAAGGCGACCTTCGGGCTGATGGGCAGGGAGGGGTTCGGGGAGTGGAAGACGCGGGTGGAGGAAGGGTTGGGCAAGACGGACCTCAACATCGAGTCCTGACGTATCATCCCAGATATGCGGCGAACTTGCCTCCTGATTGCCGGAGTCTTCATCGTGCTTGCCCTGGTCGGGGCGTATCTGCTCACCGCGTACACGACCTTCAGCATCGACCTGTCTTCTGGAAGTGTGCTGCAACAACGTCATGCATTCGGCATTTCGTTTCCCGCTCCGATCCAAGAGACGTGGATGAGCAAGTCAATCGCGGCACAGGGTCTTACATACGGCCCATCAAACTGGGTGGTCGCCGAGGATACTGAGGCGTGGGCGCGGGCACGCATCAACTTTCGCTATCACTATGCCTGGCAAGGGGTGACTGATGTCGGCAACGCGATCGATGAAGGTCGCCTCCCCGAACGGTATCGTCCGCTCTTCGCCAAGGAGATGCTCGAACGCTGGCAACGCGATGGAGGTGGGTGGGGATCGCTTGGCGCCTTCGAGGCGCTCGAACTCATCGAGTTCGAGTCGGACAAGTATGATCCCGACAAGCTTGATGCGGAGATCTTGCGACTTCTTCGCGAGTCGGGCGGGTAATGTCGGGCGCCACGGGTCGACCCCGTCAGGGGCAACCCGTGCCGTCTTCGCGACCGCCGCACGACTTGGCCTTCGGCCCAAGCCGTGGCGCCCTTTTCTCCGGTGCCACGGCTGACCCCGTCAGGGGCAGCCGTGCGTTCGCCGTGACTCACCCGAGCACGGCTGCCCTTCGGGTCAGCCGTGGCACCGTCTCCTCCTCCAACCCGTCCAACATGACCACCCTCAGAACAGGCCCCCTTGGTCGCCTTGGACCCCATGCTCCAGGTCCCACTCGCCCTCCCCCACCTCCTCCCGCTCGTGGTCCGCAGGCGCCCAGACCCACGGCGTCGACCCGCCCCCCCGCTCCTTGCGGCTGACCACGCCCCACGTCGTGAGCGGATTGGCGCGCACTTTCGCAAAACAAGGACCGCCGGGAGTTCGCGCTCCCGGCGGTCGCTTTGTGCGCAGAGTCAGGCCCGGCGCGTCATGGGCATCCGTTACCGAACGTCACCAGGAAGGAGATCACGTCGGAGAAGTCGAGTTGTCCGAAGGGCGGGGCGAGGTCCGCGCTGCTGCACGCGGCGCGGCTGGTCAGCGAGACGAGACCGGTGTTGCCGGTGCTGCCCAGGCTGAGACACTGGGCGCTGAAGCGGTTGACGATGAACAGCTCACCGACCCGACCGGAGTTGACGTTTGGCAGAGCATAGAGCTGACCGTCGGAGCCGAACTCGAGCGCCGTCATGCCCGGCGCCGCGACGCCGTTCTCCGTCAGCGCGACATTCGCGTCCACCCCGCCAAAGCCGTTGATCGTGAGCAGGCGCGGCGCGGAGCCGGCGGAGGTGACGGCGTAGAACACGCCGGCGCCGTCGTCGTAGGTCAGGCCCCCGACCGCGCCGGAGACACCCAGGCCGATGGGGCCGACGTCGAAGGAGACGGTGCTTGAACCCTCGTCGAGCCCGATCCGCGCGATGGCGGCCGTGCCGCTCCCGCCCTCGGTCGCCAGGCAGACCACGAGCGCGCCGTTGACCCAATCGGCCGCGGTGAGCACGTTGTACCCGCTCGGGAAGGTGATGTGAAAGGTCTTGACGAAGGCGCCCGACGTCCCATTGAGGCGATGGAGAAGCGTGTTGTCTCCCGTGTCGAGCGCGTAGATGAACCCGTCCTGCCCGTACTCGATCTCCGCGATGATCCCCAGCTGGGAGATGTCCCCGGTCAAGGCCGTGTACGACGGGGGCGAGGTGTTGACGATGGCGATCGCGTCGTCACCGAGGACAAATGTATCCATGGCGAGCAGGTCGACGCCCGTGACCGGGGCCTCGGCGCCCCTGGCGCCGACGACCTCGTCGCCTGTCAGCGAGCCGCCCCCGATACCAACGTGCTCGCCCGGTTTGGCCGGGTCCTGCGCAATCGTCCCGCCCGCGCCCAGCGCGAGCGCGCCAACGCAACCGATCAGATGCACACGGTTCATGCTTGAGGCTCCATCTCCTCGCGCTGGGCTCGGGTGCGCCGTCTCGGACGGACCCTTTCACCCTCCCCCTGAGCGCGAGCGAGAACACTAGCGTCGGGTGACCCGGGATGCGGTGTTCGCGCGGGACTGTGCCGCGCGGATTCTTGAGCACATCGTGCGCCACCCAATGCCTGCCAAATGGAACACGAATCGGACAAGAACGATCCGGTCGGGTCTCCCGCATCGCGACCGCACGCCTTCCGCACGCGCTTGATGTCGCGCGGCTCGTCGCGCGGGTGGAGGTCGAGCGCGAGGCAAATGTCCGTCCAACGACGGCGCCTCTCCGGACGGCGCGGGCACGACACGCGTGAACCAAAAAAATCTATGTAGGGATTTCGCGCGCCGTTCTCGCTTCCTGAAGTGAGGACCTTCCAGGAGAACGCCCCCCATGCCCACGCGCCCCACGCCCACGCTCTCTGCCCTCGCCACGCCGATCGCGATGGCCCTGCTCGCCCCCGCCGCCCTCGCCGGGCTTGACCCCATCCTCCGCTACACCTTCGACGACATGGCCAACCCCACGGCCAACACCGGCACGCTCGGCGCCGCCTACGACGCCTCGGTCGGCCCCGGCATCGTCTTCGTCCCCTTCGCCGGCGGATTCGCCATCGAGAAGTCCGCGCCCCTCGACTCGCAGGTCGTCCCCCTGGGCGCCGAGGGCGTCTTCGACCTCGCCGACGCCAACTTCACCGTCCGCGCCACCATCTCGACCACCTACCTCGACCCCGACGTCACCGGCGGGATGTTCGTCGTCACCAAGCAGCTCATCGGCAACGACCCCGGCTGGTACCTCATGGTCCAGCGGAACTCCGGACTGGCCCGCTTCGGCCTCGCCGACGGCACGCAGTCACTCGCCCTCTTCAGCTGCACGTCCGTCAACGACGGCCTCCCCCACATCCTCACGGGCGTGCGCGACGGGGACCGCGTCGCGCTGCTCGTCGACGGCGTCGTCGAGTCCGCGGGACGCGTCCCCTCGAACTTCGGCTCCACAAGCGACAACCCCGACGCCCTGGCGATCTCCGGGCGGGCGCTGGGCAACGGCACGCCGACGACCGGCCTGAACGACGAGTTCGTCGGCCTCATCGACGACGTCGAGATCTACGACGCCGCCGTCGCCCCCACAACCCCCTCCAACCCCGCCGACCTCGCCCCGCCCTACGGCGTATACGACTTCTCCGACGTCCTCGCCTTCCTCAACGCCTTCGGGGCGATGCAGCCCGACGCCGACATCGCCACGCCCATCGGCGTGTACGACTTCTCCGACGTCCTCGCCTTCCTCACCGCCTTCGGCGCCGGCTGCCCGTAGCTCGAATCGAACAAGGCGACGAAGCTCGGGGTGGCTCCCATTGGCCATTCGACGCGCGGCGAGTCCGTGACACGCAGCGAAGCCCGCTTGATCGGGCTGGAGGCTTGCGGCCACGGCGCACGCGCCGGTACGATCGAGCGCGCCTCGGAGGGGTTCGCATGCGCCCGTGCTCGCTGATCTGTGGCGTTGTGCTCGCCAGCGGCGCAGCCGCGCAGCCCCACTTCCCGCTCTACCCGGGTGAGGTGTTCGAGGGTGGGTTCGTCTGTTGCCACCAGCCCGACCTGGCGGACATCAACTCCGACGGAGCCCTCGATCTCATCGGAGCAAGCGCCGAAGGCCTGGTCCGCGTCGTGTTCGGCGCCGGCGACGGGACCTTCTCGGCGCCCGTCGAGTACGTCGCGGGCGAGGGCGCCTTTGCCGTCGTCGCGCGAGACGTCGACGGGGACGCGATCCTCGACCTCGTCGTCGCGAACGCCGAAAGCGCCAGCATCTCGGTTCTGCTCGGCGTCGGGGATGGAACATTCGACGCTCAGACGGAGTACAGCGCCGCGACGCCCTCGTCGACGCGCATCGACGCGTTCGTCGCCGCCGACTTGAACTCGGATTCTCTCCTGGACGTCGCCCTCGTCGCGACAGACTCCAACGACCAGACCGTCCGCGTCATGCTCGGGGTTGGCGACGGCACATTCGCCCCGCCCCTGTCCTTCCCGACAGGGCGCGCCGAACAGGTCCGGATCGTGTCCGGCGACTTCGACGCCGACGGCGCCCCGGACCTGGCCATCGCCAACGGGCACGACGCCGGCTCCCAGGACATCACCATCCTGCTCGGCGCCGGCGACGGGACCTTCGGGGCGCCGATCTACATCCCCGCTCAGGTCGGCGCCGACCAGCTCGCCGCCCTCGACTACGACGGGGACGGACGCGACGACCTCGCCTACGGCGCCAACACCGGCTTCGGCTTCCTGTACCTCCTCTCACGCTGGGACACCGACCACTTCCAGACGACCTTCTTGCTGCCCGCCGGCTCCAGCCCCGACTCGATCGAGGTCGCCGACGTTGACGGCGACACCCACCCCGACCTGGTCGTCGGCGCTACGCAAGCGGGCTCGGGCATCCATCCCAATGTCGCACGCACCAATGTCGTGCGCAACCCGGGCAACGGCGCGATACCGGGGCCGCCGCTGCGGTACTCGGACTTGGGCCGCTCGTGGAGCCGCGTCGCGGACTTCAACGGGGACGGCACGCCCGACCTGCTCACCAGCAACGATCTCACGCTCCGACTCGGCCTGGGAGGGGGCGCGTTCGAGGACCGGCTCGAGTTCTCCATCACCGTCCCCGATGTCCTGACCGACACGGCGGTCGCCGACCTCAACGCCGATGGGCGGCCGGACCTCGCGACAGTCCTGAAGTGGAACGACCAGCCGGGTGGACTCGAGGTCCGCCTGGCCGCCCCCGACCAGTTGCTGTCGTACCCGACCGTCGCACGCACGCCCCTGCACGACCTCTCTCCGGCACACGTGACGGTTGCGGACATGAACGGAGACGCCGCCCCCGACATCATCATCGCGCACGAGGATCTCGACGGGGTTTCCATCTTACTGAACGACGGCGCCGGCGCGTTCTCCGACCACGACGAGACCTGGGCGGGCGGACGTGACCCGGTCGCGATCGTCGCCGCCGACCTCAACCACGACGGGAACCAGGACCTGGGCGTCGCCCTCGAGTTCCCGTCGAGCATCGGCGTGATGCTCGGCGCGGGTGACGGGTCGATCACGCTGAGCGAGAACATCCCCCTGCCCAACACCGTCACGGCGCTCATTGTCCTCGACGTCAACGCCGACGGGAATCTCGACCTGGTCGCCCTGACGACTGGCGACGGCGGCGTCTCGGTCCTCCTGGGCGACGGGCAAGGCATGTTCGCCGCCGCCCCGTTCATCCCCGTCCCCCACGCCACCCTCGCCATCGCCGCCGCGCTGCTCGATGCCGACGACGTCCCCGACCTGCTCGTGGGCGAGACCGACCGCGTCTCGACCTTCCTCGGCGCCGGCGACGGCACGTTCACGCCCGGTCCGACGCTGGAGGTCGAGAGCCCCGTGCTCGCGATCCTCCCCGCCGACGTGAACGACGACGGCCTCCTCGACCTGGCGCTGTCGCTGGAATCCACGCCCCCGAGCTTCAGCCCGCCCAGCACGCTGGGCGCACAGATCTTCCGTGGCCTCGGCGCCGGCGCCTTCGATCCGACGCCGCAGGTCTATGCCACGCGCGGGCTGCTCGTCGCCGCGATCGACCTGGACGCCGACTCGGACCTCGACCTCGTCACCGGGCATTCCAGCGTCAACACCATCACCCTGCTGCCAAACCGTCTGGTCACGCGCTGCTCGCTCGCCGATTTCGCGCCACCCTTCGGCCTGCTCGACTTCTCCGACCTGGTCGGCTTCCTTCTCGCCTTTGTCGAGGGCTCGGTCGCCGCCGACCTGGCCCCCGCGTACGCCCAGTTCAACATCATCGACGTGGTCGTCTTTCTGAGCGCGTTCAACGAGGGCTGTCCTTGACCGCGACTGCGGAAACTTGACCGAAAGACGACGCCCGCCCGGCTGTCTCGGGGAAGATGGCCAGAGAGAGCCAAAACGTCGTTTCTTGTGCGTCCCTCCGAATCGGGGGTGGAAACATCCGCGCCACCCCTGTTAGGCTCGGCGTCTGGGGTCGGTCTCGCCCTGCGGCGGGCTCTGAGACCGGACCCGATGCCACAACCCCGACGACCCCACGGGGGAAGGAGCTAGACATGATCGATCGGACTCTCGTGACCAGCCTCGCGTGCGTGGCCCTGGGCGCCTCGGCGGCCAGCGCCCAGCTCGCGGTCCCCGACCCGTACGACGTCGCCAACGAAGACGCGGCCACCACCGACCCCAGAGGCTTCAGCTCCGGCCCGGACGTCATCTACCAGCAGGTCCTCTCCATCGACACCGCCGGCCCGGTCGGCGGCAAGATGGGCTACATCGGCGACAGCTACACCTGCAACATCGGCGACACCCCCATGGTCTTCGGCTTCAGCGCCAACGGCAGCCCCGCGCTCACCTTCAACCTCTACCGCCTCATGAACGGGCGCCTCGAGCAGATCGGCCTCTCCTGGGTCAAGCACGCCTGCTGCGCCGCGCAGGGCAGCGGATGCGGCCTCTCCTGCTCGCCCGCCGGCGGCCTCGGCCCGGGCTGCCGCGACATCTACTCCGCCGGCTGGAACGCCATCCAGAGCAACCTCGGCCCGCGCTCGCTGATCAACGCCTACACCGGGAACATCCCGGGGACCTCGGGCGTCGGCGGTAGCACGATCGCCGGGCGCCTCCAGGCCACCCAGAGTGATCTCCAGATGGAGGGCGCCGGCGCCAGCTACTACTTCGAGGGCGTCTACGTCGCTTCTGACGACGCCCCCGCCGGCAACGCGTACAACAACGCTTCCTACCGCCCCGTCAACGTCAACCAGTCCACCCTCTCCATGTCGACCGCCGGCACGATGTTCACCGGCACGCCCGCCATCTATGCCTGGCAGAACGCCGATCCCTCCGTCGTGATCGTCCCCGTCGATATCCCGGGCGAGGGTCGCCTGCACGTCGCGGCCAAGGTCTCCGAGAACGGCGACGGCACCTACCACTACGAGTACGCCGTCTATAACCTCAACTCGCACCGCTCGGTCGGCTCGGTCTCCGTCCCCGTCAGCTCCGCCGGCAACGTCGGCTTCCACGACGTGGACTACCACTCGGGCGAGCCCTACGACAACACCGATTGGAGCGTCTCGACCGACGGCAACGCCGTCACCTGGTCCAGCCCCCAGACCTTCGCCCAGAACCAGAACTCCAACGCCATCCGCTGGGCCACCATGTACAACTTCTGGTTCGACGCGACCACGGGCCCGACCGACGGCGAGGTCACCCTTGGCCTCTTCCGCCCGGGCACGCCCGACTCGGTCAACGTCCCCCTGCCCGTGCCCCAGTCCGGCGGGTGCAACGGGGCCGACCTCGCCGAGCCCTTCGGCCAGCTCGACTTCACCGACGTCACCACCTACCTCGCCGCCTTCGGGTCCATGCTCCCAGAGGCGGACCTGGCCGTTCCCTTTGGCCAGTTCGACATCAACGACGTGATCGAGTTCCTGACGCAGTTCGGCGCCGGCTGCCCGTGAGCTTCTGAGCCGCACGCCCGCGACGCGGGCCGACAAACCCTCATGGACCAAGCCCCTCGGGCTTGGTCCTTTTCTTTGCGCAAGGACCCCGCCGAACGTGGGATCCCCCTCGCCATCCAAGAGTCGCGACCGGGGGATCGCCGACTTTTCGCCGTCTCACGCGTCGGGATCGCGGTCGTGGGCGCTTGGTCCTGTAAAAAGCTGGCCAGCGCCGCCTGGGAGGCTACCGTACCTCTGGTCGGACACGCCGGCCGCCCTCGAGGGGAGAAACCAGATGAGTCGCCAGAAGCCTTCGCTCGCCGTGGCCGCGTCGATCGCCGCCCTCGCCGCCCACCTCACCCCGGCCGTCGCCGCCCCCCCGGTCGACGTCACGGTCGTCAACTTCAGCTTCGAGGACCCGCCCCTCGACAACGGCATGTTCGCCCTCGGGGGCGTCGCCCCCTGGTCGGACTTCGACGCCTTCGGCCCCCTCGACCCCCCCAACTCCATCCTCAACGAGCCTGTCCCCGATGGCGAGAACGTCGCCTTCTCCAACCTCACGGGCGGCAACACCGCCGAGCAGGTCGTTGAAGCCCGCATCTGCGACGGCGACGAGCTCACCCTCAAGGTCTTCGTGGGCGCCCGCAACGACGCGCTCACGTTCGGCGGATACCTCATCGCCCTCGAGGCGGTCGCCGACGACGACTCCCGCACGCCAATCGCGAGCGTCTCCAGCCAGGACCTGGGCGCGGTCATCCCCACCGCCGGCCACTTCGCCGACATCACGCTGACCTACACCGTCAAGGGCGACAGCTTCATCGGCGACCGTATCGCCATCAAGCTCGGCTCCTTCCGCACGCCCACCCAGCAGACCCTCTTCGACGACGTCCGTCTCGTCATCCAGACTCACTCGATCCAGGTGCCCGACTGCGTGCCGACGATCCAGGAAGCGATCGACATGGCCGAGGACGGCGATGAGATCGTCCTCCAGCCCGGGTACTACGCCGAGCACCTCGACTTCGCCGGCAAGAACGTCACCATCCGTTCCACCGACCCCGAGGACCCGGACGTCATCAACGCCACCCGCATCGTCCCCGTCTTCCGGGGCGCCCCCGACGGGCCCGTCCCGCCCCTGGTCACGTTCGACTCCGGCGAGGGCCCGGGCGCCGGGCTGCTCGGCCTCTCCCTCGACAGCTACTTCAACGTCGTCGCCGGCGGCGCCATCTACATCGCCGGCGCCAGCCCCACCATCGCCAGCTGCTTCCTCTACGACGGGGACGCCGACACCTACGGCGGCAGCGTCTACATCGAGAACGGCGCCCCCTCGTTTGAGCAGTGCGGCTTCTACGACAACTCCGCCGACCTCGGCGGCGGCGCCATGTACATCGGCCCCGGCTCCGACCCCTCCGTCACCGGGTGCGAGTTCTACGAGAACTGGACCGACTTCGGCTCGGGCGGCGTTATCTCCATCGCCCCCGACGCCGACGCCACCATCGCCGGGTGCGACTTCGGGCTCGCCTACGCCGACGACTTCGGCGGCTGCATCTACATCGACTCAAGGGGTGACGTGCAGATCCAGTCCTGCGAGTTCCTCGGCAAGCTCTACGCGCCCCTCGGCGGCGCCATCTTCTCCAGGGACTCCTCCCCGAACATCGAGGACTGCGAGTTCACATACTGCGACGCCTATGAGGGCGGCGCCATCTTCGCCTACGACGGCTCGCCGACCGTCAGCGACTGCTACTTTGGCAGCAACAACGCCGAGTACGAGCTGCGCGACACCGAGCTCGACGAGGACGTGCGCGGCATCGGCGCCCGCCCGGGCGGCGGCGGCGCCTACGCCCAGAACCTCGGTCAGGCCCTCATCCAAGGCTGCTACTTTGAGTTCAACTACGCCGCCGAGGGCGGCGCCATCCGCGCACAGGCCGCCGACGTCACCATCGACGGATGCGATTTCTACTACAACGCCGCCTCCCAATGGAGCTACGGCGGCGCGGTCGCCATTATGGGCGGCTCCGTCAACCTCTCTCACTCCTACTTCGCCGCCAACGAGTCCGACGGCTTCGGCGGCGCGTTCGCCGTCTGGGCCTACAGCGACACCCCCGACCTCGGCTCCATGACCAACTGTGTCTTCGACCACAACTTCGCCAGCGACGCCGGCGGCGCCGCCTTCGTCTGGGGCGGCTTCCAGATCGGGAACTGCACCTTCAACGCCAACCGCGTCATCCACGCCCGCTTCATCGGTGGCGGCGACTCCCTCGCTCTCATCCGCGACCCGGGCGATGGGCCTCTCGATGTCTTCAACTCCATCCTCTGGGGCAGCGACGACCAGATCAACGCCTCGCCCAACGCCGGGCCCATCAACCTCTCCTACTCCGACATCCAGGACGGCATCCCCCTCGGCGTCTCCGACGCCGGCGGCAACATCTTCAGCTTCCCCAAGTTCGTCGACATCAACGGCTCCGACAACAACCCCGACACCGTCGAGGACAACGACTTCCGCCTCGCCCACAACTCATGGTGCATCGACGCCGGCGACACACCCACCCTCCTCGCCGTCGACGCCTCCGCCTTCGACATTGATTCCAACGACCGCGTCCTCGACGACATCGGCGTCCTCGACACCGGGATCATCGACGACGATCTGGGCGCCACCGTCGACATGGGCGCCTACGAGTTCATCGGCGTGAGCGACCCCAGGTGCAACGTCGCCGACCTCGCCGAGCCCTTCGGCACGCTCGACTTCTCCGACGTCCTCGCCTACCTCGAGGCCTTCGCCAACAAGGACTCCGACGCCGACCTCGACGTCCAGTACGGCACGCTCGACTTCTCCGACGTCTTCGCCTTCCTCGTGGCCTTCGGCGCCGGCTGCAAGTAGCCGCCCGCCCCCCCCGCACCATCTCCAGGGCCACGCCCAACCCGGGCGTGGCCCTTTTCGTGCGCCCACCCCGCTACCCTGCGCCCATGACCGACCCGATCAACCTGCGCGACAAGCTCGCTCTCATCCGCGACCACTGGAACCCCCGCCTGCTCGCCTCCTTGAACGGGCAGGAGGTCAAGCTCGTCAAGATCAGGGGCGAGTTCGTCTGGCACACGCACGACGACGCCGACGAGCTCTTCCTCGTAATCGACGGCGCCTTCACAATGCAGTACCGCGACCGCTCGGTCGAACTCGGCGCAGGCGAGCTGGTCGTCGTCCCCCGTGGAGTCGAGCACCGCCCGGTCGCGACGCGCGAGTGCTCGATCCTCCTCTTCGAGCCCGCCGGCGTCGTCAACACCGGCGACGCCCCGCCGAGCGACCTCACCCGCGGCACGATCGAACGGATCTGATCCCCCCACCTGCCCTCTGCCGACCTGCCTCTCACTCAGAACGCAAACAGCGCGTCCAGCACCTTCGTGATGATGCCCTTCTTGGCCGAGTCGGCGACCTGCCCCTCGTTCTGTCGGATCACCGCCAGGTTCGCGAGCTGGCTCGAACGGATGGTGTTCTGGTTGGTGACGTCCTCGGGCCTCGCGAGCCCTGAGAGGACGAGCGTCTGCTCCTCCTCGTCGGTCTTGATGAAGGTCTTGGCCTCGAGCAGAAGTGTGCCGTTGGGCTTGACCTCGATCACACGCGCCGAGATGCGCGCGCTGAACCGGTCCTCGCGCTCGTAATCGCCCTCGCCCTTGTACTTGCGGTCGGCGGAGATGTCGAGCAGGTCCTGGCTGGTCAGCCCGCCCTGGCGCAGACGCAGCTCGAGCAGCTGGATCGGGTCGACGAGCGCGTTGATCGAGGCGCTATCCTCGTACTTCCGCTTCGTGTCGAGCGACTGGCTCGACTCCTGCTTGCTCGACTCGTCCACGATGATCGTGATGATGTCGTGCTTCAGGTACTTGCGGGGCTCCGGCGGCTCGTAGAAGAACATGCTCTTGGCGCGCAAGTCCGCCTGCTCGTCCGGCGCCCCGGTCTCGTCCAGTGGCGCGTTCACCGGGCGCTGGTACAGGCTCTGTGCTCCCGCTGAGGAGGCCAGCATGCACACGCCCAAGATCGTCAGGATCGCTCGTCTCATGCTTCAAACTCCACGGGGCTCGACGCCCCACCGCTACTCGGAGCGTGTGATCTGCACGCCCGCCACGCTCGCGGCGCCCACGCCTTCGGGCGTCTCGTCCTCGAGGACGCCGGGCGTCGTCGGCTCGTTTCGCACGACGGCACGCCCGGGCCCGTCCACCCGCGCCTCGAGGCGTCGCTTGGAGCCCAGGACCTCGAGGCGGATCCGGTCGCCGACGCGACCGTCCTCGAGGGCCCGGGCCTTGGTCTTGAGAATCACCGGGCCCGACAGGTAGTGCACCAGCACCTGCTCGCCCCGGTTGATCACGACCGGGGGCACGACGTGCGCCTGCGTCAGCACCTCGCCCGGTTCCAGCTTCGTCGTCGCCTCCGCGCCCACGCTGTCCACCATCGCCGCGGGCGCGACGTCCGGCGTCAGCCAACGCTTCTCGACGACCAGGTCGTCCTCCCGGATCGTCCCCCGACGCTCCACCGGCGCGCGAACCACGCACACGTCCCGCAAGATCTCCACGTCCACCCGGATCTGGCGTGACTCGACCAGGCTGTCCCCCCGGTACACGCTGACCGACACCGGCACACGCGACGACGAGCCCGTCGTATGCGCCTCGACCAGCAGAGGCGCCTTGCCCTCCTGCGTCAGGGGGCTCGACAGCAGCTCGGCGTCTCGGTCCTCGAACTTGCAGCGGATCGCGTCCTCGTCCGCGACGCCAAACGTCTCGCGCAAGCGGCGCTCCACGACCGTGCGCACCGTCGGGACGTCAGGATCGGGCGCAGCCACCTTCGGGGGCAGCGCCGGCGTCTGCGCCGGGGGCGCCGCCGGCAGCAGGTCGCACCGACCGCCCCGAAGCGTGAACATCGCCCAGTTCACGCCGGCCTCGCTCAGCGCCTCGCGCACCTGCCCGACCTCGATCGCGACGGGCGAGCCCAGATCCGCCTGGCCTGGCGCGAGAAGCACGATGCCCGCGATGCGCTCCGCGTGCGGCCCGTCGAGGCGGGCGACGTCCCCGAGGGTGACGCCCTTGCTCGCCTGGATTCTCGCCGCGGTGCGCAGCTCGATCCTGTCCGCCGTCGCGACGCCCGAGGTGAGCGCCAGCGCGATGAGCCCGATAAGCATCCTGCCCGTCTTCATCGCAAACCTCTCTATACGGGCGCTCGGCCTCCGCCGGCGCCCACGCCGTTACCGCCTGAGCTGCGCCACGGTCTGCAGCGCGTCGTCCGCCGCGCGGATCGACTGTGAGTTCATCTCGAACGCCCGCTGCGTGCGGATCAGCTCCACCAGCTCGCGCGTCGGGTCCACGTTGGACCCCTCGAGCTGGCCCTGGCGGATCCGCCCGCGCTGGTCCTCAGCAGGGTTGCCCACGCTGGGCGGCCCCGACGCCGCCGACTCCACCCACAGGTTCTCGCCCACCTGGCGCAGACCCGCCGGGTTGACGAACGTGGCGATCTGCAGCTGCCCGACCTCCTGGGGCTCGACCGACCCCGGGATCGTCGCGAAGACGCGCCCCTCCGAGTCGATGTCGACCGCGGTCGCGTCGTCTGGGATCGTGACCGACGGGTCGAGCTGGCGACCCTGGTCGGTCGCGAGGACGAGCCCGCCCTCGGCGTTGAGCGCGAACGCGCCGTACCGCGTGTACGCCGTCCCCTCGCCCGACAACCCCTCCTCGACCGCGACCTGGAAGAAGCCCGCCCCGTCGATCGTCAGGTCGAGCGGGCGGTTGGTCACGATCGGCGCCCCCTGGTCGAAGTCCACCTGCGTGCCCGACACCTTCACGCCCAGGCCGACGTACAGACCGGTCGGGCGCTGGTCGCCGTTTGCGTTCTCCACGCCCGGCTGCATCCGCTCGATGTAGAGTTGGTCCTGGAAGTTGACGCGCGAGGTCTTGAACCCCGTCGTCTCGACGTTGGCCAGGTTGTTGGCGATGACGTCGAGCTTGGTGCTCAGGGCGTTGAGGCCCGATGACGCGGACTGCAGGGCGATGATGGCCATGTGAAAACGCTCCTGGTCAGGCGATGCGCGCGAACGTGTTGATCGCCCGCTCCATCATCCGGTCGTGGTAGGTGATCATGCCGATGTTGGCCTGGACGTCGCGCGAGGCGCTGGTGACGGCCATGAGCGCCGCCACCTCGTTGACCGCCGAGCCCTCGAGCACGCCCTGGCGGACGCGCCCGTCGATGGGCCCGAAGCTGGCGGTGGCGTTGGCGCTCGGGGCGAACAGGTTGGCGCCGAGCTTCTTGAGGGCGGACTTGTCGGGCACGTCCACGAGCTGGAGACGGGCGATCGCCTGCCCGTTCTGGGTCAGCGAGCCGTCGAGCGCGACGCCGACGCGCCCCTCGCCCCGGATGACGACCGGCCGGTTGGTCCGGTCGAGCACCGGCATCCCGGTGGTCGACGAGACGAGCCGCCCGCGCTCGTCGAGCTGGAACCGCCCGTCACGCGTGAGGCGCAGGCGGTCGCCCCCCTGGGCATGCTCGTCCTGGAGGACGAAGAACCCGTCGCCCTCGATCGCCATGTCCAGGTCCCGCCCCGTGCTGTCGAGGGGACCCTGGGCGAACGAGACCCGGTTCGGGGCGGCGAGCACGCCGGCGCCCAGGCGCTCGATCAGTGGGTCGCTCGGCAGATAGGGAAGGCCGTCCTCGATCCGCGCCGCGTCGCGCTGCATGGTCGCGGGGATGTCCGGTTTGAACCCCGTCGTCTCGAGGTTCGCCAGGTTGTTCGAGAGCACGTCCTGGCGGTAGAGGCTCGTCAGCGCGCCCGAGGCGGAGATCTGCAACCCATAGTTCATGCGCGGCGCCTCCGAAGGGGATCCTCCCCGCCAACCCTTCACAAGCGGCGTGCCAGATGGGCGTGAGATCGGCAGGTCGGCACGTCGGCGGATCGGGAACTCGGGTTGGCTGGCATCCGCGTTGCGTCCTCTCGCGTGGAGACCCACCATGCGCAGACTTCGCACGCTCATCCCGGCCGCCCTTGCGCTCCTCCTGGCGCCTTCCGCGCTCGCCCAGAACAAGGTCGCCGAGATCGCCCACATCAAGGGCCAGGGCGCCTCGGTCCTCCAGGGCCTGGGCCTGGTCATGGGCCTCAACGGCACGGGCGACTCGGGCAAGGAGCTGGTCATGGCCCGCCCGCTCGCCGAGGTCCTCCGTCGCAACGGCGCCCCCATCCCCGACATCGAGGAGCTCGCCAAGTCCCGCTCGGTCGCCCTGGTCATGGTCACCTGCGACATCCCCCCCGAGGGCGCCAAGGCCAACGACCAGCTCAATGCGCACGTCAGCGTCCTGCACTCGGCCTCCAGCCTCGAGGGCGGGCGCCTCTACGTCGCCCCCCTCACCGCCCCCTTCCCTGGCTCCCCGGTCTGGGCCTTCGCCCAAGGCTCGATCGTGATCGAGAACAAGGAGCTGCCCACCACCGGCGTCGTCCGCAACGGCGCCTACATCGCCAAGGACATCGACACCACCCCCCCCATCCGCACCCAGTTCGAGATCGTCCTCCACCCCGACTTCTCCGGGTGGCGGGCCGCCAGCGAGGTCGCGGGCGCGATCAACGACGAGTACCTCCTGACCGCCCGGACGCTGACCGACCGGATCGCCGAGGTCGTCGACGACCGGACCATCCGCGTCCGCGTGCCCGAGGCGGAGCGCACCTCGCCCGCCGGCTTCATCGGCGACGTCATGAACGCCCCTGTCAGCATCCAGCGCCTGGGCCTGCCCGCCCAGGTCATCTGCAACACGCGCACGGGCAGCATCATGGTGACCGGGGACGTGCGCATCAGCCCGGCCGTCATCTCGCACAAGGACCTGACGATCACGACGACGATCCCGCCCCCGGTCCCCACGCCCGAGGACCCGATCGTCAAGACCGAGCGCTGGGCGGACGTGACGACCGACGGGCCCGAGCGGGAGCTGGCCCGGATCGAGGATCTGATCGCGGCCCTCAACCAGCTCGCCGTCCCCGCCCAGGACCAGATCGAGATCTTCCAGATGCTCCACCGGGCCGGGAAGCTCCAGGCGAGGCTGGTGATCGAGTAGGCATGAGCACGATCGACGCCATCTCGTCGGGGGTGTTCGCGGGCTCGCCCTTCGAGGGGGCGAATCTGGCCCGCTCGCAGCGAGACTTCTCCGCAGTGCTGTCCCGGGCCCGGGATGCCACGGGCGCGCCCGCCGAGGAGGTGGCCCGGGAGTCCGCCCAGTCGCTGATCGCGATCACGCTGGTCCAGCCTGTGCTGGCGCAACTCCGCGAGTCGAGCATGGCGGCGCCCCCGTTCGAGCCGACGCCCGCCGAGAAGCAGTTTCGTGCGCTCCAGGACGCACGTCTTGCGCAGGACCTCGTACGTCACGCGAAGTTCCCGCTGGTCGAGCAGGTGGCACGCGGCGTGCTGAAGCGCGCGGGGGCCCCTGCGCCCGCAGACGCCCAAGGAGGGCACGATGCCCGCGACGACGACATCCCGGCCTGAGTTCGACGACAAGGTCCTGTGCGCGGTCGAGCGGATCGTGGGCGAGCTGGTCGAGCGACACGAGGCGCTCCTGCTCGCGCTCGCCGAGCACCGCGCCGCCCTGACCAGCGCCGATCCGGCCCGCCTGGGCAAGAGCCTGGAGGCGTGCGCCGACCTCCTTCAGGAGATCGCCGGGCTCGAGGACGAGCGCCGAGCGCTCTTCGGCGAGGGGGATCACGCCAAGAGCAGGACCACGATCGCCCAGGTCGCGGCGCGGATGGACGAGCCCCGCAAGCGTCGCCTGCTCGAGCTCGGCTCACGCCTCAAGGGACTGATCGAGACCGTGCGCACAGAGCAGGCGTCACTCGCGCAGGCGGCCGGCTCGCTCGCGTCCCACATGGAAGGCCTGATCCGCCAAGTGGCGGCCAAGCTCTCACGCACCGGCGCCTACGGGCGTGACGGACGCGTCGGCGAAGGACCGGCGGTCGTCACCGCCCTGGACATCCAGCGATGAGCCTTTCATCCGCCATCTACATCGCCCGCTCCGCTCTGACCACGAGCCAGATCGGCATCCAGGTCGCGGGCCAGAACCTCGCCAACATTGCCACGCCCGGGTACACGCGCCAGCTCGCCTCGCTCTCGCCCATCCAGACGCGCGCGAGCGGGCGGTTCCTCATCGGCCAGGGCGTGCAGGTCACGGGCGTGCGTCGCCAGATCAACGAGGCGATCCAGCGACGCCTGTGGGCGAGCGTCTCCGACGAGTCGTCCAAGAGCACCCAGTTCGACATCTCGTCGCAGGTCGAGGGTCTGCTCAACGAACTGACCGGGTACGACCTGTCCAGCGAGCTGTCCGGCTTCTTCAACTCCTGGTCGGAGATCGCCAACCTGGCGGGCACGCCGGCGGGCGTGGTCGAGCAGGGGGACAAGCTCGCGGGGTTCATCAAGTCGCTGCGGACGGACCTCGGCCAGCTGCGCCGCCAGGTCGAGGACGACATCGACGCGAGCGTCGTGCGCGCGAACTCGCTGCTCGACGAGATCGCGGGCCTGAACTCCGAGATCCAGCAGTTCGAGGGCGCCGGGGGCACGGCGAGCTCGCTGCGAGACCAGCGGGACGGGCTGATCACCGAGCTCTCGGGGCTGCTCGACGTGACGACGGTCGAGGACCCGCAGGGGAACCTGGACATCCTGGTGGGCTCGACGCCGATCGTGCTGGGCGGGGTGAGCCGCGGGCTCGACGTCAAACGCGTCACCGACCAGAGCACCGGGACGGTGAGCGTGAACGTCATCGTCGAGCAGGACGGCGAGCCCTTGGACGTTCGCGAGGGGTCGATCGGGGGCCTGCTCGCGACGCGCAACGGCGCGATCGACGACACGATCGACCGCCTGAACAAGCTCGCCTCGCAGCTGATCTTTCACGTCAACTCGGTGCACGCGACGGGACGAAACGCGAGCCAGCTCACCTCGACGCTGTCGAACCTGCGGGTCGGGGCGCCCTCTCGCACGATGGCGATCAACGACCCGAACAACGACGCCTTCGCCGACCTGCCCTTCCAGGCGAGCAACGGGTCGTTCTACGTCGAGTGGACCAACAAGCAGACCGGGGCGACCGGACGCGTGCAGATCGACGTCGACCTGGACGGGATCACGAACGCCGGGGTTCCCGGGACGGCGGACGACACGACGCCCGAGGACATTCGGGCGGCGATCGACGCGATCGACGGGCTCAACGCCACGTGGGACGCCGAGGGACACCTGTCGATCACGGCCGACTCGGGGTACGAGTTCAGCTTCGCGGACGACTCGTCCAACATCCTGGGCGTGATGGGGGTCAACAGCTTCTTCACGGGCGAGGACGCGGGCGACATCGGCATCCGCCAGGCCCTGCTCGACGACCCGACCAAGGTCATGCTCGGGCGATCGGTCGGCGGAATCTTCGTCGAGAACGCCAACGCCCTGGCGATGGCGGACCTTCGCGACTTCCCGGTGCAGGCCTTCGGCGGGGTCGGGTTCCAGAAGTTCTGGCTCGACCACGTCCAGCACGTCGGCACGCAGACCTCCGGCGCCCAGACCCAGGCCACCAGCGCCGCCTTCGTCCGCGAGAGCCTCCAGGCCCAGCGCGACTCGGTCTCGGGCGTCGACGCCGACGAGGAGTCGGTGAACCTGATCATGTTCCAGCAGGCGTACAACGGCGCCGCCAAGCTCATCCAGATCGCCAACGAGATGCTGGGCCAGCTCCAGGAGCTCGTGTAGTGGGCAGCTTCCCCGCCAACATCGGGCGCGTGCCCATGCTTCTCAAGAACAGGACGTCGCTCGCCTTCATGGGGCGGACGAACCTGGAGCTCTTCAACATCACCCGTCAGCTCTCGACCGGCGTCGCGATCGGGCGCTTCAGCGACGATCCGATCAAGGCCGCCACGATCTCCGCGATCGACAGCCGCCTCGAGCGGTCGGACCAGAAGCTGCAGAACCTGCAGTACGCCGCGGGCTCGCTCGACACGCTCGACTCGACGCTCAGCGAGATCCAGGACCTGGTCAACGAGGCCAAGAGCCTCGCCTCCTCGCAAATCGACTCGACCGCCTCGGACTCCGAGCGCCACACGCAGGCCAGCGTCGTCGACTCCCTGATCGCCTCGCTGCTCCGCCTGTCGAACCAGGAGTCGCTCGTAGGGCACGTCTTCGGCGGGACGCGCCCCGGCACGCCACCGATCCAGAACGTCGACGGCGCCTACCGGTACGTCGGGGGCATCGGGGGACTCCTCACCGACCTCGGGCTCGGCAGCACCGTCCCCGTCACCCTCGGCGCCAACAACGTCATCGGCGACGTCTCGAACCGCGTCGTCGGGTCGGTCGACCTCGACCCCGACCTCACCCTCTCCACGAAGCTCTCCGACCTCCGGGGCGCCAACGGACAGGGGATCCAGAAGACCAGCATCGACTTCTCGTTCAATGGCGGCGTCACCGCCAGCGTGGACATCTCGCAGGCGGACACGATCGGCGACGTCGCTGACGCAATCACCGCCGCCATCCACCAGTACGAGACCGACAACGGCGTCACCATCCTGGGACCGGGCGGGGTCTCGATCTCGGGGGACTCGCTCACGCTCGACGTGCCGTCGGGCTCGCTGACGTTCTCCGACCCGGTGGGCGGGACGGCGGGCTCGGACCTGGGCATCGTCTTCGACCCCCCCACCGCGTTCGACTCGGGGAACGCCGTCGGCGCGTCACTGGACCCGAAGCTCACCTGGACGACGACGATCGCATCGCTCCAGGGGATCACGCCCCCGCTGGGCGAGCTGCAGATCACCAACAACGCCCGGACCGTGAACGTGGATCTGTCGGGGGCGACGACGCTGGCGGACATCCGATCGGCGATCGAGGCGAGCGTCCCCGGGACGCGCGTCATCATCTCCGACGACGGACGGGGGATCTCGGTCGTGACCGAGATCGCGGGAGGCGCCGACCGGGCCCTCTCCATCACCGACGTCAACGACGGGACGGCGACCGCGACCGCCCTGGGCATCCGGTCCTACATGGACACGACCTCCCTGAGCGACTTCAACGATGGGCGGGGTGTGCAGGTCCTCTCAGGGCGGACCGACCCGACCACGGGCCTGCTCGATCCGGCCTTGAACGTCGACTTCACAATCACCCTGGGCGACGGGTTCGAGATCGACATCGACCTCCAGCCGACGGACGTGGCGGACGTGGGGTCGCTGTTGGCGGCGATCAACGCGCAGGCGGACGCCGCCCTGACCGCCGCCGGTCGGGCGACCACCGACTTCGACGCCTCCCTGCCCCCCGACCGGAACGGGCTGATGTTCGTCCAGGACGGGGCGATCGGGGGGAACCTGAGCGTGGAGCGCAAAAACAACTCGCCGGCCGCCCAGCAACTGGGCCTGCTGGACACGACGCTCGATCCCTCGGGCAACGTGCTGTACTCGAAGGACGTGGCGAAGGTGCGGGTGGACAACCTGTTCACGCACCTGATCGATCTTCGGGACGCTCTGTTGAACAACGACATCTCTGGCATCCAGTTTGCGGCAGAGAAGATCGGGTCCGCGGCGACGCGGCTCATCGAGACTCATGGGCTCGTCGGGGGGTATGCCCGGCGGGTGGACGACGAATCCAGACGTGAAGAGGAACGCGTGCTGCTTGACGAATCGCTGCGGTCGAAGCTGCGTGACACGGACTACGCCGAGGCGGCGACCCGCCTGACGATGCTCCAGACGCAGTTGGCCGCGACGTTGCAGATCACGGCGGGGCTGACGCAGCTCTCGCTGTTGAACTACCTGTAGCCGTCGCCCGGGTGGAAGCCCGGGCGTGAGGGTTGGATCGAACGAGCGTCCGCGCCATCGGCCGGGCGGACGCGTTGGACAGGACGTCGACCGGCGTGGATCGCCGGGTCGTCGATCCCACGTGGTGGCCGAAGGATCGGAGCGCACACATGGACGTGCGGACCACACGCTTTGGGGTGATCGAGATCGCGGAGGACCGCGTGATCACCTTCCCAAGGGGCGTGCTCGGATTCCCGGGCATGACACGATGGTGTCTGCTGCAACCGGGCGACGACGCGTGCTTCTTCTGGCTGCAGAGCCTGGACGAGGCGAGTCTCGCCTTCGTGGTGACGGACCCGACACTCTTCGAGCCGGAGTACTCGGCGCCCATCCGCCCGGAGCAGATGGAGGGGCTGGGACTCGAGCGGCTCGAGGACGCCCAGGTCTTCGTCATCGTGAACAAGATCGAGCAGCAGCTCACCGGCAACCTCCAGGGGCCGCTGGTGATCAACACGCTCAGCAAGGTCGGCGAGCAGATGGTGCTCGCCGAGAAGCGCTGGACGACGCGCCACCCGCTGATGAAGGTTGGCGCGAAGGCGGCGTCCGCCTAGGGACGTCGCTCGGTCGTCCGCGGGTTGTGGTCGGGCTCGGCGCCCAGGGGTGTCGGTGCGCGTCGTGATCCGCGGCGGGTTCGGAAGGGTCGGGAGAGAAACGTCAGACCGGCCGGCGGGGCAGGGAAGCCCATCAGCGCCGGAAGCGAAGGAGCAGACGCAATGCTGGTGCTCTCACGGCAGCGCGACGAGACGATCATGATCGGCGACGACATCGAGATCACGGTCGTCGACATCCGGGGCGACAAGGTCCGCCTCGGGATCACCGCGCCCACCCGCATCGCCGTCCACCGCAAGGAGGTGTACGACGCGATCACGCGGGAGAACGAGCAGGCCTCCAAGATCGCCAACGGCGCGATCGAGGAGATCACGCAGAAGATCAGGCCCGGGCCGGCCCGCAACGCCACCCGCGCCAAGGCCGACCGGCTGACCGCCGGCAGGCCCGACGCCGAGGCGCCCACGCCCCGTGTCGCCAACGGCGCCAAGGCCCAGACTCCAGCGAACGGACACGCGGAGGGGATGCGCGGCGCCGGCTGAGGCCCGCCCCCCCTCGACGAGACACCACCGACCGAGGACCCGAACCCACCGATCAACGCCCCCGCGCGGAGGAGCCACTGGCGGGGGACGCCGGAATACGCAATCACGGAGGATTGCCATGGCGAGAATCAACACGAACATCCCGAGCCTCATCGCGCAGTCGAACCTGACGCGCTCCAACCAAGAGCTGGAGGTGCGCCTCGAACGTCTGTCCACCGGCCTGCGCATCAACCGCGGCAAGGACGACCCCGCGGGGCTCATCATCTCCGAGCGCATCGGGACCGACCTGGCCGGCATCGACCAGGCCATCAAGAACTCCGAGCGGGCCAGCTCCGTCATCGCGACCACCGAGGGCGCCCTCTCCGAGATCTCGGACCTCCTCAACTCCATCAAGGGGCTGATGGTCCAGAGCGCCAACTCGGGCGCCATCTCCGATGAGGAGATCGCCGCCAACCAGAACCAGATCGACTCCGCCATCGAGTCGATCACCAGGATCAGCAACACCGCCACCTTCGGCGGGCTCCGACTGCTCGACGGCTCGCTCGACTACGTCACCAGCGGCCTCGTCAACAACGAGATCCGCACCGCCAGCATCCTCGGCGCCAGCTTCGTCGGCTCCAACTCCCTCCAGGTCGACGTCGACGTCATCGCCTCGGCCCAGAAGGGCGCGCTCTACCTCAACGGCGACAACCCGGGGGCGGCGCCCGACGGCGTCCTCCTCTCCTCCACCACCCTCCAGATCGCGGGGCGCCTGGGCGTCGTCGAGGTCACCATCTCCTCCGGACGCCCCCTCTCCGAACTCGTCACCGCCGTCAACAGCCGTTCCAGCCAGACCGGCGTGCAGGCCGCCCTGATCAACGGCGACGCCAACTCGGGCATCGTGTTCCGCTCGGTAGACTACGGCTCGGACGCGTTCGTGAGCGTGAAGCGCGTGGGCGGACCACCCGACCCCGCCGACAGCCCGTTCGCCATCTACAAGTTCGACGGCAACGCCGACCTGCCGGACATCTCCGCCGGCTTCCCATGGTCCGGTATCGGGACCTCACTCGTCGCGGCGACGCGGGACGAGGGGCGGGACGTCCAGGCGCTCATCAACGGCTCGCTCGCGACCGGGGACGGGCTCAACGTCTCTCTCAATGAGACCAACCTCAGCGTCGAGCTGCTGCTGGACGAGACGTTCGCGACCACCCCCGCGGGAGCCGCCTCGACGTTCCATATCACGGGCGGCGGGGCGCTCTTCCAGCTCGGGCAGGACATCACCGCGCTCCAGCAGTCCAACATCGGGATCGGGTCGATGTCGGCGTCGAACCTTGGCGGCTCGTACATCAACGGCGCGGTCCAATATCTCTCGAGCCTCAAGTTCGGCCAGACCAACAGCCTGGAGAACAGCGCGGACCAGAAGGACTTCACCGCCGCCAGCGAGATCCTCGAGAAGGCGATCGACGAGGTCGCGACGCTCCGAGGGCGTCTGGGCGCGTTCGAGCGGAACGTACTGGAGACGAACGTGCGGAGTCTGCAGTCGCAGTTCGAGAACCTGACGGCGAGCCGGTCGCAGATCGTGGACGCCGACTTCGCCGAGGAGACCAGCAAGCTGACGCGTGCCCAGATCCTCCAGGCGGCGGGCACCTCGGTCCTCCAACTGGCCAACCAGCAGGCCCAGAGCGTGCTCCAGCTGCTCGGGTAACCCGGCGCGGACCTCGGAACGGGAGCGGCCTCCCCAATTTCGTGAGCGTGAGACCCCGCCCGAAGTGGCGGGGTTTTTTGTCGCGCGGGGGGGATTCCCGGGGGACGTTGTGCGCGATTCTCTGGACGAACACTGAACCGTAATCCGGGCGTCGCCGATGCCACGATGCGTCGCCGGGCGTTCGGGCCCCGCGACACGAATGTGACAGCCCCGGTAGGAGCCGGGGTCGGCCGGGTGAACCCGGCCGCGGGTGGAGGCGCCCACACGGAGAAGCACCGAGGAAGGGCCCCCAGCCTCCTCTCATCGCGTTCACGGAGGATCAGTTCAAATGAGTCGCATTAACACGAATATCTCGTCCCTGATTTCCCAGCGGGTGCTGGGCGAGAACAACTTCTCGCTCACCAACTCGCTCGAGCGCCTGTCCACAGGTCTGCGGATCAACCGCGGCAAGGACGACCCGGCGGGTCTGATCGCCTCGGAGAACCTCCGCGGCGAGATCAAGGCCCTCAACGCCGCGGTCGGCAACTCCGAGCGTGCCGACCAGGTCGTGAACATCGCCGAGGGCGGTCTCCAGGAGATCTCCAGTCTGCTGACCGAGCTCCAGGGCCTGCTGACCTCGTCGGCGAGCACCGCCGGTCAGTCGGCCTCTGAGAAGTCGGCGAACCAGGACCAGATCGACTCGATCCTCCAGACCATCGACCGGATCGCCGGCGCCACCAGCTTCCAGGGCACCAAGCTCCTGAACGGCAGCTTCGACTACCAGACCCAGTCCGTCGCCGCCGGCATCACGGACTTCAAGGTCAACGGCGCGAAGTTCGAGGGCTCCAGCCTCGCCGTCCAGGCCGTCATCACCCAGTCCGCCCAGCAGGGTGGTCTCTACCTCTCGCTCGGCGGCGCGACCCTCGACCTCGGCGGCGCGACCTCCGCGTTCGTCATCGAGATCGCCGGCTCCAAGGGCTCCCGCGAGCTCCAGTTCACCTCCAGCCAGACCATCGCGACCATCGTCGCCGCGGTCAACACCTTCTCCGACGTCACCGGCGTCACCGCCTCGGCGGGCACGACGGGCGTCTCCCTTCGCTCCACCGAGTACGGCTCCAACGAGTTCGTCTCCGTGAAGGTCGTCGACGACGGCGGCATCACGGGCGGCGACGGCATCCACAACTTTAACTCCGGCGACACCTCCACCATCAACACCACCGTCGCCTCCACCTACTCCGCCGCCTCCAACCCCCTGCGTGACGAGGGCCAGGACGTCGGCGGCACCATCAACGGCCTGCTCGCGACCGGCAAGGGCAAGAAGCTCTCGGTCAACTCCGACTTCCTCAACGTCTCCATGAACTTCAACACGACCACCGCCACCACGCTGGCCTCGGTCAACGCCTTCACCATCACCGGCGGCGGCGCCGACTTCCAGCTCTCCTCCGACGTCAACATCGCCGGCCGCGTCTCGCTGGGCATCTCCAACGTCGCGGTCCGTAACCTGGGCACCAACAGCCTCGGCTTCCTCGACGACCTCGGCTCGGGCAAGTCCTACGACCTGACCACGACCGATTCGACCGGTCTGTCCAGCGCCCAGAAGATCATCAACGAGGCCATCGATCAGGTCTCCAGCCTCCGCGGTCGCCTCGGCGCGTTCCAGAAGAACGTGATCGGCGCCACCATCCGGAGCCTGGGCGTGACGATCGAGAACACCTCGGCCGCCGAGAGCGTCATCCGCGACGCCGACTTCGCGAACGAGACCGCTTCGCTGACGCGGAACCAGATCCTGGTCGCCGCCTCGACGAACGTCCTCTCGCTGGCCAACCAGCGTCCGCAGGCCGTCCTGCAGCTGCTCGGGTAACGCCGGGCCTTGATCCTGAACGCGAAGCGCCCCGGGTCCTCCGCCCGGGGCGTTTTTCCTTTTTGACGTCCCGCCCGTGGGGCCGATGAGCATGTCATGACGCCGACGCGCCCATCCCGGGTCGATGCCCTGCGCGAGACGATCGCGCCAGGGCTCCGGGGCGCCTTCGGCGAGTTCCTCGTCTTCCTCCGCGTCGAGTGCGGACTCGCCCCCGCCACGATGGAGGCGTACGAGCGCGACCTCGTCGACCTGCTCGCCGAGCTGTCCGACGCCGGCGCCCAGGGGCCGGCGGGCGTCACGCCCCGCGCGCTCACCTCGCACATCCAGGGCCTGAGCCGCGAGCGCGGGTACGCCTCGGCCACGCTGGCGAGACGCTTGGCGACGATCAAGGTCTTCTGCCGGTGGCTGTGCGCGCGCGGGTTCGTGACGAGCAACCCGGCGGACGTGCTCGACCAACCGACGCGTTGGAAGAAGCTGCCGGGCGTCCTGAGCCCGAAGCAGATGCGCACACTGATCGAGGCGGCGTCCGAGCCTGAGCAACCCGGCGAGGGCGCTCCCCTGTGGGTCCGCGACCGGGCGATGCTGGAGCTGATGTACGCATGCGGCCTGCGCGCGAGCGAGGTTGGGGCGATCCAGCTCGGGGACGTCAAGGAGGAGGCCGCCGCGATCCTCGTCACGGGCAAGGGGAACAAGCAGCGCCTCGTGCCGATGGGGCGTCCGGCGGAGCGGTGGCTGGATCGGTACCGGAAGGAATGTCGCCCACGGTTGATCTCCGCCGAGGGCGCGGGCGAGCGGCGCGACAAGGGGCGCGTCTTTCTGACGCGCTCGGGTCGCCCGATCGAGCGGGTGCGTGTGTGGCAGCTCGTCAAGCGGTACGCCGGGATCGCGGGGCTGACCGACGTCCATCCTCACGTGCTGCGTCACAGCTTCGCGACGCACCTGCTGATCGGCGGCGCGGACCTGCGGACGGTGCAGGAGCTGCTCGGGCACGCGGACATCTCGACGACGCAGATCTACACGCACGTGGACCGGACGCAGCTCAAGGACGTGCATAGGCGGTGTCATCCCCGCCCGTAGGCGGTATGCTGCCTCCCCACCCGCGGTCGCGGGCGAAGGGAGGTCATCATCACCGCCGACACGATGTGGAAGATCCTGGCCGTCGCGATCTACGCCGGCGTCCTGCTGGTGATCGGCTACCTCGCGTCCAAGCGGATGCACGACATCCGCGACTACTTCGCATCGGGCAAGCGGCTGGGGTTCATCAACGTCGCGTTCAGCGCCCGGGCCACCGGCGAGTCGGCGTGGCTGCTGCTCGGGCTCACGGGCATGGGGTACGCCGTCGGCGTCAACGCGTTCTGGGTCGTCCTGGGCGAGATGCTCGGCGTCGGGGGCGCCTGGCTCTTCATGGCCCGGCGGTTCAAGCGGCTGACGGATCGGTACGACTCGATCACGATCCCGGATTATCTCGAGTCGCGCTTCCGCGACAACGGGCACTGGATCCGCCTGATCTCCGTCGTCGCGCTGCTCGTGTTCGTCCCGATCTACGCCGGCACGCAGGTGCATGCCTCGGGCGGCGCCTTCTTCAGCTTCCTGGGGATCCCCCACTTCTTGGGCGCGACGATCGGCTTCGCCATCGTGCTCCTCTACATCACGCAGGGCGGGTTCACCGCCGTCGTCTGGTCGGACGTCTTCCAGGGCGCGTTGATGTTCCTCGGACTGGTCGCGATGCCACTGATCGTGCTGCTCGAGGTCGGGGGCGTGACGCACATCCTCGAGGCGCTGCGTGCCGCGGACCCGGATCTGCTCTCGCTCCACGGCACGGGCCCGACGCCGGAGGGCGTCTTCCCCGCGGTCGCGGGTTCCGGGGGATGGAACCTCGGCACGATCGTCGGGATCCTGGGCCTGGTCGCGATCGGCATCGGTTTCTGGGGCTCACCGCAGATCTTCGTGCGTTTCATCTCGATCCGGTCGGAGAAAGAGATCGCGCCTGGCGCCGCGACGGCGCTGATCTGGACGATCCTCGCCGACTCGGGCGCGGTCCTCGTCGGCATCACCGGGCGCGCGGTCTTCACCTGGGCGGACCTGGCGGGCGAGGGGCATGACGTCGTCAGCGGCGTCGAGAAGAACATCCTCCCCATGCTCTCGGTCAAGCTCCTGCCCGCCTTCTTCGCGGGCGTCTACATCGCGATGGTGCTCAGCGCGATCATGTCGACGATCGACTCGCTGCTCATCCTCGCCTCGTCAGCCGCGGTGCGTGACTACTGGCAGATGACCCGGCGCCCCGACATGTCGGACGAGCGGCTCGTCCGCCTCTCGAGGATGCTGACGATCGCGCTCTCGCTCGTCGCGTTCGCGATCGGCATCGGCATCATGCTCTACGACAAGGACCAGGGGATCTTCTGGACGATCATCTTCGGGTGGAACGGCATCGCCGCCACATTCTGCCCCGTGATGATCCTGAGCCTCTTCTGGAGCAAGTTGACGGCGCTCGGGGCGCGCTGGGCGATGGTGGCGGGGTTCCTGGGCGTGCCGATCTTCGAGTTCGCCGTCCCGCCCGCCCTCTCCGCGCTGGGCTGGTCGGATGGCGCCGGCTACCTGAACGCCCTCGACTCGCTGCTCCCCTCGTTCCTGGTCGGGTTCGTGGTCGCGGTTGTCGTCAGCCTCCTGGACAAACGCGGGCAGGCCCGCCTGGAAGGGGTGGCCCAAGAGCTGAAAGAGGCGGGGGCCTGACCTCGTCGCCACCCCCACTGGCCCGTCCGGACCGCCCCCGCTATGCTTTCAATGATTCTTGAAAGTTCCGAACCCGGGGTGTCCCCGGGCGGATTCGTGAAGGGTCCAGGATGACCATCTACACCCCACCCCCGATGCGCCCGGGCCTTGAGGCGCTCGACCCGGGCTTGCTCGCCGGCGTCGTGCGGGGTGAAGTGCGGCTGACCCCGGAGCAGGGGCTGGAGCTGCTGACCGGGGCGCCGACGAACGCGCTGGGACGCTGGGCGGACGCCCGGTGCCGAGCCGTCCACGGCGATCGGGTGCGCACCTACGTCATCGACCGGAACATCAACTACACCAACGTCTGCACCGCCCGATGCACCTTCTGCGCCTTCTACCGGACCGCCGACGCCCCGGACGCGTACACGCTCGAGCACGACCAGCTCTTCGAGAAGATCGAGGAGCTGTCCGCGATCGGCGGGACGCAGATCCTGATGCAGGGCGGCATGAACCCGGCCCTGCCCCTGGACTGGTACCTGACGCTGCTGCGCGAGATCAAGTCGCGGTACCCGCACATCCACGTGCATGCGTTCAGTCCACCGGAGTTCATCGAGTTCGTGCGCTTCTTCGACCCGCCGGGGGACACGCTGGCGGACAAGTGCCGGTGGGTGATGGTGCGTCTGAAGGAGGCCGGGCTGGACTCGATCCCGGGTGGCGGCGGCGAGATCTTCGCGGGGGCGGTCCGCCGGAAGATCGGCCTGGGCAAGTGCGACGCCGAGTCGTGGCTGACCGTCATGAACGTGGCGCACAGTCTGGGCATGTTCACGAGCGCGACGATGATGTTCGGGCACATCGAGGGGCACGCCGACCGGGTCCACCACATGCGCTTGGTGCGCGACTGGCAGGACAAGGCCCTGCTCGACTACGGCGAGGGCACGCCCGACGGCCCGGGCGGGCATTACACCGCCTTCATCTCCTGGCCCTTCCAGCGCGAGAACACGCCCCTCGGGCGACTCAAGGAGTGGCCCGCCACAGGCGACCTCGAGAAGTTCGGCGAGACCTACCCCGGCGACGTCGTGGCGAAACTCGACGGCTCGGGCACCAAGGACCTTCACCCCGAGTTCGGTAGGCGCCTGCGCCTCGCCGGGTCGACCGAGTACCTGCGCACGCAGGCGGTCAGCCGCCTCATGCTCGACAACATCTACTCCATCGGCTCGAGCTGGGTCACGATGGGCCCGCACATCGGGCAGGTCGCCCTGCACTTCGGCGCCAACGACATGGGCTCGGTCATGATGGAGGAGAACGTCGTCTCCAGCGCCGGCACGACCTACTGCCTCGACGAGGCGGTCTTGTGCAGGCTGATCCGCGACGCCGGCTTCACCCCCGCCCAGCGGAACAACCGGTACGACGTCATCCGCCTGCATGCGGGCAAGACCTCGCCCGACCGGGTCGTCACCGACTGGTCCGAGCACCGGGCCAAGCGGCTGCACGTCGAGAAGGCGCCGACGGTGGTCGTCAACGCGGCGGATCTGACGGTCGGCGCGACGAACTGAGACGGTACATCACTCGGACGTTTGCTTCGGTGCGTGCCCTGTCGCCAGTGCCCATTGCTGCAACTGACCGAGGTGGTACGGCTCATGGTGGGCCAAGAGGTACACCACGCCGTCGCCGACGCGGGGGAAGAACGAGCGGTATTCCTCCACCGGGAACTCCTGAGCGAGCGCATCATCAGGGATCTTTTCGAACGCCGCGCTCGCCCTTGCGTGCGCCTTCGTGAGCAACTCGAGCAACTCGGCCTTCTTCGGGTACTTGCCCCGATCCGCCTCGGGAATGGTTCCCGGCGCGAACAGTGGATGCATGGCCTCGTGCTCCATCGGGAGGCCGCACATCGAGGAGGCGAAGTCCGCTCCGACGACCAGGTGTCCGAGCAGCCACGCGGGGTGCTTGGCGCCCGCGAGCCGGGCGCAGTCCTCGCAGGCGATCGGCTCGACCATCTTCGTCGCCTGATCGAGCGACCCGGCGAAGAGACGTGTCACGAAGTCGCGGTCCATGGTCGGGCCCTCCTGGTTCGTGTCGGTCCGAGAAGCCTATCGCGCGCCCGCCCCGCCGCCGACCCAACGTTCGTGTACGCGGCGCGTTCGCTGGCCTCGCGAACCGCCCGGGTGCGAACGCTCCGATAACGCTGCCCTTGTCGAGCTCCCGGGCCCCATGACCACCAATCCGGGCAGCCGCCGGCGTAAGTCGTTGGCGTACAGACGGTTCAGGCCGCACATTCCGTGCGGACAGCCCGCCACCGTCGCACGTGGCCCGGAATCCGTTGCCCGGGATCAACGCCTCCGAGGTGGGGACTGCCTGACAGATTGACGGGAGCACGGACATGCACCGTTGCGCGATCGCCATAGGGGTCATGGCGGGGACCGCGCCGCTCGCACTGAGCGGGGTCGTCACGCTTGACTTTCAGACCGAGGACGACCTGATCTCGCCGCTGGTCAACGGCGAGGTGGTCTCGAGCCCCTCCAAGTTCGGCGAGATGGTCGCCATCAACGGGTTCGGCGCGCACAACATGGGCGCCGCCATCTTCAACTCCAGCTTCAAGGGGCCCAACACCCTCGGCCCCGACCCCGACCTGCTCGTCGGGCTGGGCAACATCCTCATCCTCCAGAGCCCCGATCACCCGACCCAGAGCGTCGCCGGCGTCTTCGACACGCCCGACGACGCGGCCAAGGGCGGCACCTTCGTCTTCAACTTCATGGACCCCGTCGAGCTGATGGAGATCACCCTCATCGACATCGACGCGGGCAACCACACCCTCGTGACGCTCCTCGATACCAGCGGACGCTCGCGGATCTACAACGTCCCGCAGCACTGGACCAAGGACCGCCACTCCGAGGGGCTCAATGGGTACCAGGTCCTGGACCTCACCACGCTCGCGTCGCAGCTCGGCGAGGGGGGGGCGACCGCGACCGCCTTCGAGGACGCGGGTTTCGACGCGACCAGCGTCCGCTTCTTCTCGATCGAGATGACCGGCTCGGGCGGCGTGGACAACCTCACGTTCGTCTCGGTCCCGACGCCCGGGGCGGCGCTGCTCCTGGGCGCGGGTGGACTCTCGGGCCTGCGTCGACGTCGGCGCGTCTGACACGACTCAACCCCGGCGGGGGCCGGGTTCACAGAGCACTTCCCCCAAGCGCAACCCCGGGGCTTGCCGTGCGTTCGGTCCCGGGGTTGTTCTATCCGCCGACCAGTTCGTCGTAGACGGCGCCGATCGCGCGGGCTCGGGCCTGCTCGAAGCCCAGGCCCTCCATGAACGGGTACGTCTTGGCCTGGGCGTCTTCCTTGCTCACGCCCGCGTCGATGTCCTTGCGCACCGCCTCGAGCAGTTGCGACATGTAGTCGATCTGGGCGGTGATGATCGAGCGGTCCCCGACCACGCCGTGCCCCGGCACCACGACCGTCTCCTCGTCGCAGAGCTTGAACGTCGCTTCGAGCGACTTGAGCCAGCCGGCGGCGGTCGCGCCGCCGGGCGGGTCGAAGTACGGGTGGAGTCCGCTGAAGACCAGGTCGCCCGTGTGCACGAGGTTGATGTCGTGCGCGACGACGACGACGTCGTTGTCGGTGTGCCCGGGCCCGAAGTGGTGGGTCTTGACGCGCCGGTCGCCGAACTCGACGAGCATCCCGTCCACCGCCAGAGCGTGGGTCGGCGTGAAGTCTTCCGGCGTCAGATCGTCGGCACGCTTGGCCATGTCCGTCGCGAGCCCGAGCAGCGCCTCGCTCGCGCCGGCGCGGGAGAGCTGTCCCGGCCCCCCCTTGGCGGCGCTGACGTACTGCCCGAGCTGCCCCGAGACACGCGCGATCGCCTTCTCGTGCGCATAGATCGGGTCCTTGGGGAGGAAGGCGGCGTTGCCCCCCGTGTGGTCGCCGTGGTGGTGGGTGTTGATGAGCGTGAGGGCGGGGGCCTCGGTCAGGGTGAGGGCGTCCTGGCGGAGGGCGGCGCCGAGGAAGGGGAACTTGGTGTCCACCAGCAACGCCCCGTGCTTGGCGCCCAGGACCAGGGTGTTGCCCCCGGTGTTCATGTCCACCATGACGAACGCCCCCTCGTGGATCTCCTTCCACTCGAGGAGGGTCTCGGGCATGCCCCAACTCGGGAGCGCCGGTCGCCACGCCTTGGCGCGGGCGGGCCTGGGGCACGCGAGGGTCGCGCCCCCCGCGGCGAGCATCGTCAGGAACGTGCGTCGGTCGATCGTCATGGCACATACTCCGGAAACAGGGAGCCCATCGAACCCTGGAGCCTACCATCGTCCCCGCCCTGGGTCTTGAGCCGAGCCGTCGGCGCCCCTCCCGGCGGGCGATCCAGTTGCGAGAACACCATGAAGGTCAACGACCTGCGTCCGGGCGACGCGATCAACCTGTCGGGCAAGCTGTACGTGGTGGTCAAGACCGACCACGTCAAGCCCGGCAAGGGCCCCGCCTACGTCCAGGCCAAGATGCGGGCGATCGACGGCTCGGGCACCGCCGAGAAGCGGTTCAACTCGTTCGACAACGTCGACGCCGCCTCGCTCGACCGTCGGACCATGGAGTTCCTCTACGCCGACGGGGCGGGCGGCGGGACCTTCATGGACATGGAGACGTACGACCAGATCGAGCTCAACTCGGAGGTCCTGGGCGATTCGCTCACCTACCTGTCGCCGAACACGCAGTGCACCATGCTCTTCCACGAGGGCAAGGCGGTCGTGATCGAGCTGCCGGCGGCGGTCGAGGTGACGGTCACGGACACGCCCCCGAACGTCAAGGGGGCGACGGCGACCAACCAGCTCAAGGACGCCGAGTGCGACACCGGGCTCAAGACCCGCGTCCCCCCGTTCGTCGAGATCGGAGAGCGGATCAAGGTCTCGACGGCGGACGGGTCGTACATGTCGAGAGTCAAGGGGGACTAGAGGATCGGCGCCATCGGCCGCCCCCCGGCGCGGGCGGCGTGGGCGTGTGAGTCGCCGGCGCGAACAGGCGGAGCAACATGAAGGCAGGCGAGCTGCGCCCGGGCATGGGCGTGAAGATGGACGGGAAGATCATGGTGGTGGTGCAGTACGAGCACCGCACGCCGGGCAACCTCCGCGCGTTCACGCAGCTCAAGCTGCGCGACATCTCCTCCGGCAAGCACTTCGAGAAGCGGATGAACCCCGCCGAGGAAGTCGACGGGATCACCCTCGACCGGCGCGAGATGGAGTTCCTCTACACCGACGGCCAGGGCGGCGGCACGTTCATGGACACCAGCTCGTACGACCAGATCGAGCTCTCGCCCGAGATGCTCGGCGACATCCTCGTCTACCTCCCCCCGAACTCCACCTGCATCATGCTCTTCCACGACGCGACGCCCGTCACGATCGAGCTGCCCGCGTCCGTGGACGTGACCGTCACCGAGACGCCCCCCGGGATCAAGGGCGCGACCGCGACCAACCAGCTCAAGGACGCCGAGTGCGACACAGGCCTCAAGACCCGCGTCCCGCCCTTCATCGAGATCGGCGAGAAGATCAAGGTCTCGACCGCCGACGGGTCGTACATCTCCCGCGTCAAGGGGGACTAACGCGCGGCGGGCGCCTCGTGAGGGGTTCTTCACCGCGCCCCGAGGCGCCGACGCGCTAGCCTTCTGGCATGAAGCGCCGGCTCGGGATCCTGACCGCGGTCATCGGGGTGCTCGTTCTCGCAGGCATCATCGGGGCGTACCTCGTCCTCTCCTCGGGCGGGGGCGGGGGGATCGCGGCCCGGATCTCGAACCTCGGCGCCGACATCCGTGACTACGTCGCCAAGCAGGTGGTCGCGATCGTCAACGTGCACCTCGAGCCGAAGCTCGGCTTCGACACGATCGAGTACGACGCGCCGGGGACCATCCGCCTCTCGAACGCGACGCTGACCGCGCCCGACGGGACGCGGATCGTGGACGTCTCGACGCTCGAGCTGACGCTCGCCGAGGTCCCCGAGCGCGGCAAGCCGATCAAGATCGAGCGCGTCGTGGTCAAGGGCGGGTCGGTGAACCTGGTCATGGACCCCGAGACCGGGGGCGTGAAGGGGCTGGTTCCCCTCATCAAGCGCGGGGGCGGCGCCGCCTCGACGCCCGCGGACCCGGACGTGCCCATCGAGCACACGCGTCTGTCCAACGTCTTCGTCCTGCGCAAGGTCGAGGTCAGTGACTTGCGCGTCTCGATCGACGACGGGTCGGGGGCGGCGCCGATGGTGATCGAGGGCTTCGGCGCCTCGATGGACGTCTCGCCGGGATCCGAGGGCACGGGCGAGCCCGCCGGGCCCGGGTGGTACGCGATCGACATCCAGTCCGGGCGCTCGCCGGGGCTCGAGATGAAGGCCCGGGGGTGGTTCAACATCGACACGCTGACGGCGGACGTGCGCGAGGGATCGGCGCGTCTGTGGCTGGACGAGCAGACGGTCGCCTCGCTCCCGCCGCGACTTGCCGACCTCGCACGCGAGCACGATGCACGCGGGCAGGTGCAGGCGGCGTTCACCGGCAAGGGCTCGGTCCGAGATCTCGCGGGGGCGGACGGGCGCCTGGAGGCGAAGTTGACCGACTTCTCCGTCGCCTCGGGCGATCGGCGCCTGCCGATCGAGTCGGTGGACGCGACGCTGACCGTCGCCGCGGGCGCCGCGAACCTGGAGCACTTCACCGCTCGTGCCCTGGGCGGCGTGACGGACGCCTCGGGCGGCGCCGACCTCACGAACACCGGCGCCCCGGGCGAGCTCCGCCTCACCTTCGAGGGCCTCGACCTCGAGAAGCTGATGCGCCAAACCGCCCCCGAGGGCGAGGCGCCCGAGCTGGCCGGCATCGCGCACGGACGCGTCAACGCGACGTTCAACCTCGCCGACCCCGGCGGGACGGTCAAGGGCGACGGCGAGGTCCACGTCCGCGACGGCGTGCTCATCACGGTCCCGGGCCTCAAGCAGCTCGCCCAGGTCGCGGACATCGCGACGTTCGGCCAGGTCAAGGATCGCAACCACAAGGCCGACATCACGTTCACCCTCGAGCCTGGACGGGCGGTGATCACCAAGAGCGAGATCGTGACCAACACCTTGGCCGCGAGGGGGACGGGGAGCGTCAACTTCGACCAGACGCTCGACCTAAAGGTCAACGCGGGGCCCCTGGAGAAGCTCCAGAGCCTGCTGGGCAAGGTGGGTGACCTGCTGGGCAAGGTCACGGACCAGCTCGTGACCTACCGGGTGAAGGGGACGCTCTCGGAACCGGACGTCTCGGTGCAGCCCCTGGGCGTGGGCGGGTAGCCTGGGCGCGATGGACGAGTCGGCGCCGATCGTGCTCATCGGGCTGCGGGGCAGCGGCAAGACGACCTGCGGGCGGGCGCTCGCCGAACGCCTCGGGCGACGCTTCATCGACCTCGACGACGTCACGCCGACGCTGATGGGCGAGACGCGGGTGGGCGATGCGCTCAAGCGTCACGGAGAGCCGGCGTTCCGCGCCGCTGAGATGCGGGCGCTGGCGCCGGAGCTGCGCGAGCATGGCACGGTGCTCGCCCTGGGCGGGGGCACGCCGACGGCGCCCGGGGCGCCGGAGATGCTCCGTGCGAGTGGCGCCCGGATCGTCTACCTCCGCGCGACGCCCGAGACACTCCGCGCCCGCCTCATCCGCACCGAGCTCGACCTGCGCCCCAGCCTCACCGGCAAGGGCACGATCCCCGAGCTTGATGAGGTCTTCAACGCCCGTGACGCGCTCTACCGCTCGCTGGGCGAGACGATCGACGTGGACCAGATGAATCTTGACGAGGTCGTGGACGCGCTCGAGACGCTCGTGACGCGCTAGGCGTCCGCCTCGCGCACGCTCGCGCAGAACGCCCGGATCTTGGCGGCGTCCTTCACGCCCGGCGACGACTCGACGCCGCTCGATACGTCCACCGCGAACGGGCGCACGGCGCGGATCGCCTCCCCCACGTTCTCCGGGGTCAGCCCACCCGCCAGGATCACTCGCTTGGCGAAGCCATCCAGCTTCGGCGCCAGAGCCGCCCAGTCGAACGCCGCGCCCTCGCCCCCCGCCGAGCCGTCGATCAGCACCGCGTCCACCTCCTCGACCGCCCCCCAGCGGGCGAGCTGCGAGTCGATGGTGGCCTTGTCGTAGCGGAAGGCCTTGATGATGCCCGGCCCGCAGGCGCGGACCGTGCTCTCGTCCTCCTTGCCGTGGAGCTGGAAGAGCGGAACGGGGCACTCGCTCTCGAGATCGCAGAAGGCGTCGACGTCGAGGTCGGCGACGACGCCGACGGGCGTCACGAAGGGGGGAAGGGCGCCCATGATCTCGTGCCCGGTCGCCGGGTCGATCGCTCTCGGGGAACGTGCGACGAACATCAGCCCGACGGCGTCCGCCCCCGCGTCGGCGGCGGCGAGGGCCGCCTGCACGTCGCGCACGCCGCAGATCTTGATACGGGTCCGATTCACGCCGGCTCCTCCTCGGCGCGGAGGGCCTCGAGCTCCTCGCGCGCCAGCGCCCGCAGCTCCGGGTCGTGCACGTCGGCGATGACGCGCTCGAGCTGCTCGCCCGCCCTCGCCGGCTCGCCCAGGTAACGCCCGAGCAAGCGTCCGTGCATCAGGCGGACCAGGTCCGCCTCGCGGTCGGTCGGGTACGCCTCGAGGAAGCGTTCGTATGCGTCCGCTGCCTCGCGTCGGCGCTCCAGGCGGACGAGGTGGTTGGCGATCTCGTACTGGGCGTTGCGGGGGAGCGTCAGGGCGCCGGGGATGTTCGGGAACTTCTCGATGAGCCCGTCGTACGCCTCGACCGCTTCGTCCAGGCGCCCCTCGGCGACGTGCGAGGAGACCTCCGCCCGCGCGGCGGCCAGCGCGTCCGTCATCGCGTTCTGGCGCGTCGGGCGCGCCTGGGCGGCGGCCGGGCGCGTCACGCGCGTCGTCGCCGCCGCCGCCTTCAGATCCCGACGACGCTTGGCCTGGCGGAAGATCGTGAACAGGTCGTACGGCTCGCGCGGGAAGACCCGGACCCAGAGCAGGATCATGCTCAGCGTGAACCCGAACGTATACCCCCCCAAATGGGCGAAGTGGGCGACGTGCGCGTCCCCTCGCAGGGTCTGCGAGAAGAAGTCCCACGCGATCGCCAGCCCGATGAACCACCAGGCCGGGACGGCGAGGACCGAGAGCGTGAAGATCCAGAAGCACCGGACGTGGGTCCTGGGGAAGAGGACCAGGAACGCGCCGGTGACGGCGGCGATCGCCCCCGACGCCCCGATGGCGCCGACCGACTCCATCGATGTGTGGACCGCCCCGGAGAACGCCCCGCCCACGAAGAAGAGGGCGAGGAAGCCGAGCTTGCCGTACCGGTCCTCGACCGGCGCTCCGAAGACCCAGAGGAAGAGCATGTTCCCCCCCAGGTGGAGCCAGTCGGCGTGGAGGAAGATGCTGGTGATCAGCCCCCACCAGTGGAAGTGGTCGCCGCCGACCTGCCCCAACTCGATGATCCGATCCCCAAGCTCGGGGTCGAGGGCGTAGATGCCCTCCATGACGATGTGGGCGATCACACAGAGAGCAACCAGGACCGGCGTGACGAGGGCCGAGCGGAACGAGTGGCGGTCTGTGCCGAGGGGGATGAGCACGGCGCGATGGTACCCCACGCCCCACTTGGAGGTCCCCGAAACCCCGCCCGATGCGGGGCTGTGGCGGGGCCATCGCGGCGTTTCTATAGTCGGGAGTTCGGGCCGCCCCGCGAGGGGGTCGGCCCGGGCCGCCGTCGAATCCAGCACCGCGCAGTCACGAGGGGATCGCCTTGACGACCACTTTCTCCAAGGGCCTTGAGGGCGTCGTCGCCGCCGAGACCGAGATGTCCTACATCGACGGGACCGCCGGCATCCTCGAGTACGTCGGGATCCCGATCGGCGATCTGGCATCCCAATCCACCTTCGAGGAGACGGTCTTCCTCCTCTGGAATAAGCGCCTCCCGGACCGATCGGAGCTGGCCGCCTTCACGAAGGAACTCCGCTCCCGCTACGAGCTGCCCGAGGCGATGCTCACGCTGATCAAGAGCCTGCCCAAGTCGGCCCAGCCGATGCACATGCTCCGGACCATGGTCAGCGCCCTGGCCATGCACGATGCGAGCCCCAACGACAACACCGTCGAGGCGGCCAGGGACAAGGCGCTGAACATCCTGGCCCAGACGCCGTCGATCGTCGCGGCCTTCGACCGTCATCGGCGGGGCGAGGCCCCGGTCCACCCGGACAAGTCGCTCTCGTTCTCCGAGAACTTCCTGTACATGCTCAACTCGAAGAAGCCGACGCCGGCGATGGCCCGGGCGTTCGACATCTGCATGATCACCCACGCCGACCACGGACTGAACAACTCGACGTTCACCGCCCGCGTCATCATCTCAACCTTGTCGGACCTCTACTCAGCGTTGACGGGCGCGGTCGGGTCGTTGCGGGGCCCCTTGCACGGCGGCGCCAACGAGGGCGTCATGAAGATGCTCAACGAGATCGACTCGGTCGACGACGCCGAGGCGTACGTGATGGGCAAGCTGGAGCGCAAGGAGCGGATCATGGGCTTCGGGCACCGGGTCTACAAGGCCAAGGACCCGCGCGCCACCGAGCTGATGAAGCTCGCCAAGCAGCTCGCCGACGACACCGGCAACTCCGACCTCTACGAGAAGTCCAAGGCGATCGAGAAGATCATGGCCCGCGAGGTCGGCGCCAAGGGGATCTACCCCAACGTCGACTTCTACTCCGCGACCACGTACCACTGCATCGGGCTCAAGCTCGACCTGTTCACGCCCATGTTCGCCCTCTCCCGCATCGCGGGGTGGGCCGGGCACGTGATCGAGCAGCTCTCGGACAACCGCCTCTTCCGCCCGACGGTGAGCTACGTGGGCCCCCACGACGCGCCGTACATCCCGATCGACGAGCGCTGAGGCGCCCCAAATATCAGTACCCGAGGCGGGCGAGCACATCGTCCATGATCGACAGCGACTGATCGCGGTCGGACATGGGCCAGACGCGGACGCGGACACACGTCTTCTCGAACTCGTTGGCGGCCCGGACGACGACGGTGTCGCCGCGATGCCCGCCGTGACCACGGACGTACCCGTCGTCGCGGGTCGCGCTGGCCGCCTTGATGGTGTAGCCCCGTCGTTCGAGCCCCTGGCGTGCCGCGGCGACCACCGCCTCGACGCGGGTCTCCGAGGGCAGCCGGGCCTCCAGACGCCCGAGGGCGTACACGCTGGTGACGCCCCGGACCTCGCACTCCTCCTTGCCCGGCGCCGGCGCGTTGATCCGCTCGAGGGCACACCCGCCCGAGAGCGTCGCCGAGGCGATCAGCGCCGCCGCCGTCCACGCCCGGCGTGCCCACCATTGCCCCGGATTGGCTCGACGCCCTGGATCCATCGGCTCATATCCAGATCGTCCGCCGAGAGGCGCCCGCGCCACTCTTCGAATGCCTGGGCGAGCAAGGGGTCGAGGGGCTCGGCTTCAGGGGGTGTCTCGGCTTGCGTCTTCGGGGCGCGAGCCGGCGCCTCTGGCGGAGGATCGGCGGGCAATGCAATTCGCAGACGCTCCCCGAACTCTGGGGGTTCACTCGCCGGTGGCGCCTTCGACGCGGGCGGCTCGGGCTTGACCTCGGGCGCCTTCTCCCGCGGCGGCTCGATCCCGAACTCCCGCATCCATCCCTCGACCGCGTGCCGATCCAGGGGCACATCCGCGACCATCGCGGGGACCTCCTCCTCGCCGCCGCCCAGATCGGCCCCGAGCTGACGCAGGAAGCTCCCGTTGCCGATCTGGTCCGCCCCGGCCTGCCCCGCGGCCCGGATCAGGCGCCGATCCGAACTGACGAGCAGGATCGAGAGCCCGCCCCGACTCGCGAGGATCTCCTCGATCACGTCGTCCGCCTCGACCCCCCGCCCGGAGAAGAGCACCTCGGCCCTCCCCAGGCGCGTCCAGAGCTGGCCCGCGGCGGTCTCCAGGATCCCGACGTCCCGCCACTCTGGCCCGGGGCGCCCATCGCAGACCACACGGATTCGGCGGCGGGCGTAGCGGCTCCGGGCGACCAGGCCCAGCAGGGCCGGCACGCTGTTCGGGCGGAGCGGGGGCGCCAGGACCCAGCGGGCGCCGATCACGTTGTACGCGTCGATCAGCAGCATCAAGCCTCGCGAGGCGTTGGGGGCTTGATCCCACGCCCTCGCCCCCCTTTACTACGAGCCCGCCCGGACGGTAGCGCCAGGGCGGGCAGGACCTAAGGAGCGACGATGGCGATCCGGATCAAGTCCAGGGGCGGCGAGAGCGTCGAGCAGATGATGCGCCGCTTCAAGAAGCTCTGCGAGAAGGAAGGGCTGACGAAGGACATCAAGCGCAAGGAGTTCTTCGAGAAGCCCTCCGAGCGTCGCCGCCGGGCTCAGCGCAAGAGCCACAACCGGGTCCTCCGCGAGGCCCGCAAGTAGGCCCATCCGGGCCACGCAGGGGCCCAGGCCCCGCCCACAGCCACTCTTCGCCCGGCCAGCCGCCGGGCGTTTTCATCGGAAACCTGCCCGATTCGCCGATCTAGGCGCCGGGCCCGGCCCGACGCCCGATCCCGGGTGTCCCCACTCCGGGCCTGATGACGGACTTGTCTGGCCCGCAACCGGAGACCTCGCCTTGCTGACTCGCACGCCCATGGACTCGCTGTCACGCCTCGCCAGGCGATTCCTGCTCCCGATCCTGGCGCTGACGATGTTCGCCTCACCCGCCCTGTGCCAGGACGAGGTCCCGCCCCAGGGCGACACGCTGCTGGCCCAGGCCGAGCACGCCACCTCCGGTCACGCCGGCGGCGAGGCCAACCTCGTCCTGCCCGACCTGAACTCCGTCGAGTTCATGGGTGTCGGCGGGCACACGCTGCTCATGGTCGGCCTGGCGATCTGCGCCCTGGGCCTGCTCTTCGGCCTGGTCATCTTCCTCCAGCTCAAGGGCATGCCCGTCCACAAGTCCATGCTCGACGTCTCCGAGCTGATCTACCAGACCTGCAAGACGTACCTGCTCCAGCAGGGCAAGTTCCTGCTGATTCTCTGGGTGTTCATCGGCGCCGTCGTGCTCGTGTACTTCGGGCGCCTCGCCACGAGCGTGGAGCCGGACGGCTCGATCACCCACGGCTTCCCGCCCCTCAAGGTCGCGGTCATCCTCCTGTTCAGCCTGATCGGGATGGCCGGCTCGTACGCCGTCGCATGGTTCGGCATCCGGGTGAACACCTTCGCCAACAGTCGAACCGCCTTCGCCAGCCTTCAGGGCAAGCCGTTCCCCTGCTACGCGATCCCGCTGAAGGCGGGCATGAGCATCGGCATGGTCCTCATCAGCGTCGAGCTGCTGATGATGCTCATCATCCTGCTGTTCGTCCCCCACGACTACTCGGGGCCCTGCTTCATCGGGTTCGCGATCGGTGAGTCGCTGGGCGCCGCGGCCCTGCGTATCGCCGGCGGCATCTTCACCAAGATCGCCGACATCGGCTCGGACCTCATGAAGATCGTCTTCAAGATCAAGGAGGACGACGCACGCAACCCCGGCGTGATCGCCGACTGCGTGGGCGACAACGCCGGCGACTCGGTCGGCCCGTCGGCCGACGGCTTCGAGACCTACGGCGTGACGGGCGTGGCTCTCATCACGTTCATCATGCTCGCGGTGAACCAGGACGCCGCCGGCGCCGACTTCGCCTCGGTCCAGGTCCAGCTCCTCGTCTGGATCTTCATGATGCGCATCGTCATGGTCATCGCCTCGGGTCTGTCCTACTTCGTCAACGAGACGGTCGCCAGGGGTCGGTACGCCAACGCCGAGAAGATGAGCTTCGAGGCGCCACTGACCTCGCTCGTCTGGATCACCTCGATCGTCTCGATCGCCCTGACCTACCTCGCCTCGTACCTGCTCATCAAGGATCTGGGTGACGGCACGATGTGGTGGAAGCTCTCCACGATCATCACGTGCGGCACCCTCGCCGGCGCGATCATCCCCGAACTCGTCAAGGTCTTCACCTCCGTCGAGTCGCGTCACGTCCGCGAGGTCGTGACGTCCTCCGAGGAGGGCGGCGCGTCGCTCAACATCCTGTCCGGCTTCGTCGCGGGCAACTTCTCCGCCTACTGGCTCGGCGCCACCATCGTCACGCTTATGGGCGTCGCCTGGTACGTCTCGACCATGGGCGTCGGGTCGCTCATGATCGCCCCGGCCGTCTTCGCCTTCGGCCTGGTCGCCTTCGGCTTCCTGGGCATGGGCCCGGTGACGATCGCGGTCGACTCCTACGGCCCGGTCACCGACAACGCCCAGTCCGTCTACGAGCTCTCGACCATCGAGCAGATCCCGGGCATCGCCGACGAGATCAAGCGGAACTACAGCTTCGACCCCGACTTCGAGCGGGCCAAGGCCCACCTCGAGGAGAACGACGGCGCGGGCAACACCTTCAAGGCGACCGCCAAGCCCGTGCTCATCGGCACCGCCGTCGTCGGCGCCACCACCATGATCTTCGCGATCATCGTCGCGCTCACCGGGGGCCTCAAGCACGACCTCGCCAACCTCTCCCTGATGCACCCGCCCTTCCTGCTCGGCCTGGTCACAGGCGGCGCCATCATCTACTGGTTCACCGGCGCTTCCACACAAGCCGTGTCCACCGGCGCCTACCGCGCCGTCGAGTTCATCAAGGCCAACATCAAGCTCGACGGCGTCACCAAGGCCAGCGTCGACGACTCCAAGAAGGTCGTCCAGATCTGCACCCAGTACGCCCAGAAGGGCATGTTCAACATCTTCCTGGGCGTCTTCTTCGCCACCCTCGCCTTCGCCTTCTTCGAGCCCTTCTTCTTCATCGGGTACCTCATCTCCATCGCCCTCTTCGGCCTCTACCAGGCCATCTTCATGGCCAACGCCGGCGGCGCCTGGGACAACGCCAAGAAGATCGTCGAGACCGAGCTGGACGCCAAGGGCACCGAGCTCCACGCCGCCACCGTCGTCGGCGACACCGTCGGCGACCCCTTCAAGGACACGTCCTCGGTCGCGATGAACCCGGTGATCAAGTTCACGACGCTGTTCGGCCTGCTCGCCGTCGAGCTGGCGGTCAGCATGAAGGGCGATGACTACGCGCACACGGGCCTGACGATGGCCCTGACCGTCGCGTTCCTGCTGGTCAGCGTCTTCTTCGTCTGGCGCTCGTTCTACGCGATGCAGATCCTGCGTGGCTCGACGCACATGGCGACGACCAAGCCCGACCCGAAACTGCCCGCCACGCGATTCTGACGGGCAAATCCGCCCTCCCGCTCACACCTCGCACGGGGCGTCCCGTCGACCGGGGCGGGCGTGGTGCTATGCTTGCACCCCCCGGCGCTGAGAGCCGCCTCCCGCGGCTCGTCCATTCGGCCCACACCGGGGCAATCGAAGACCACGGAGACCGACCACCATGTCCGAGCTTGGCGCCCTCACTCTCGCGTCGATCGCCGACATCCCCCCGTACTACTGGATCGCACCGGTCGGCGCCCTCGCGGCGCTGGCGATGGCCTGGACGTTCTACGGCTCGGTGATGAAACGCTCCGAGGGCGACGAGGACATGGTCCGCATCGCCGACGCCGTCCGCCAGGGCGCGATGGCGTACCTCACGCGCCAATACAAGGTCGTCGCCTTCGTGTTCGTCATCCTCGTCGCGTTCCTGGGCCTGCTCTACGTCCTGAAACTCCAGCCTGCGTTCTCGATGCTCGGCGTGCCCGTCGCGGGATTCCTCTCGGGGCTCTGCGGGTGGTTCGGCATGAAGATGGCGACCAACGCCTCGGCCCGTACGGCGTTTGCCGCCAAGGAGAGCTTGAACGAGGGCCTGACCGTCGCGTTCCGCTCGGGCGCCGTCATGGGCCTGGTCGTCGTCGGCTTCGCCCTGCTCGACATCTCCACGTGGTTCCTGGTCTTCAACGCGACCGGCGTCGGGGGTGACATCCAGGCGTTGACCACGATCATGCTCAGCTTCGGCATGGGCGCCTCGACGCAGGCGCTGTTCGCCCGCGTGGGCGGGGGCATCTACACCAAGGCCGCCGACGTCGGCGCCGACCTCGTCGGCAAGGTCGAGGCCGGCATCCCCGAGGACGATCCGCGCAACCCCGCCACCATCGCCGACAACGTCGGTGACAACGTCGGCGACGTCGCCGGCATGGGCGCCGATCTGTACGAGTCGTACTACGGCTCGATCCTGGCGACGATGGCCCTGGGCGCCGCCGCCGCGTTCACCGTCCGCCCCGAGGGGATCGCCGACTTCAACGCCACGCCCCTGGCCCTCACCCTCGTCGCCACGCCGATGGCTCTCGCCGGCGTGGGCATCTTCTGCTCGATCTTCGGCATCTTCACCGTCCGGGCCAAGGAGAACGCCAGCTTCGCCCAGCTCCTCAAGGGCCTGCACAAGGGCGTCTGGATCGCCTCCGCCGCGATCATCGCCCTCTCGTTTGGCCTGCTGTACTTCCTGGTCGGGGGCCAGAGCGAGGCGCTCGACGGCATTACGACCTGGTGGGGCCTGGGCCTCTCGATCGTCGCGGGCCTGGTCGCCGGCCTCGTGATCGCGCTCGCCACCGAGTACTACACGAGCTACGAGCACCCGCCGACACGGCGCATCAGCGAGCAGGCCCTGACCGGCCCCGCGACCGTCATCATCGCCGGCATCGCCGAGGGCATGAAGTCGACCTGGGCCTCGCTGCTCACGGTCGTCGTTGCGATCCTGCTCGCGTTCACCTTCGCGGGGGGCGGGGACAACTTCCTGATGGGCCTCTACGGCGTGGGCATCGCCGCCGTCGGCATGCTCTCCACGCTCGGCATCACGCTCGCGACCGACGCGTACGGCCCGATCGCCGACAACGCGGGCGGCAACGCCGAGATGACCAGCCAGCCCCCCCACGTCCGCGAGCGCACCGACATGCTCGACTCACTGGGCAACACCACCGCCGCCACGGGCAAGGGCTTCGCCATCGGCTCGGCGGCCCTGACCGCGCTGGCCCTGTTCGCCGCCTACATCCAGGTCGTCCAGACCCAGATCACGACCCAGTCGAAGACCTTCATCGACAAGGGCTCGTACACCGCGCCCGCCGGGGACGGCGCGTACGCGGTCTACGAGGGCTACGGCAAGTTCGCCGTGGTCATCCCAGAGGTCGCCCCCGAGACCAGCGACCGGACCGTGACCAACCCGCAGCCCGCCGAGCGTCACGTCGACGGCGCCATGCTCGTCGAGCGCCGCCAGATGTCCTCGACCGACTTCCGCCACCTCGAGGCGGGCATGGTCTTCAACGTGGGCACTGGCGCGGACCACGTCCTCGGCCCGACCCATTCCTACCTCCTGACCGCCGACGTCACCCACGAGGACCACCAGCACCACTACTCCTTCGACGTCACGAGCGCCTCCAACGGCTCGATCTCCGACGTCCTCGCCTTCTACGACGTCAGCCTCGCCAACCCCCGCCTGCTGGGCGGCATCTTCATCGGCGTGCTGCTCGCGTTCCTCTTCTGCGCCCTGTCGATGAACGCCGTCGGGCGCGCCGCCTACGCGATGATGCGTGAGTGCCGTCGCCAGTTCGGCAAGATCCGCGACGCCCTCCGCGCCTCCGGCATGAGCGAGTCCGACGTCGCCAACCCGGACAACTGGCCCAAGACCGGCGTCGACCACGAGGGCCACCACTACCCCGACTACGCCAACTGCGTCTCGATCTCGACCGCCGGCGCCCAGCGCGAGATGATCATCCCGGCGCTGCTGGCGATCATCGTCCCGGTCGCGGTCGGCCTGCTGCTCAGCGTGCCGGGCGTGATGGGCTTGCTCGCCGGCGGGCTGACCTCCGGCTTTGCGGTCGCGGTCTTCATGGCCAACGCCGGCGGCGCCTGGGACAACGCCAAGAAGCTCATCGAGTCCTACGGCAAGGTCACCGCCGCCGACATGGTCAACGGAACGGGCAACTCCTCCAAGGTGCCCGAGGCCGTCCGCGACGCCATCCTCGCCCGCGCCAAGGACTTCGTCGCCGCCGACAAGCCCGACACGATCGTCTACGGCAAGGGCTCCGATGACCACAAGGCCACCGTCGTCGGCGACACCGTCGGCGACCCCTTCAAGGACACCTCGGGCCCGTCGCTCAACATCCTCATCAAGCTCATCTCGATCGTCTCGGTCGTCTTCGCCGGCCTCGTCGTCGCGTACGGCCCGATCGTCGGCTCGCTGCTCGGCATCGGCTGAGTCGTGATCCATCCCCGACATCAAAAAGGCCCGGGCATCCTCGCCCGGGCCATTTCATGCGCTCGTTGGCTTCGTGGGGTGATGCTCAGTCGTCGAATGCCCCGCCCCCGCCGCTCCCGTTGAGTGACTTCGAGATCGCGTCCGCCTGCGCCTGCTTGCCCGCCTCCTCGTTGAGCTCTCGCAGGCGGTCACCGACGCGGTACCAGTTGCTCTGCGCCCGGAAGGCGCCCGCCATCTGGCGCGGGTGCGTGATCCCCTGCCAGGCGCGTTGATACATCGGGATCAGGTCCCGCTCGACGACCTTGCTGTCCCCGCTCTTCTCCTGGCGGACCATCTCCTCGGCGCTGGTCAGGGCATCGACGACCGCCGTCCCGGCGTTGGAGTACCGGTTGACGACCTCCATGTACGCCGTCCACGCCGCGGCGGGGTCGCCTGTGCGGCGCATCAGGTCGCCCTGGTTCATCAGCACGCGCGAGGCCAGGTCCGGGCGCGACCGGAGCTGCCCGTACAGCCAGCCCCAGAGCTTCGTCTGCTCGCCCGTGTCCTCGACCGACGCGATCATGGGCTCGAGCAGCCAGACCATGAAGTCCGGGTACTTTGTCCCGCACAGGCGGTCGATCACTCGCGTCCAGTCGTCCATCTGCTCCATCGTCAGCTCGTGACGCAGCGCGATCTGGCTGAGCACCTCCCATCCCGAGACCTCCGCCGGCGCCATCCGCAGCCCCGACTCGAGCAGGGCGAGCTGGTCCTCGACGCTGTTGGTCCGGGGCGTGAACTTCGCCGGGCGATCGACGCCGTCGGGCGCATGCGAGGGGGGCGTGAAGCCCCGGGCCAGGCGCTCGATCCCCAGCCGCTCGGCGGCGGCGCACACGCTCTGGGCGATGCGCCGCTCGCGCGGGTCCATCGTCGAGTCCTCGGCGGTGATGCCCAGGCGCGCATCGGAGATCTCGAGGCCCGTCTGCGGGTCCGTGATCAATCCCCGGATGTTCTGGTACGCGTCGTACCGCCCCTCGTCGAAGTTCCACTCCGCCCGCTTCCCACGGACCTGAAGGAACCCGACCCAGGCGTGCCCGACCTCGGCGCCCTGGGCGCGGACGTACGCCGTCGGCAGGCCCTTCGCCTTGCCCACTTCCATCGCGAAGTACGCCTGGTCGGCGCAGACGCCCCCGTACTTCTTGATCGCCTCGAGCGAGAACTCGCCGGACGCGGTGAGCTTCTTGGGCGTCCCCTTCTCGAAGCTGTCGTAGTCGTACTTGATCTCGAAGAAGCGCTGCCCGATGTCGGAGTTGCGCCGGTACTGGTTCAGCGCCCAGGTCATCTGCTCGTCCGTCTCGGTCGTGTCCGCGACGTAGACGAGCAGGTCCGCCGGCACGACGCGGGGATCGAGGTCGAGCTCCCGCACGTGGTCTGCGTAGTACGCCAGGATCTTGGCCGGCTCCATCGACTTTGCCGTGTTCTCGTTGACGCGACGGGTGAAGGGTCGGTCCTGGACCACGCAGATCGCCGCGGCCAGGTTGCCGAACGACGCGACCTTCTTGGCGCCGTGCGACTCGATCAACCCCGACAGCGTCTTGTACACCCCCACCACGTCGTCGCGCTTGTCCACCAGCATCGCCAGCGTCCACGCCAGCTCCTCCTCGTCGAGCAAGACCGGCAGCAGACTCGCCTGCGTCTGGTGGTCGAGCTGGGCGAGCTGGCTGACCATTCGCAGGGGCGCGTCCGCCTCGACGATCGCGTCCAGCTCCTTGTCATTCGAGTAGTAGATCGTCTGGTCGAGCAGATCCGCGAGCGCAAGCTGCGCGGCGCCGTAGTCCCCCGTCTGCTTGAGCTTCTCCAGCTCCGCCTGGGCCAGCTCGCGGACGCGCTTGCTCATGTCGGAGGGCTGGTTCGCCCGCCCACGCTGCGCCAAGGCCGGCTGGGCCAGCACGATCCCGCCTACCAGCGCCGTCATCAGAGTTCTCATCGCGTGCTCCTGTCCGACTCGGTATTCGCCGCCAGCCCCGGTCCTGTTCTCACCCCGCCGTCGCGGCCAGCTCTTGCAGCCGCGGGATCATCCCGGGGTCGATGTTCCCGCCGGAGATGATGGCGCCGATCCGACGCCCTCGCACGCCCTCGGGGTTCGATCGCCCCTCGCGGATCAGCCCGGCGATCGCCAGCGCCCCCGTCGGCTCGACCACCAGCCGCAGACGCTCCAGGCACAGCAGCGTCGCCGCCGCCAACTCCGCGTCCGAGACCGTCCGCATCCCGTCCGCGTGCGCCCGAACGAGAGCGAAGGTGTACCGCCCTGGCGACGTCGTCCTCGCCCCGTCTGCGATCGTCTGAGGATACGCGACCGCGTGCAGGCGCCCCGTCTCGTATGAGCGGGTCACGTCGTCGCCCAGCTCGGGCTCCACCCCCACCACCTCGAGGTCGGGCAGCATGCCCTTGCCCGCGACCGCCGACCCCGAGAGCAGCCCTCCGCCCCCGCAAGGCGTCCACAGGGCGTCGAGCGGCCCGACGTCCTCGATCAGCTCGAGCGCCGCCGTCCCTTGTCCCGCGATCACGTGCGGGTGATCGAACGGCGGGACGATGGTCAGGCCACGCTCCTCCGCGAGCCTGCCGCCCAGTTCCTCACGCACGATCGTCGCCGGGTCGTACTCGACGACCTCGGAGCCCTCTGGGGCGCGCTCGAGGTACGCGCGTGTCGCCGCGAGCTTGGCGGGGGGCGCGTTGGTCGGCATCACGATCGTCGCTCGGATGTCGAGCAGCGCCGCCGCCAGCGCCACGCCCTGGGCGTGGTTCCCGCTCGAGTATGCCAGCACGCCGCGAGGACGCTCCTCCTTGCCCAGGCGCGACATCGCGTTGTAGGCGCCCCGAATCTTGAACGCCCCGACACGCTGCAGGCACTCGCACTTGAGGAAGACCGACGCCCCGACCAACTCGTCCAGCGTGCGGCTGGTCACGACGGGCGTCCGTTTGACCACGCCCTCGACCCGCTCGCTCGCCGAGCGCACGTCGTCGAACGTGACCGATCCGAAGAGCGACTCGTCGGGCCCTCCACCCTCAGCGACCACCCGCGACTGTGCGCCCGTCCGCGTCATCGGCGCCAGATGGTACGGGGCGGGGCGGGCGCATGAAAAAACCGCCTGGCGCGGAGCGTCAGGCGGCCGTAGGAATGCCTGTTGTAGGCGATGTTCCTGCGTGTGCGGGCTGCACTCAACGGCAAGCCCCGTCGAGCTGCCGAATCAGTGGCGCAGCCCTCTCGTACAGTCACACTTGTTCACTGGATCACCTCCTTCTGCAAGAGCCCTCCCAGCCGTCGCCCCACTGCACGCGGGCCGCCGGGTCTCTTCTCCCCGGGCCGTCACCCGGGGCACACCGCCCGGCGAATCGATTCGCCGGTCGTCGCGGCCCGCCGTCGCCCGTAGCGGGTGGTTCTCACCCCGTGTGGCGCGAGGCCGAGCCGCGATGAAAGCATCATCGCCCAGGAATACGCCCTGGCGCCAGAAAAAGTTCCGCCTGGTGGGGGGAATGGCCCGCCCGGGGCCTCCCGGGCGTTTGGGCCGGCCCGATCATCCCTCGAACTCGTCGAACGCCCCCGCCCCCGCCTGCTCGTCCAGATACCGCTGGAAGTCCCCCAGCTTGTACGAGATGAAGCAGAACGCGTGGTGCAGCGTCAGCCACTCCACGTCCGTCGGATCCTCGTCCAGGTCCTGACGGAGCCGGTTGAGCTCCGCCAGCAGCTTCTCGGCCTTCATGGTCGCCTCCCGTGCGCCCACGCGGGGTCGCACGCCCGATCCTACGCGAGCCGGCGCGTCCCCACGCCCGTCAGCATCGACAACGCATACATCGCCGCCAGCGCCAGCACGACGCCGGGCCCGACCTGAAGATTGGACTCGAAGCTGATCACGAGCCCGCCGAGCACCCCCACCACCGCGGCGACGATCGAGACGCCGATGACCACCCACAGACGATCGGCCAGGCGCAGCGAGATCGCCCCGGGCAGCACGAACAGCGCCGTCGCGAGCACCACGCCCGCGAGCTTGACCGTGACGACGACCGCGATCGCGAGCAAGCACAGGAGCAGGATCTTCATCTTGGCGCCCGGGGCGCCGAAGGCCTCGCAGACGCGCTCGTCGAAGGCCCAGAAGAGCATCGGGCGTCGGGCCAGGAACATGGCGCCCAAAAGCAGGGCCGCCGTCCCCACCGCGATCCAGGCGTCGAGCCAGGTGACGGTCACGACGCTCCCGAAGAGGACGCCCTCGATCGCGGGTGGCGCGGGCGAGCCGGTCGCCGCGGCCCGGGCGCCCGCCTCGCGCAGCAGCACGAAGCCGAGGGCCATCGAGACGGCGAGCACGATCCCGATGGCTGTGTCCGTGCGCGCGCCCGACCGCTCCCCGAGCCAGGCGATCCCGAGCGCCGCCGCGAGCGAGAACGCCAGCAGCACCCCGAGCAGCGCGAACCGCCCGCCGAGATCACTCCCGGCGCCAACGCCGATCAAATAGGCGAGCCCGACACCCCCGAACGCCGCGTGGCTGACGCCCTGCCCGATGAACGCGAGGCGCTTGACGACGACGAGCACGCTGAGGGCGCCGGCGAAGACCGCGATCGCGAGCCCGGCGACCACAATCGCCCAATAGGTCGAGGCGAGCTCGGGGGTGAAGAGGTACTCGATCGTGCGCATCAGCCCTGCCCCCCTCCGCCATGGTCGTGCGCATGGTGATGGTGGTGCGTGGGATCGTGACAGTCGGCGGCGGCGTGCGCATCGATGTGGACCTCGCCGAACACCGCCTCGATGTCGTGGCTGAAGACCTCGGCGAGCACCGCGGGCGTCAGCCCGCCCGGCGCGTCGTGGTAGTGGAGCGTCCGGCGCAGGCAGGCGACTCGGTCGCAAGAGGTCGCGATCGTGCGCAGGTCGTGCGACACCACCACGATCGTCAGGCCCAGGCCCTTGTTCAGGCGCTCGATCAGGGCGCTGAACCGCTGCTGCCCCGCCGCGTCGATCCCGACCGTCGGCTCGTCGAGCATGAGCATCCTGGGCTCGCGGGCGAGCGCCCTGGCGATCATGACGCGCTGGAGCTGTCCCCCCGAGAGCTTGCCGACGGCTTGGCTCGCGAAGTCGGAAGCGCCGACCATCGAGAGGCACTCGTCCACCTTCGTGCGCACACGGGCGCCCGAGGGGCGCCACGCGGGCATGCCGACCGTGGCGGCCATCTGCACTACCTGGCGCGCGCTCACGGGCAGCCCCAGCTCCGCCTCGACCCGCTGGGGGACGTAGCCGACCAGTCCCTCGCGGCGCGCCACGCTCGGCGGGCGTCCGAAGACGCTGACTTTGCCCTCGTACCCGTCGAGCAGGCCCAGGGCGATCTTCAGGAGCGTGGACTTGCCCCCGCCGTTTGGGCCCAGGATGCCGACGCGCTCGCCGACGCGCACATCGAGGGTCACACCTCGGATCGCCTCGCCGACGCCGCCCTTCGTTCCGGCGACGGCGGCGCCCGGGTAGGCGTAGCTCACGCCCACGAACTCGAGCGCCGGGGTTTGAGTCGGGTTGGGCATGGCGCGCAGTCTACGGCTGGGTATCCTCGGGAGCGGGCGCGGCAGCGTGCGCCCGGGCGGCGGAGAGCACGCGGACGAGTTCGTCCAGGTTCGTGCGCATCATCTTGAACCAGTCGCCGTCGCCCAGTGGATCGAGGACGCCGAGGGGAACGCCCGCCTCCTGCGCGATGCGCCGGGGCCAGGAGGCATCGAACTGGGGCTCGATGATGACGCCGACGGCGCCGGCCTGCTCGATCGCCTGGCGAGCCGCGGCGAGCTCGCCGGGCGTCGGCTCGGCGCCCTCAATCGGGCGGATCACCGCCGCCACCGTGATCCCGAATGGGTCCAGCAGGCGTCCCCAGGCGGCGTGGTGGGTGACGAGCGAGACGCCGGCGTAGGGCGCGAGGGCGGCCGCATACAGGGCGCGGACCTCGGCGATTCTGGCGCGCATGCCCTCCCATGCCATTGTCAGACGGGCGCGCTCCTCCGTGCCTACCGCCCGGGCATCGAGTCTCTCGTGCACCGCGTCCACCAGTTGCTCGCAGAGCTTCGGGTCGAGCCAGAGGTGCGGGTCGACGCCGTGATGGTGATGCTCCTCGTCCGCGTCGGGCTCGTCGTCCTCGTGAACGTGCTCGGCGCCCACGCCCGGGGCGATGCCGACCACTTCGGCAAAGCGGACGAGCTTGCCGCGCTTGTCGAGTTCGTTGAGCACAGGGTCGAGCGAGCCCTCGAGGCCAAGGCCGACGCAGACGACGAGGTCGGCGCGCTCGAGCATGGCGCGGTCGGCTGGGGTGGGTTCGTACCCATGGACCGTCAGCCCGGGTGGGATGACGACGCCGACAGGCTCGCCCTGGGGCAGCATGGGCTCGACCAGGCCCCGCAGGGGGGCGATGGTGACGACGACGCGGGGAGAGGCCAGCGGGGCGGGGCGTGCCCGGAGGGCAATGACGCCCGCGACGATGACGAGGAGAAGGATGAGGCCCGCGATGACAGCTCGGCGCACGCCGGGAGCCCTCCGATTGGCATGGATTATTGCAAATGGATTCGCAGTAGTCCAGGCGGGGAGGGGCGGCTTACGGGGGCGTCTGAGGGCCTCGAGGGCGGGAGCGATGGCTCCGGGGCGGTCCGGCGCGAGGCGTCGGATGACGGCGCGAGGCGCGTCTACACTTGCCGCCGCACGGGGCGGTAGCTCAGTTGGTAGAGCGCATCGTTCGCAATGATGAGGTCAGGGGTTCGACTCCCCTCCGCTCCACTTGCTGCACGCCTAGACCGGCTCGGTCTGGGAGTTGTTTGCTCGGTAGGGGGCTCCCGTACCGCGGATCAGAGCGGTTCAAGCACTGTCCCGCATTCTGGGCACCTATCGGCCGTCGGCGCAAGCCCAGATAGTTCGTACTCGCATTTTCTGCAGTACCGCCGCTCCTTCTGTAGCCGAGGTGCGAACGCAAGACAAAAGCACCCTCCCACAACCGCGCCTATTACGGTTGTGAAAAGGGTTGCGGTGAGTAAATCCCAAGTCTGGGAGAACTGCACCTGCAATTGACGCCAAAAGCTACTGCTCTGTTCGCGAGCCATGCTCCATGCAGCGAACACAAAGATGATCGACGGGATAGATGCCGAGAAGAGCAACGCCGTCGTCATCGCCTTGACTATCCAGCGACGTCGGCTCCGACGTGTAGCGAGCCTTTGAATCACATCGGACGTTCCCGTGGGGCCGAGAGCGTACAGCCGAACTCTTACACCCTGCCCTCAATGATCAGATTGAACGGCGTCGAGGTCGCGACGCGCGTCTTCGAGAAGCCGCCCTCGTTCAGCACCCCCATCAGGCGCTTGGGACCGGCCTGGGCGCCGAGGGCGAGGCCGACCTCCTGACTGAGTGACGCCGGCGTGCAGATCATCGTCGAGAAGGCGTAGTACATCCGCCCGACGGGGTTGAGGTTGTCGGCGAGGTCGTCGCCCGCGAAGGGCTCGACGAGCATGAGGGTGCCGTCGGGCTTGATCGCCTTTCGGGCGTGGGCCGCGGCGCCGACGGGGTCGCCCATGTCGTGCAGGCAGTCGAAGAAGGCGATGAGGTCGTACCCCTCGGCGGGGTAGTCCTTCGCGGTCGCGGTCTTGAACTGGACGTTCTTGACGCCGGCGTCGCGGGCGCGCTGGTTGGCGTTGTCCACGGACGGGGCGTGGAAGTCGTAGCCGATGAACTGGGAGTTGGGGAAGGCGTGTGCCATGACGATGGTGGAGGCGCCGTGCCCGCACCCGACGTCGGCGACCTTGGCGCCCTTCTCGAGCTTGGGGACGACTCCCTCGAGCGCGGGCAGCCACTCCTGGACGAGGTTGGACATGTAGCCGGGTCGGAAGAACTTCTCGGTGCCGCAGAAGAGGCAGGCGTGGTGCTCGCCCCACCCGAAGCCACGACCGGAGCGGAAGATGTCGGCGATCTTGTGCTCGTCGATGGCCATGGAGACGATGGCGTAGTACCCGCCGATCATGGAGGCGGGGCTGTCGGGGTCGGCGAAGACGGCGGCCTGCTCGGGGGTCATCGAGAAGGCGCCCGTGGCGCGGTCGTAGGTGATGTACCCGTAGCCGGCCTGGGCGGAGCACCACTCGCGCACGTAGCGCTCGTTGGTTCCGGTCTTCTCGGCGAGCTGCGCCGAGGTCAGCGGGCCTTCGCCGGCCAGGGCGCGGTACAGGCCGACGCGGTCGCCGATGACGACGAGCGGGGCGGCGGCCGCGGCGCCCATGTCGCCAACCATCTGTCCGAGCAAGGCGTTGAGTTTGTCCTGGTTGATCTGCATGTCGACCCCCGATGGGACCGGGCAATGGTGGTCCCAAGGTGAGAGGGTAGGCGTCCCTACTCCCCGCCCATCCCCGCGACCGGCTCGTCCACGTACATGGGCAGGTAGCGGTAGTAGACCTCGAGGCTGAGGGTGCAGATCGCGGTCTGGTAGATGCGTCCGCCGATCTGGGCGTACCGGTCGGTGGGGTCCCAGGAGCCAGCGGCGGGTCCGTCGTTGCGCTGGGCGGTGACGAGTTCGCGCGACATCGAGCGGTTCCAGCGGTCCCAGGCGCCGCCGCCGTGCTGGAAGAGGGCGAGCGTCGCGTAGTACCACTGGTACGTCGGCGCGTCGTCGTTCCAGCGTGGGAGGTCCTGCAGGACGTATCGGGCGGCGCCGGCCTGGCGCGGGTCGTCGTGCGCGATGCGCAGGAGCTGTCGCACGAACATGCCCTCGGCGGTCATCGAGCGGCTCGACTCCATGCCAGGGCGGTAGGCGTAGCGTCCGGGCCAGCTCGGGTCCATGACGGTGTCGAGCCAGTCGGTGGCGGAGGCGGGGGCGACGGGGTCGACGTCGATGCCGCATCGGCGGGCGCTCTCGAAGGCCATGACCATCCAGCCGAGGACGGAGGTGTCGCCCGGCTGGCCCGGCTCGTAGCGCCAGCCGCCGACGTCGGTGTTGCGGGCGGCGAGGACGAAGGCGATGGCGCGCCGGATGGGGTCGAGGAGCTTGGCGTCGCGCGTCATGGCGTAGGACTCGCAGAGCGCGATGGTGGCGATGGCCTGGGAGTACATGGACTCGCCGGCGCGAAACTCACCGGGGGCGCCCTCCTGGTGGAGGAGCCAGTCGAGGGCGCGGGCGACGTTGTCTTGGTACGGGCCGGGCTCGATGGGCGTGTGGTCGGCGCCGTAGAAGCAGAGGAGCGCGAGCGACGTGGCGGCGACGTCGAAGTCATAGCGCGAGGGACCGCCCGAGGGACCGCCGACGCGCTCGAAGCCGCGGCTCGACCAATGCCCGTCGTTGCTCTGATTGCGGGCGAGCCAGGCGAGGGCGTCGGCGACGGCCTTCTCGGTCTCTTCGGAGCCGCCGCCCTTCTCGACCAGCTCCATTCGCACGCTCTCGTCACGCTGCGGATAGATGACGGGCTCGGCGGGCAGGGGCGGGAGGTCTCGCGGGTTCGTGGCGCGTGGGGAGAGATCAAGGGCGAGAGCCGGGGTCTCGGCGGGCGCGTCGGCATCCGCGAGCGCCGCGCTGGGCGTGGGGCGTTGCGTCGATTCGCTCGCGGGAGCGTCGAGGAGCACAAGGGTGGTGTCGCGGGGCTCTGCGTCCATCGCGGCTCGGGCCGGCGCGGGCATTGATTCTGAATCGGGGTGATCGGTCGACTCGGCGGCGAGGCTCTCCGGAGCGGAGGCGGCGCTTGGGATCGAGAGCGTCGGCGCGGGCGCCGCGGGCGGGGCAGCGACCGCGACCGCGGGCTGCGGCGCGGCGTCAGCCCATGCGGGGAGCTTGGCGTCGGTGTCGGTCGGCTCGAGCGCCGACGGCGTGGGATCGATCCGGTCGAGCGCGATGGTCTGCGAGCCCTCGGTCGGCTCGACGTTCGCCCGTCTGGCTTCGTTCGAGGGGGTCTGGACAGATCCTGAGTCTTGCGATTCGGTGGGGGACGGCGCCGGTGGCGCCTCGGGCAGCGCCGTTGAGATCGCGGGCTGGGCCGCCGCGATGCGCGCGGGCTCCATCGATGGCATCACGTCGGAGGCGGCGGTCTCGCTCGGGGTCGAGGTCCGGTACGCCTCGGGCTCGATGGCGTGGAGCGAGGGCGCGACGGGCTCGATCTCCGAACTCGCGTCGGTCAAGGCGACGGGGGCGGGCGCCTGGGAGCTGGAGGGCGCTGTACTCGTGACCACGATCGATTCGGTCGCGTCGGCGCCGGGCGCGGGTTCGCGATCGGTCGGGAGCGTGACCGCGGCAAGTGGCGGCGCCGACGCGGGCTCGGTCGAAGCCGGAGCGCCCGTGATCTCTTGGGTGGCGTCGCTCGGGGCGGCGAGTGTGAGGGCGGTCGGTGGCGTCGGCGTCGCGTCCGAGGGCGCAAGGCGGGCGATGGGTTCGGACGCCTCGGTCGAGTCGCCCGTCCCGGGGGCGCGGGCAACTCGCTCGAGCGCCGGCGCGGGCAGAGTCGCAGACGAGACCTCGCTGGCGGTGGGCGCACGCTCGGCACTGGGGACATTGGTCGCCAGCACACCGCCCTGGGTGGGAGTCGTCCGAGGAATCGGGCCAGAATCGGTGTTACGTGGGGTGTTGTCCGTCAGCGTCGGCTGGTCGATCGCGATGGCGCCGAACTCGGATGAGGCAGGGTCGCTTTGGACGAGCATCGCGCCGGGAATTGGCTCGGTCGGCGTCTCACCGGCGCGGGCGCTGGGGTGGTTCGTCGCGACCGGGGTCTCGCGTGCGGGCATCTCGTCGGCGACGGGCTCGTGCGAGGTCTCGGTCGTCGCGAGTCTGGGTGACGAGGGCGAGACCGGCTGGGCGTGCGACGTCTCGACGGCGGCGCTCGGATCCACGAGCGTCAGCGCGGTCGGCTCGGTCGGCGTCGGCGTGAGGCGCGAGACGCCGGGCGTTGTGCTCACCACCTCGGTCGGCGCGGCGCCCGCCTCGATCGCGCGCGAGGGCGTCGGCGGCGAGGACGAGCGCGCGATCGGGGTCGCCGACTCCGCCTGCTCGGCGTTCGCGACGCGTTGACCTTCCTCGATGTGCATCGAGGTGGTCGCGAAGGGAGTCGGCGTGCTGGGCTCGGCGGTCGCGACGGAGGTCGGCGAGGGAGCGTCGGCCCCGCTGGGGAGCGTCATCGCGGCTCGCTCGGTGCGCGTCGCGCCGGGGTCGATCGCCGCCGGTGTCTGGGCGGCGCCCTCGGGCTCGGCGCTCGCCCGCGCCGGGTCGCTCGCGGAGGCGATCGTCTCGACGCTGACGTCTTCTCCGACGGCTTGCGAGCGGACCGACACGGGCGTCGAGACCTCGCCCGGCGCGGCGGCGGTCGCGACCTCCGTCGGCTCGGCGGTCGGCGCATCTTCACTCGTCGAGGCAGGAGCAAGCGGCGCGACCGATTGCTCCGCGCTCAACGCGGCACGGTCGGCGCCGGTCTGCATCAGCGTCGCGGGCGCCGACTCGGCCTGCGCCTGAGCACGTGACGTGGACGCCGATTGGGCGACCTCGGCGGGCGCCTCGACGAAGCCGCCGGCGATCTGGCTCTCGACGCCCGCGCGTGAGGAGGTCAGGCGGATGCGCATGCCGCCCTCGTCTTCGAGCAGGTCCCCGATGCCGGCTGAGACGCGCCAGAGACCGAGCAAGGCGAGCAGCAGCGCATGGATGAGCATCGACAGCAAGAGGCAGCGGGCGAGCAGGCTCATCTTCCGCCAGCGCCCTTGGGCGGCGGGGCTCGAGCGGAACTTGAGGAGCAGCAGCAACAGGAACAGGAGAAGCAGCAGCCACAGCAGCCAGGGGCCGAAGAGGTCCCAGATGTGCGACAGGTCGAGCTTCAACCGCGAACGGTCGACGACGGGGTAGACCTCGCGCGAGAGCGAGCGGGCCAGGTCGAGGTCGGGCGAGTCGTCGGCGTCGTCGGCGGGCAGGGCGATCGAGAACAGCAACTCGAAACCACCCAGGGCGACGCCGGGGTCGAGTTCGTCGCGCGCGGTGTTGATGGTGGGCCCCAGGGGCTCGGGAGCGAGGGGGACGCCGTCGGCGATGCGGACGCGGTAGAGGTCGAAGCCCGTGTCCTCGGCGCGGTTCGAGGCGAAGTAGACGAAGTCGCCCGCAGGCGACCATGCTGGTGAGACATCGTCCATTTCCGAGCAAAGCGATTCGATGCGCGTGACGGACGTCGCGGCGTCACCGATCAGGCGGGCGCGATAGATGTCATAATCGCCCGGGGGCGTCGGCGGCGCGAAGGGGTCGATCGTCGCCTCGCCCGCCTTCGGCTCGTTGTTGGCGAGGTCCTTGTCGGGTCGGTTCGAGGCGTACCAGAGCCACAAGCCTTCGGGCGAGAGGCTCGGCGCGTAGTCGTTGTGTGGCGTGTTGACCTTGTCGCCCAGCCAGACGGGGCTCGACCACGTGTCGCCGTCGCGCCGGGCGATCCAGAGGTCGTACCCGCCGACGCCCGCGGGCCGGTCCGAGGCGAAGACGAGAGCGTCGCCACGCGGCGTCGGGCAGGGGGTCAGCTCGTCGTACGTCGTGTTGATCGCGTCGATGGGCGCGGGGTCGGCCCAGGCGTCGCCATCACGCCGTGCCCACCAGATATCCGCCCCGCCCCCGGCGCGACCGCGCACGAAGAAAAGCGTCGAGCCGTCGAGGCTGACGCGCGGCTGCGAGTCGTCGCCCGGCGTGTTGACGTCGCCCGGCAGGGGCTCGGGCGGCGTCCAGAGGATCGTGCGCAGGGGCGCGTCCTTGGCGGGAACGGCGATCGTGCTCCCGTCGGTGTAGACCGTCGCCTCGCGCTCGGCCTGGCGGCGCGCCAGCAGCGCGAGGCCCGAGACCGCCCCCGCGACCAGCAGCGCTACCAGAAGCCACAACGCGACGCGACGCATCGGACTCCCCTACGGCGTGGGCACCGTGTCCAGGAACGGCTCCTGCACGCCGGCGCTCTTGCAGATGTCCAGGACGCCCACGATCGCGTCGTACGGCGTTGAACGGTCGCCACGCACCGTCACCTTCTGGCCCGGGTTCGCCTCGGCGGCGGTCGAGATGATCTGGCGGAGGTCATCGCCCGACACCTCGCGCCCCGAGACGATGATCCTGCCGTCCGACGCGACGTTGACGATGATCTCCTTGAGCGAGACCGAGATCGGGCCGGCGGACTCGGCATCGGGCAGCGCGATCTGCATCTCCCGCTCGGTCTGGTGGTAGGTCGTCGCGACCAGGAAGAAGATGAGCAGGAGGAAGACCATGTCGATGATGGGCGTGAGCTCGATCGAGACGCCGCCCTCGCCGACCTTGCGACCACGGATGAGCATCGCGTCTGCCCTCCTAGGCCTCGGCGCCGACGACGCCGGCGGGCTCGCCGTTGGAGCTTGGGGAGAAGGGCGGAGCGATCGCGTGCCCGGTGGCGGGCTCGGCGTACCGCTCCACCAGCGACACCGCCGCCCGGTCCATGCCCGACGCCAACCGCTCGATCTTCGAGCTGAGCCAGTGGTAGCAGATCAACGCCGGGATCGCGACGAGCAGGCCCGCGGCGGTCGTCACCATCGCCTCGTAGATCCCCTCGGCGAGCAGCTCCGCCTTGCCCAGCGCCTCGCCCGAGTTGGCGACGGTCTGGAAGGCGGTGATCATGCCGAAGATCGTGCCCGTCAGGCCCAACAGGGGCGAGACCGAGGCGCACACCGAGAGCACGCGCAGGCGCTTGCGAAGCTGGAGCGTCTCCCACTCGCCCGCGTCCGCCAGCGCCTTCTCGACCAGCTCGATCGGGCGCCCGAGACGTCGGATACCCGCCCCGAGCACGCGCGCGAGCGGGCTGTCGTCCTTGCGGCAGACGTCGAGCGCCCGCTCGATCCCCGCGGGGCCACCCTCATCGAGGGCGTCGTCAACCTTCTTCGTCAGCCCCGACGGGAGCACGCGCGGACGCGACAGCACCATCAGACGCTCGACCACCACCGCGAGGGCGACGAGTGAGCAGATCCCGATCGGGATCATCATCACGCCGCCCTTGAGGATGAACTCCCAGATCGACATCGCGCCGGCGGCGGAGGCGCCGCCCGACGGCGCGGCCGCGATCACCTGCAACACATCCAAACGTCACCTCCCTTCGACGCCGCCCACCGGCGTCCCACCGCTCTCTCGCGCTCGCCTCAGGGTCCCTGTCCCGGGGGCGGCGTCGTCCGGATCTGCTTGAGCCGGTCCTGCGCCATCGGCGCCCAGCGTTCGTTGGGGAATCGCTGGACGACTTGCTCGTACTGCTCGCGCGCCTTGTTGGGGCGTTGGAGCTGCTCGAGGCAGCGACCCGCCTCGTACAGGGCCGCGGCGCTCCACTCGTCGTAGGCGTAGAGAATGTCCACACGCAGCAGCTCGGTCACCGCCTCGTCCAGGCGCCCCATCGCGTACAGGCACTCGCCAATCTGGAACTGGGCACGGGCGGCGGTCGGGCCCTGGTGACGGTCGACGACCCTGCGGTAGTCCTCGATCGCGTCGGCCTGCTTGGCGTCCTGCTCCTTGGCCCAGCCCATGCCGAAGCGGGCCTGGAACCAGCGCTCGTCGTCGGCGTGCGACTCGAGGAACCGCCCGAAGGCGCGCTCGGCGTCCTCCCAACGCTGCAACGCGACCATCTCGTCGCCCAGGCGCAGCAGCGCGGTCGGGGCGTACTCCGAGTCCTCGTGGTCGCGGGCGACGCGGGCGTACTCGTCGGCGGCCTTCTCGTGACGCCCGAGGTTGGACTGGGCCTCGCCGCACGCGATTCCCGCGGCGGGGACGAGGTCCGAGCTTGGATACCGATCGCTGAAGCCGTCGAGCAGCTCGACGGCGCGCTCGTTGTCGCCCAGGCGGAGCGAGGCGGCGGCGAGGCGGTACGCCCCCTGGGCGCGCACGTCGTCGTCCCAGTCCCCTTGCTCGGACTCGAGGAGCGTCACCAGCTCGCCGAGGGCCTCGCTCGCCTTGTCCCAGTGCTCGGCGTCGAGCTCGATCCCGCCCAGGTCGAGCAGGGCGTAGGCCCGGAGCGTCGTGTCCACGGGCTGGGCGAGCAGGTCGCGGTAGGCGACCGCCGCGTCCTCGGGACGCTTGACGGCGCGCAGGCTCCACGCCTTCTCGTACATCACGGCGTGTCGGATGCGCTCGGGCAGGGCGCTCATCGGGCCCCGCTCGATCGCCTCGATCTCCTTCAGCGCTTCTTCCGGGCGGTCGGCGCGCGAGAGGGCGACGGCACGACGCGCCCCGGCGCGGGCGGCCAGCTCGTGGTCCGGGTGCTCGTCCAGGAACTGCGTGAAGCGCTCGACCGCGGCCTGGGCGTTGCCCGCGACCAGCAGCGACTCGGCCTGGTCGTACATCGCACGGGCGCCAAGGTCGTCACCCCCCGCCTCGGCGGCGCGCCGGAACCAGTCGGCGGCGGCGGCGTGATCCCCACGCGCCCGCGCGACCGCGCCCATGTGGTTCATCGCGTGGGCCGCGAACCGCTCGTTGTCCTCGCTGTCGAGGACCGCCTGCAAATGCGGCTCGGCCTCGCCGTAACGCTCCAGGGCGACCAGCGACTGCGCCAGCTCGAACTCGGCGTGCAGACGCCGATCCGAGCCCGGGTGCTCGACGAGCAGGCGTCGGAAGACCGCCACCGCCCGCTCGTACTCGCCCTGACGCTCGAGCGACAGGCCGAGCTTCAAGAGCGCATCGTCGATCGGCGTGGACTCGGCGTTCAGCGAGACCACGCGCGAGAACATCCCCTCCGACTTCTTCCAGTCCCCCTGCTCGAAGTACCCGTCGCCCAGGGCGACCAGCGACCGCGCGTAGCTCGGGTCGGACTCGGCGAGGTCGGCGGCCTTGAGCAGCATGGGCTCGGCCTCCCCGAAGCGCCCGTCGCGGTAGAGCGTCATGCCGAGGCGGTACGACGCTCGGGTCGACAGTGACTCGGGGATGTTGCTCGCCAGGACCGCCCGGTACGCGCCCTCCGCGGGCTTCAGGTTCCCCCGCATGTACTCGTTCTCGGCCCGGAGCATCTCGACCTCGGGCGCGAGCGGGTTGTCGGCGAACGAGGCCTCGAAGAGCGCGCACATCGCGAGCGAGTCGTCGTAGAGGCCCCTCGCGTGCGCGATCGAGGCCGCGGCGTGCAGCGCGTCGGGCGTCAGGCGATGCTTCGGGTACGCCTTCAGGAACGACTTGATCGTGTCGGCCGCCTCCTCGCGCCGCTCGGCACGCGACAGGGCGATCGCCCGGTCGTACACCATCTCGGGGCGCAGCTCGCTCTCGGGGTAGTCGCTCGCGGCCTGCTCGAGGCGGGCGGCGGCACGCTCGGCGTCGCCCCGGCGCAGGTCCACCTTCGCGCGCCAGTACGTCGCGTCGTCCCGCAGGTCCTTGGGCCCCTCGCTCGCGAGGCGGTCGAGGGTCTTGGTCGCGGCGTCAAGGTCGTTCGTCTCGAGACTGACGCGGGCGCGTTCGAGCGACGCCCGGGGCGCCATCGGCGAGTCCGGGTATCGCGTCAGCGCGTCGTCGAGCGTCTTGGCCGCCTCCTTGAATCGTCCACGCTGGCGCTCGAGCTGACCCAGCCCGACCATCGCCTCCGCGGCAAGCTCCGGGGGCGCGCGGTCGATGACGCGCCGGTACGCCTGCTCCGCGTCGTCCTGGGCGCCCAGGCGGTGTCTCGACTGGGCGAGCAGGAGCTGGGCGTTGTTCGCAAGCTCGCCGTCGGGCGAGCGGCGCACGATCCCCTCGAACGCGTCAGCGGCCTCGGTCGGGTGGTCGGTTGCTAGCAGCGAGAGCCCCTTGAACAGCTCGGCCCGGTCGCGCATCGGGGCGTCGGGCCAGCGCTTGGCGACGGCGTCGGCGGCCTGGACCGCCTCGTCGTGGCGCCCGGCGCGGTTGAGGGACTCGACGAGCAGCACCGCCGCGTCGGGCGCGGAGGCGTGGTCCGCGTGCTCACGGACGACGCTCGCGAAGTCGCGGGCCGCCTCCTCCGGGGCGTTGAGCGCCAGGTGGCAGTGCCCCCTCAACAGGTCGGTCTCGGCGGCGAACTCGAAGGCCTCGTCCCCCGCCACCATGTCGAGCTGCTCGAGCGCCTCGGCGTGCTGGCCCAGGCGGTAGAGGGCGACACCAAGGCCGTAGTGCGCGAGGGGCGCCTTCTCGTGGTCCGCGTTGGACTCGAGGAAGCGTCGGTACTCGTCGGCGGCCAGGTCATAGAGGCCCCGGTTGAGCAGGCCATTGGCGGTGTAGTACGCCCGCTCGTCGTGCTCGGGGGCCGCGACCGCGGTCAGGGCGGGTGTCAGGGCGCCCAGCACGATCGCCAGGGCAATGAGACGGCGGCGGTGGGGTTGGGTTGCCATAAGGAACGCCTCTCGGGTTTTGGCGCAGGACGGACCCCCCGCGGCGCGCAGGCGGACGGACGGCGCCAAGTCAGGCGGGTGGGGGTCTCAACCAGCCTGCCCGAAGTATGGGCGCCGTCCGCCGCGGATCAATGGGTCGCCCGATTGTGGGCCTCCCGTGGGTCTTTTCAGCGGCTGGCGCCCCCCAGGGCGCGGGCCAGCTCCGTGAGTTCCTCCTCGAGGGCCTCGATCTCCGCGCTCAGCTCCTCGATCGCCTCCTCGAACTCGTCGACCATGTCCTGGACCCGCTCGGCCTCCTCGCTGGCCCGCTCGGCGGCGGCCTCCACCTCGTCCGACTGGGTCCGGATCACGTCCGCCCGCTCGCGACGCTCCCGCGACTGCTGACGCATCACCTCGGCACGCTCACGCATCGACCGGGCCCGGGCCACGTCGCCATCGCTCTCGCGGGCGTCGGCCTCGTCGGACATCTCGTCGGCGGCCTCCTCGGCCTGGTCCGCACGCTCCTCCTCGCGGTCGGCCTGCTCGCTCAGCCGATCGGCCTGACGCACCATCTGGGCCGCACGGGTCTCGTGTACGCGCCGCTCGTTGGAGTTCACGCGTGCGGTCTCCACCAGCCGCTGCTGGCTCTGGCGGAGGTCACGCAGACGGACGCGCATCGCCTCGACCGCGGCGCGACGCTCGGGCGTGGGGGCGCCGGCGCCCGTGAACGGGTCGGACGCCTTGGCCTCCGGCGCCATCTCGCATCCGTCGCACCCCTCGCACCCTTCCCCACAGTCGCCGACGCACGCCTCGGCGCACTCCTTCTCGCACTCCCCGTCGTCCGATCCGACGACGGCGAAGACGCCGGGCCCTGAGAACGCGAGGGGAGCCAGCCCGCTCGGTCCGGCGCCGACACGGGAGGTCGTCCGCAGTCCCCGCAGCGCCTGTCCGGAGAGCATGGAACGCTGCCCCGAATCGGTGTCGATGACGGTCACGCCCTCGGGGCAGATCATGGCGGCGAAGCGTGCGAAGGTGTCCTGGTCACGCCTGGAGGCATGCACGACGATCCCCTCGTCCTGCGCCGTGACGAGGATCGGGACATCGGAGCGGACCATGAGGGCGCTGAGCGCCTCGAGGCGTCCGCCCGGGATGATGTACAGGCGGTCGATGCGATCGTCTTCATCCATGGGCGACGGCGCATCGGGGACGATCAGGTCGATGCGATGGTCGAGGTGGGGCGTGTCCTCATGGAGGTCGGCGTGCCGACGCGCGTCGAGCTGCTCGTGCAGGCCGCCCAGGCGAGTCTCCAGCTCGTGCAGACGCTCCATGAGTCGGGTCATGTCCTCCTCGTGGACGGCGTCCTCGCGGTGGCGCATGTGCTCGTCGAAGGTGCTGTCGTCGGGCTCGTGGAGATCGCCGAAGTACACGTCGGCCGGGGCGGACTTCTCCTTCTCGTCGGGCGGGCAGGCAAAGCCCGGCAGGACGATCAGGGCCAGGACGGCGAGGATGCCGACGACGGATGTGCCCGTGGCGCTCAGGCGGGGGCGGACCGAGTGTGTCATCACCATGGTGAGTCTCCTCGAGAGACGGCGTGTGCTGGACGCGGCCATCGCCAGCGACGCGCCGGCGCGGGGTCTTGATCGGGAACGCCCCTCGCTCACGAACGAGGTGGCGCGGAGCAGGGCGGTCGCGTACACGCGACGCCCGCCGGGCATGAGCGATGTCACCCAGGCGTCGCAGGCGAGGTCCGCCTCGTCGGCCAGGCGCGAACGCACGAGCCAGACGAGCGGGTGCCACCAGTAGAGGAGGCCGACCCCGGCACAGAGCCAGTGCGTCCAGTGGTCGCGACGCTTGATATGGGCCAGCTCGTGGAGCAGGACGGAGAGACGGGCGTCCTCGTCGAGATCGTCCCAGAGCGAGCGGGGGATGACGAGGCGTCGGCGCGGGCCGCAGGTGACCATCGGCGACACACGCCGGGCGACGAAGCGGAGGGGTGGGGGTCGCTTGAGAGCGATCTGGTCGGCGGCGCGGCGCAGGAGCGCCTGGTCCGCAATGCTCGGTGGCGACGCCTGGCGGAGCGTGTGCCGATCCAGCATGATTCGCGAGGCCAGCAGCGCCACGGCGAGCAGCGCGCCCAGGAGCCAGACCACGCCCGAGACCGGGGGGACCGATCCGAGGCTGGACACGACGCGGTCGCCCCAGGCGCTCCAGGCCATGAGCTGCGCGCGGGCGCGGTCGATCAGGATGCCGTAGCCGATCTTGGCCGTCGGCGAAACCTCCGCGTCGAACGTCTCGGTCGGCGCGGGGCCTGCCGGCGGCGAGACGGTCGAGCTGATCGGGGCGTCGTCGACGCGTGGTTCGGTCCAGACCGCGTCGCGCGGTGTCGCCTCGATCGGCGTGAAGAAGACGTCGGGTGACGGACTGGGGTTCTGCCTGGGAAACGCGAGTTCCGTGGGCAGGGGTTCGAAGCCCTCGAAGGTGGCGTGCTCGCGGGTTGATTCGATGAGAGGCGTGCGCGGCGGCGGATCGCCTTCCGCCTCGGGCAGCGCCGATTCGTGGGGAATCTCAGGGACTTGTACACGCGACGCGATGACGTGCGCCCTGATCTGGGCGATCCAGGCGGGCACGCCCGTCATCGAGACGACGCTGGGGGCGACGAACGCCAGCAGGGCAATCAGCCAGAGGGCGTGGCGCGTGGCCGGCGAGCGGACGCCGATGCGGCAGACAAGGGCGATGAGTGCTGCGACGGGGATGGCGATCAGCGCCCCGATCCAGAGCGTGTCGACCTGGACCAAGTCGGGATTCATCAGGCCTCCCCCCCACCCTCGGGCGTGTCCAGGGAATCCAGGAGGTCACGGAGCTGGGCGAGCTCCTCGGGGGTGAAGCGCTGGGTGCGGACGAGCTGGAGGACGAGGGGGGCCGGGGAGCCATCGAAGAGCTGCTCCATCAGGGAGCGGACCCGGGCGCCGCTGACCTTGTCTCGGGTGACCTTGGGGGTGTAGACGTAGGCCTGGCCCGTCTTGCGGCTGGAGACGAAGCGTTTGGCCTTCAGGCGGGTCAGGAAGGTCAGCACGGTCGTGTAGGCCAGATCCCGCCCCTGGGCGCCCAGGTGGTCGCGGACCTCGCGGACGCTCGAGGGGCCCAGGTCCCAGAGGGCCTTGAGGACCTCGAGCTCGGAGTCGGTCAGGTCGGTGCTGCGGGGTGGCACGGGCGTCGCGCTCCCTCAGGGCCAGCCCCGGGCGGGGTCACGGGCCCTACTACATGTGTCGTAGCCAAGCTACTACATGCGTCGTAGCCGGTCAACCCCTCATTACCGGTTTTCGGGCCCGAGGTTTCGGGGTCTCGAGGAGAATCTGGGGGGCGTCCAGCGCGTGAAGATCGGTAATCTGTGAGGAGGAGGAGGCTTGCGCCGGGGCGCTCGTCGCCCGCCGGACCCGGAATGGGGGCGTCGGTGGGCGGCGTGGGGTCCTCTGTGGGCGTCGGACCAGTTGGAGAGAGACGATGCGCACCAGCCGTTTGTTCGCGCTCGGGGTTGTGGCGGCCCTCGCCGCCCTGACCAGTCATGCCGCCGCCCAGGGTCAGCCCAGCTTCACGAAGGGCACGCTCGGGGGGGCGAGCCTGTCGCAGCCGACGAGCCTCCAGTTCGGGCCGGACGGGCGCCTGTACGTTTCGCAGCAGAACGGGCTGATCAAGATCTTCACAGTCACCCGGACCGGCGCGGGCGCGTATTCGGTCAGCGCGACCGAGACCGTCAACATCATCAATGACATTCCGAACCACAACGACGACGGCTCGCTCGCGCCGGAGCAGTTCAAGCGGATGGTGACGGGCCTGCTGGTCACGGGGACCGCCGCCAATCCGATGATCTACGTCACGTCCTCGGACCCCCGCATCGCGGTCGGCGAGGACTCTGGGCTCGACACCAACTCGGGCATCCTCTCGCGCCTCACCTGGACCGGCTCGACGTGGACGAAGGTCGATCTCGTGCGCGGACTCCCGCGGTGCGAGGAGAACCACGCCTCCAACGGCATGGCGCTCGACGCCGCCAACGGGTACATCTACATTGCCCAGGGCGGCAACACGAACATGGGCGCGCCGGCGAACAACTTCGGGCTCACGCCCGATTACGCGTTGTCCGCCGCCATTCTCCGCGTCGACCTCGACGCGATCGGGAACTCCACGTACGACATTCCGACGCTCGACGACCCGACGCGCCCCAACACGGGCCCGGGCGGGAGCGACGAGAACGACCCCTTCGGCGGAAACGACGGCGCGAATCAGGCGAAGATCGTCGCCGGTGGCCCCGTGCAGGTCTGGGCCCCCGGCTACCGCAACCCCTACGACATCCTCATCACGAGCACGGGTCGGCTGTACACCATCGACAACGGGCCCAACAACGGCTGGGGCGGCCCGCCCATCTCGTGCGGCAACGCGCAGAACGAGTCGGGCTCGCACTCCTACGGCGACCAGCTTCACTACCTCGGCATGCTCGGGGACGCGAACGGCGGGTACGGCGGACACCCCGTGCCCTTCCGCGCCGGCGCGACGATCAACGGCCTCAGCCCCATCCCCCCGGGGACCGCAGACCCTCAACAGTGCAACTACCTCGTTCCGGGCACGCAGGACGGCGCCCTGCACGTCTGGAGCTCCTCCACCAACGGTCTGTGTGAGTACACCGCCAACAACTTCGGCGGCGCGATGCAGGGCAACCTCATCGCCGCCACGTGGACGGGCAACTCGATCGAGCGGATCATCCTCGGGCCAAGCGGCACGACCGCCTCGGTGCAGACGCTCTTCGCCAACGTCGGCACGCGTCAGCTCGACGTCACCGCCCAGGGCTCGGGCCAGGTCTTCCCGGGCACGATCTGGTCCTGCGACCACCCGGGGGGCAAGATCTACGTCTTCGAGCCGGCCGACTCGGGCTCGTGCACGGGCGCGAACAACCCCGCCCTCGACGAGGACAGCGACGGCTACGACAACGCCGACGAGATCGCATCCGGCTCCGACCCCTGCTCGGCCGGCAGCGTGCCCCCCGACAACGACGGGGACATGACGGGCGACCTGACCGACAACGACGACGACAACGACGGCATCCCCGACACCACCGACGCCTACGCGATCGACGCCGCCAACGGGATGTCGACCAACATGCCCATCGACTACGGCTGGGCGGTCGGCGAGCCGGGCTTCGGGCTGTTCGGCCTCGGGTTCACCGGGCTCATGACCGACGGGGTGGACTACCTGGGCCACTACAACGTCGACGACCTGACCCCGGGCGGCGCCGCGGGCAAGTTCACGATCGACGTCATCGACGCCGGCGACGCCTACGCCTCCCTGAACACGCAGAACAACGCGTTCCAGTTCGGCGTCAACGTCTCGAGCGCGACCGGGAAGTTTGTCGTCGCCTCGGGCTTCGACGCCCCCTACTTCGACGAGCGGACGCCGGTCGGCAATGAGTCGGGCGGCATCTACATCGGCACGGGCGATCAGGACAACTACCTGGAGATCGCGCTTGGCTCCAAGAGCGGCTCGGGCGTGGGCGTCCGCATCGTGCACGAGTCCTCCGGGACGGTCGTGCAGGACACTCTCACGCCCCTGAGCTTCCTGTCGGCGGGCTCGGTGCAGCTCATGCTCGTCGTCGACCCGGCCGCGGGAACGGTGCAGCCGCGGATCTCGATCGACGGCGGGCCAGAGCAGAACATCGGCTCGCCGATCGCGCTGCTCGGCGCCACGCTCGACTTCCTCCGCGACCCCAGCAAGGCCCTGGCGGTGGGGATCATGGCGACCTCGCGGGGCGGGACGCCCTACGCCGCGACATGGGACGACATCCGCGTGTACCCCGAGGGCGCTGGCGCCGCGGCGGTCGTCACGATCGACCCGCCCGGCTCGACCATCGACGGCAGCACCTACAACGACGGGTCGTTCCAGATCCAGAACACCTCGACCGGCGGGCAGAAGATCACGCAGGTCGCCTTCGCGATCGACACCGCGATGTTCCCCGACATGGTCTTCGACCCCAACGGGACCGCGGGCGACACGCTCGGGCGTCCGTTCACCCCGGATGGGAACGCCGGCGCGGTTGGGCTGCAGTCGCACACCTTCGCGTGGCCCCTCGACGGGGGATTCCAGACGGTGGCGGTCGTGTTCAACGACTTCGACCCGGGCGAGAACTTCGCCTTCGCGGTGGACTGCGATCCGACGAGCATCAACGGCGCCGCCCGCCCGGGCCCCCACGAGTCCGGCTCGGTCTCCGGCCTCGAGCTGTCCGGGTCGTACGTGCGCGTCACGTTCAGCGACGGGACGATCCTCGAGAGCGACACGTTCCGCAAGGGCACGACGCTCGACGCGTCCACGGTCACGATGCGCCCCGCCACCCTCGGGGCGCCGACTGTGGACGTGCTCGGCGTCAGCGAGCCGGCGACGGTCTCGAGCGCTGGGCAGACGGTCCGCGTCGGCGCGCCCAGCGGCTCGAGCGTGCGCCTGGTCGTCATCGAGGGCGGGCTCTACCTGAGCGGTGTCCCGGGCGGCGGGCACGACATCGACCCCTTCGAGGCCAACACCGCCATCAGCGTGCAGGAGTACACCGGCACGGCAGGCGCGGGCGGCTTCGTTGACATCCCGATCACGCTGCACAAGACCGAGGCCGAGGGCGGGATCTCGCACATCGCGGCGGTGATCGTCGGCGCCGACGGGCGCAACAGCCGAATCTCGAACACGAGCGTCGTGCAGCTGGTCGATCAGGCCCTGACGCCCTCGCCGGCAACGGTGAACTTCGGCTCGGTCGTCGTGGGCGCGTCCTCGACGCAGGGCGTGACGCTGAACGCGGGCAGCTCGTCCGTCCAGGTCACGGGCGCGACGGTGACGGGCGCCGGCTTCACGCTCGTGAGCCCGCCGTCGTTCCCGACCACGATCGGCGCCGGTGGAAACTTGCCCCTGATCGTGCGCTTCTCGCCCACGTCCGGCGGGGCGTATTCCGGGCAACTGACTGTGACGCACAACGGCTCGGGCAGCCCGCTCGTGGTCCCGCTCTCGGGCTCGGGGCTGACCTCGAGTGGTGACGTGCTCTACCGCGTGAACGTGGGCGGGGCGACGCTGGCGGCGGCGGACAGCTCCGCGCCCGCGTGGAGCGGGGACACCGCGACCTCGCCATCACCCTACCTCACCGGGACGACGAGCATCGCCACGAATGGCTCGACCATCATCCTGGACGGGTCCGTGCCGGCGGCGGCGCCGATGGCGATGTTCCAGTCGAGCCGCTGGGACCCGCCCGCGGCGCCCGAGATGCACTGGGCCTTCCCGGTCGCGTCTGGCACGACGGTCGAGGTGCGTCTGTACCTGGGTGAGATCTGGTCGGGCGCCGCCTCGGCGGGCAAGCGCGTCTTCGACGTCCAGGTCGAGGGCCAGCTCGCCTTCGACGACATTGACATGGGCGGCTCGCACGGCCTCTTCCACGGGTACATGCTCGCCCACCAGGTCACGGTCCAGGACGGCACGCTCGACCTCGACTTCATCCATCAGGTTCAGAACCCGCAGATCAGCGGCATCGAGGTCGTCGCGGTCAGTGGCGGCGGGGGCAACACCCCGCCCGTCGCGGTCAACGACTCGGCCAGCGTGCCCCAGGGCTCCTCGGTCGTGATCCCGCTGCTCGCCAACGACTCCGACCCGGACGGCACGCTCGTGCCCTCCACCACCGCGCTGGCCTCCCCGCCAGCGCACGGCAGCGTCTCGATCAACCCCTCGACCGGGGCCGCGACGTACACCCATGACGGATCCTCCACCACGTCCGACTCGTTCACATACACGGTCAAGGACGACGACGGGGCGACTTCGAACGCGGCCCTCGTCTCGATCACGGTCACCCCGGGCGTCGACCCGGGCGCGACGCTCTACCGCGTCAATGCGGGCGGGCCGACCATCGGCGCGTCGGGTGGGGACTGGTCCGCGGACACGTCGGCGGCGCCCTCGTCGTACTCCAACGTGCCGGGATCCGGCAACAACACCGCCTCGACGACGCACACGATCAACATGACGAGTTCGACCATCCCCGCGGGGACGCCCCAGGCGGTCTTCCAGACCGAGCGCTGGGACCCGGCGACGGGCTCGGAGCTGACGTACAGCTTCCCGGTCCCCGCGGGTCAGGCGGTCGAGGTGCGGCTGTACATGGCCGAGATCGCCTTCACGTCGGTCGGCAAGCGGATCTTCGACGTCACGATCGACGGGTCGCTCGTGCTCAACGACTACGACGTGTACGCCGTCACCGGCGGACGCTGGGTCGGGCGCGTCGAGAAGTTCCAGATCGTCAGCGACGGCTCGGTGGACGTTCAGCTCGTCCACGTCAAGGAGAACCCGTCGATCAAGGGCGTCGAGGTTGTCTCGCTCGAGGACGCGCCCGAAGACGGCGGCGTCGCGACGCTCGGCGTCACCCCCGACGGACCCATCGGCGCCGGCTCGGGCAACGCCCGCGCCTTCCGCCTCACCAACAACTCCACCAACGGCGAGAAGATCGTCCGCGCCCGCGTCTCCCTGCCCGGCTCGATCCTGCCCGACATGATCTTCGACCCCTTCGGGGGCGCCGGCGACTTCCAGGCGCTCGCCTTCCGGGTCGACACCGACTCGGGCGTGGGCATCGGCTCGCCCCAGTACCTCCAACTCCACAATGGCGTGGACGGGACCGAGGGGTACGACGCCCTCGAGCTGACCTTCACCGACTTCGATCCGGGTGAGACGCTCGAGTTCTCGATCGACGTCGACCCCCTGAGCATTCATGGTCACCCGGGGCCGAGCCCCGCGGGCGCGGTCTGCGGGCTCGAACTCTCGGGCGCCACGCTCGAGGTCGAGTTCGACTCTGGCCTCACCCACAGCGCCGAACTGACGCCGATCCCGGGCGTCCCCGGCGGCGCGAGCGCCAGCGCGAAGGACGGTCGACCCGCGGCGCCCTCCATCACCCTCGATACCATCGGCGCCGGGCCGGCGGTCGTGCTCTCGCCCTCGCAGACCGTCCGCGTCACGGGCCAGCCCGGGGCGAGCGTCCGCGTCTTCGTGGTCGAGGCGCACCTGCGCCCCGACGGCGTCCCAGGCGGCGCCTACGACCTCGACCCCTTCGAGGCCAACACCGCCGTCGTCGTCAGCGAGCAGGACATCACCCTCGACGGCACGGGGCACGGCGCGGCGAACGTCACGCTGACGCGCACCGCCTCGCCCGAGGGCGACATCGGCCTCAACCACATCGCGGCGGTCGTCGCCGGCGCCGGCGGCGTCAGCGACCTCTCCAACGTCGTCGTCGCCGAGCTGCGCGAGTTCGGCACGGGCGCCGTCACGCTCTACCGCATCAACGCAGGCGGGCCGGCGATCCCGAGCCCCGACGGCATTGAGCGCGGCTGGGACGAGGACCAGGCGGTCTCGAGCGGCTCCGCGGGTGGCCCCGCCAACCCGGGCACACCCTCGCCCTACGTCAACGCCTCGCAGACCGACAAGACGTTCGGTACCAACTCGACGATCGCGTACGGCCCGAGCGTGCCCCCCTCGACACCGATGCAGCTTTTCAAGACCGAGCGCTGGGACGCCGCGGGCGGCTCGGAGATGCTCTGGAGCTTCCCGGTCACGCCGGGCGCCCAGCTCGAGGTGCACCTGTACCTGTCGGAGATCTACAACGGGATCACCGCGCCCGGGCAGCGCGTCTTCGACGTGCTGATCGAGGGCCAGCTGGCGATGGACAACGTGGACAAGTTCGCCGAGAGCGGCGGGCAGAAGAAGGCGTACGTCCGCTCCTTCACCGTCACCGCCCAGGACAACCTCCTCCAGGTCCAGCTTGTGCACGGCGTCGAGAACCCGTCGATCTGCGGCATCGAGGTCGTCCAGCTCGCCTCCAGCGCCGGCGCCTCGCCCGCCTCGGGCCCCGATGCGCAGGGCTCGGTCGTGATCACGGACGACGGCGTCAACCAGGCGCCGACCGCCGCGGGCGATACATCGCACTTCACCCCGGGTGGCTCGGTCGTGGTCAACGTGCTCGCCAACGACACGGACCCCGAAGGCGCCCTGAACCCCTCGAGCGTGACGGTCGTCACGCCGCCCGCGTACGGCGAGGTCAGCGTGAACGCCTCGACGGGCGCCGTCACGTACACCAGCACCGATGAGGAGGCGACCCTCGACTCCTTCGCGTACACCGTCGCCGACGCCCTGGGCGCGGTCTCGGGGGTTGCGACGGTGCACCTGACGGCGAACCCGGGGCCGATCGCCCAGGACGATGCCGCGACAGTCATCGAGTTCGACTCGGTCACGATCGATGTTCTCGCGAACGACACGGACGACGCCGAGCTCGACCCCCGCAGCGTCACGATCGTCGACGAGCCCAGCTTCGGCTCGGCCTCGGTCGATCCCTCGACCGGCGCGATCACCTATGCCCACGACGGGACCCCGGTCCAGAACGACACGCTGACGTACACCGTCCGCGACTCCGACGGGCGCGAGTCCGAGCCGGCAAGCGTCGCCATCGCGATCCGCCCGGTCGACGACGGCGTGCTGATCGAGGAGGGCCTCGTGCTCCGCCTCGAGTCGGACGACGGGCTCGCCCGCAACGAGATGGGCGTGACGCACTGGACCGACCTCTCGCCCACGGGCGCCGAGGTTCTGGTGATGGGCGGGCCGCAGGTGCTGCCCGGCGCGGTCGGTGGGCACGACGCGATCGCCCTCGATGGCGTGGACGACGCGCTCGGGACGGTCAGCGGCGTGAACGCCATGCCGCTCGCCGACTCCGACCGGAGTGTCTTCCTCGTCGCCCGGTACCACTCGCCCGGCGCGGGCTTCGCCCATGGTCAGGCGCCGGCGAACTGCCCGGGCGACGACACGACCGGTTTCTCGATGGGCGTCGACGACGACGGCACGCTCGTCGCCGGTGGCTCGTGCCCGGACGTCGCGCTCGACTCGGGCGTCCTGGGCATCGACGACGCCTGGATGACCCAGGGCGCCGTGTTCCAGGGCGGCACGCTCGTCCACTACCGTGACGGCGAGGTGATCGATGCCGGCGCCGTCACGATCGCGACCAGCGCCGGGCCGGCGGTCATCGGGCGCTCCCTCGACGGCGAGCGCGGAACCCGGATGGACGTCGCGGCGGTCCTGGTCTACGACCGGGCCCTGACCGAGCCGCAACGCCTGAGCGTCGAGAAGTACCTGCGGAAGAAGTACCTCAACCGAACGCCGACGGCGGGCGAGGACGTCGCCGAGGTGGACCGGGGCGCCAAGGTCACGATCGACGTCCTCGCCAACGACGTGGACGACGACGGCGCCCTCGACCGGACGAGCGTCGAGGTAGTCGTCCCGCCCTCGTACGGCTCGGCCGAGGTCGATCCCGACACCGGCGTGATCACCTACACCCACGACGGCTCGCCGACGACGTCGGACGAGCTGGCCTACACCGTCGTCGATGACCTGGGCGCCCAGAGCGATCCGACGATGGTGGTCGTGAGCGTCCAGAACCCCTGCCCGGCGGACCTGGCGCCGCCGTTCGGGACGCTGGACGTCAGCGACATGCTCCGCTTCCTGGAGCTGTTCGCGAGCGCTGATCCGGCCGCGGACCTCGCGGACCCGCCCGGCGTCTTCACGATCGACGACGTCCTGCTCTTCCTCCAGCACTACGCGGGGGGGTGCGAGTAGGCGCCGCCCACCATCGGAACCGGAGACATCCGGCGAGGCTTGCCCCGGGCTAGAAGACTTCCTCGACGCCCCCGGTCATCTGCTCGTGCTTGGTCTTCATCAGCCCGAACCAGATGAGGCAGAACAGCGGGTAGGCGAGGAAGATCACGAGCATGACGATCGCGGTGACCGCGCCGGCGGTCTGCTGCATGCCCTGGCTTTTGCTGATCATCTCCGCGTACTTGTTGGCGGGGTAGTCCTGGGCCCATTGCTCGAGGCCGGCCTGCTTCTGGAAGTTGTTGTACGTCGCGAACAGCAGCAGCGGGATCGAGATGCACGCGTAGAGAAGGTGCCCGGCCCAGCCGGCGCGCTTGCGGTTGATCGTCATGATGCCCGCGGCGATGAGAAGGATCGCGAGCACCGGACCCAGCGCGGCAAGCCCGTAGTCAACGGGGCCGAACGAGACGGTCGGCGGCGGGGGGTCGCCCTCGAGCATCGGCTCCATGAAACTCGAGCTGAGCGGCATCATCGCGAGCCCGCCGACGCCGCAGAGCAGTCCGAGCGCGCCCCAGACGATCGAGATGATCCCGACCACCTTGGGCCACTTGGGCGCCTCGCGGAGGTCGAACTCATCATCAGTGGTCCGGTCGGTCGGCGGAGTCAGGTCTTCGGTCATTTCGAGCCCCCGGTTCGTGTTCGCCCGCGGATGATATCGCGCCGAGTCGAGTGCAACCCGCTACAGCTGCTCGAGGAATCGCACGTCGTTCTCGAACAGCAGGCGGATGTCTGGGATGTTGTACTTGCCCATCGCCAGGCGCTCGATCCCGAAGCCGAACGCGAAGCCCGACCACTCCTCCGGGTCGATCCCGCAGGCCTCGAGGACGGCCGGGTCCACGACGCCGCACCCGCCCAGCTCGATCCATCGGGGCGCCTCGCCCGGCTTGAGGGCGATCTTCATGTCGAACTCGGCGCTGGGCTCGGTGAACGGGAAGAAGCTCGGGCGCAGGCGCACCTCCGCGCCCTCCCCGAAATACGCCCGGGCGAACTGGAACAGCGTCGTCTTCAGGTCCGCCATCGAGACGTCCCGGTCGATGTATAGCCCCTCGATCTGGTGGAACATGAACGAGTGCGTCGCGTCGACCGTGTCCGGGCGGTAGACGCGCCCCGGAGAGATGATCTTCAAGGGGGGCCCCCACCCCTTCGCGACGGCGTCCTCCATCGTGCGGATCTGCACCGTGCTCGTCTGCGAGCGGAGCATGCGGGGCAGCGCCGAGTCGGGTGGGTCCACATAGAAGTTGTCGATCGCCTCGCGCGCGGGGTGCCCGGGGGGGATGTTCAGCTTGACGAAATTGTGCTCGTCGTCCTCGAGCTCCGGGCCGTGGGCGACCGCGAAGCCCATCCGCGCGAAGACCTCGACCAACTCGTCACGGACGCGGGAGATGATGTGCCGACGCCCCACGCCCTCGGAGTGGATCACGCCGGGCTCGGTCATGTCGATGACGGGCCCGCCCGCGGCTCGCTCCCCGCCCCCGACGCCGTTCTTCCTCGCCTCGAACGCGGACTCGAGCTTGGCCTTGACCTCGTTGAGACGCTTGCCGACCTCGGCCTTCTGCTCCTTGGGCACGTCCTTCATGCTCGGCATCAGGCCCTTCAGCCGCCCCTTCGAGCCCAGGTAGGCGACACGCCACGCCTCGAGCGCGTCGGCATCGCCCGCGGCGTCCAGCCCCGCCAGCCCCTCGCTCTCGATCGCGTCCAACTGCTCCAGCATGAGGAGCGGATCATAGCGGGGCTCCACCATCGCTCGTCCGCTCAGGCGCTGATCCTTGGCAACGGATGATCCAGCCCCGCGACCGTCGCCAGGGCCCGTCGGCGGACGAAGGCGAGGCGGATCGCCAGCGGGAGAACGAATCGACGGATGACCCTGAACATCGCCGACTCGCCCGAGGCGATCTTCGAGACCAGTTCGACACTTCTGACCACCCCCGCATCCACCGGGCGGCGGAGGCGTTCGTACTCGCCGAGGCGGTCGGCCTCGGCGAGGGTTGCGAACACCCACGCGTCCTCGATGCCCAGGTTCATGCCGCGGGCGCCGACGGGCGAGTGGATGTGCGCCGCGTCGCCCGCGAGAAAGACGCCGCCCCGCGTCATGTTCGACGCCAGGCGGTGGGCGACGTGGAAGCTCGATTCCCAGACGGGCTGGCCACTTGCCTCGGCGCCGACGAGGCGCGAGAGCGGGTCCGGGCGGTTGCCCATGACGCGCCAGACGACGCCGACACGCTCGTACGCGGGGTCCACGACACGGAGCAGAAACAGGAACTCGCCACGTGGCAGGAAGAAGACGTGGGCGAGGTGCGGGTCGTGGTTCGTGCGGAGGGGCGCGTCGGCCAGATGCCACTGATCGGGGAACGTGGCGCCGGGGAAGTCGACGGCGAGGGCGTGTCGTGCGGTGCTGTGGGCGCCGTCGGCGGCGAGCATCCAGGGCGCCTGGGCGTGCGAGCGCTCGCCCTGTGCGTGTTCGAGCGTCAGCTCGACGTGGGCGCCCGCGTTGCGGCAGTCCACGAGCTTCGTGCCGCGTTCGACGCGCCCGCCCTCTCGCTCGAGCGCCTCTTCGAGCAGCCGCTCGGTCGTCGCCTGGGACAGGGCGAGCATGTGCGGGTAACGAGGATGGATCCCGGCGAGCGAGACCGCAGCGATGCGTTTGGCGCCCCGGTGCAGATGCACGCCCCAGATCGGCGTGCCGATCTCGAGCATGCGGGCGGTGATACCGGTGGGCTCGAGCAGGTCGAGCGTGCGCGGGTTGATGGCCAGCGCCTTGGAGTGCGTCGAGGGCTCGGCGCGTTCCTCGACGATGCGAACGTGGCGCCCGGCACGGGCGAGAAACAGGGCCGCCGCCAGGCCAACCGGGCCCGCGCCGACGATCATGGGTGGTTGCGTGGAGGTCACCAGCCGCGTCCTCGTGGGCGTTGCCCGGACGTTAGGGCGTCCAGCCCGCCGCGCACACTCGCCACTCCGAGTCCCGCGCACGAAAAAGCCCGCCCCGAAGGGCGGGCTTGTTGGAATGCGTATCGAACCTCAGGCCTCCGAATCACCCTCGGGCGCCTCATCGGCGCTCGCCTCGGGCTCGGCCGGCTTCGACTCCGCCTTGGGCTTGCTGTCCTTGCGGAGCTTGGCGGCGTACGCCGTCCGCTTGTCGGCCTGGCGACGACGACCCGACGGGCGACCGCCGATCTCCGGGCCTTCCTCGGCGCCGACGAACTGGAGCACGCACAGCTCCGCCGCATCGCCCACCCGGTGACGCCCGAGCTTGATGATGCGGGTGTACCCGCCCGCCCGGTCCTCGAACCGGGGCGCGACGTTCTCGAAGATGTGCTTCACAAGCCTCGGCGCCTTGCGGAGCTCGCCGTACCGGTTCCGCTCGACCTCCTCGCTCGGGGGCAGGTCGAAGTACGCCTCGGCCCGCTCGCGCATGTTCTCGACGCGCTCGCGGTCCTCCTCGGTGGCGCTGGCCGGCATGTGGCTCCAGGCGAACGCCCGACGATCGCCCCCGAGCATCGAGATCACCTGACGCCTCGCGTGCAGGTCGCCCCGCTTGGCCTTGGTGACGATCTTCTCGACGAACGGCTGCACCGTCTTGGCCTTCGGGACCGTCGTCACGATCTGGCCATGCTCGAACAGGCTCGACGCCATGTTGCGCATCATCGCCCGCCTGTGCGAGGTCGTCCGGTTGAGCTTGTAGCCGCCCTTGCGGTGACGCATGATCCTGCTCCAATCCGGCGGGGACGCGTTCCCCGCGTGCAAATCCAGGCCCCGATCAACCGGCGGCCTGGCTCGTGTACCCCTCGGGCAGCTCCATGCCCAGATCAAGCCCGATGTCCAGGAGCTTCCTCTTCACCTCACGCAGCGACGTGCGCCCGAACGAACGCAGCTTGAGCAGCTCCGGCTCGGTCTGCGTCACCAGCTGCCCGACCGTCTCGATCCTCGCCGACTCCAGGCAGTTGCTCGCCCGGACCGACAGGTCCATCTCCGAGATGGGCATCGAGAGCTTGCGGATCAGCTCCTCGTCGACGCCCGCGGCGGCCGCCGCCTCCTCGCTCACGCGGTCCGAGCCCAGCTCGAAGTACTGCACGAACGGGTTCAGGTGCTTGCGGAGGATCTTGCCCGCCTCGACCAGCGCCATCTCGGGCGTCACGGTCCCGTCGGTCCAGATCTCCATCGTCAGCTTGTCGTAGTTGGTCCGCTGACCGACGCGCGTGTCCTCGACCTTGTACCGGACGCGCTGCACCGGGGAGTAGATCGCGTCCACCGGGATGACGCCGACCTCCTCCTCGTCCTGCTCGGCGAGCAGCTCCGCCGCCGGCACGTACCCGCGACCCTTCGCGACCCGAAGCTCCATCTCGAACGCGACCTCGTCGGTCAGCGTCGCGAGCACCAGATCCTTGTTCACGATCGTGATGTTGGTGTCCGCCTCGATCAGGTCAGCGGTCACCTCGCCCGGGCCCTGGGCCGCCAGGCGCATCGTCCGCGGCTCGTCGCCCTCGAGCTTCACGATCAGGTTCTTGATGTTCAGCACGATGTCCGTGACGTCCTCGAGGACGCCCGGGAGGGTGGTGAACTCGTGCTCGGCGCCCGTGATCTTGACGGCGGTGACCGCCGCCCCCTCCAGGGAACTCAGCAGCACACGCCGCAGGCTGTTGCCCACGGTCGTGCCGAAGCCACGCTCGAACGGCTCGACGCTAAAACGACCGAACGTGTCGGAATGGAACTTGGGGTCGGAGACGACCCGGGTCGGCAACTCGAGCCCACGCCAGCGAACGCGCATGGTTCAGATCCTCTCCAGCAGCGGTTCTCCAAACCTGCCCCCGTCGGATCTCGGCCTTGGCCGGGCCTGCTGGGCGCCCGGTGGGCCTTCTTTCCGTCGGGGAACCATCACGCCGCATCCTGCGGCGCGCGGGCGCCTTAGACGCGGCGCTTCTTCCTGGGGCGGCACCCGTTGTGGGGCACCGGGGTGTGATCCTCGATCGCGGTCACGCGGATGCCGGTGGAGACCAGGCCCTGGACCGCGGACTCACGCCCCGCGCCCGTGCCCCGGATCTTCACCTCGACCTCGCTGACGCCCATCTTGCGGACCTTGTGCCCGACCTGCTCGCCGGCGCGGGTCGCGGCGAAGGGCGTCGCCTTGCGGGCGCCCTTGAAGCCGATCGTCCCAGCCGAGTCCCAGGCGAGGGTCTCGCCGTTGACGTCGGTGATGGTCACCATCGTGTTGTTGTGCGTCGCCTTCACGTGGGCGATGCCACGCACGACGTTCTTGCGGATCTTCTTCTGCTTCTTGACCTTCGCCATCGTGTCTCGCTCCATTCGCTCCCACTTGAGGTTCCCCGAAGCGGGGCTGGAAGCTTGCGAGTGTGTGTCTGTCTAATGCCTAATCCCTGATGCCTAATGCCTGCCTCAGCCCTTCACGCCCTTCTTGCCCGCGACGGTCTTCTTCTTGCCCTTGCGCGTGCGGGCGTTGCAGCGCGTCCGCTGGCCCCGCGTCGGCAGGCCCGTGCGGTGGCGATCCCCCCGGTAGCACCGGATGTCGCGCAGACGCTGGATGTTCTGCGCCACCTGACGACGCAGCGCGCCCTCCACCAGGAAGTTCGCGTCGATGATGTTGTTCACCTGCGCGACCTGCTGGTCGGTCAGCTCGTTCGCCTTCGTGTCCGGGTTGATCTGCGCCTCGGCCAGCAGGTCGGCCGCGAACTTCGGCCCGATCCCGTGGATGTACTGCAGCGCGTAGTAGATCTTCTTGCGGTCCGGGACGTCGACACCTGCGATACGCGGCATGCTCAGCTTCCTCTCAGCCCTGGACCTGCTTGTGCTTCGGGTCCGCCTTGCAGATCACCCGCACCTTGCCCTTGCGGCGGACGATCTGACACTGGGCGCAGATCCGCCTGACACTCGCCTTGACCTTCATCCTCGAGCCCCTTCCAAAGGCGGATCTCGCGGGCGGATCCCCGCCCGTCACCGACACAACGACCCCCTCGCCCTGGGCGGGCCCGGGGGTGAGGATCCTAGACCGCCGCCCCCCGACTGTCACGCGCAAGACCCGCCCCGCACGCCAGTTTGGGCCCGCCTAGGCCTCCCGCGGGTCTGGGCCTGTGAGCACGCGCGCCCCCCGGCGGGTGATGGCGATGGTCCGCTCCTCGCCCGCCGAGATCGCCCCGTCCAAGGCGACGATCGTCCATCGGTCGTCGAGGGAGCGCATCCCGCCGTCGCTGGCGGTCAGGATCGGCTCGAGGGTGAGGATCATCCCTGGTCGCAGGACGAAGTCGGGGCCCGGGGAGCCCAGCCAGCAGAGGGGCGGTTCGTGGACCGCCCGCCCCACGCCGTGCCCCGCGAGCCCGGGGACGAGGCGGAAGCCGCCCTGCCTGGCCGCCCCGGAGGCCGCCGCAGCGACCGACGACCACCGCTCGCCCGCTCGGCACCACCTGAGCATCCGGGCCAGGGCCTCACGCGTCGCCCCCACGAGCCTCGTGCTCTCCGTACTCGCGCCCCCCGGCACGACCACCGAGCGGCACGCATCGGCGATCCATCCCCCGACGCCCGCCGTCAGATCGATCGAGACGACATCGCCCGGGACGATCGCCCGCTCCGAGGGCGTCGCGTGGGCGATCTGCTCGTTGATGTTCACGCAGCAGACGCCGGGGAACCCCGGAGTGGCGCCGTCGCGGAAACCCCGCAGGACCGCCTCGGCGCCCAGCTCACGCAGGCGGCGCTCACACCTGGCGTCGAGCTCGCGCGAGGTCACGCCCGGCGCGCACACGCCAACCATCTCATCGAGCACGCGCCAGACGACCTCGCCCGCGCGGGCGATCGCCTCGATGTCCTCGGCTGACCGGATTGGGACGGGCACGCGCGCCTCCCATGGGCGCGGGCGCTATCGCCCGGAGCGCATCCGGGGCGCCTTCTGGTCGGCGCCGCCGCCCAGGAAGCCCGCGTAGTTGCGCATCAGCAGGTTCGCCTCGACACGCTGCAGGAAGTCCAGCGCCACCGAGACCACGATCAGCAGCCCCGTGCCTCCCAGGAACTGCGTCACCATGAACGAGATGTTCAGCTCCCGGTTCACGACCATGGGCAGCACCGCGATGATCGCCAGGAAGGCGGCGCCCACGTACGTGATCCGCTCCATGACTGTCTCGAGGTACTCGGCGGTCCTGGGCCCGGGGCGCAGGCCCGGCACGAACGAGCCGTGGTCGCGCAGCTGCTTGGACATCTCCTCCGGGTTGAACTGGACGGTGATCCAGAAGTAGCTGAAGAAGTAGACCATGAGGACGTAGAGGAGGATGTACGGGAACTGGCCCATCGCGAAGGCGTCGTTGAACCAGCGGGTCGTGCCGAGCCACCAGCCGGCGGCGCCCGAGTTCTGCGCCTGCTCGTACAAGGCGCCGAAGATGACCGAGGGGAAGATCATCAGGGAGCTGGCGAAGATGATGGGCATGACGCCGCCGTGGTTGACGCGCAGGGGCAGGTAGGACCGCTGCCCGCCGTAGACGCGCCGACCCCGGGTGTGCTTCGCCTGCTGCACCGGGATGCGCCGCTGGGCGACGGTGATCAGCACCGACCCCGCGATGACCAGGATGAAGCCAGCGACGAGCAGGAGCAGACCCATCCAGCCCATCTTGGTCTGGTCGCCCGGCTCGAAGTTCTGCCACACCCAGATCAGGGCGTTGGGCATGCGGCTGAGGATGCCCGCCATGATGATCAGCGAGACGCCGTTGCCGATGCCGTACCGGTCGATCTGCTCACCCAGCCACATCATGAAGATGGTGCCGGCCGTGAGCGCCGTGATGCACATCGCCCACCAGAGCGGGTTGCCTTTCCACTCGGGATAGACCAGGCCCTGGGTTGTGATGAACGTGAGCCAGCCGATGGCCTGGATGATGCACAGGCCAACGGTCATGTACCGCGTCCACTCCTGGATCTTCTGCGTCCCGGTCGGGCCCTCTTCGCGCAGCTTCTTGAGGGCGGGCGAGGCGGAGCCGAGGAGCTGGAAGATAATGGCGGCGGTGATGTAGGGCATGATGCCCAGGCCGAAGATCGTGGACTGCCCGAACGAGCCGCCGGAGAAGACGCTGACGTAGGTGGCCAGGCGCCCGAAGCCGGTGCCGGCCTGGGTCTGCGACTGGAAGTACTGGATCAGCTGCGCCTGGTTGACGCCCGGCAGGGGGATCCAGAAGCCGATCCGGTAGACGACCAGCATCCCCAGCGTGAAGAGGATCTTGTTGCGCAGCTCCTCGATCTTGAACACATTGACGATCGTCTGAAAGAGCATCGTCGCTCCTGCGCTCGCTCTCGTCCGTGCGGCGCCCCGACGGGGGACGGGTCGCGGGCGATCACTTCTTCTTCAGGACCTCGCCCTTGGCGGCGGCCTCGTACTTCGCCTGCTGCACCGCCCGGCGACGGCTCTTCTTGGTCTGATTCTTGGGCGAACGGTCCTCGCTGTTGCGATCGACGCCCCGGATGCGGTCGCGACGCGAGCCGGTCTCGGTCACCGAGCCCCCCGCGCCCTCGATGTGCTTGCGAGCCGAGTCCGTGACCCGGGCGGCGGTGATGCTCAGCTTCACCGACAGCTTGTCCGACCCTTCGGGCAGGGCGCCCAGGATCTTGACGTCCCGCGAGTCGTCGCGGACCAGGCCCGCCTTGACCAGCGCCTCGGGCGTGACCTCGCCACCCTTCTTGAAGTCGTCGTGTGCGACGATGTCACGCAGGTTGACGATCCAGAACTGGGTCTTGAAGTTGACGTTGGAGAAGCCCATCTTCGGCATGCGCCGGAAGAAGGGCATCTGGCCACCCTCGAACTGGAAGCGGGTGAACGTGCCGGCGCGGGAGCCCTCGCCCTTCTGGCCGCGTCCGGCGCGCTTGCCGGTGCCCGAGCCCGGGCCGCGACCGACGCGCTTGCGTCGCTTGTTCTTGCCGGCGAGTGCCGTGATCTCGTGAATCATCATGGCTGACGACCTCCGCCCGGGGCATTGCCGGGCCGGGTGCAAGTGTGTCTCAGTTGGAACCGCCGGAGTCGGAGCTCTCGCCGCCCTGGGCGCCCTCGGGGGCGCCGCCGCGACCGCCGCGACCGCCACCGCCACCGCGTCCGCCGCGCCCACCACCCCGACCGCCGCGACCACCGCCGCGACCGGACCGCTCCTGGCCGATGGTGTTGACCGGGGCTCGCATCTTCTCGCCCGACTCGGTGACCGAGGGCATGAACCGCTGGCCGCGCTCGATGCGCTTCTCGATCTCGGTGGATGTGATCTCGACGCCGCGAAGCTCGGCAACCTGCTCACGCGTGCGGATCTGGCCCAGCCCGTCGAAGACCGCCTTGATCGTGTTGAGCTTGTTGGTCGAGCCGTAGCACTTGGTGAGGCAGTCGGTGATGCCGGCCATCTCGAGCACGGTGCGGACGGCGCCACCCGCGACGACGCCCGTCCCCGGGCTGGCCGGGATCATCCGGACGACGCTCGAGCCGTACCGACCCTCGACCTCGTGGGGGAGGGTGTGCCCGGCCATCTCGACGCGGGCGAGCTCGCGCTTGGCGTACTTCTCGGCCTTCTCGATGGCGGTCGGGACTTCGTTCGACTTGCCGTACCCGTAGCCGACGCGACCGCGCCGATCCCCGACGACGACGAGGGCGCCGAAGCTGAAGCGGCGTCCGCCCTTGACCGTCGCGGCGGTGCGGTAAATGTTGATCGTCTGCGACTCGAGGCCGGTGGATTCTTCGAGGATCTCAGGCATATCGCCGTTCCTTCCGCGTGACATTCAGAACTCGAGCCCGCCCTTGCGGGCCGCGTCCGCCAGGGCACGGATGCGACCGTGGAACCGGAACCCGCCCCGGTCGAACACGACCTTGGTGACGCCGGCGGCCTTGGCCTTCTCGGCGATCTGGGCGCCGACGGCCTCCGCGGCCTTCGCGTTGCCCGTCGCCCCAGACCCCGCGCCCTTGTCCCGCGTGGACGCCGACGCGATCGTCTTGCCCGACAGGTCGTCGATGACCTGGGCGTACATGTGGTTCAGGGAGCGGTAGACGCTCAGGCGCGGCCTCTCGGGGGTCCCCCCGATCCGCTTGCGCTGCCCGCGCCGCCTCCGCGAACGCCTCACCACTTTGAGCTTGCTCTTGTCCATGACTCGTGACCTCTGCCGCCCTTAGGCGCCGAACTGCTTGCCCTGCTTCTTCTTGATGACCTCGTCCGCGTACTTGATGCCCTTGCCGTTGTAGGGTTCGGGCTTGCGCTTGGCCCGCATGTCGGCGGCGAAGGAGCCAACCGCCTGCTTGTCCGCGCCCGTGATCGTCACCAGCTGCTTCTCCACGCTCACGTTCACGCCCTGCGGGATCGCCATCCGCACCGTGTTCGCGTACCCGATCTTGAGGTCGAGGTTCTTGCCAGAGACGGCGGCCGTCCAGCCCACGCCCACGACCTCCATCTTCTGCTCGTACCCGTCGGTCACGCCCTTGACCATGTTCGCGATCAGCGCCCGGGCCGTCCCCCACTGCGCCCGCGCCTGGCGGGCGCCCATCTTCGACTCGTCGATCGAGACGACCACCGCCTTCTCGTCCTCGTTCCAGGCGACCGAGACCTCCGGGTGATGCTCGAAGCTGAGCGTCCCCTTCGGGCCCTCGACCGTGACCTTGCGCCCGTTGATCGAGACCTTGACCCCCTTGGGGACCTCGACGGGTTTCTTTCCGATTCGGCTCATCGCGTTCTCCCGGCTGTCGTCGTCGTCCGGGTCTTCCCGGGGAGTCCAGCCTCGTGTGTCCTTCGTCGTGGTCCTTCGACGTGGTCCTTCGTCGTGGTTCTTCGTCGTGGTTCTTGGCTAGTGCACCGTGCAGAGCAGTTCGCCGCCGACGCGCTCCTCGGCGCACCGACGCCCGCTCAGGACGCCCTTGCTCGTCGAGACGATCGAGATGCCGAGGCCCTGCATGGGCGAGGGGATGCCCTCGACCTTGGTGTAGACGCGCCGCCCGGGCTTGGACGCGCGCTCGAGCTCGTGCAGGATGATCTCGCCCCGCGGGCCGTACTTGAGGGCGATGTGGATCTCACCCTGGCGCCCGTCGTCCTTGACCTCGTACGAGCGGATGTACCCCTCGTCCTGCAGCACCTGCGCGATGCCCTTGCAGACCTTGGAGTTCATGCACACGACCGTCTTGGCCTTGTTCCGGGCCGCGTTGCGGATCCGCGTGAGCATGTCGGCGATCGGATCGTTCAGTGACATGAGTCTGTACCTTGCTTCCTTCGGGCCACTGTTGCCTGATGCCCGCTGTCTGATGCCTTTGCGCTTACCAGCTCGCCTTGCGCATGCCCGGGATCTTGCCCTCGAGCGCCAGCTTCCGGAGCATGATGCGGCTGATCCTGAACTTGCGGTACACGCCCCGGGCACGCCCGGTCAGCTCGCACCGGCGCACCAGCCGCGACGAGTACTTGGGCGTCTTCTTGCTCTTGACGAACTGTGCTTTCGTGGTCATGCCTGCTGTCCGCTCCCGCCCGCTGGCTCCCAGCGGGCTTCACTGCCTCAGTTGTTCTGCTCCGGCTTCCTGAAGGGCATCCCCAGCTCGCCCAGCACGAACCGGCTCTTCTCCGGGTCCGAGTTCGAGAACGTCAGGTTGATGTTCATGCCGTGGGTGAAGTTCACCTCCGCCATGTTGATCTCCGGGAACACGCCCTGCTCGTTGAGGCCCATCGAGTAGTTGCCCTGGCGGTCGAAGGCCTTGTCGCTCAGGCCCCGGAAGTCCTTGATGCGGGGCGTCGTGAGGTTGATCAGGCGGTCGAGGAAGTGCCACATCCGGTCGCGCCGGATCGTGACCATCGCCGCCGTCTCGTACCCCTCGCGGACCTTGAAGTTCGACACGCTCTTCTTGGCGTTGAGGACGACCGGCTTCTGGCCCGTGATCTTGGTCAGGGTGTCGATGACGGTGTCCTTGACGTTCGCCGGGATCTTCGTGCCGTCGAGGTGACGCCCCATGTTCACGTTGATCGTGATCTTCTCGAGCTCCGGCATCTGCATCGGGTTCTTGACGCCGAACTTCTCGGTCAGCTTGGGACGCACCTGGTCCATGTAGAGCGTCTGCAGGCGAGGGGGGCCCGAGGACTTGAGCGCCTCGAGCTCCTCAGCGGTCGGCTCCCCGCCCTTCTTCTTCTTGTCTTTGGTCTTGTCCTTGGCCATGGCTCGGCTCGCTCGGAAGGACGGGTCGCCCCGTCGGGTTACTTGCTCTTGGGTCCGCGGAGTTCGCTGATCACCTTCCCGCCCCGGGCGGCGACACGGGTCTTGCTCCCGTCCTCCTTCACCACGAAGCGGACACGCGTCCCACGACCGTCCACGACGGGCGAGACGTTGGAGATGTGGATCGGCGCCTCTTTCGTGATGATCCCGCCCTGCGGGTTCAGCTGCGTCGGACGCATGTGCTTGGTCCGCAGGTTGAGGCCCTTGACGATCACCTGGTCCTTGTCCGGGATCACGCGGGCGACCTCCCCGGTCTGGCCCTTGTGGTCGCCGGCGGTGACGATCACCTGGTCTCCGGTGCGCACGTGCCTGGCCATCACACCACCTCCGAGGCAAGCGAGACGATCTTCATGTAGTTCCGCTCGCGCAGCTCGCGGGCGACCGGCCCGAAGATGCGCGTGCCCTTGGGGTTGCCGTCGTCCTGGATCAGGACAACCGCGCTCGAGTCGAACTTGACGTACGACCCGTCCTTGCGCCGCGTCTCCTTGCCCGTGCGGACGATGACCGCCTTGGACATGTCGCCCGGCTTGACGTCGGCCCCGGGCAGCGCCTTCTTGACGCTGACGAGGACGCGGTCACCGACGCCCGCCGTCTTGCGGGAGAACTGGCCCTTGCCCGTGGACCCCCCGTAGACGCGGATCACGTACGCGATCTTCGCGCCCGAGTTGTCGGCGACCTCGCATCTTGATTCTGCTTGAAGCATCGATCTTGCTCCCGCCCGTCAAGGACGGCTGTTGCTCATTCGTCCCCGACGTGCTTCTCGACGACGCGGGTGACCTTCCACGACTTTGTCTTGCTCATCGGGCGGCAGGGGACGATCTCCACCTTGTCGCCCGTGCGGGACTCGTTGTTCTCGTCGTGCACGTGCAGCACGGTCCGGCGCTGCACGTACTTGCCGTACTTCGGGTGCTGGGCCTGGTACTCGATCAGCACCTTGCGGGTCTTGTCCCGCGTGTCCGTCTGCACGACGCCGACTCGGGCGCCCTTGGCGATCTGGTCCTGTTGTGCCGTCTTGCTCATCGTGTCCTCTCGCGCCCTACGCCTTGGCCCGGCGCGTCTGCTCGCCCAGCAGGCGGGCGATGTCCCGCTTGATCTTGCCGAACTGGGAGTTGTCGTGGACCTTCTCGCTCACGCTCTGGCTCTTGAGGGTCATCAGGCGCTCGCGCAGTCGCGCGACCTCCGCCCCAAGCTCCTCGTCCTTCATCGCCGAGACCTTGCGCTCGCTCTTCGTGTCGGTCTCGAGTCTTCCGCTCTTCATCGTCGGCTCTCCGCCAGAAGCGTCACACGCTCACCCGGCGCTGCACCATGCGGCAGCGGACGGGCATCTTCATCGCCACGCGGTGCAGCGCCATCTTCGCCTTGTCCTCGCTCACGCCGGCGAGCTCGAACAGGATCGTGCCCGCCTTCACCCGCGCCGCCCAGTAGTCCACGTCCGCCTTGCCCTTGCCCATGCGGGTCTCCAGGGGCTTCTTGGACACCGGCTTGTCCGGGAAGACGCGGATGAACAGCTTGCCCTCTCGCTTGAGGAAGTGCTGCGCCGCCACGCGACCCGACTCGATGCAGTTGCTCTTGAGCCAGCACCCTTCCAGCGCCTGGAGCCCGTAGTCGCCGAACGCGACGTAGTTGCCCTTGGTCGCCTTGCGGTCCCGGACGCGCCGGAACTCCTTGCGGTGCTTCACTCGCTTGGGGATCTTGTAGGGAGGCATCGGTGATTCCCTTTACTCGCTCGAAACTCGCTCAGCGGCGCCCACGCGCCCGGGCGCGACCGCCCGCCGCGTCGGTCGCCATCTCGTCGTCCTGGCCCTCGGAGTACAGGCCCTTGTAGATCCAGACCTTCACGCCGATCTTGCCGTACGCCGTGTGGCTCTCGGCAAACCCGTAGTCGATCTCCGCCTGCAGCGTCGACAGGGGCAACGCCCCCAGACGCGTGTCCATCGAGCGGCTCATCTCCGCGCCGCCCAGACGTCCCTTGATCTGGATCTTCACGCCCTTCGCGCCCTGCTGCATCACGCCCTCGGCACGCATCTTCACCACGCGCCGGAAGCCCATGCGACGCTTGAGCTGCTCCGCCACGCCCTCGGCGACCAGCTGCGCGTCCATGTCCGGGTTCTTGATCTCCACGATCGAGATCGCGACCTTGCGCCCGGTCATGTACCCCAGCTCCTGGGTCATCCGGTCCACCTCGGCGCCCTTGGGCCCGATCACCAGCCCCGGACGCGCGGTCCGGATGATGATCTTCAGCTCCTCGCGCGTGCGCTCGATGTGGATGTCCGACACCGCCGCGTTGGGCGGCGTCCGGTTCAGACGCTGGTCGAGGTACTGGCGGATCTTCTCGTCCTCGACCAGCAGCTCGCCGTAGAGCGCCTTGGGCGCGTACCAGCGCGACCTGTGGGCCTCGGTGATGCCGAGGCGGAATCCGAACGGGTGGCTCTTCTGTCCCATCAGCCTCGCTCCTGCACGGACACCGTGATGTGGCTCGTGCGCTTCAGGATGGAGTGCGCGCGCCCCCGGTCCTTGGGGCGGAACCGCTTGATGTGCGGCCCCTCGTCCACCCTCGCCTCGGTCACGTAGCAGCGCGTCGTGTCGGCGCCACTCTCCTCGGCCTCGGTCAACGCCGCCATCAACGCCTTGCGGATGTTCGTCGCCGCCCGCTTGGTCGAGAACTGAAGCAGGTTCTGGGCGTCGTCCGAATGCTTGCCCCGGATCAGGTCCGCCACCAGGCGGGCCTTGCGGGGGCTGCCCCGGTGGTGGCGAACCTCGCTCGTGAAGCTCGCGATGTCCTTGGGCCCCACGCCCAGGACCTCCGCCATCCGCTCCACGTCCACCTTGCGGCAGCGCGGGTGGTCCCGCCCGACGAGCCAGTTGCGGACCGCCTTGACCGCGTCGTCGGGCTTGCGCCCCGTCGCGGCGACGGCGTCGGCGAGCTGCTCGGGCGTCACGCCCAGCTCGTCACTCCGCTTCTTCAACTTTGCGCTGTCAAGACGCATCGCGATCGCTCCTGCACCCCGGCTCAGCCGGACTTGATGCCTTCCTTCTTGTTGGTGTGACCGCGGAACGTGCGTGTCAGGGCGAACTCGCCGAGCTTGTGCCCGACCATGTCCTCCGTCACGAACACGTCCATGAACGTCCGCCCGTTGTGCACCTGGAACGTGTGCCCCACGAACTCAGGCACGATCGTGCACGAGCGGGCCCACGTCTTGATCGGCCTCCGCCCGCCCGACGCCGACATCCCCTCCACCTTCCGGTAGAGCTTCTCGTCCACGTACGGGCCCTTCTTCAGGCTTCGTCCCATCGGTCAGTCCTCGCTCACTTCAGCTGGCCGTAGCGCTTGCTGCGCCGACGACGGATGATCAGGTCCGTCGAGTGCTGCTTCCTGTCACGCGTGCCGCCGCCCTTCGACAGCACGCCCGAGCGGCTCACCGGCGCCCGCCCGCCCTTCGAACGCCCCTCGCCGCCACCCAGCGGGTGCGCGTGGTGGCTCATCGCCACGCCGCGCGTCTTGGGGCGACGCCCGAGCATTCGGTTCAACCCCGCCTTGCCCAGGCGACGGTTCTGGTGGTCGGTGTTGCCGAGCTGCCCGATCGTCGCGCGGCAGTCGATCGGAACTCGACGCAACTCGCCCGAGGGGAGCACGATCGTCGCGAACGCGCCCTCCTTGTTCATCAGCCTGGCGGACATCCCCGCCGACCGGCACAGCTTCCCGCCCTTGCCGGGCTGAAGCTCGACGCAGTGCACGTCCATACCCGAGGGGATGAACCGCAGGGGCATGCAGGCGCCGACGCTCGGCTCGATCGCCTTCTCCGAGGAGCTGAGGACGCCCATGCCGTCCTTGAGCCCGACGGGCGCCGGGATGTACCGCTTGATGCCGTCCTCGTACTCGATGAGCGCGATGTGGGCCGAGCGGTTGGGGTCGTACTCGATCCCGACGACCGTGCCCGGGACGCCGTCGCGGTCCTTGCGCTTGAAGTCGATCTGGCGGTAGAGGCGTTTGGCGCCGCCGCCGCGCCCACGGACGGTGATCTTGCCGTGGTGGTTGCGCCCCGCCTTCTTGTTCAGGGGGCTCAGCAGCGACTTCTCGGGCTTGTTCTTGGTCACCTCGACGTGGAGGTTGACCGTCGCGTTGCGACGCCCGGCGCTGGTCGGATTGTACTTGCGGATCGCCATGACTCGTCCTTCACTCGCCTATCCCGACGCGACGCGTCAGAACAGCTCGATGACCTGCCCTTCCTTCACGCGGACCGTCGCCTTCTTGGTCGTGCCTTCCTTGACGTACCCGTAGCGGGTCCTTTTGACCTTGCCCTTGCGGACCTGGGTCGTGACGCCGACGACGTTGACGCCGTACGCCCTCTCCACCGCGTCCTTGATGTCCGTCTTGCTCGCCCGCCGATCGACCTCGAACACGTACTGGCCCTCTTCCATGCCCATCGTGCTCTTCTCGGTCAACAGCGGCTTGCGGATGATGTAGTGCGGCTGCATCACGCGCCCTCCCCGGACTTCGCCTTGGCCCCCATCGGCGCCAGCTTCGCGTCCTTGCCCGTCTGCGAGCTCGGGCCCGCCAGCCATGCCTCCAGCTCCGCCTTGCCGATCACCAGGTACCGGTGGTTGAGCATCTCGAAGCAGTTGAGCTGGTCGGCCCGGCAGGTGCTCACGCCCTCGACGTTCCGCACCGACAGCCTCGCGTTCGCCGACTTGTCCCCGTCGGGCGACAGCGCGACCAACGCCGTCTGGTCGATCCCCAACGCCCCCAGGAACTCCACGAACGTCTTGGTCTTGGGCGAGTCGAAGGCGATCGAGTCGACCACCTTGACCTCGTTGTCCTGCAGCTTGGCCAGCAGGGCGTTGCGGTTCGCCTTGCGACGCATCTTCTTGGGCATGTCGAGGCGGAAGTCCTCGCGGGTCTGGCGTTTGGTCTTGTAGTGACCGCCGCCGCGGAACTGGGGCGGCTTCTTGTCGCCGTGACGCGCCCGCCCCGTGCCCTTCTGCTTGTAGATCTTGCGGGTCGAGCCCTCGACCTCGCCGCGATTGAGCGTCCGGGCCGAGCCCTGACGCTTGTTCGCGTGGTACCGCACGTACGCCTGCTTGATGAGCGAAGGGTTGACCTTCTCGCCCAGGGCAATCTCGTCGATGGAGATCGTGCCGACCTCCTTGCCCTTCATGTTGTAGACGGGGACATCCATCTGTCTTACCTCGTCCTGACGCCTGCTTCCGCCTATCCGGCCCCTGGTCTCGTCGGTCGCCCGACACCGGGTCACTCACCCGGCCCAGCCAGCTCGGAATCGACTCGGCTGTCTCCCGGGACCGTTTCGTTCGGCCCCGGCTCCATCACTTGATTTCGTCCGGCGGTTTCCTTGGACCCTCCGGACCCCACGGGACGCACGCTCGCGACCCGTCGGCGTTCATTCCACACTCAGCCGGCCAGCTCCTTGGCCTTCACACCCTTGGTCTTGTACAGACGCACCGAGGGGCGCACCTCCACAAGCCCGCCGGCAGCGCCCGGCACCGGGCCCTTCACCAGCATCAGGTTCCGATCCTTGTCGATCCGGACAACGTCGATGGACCGCACCGTCACGCGCTCCGCGCCAAGATGCCCCGCCATCCGCTTGCCCTTCTTCAGCTTGCCCGAGTGGCCACGGTTGGTCGCGTGCCCGCCGATCGAGCCCGGCGAGCGGTGCTTGCGCTCCACGCCGTGCGTCGCCTGCTGACCCTTGAATCCGTGACGCTTCATCGTGCCCGCGAAGCCCTTGCCCTTGCTCGTCCCGATCACGTCCACGTACGCGGTCTTCTCGAACGCCTCGACCGTGATCTCCTGACCCGGGGCGAACTCGGACGAGTCCTCGACGCGGAACTCGCGGTGGTGACGCCTGGGCGCCGACCCCGCCTTCGCGTCGTGCCCGATCATCGGGATCGTCGAGTTGCGGGGCTTGATGTCCCCGTACCCGATCTGCACCGCCTCGTACCCGTCCGTGTCCTTGGTGCGCAACTGCGTCACCACGCACGGCCCGATCTCGAGCACGGTCACGGGCACAGACCGACCCTCGTCGTCGAAGATCCGCGTCATGCCCTTCTTGATGCCGAGCAAACTCGCCATGGCTCACCGTCCTGAGTCACGCCCCACCGGGCGTCGCTTCGTGCCTCGCCCGCTCACGTCACGGGCGGCAGAGGAAGTCCTGTCTACGAAAAGAGCGGCCCGCCTTGTCAGGCAGGCCGCTCGGATTGCTCCTACGCCTTGATCTTCACGAAGACGCCGGCAGGCACGACCAGTCGATTCAGCGCCTCGACCGTGCGCGCGTTCGGCTCGTGAATGTCGATGATCCGCTTGTGCGTCCGGATCTCGAACTGCTCGCGGCTCTTCTTGTCGATGAACGGGCCGCGAAGAACCGTGTACCGCTCGATACGCGTCGGCAGCGGGACCGGGCCCTTCACCTTCGCGTTGGTGCGCTTGGCGTGGTCGACGATCTCTCGCGCGGACGCGTCCAGCGCGATGTGGTCGTACGCCTCCATCCGGATTCGAATCCTGCCGCCGGTCATCTGGCGTCACGTCCTCTCGCCGCACACCGCGGCGTCAACCGTCCTGCCCGCGGGCGCCCGCCCGCCGACACCAACACCCAAGCCTTATCCCAACCCCATTCCGTGGGGCGGGCCATCGGGCCCGGGAACAGATCTCACTACTGGGTTCACGAACCGTACCCAGCCGAATGTCGCCCGAAGCGGGCGTCACGCGCTCGCCCCAACGCCTCCCGCGTGGTGACGAGCCGGGAAGGATAGACCCCCCTCAGGCTCGGTCAACGCCGCCCCCAAGCGCCCCGGACACATTTCCTGGGCTTCCGGGGGCCCCCGGATTGCCAGCGGGCGCCGCCCCGCCCAAACTCGCCCCCGGCGCGACGGACCGCGCCCCGCGGAGACGACCCATGCCCACCCGCCGACGTGCTCGGACGCCCCTGCTCGCCTCGATCATCCTGCTCGCCGCCTCCTCGGGCGCATTGGCCCAGCCCGCCTCCGGGCGCCAGCCCGCCCCCAAGCAAAAAGCCCCCAAGACCGTCGCCCTCTCGACCAGCCCGGTCACGATCGAGAGCCTGGGCCTGACGCTCTATCTGCCCGACGGGGCGGGCGCCGAGACCGTCGCGTCCGGTACCGACGTCGCCGCCGTCACCACCCAGATCGTCTTCGCCGACGCCTCGGGGGTCGCCGCGATCCACGGCAAGCGCACCAGCGACGACGATCTCGACGTCAAGGCGGTCGCCAAGGACCTGCTCGACCAGATGCTCGCCTCGGCGGGCAAGGTCAACGCCGAGGGCAAGCTGGTCCCGGGCTCGAGCCAGGCCAGGGTCATCGAGTCGGGCGACCTGACGATCAACGCCCAGGACGCCTCCCGCTTCTACATCCAGATCCCCAAACCCGAGGGAAACCCCGAAGTCAGGGGGTACACCGTCTTCCGCCCCGAGCCTGGGCGTTTCGTCCTCTTCGAGCTGTTCACCACCCCGGAGAAGTTCAACGCCGCCCGAGTGAGCTACGAGACCATGATCTCCTCGGCCCACTTCGCCAGCGCCGGGGAGGTTGATCTCAAGCGAGGCGTCATGGTCCGGGCCGGCGCCCAGGCCCTCGCCTCGCTCTCCGCCGAGGACTACCGCGACGTCTTCACGTCCTTCGGCCAGCGCTGGGAGCGCCTCTACAGCCCCTCCAGGAGTGGCGACGAGGCGGACGACCAGGAGTTCGGCTACCGACGCGTCCGGGCGTGGGTGGGGCGCCGGGGCGAGCTCGAGCCCGACAAGCCCGAGGAGAAGTGGTCGGACGCCGAGCGCGAGCCGGGGTACCTCCTCCGCGTGGACGCCCGCCTGCTCGAGAACGACATGACGGTGGACTCTCGGGGCCTGTACTTCCTCTCGATCGACCGCGAGCGGGAGGCCTGGTCGCTGCGCATGGCGATCCGGCGCGAGGGCGCCAAGCCGAGCGAGTGGCGCGAGACGGGCGCACGCGACGGGACGTCGATGGCCGTGCGCATCGAGCAGGACGCCGCCGCCCCGCGCGTCGTCCGCCCCCTGATGCACGGCGAGGGGTACATCTCGATGGTCGAGACCCAGGTTCTCCCCCAACTGCTCATCCGCGCCGGCGTCCCCGCCGACTTCGCCTTCTACGCCTACCTCTCCCAGGCCGAGACCATCGCCCTCCGCACCGACTCGGTGAAGATGCCCGAGGGCAAGAACGGCTCGGTGGAGATCGTCACCCGCCCACGCGAGGACGGGCCGAGCCAGACCGCGACATACGCCTCGGACGGCTCGCTCATCCACATCGACCGCCCGGACGGACGCATCTGGGAGCCCACCGACCACAAGCGCCTGCTTGCCCTCTGGAAGTCCAAGGGGCTGCCGGTGAACTGATCCCGGTATCGTGCGCATGAACTCGACCCCGCCCGCCGGGCGCCGCGCCCGCCGGACGCAGACAGAGGATCCACCATGACCATCGCGAGGATGAGAGACCGCCGATCGATCGTGTTCTGCCTGTCGAGCGCGGGCCTCGCCGCCTCGCTGACGCTGACCGGTTGCTCGAGCACGCAGCAGACCCGCGCCCCATCACGTCCGTCGGGCGGCGCGTTCGCGGTCGTCGATGGGTCGCACGTCGCCCCGCCCGCGATCGAGATGGGGGACAAGAAGACGATCCGCCGCATCATCGCCGAGGGTCGCAACGACAACCACGCGATCGACCACCTGACCGAGCTGTGCAACACGTTCGGCCCGCGTCTGACCGGCTCGACCGCCGTCGAGCAGGCGGGCGAGTGGGCCCGCAACAAGTTCGCCTCCTGGGGCTTGAACCGCTCGCGTCTCGACTGGTGGGGCGACATCACCGTCCGCTTCGACCGGGGGCCCTCCACCGGCATCGCCTATATGCGCTCCGAGAAGGAGAACGACGACGGCACGACCGAGGTCGAGTGGGAAAACGTTCGCGACCTCGAGTTCACCACCCTCGCCTGGACCCGGGGCACCGACGGGCCCGTCCGGGGCCAGGTCCTGCAGATGCCCAGGACCGAGGACGAACTCGCCCGCGTCGAGAACCAAATCCCGGGCGCCTGGCTGCTGATCGCCCCCGACTACACCGGGCGCGCGGGCGTGCGTCAGTCGGGCTTCCTGATGCGTCAGCGTCTCCAACAGCGCGACGAGCTTCGCAAGGGCGTCCAGCCCGAGGAGAGCGACCAGCCGCAGCTCGCCTCCGCCGATGCGACGCCCGTCGCGATCCCCGAGGATCCCAGCGTCCAGCACTGGACGGGCACGTTCGACTACCACGGCTCGCCCGTCCCCGTCACTCTCGAGCTGCACTTCGCTGACTCTGGCGAGGTGACCGGAACCGAGAGCATCCCCGACTTCTTCGAAGGCCCCATCCACGACGCCAGCTTCGACAAGGACACCGGCGTCCTCCACTACCTTTGGAAGCACTCCATGGGCGTCAGCGATGTGACGCTCACGCGCGAGGGCGACGCGATGAACGGCGCGTCCGCCAACGCCTCGGGCGTCGAGTTCGCGGTCAACCTGACCCGGGGCGTGGCCCAGCCCGAGCCCGCCGCGGCGTCCGAGCCCGAGTCCCTCGCCGACACTTCCTCCGTCCTCGCCCGCGTCCTCGAACTCAACCCCGCCGGCTTCATCTCGACGTCCACCGACGAGCGCGTCTGGACGACCTCGGCCAACGGGTGGCGCGAGCGCGAGATCGCCGATTACCCGACCGACGTCGAGGTCAACGTCCGCCAGAGCGACTACGACTTCCTGAACTCGCGCGTCGCCGACGACGCGCCGATCTACGTCGAGTTCGACCTGGCGAACAAGCTCACCGAGGGCCCGATCCCCTGCTACAACGTGATCGCCGAGATCACGGGGACTGAGAAGCCCGACGAGTGCGTCATCGTCTCGGCCCACCTCGACTCGTGGAACGGGCCGGGCTCACAGGGCACGGTCGACAACGGCACCGGGACCTCGGTCGTCCTCGAGGCGGCCCGCATCCTCGCCAGCGTCCACGCCCAGCCCAAGCGCACCATCCGCTTCATCCTCTGGACGGGTGAGGAGCAGGGCCTGCTCGGCTCCCGGGCCTACGTCGCCAACCTGCCCAAGGACGAGCTCGACCGGATCTCGGCGGTCTTCGTCGACGACGGCGGGACGAACTACGAGGGCGGCATGCCCGCCGCCGACGTGATGGTGAACTACCTCGCCGCCGCCACCGCCCCGAGCAACGGCGCCTTCTACTCGTCCATCGACCACGACGCCGCCCTCGCCGACGAGGACCCCGCCAACGACAAGGACGCCGGCTGGATGCTCGTCAACATCCGCCCCACGGGCGCCGACATCCAGACGCACTCGGGCTCCGACCACGCGGCGTTCAACGCCGTCGGCGTCCCCGGCTTCTTCTGGGACGAGGTCGGGCGGGCCGACTACCGCCACGCGTGGCACACCCAGAACGACCGCCTCGACCAGGCGATCCCCGAGTACCTGGCCCAGTCGTCCACGAACATGGCGCTGGTCGCGTACAACCTCGCCTGCGCCCCGGACCTGCTCCCGCGTCCCCACAAGGAGGCGTCGGAGAGCGAGGACGCAACCCCGGCCTCGGGCGGCTGAGACCATCTCGATCGGGTGCCACGTGTTGTCCCCCAAGGGCAACCCGTGCCCGCGCCCGATCCGACACTGACCTCACACGGCTTGCCCTTTCGGGACAAGCCGTGCCACCCTGGCTCGTCGTGAGTCAGCGCACAACCGACACCCGACCGATACACTGACATCCGATGGCGACGGACCGCATCATCTCCCCCAGGGAGGCGCCCGGAGAGCAGCGCACCAACTGGGCCCTCCGCCCTGAGTCTCTGGGCGAATATGTCGGCCAGACCGAGCTGATCGAGCGTCTGTCGATCGCGCTCGAGGCCGTGAGAGCACGCGGCGCCGGCGCCGACTCACCCCCCCTCGAGCACGTCCTGCTCCATGGCCCGCCGGGCCTGGGCAAGACCACCCTCGCCCACGTCATCGCCCGGGAGATGGGCGCCCGCCTCTACACGACCTCGGGCCCCGCCCTGGCCAGGGGCACCGACCTCGTCGCCGCCCTGACCCGCCTGGAGCACGGCGACATCCTCTTCATCGACGAGATCCACCGCCTCCCCGTCGCCGTCGAGGAGTTCATCTACCCGGCGATGGAGGACTTCAAGATCGACATCTGCCTCGACACGGGCCTCAACGCCCGCACCGTCGAGATCCGGTGCAAGCCATTCACGCTCATCGGCGCCACCACGCGGGCCGGCCTCCTCTCCGCCCCCCTGCGCTCACGCTTCGGCCTCGCCCACCACCTCCGGTACTACGAGACGCCCGACCTGCTGGCGATCCTGCGTCGCTCGGCGGACCTCATGGGGATCGACCAGGCCTGCGACGACGCTCTCACCCGGATCGCCGAGCGATCCAGGGGCACGCCCCGCATCGCCAACCGACTCCTTCGGCGCGTCCGGGACTTCGCCCTGGTCCGGGCCGACGGGCGCCTCGCGCCCCCGCTCGTGGACGACGCCCTGGCCCTCGAAGGCGTGGACGAGCTGGGCCTCGACGACCTCGACCGGGCGTACCTGCGGACGATCGGGACGGTCTATGACGGCGGGCCCGTGGGCCTCGAGACGATCGCCGCCACGATGAACGAGGACGCGGGCACGCTCGAGGACGTGGTCGAGCCCTACCTGCTCCAGATCGCGTTCCTGGCGCGGACGCGTCGGGGCAGGGCGCTGACCCGCGCCGCCGCCGACCACCTGGGCCTGCCCGCCTCGGTCGCCGTCACGGGCGCCAGCGAGCCGACCGACGTCCTCTTCTGAGAGGCGCTGTCTCTCAGATTTCCCCCTGATGCCTGATGCCCAATCCCTGATGCCTACTTCTTGGCCGTCATCGACTCGCGGGTGTTCTCCTCCAGGTAGAGGATGCACCCGCAGCTGACGCAGCGTGTCAGGCTGCCGTGGCTCAAGAGCGCGCTCATCGACTCGACGGGCAGCGTCATCATGCACGCCCCGCAGTGGAACTCGTGGCGCTTGCGGTCGGCGATCTCGATCGGCGCCATCGCCTCGTCCTCGCGCTGCTCCACCAGCTCCTCGTAGGTCTTGAGCACGTCGTTCGGCACGTCCTCGATCACCTGCTCACGCTCGCTCTCGAGCGCTTTGAGGCGGTCCTTGATCTCGTCGGCGCGCTGCTGGCGTTCGCTCTCGGCGACCTCGCGCATCCGCGTCCGCTCCGCGTGCTGGCTCTCGATGTCCGCGAGCTGGCTCTTGAGCTTGTCGATCTGCTCGAGGCGGGAGATCGCCCCGTCCTCATGGGTGGAGCGCTGCTCCTTGAGCGTGTTGACCTCGGTCAGCAGCGCCTTGTATTCCTTGTTCGTCCGGGCGTTGTTCATCCGCTCGCGGAGTTCCTCGATCCGCTCCGAGATGCGGGCGACCTCGCCCTCCTCGTTCGACGCGCTGGCGGTGATCTGGCGCAGCTGGCCCTCGACGGCGGTCTTGCGCGTCGCCAACTCGCCCAGGATCCGTGTCTGCTCGTTCAGGAAGCGCTCGGCGGCCGTCAGGCGGCTCCGCAACCCGCGGATCTGCTTATCGACCTGGTAGACCCGGACCAGCTTGCCCGTGACCGTCATGCGCCCTCCAGCGGCGCCACGCCGCCTCGTTCAACACCCATGCCCGAGTGTAGCACGCTCTGACGCCCGATCCCGCGCGTCACGACGCGATCACCACCCCGATCCCCGTGCGCAGCCACCAAAACGCCGCCACCCCCACCACCATCGGCGAGTCGATCACGTCCAGCACCCCCCCGAATCCCGGCAGCGAAGTCCCAGAGTCCTTCACCCCCGCGTCCCGCTTGAGCACGCTCGCGACCAGATCACCCAGCTGGCCCATGACGGCGAACACGCCCCCCGCGATCGCGCCCGCCCACCACGAGGGGATCTCGGAGCCCTTGGGCACGATGTCCGCCAGCGCCTCGGCGCCCGCGCCCCCCACCGCCGCCGCCAGCGCCATCCCGCCCACCAGCCCCTCCCACGTCTTGCCCGGGCTGAGCCAGAGGGCGAGCTTGTGACGCCCGATCGCCCGCCCCGTGAAGTACGCCCCGATGTCGGAGGCCTTGGTCGTCAGCAGCACCCAGACCAGCACCCACGCCGAGTGCTCGCGCCGCAGGGCGCACATGAAGCCCAGCAGCACCCCGATGTAGACGTAGGCGAGCAGCGCCCCGCCGGCGGCCGCGATCATGCCCTTCGGACGCTGGCGCCTGGCGTACACCGCGAGCGAGCCGAGCAGGGCGAGCACCGTCACGCCGTTGGCGACCGCCATCCCGCTGAGGACGCCCGACTCGCCCGCGTTGGCGGGGACCAGGGAGGTCACGCACACGCCCAGCGCCGCCAGAACGCACGTCACCCCCGTCGAGGCCTCGATCCCGACGCCCCGCAGCAGCCTGGCCAACTCGCGCCCCGCCAGCAGCGCGAGCACCAGCACCACGATGAACACGATTACGCCAGGGGGGAATGTCTGACGCCCGATCAGCTCCGCGAGCCAGGTCGGCGGCGCCTGCACGTCCAGCCACTCGTCGAGCCACACCCCCGCGAGCACGAGCGCGATCAGGACCGGGCCGAGCAGCAGTCGTTGGCGGAGCACGGGCGACAAGCGTAGCGGGGCGTCCCTCAGGTCGCCCGCTCGTCGCCCCCGCGGTCCAGCCCCCCGAACCGCCTCCGACGCGAGGCGTACGCCCGGACCGCCTCGCAGACCGACCTGCCGTCGAAGTCGGGCCAGAGCGTCTCGGTCACGTACAGCTCCGCGTAGCTGATCTGCCAGAGGAGGAAGTTGCTCACGCGCATCTCCCCGGCGGTGCGGATGAGCAGGTCGGGGTCGGGCAGGCCGGCGGTGTACAGACGCCCCCCCACCGTCGCCTCGTCGATCGCCCCGGGCTCGACTTCGCCGTCGCGCACATCCCGCGCGATGGACCGGATCGCGTCGAGCATCTCCGCCCGCGAGCCGTAGTTGAGCGCCAGGCAGAGCGTCGGCCCGGTGCACACCTCGGTCGCCTGCTCCAGGCGCCCGATCGCCTCGCGAGCCTCCTCGGGCAGCTCATGCACGCGCCCGAGCACCTTGACGCGGATGTTCTCGCGGACGAGCTTCTCCCGCTCGCCGTCGCAGTACGTCACGCACAGGTGCATCAGCGCGTCGATCTCGTCCTTGGGTCGTTTCCAGTTCTCCGCGCTGAACGAGTAGAGCGTGAGCACCTCGACGCCCAGCCGCCCGCACATCTCGACCGTCTCGCGGACCGCGATCGCGCCGTTGCGGTGCCCGAAGATCCGGGGGAACCCCCGCTCCTCGGCCCAGCGCCCGTTGCCGTCCATGATCACCGCGATGTGCCTGGGGATCCGCGCCGGGTTGACGTCGGGGAGGAACTCGAGGGGCTTGGCCCGCGGGTTGACGCGGCGCATCCGCTCGAGCGCGGCGACCGCCTCGGGGTCGTCGTCGAACGCCGACCGCGTCTGGCCCCCGGTCCGCTGTCCCACGTCCATCGTCATCCGTCGCTCCACGCGCCCCCGCCACTCATTGGGAGCGAAAGCCTCTCGATTGACGCCCTGACCTTACCCCATCACGCCCGCGCCGGTGTCGATCGTCTGCGACCGCTCGGGCCCGACGCCGATCGTCCGGATCGGCACGCCGACGAAACCCTCGATCCGCTCGACGTACGCCCTGGCGGCCCCGGGCAGTTCGTCCACCCCTCGGCAATCGGCGATCTCCTCGCCGAAGCCCTCCAGCGTCTCGTACACCGGCGTGACCCGCCCGAGCACGTGCCCGTCCGGCGTGAACCGCTCGGTCCGCTCCCCGTCCAGCTCGTAGGCGACGCAGACCCGCAGTTCGTCGAGACCGGCGAGCACGTCGAGCAGCGTCAGCGCGACCTCGGTCGTCCCGTTGATCATCGCCGCGTACCGGGCCGCGACCAGGTCGAGCCACCCGACGCGCCGCGGGCGCCCGGTCGTCGTGCCGTACTCACGCCCGCGCTCGCGGATGCGGGCGCTGACCGCGTCGTGCAGTTCGGTCGGCAGGGGGCCCGACCCGACCCTGGTCGAGTACGCCTTGAGCACGCCCACCACGCGCGACAACGCCCGCGCCGGCACCCCCGACCCCGCGTGGATCCCCAGCGCCGACGCGTTCGAGCTGGTCACGTACGGGTACGTCCCGTGATCGACGTCGAGCAGCGTCGCGTTGGCGCCCTCGAAGAGCAGCCTCTTACCCTGCGCGACCATCTCGTTGAGCAGGTAGACCGTGTCGTCGATCATCGGCTCGAGGCGACGCCCGTACGCGATCGCCTCCTCGTACACGGGTTCGGGATCGAACGCGGGCGCCTCGACGCCGAGCGTGCGGCAGACCTCGACCGTCGCCGCCCGCTTGTACGTGCACGCCCGCTCGATCTTCTCCCTGAGGATCTCGGGGCGGAGCAGATCACCGACGCGCACGCCCGCCGAGCGCTGCACCTTGTCGGCGTACGCCGGCCCGATGCCGCGCTTGGTCGTCCCGATCGCGCCCGAGCCCCCACCGGCGGTCAGCAGCGCCTCGCGGAGATTGTCCTCGTCCTTGTGGTACTGGAGCACGACGTGCGCCCGGTCGGAGACGACCAGGTTCGACGCATCCACCCCCCGCGCCCGCAGCCCCTCGATCTCGTGCAGCAGCACGCCCGGGTCGACGACGACGCCGTTGCCAATCACCGCCTTGACGTGTCCCGAGAGGATCCCCGAGGGGATGAGGTGCAGGGCGTATCGCTCGCCCCCGACGACGACCGAGTGCCCGGCGTTCGCCCCGCCGTTGTAGCGGACGACCGCATCATGCTCGCCGGCCATGCGGTCGACGAGCTTGCCCTTGCCCTCGTCGCCCCACTGGAGGCCGACGACCGCGCTGCACACGCCCCGACTGACATCCTGGTCCACGCCGGCCCCTCGCTCGATGCGGTCTTCGTTCTCGGACCCACGCGGCCCGTCGCCGGTCAACGGTACACCATCCGCCCTCCCCGTTCGCATTGCACACGAGCCGAGGGCGCCGCCGACCCACACCCGGTCAAGACCCGCCCCGATCCAGCCGATTCCCCCTCAGGATGGAGACCCGCGCGATGCCCGAAGCCAGCGTCCGGATCATGTGCCCGAACCTGACCTGCCGCAAGGTCCTCGCGGTCCCCGCCTCCGCCCGGGGCAAGACGGTCCGCTGCCGCAACTGCGGCACGACGATCCGCGTCCCCGATCAGGGCGCGCAGGGCAAGGAAAAGGGCGGCTCGCAAGAGACCCGCGTCGCCTGAGCGACACGTCTCACGTCATTGACGATTTCTTGATCGGGTCCGCCGCCTCAGAGGGGCGGCTGGTCGTCCTCGTCCTCGTCCGACAGATCGAAGTCGAAATCGAAGACGCTCGAATCCTCGGGGTCGCGTGACGCGCGAGCGGCTCCCGCGGAGGCCGCCGGCGTCGACCCGCCCTGCTTGACCCGGGGTGGCTCGGACGCCTCCGAGCTCTCCGGCATGCCGTCCTCGTAGCACGCCTCGGCGTCCACCTCCTCGGGCTCGCCGTCGATCCGGATCACGAAGACATGCTTGCCCAGGGAGACGAGGTCGCCCGCCTTGAGGCTCTGGCTCTCGACCCGCTCCTGATTGACCCAGGTGCCGTTGCTCGAACCCAGGTCGCGGATCATCACCTCGTCGTCGTCGATCAGGATCTCGCAGTGGTGGCGTGAGATGCCCGGCGTCGGGACGCGCACGTCGCAGTCGGTCTGGCGCCCGATGACGGTGCGTTGATGACGAAGCGTCAGCGCCTGCGTCCGTCCGTCCTCGGTGACTCGTAGCAGAACCACTTCCACGCGGGTCTATCCTTCCCTACTGACGCCGGCCCGTGTGTCTGGGAGTCGGGGGGCCCGAAGGGAGACGCCCGGTCTCCCCTCCCCGCGCCGGTGGGTCCCGCGCGATGCCGCACGATATCGCCATCCCCCTGCCCGAGCAACGCCCGACCCGGGGCGGGGCGTCGCCTCTGCCCAAGATCGACCCGGCCTCAGAGGGGTTCACCCCGGTCCGGTCGCTCTACGTCCACATCCCGTTCTGCGCGCACAAATGCCACTACTGCGACTTCTACTCGATCGTCGACCGTCAGGACCGCCAGGAGGCGTTCACCACCCGCCTCGAGCGCGAGCTCGCCGCCGTCGCGCCCTGGGCGACCGAGCCACTCGACACGATCTTCGTCGGCGGGGGCACGCCGACGCTGCTGGCGACCAACCTCTGGCGACGCCTGCTGCGCACGCTCGACGAGCGCTTCGACCTCTCGCACATCAATGCTGGCGTCGGCGAGTTCAGCGTCGAGTGCAACCCGGAGACGGCGACGCGCGAGCTGTTCGACACGTTGGTCGCCGGTGGCGTCAACCGGATCTCGATGGGCGCCCAGTCCTTCGACCCGCGTCATCTCAAGACGCTGGAGCGTTGGCACGATCCCCAGAACGTCGGTCGCGCCGCCGAGCTGGCGCGTACCGCCGGGATCAATCGCCTCTCCGTCGATCTCATCTTCGCGATCCCTGGACAGACCCTGGACGAGTGGCGCGAGGACATGGACCGGGCGCTCGCCCTGGGCACGGAGCACCTGTCGTGCTACGCGCTGACCTACGAACCCGGGACGGCGATGACCGCCCGCCTCGAGCGGGGCGAGTTCGAGCGCGCCGATCATGACCTCGAGGCGGACATGTACGAGCTGTGCGTGTCTCACCTGCGCGCGCACGGGCTGGCGCGGTACGAGGTGAGCAACTACGCCCGCCCGGGCGCCGAGTGCCGACACAACCTCGCCTACTGGCGCCAGGAGGCGTGGCTCGCGTGCGGGCCAAGCGCCTCGGCCCACGTCGCGGGCTGGCGTTGGAAGAACACGCCCAGGCTCGACGACTACCTGTCCGGTAAGAGCGACTTCTCGCCCGTCGTGGACGTCGAATCGCCCGACCCTCGCCGGGCGCTCGCCGAGGCGCTTATGACGGGCGTCCGACTCGCCGAGGGCGTGCCGATCGAGACAACCCTGGCCCGGGCCAGGGCGATCGACCCCGCGATCGCGGAGCGTCTTGGAGAAATCGCCGGCGCCTGGCGGGGCCAAGGGCGCCTGGTCGAGTCAGGGGGTCGGTGGGTCCTCACCGACCTGGGCGTGCTCGTCGCCGACCGGATCGCCTCCGACTTCATCGCCGGCGTCGCCTGAACTCTCGAGGTCGGGGCGCGGCAGGCTCAGGCGTCGGAGCGTCGTCTTCAGGTCGTTGGGCCATCTCGTGCGCACGTCGATGGGCGCCCCGGTGATCGGGTGGTCGAAGGCGAGGCGGTGCGCGTGCAGGGCGAGGCGGGGCGACGCCCCGGCGACCGCCTGGGGCGCGTACACCTCGTCGCCCAGGATCGGACACCCGATCAGTTTCAGGTGTACGCGGACCTGGTGCAGCCGCCCGGTCACGGGGCGGGCCTCGATGATCGCGCCAAGCTCGCCCGAGGCGAGCACGCGGTAGGCGGTGAGCGCGGGCTTGCCCGCCGTCGAGATCTTCGCGAGCTTCTGCGACGTGTACCGGTCCTTGCGCCGGACGACCTCGATGATGGGGCGACGGATCACGCCGGCCGTGTCGCTCGGCGCCTTGGGCGTGAGGGCCCAGTAGAACTTGCGTACGTCGCGCGACTCGAAGGTCTTGCGGAGCGCGTCGTACGCGCGCACGCTCAGCGCCACCACGAGCAGCCCGCTCGTCTCGCGGTCGAGGCGGTGGAGCATCCCGAAGTCGCGGCTCGCGCCCAGGTTCTGGAGGCGGGTGCCGTGCTCGACGAAGAGGCCGTTGAGCAGCGTGTCGTGCTCGTGCCCGACGCCCGGGGTGGTGACGACCCGCGCCGGCTTCTCGACGATCAGGAGGTCCGCGTCCTCGTGATGAACGCGGAAGGTGACTCGCTCGTTGGGGGTGATCGTGTGCGCCGCCATCGGAGGGTCTTACGCGGGCAGGGCCGCCCGGTCGAGGTACCAGCGCAGGTCGCCCCCGATGGGGTCGAGGGCGGCGCCCGCGGTCGCGTCGAGCCCGCCCCGCCCCCCGCTCCCGGAGGCGAGCACGATGATGAGGCGGGCGGCGTTGACGAGCCTGGGCGAGAGGCGGACGCCGCGACCGTCGTCGAGGCAGACCAGGCGCCCCTGCTCGTGCGCACAATCCTCGGCGGACCAGCCCTCGAAGTCGGCGCCGCCGGCGGCGAGCACGACGCAGTCGAGGCGGTCATGCCCGGGCTCGCGCCAGGCGAGGGTGTCGCGCAGCTCCTGCTCGTACGCCGTCGCGCCGTCGGCGCGGTCGCCCTCGATCGGGTGCGCCTGCTCCAGGGGGAGGCCGGCGTGATCGACGAGGGTCTCACGGATCTCGGCGTAGCACGACCCGGGGGTCGCCGGCGAGCAGGCGCCCTCGCCGACGAGCCAGAGATGGGTCCGAGTCCAGGGCAGGGCGCGGAACTTGGGGTCGACCATGAGGCGGACGTAGAGGCGGTCCTGGAGGTCGCCGGCGCTGAGGGCGAGGTGGAAGTCCCCAAACGAGCGCACGCACTCCATCGCGTGCATGAAGAGATCGGAGCCGGCGAGGTCGAGGACGTCCTCGAAGTCGTCGCGCACGATGGTGCGCCCCGGGAGCGCGGGCGAGTTCGTTCCCTGCCCGGGCTCGTTCGGGGGCGCCATGCCCTATTGTGGGAGGGAGGATCGCGTGGCGCCACCCCCATCTGATCCGGTTGCAAGAAACGAGCGCGGGCTGGCCCGCCTCGTGGACGCGGCGGGCAATCGCGCCCGCGAGGGGTTGCGCGTCCTCGAGGACATCGCGCGGTTCGTGCTCGACGATCGAGGCCTCGCTGAGGAGCTCAAGGGGATTCGGCACGGAGTGACGAGCGGGGTGAGCGCCCTGCCGATCTCGGCTGGGGTGCTCGTGAGTGATCGCGACACGCCCGGGGACGTCGGCGTCGAGATCAAGACGGCGTCGGAGCGGGCGCGGGCGGGGCTTCGCGACGTCGCGGCGGCCGCCGGCAAGCGGGCGGGCGAGGCGCTGCGCTCGCTCGAGGAGTGCGCGAAGGCGATGGGAGGCGACGGCGGCGCGTTCGAGGCGCTGCGGTACCGGCTTTACGAGGTCGAGCGGGGCGTGGTGCTTCGGCTGCATGCGCGCGCCGAGCAGTGGTCGCTCTGCGTGCTCATCACGGCATCGCTGTGCGAACAGATGCCCTGGGAGGAGGTCGCGAGGCGGGCGATCGAGGGGGGCGCCGACTGCCTCCAGCTTCGCGAGAAGGAACTTGACGATCGGGAGCTGCTCGCGCGGGCGCGGCGCCTGGTCGGCATCGCGCGCGAGTCGGGGCGGGGGGTCCGGGTGATCGTCAACGACCGGGCGGACATCGCCCGGGCGAGTGGCGCCGACGGGGTGCATCTCGGGCAGGAGGATGTCCCGATCGCGGCGGCGCGTGAAGTTGTCGGGGCGGGGGCGGTGATCGGGGTCTCGTGCCGAACGATCGAGCAGGCGCGCGAGGCGGTCCGGGGCGGGGCGGGCTATTGCGGGCTCGGGGCGATCTTCGCCTCGACGACCAAGCAGCGTCCGACGCTCGCGGGGGTCGAGCTCGTGCGCGCGTACCTGGACGATCCCCAGACTCGCTCGGTTCCCCACCTGGCGATCTCGGGGATCACGCCCGCGAACGTCTGCGAGCTGGTCGAGGCGGGCGTTCGGGGCGTCGCGGTCAGTGGCGCTGTCTGCGGGGCGGCCCGACCCGATAAGGTCTGCCGAGCGCTGGTCACGGCGATCGCTTCGGGTCGGCATGCTCCGAGGGCGGACGCCACTACACTCCCGGCATGAGCATCACCTACAAGGAGCACACGCTCCCCAACGGCCTGAAGATCGTCGGCGAGGTGGACCCGGACGCGCACTCGGCGGCCGTCGGTTTCTTCGTCGGGACCGGCGCCCGCGACGAGGCGGGCGAGATCATGGGCGTCAGCCACTTCCTCGAGCACATGATGTTCAAGGGGACCGAGAAGGTCTCGGCGGACGCCCTGAACCGGATCTTCGACGAGATCGGGGCCCGGAACAACGCGTACACTGCGCACGAGGTGACGTGCTTCTACGCCCACGTGCTGCCCGAGAGCCTGGCGAGGGCGACGGACACGCTGGCGGAGATGATGCGCCCCGCCCTGCGCCAGAGCGACTTCGACACCGAGAAGAACGTGATCCTCGAAGAGATCGCGATGTACAAGGACGACCCGTTCTGGGTGCTGTACGAGGCGTGCCTCGACGCGCACTTCGGCGGGCGGGGGCTCGGGCACCGCGTCCTGGGCACGCCCGAGACGATCACGGCCCTGACGCGTGATCAGATGCTCGGCTACTTCGAGCAGCGGTACAGCGCGGACAACACGATCGTCGCCCTGGCGGGGCGGGTGGACTTCGACGACATGGTTCGGCGGGTCGGAGAGGCGTGCTCGGGGTGGCAGACGACGGCGCCGAGGCGTGAGCCCTCGAAGCCCGTCGGGACGGACCTGCGCGTGGACCAGTCCGACGAGCGGGTCGGGCGGGCGTACACGCTGATGGTGATGAACGCGCCGGGGGTGGAGGACGAGCGCCGGTACGCGGCGGCGCTGCTGGCCCAGATCTTGGGCGGGCCGAACAACTCGCGTCTGCACTGGGCGCTCATCGAGCCGGGGTTGGCCGAGGACGCGCAGGCGAGCTACGACCCGCACGACGGCGTAGGGGAGCTGATCGTGTACGCCTCGGGCGATCCGGAGCGGGCCGACGAGATCGGGGCGACGCTGGTGCGCGAGTTAGACGCGCTGGCTGATTCGCTGGAGGAGGATGACCTCGCCCGCCTGCGCAACAAGCTGGCGACGAGCGTGACGCTCTCGGGCGAGAAGCCGCACGACCGGATGCAGCGGCTCGGGCGCCTGTGGACGATGTACGGCAAGTACCGCTCGCTGGAAGAGGAGCTGGAGCGGATTCAGGCGGTCACGCTCGACGACCTGCGCGAGCTGTGCGCGGCGTATCCCTTCAGCCCCCGCACGGTCGGGCGGTTGCTCCCCGGCTGAACTCAGAAGAGCTAGGCGGCCTCGGCCGAGTAGGCGCAGACGCGGCTGCCGCTGGCGGAGCGGGCGGCTTTGACCGCGTCCTGGACGGCGCGCAGCAGCGATTCGGCGTCCCTGATCGCGTGCGCCGTGTCGTTGTCGATGGAGGCGACGCCGGCGCTCAGTCGCACCGGGGCGGTGTCCATGCCCTTCTCGTTGATCCAGAAGGGAACCGACTCGCTGAAGCGTGAGCGGAAACGTTCGGCGGCGAGGACGGCGGGCGCCCGAGCCGTGCCCGGCAGCACGACGCCGAAGATCGACTCGCTCAGGCGGCAGACGATCCCGCCCATGGGCTCGAAGAGCGTGTGGAGTTGGGACACGACGCCGAGGAGGACCTCGTCGCGCGCGTGCGCCCCGTGCTTTTCCGTGACCGCGCCCAGTCCCTCGAGCATGATCTGGACGACGGTGATCGGCGCGTCGCCCGCGACGGCGACGGGAGCGCCCTCGCGGATCGCCGCCACGAAGCCGTCACGCCCCATCGCCCCGGTCAATCCATCCCGCTCCTGCGAGGACTGGAGAACGCTCTCGAAGTTGCGTTCGGCGTAGGACTCGAACTGGCCGTCCTGGCGAATCTCGACGAGGCGTCGCTCGGCCCGGCGGAGCACGCTGGGGGCGTCGGGGGTCTGGCCGGCGTCGACGCTGAACAGTTTGGCGGCCTCGCGCGTCCACTCGCCGATCTTCGTCACGATCTCGTCGACCTCGAGCGCCGACATCGCCATCCAGGAGTGGGCCCTGGCGTAGAGGCGGCGCAGGGGCTGGGCGGGCTCGGTGGCGTCGAGCAGTTCGAGGACCATGTTGCCAAGCGCGACACAACGGACGATCTGACTGCACTCGCTCGGCGCGGCGGTCGGGCTCTCGTGGTAGCGGATCGGGATGCCCAGCTCGGAGGGGAGGCGCCAGTGCTCGGCGAGGAGGGCGCCGACGGTGGCGTGGGTGACCTCGAAGGCGTCGAACTCGAGCCGGGGCAGGCGGGCGTGATCGCCGGCGGCGACCTGGAGCACGTCCAGGTAGCGGCGCCCGAGGGCGCTGCGCATCGCGATCATGCCGATGTCCTGGAAGAGGCCGGCGAGGAAGGCCTCCTCGACCTGGGGGAGTCGCTTGGCCTCGGCGAAGGCACGGGCGCCCAGGGCGCCGAAGAGGGCGCGACGCCAGTAGGAGCGGTAGTCGAACTCGTCATCCTCCTGCCCATCGACGGTGACGACGAGGGAGAAGCCGAGGACGAGGGACTTGACGGGGTTGAGGCCGAGCAGGCCGAGGGCCTTCTGAATGCTGGAGCAGCGCTGGCGCAGGCCGTAGAAGCTGGAGTTGACGGTCTGCAAGATCTTCGCGGACAGCGCCTGGTCGTTGCGGATGAGGCGGGCAAGCTCCTCCAGTGAGACGTTGGGGTCGCTGGTGAGTTCGAGCACGCGCACAGCGACGCCCGGCAGCGAGGGGAGCGAGTTGCTGCCGAGGATCTCTTCGAGAATTTGGCTGTCCATGCCGTGCATCGCGGGGTGTTCGCAGACGACGGGCTCACGACGCGATCGCGCGCATCCGTGCGCCCCGGGGATCCGCGTTGGACATCGACGGAGCGGGGGCAGGACTTCACTCAGGCGGGTCGTTATCGCCCATTCCTCGGCGAGCCATCGCGGCGACCCAGGGCGCGAGCGTGGGCAGCTCGAAGCCCAGGCGATCGCCCAGGAAGGTCGCGAGGAGCTGATTCGCCCGGATGAGGGCGGCCCCGCCCGTGGCGTCATCGCGGGCGTCCCGGCTCGCTCGGAGGGCGCGGACCGTTTCTTCTCGGACTCGCCAGATATGGCCCGGGACGCGGGCGTCCGGGGGGTCCGGCAGGAGTCCGCCATACTCGGGTGAGAAGCAGTACGTCTCGCCTCGCTCGAGCGCGGCGCCGGTGTCGGCGCGCCGGTCCAGTTCAGGGCGGTGCCCGGTCTCGCGCGCGAGCGACCACTGGAAGGCGAGCAGGTCGCGCGCGGGCTCGGCGTGATCCCCCGCGAGCGACTCGAGCGTGGCGCACGCGTCGTCATACAGCGCGGGGTGCGGGTCCTCCTCGCGCAGGGCGTGGTGGATCAGGTCGACGACGAGCAGCGCGGTGTGGAGGAGGACGAGGTCGCGTCGGATCGGCGGGTAGGGATCGCGCAGGTCCCATGAGGTGACGATCGAGAGAGCGCCGGGGCGTTTGAGGGCGGCGGTCAGCTCGCCCCGGGTGAGCACTTCGAGGCCGCCCGAGTAGGGCGAGCGTGGGCGCTTCGAGCCCTTGGCGACGCCCCGGATGACGCCGGTTGCGCGCGCGAACAGGGAGACCGTCTGGCTCGTCTCGGACCAGTCCCACTGTCGGATGCAGATCGCCTCGTCGGTGATCGTCGGCACGCCCGAGAGGGTAGCGGAGGCGGGGCGAGGCGCTGGGGAGTTGGGCGCGGGGCGGGGCGATCGGGTAGGCTTGGCCCATGAAGTTCCGCCTCATCGACCGGGTGATCGAGCGGGGCGGGGACCGCCTCGTCACGGAGCTGCACGTCCGGGGTGACGAGGACTATCTGCGGGACCACTTTCCGACGTTCCCGGTGCTGCCCGGCGTGCTGATGCTCGAGGCGATGGTCCAGGCGGCGCGCGAGCTGGCGGACCCGGGGGATCGGTCGGACCCGCCTCTCGTGCTCGGCGCGGTTCGGGCGCTCAAGTACGGCAGGTTCGTCAAGCCGGGCGAGTCGATCCGCGTGGAGGTCGCCCGCGCCACCGAGGGGCTCGACTTCAAGGGTCGCGTGGAGGTTGGTGAGGGGGAGGGGTCGGTCGCGGCCAGCGGACGTTTCACGCTCCGCCCCGCCCGCCTTGAAAGGGCGGGGGCCACCCGGGTGGGCGCCCCGCGCGCGTTCGCGTAGCATGGACCCCACGCCGCCCACGGACACGGGTGGCGACAAGGCATCTCCGAGGACGACGGATGACGCGAGACGAGATTTTCGAGAAGGTCCGGGGCGTGCTGGTCGACGCGCTGGCGGTGGACGAGGACGAGGTGACGCCCGAGTCGAGGCTGATCGCGGACCTTGGCGCCGAGTCGATCGACATCCTGGACATCTCCTTCAAGCTCGAGCAGGCGTTCGGGTTCAAGATCGCCCAGGGCGAGCTGTTCCCGGAAGGGGTCACGCAGAACCCCGAGTACGTGCAGGGAGGGAAGGTGACCGACAAGGGGCTCGCGGAGCTGCGTGAGAAGCTCCCCCACTTCGATTTCTCCGAGCTGGAGAAGGACCGGTCGGTCCAGAACGTCGCCAACATCTTCACGGTCAATGCGCTCGTGGACTTCTGCGAGCGGAAGCTCAAGGCCGCGTGAGCGTCCCGGGGAGGTCGGGCGCCCGATGCGCTGGATGTGGATCGATCGCGTCGTCGAACTGGTTCCCGGCGAGCGGATCGTCTGCGTCAAGGGTGTCAGCCTTTCCGAGGATCATCTGAGCGATCACTTCGCGGCGTCGGGCGGGCGGGCCGCGACGCCGATCATGCCGGCGTCGCTGATCATCGAGGGGATGGCGCAGTCGGCGGGGATCCTGGTGGGGCACGCCGAGGGGTTCCGGGAGAAGGTGGTGCTCGCGAAGGTCGGGCGCGCGGAGCTTGACGCCGAGGTGCTGCCTGGGGACCAGCTTCGCTACTCGGCGTCGATCGAGTCGATGACCGAGGTCGGCGCCGCGACGCGGGGCGTGGTGGAGCTGATCCGCCCGGGCGGAGCGGGCCCGACGGCGCCCGAGGAGATCGGGCGGATCGATCTGATGTTCTCGCACCTGGACAACAACATGGCGGGTCAGACGTTCCCGGAGCACAACTTCGTGTTCGGGGAGAGCTTCCGGACGCTCCTGCGGGCGAGCGGGGTGGAGATCCCGGGCTAGAAGAGCACGAGCTGGAGCAGGGCAATCGCGATCGGGACGACGGAGATCGCGATCGCCGCGGTCGCGAGGAGCCTTCCAACGCGTGGGCGGCGGGCGCCCACGATCTCGCAGATCAGCACGACGAAGAGCACCGTCGCGAACTTGAAGGCGATGAGCCCTCCGAACCCCGCGGCGTCGATGACGCGGTCGGCAATCGTGTTCGCCTCCTCGAAGCCGAGGTAGCTGAGCACGGTGTGCGTGACGATGAGGTCGAGGGCCGAGACCAGGACGTACCAGAGATAGTGCTCGGGGTAGAGGACCCCGCGGCGCGCCGGCGGCGCGTCTCCGACGCTCTCAGGGCGTGGCGGGACATCCGTCATGAAGGGGCGCTCCCCAGCTTCTCGCGCAGGATGCGGTCGAAGAGCTGTGTCGGCGCGGTCTTGCCGGTCCACGTCTCGAACTGCATCGCCGCCTGTCGGACGAACATGGCGACGCCGTCGATTGTGCGGAGCCCGTGTCGCTCGGCGAGCGTGAGCAGGGGCGTGCGCACGGGGTTGTAGACCGTGTCGAAGACGACGGCGGACTTCGGCAAGGCTTCGAGAACGCTCTCGGTCAGGGGCGACTCACTTGGCGCGGGACCGCCCGTCATGCCGACGGGCGTGGCGTTGACGATGGCGTCGGGCGAGGCGCCAACCAGGTCGTCCGGCTCGATCGCGCTCGCGACGCCTTTGGCGAGTGTCGGCGGGGCGAGGGCGGCGCACAGCGCCTCGGCCCGCTCACGCGTCCGATTGACGACGAGCACGTCGGCGCCCCTGGCCGAGACGCCCATCGCGATGGCCCGCGCGACGCCGCCGGCGCCGAGGATGGCGATGCGCTTGCCGGCGAGGTCGCCGATCGCGTCCTCCAGGCAACTCGCGGCGGCCGGGGCGTCGGTGTTCGTGACCAAGGCCTTGAGGCGACCGGAGCCGCGAGAAACGGCGAGCGTGTTGCCGGCGCCGCAGGCCTCGCTCAACTCGTCGATCACCCAGCTCTGTTCGCGGGCGAGGCGGACGAGGTTCTCCTTGTGTGGGATGGTGACGCTGACGCCGGCGAGGTCGAGGGCGGCGTGATCGACGAGGGCGAGCATCGTCGCCTTGAAGCTCTCGTACCCTCCGCCCCCTCCAGTGGTATGGGCGTCCCGCCCGTCTCCATTCTCTTCTGCTTTCTTCTCCCCTACCGCGATCGGCAAGGGCAGGTAGACAGCGTCGTGCCCGACCGCCTCGAAGCCGGCGTTATGGATGAGGGGCGAGAGGGAGTGTCCGACTGGCCAGCCGACGACGCCGTAGACGAGCGTCTCGGGGCCGATCGAGCGGAAACGGTAGAGGTCGAGCAGCTCACGGATGGTCGGCTGACCCGGGGCCGTGACTTCGAGCGGGCGGACGGAGGCGAAGGTGAGGAAGGCGCCGAACTTCGGGGCGAGGACGCGGCTCATGAGGCCGAACTCGCCCATGCCCAGGGCGATGGTCGGCTTGGAGCGCTCGCTCAGGATGTCGAACAGCTCGAGGTTGTCGCGGAGGCTGCGCGCGCGGAAGGCGATCTTGTGGACCGAGGCGGCCTCCTGGGCGCCCATCGAGAGCACGCGCCGGGTCAGGTCGCTCGGGCGCGCGATGAAGTCGTGCGTGGACAGGATCAGCGAGGTCTTGACGTCGCGGACCTGGCGCGGGTGCTCGACGGCGAGGTCGATCTTCTGGCGAAGGTTCGGCGATCGCGTGTAGGCGGCGAGCTCGAAATCGATATAGCGGGGCGGGTGGTCGCTCGTGCCGAGACGCTCGAAGAGGGCGACGCGGGCGTCGTCGTCGGCGTCGCAGGCGCCCCCCTCCCAGGTGGGGCGGCAGGTGACGATGCAGGGCAGGGGGGATCGGCGGACGAGGTCGAGGATCTTGTCCTCGTCGGCGGGGTCACCCGAGAAGAGCTCATCGACGCGGAACTCGACGAGGTCGGCGGCGAGGGAACGCGCGGCGTCCGCCAGCTCCAAGGCCTGGGCGACGTCGTGGACCATGATGGGGGCGCAGATCAGGGTGCCCATGCGGGCGGAGTGTACGGGTGTTGGTGGGACGGGCATCCTGCCCGTCATCGCGTAGCGATCAGGAATGCGTACGGGCTGGAAGCCCATACCACCGTTAGAGCGCCGCCAAACGCCTGGCCGTCTCTTGCTCGATCAGGGCGTCGAAGAGGGGCGCCAGGTCGGCCTCGTCGATGACGCCGGTCTTGGTGAACTTGGTGTCGAGGCGCTGGTCGGCGACGATGTTGTCCTGGTAGCGGTAGACGCGGATCTTCTCTGAGCGCCCGCCCGTGCCGATCTGCCCCTTGCGCTCGGCGGCGCGGGCGGCCTCGGCCTTCTCACGCTCGATCTCGTAGACGCGGGCCTTGAGCAGGCGGCGGGCCTTCTCGCGGTTCTGGGCCTGAGATTTCGTCTCCTGCATGCGGACCTCGACGCCGGTCGGGTTGTGCACGAGGTGGACGGCGGTCGCGACCTTGTTGACGTTCTGCCCGCCGGGGCCCTGGGACGTGGTCACGTGCTCGGTCACGTCGTTGGCCCAGTCGATCTTGACGTCGACTTCCTCGGGCTCGGGGAGGACGGCGACGGTGCAGGTGCTCGTGTGGATGCGGCCTTGGCTTTCCGTCGCGGGGACGCGCTTGACGGAATGGACGCCAGCTTCAAACGCAAGCTCAGACCAGACGCCCTCGCCGGCGATGTTGACGATGGCGCGCCGGACGCCGCCGAAGGACGCGTCGGCGTCCACCTCCATCTCCTCGACCTTCCAGCCTTTGCGGGCGGCGTATCGGGAGTAAACGTCGAGGAGGTCGCGGGCCCAGAGGGCGGCCTCGTCGCCGCCGGTGCCGGCGCGGATCTCGAGGATGACCGAGCCGACACGCCGGTCGTCGGCGGTGACCAGCCTCGCCTTGACCCGCTCGATCTCCTCGCTGGCCCGCTGCTCGACCTCGGGCAGCTCGGCGCGGGCGAGCTCGGCGAGTTCGGCGTCGTCGCCAGTCAGGGCGGCACGCAGCTCCTGGGCCTCGGCGCTGAGCGCCCCGAAGCGCCGGTACCCCTCGACGACGGGCGCAAGGGCCGCCCGCTTGATCGAGAGATCGCGGAGCTTGGTGTGGTCGGAGGCGACCGCCGGGTCCTCGAGCGAGCGCTCGATCTGGGCGAACTGGGCGTCGAGCTCGTCGAGCTTGGCGAGGACGCTGGGCGGGATCGCGTGAGACAGCTCAGCCATCGGGGGGTGATGCTATCCGCGAGGCGTGGTGTGGCGGGTGGCGTGAGACGCTCCGAACCCGTCGCTGACGCTCCGGGCTTGTTGTGACATCGCGTCAGCCTTCGGTCTTGATCTGCTGCATGTGCTCGACCTTGAAGCCGTCGGGGGCGAGGCGTCCGTTGATGGAGGCGCCGCCGGGCAGGGGCTGGTAGAGCTCGATCGAGAGCTGCGAGAAGGGGAGCTTGGCCTTGGCGATCGCGGGCGGGCCATCGAACGAGATTGTCGCGATCACCATGATCGGCGTCTCCTCGTCGGCGACGTACTGGAGGGGCTTGTGCCTCGCGCCCACGCCGCCGGCGGCGGTGTTGATCAGGAACTGGTGCGTCTCCGACTCATACCAGCGGACGACCGCCGCCTTGTTCTCGAACCAGGCGCAGACCGAGTTCTTGCCAGACTTCCACTGGCAGGCGTCGGCGCTGAGGCACCCCTCGGTTCGGCGTAAGCCGTCGAGCAGGACCTTGGCGACCTGGTCGGGCGTCGGGCGGTCGGCGGGCTGGGCGGCGCCCTGGTTCCCGGGCTGGACGGAGATTTCCCCCGCGCCGACGGCGGCGAGAAGGGCGGCGCCCAGGCAGATCGCGGCGATGGTCGGTCCTCGCATCACTGTCTCCTTCCGGATCGTGGTCGGTATAGTCTGCCGCCGCGGCTCGCGCCCCGGCGTGCGACACACTTGCTCGGGTTTTCCCAAGAACGCTTTTCGGGGCTCCACGCTTGGCATACGCG
>JAWKTB010000007.1:0-283665 GCA_041402005.1 Phycisphaerales bacterium | reverse complement strand
CCAGCGGGCGTCGGCGAGCAGGCGCCAGACCGGACGCGACGTCATGGGGCGTCGCCCCGCGTTCCACCAGACCGCCGGCGGGATCAGCAGCATGAGCAGCGCCAGGCCCAGGGTGAGGAGGATCGGACGACGTTGGCGGAGGCCGGCCCGCCTGGCCCGACGTCCCTCGAGCGAGCGCCCGCACTCGGGGCAGGACGGGGCGTCGTCGAGGCCCGTCAGGTCGTAGCGGCAGCGTCGGCAGCGGGGCAGGCGGTCCAGGCGTCGCCCGCGCAGGGCGAGGGCGATCAGGATGACGCCCGGGGCGGCGACGATGATCGCGAAGAGGGCGACGGGGTCCACGCGCGCTTGCTCCGGGGCAGCCGGTGCGGAAGGCGGACGGCGCCCACCCTACCATCGGGCCCGCCCGGCGTCGGGCGATGAGCCGATACACGAGCGGACCTTGAACCTATGGAAGCCGGGATCGTCGGGCTGCCCAACGTCGGCAAGTCCACGCTGTTCAACGCGTTGACGGCCGCGGGGGCGCTCTCCGCCAACTATCCGTTCGCGACGATCGAGCCGAACGTGGGTGTCGTGCCCGTGCCCGACCCGCGTCTGGCGACGATCAACGAGCACATCGACACGCAAAGAATCGTGCCGGCGATGCTGCGCCTGGTGGACATCGCGGGGCTGGTGCGCGGGGCGTCGCAGGGGGAGGGGCTGGGCAACCGGTTCCTGTCGCACATCCGCGAGGTGGACGCGATCGTGCAGGTGGTGCGCTGCTTCGAGAAGGCGGTCGGAGGAGAGGACATCACGCACGTCGAGGGGTCGGTGGACCCGATCCGGGACATCAAGACGATCGAGAGCGAGCTGATCCTGGCGGACCTGCAGACGCTGGAGGGGGCGCTGGGCAAGGCCGAGCGGGCGGCGCGGGGGAAGGAGCCCGGGGCTGCGGCCCGCGTGGCGGTGATCAAGGCGCTGACGCCACTCATGGAGGAGGGGAAGACGGCGCGCACGTACCAGCCCAAGGGGGCGGACGAGGCGGCGGCGCTCCAGTCGCTGGGCCTGATCACGACCAAGCCGACGCTCTACGTCGCGAACGTGGACGAGGACGACCCGATGGGCGAGGGGCCCTTGTCCCGGCGGGTGCGTGAGCACGCGGCGGCGGAGGGGTCGGTGATGATCCCGGTGTGCGCCAAGATCGAGTCGGAGCTGGCGGAGCTCGACGAGGCGGACACGCGGGAGATGCTCCTCGACATGGGGATGGACGAGCCGGCGCTCAACAAGCTGGCGCGGGGGGCGTACGAGCTCTTGGGCCTGCAGAGCTTCTACACCGCGGGGCCCAAGGAGATCCGGGCGTGGACGATCCACGCCGGGACCAAGGCGCCCCAGGCGGCGGGGGTGATCCATACTGATTTCGAGCGAGGGTTCATCCGCGTCGAGGTCTACTCGGTGGACGACTTGGTGGAACTCAAGAGTGAAAAAGCGATTAAGGAAGCCGGGCGGATGCGGGTGGAGGGGAAGGACTACGTGATGCACGACGCGGATGTGTGCCACTTCCTGTTCAATGTGTAGTACGTAGAGACGGAGAGACGCAGAGACGAAGCGACGCAGTGGGGCCGGGAGGTGGTGTGATGCTGGGTGTGATTGTTGCGTCGGTGGTGGTGCTGGGGGGGTCAGGGTTCGGGCTCAAGTACCTGGATTCGCAGGCGATCGCGCCTGATTGGACGCGGGGGGCGGACCCGACGTGGCCGGCGTCGGAGCTGAGCGGGATCGAGCCGATCCCGCACGGGTGGTACATGGTGATCAGCGACGACCGGGGGGAGGAGGCGCCGCCTCGGTTCGGGTTCGTGCGTCTGGACTTCATCGCGAACCCGGCGACGGGCGAGCCGAGCTTCCGGGGGATTGGTCGCGTGGACATGCACCCGCTGTTCACGCCCGAGGGCGAGACGTTCAAGGAGAACGTGATCGACCCCGAGTCGATCCGCTTGCTCGGGGAGGAGGACGAGTCGCGTCAGTTCCTGGTCGCGAGCGAGGGGTACGCGAAGGACGGGATCGGGCCCAAGCTGTACCTGTTCGATCAGGCCAAGGGGGGGGCGCCCCTGGACGTGACGCCCCCGGAGTTCGAGGTGTCTGAGGGCAAAGGCATTCGGCACAACCGGGGGTTCGAGGCGCTGGGCGTGACGCCCGACAAGGCGTGGGCGTACACGGCGAACGAGGAGCCACTCATCCAGGACGAGGCGTCCGGGTGCGTGCGCCTGATCGAGGTGGATCTGAACGCGAAGAAGGCGACGCGGGAGTTCGCGTACAAGCCCGGGCCGGCGACGCTGTGCGAGAAGCCCAAGCAGCTCGGACTCGTCGAGATGGTGGCGCTCGATCGGGGGCGCCTGTTGACCCTGGAGCGCGACGAGGACGGCAAGGGCGGCTTCGACGGGCGCCTGTACCTGGTCGATCTGGACGGGGCGACGGACGTTTCGGGACACGAGGCGTTGGACGCCGACACGTCGCCAGTGACCAAGACGCTGCTGGGGACGTTGAGCGAGACGGGGGCGCCGTCGGCGAACTACGAGGGGTTCTGCCTGGGGCCGAAGTTCGCGACGGGGCAGCTCGTGATCCTGGTCTCGGACGGGGACACGGAGGCGGACAGAGCGGCGCGGTTCACGCTGCTGATGCTCTCGGGGGATCTCGAGGGGGCGAACGAGAGCTCGGACGAGCACGCGGGCCAGCCGTGATGGCTTAGCGCTCGTACCCGTAGCGGTCGAGGGCGGTGGCGAAGACCTCGTTGAGCTTCTCGATGGTCTCGGGGCGGAGCTTCTCGCGGTGGTCGCCCGGGGTGACGCGGCGGATGTGGGCGGCGGCGTTCTCCTCCTTCGGGCGCTTGTCGTAGAGGTCGGCGACCTCGTGGCGGAGCCGGGCGGGCACGTCCCACCCGAGCTCGGCGCACAGCTCGTCGACCCAGGCCCGCTTCTCGAAGATCACGTCCTCGTAGCGGAAGACACGGACCGTGTGCGTCTTGGTCAGGTCGCGCATGTACCGCCAGTGAACGCGGAAGAAGAACTCGGCGTGCTCGAGGACGTGCTCGTCGATGGTGTTGGCGCCGACGCGCTCGCGCTCGGCGAGGCGCTGGAGCTTGACCTCCTCGGGCGCGTTCTTGGGCTCGGGGTGGCTCTTGGCGACGGAGAAGTAATGCGAGACGATGGCGTCGCGGGGGTCGCGGACGAGGAGGATCTTTTTGGCCTGGGCGAGGATGGGGATCTGGTACCGCCAGGGGAACATGCGGAAGACGCCGTAGCAGTACCCGCGCGGGTGGAAGAGAGAGGACGCGTCCGCGGGCATTTGGCCCGGGGGCACGCCCTGATCCCAGAAGACGGACTCGAGGCGGAACATCGTGACGCCCGCGTGCGGGGCGAGGTTGGTCAGGAGCTGCTGGAGGAGCGTGCTGCCCGCCTTGTGCGCGGAGAAGATGAGAGAGGAGGGCAGGTCGGCCTCACCAGGCGGGAGGTCGGGGATGAGCACCTCGCGTCCGTCGCAGTTGAAGGCGAGCTGCGGCTCGGGCGGGACAGGCGGGGGTTCGACGGCGACCGGCGCGCCACGCCCGAAACGAAACAGCTTGTGGAGAGGGCGGGGCATCGTGCGTCATCCGTGGCGAGGGCGCGGGGTCCATCTCGGCGCCGGGTGGAGTGTACGCGGGCGCCCCAACATGCCCCGACGGGCGTCACTCGCTGGTGTGCCCCCAGGTGTAGTTGGGGGATTCCTTGGTGATGCGGATGTCGTGGGGGTGGTTCTCGACGACGGTGGCGCCGCTGACGCGGATGAAGCGGGCGTGCTCGCGCATCGCGTCGATGGTGGGCTGGCCGCAGTAGCCCATCGAGGCGCGGAGGCCCCCGACGAGCTGGTACACGAACTCGGCGAGCGGACCCCGGTAGGGCACGAGCCCCTCGACGCCCTCGGGGACGAACTTGGCCTTGGCGCGCCCGGTTGTCTCATCGACCTTGTCGGCCTGGCGGTATCGGTCGGCGGAGCCGGCGTTCATCGCTCCTTCAGAGCCCATGCCGCGGTAGGCCTTGAAGCGACGACCGCCCGAGATCACGAGCTCGCCCGGGGATTCGTCGAGGCCGGCGAAGAGGGAGCCCATCATGACGGAGCAGGCGCCGGCGGCGATGGCCTTGGCGATGTCGCCCGAGAGGCGGACGCCGCCGTCGGCGATGACGGGGACGTCGCGCCCCGTCGCGCGGACGCCCTCGACCGCGTTCATGATCGCGGTGATCTGGGGCACGCCGACGCCCGTGATGACGCGGGTGGTGCAGATCGAGCCGGGGCCGATGCCGACCTTGACGGCGTCGGCGCCGGCCTCGATCAGGTCGACGGCGGCCTCGGCGGTCGCGATGTTGCCCGCGATCACGTCGATCGCGTGACGCTGCTTGATCTGGCGGACCGTCTCGATGACGTTCTCGGAGTGCCCGTGAGCGGTGTCGACGACGACGACATCGACCTCGGCGGCGAGCAGGGCCTCGAGTCGGTCGAACTGGCCCGGGCCGAGGGCGGCGCCGCAACGCAAACGACCCCGCGCGTCCACGCACGCCTGCGGGAACCGGCTGGCCCGCTCGATGTCACGCATCGTGATCAGGCCGGCGAGATTTCCCTTGGCGTCACAGAGCAGGAGCTTCTCGACCTTGTTGCGGGACAGGATCTTCTCGGCCTGCTCGAGCGACGTGTCGGGGGGGGCGGTGATGAGGCCGTCGTGGGTCATCACGTCACGGATGCGGGTGGACTCGTCCTCGACGAACTTGAGGTCGCGCCGGGTGAGGATGCCCAGGAGCTTGCCCTTGGAGCGGAGGACGTCCGAGCCGTCGAACGTGACGGGGAAGCCCGAGACGTTGTGCTGTCGCATGAGCTGTCGGGCGCGGGCGACGGTGTCGTCGGGCCCGAGTGTGACGGGGTCGGTGATGACGCCGTTGGCCGAGCGCTTGACCTTGGCGACCTCGCGGGCCTGGGCCTCGATGGGGAGGTTCTTGTGGATGATGCCGATGCCGCCCTCCTGGGCGAGGGCGATGGCGATGGCGGACTCGGTGACGGTGTCCATTGGCGCCGAGAGGAGGGGGATGTTGATGCGGATGGTGGTGGTGAGGCGGGTGGAGGTGTCGGCGTCGGCGGGCATGACCGCCGAGCGCGCGGGGAGGAGGAGGACGTCATCGAAGGTGACGCCGTCGGCGACGATCTTGGGGTTGGCGCGCTCGGGCATCGGGGCGCTCCCGGGGTCGGGCGCGGGGCGCGAGGGCGTGGGCTTGGGGGTGGCTTGGGGCTTGGGACGCGTGTCGGGGAGGGTCGCCATGAGACAGTTTCGCAGGGGTGGACGGGGCAGTCAACCTGGGGCTCTCGGGGCGGGTTGGACGGGGCCTCGCATCGACGGACCGGGCGTTTGATGACGCTCACATTCGTCATCGGGGCGCTGGGCCCGCGTGGGCGCCCTAGTCTGCGTTCGATGACGCCTCCCGCGACCGGCGCCGAGTTGCTCCCACCCCCGATCGAGCGCCGACCGGCGAGCGATACCGGCGCGCCCGGCCCCCTGTGGACCGAGTGGCTGCTGACGAACGGGCTCGGCGGGTTCGCGATGGGGTCGGTGCTGGGGACGCCGACGCGTCGGTACCACGGGCTGCTCATCGCGGCGGCTCGCCCACCTGTGGAGCGGGTGGTGGCGCTTTCGGCGGTGCATGAGACGATCGTGCTCGACCCGGGGGGCATGGGGGAGCGCCGGGTCTATCTGACGCCGTTCCACTTCGCGGACGCGGGCAAGCGGGCGATCTGGTCCCCGGATGTCGTCGGGTTCGAGCGCGGAAGCGGGTGCGTGTGGTCGTACCGGATCGACGCGGGCGGTGGACAGACGCTGCGTGTGCGCAAGCGCGTGCAGCTCATCCATGGTCGCCAGGCGGTCGTGGTGCGGTACGAGGTCGAGGGGGCGGCGTGCCGGATCGCGCTGCGCCCGCTGGTCGCCCTGCGCGGGTTCCACGACCTGATCGAGACAGGGACCTTCGATAAGCGGTTCGAGCTTGGCGAGCACGAGCGGGGGATGGATGGCGGGGCGGGGGGGCTGCGTCTGTCGCTCTCGTGCGAGGGGGCGCGGCTCGATCCGACGCAGGAGCGGTGGCGCGGGTTCGAGTACGCGTGGGAGATCCGGCGGGGGCTGGAGGCGGTCGAGGATCTGCTCGTGCCCGGCCTGGTGCGGGCGGCGTGCGACGGGCGCTCGGCGACGCGCGTCGAGCTGCAGGCATCGGTAGATGGGGGAGGTCCCGCCTCGATCGAGGAGGACCGCGAGGCCCGCAAGAGCCGTTCGCGCCGTCTGGTCGCGGGCTCGCTCGCGGGCGCGGGGATCGAGGGGGACGACGCGAGAGCGCGTCCGATCGCGCGACTCACGGTCGCGGGCGATGAGTTCGTGGTGCGGCGCAACGGCGGCGTGAGCGTCATCGCGGGGTACCCCTGGTTCGCCGACTGGGGGCGGGACGCGATGATCTGTCTGCCCGGGCTGTTCCTGGCGCCCGGACGTCTCGACGAGGCGCTGGGGACGCTGCGGACGTTCGCCAAGGCGCGTCGCAACGGGCTGATCCCCAACCGCTTCGACGACCACGACGCGCCGGCCCACTACAACACGGTGGACGCCTCGCTCTGGTTCGTGCACGCCGCCCGGGAGTATCTCGACGCGGGCGGGGACCGCGAGGCCTTCGTGCGCGAGCTGCGCCCCGCGTGCGTCGAGATCGTCGAGGCGTACCTGTCGGGCACGGGCTTCAAGATCGGCGTGGATCCGGCGGACGGACTCGTCTTCGCGGGCGACGAGACGACCCAGCTCACCTGGATGGACGCGCAGCGCGCGGGCGTGACCTTCACCCCCAGGCACGGCAAGGCGTGCGAGATCAATGCCCTCTGGCACAACGCGCTGCGCACGCTCGCGCCGACGCTCGCGGGCGACGAGCCCGATCTGGCGGCGCGGTACGCGGCGATGGCCGAGCGCGTCGCGGCGTCGTACCGACGCGCGTTCCTGGGGGGCCCGGGCGGGGGGCTGATCGACCACCTCGCACCGACGGGCGGGGGCGGCTGGACACCCAGGGGCGGGATCCGCCCGAACCAGCTCTTCGCGGTGAGCCTCCCCCACTCCCCGCTGACGCCCGAGGAGCGCCGGCGCGTCGTCGACGTCGTCGGGCGGGAGCTGGTCACGCCCCTGGGCGTACGCACGCTGTCGCGGGCGGGGGACGAGCATGGCGCCGCGAGCTATCGGGGGCGGTACGAGGGGACGCTGTTCGAGCGTGACGCGGCGTACCACAACGGGACGGCGTGGGCGTGGCTGCTGCCGGTGTACGCCGAGGCGGTGGCGCGGGCGGGAGAGTTCTCCGCGAAGGCGTGCGCCGAGGCTCGGGGCGTGCTGGCGCCCCTGGTCGCGTGGCTCGAGCGCGGGTGGGCGCCCGGGCAACTGCCCGAGATCTTCGACGGGGACGACGAGGCGGGGCGTCCGCAGCGTCCCGATGGGTGCCCGGCGCAGGCGTGGAGCGTCGCGGAGACGCTGCGCGTGTGGACGATGGCTTCGCGGGGCGCGTAGCTCAGATGTTGCAGCCGCGGTCCTTGGGGCCGGCGGCGAGGATGCGCTCGGCATCCTCGGGAGTCATCGAGCCCTCGGCGACGTACGCCGCGATCTCGCGGCGTGACTCCTCGACGTGCTTGCGGCGCAGCGAGGCTTTGACCGTGCCGGCGATGATCGCCACGATCGCGATGGAGCATCCGAAGACGATGCCGACCAGGGGGATGAGAGTGCCGTCGATCGATGCCATGACAAACTCCATAGGACGCCCTCCTTGGGGGCGGGTGTTGCGAACTGGCCCGTATCGGGCTAGCACTCCATCTTCTTGCCGGCCTTGATGATCCGTTCGCCCTGCTCGGGGGACATGGACCCTTCGGCAATGTACGCGGCGATCTCCCGCTTGGTCCGCTCCCGGGTGGCGGTCGTGCAGATCCTGGTGAAGGCGCTGCTGACGATCCACACACAGGCGATGCACAGGCAGACCACCAGCAGCAGGCTGTCCTCATCCGAGACGATCTGGTGGGCGATGTCCATGACGACCCTCTCGGGCAACGGGTGTGGGCAAGATCCCCGGGGACTCCTTCGGGATCCAGGGGGGTGGGTTTCAAGGGGGGGCGGAAAGCCCCGCGGAGTTCCGAGCCCCTGGCCCGCAAGAGTTTAGCACGAGGGGCCGCGTTCCCGAAGGGGGAAGGGCGGGCGGCGGACCGGGCTGACCCGGTCTTTGGAGGGCGATCCGGGGGGGGAACTGGGACTGCGCGGGCGTCGCGCGGCGCGCGTCCGAGGCTCGCTCCATCGATGTTGAGACATGGTTCAGATGGCGTGAGGTACGCCGCGCAATGCATGCGCAGCACACCGCGCACGGCGCTAGATCAACGATCGTCTGTGCGCGATCTTGTCCGTGTCATAACACATTCAATCTTCATCCGAATGCACCGCGTTCTTAACCGGTCGCGTCGCTCGCTCGCTCTATCCTTCGGCCCATTTCTCGGGCGCTTTTCAAGAGAACGGTTGCCCGGGGAACACTCTCTCCTCCTGCCTGCTGGAGAACACTTCGATGCGGGAAAGACGGACCGGGCGTGGGTTCACGCTCATCGAGCTACTTGTTGTCATCGCAATCATCGCGCTGCTGATCGGGATCCTGCTGCCGGCGCTTGGGGCGGCGCGCAAGTCGGCCTGGACGACGATTGCGCTCAACAACGCCAGGCAGGTGAACCTCGGCGTCACGACGTACACCGCTTCGAGCAAGGATTACTACCCCGCTTCGTACGTCTATCCACGATCCAGGGACCCCGAGGACTTTGGGTGGAACCTGGCCGACCAGCGGGATCCGCAGCCGAACCAGGAGTATGGGTACATCCATTGGTCGTACGCGTTGTTCGGCAACGGCGAGGTGCCTGAAGAGGCGTTCGAATCGCCCGCACTGCTCAACCGCGGCGCCCCACGCACAAATCCAGGCCCCAGGGAAGAAGACTGGGAACCGGGACAGGTCGACAAGGCGACGCACTCTGCCCTCGGCAGCGGCGGAGGGATGACTCAGGACCGCCAGGTCGCCCGGTGCGCATTCGGTGGGAATGCGGCCGTCTTCCCTCGGAACAAGTTCAATCAGACGTCAACGGGTGGGTATCCGCGCAACAACGTCTTCGTGCGGGACTCGATGATCGAGTTCCCCTCGAGGACGATCTTGATCGCCGAGTACGGCGACGGCTCGAAGAACTGGCGGATTCTGGCTCGCAGTATTGATTCGACCGACGGGGGATCCTGGACCTCCGGGAGCCACCGTCCGATCATGCCCTTCTTGCTCTACGGGGGCGATCAGTACCACGATCCGACGAGCTTGACTAACAACCCGAATCGGCCCGCGATGCAATACCCCTTCCCAAGTTCGATCGTGGATGACGACGAACTCGGGGAGGCGTCTTGGATCGACCACGAGGTTCAGCTGAACGTGATGTCGAGGGCGCACAGCGGCAAGGGCGTCGCGGGGTATACCGACGGGCACTCGGAGCTCCGAACGGCTCGGGAAACGATCTTGAACACCGAGTGGGGGTATCGCTTCTATGCGTTGAGCGGGAACAACGATGTTTGGACGCCCGGTGAACTGATGGACCTTGGGATGTGGCACGACTGATTGACCACGCGGGACGCCGAGAGGCGTCCCGTGTTGCTTCGGGCGGCAAGGACGCCTGACAAATCGACAAGCGGAATCAGGTCCCGAGCCGCGACGCGATGGGGACGGGCGTTGCGGCGGCGCGGTGGGTGTGCGCTCGGGTTGTGTGAAGTTCCGTCCCGTGGACACGAGTGTTTCGTTAACCCGTATCGAGGGAGATCATGCCAATGACTCGACAGAACAAGATCATGCTCATGGTGGCGGCGTGCGGCGCGGCGGCGACGCCCGTCCTCGCTCAGCCCATCGTCATCACCGGCGCCGGCGCCTCGCTCCAGTTCGACTACTTCAAGAGCCCCGCCGCCACCAACGACTTCATCGACGTGGACGGCGACCTGCAGGCCGGCTCGCTCGGCTCACTCATCCCCGACCAGCTCGCCCCGTCGGCGGGCATGGGCCACTGGTACCTCCACTACCGCTCGATGGGCTCTGGCAACGGCATCCATGAGATGGACCTCTACGCCACCATCTTCGACCAGATGGCGGACGGCACCGACGACGACTTGAGCGGCACGCCCAACGACGACCCGGGCAACTCCTCGTTCACCGACGACGCGATCTGGAACCGGGCCGACCTGGTGATCGCCCGCGTGCTGCAGCCGATCGGCAACACCAACCACCGCTCGGGCATGCCCTTCGTTCCCAACGCCGACAACGACTACGCGGCGCAGGCGCTGAACCTGGGCGACCCGGACAACGGGTTCACGGTGGACTTCGCGGCGGCGGACGTGCCGCTGGCGTGGTTCGCCATCCAGGCGGGCGCCTCGCGTCCGGACGCGACCCCGGGCTCCTCGGGCTACGGCTCGAACCCGCGTGTCGTGACGGACAAGACGGGCGCGACGCTGAACACGCTCAACTCGCTGGCCCCGCTGACGATCCTGAACACCAACGTCGCCTCGCCCGACGCGAACACGGTCTACGAGTTCCCACTGGCGCTCGAGCCGGTGGGCGCCCCCGTGAACTACGGCGTCGGCATGAGCGAGATCAACATGTCCGACCTGCGGCCACCTGGCGGCGACCGGTCGTCGTCTGGTGGGTGAGAACCTCGAGGCGATCTGCCGCGACTCGGGCTCGGGCACGCGCAACTCCTTCATGAACGGGATCGGGCTCGATCCGTCGTTCGGCGCGGGCGAGAACGTGGGCGACCGGGCGACGAGCGACAGCACGTCGGACAAGGTCGGCCCGCACTACCAGCCGTCGAGCAAGAGCGGCTCGAGCCGCATGGACGCGACGGTCCTGAACGTCCGCCTGGGCGTCGGGCACACGGGCGCGCAGCGCGGCGTGTCCAGCGGGTGGCTGATCAACCACCGGATGAACATTCTCGGCATCACGGCCGACATCAAGGGCGGCAACGTCGCGGTGCGTCCGACCGAGGACTCGACCAACGACGGCGGGGCGAACTCTTGGAACATCTTCGGCCCGTCCTCGATCTCGACCCGGGGCGACTTCCGCTCTGTGGCGCCCGAGCTCGGCGGGTGGGGCTGGGACCCCGCCGAGGTCGGCCCGATGCCGGCTGACTTCGGCCCGCCCTGCCCCAACGCCGAAGCCGGCGCGTTCGTGAACAACATCCGGCGCTCCGTCGCGGAGTTCGTGATGGTGCCCGGCGGCGACCCGACGGCGTTCATGCCCGGCGAGCGCCTGGCCCAGCTCTACCTGCTGCCGGCGTCCCCGACGTTCGCGCCGCAGATCAACCCGGCGACCGCGATGCAGCCGATCCCGATCATCGCCAACCCGTCGTACAACGTCAACGTCCACAACTACTCGCTGAACGACCCGGCGAACGTGTTCGCGAACGCCGAGTACGACTCGTTCGACTTCGCAGCAACCGGCACCGTCCCGACCCGCGAGACCGGCCCGACCTACTCCGACGGCGTCGCGGGCGGCACGCACTACGTCAAGCAGAGCGGGGCGACGATCAGCTACGGCGGCGACAACACGATGCCCCGTCGCAACAAGATCGCCTACGACTTCAACGGCGACGGCCTCCGCACCGCCGCCGACGCGATGGACATGCTCCGCGCGATCATCGATCGTGAGGGCGGCGCCGCCTGGGTCGCTCCCAGCGGTTCGGGCGCCCTGCTCGACATCACCGGTGACGGGATCGCCGACGGCGGCGTGACCGCCCCCGGCACGGACGCCTGCCCCGAGATCCTCGGCGACGGGAACTCCGACGGCAGCTTCACCCGCGAGGACGTGCGCTACTGGGCCGACGGCCTCGTGCTCGAGGACAACGGGCTGGACATCCTGCCCGTCTTCGGCGTCGACTCTCGCGGGACCGACGGCATCATCGACACGTTCGTCGTCGGCGACGGCATGAACGACAAGACGCTGGACCGCAAGGCCGGCTTCGAGGCCGTCGACAACGCCTGGATGTCCCTCATGGGCGACAACAACTTCTTCGGGACGCAGATCGGCGACGGCTCGATCGCGTACACGACCGGCGCGAGCCGCGCCGACGTCGCCGGCGCCGTCGGGACTACCCGCGGCTGGGCCCCCACGGGCCATGACGGCGTGGTCGATCACGACGACGTCGACTACATCATCGCCAACTTCGGCGACTGGACCGACCTGTCGCAGGCCGTCAACATCGACCTCTCCTGCGACATGAACGGCGACCTGGTGATTGACCAGGCCGACGTCGACTACGTGCTGGGCCTGCTGGGCGAGCTCGGGTGCAACGCCGCCGACCTCGCCGTGCCCTACGGCACCCTCAACTTCGATGACGTGGTCAGCTTCCTGACCGCGTTCGGCAGCATGGACGCGGCGGCCGACCTCGCCGTGCCCTTCGGCGTGTTCAACTTCGACGACGTGGTCAGCTTCCTCAGCGCGTTCGGCGCCGGCTGCCCGTAATCACACGGCTCGTTTGCCCACAGTCCGTTCCCGGCCCGCGACCTGACCCGGTCGCGGGCCGGTTTCTTTTCACGAGTCCCCGTTGTCGCTCTTCACGGGCTGGGCGTCGGGCGGGACCTGGTCCGGCGTGTCATCGAGCTGGCGCGACGGGGGGGGCCAACTCTCCTCGCCCGACTCGAGGCGGTGGAGCGTCTCGAGCGGGAGCGCTTCGAGCTCGACGTGGAAGTGGATGGGCTCGGCGAAGGTGCCGGGGACGCCCGACTGCCAGGGATCCTGGAGGTGGCGCAGGAGCGTGTAGGGGAACTCGCAGTCGAGGGTGAGCGAGCCGTCGTCGGCGGTGGTGATGGAGACCGAGCCGTGCTCGGGGGAGGAGCCGTCGAGGACGCCCTGGCGGGTGTCGATGCCGGGCGTGATGCGCCCGTTGAGGGTCTCGGTGGGGCCGGCGGTGTTGTACTGGTCCTTGGCGTTGGTGGGCAGGGAGCAGACCTCGAGCTGCTCCTTGGCGAACTTGAGGTGCTGGAGGACGGCGTCCGGGCGGGCGCCGACGGGGTGGTTGAAGTGGATGCCCGAGAGCTGGATGTGGACGCGCCCGTCCTCGGCGATGTCGTCGAAGAAGAGGCGGGTGGCGTCATGCTTGTAGAAGCCGACTCGGACGATCACGCCGTCGGGGTGGCCCGCGCCCTTGGTCAGGCGTGTGCCGCCGACGGCGACGAAGCACTCGACGTTGCGCCCCAGGAGGGTGCGCCCCTTGTCGTCGGAATAGGACCGATCGCCCTCGATGCTCACGTCCTCGCCCTCTCGGGTCTTCCAGGAGACGACGACGTGGGTGGGGTGGTCGAAGTCGGCCAGGAGGATGCTCGCGATCGGGCGAGGCGGGGTAGAGCTGGGGGGCGGAGTGGGTGGCGAGGCCCACGCGAGCGTGGCGAGGAGGATGGGGAGGAGTGTGGGCACGCCCAGCCTTCTTCGGGCGCCCTTGACCTGGGGTTCGCTCGTCTGCGAAACTCGGGCAACCCCCCCGCGCGGGCGGGCGTATCCAAGGACGTCTACAGGGTCGTTCGGGTCAGGCATGGCATCTCATGGGCGTTTCCGCCCTCCCGCCGCGCCCCAGCACGAAGGATGTTTGGCATGCACCAGGGTCACCGGGTCGCTGAGCGTATCCGTCTCCTTATCGCGGGCGGGGCGTGCGTCTGGCTCGTCGGGTCCGCCGTCGCGCACGACGAGGACTGGCGGAAGCTGGTCAACCTCGAGCCGCCGGTGCTTGGGGAGATCTGGACGCTGGCGAACGCGACCCAGGGCGGGGCGGACCCGCGCACGACCTTCCCGGCGGTGGGGGTGACGCTGTACGCCCACCTGCCCCTGAACACGTTCCCCGGGGGGCACACCTCGGGCGCGGACTGCTGGGGGTACGTCTCGCCGAGCGGGCGTGAGTACGGGATCATGGGCCTCGAGCGGGGGTACGGCTTCGTCGAGATCACGGACCCCTCCACGCCGGTCGTCGTCGCGACCATCCCCGGACCGACCAGCCTCTGGCACGACGTCAAGGTCGTGGGGCACTACGCCTACGGCGTCTCGGACCAGACGGGCGTCGGCGTCCAGATTATGGACATGTCCGACATCGACAACGGCGTCGTCACGCTCGTCGCCAACTCCACCGCCGGCGGGTTCACGACCGCGCACAACATCATCTGCAACCCCGACTCGGGGCGCCTGTTCATCTGCGGCGCGAACGTGGGCAACGGCGGGCTGGTCGAGCTCGACATCTCCAACCCGGAGAGCCCGCAGATCGCCAGCGGGTGGACACAGATGTACGTCCACGACGCGCAGGTCGTCACCTACACCGAGGGTCCATACGCCGGGCGGGAGATCGCCTTCTGCGCCTCGGGGCTCGACGGCGGCTTCACGTCCACGGGCATGCGCATCGTCGACGTCACCACGCCCGGAAACTTCTTCACCGTCTCGACCCTGTTCTACTCGACGCCCAGCTACTCGCACCAGAACTGGCTCTCGGAGGATCGGCACTATCTCTACCTGAACGACGAGCTGGACGAGATGGACGGGCTGGTCAGCCAGACCACGACGCGGATCATCGACGTCTCCGACCTGAGCAACCCCGTCCAGGCCGGCTTCTTCACGTCCGGCCTCGACTCGACGGACCACAACCTGTACACGGTCGGCGAGGTCATCATCGAGTCCAACTACCAGAGCGGCGTGCGGATCTTCGACGGCTCCGACCCCCTCCACCCGGTCCAGATCGGGTACATCGACACGTACCCGCCCAACGACAACACCGGGTTCAACGGGACGTGGAGCAACTACCCCTTCTTCCCCTCGGGCAACGCGATCATCTCGGACATCAACCGCGGGCTGTTCGTCGTCGGGATCGAGGCCCTCGGGCCCCGTCTGCGGATCCACCTGGTCGACGGCGCCCCCGAGATCCTGCCCAGCACGGGCGGGCAGTCTCTGGAGATCTCGGTCGAGGAGATCGACCTGAGCGTCAACCCGGACCAGGTGACACTCAACATCATCACTCCGGCGGGGCAGGTGAGCATCCCGGGCGTACCGACGGGCTCCCCCGGCGGGTTCACGTTCACGACCCCGCCCCTGAACTGCGGTGACGAGGCGAACTTCTGGTTCAGCGTCCGCGCGGACAACGGACATCTGTTTACGCTGCCCTCGGGGTACCCGGACATCGTGTTCAAGGCGCCGGTGGCGGACTCGGTCGCGGTCAACTTCGACGACGACTTCGAGACGAACCAGGGCTGGAGCGTCTCGGGCAACGCGACCGACGGGCAGTGGACCCGAGGCGTGCCCGTCGGGGGCGGCGACCGGGGCGATCCCCCCAACGACTACGACGGCTCGGGCCAGTGCTACCTGACGGACAACGTCGACGGGAACTCGGACGTGGACAACGGGTCCACGATCCTGACGAGCCCGGCGATGGACGCGGGCTCGGGCGAGGGCAAGGCGTACCTCTCGTACGCGACCTGGTTCTCGAATACCGCCGGCTCGGGCGCGGGCGAGGACACGATGGTCGTGGAGATCTCGAACAACAATGGGGGCTCGTGGCAGCCTCTCGAGACGATCGGGCCCAGCGGGGTGGAGGCCTCGGGCGGGTGGTACGCCAAGAGCTGGGTGCTCAACGACCTGTTCGCGACGCCCTCGGACCAGGTGCGCGTGCGCTTCACGGCGAACGACCTTGGAACGGGTTCGGTCGTCGAGGCGGGCGTGGACGCGGTGCAGGTGCGCGTGTACGAGTGCGCCGAAGTGAACCCCTGCCCGGCGGACCTCGCCGAGCCGTTCGGGCAGCTCGACTTCTCCGACATCATCGCCTTCCTGGAGGCGTTCTCGGCGCAGGAGGCAGCCGCCGACCTTGCCGAGCCATTCGGGCAGTGGGACTTCTCCGACGTGATCGCCTACCTGGCGGCGTTCGGGGCGGGCTGCCCCTAGGTCGCAGGAGGGGGTCCGGCTTCCCGGACCCGCCCCGCGGGGTCCCAAGACGCAGGCGAGCAAGCCGCGGCCTCGGTTCGCGGACCGGGCTTTCGGTCCACGCGTCCCCGATCGATTTTGTTTGGTTTATTGAATGTGCCTGGTAGCATGATCTCGCGATCTCCGGGGCGACGTTCTGTCGCCCCGCAGTCGCGCCCCGGCATCCTTGGTGGACCCGGGGCCAAGTAGAGAGGGTCCTGTAGAACAACCGGAAGATCTGACCATGAACGAATCAACGCGATTCAGGCGGGGACGATGCGTCGGGATGGTGTTTGGGGCGGTCGTCATGGCCTTCGTGACATCCGCGCAGGCACAGCTGACGGAGTGGGCCGCGAGCGGGAAGGTGATCCGCCCGGGGCGGTACGTGCACAAGATCCAGAAGGGCGATGGGACGTGGCAGGAGGTCCCGGGGCGGGGCGAGGAGGACTGGTCGATCGCCCGGCGGTGGAACGAGGAGCTGCTGTTCGCGATCCGTCGCGACAACTCTCGCCCGACCGTGCATGCACGGAACCTGTATCACACGAGCGCGGCGATGTGGGACGCGTGGGCGGCGTACGCCACCTCGCCTGACCAGGTGTTCCACCACGAGCGTCAGACGGCGGTGGATGTCCAGGCCGCACGCGAGGAGGCGATCAGCTACGCGGTGTATCGCATCATGAAGCACCGCTTCGCAAACTCGCCGGGGGCGATCGCGATTTTGGCCGACATCGACGCCCTGATGGGCGAGCTGGGCTACGACATCAACGTCACGACCCTGGACGGCGACACGCCGGCGGCGTTGGGCAATCGGATCGCGGACACGATCATCACGTTCGGCATGACGGACGGCTCGAACGAGCAGAACAACTACGCGAACCAGCACTACCAGCCGATCAACGACGCGCTGATCATGGATCTGCCGGGCAACCCGGAGATGGTGGACTGCAACCGGTGGCAGCCGCTGGCGATCAACTTCTTCGTGGACCAGTCGGGCAACCCGATCCCGTTCGGATATCCCGCGGCGATCAGCCCGGAGTGGGGCGCCCTGCCGACGTTCTCGCTGCGCCCGGAGGACGCGAACGTCTACGAGCGTGACGGGTTCAACTGGTGGGTGTACCACGACCCGGGGCCGCCGCCGTACATGGGCGGCTCGCCCCAGCAGCAGCATTACTACAAGTGGGGCTTCGAGATGGTCGCGATGTGGTCCGGGCTGCTGGACCCGTCCGACGGCGTGATGTGGGACATCTCCCCGGCGTCGTTCGGCAACTACGGCGACCCGCCCTCGGTCGACGGGTTCGAGGCGTACTACGACCGGCAGAACGGCGGCAACGCCAGCGGCGGCTACGTCGTCAACCCGGTGACTGGGTTGCCCTACACGCCCCAGATCGTCCCGCGCGGCGACTACGCGCGAATCCTCGCGGAGTTCTGGGCGGACGGCCCCGCCTCCGAGACGCCCCCCGGGCACTGGTTCACGATCATGAACTACGTGTTCGATCACCCGCTCTTCGAGCGTCGGTTCATGGGCCAGGGCCCGCTCGTTGATCCTCTGGAGTGGGACGTGAAGGCGTACCTGTTGCTGGGCGGGGCGATGCACGACACAGCCGTCGCCTGCTGGGGCGCCAAGGGGTGGTACGACTTCGTCCGCCCGGTCAGCGCCATCCGCTGGATGGCCGACCGGGGGCAGTGCACCGACCCGAGCAAGCCCCACTTCAACGTCTTCGGGCTCGACCTGATCCCCGGCTTCATCGAGATCGTGACGCCGGCGACGACCGCCGCCGGGCAGAAACACGAGCACCTGGCGGGGCACGAGGGCGAGATCGCCATCAAGGCCTGGCGTGGGCCCAACGCCATCGCAAACCCGCAGACCGACGTGGCGGGCGTGGACTGGATCCTCGCGGATGAGTGGTGGCCGTACCAGCGCCCGAACTTCGTCTCGCCCCCGTTCCCGGGGTACTACTCGGGTCACTCGACGTACTCGAGGACGGCGGCGGAGACGCTGACTCTGCTGACGGGATCCCCCTACTTCCCGGGGGGGATGGGCACCTTCGAGGCGCCTCAGAATGAGTTCTTGGTGTTCGAGGACGGGCCCAGCGTGGACTGCGAGCTGCAGTGGGCGGCGTACCGCGACGCGTCGGACGAGTGCTCGCAGTCGCGGATCTACGGCGGCATCCACCCGCCCTGCGATGACCTGCCCGGGCGTCACAACGGCGTGATCATCGCGCCCGACGTGATGGCGAAGGCCAGGCGGGTGTACAACGGGCAGGTCTCGTGCCCGGCGGACTTCGACGGGAACCGGACGATGGACTTCACGGACGTCTTCGGGTTCCTGGTCGCGTTCGGGAGCGGGGACCTGATCGTGGACTACGCCCCGCCCTACCGCGTCCTCGACTTCTCAGACGTGCTGGCGTTCCTGGTCGCGTTCGCGGGCGGCTGCCCATAACCGGATCCCGGGATCACCTGGAAACCCTCACGGCCCGCGCCCCGAGCGCGGGCCGTTTTCGTTTTCGGGCGGACGAGCTTTGTCAGCATGATGTTCGCACCTCGGTACGGTTCCGCCGAAGGCTCCGATTTCTCGAACTTTCTTGGGATCAGGGAATAGGGCGTAGTAGCATGGCGTTGCGGCGGCGCCGGCGTCCTTCCGTGGGCTCCCGCTGAGTCCGGGCATCCATGTGGGGAACCCGGGAAGTAGTAGAGAGTGTTGCGACAAGCCAATCGGAGAGACGACCATGAAACACTGGAAGGGAGTGTCACCGGCGCGATGGACGGCCCTGGCGACGGCGGCGGCGGCCCTGGGTCTTGTATCGCCCACCCAGGCCCAGCAGACGATGGAATACGGGGCGAGTGGGAAAGTGCAGCGGCAGGGGCACTACCTGTACCGCAAGCAGATGCCCGACGGGTCCATGAAGGAGATCCCGCACCGCGGGGCGGAGGCCTGGTCGGTCGCCCGTCACTGGAACGAGACGCTTCTCGAGTGCATCCGGCACGACAAGTCGCGCCCGACGGTGCACGCCCGGAACCTCTACCACATCGGTGGGGCGATGTGGGACGCCTGGGTCGCCTACAGCGACGGCCCGGAAGACCAGGTGTTCCACCATGAGCACCAGGAGGCCGAGGACGTGACGGCCGCCCGGAACGAGGCGATCAGCTACGCCGCGTACCGGATCCTGCTGCACCGGTTCCAGAACTCGGTCGGCGCCGCGTTCAGCATCCCGCTGATCGAGGCCAAGATGGTCGAGTTGGGCTACGACGGCTCGATCGACACGCAGGTCGGCGACACGCCGGCGGCGCTGGGCAACCGCATCGCCCAGTCCGTCATCGACTTCGGCATGACGGACAACGCCAACGAGGTGGGCGACTACGCCAACCAGTATTACGAGCCGGTGAACGAGCCTCTGATCGTGACGCTCCCGGGCAACCCCGAGATCGTCGACCCGAACCACTGGCAGCCCCTGGCGATCGAGTTCTTCGTGGACCAGTCGGGCAACCCGATCCCGTTCGGGTCGCTGGCGGCGCTGAGCCCCGAGTGGGGGTACGTGACGCCGTTCGCGCTCGAGCCCGAGGAGGCGAACGTCTACCCACGTGACGGGTTCAACTGGTGGGTTTACGACGACCCCGGGCCTCCGCCGTACATCGGCCTGGGCGACTTGGCGCTGCAGTACTACAAGTTCGGTTTCGAGACGAACTTGATGTGGTCGGCAGAGCTCGACCCGACCGACGGCGTGGTGTGGGACATCTCGCCGGGCGCGATCGGTGGGCTCGGCGACCCGCCCAACCCGGCCGCGTCCGAGGCGATGCAGTTCTACGACCGCATCGACGGCGGCGAGGCCCCCGGCCTGGCGGAGGGTTACGACATGAACCCGGTCACGGGCATGCCGTACACGCCCCAGCTCGTGCCGCGCGGCGACTACACGCGCATCCTCGCCGAGTTCTGGGCGGACGGCCCGAACTCGGAGACGCCCCCCGGTCACTGGTTCACGATCCTCAACTACGTGAGCGACTACCCGGGTTTCGAGAAGAGGTTCATGGGTCAAGGACCCGTGCTGGACGACCTGGAATGGGACGTGAAGGCGTACCTCGTGATGGGTGGGGCGATGCACGACATCGCGATCACCTGCTGGGGCACCAAGGGCTGGTACGACTTCATCCGCCCGGTGTGCGCCATCCGCTACATGGCCGACCGGGGCCAGTCCACGGATCCCTTCCAGAACCACTACAACCCGCTCGGTCTCGATCTGATTCCGGGCTTCATCGAGCTTGTGACACCCGAGACCACGATGCCGGGTGGGAAGCACGAGCACCTCGCGGGCAGCGAGGGCAAGATCGCGGTCAAGTCCTGGCGCGGGCCGGACTACGTGGATGACCCCGAAGTGGACGACGCCGGCGTGGGCTGGATCCTCGCGGAGAACTGGTGGCCATATCAGCGTCCCAACTTCGTCAGCCCACCCTTCCCGGGGTACTACTCGGGTCACTCGACGTACTCGCGGTGCGCCGCGGACGTCATGGGCATGATCACCGGGTCACCCTGGTTCCCGGGCGGCCTGGGCGAGTTCGAGGCGCCACAGAATGAGTTCCTCGTCTTCGAGGAGGGTCCGAGCGTGGACTGCGTGCTCCAGTGGGGCAAGTACGCCGACGCGTCGGACCAATGCTCGCTCTCCCGACTGTGGGGCGGGATCCACCCGCCGGCGGACGACCTGCCCGGTCGCGTGGTCGGGCACAAGCGGGCGCCCAAAGAGGTCGCCGTCGCCCGTCGGTTCTACAACGGACAGATCTCCTGCCCGGCCGACTTCGACGGGAACCGCGTCATGAACTTTACGGACGTGTTCGGGTTCCTCGTTGCCTATGGTAACGGCGACCTGATCGTCGACTACGCCCCGCCCTTCCTCGTCCTCGACTTCTCCGACGTGCTCTTCTTCCTGAACTCGTACGCGTCCGGCTGCCCGTAAGCGTCCGAGTCCGCACGAAACTCGCATCAACCGCGGCCCGCGCCACCCGGCGCGGGCCGCTTTCGTTTTGTCTCGACAACGCCCCGATGCCCGGCTCGAGGGGCCATGAGTATGAGCCCCATGGGATGGGATGTTTGGCGCGCTCGGCGTGGCGCGGCGGGATGCTATAGACTTGCTCTTCGATGGCGACCGGCGCGTCACGCCGGCGAAGGGGGCAACACATGTTCGGAAATCCGGCGTATTCGCCGCAAAACCCGTCGTATCAGGGGATCAATCCGCCCCGGCACGACTCCACTCGCGCGTTCACACCGAACCGGGGCGATTATCGCTTCTACGAGTCGACGATCAACTACGTGTACGGCATGACGCCATCGCGGATCATCCAGCAGGGCTCGGACGGCTCGGCGGCGCCCATCCCCGAGGGGAACGTGCTCGGCCTGGTCGGGCAGGCGCGCGGGACGGTGTACCGCGAGTGGCAGTGCGCGGGGTGTCAGCACTGGTTCCGGTACGAGGCGCTCCAGATCGACCACATCCAGCCGATCGTGGCGTTCTGGAACGCCGTCCAGCCATCGACGTGGGTGGAGGGGATGCAGGCGTATAACGACGTGAGCAACCTACGGCTGATGTGCTCGACGTGCAATACGAGTCATGACTGGGAACCCCAGAACCGCTAGCGAAAGCGGGCGTTCCCCGGGGGCGCCCCCGCCCGATGGCGCGCCGGGCCGCAAGGTTCGCACGAAACGCCCGCGACGCGATCGCCGGTATCACGTGCTGTACTTCATCGTGCTCGTGGGGCTGCTGCCCTTCGCGTGGGACTACTCGCTCTTCTCGGTCGGCGGGCCCACGTTCGAGAACACGAGCGATGTTCCCGTGCTGCGCCAATTCGGCGTGGAATCGACGGAGGCGATCCTCGGGATCCTGTGGATCGGTCTCTACCCGCCGGGTGTCATCGGGTGCCTGTTCCGAAGACGCCTGGGCATCCTGCTCTTCGGGCTGGCGCCGGGGAACGTGGTCGCGGCGAGCCTCGTCCTCGCCCTTTTCGGGAACAAGACCGGAGGCCACCTGATCTCGGATGAGATGATGGAGGTCGCTCTCATCATCGCGGCGAAGGTCGCATTCCTCTTCTTCATCCTGTTCGGGCGGATGCGTTCGGTGGAGTACTGCCTTGCCGTGCTTCTCGCGGTCGCGCTCGCCGGGTGGCAGCCCGCGGCGCTCTTCGTCGCCGCCGGCCTCGGCCTGCGGGTCGCCTTCCTGGTCATCGGGCAGAACCTGAGCATCATCCGAGACATCGGCATTTTCAAGACGATCGGGATGTCGATCAAGACGCTGTTCTTCTGGTGGCCGATCCTGCTCTTCGCCGTCCCCGCGACGCTGGCGACGCACTACGCCCACCAGGCGGCGGCGAACGCGATGTACGACCTCGGCGTCGTCAAGCAGAGCGCCCCGGACGGGGGCGAGGAGGGCAAGCGCAACTTCCGCGATGATCTTCTGTCGACCATCGATGGCGAGTACGACGACGCCCTCACCCGCCTGAACGCGCAGCTCACGCAGCTCGATCAGAAGATCCAGGGGGACGTGAACAAGCTCCCGGGGGAGATGAACGAGATCTACGTCGGCGCAATCCGCCCGGCGAGAGAAGTCCCAGGACTGGCGCCGAGCGAGTCGGACTGCGATTGGTACGACGTGCCGTGCCACATTCTCCACGAGATCATCGAGTCGATCAAGGGCGGCGTACGCCGGGGGTACGACGGGGCTCGCGAGAAATACAGACGCAAGCTCTTCGACGAGATGACCAAGCTCGCGCAAGACACGAAGTCGAGCTCGTCGGAGAAGATCGAGAAGGCGAAGGATCGCGCGAGGTCGATCATCACCAGCGCGAAGAACGCCACCCACAACACGATCGTCCGGATCTACTTCACGCTCAACCTGCTCCAGATCCTCTCGTACATCGCGTTCGGCTTGCTCTGCCTCAAGAGCTTCCTGTATGTCTTCGCACGAGTGGCCTTCTCGAGCGGGGTCGGGTCGGCAGTGACGCTCCAAACCTCGAAGAAGCCGATGCCGCTGGGCGAGGTCCGCGTGTGGGGCAAGCAGTTCGGCATCGCGGAGACCAGCACGCACGACTTCTTCGTGTCACGGAAGTTCGAGCCCAACGGGCGGGCGCCCCGGTTCTCCGTCCCACGCCCGACGTCCTCGCTCGTGAAGCGCATCCGGTACCGCGCCCTGGCGATGAACCGGATCAAGTTCGGGCCGGGTCGGGGCCCGGTCTACTTCACGGCGATCAAGGGCGCGGAGTTCGTCGAGTGGAAGCTCCGCCCGGGCGAGGTCGTCGTCTTCGACTACAAGAACTTCGTCGGGATGAGCGACACCGTGAAGCTGTCGTCGATCGTCAGCTTCCGGATCACGTCGCTGCTGTTCGGGCGGATCATCTTCCCGGTCGCGAAGGGCCCGGGGACGCTGATCCTGATGAGCCGCGGACGCCCCGGCGTCACGGGCGAGGCCCGCGCAGAGGCCAGCGTCCCGCCCAACCGGATCCTGGCCTGGCACCAGAACACTCGGTACTCGGTGGAGTCGGAGCTGAACTTCGTGGACATCTACCTCAGCACGCTGTACCTGAAACGCTCGGGCCCGGGTCTGGTCGTGGTCGACGCGGACACGATGGGGCGCCCGACGAGCGGGCTCTCCAGATTCGTCAAGTACTTCCTGCTGCCCGTGTGAGCTGACAGACTTCGTGGCGGGCTGGTCTCTCTACTGGCATCCGCCCGCGAAGACGGACAGGAAGGCGACGATGTCTGAGAAGTCGTGGACGCCAATCGGGGGCGCCAAGTCGGCGTCGAACTCCTGGGCGGCGAACGCGGCGAGGAACGACGTCACGTCCGTGAAGTCGAGCACGCCCTGGGGCGGGGCGAGGTCGACGACGCAGTAGGGCGTGAGCATGACCGCGTACGAGCCCTGCCCGTCGAGACGGGCGGTCGCGACGATCTCGCCCGCGTCGTTGATCGAGGTCGCGTACCGGATCACCCAGCCGGCGGACAGGTCGATCAGATCGTTCAGGTTGGAGATCTGCCCGTTCTGCCAGATGAAGGGGCCGGGCAGGGAGTCCGCCGGCTCGGGGTCGGCGGTGCCGACGATCTGGCCATAGTTGTTGATGTCGCTGGGGATCGTGTTGACGAGTGAGGGCGTGCCGTAGTTGCTCGGGTCGATGCCGGCGTTGGAGAGGCGCCCGAGATCCATCGAGGAGCCGGCCTGCCAGAGGTACGCCTTCTGCTCGCTGTTTGCGGTGAGGACCTGGACGACGACTTGGCCGGCGTTGTTGATGTCGACGGCGTTGGAGCCGATGCCGCCGAAGAGGCCCAGGTCCGTCAGGCCGGCGTGCTGCGTCCAAAGGAAGGCGTGGCGGTCACGATCGGCGTCCCAGGCCCAGCCGACGACTTCGCCGTAGTCGTTGATGCCCTCGGCGCTGGAGAACTCGCCGCCGAAGGCTTCGAGGTCTGTCATCTCGCCGTTCTGCCAGAGGAAGGCGTGGTAGTAGTAATCGGGCTCGGGGCGGTTGGCGTTGCCGACGACCTGGCCGAAGGCGTTGGCGGCGTTGGCGACGGAGAAGACGCCGCCGAGCGTGCCCAGGTCCGTCATCACGCCGTCCTTGTAGTAGAACGCGCGCTGTGGGTTCCCGCCGGTGTCGGAATAGCCGACGATGGAGCCGTCGGGGCCCATGCCCCGGGGGACGGCGTCCTCGCCGCCGAGGGTGCCGATGTCGATCATGGAATCGCCGTCCCAGTAGAAGGTGTGGCGGAAGCCGGAGGCGTTGAAGAACATGCCGCTGACGCCGCCGACGTCGTCGACGCCCTGCGGGAAGAAGCAGGGGCAGATGTTGGAGGAGGGGATGGAGCCGAGCGGGACGACGTGGTAGCGCGTGGGATGCTCGGCGGTGGCGAGCCCGACGATCGAGAACAAGGCCAGGGCGCCGACGGTCGTCTGCGTGCGGTTCATCTGATTGCTCCCTTCGCGCCGGCCAGATCGGCCCGCGACCACAGCCTACGGCGCATGGAGGACGCCCGGACCCCACCAAATGGCGGGGACCGGGCGGATGCGGGGAGTTTTCTCGTCGCGATGGGCCCCGGGCGGGGTTCCACCCGAGCTTTGCGGGATCGATCAGGCCCGCCGACGGCGGAGCATCGCCAGGGGCGCCAGGGCGAACAGCGTCGCGGGCGCCGGGACCTTGGTGATCGTCATGTTGACGTAGTTGATCCCGACCGCCTCGAAGCCGAGGTCGACGAGGTTGAAGTAGAAGCTCTGGATGCCGGTGTAGTCGTACGTGCCGGTGGCGCCCGCGATGTCGAGGGAGCTGAGCGTCGAGCCGGCGTACGAGACCTCGAAGGCGGCTTCGAAGGGATCGCCGATCACGCCAGGGACCTCGGTCGGAAGGCCGCCCGGGAAGTCGACGCCGCCCCAGGTCAGGTAGAACCCGTCGACGGCGGGGTCGTTGTCGCGGATGACGAAGTATGGCGTCGCGCCGAAGGGAAAGGGGTCGGCAAGGCCGGCGACGACGGTTCCGCCGGCGCCCGAGACCTGGAACGAGCCGTCGATGATGTCGTACCCGCGGACGTTGAAGCTGGCGCTGTCGAGGTAGACGTTGCCATCGACGAGGAAGCTGTAGGAGATGTCGTCGCCGGGGCTGAGGTTCTCGAAGATGTTGCCGTGCGCCTGGTTGTAGTCGATCGTCCCGTTCATCACGACCTGGTACTGGGCGTCGGCGGAGGCGAGGGAGGCGATCCCCGCGATCGCGCCCACGATGAGCGTCTTGTTCATGATGCGTTCTCTTTCTCTTTTCCCCGACTCGGGGCGGTGGGATCTACGTGGATCGAATGTCTGCCGGGATGAGCCTGAGCGAGGACGGCGTGATTACGGGCAGCCGCCGCCGAAGGCGGTCAGGAAGGCGACGACGTCGGAGAAGTCCCAGACGCCGACGGGTTCGGCGAGGTCGGCGGCGTCGCCCATCGTGCCGAACTCGGTGAGGAAGGCGATGACGTCGGAGAAGTCGAGGACGCCGTAGGGCTCGGCGAGGTCCGCCTCGTTGCAGGCGTACTCGAGGGTGACGATCCAGGCGCCCGTGAAGGCGCCGTGCCCGATGATGGTGCGACCGTCCGTGGAGATCGCCTGGCAGACCTCGAGTGAGAGTCCGCTGGGGACGACGGCGCCGAGGGACTGGATGTAGCTCTTGAGCTCGACGAGGTTGTCCTGACCGGCGGGCTTGATCCAGGCACGACGCTGCGTGAGGAGGATGTCGAAGCCGACGATCGCGCCGTTGTCGGCGATGTCCATGGGGTAGCCGCCCCAGCCGGGGATGAGCGAGCCCTCGCCGATCTTGTGGACGGCGCCGTTGGTGATCATGCCGGCTTCGAACGAGAGTTCGCCCATGCCCCAGGAGCCGAGGACGATGGAGCCATCGTCGGAGATGCCGGTGAACTCGCCCTCGATCTCGCCGTTGGGAGGATCGAGGAGCGTGCCGACGAGCGTCTCGCCGTCCCATGTCGCGGGGGTGCGGTTGAAGGCGCCTTGCGCGAAGCCGGCGATCATGCTCCCGTCGGCGCTGAGCACCGAGGCGCGGTTGCCGCCGTTGGCGAGGCTCTGGAGTTCCTCCATCCCGCTCTCGGCGGTCCAGCGGAAGCCCCGACCCGAGCACCCGTCCCAGGAGAGACCGACGACGACCGAGCCGTCGCCCGAGATCTCGTACCCGTCAGAACGGCTCGGGCAAACGCCCGCGTTGGGGAGCCAGCCGAGACCGACCCACCCGTCGGCGTCGGTCCAGATGGCGGCCTGGTTGGAGAAATCCTCGATCGAGGTCTCGGGGATGCTGCCGACGATGGTCGAGCCGTCGTCGGAGACCGCGACGACGGTGTCGCCGCCGGTGGCGAGTTGCTCGGATTCGATGATGGTGACGACGCCGGTCTGGCGGTCCCAGCGGTAGCCGGCGTCGGAGAAGCCGTCGCCGTTGAAGTCGTACCCGCCGACGACGAAGCGTCCGTCGGGCGTGAGGTCGTTGGCAGAGGCGGCGTTGGGGATCAGTTGGAAGGTCGCGGAGACCTGGGCGAGGGCGGGGGCGCCGGCGAGCATCGCGAGCATCGCGGCGACCTTGGTCGTCGTACGTGTCATGGTTCGGTCCTCGTCTGGGGTGCGTGCTGTGTGTTCAGTCTTCCGCCGAACGCCGACGAAACGCCGTGTGCGACGCGGGCGAGCCAAAGGCGTGCGCCGCCGTTGGGTGGCGCATGCCGGGGGGAGATGTGAGAGATCAGCGACGGCGGCGGGGGAGTGCGACCGCGCCGAGGCCGAGCAATGTGAGAGCGCTGGGGGAGGGGACCGCGTTCCAGGAGAGGTTGTCGACGTGGGTCTGCGGGATGAAGCCGAAGCCGAGGATGCGGACCTCGTCGAAGACCATGCCGCCGGAAGTGGTGACGTCGAACCACTCGTCGCCGACGCCGCCCCAGGCGGGGGTGGTGAAGAAGTTGGCGACCTCGACGCCGTCGTTGTACACGAGGAAGGAGAGGCCGCCGAAGATGCCGGGGGGCCCGCTGGGATCCCAGACCTGGGTGGAGAACTCGGTGAGGTCGGAGTCCCAGGTGATGAAGACGCCGAAGTTCCCGAAGAAGACGTTGCCGTCGCCCAGTCCCCAGCCGCCGTTGGGCGTGTCGAAGTCGCCGACTTGGGGGACGCCGTCGCCGGCCTGGAACTCGGTGATGCCGATGGAGGCCCAGGCGTTGGTGGCGACGACGCCGGTGGGCCCGCCGACCTCGTCGAAGTTCAGGGTGGTCGCGTAGCTGCCAGCGCTCGTGCCCTGGGTGATGGTGATGTCCGCGAGGGCGGGGGAGGCGACGGTCGCGGCGGTCGCCAGGGCGCCGATCGAAACTGCGTTGAATCTCATGTCAGGCTCTCCTTCTCAGGCAATGCCAGGGGCCGCGGAGGCGACTCCCGCGAGGTGCTTTCTGGCGACGATACGCGGGGCGGACCTCCCGCACAAGTTTCCATATGGAAAATCATTGAAAATTCTTCTGAGTTGTTTCCAAGCCTCCACGACACGGGTATGCTCGCCCCGGAAGGGCGTTGTTTGCCCCCGAAAGGGCCTTCTCGGCATGGAATCCGCCACGTCTCCCACCACCCACCAGAGCTTCGAGGCTGACTGCCAGGAGTGCGTCGGCGCCCTGCGGGCCGCCCTCATCCGCCTCTACGCCGACCTGGATCTCGACCCGGAGAGCCCCCAGGACGTCTCCAGGAGGTTCAAGCTCAACAAGACGCTGACCTGGAAGCTGTCGAAGGTGATCGCGTCGCACGACAACCTGGCGGCCCTGGCCCACGTGCCGGGGGCGGGGGCGATGCAGATCTTCCTGAAGAAGCTGAAGGAGGCGGGGGCTTCGAGCGAGGCGGTCGAGGGGGTGCGCCGGGCCGCCGAGCGTTTCGAGCGAATGGTCGAAGTGCACGTCGGGGACCGGACGACGTTGGAGCTTGTGCTGGACGGGATGGCGCCGGGGTCGACGGACCGCCTGGAGGTCAGCCGCAAGCTGGCTTTCCGGGGCAACAGCGGGATCTGGGGTGTGCAGGCGCGGACGCGTCTGGCGCTGAACGTGCTGATCCCCAACGCCGACAACCCGGGCTCGCTCGACATGGCGACGGTGCGTGGGTACGTCGGGTTTCGGCGTCTGCGACCGTCGGTCCGCTGGCCCCTCTTTCAGGTGCGTGAGTGGAGCACGGGCGACGATCAGATGATGACTCGCCCGAGCTGGACGCCACTGGAGGGGGACGAGGACGGCGGTGTCGCGGGCGCGAACATCCTCGAGTCGTTCAGCTCGGCCAACCTGCCCGATATCCGGGCAGAAGACACGCCCGAGGGAACGGACATCGTGCTGATGCCGGGCCCGATCGGGAACTTCGGGGCGATCGACTGCTTCCAGGGGGAGATGATGCGGTCGGCGGTGAGCCGGTACCGGAACGGCGGGGACAACGTTGGCGAGTTCGGCGCCGCCATCTCCGTGCCGGTCGAGACGCTGGTGATGGACGTGATCGCGCACGAGGATCTGGCGTTCGCGCTGGAGGCCCGGGTCTTGGTGCTGGGACGCGTGACGCCCAAGGGCCAGCCGACGGGAGACGAGAGGGACATCTCGGCGCTGCCGATCGTGGACGAGGTGCGAGAGCTGGCGGGGCGTCCGCCGGCGCTGGCGACGCCCCGGATCCCCCACTACCCACGGATGTTCGATCTGATCTGCGCGAGGCTGGGGTGCGAGGCGAAGCGGATGCGGGCGGTCCGTCTTGAGATGAAGTACCCGCCCCTGGGCTCGACGGTGGTGCTGCGTTTCGAGCTGCCGGAGCGCGCCTCGAAGCGCTGAATCGCGCGAGATCGCCGAGCATCAGCGAGGACGCCCGGGCCCCAAAAAACGGCGTGACCCGCCCCGTTCATGGGGCTTCCGAGAATGCGCGCGTGCGCCGGATTCGGCGGCAAGCGCGGCACGGCGCGGAGCGATAACACCTTGTTTTTGCGTCGGCTGGCGCGGCTTCCCCCCGTTTCGAGGGCTTCAAAAAGATGGGTAAAGTGCCCTGCTCATGTGCGCCGATTGGTGTCGGTTCCCGAGCAACGGAGTTTCTATGGAATCGTCACCGGGCTCGAAGTCAGTCACCGTCGTTGTAATTGATGATAATGACGACCACGCTGACCTGATGAGTCGTTCGGTCGTGCGTGCGGCGCAGGCGTTGGGGGAGGCCTGGGAAACTCAGAGCTTCTCGGAACCCGACGTGGCGCTCGCCTCGCTGCCCGTGCATGGAAGAATAGTGGTCATTCTTGACTACTTTCTCCGCAACTCCACGGCGGCGGATTGGCTCTCGGACTTCGTCCAGTCCGGCGCTGGTCCGGTGCTCGTCACGACGTCATGTGGTGACGAGCAGGTCGCGGCGACCGTGTTCCGGAAGGGCGCCTCGGACTACATCATCAAGGACAAGGCGTTCGAGAACGTGGACTACCTCGGGTACGCGGTGCGTGAAGGCCTGCGTCGCTTCCAGCTCGTGCAGAGCAACCGGATGCTCTCCGAGCGGCTGAAGCGCACGAACAGGGACCTCGCCGAGAAGAACGATCAGCTCGAGCGAGCGACCGAGAGCGCTCACGCGTTCGTCGAGGACGTCGCCCACGACCTGCGGACGCCCTTGGCCGTCATCAAGGAGTTCGCGTCGATCATCGCGGACGAGGTCTCCGGGCCTGTGACCGACGAGCAGACCAAGCACCTGGCCTACATCGACACGGCGGTGGACGACCTGGCGGCGATGGTGGACGACTTCCTCGATAGCGCCAAGCTGCGGGCGCGGATGCTGTCGGTGAACCGGAAGAAGCTGGCGGCGCCCCTGGTCGTCGAGCACGTGCGTCCGATCCTGCAGCGCCGGGCGACCGGGAGGGGCGTGGAGCTGTTGATCGAGGCCGACGGGGACATCCCCGAGGTTTTCGTGGATCTGTCGAAGGCGTCGCGGGTGCTGGTGAATCTCACGGCCAACGCCGTCAAGTTCTCGCCCAGGGGCGGCAAGGTCAAGATCCAGGTCGGACGCGACGGGGACGGGAACTGCCGGTTCTCCGTCAGCGACGAGGGTCGCGGCATCGCGGAGGCGGAGCTGTGCACGATCTTCGAGCGGTTCCGCCAGGCGGAGGTCCGCCAGGGGGGACGCATCGAGGGCTTCGGGCTCGGCCTGGCGATCTCGGTGCAGATGGCGGCGATGAACTTCGGGCGTCTCGAGGTCAAAAGCCAGGTCGGCAAGGGCAGCACGTTCACGCTCGTGCTGCCGCCGGCGGACCGGGACGGCCTTGCCCGGGCGTACGCGGACTGGTGCGTGACGCACTACCCCGAATCCCCGATCATGTGCATCGCATTCGAGCCGACGCATGGCACCTCGCTGGAGACGCTGCGGGAGTTCCTCTCGGACAACTGCTTCGCGCGTGACCTGGTCCTGGAGTGGGAGGGCAAGCGCGTGCTCGCGATGGGGCCTTCGACCGACGCGCCGCGCTGGCTGGATCGGCTCGGGCAGGCCGCGGCGGCCCGGCTCGAGGGCGACCTGAACGAGTCCGTTCGGTATCGGGCGAGCACGCCGACGCTGCACCACGTGCCCGACTCCATGTACACCCTGATCGAGTGGATCAACCAGGGCGGGGAGGTGGCCAATGCCGTCGGGTGAGCGAGTGCTGGTGATCGAGGACGAGGAGCTGGTCGCGACCGCGTTGCTCTCGCGCCTGACGGCGATGGGGTACGAGGTGGAGTGGGCGGATCGTGCCGCCCTCGGGCTGGAGCGGCTCCGCGCGTGGGCGCCCGCGTGCGTCCTGCTGGATCTGCGGATGCCTGAGATGGACGGGTTCGAGGTGCTGCGTCGCCTGCGCCTCGAGAACCTGCCGGGGACGCCGCCCGTGATCGTGGTGTCGGCGAACTACCAAGAGGGGGCGAGGCGACAGGCGCTCGATCTGGGGGCGGCGGCGTTCGTGGGCAAGCCGTACAAGGCGAGCGACCTGCTCCGAGAGGTGCGCCGCGTGATCGACGAGCACGCCGAAGTGCCGGCGGAGGGTTGAGCATGGCCAATCGCGAGCACGCGACGGCGTTGCTGATCGACAACGACGAGGACCTGCTGGACGCGTTGCAGACGCGCCTGGAGTCCGAGGGCGTGCGGTGCATCGTCGCGAACAGCGGGGCGCAGGGCGTCAGCCTGTTCGAGGTGGACGATGTGGACGTGGTGATCACGGATCTCAACATGCCCGAGGGGGACGGCGTCAGCGTCGCCGAGGCGATCCGCGCCAGGAGCGATGTCCCCATCATCGTGATCACGGGGTTCCGTGACGAGTATGAGCGACGTTTGCGCTCGCTCGCGAACGTTTCAGTGGTCCGCAAGCCGTTCGACACACGTGAGCTGATCCAGCTCGTCAGCATTGCCATCACGATGCCCGAAGGATTGGGCGCGTTCTGACTGGAGGAGATGACGTATGAACAATTACAAGGTTCTGATCGCCGACGATGACGTCCCGTTCACGACGGCGGTCTCGGTACGCCTCCGGAGCGAGGGGTACGACGTCGTCGTCGCGCAGGACGGCTACATGGCGCTCGACACCGCGGTCAAGCAGAAGCCCGACCTGCTCATTCTCGACATCAACATGCCGGCCGGGAACGGGTTCAGCGTGCACGAGCGTCTGCGCCAGCACGCCCACATGTCGACGGTCCCGCTGATTTACGTCACGGGCGAGCGGAACGAATGGCTGCGGGACAGCTCGCTGGAGCACGGCGCGTTCGGGTTCCTCCGCAAGCCGTTCGATTCCGAGGAGCTCCTCACCCTCGTGAGGCAAGCCCTCGGGCAGGAGGCGATCGAGATCCCGTGACCGCAAAGCGTCAGCGTGGTCCGGTCGTCGACTCGTTCTGCCCACGCCGGGCCGACGCGTGCTCGACACAGACAGGAGAGGCGACCGTGACGTTGGAGAGCGATCACCGCCCTACGCCCGCCCCGACACCGGACAGCATGGGGACGAGGGCGTTTCCTTGGCCGCGGGTACGGCGCCCGCAAGGACGATCCCTTGTATGACACTATGGACATCGCGCTGGCTGTGCAGCAGCTCAAGGCGCAGCAGCTGGCGCTCGACCAGTTTGCCATTGTCGCCGAGACGGACTCGCGGGGAACGATCACCTACGTGAACGACAAGTTCTGCGAGGTGTCGAAGTATTCACACGAGGAGTTGATCGGCGCCAATCACCGCATCGTCAACTCCGGGCATCACCCCAAGTCGTTCTTCACGAACATGTACGCGACAATCAGCAGCGGCAATGTCTGGCGGGGCGAGATCAAAAACCGCGCGAAGGACGGGAGCTACTACTGGGTCGATACGGCGATCGTGCCCTTCATGAACGAAGAAGGACGCGCCGAGAAATACCTTGCGATCCGGGCGGTCATCACCGACCGAGTGCAAGCCGAGGAGGCGCTGCGCGCATCTCGGAGCGAACTCGTGAGTCAGATCGAGCAGCTCGCCCGCTCGAACAAGGAGCTCGAGCAGTTCGCGTACGTCGCGTCGCACGACCTCCAGGAACCTCTCAGGACGGTCTCGGGGTACCTACAGCTCCTGCAGGGACGTCATCAAGACGCGCTTGACGAGGACGCCAACGAGTTCATCTCGTACGCGGTGAAGGCCGCGGCGAGGATGAAGCAGCTTATCGAGGACCTGCTCGCGTTCTCACGCGTCGGGACGACCGCCAAGGAACCAGCGCCGACGGCTTGCGACGTGGTTATCACCGAGGTCCTCGACTCGCTCGAGCTCGCGATCGACGACGCCAACGCAATGGTGACGCACGATCCCCTGCCTGTCGTGAGCGCCGACGCCGGCCAGCTGATGCAACTGCTCCAGAACCTGATCTCGAACGCGCTCAAGTACCGGCACGCCGACCGTGACCCGGTCATTCACATCAGCGCGGAGCAGCGGGAGGGCGAGTGGGTCTTCTCCGTGAAGGACAACGGCATCGGCATCGAGGACAAGTACGCCGAACGCATCTTCGTCATCTTCCAGCGTCTGCATGGCAAGGAGGAATACTCGGGAACCGGCATCGGACTGGCGGTCTGCAAGAAGATCGTCGAACGCCACGGAGGCAGGATCTGGGTCGAGTCCGTTCCTGGAGAAGGCTCGACATTCCTCTTCACCATTCCTTTGTACGAGGAGTATGCGAATGTCGGGTAGGACCCCGCCCAACCGTGTCGTCGAGATCCTTCTGGTCGATGACAGCGACAGCGACGTGCGCCTCACACAGGAGGCGTTGAAGGACGCCAAGGTGCAGAACAACCTCAGCCGGGTCGCGGACGGCATCGAGGCGATCGAGTATCTCCGGCACGAGGGGAAGTACTCGAAAGCCTCCCGCCCCGATCTGATCCTCCTCGACCTCAACATGCCCAGGATGGACGGGCGCGAGGTGCTCGCCGAGATCAAGGCGGACCCGAGCCTGAAGACGATCCCCGTGGCGATCCTGACGACGTCGGAGGCCGAGAGCGACGTGCTCCAGAGCTACGGTCTGCACGTGAACTGCTACTTGACCAAGCCCGTGGACTTCGAGCAGTTCATCCGGGTCGTGCATCAGATCGAGGAGTTCTGGTTCACGGTGGTGAAGCTGCCGCCCGTGCGGAACCGGCGACTGGTCGCCGCGACGCTCGGGGCGGACGCGGTGGAGCCCGCCCGGGACGCCTGATCGAGAATGGAGCCGGGGGGATTCGAACCCCCGCGAAATCGGGCCTTCCCGCCCGTCGGCCGGGGATGACGCACAAAGAGACGCACAAAGCTCGGACATCGAGGGTCGCGGGCAGTCGTTGATCGTCGCGAGGTGGCCGGAACTCCCGGATTGGGCGCGTCGCGCGATCATCACACTCTGTGAAGTATCCCCTCGGGGCAATCCCTCAATGATGTGACATCACCGCCTGTTCGAAGCGTTGGGCTGAGTCGAGCAAGGAATGCCACCCCTCATCAAGCCCCGACAAGCCTCGCGCCAGAAATCACCCAGCCCCACGCATAACAACAGCCAGCCGCATAGGGCTGGCCGTGCTTGCATCACCTCAATAACGGCGGCAGGATTCCACCTGCGACCTCCGTGTCATGAGAGCGTAAGGGGGGAGGTCGGAACTCCCCTCGCGGATCCAGGCTTGGAATACGGCGTTTCGGACAGGCGTGGTGGATCGCAGCGACCCGAGGCGAATCCGTGCATGCCGACAAGCCCTGGACGATCAAGAATGCTTCGACCAGACGCGACTTTGTGGCCCGGCTCGTAGCGGCATCCAAAGCCGGGCGCTCGAGGAGATCGGATCCTGGCTCGACGATCCGTTCGGGAGCGCCCGACGTGTTGTCTCATGCGAGGAGGCGGCGACGCCTCCACAGGCAGCAACCCACGCCGAAGATCGCGTATGTACCGGGGGAAGGAGTCACGTTGATCGTGAAAAAGTCGCCGTTGCCATCGGCGGTATCCCATACCCACGTGTAGCTGCCCTTGGTCAGGCCGAGTGACGCGAACGTGTGTCCGGAGAACGTTGCCGTGCTCGGGCCGAGAGGATCGCCTGAGGTGTACCCGGCCGGCGTCGAGATCGCGGGATCGGAGTGCAGCCAGAACAACCCCAGCCCGTTCCCTCCGCCGTGATCCGCGAAGACGATGTCGTGCCCCGGGCCGATCGCGTTCGGCCCCGAGAAGCCCACCGGGTGGTAGTACAGATCATCCAGATGCTGGGTCGACCCGATCTCGATACTCATGCTCGCGCGTACGCCCGCCTGCTGCCCGACCGTGCTGAGGTACGTCCACAGCGATAGGTCCAGCGTGCCACCACCTGTGACCACCACATCCCCGCCCAACTCCACGGCGTTGATCACGACGCCGGCGAGCGCGGGCGCCGGGGCGACCATTACGCACATGCCAACGAGCACACTTGGAGCGTATTTCATCGAACACCCTTTCCTTACGCAATACGACTCACTACCTAAGTGTCCGTCATCCCGGACCCACGCAGCATGCGAGGTCCCAGCAAGACGATCACTCTCTACGGACAGCCGTTCCCGAACGCGGTGAGGAACGCGATCACGTCGGAGAAATCAAACGTGCCGAACGGCGGCGCGAGATCCGCCGGCGCCTGCATCGAGCCGAACGCCGTGAGGAACGCGATCACGTCGGAGAAGTCGAGCGTGCCCAGGGGCAACGCCAGGTCGGCGATGTTGCACCCGCCGCCTCCGGCGCTCCCCCCCCAGAACCCGCCGGCGAGCTCGAACCCACCCCCGGCCGAGAACCCGCCGGCCTCGGGCTGCCCGATCGTCCCGACGAGCTGGAACGTGCCACCCGAGGAGCTGCCGCCCCCGCAGTCGATGGTGTGATTGTCGATCGAGAACGGCTGCGCCGGCGCCGAGCCCACGAGGGCGGCGCACGCGGCGAGCACGAGTGCGTGGATGCGTGTCATGGCTGCTTCTCCTGTCATTGCCCGATGGACGCCACGCACATCTCCGAGGTGACGAAGCACGGGCGACCGATCGTCACCGGGCCCGGGTACGAGCCGGCCACGACGTGGATCGTCATTTCATCGATGAACGCCGGGATGCCGTTCACCCCCTCCGCGACGGTGTCGAACGGGTACTCCGGGATCCCACCCTCGGCGCCCCCCCAGGAACTGTCCACCCAGATCCCGGTGTCCTCGAGCGTTCGGATGCTCCCCACGCCCGCGGCGTACCCCGACTGGATGTGCTGGATGTGCGACTGCGAGGGCGTGAAGAACCCGTCGTTCTGCGAGATCGTCGGCGCCATGATGTGCGGGCCTCCGGGCCCCGTGTCGTGGGTCAGCCCCAGCGCGTGCCCGCTCTCGTGCGTCGCGACCAGCCACAGGCTGTACCCCGGCCCGGCGTCGTCGAACTCGAACAGCTCGTCGTCGTCGAAGTGCACGTTCCCGGCCCACGTCTCCAGCATCGGATCGACGCACTCCGAGCTCACCCCGGGCGGATACCCGGCGTGCGCGATCGTTCCGCCTGGGCCATCGAACGGGCAATCGGGGTCGCCGCACTCGCCGCCCTCGATCGCGCAGTGGTTCCCTGTTGCGAACCGGAAGTCGATTGACCTGTTGAAGTTCGGCGCCGCGACCTCGATGAAGTGGATCTGCACGTAGCTCGTCCAGGTCACAAGCGCGAGCTTGCACGCGGTTCTCTGCATCTCGCCCAGATCACTGGTCGTGTTCTCGATGCAGAAGAAAAGCGTCGTGGCGTTCTGACCGGACCCGTCCCACCCGTCGCCGGCCATCCCCCCGCCGCGCACCTGCACGCCGTTGATGTAGGCCTCCGAGGGGCAGTGCCCGATGAGCACGGGGGGGCGTTCGCCCGCCTCGCCCGTGACCTCTCCGCCGCCGGTCGTCAGAAGGCAGCCCAGAATCAGTGTGTTCGGGAGCATCGCGCTTCTCCTCGGGCGTCGCCCGGTGCAGAGGTGTTGATCACTGGAGACCGACGAGCACCAGCACCAGGCCGGTCTCTCCCTCGGCGAGATCGGTCATCGCCTTGCCGATGACCGCGCCCGGCGCGCGGGCCTCGTCCGACGCATGCATCGCGTGCCCCGGCGTGCCCGAGGTCGTCAGCAGATCGCCCGGGCGGATCTCCCCGAGTGCCGCGTCGCACAGCACCCACACACGCCCGGACAGCGCGATCGGCGTGTCGTCCTCCGACCCCTCCAGGTTCCCGAGGATCGTCCCGGCCGGCAGCCCGTTCGCGCCGCTGACCACGCCGGCGACCAGGCGGCTGTACTCACCCCGCGCCACCCGGAGCTGGCCCGGGTTCTCCGGGTCGATCTCCAGGACCGTCCCCGGCTCGATCGTCCCCGACCCCGCGGTCGGGAACCGCTCGGCCAGATCGGCGCCGAGCACCTCCAGCACGTTCACCCGCGCGTTGCCGTTGACGTGCAGTCTCACCTGCGGGTTCGAGGCGCCGACGCCGAGATTCCCGGTGGGGAAGTACGCGTCGCCGTCGGTCTCGATCACGAGCATGTTCGTGTTCGCGCTGTAGTCCGGGTTGGACCCGTACTTCACGTAGAGCGCGCCGCCGCCATTGGTGGAGTTCCGTCCGATTCCCCATTTGTTCGTCAGCACGCCGCCGCTCACCTCACCGAGCGCGATCGCCGATCCCCGGCTTCCCGCGTTGGCGCTGTAGATCCCCAGCACCGCGTCCCCGTCCTCGATGACGATGTCGTCGTTGACGAGCGCGCTCGTTGGTAGGCCCCAGTCCGACGCCCGCACGTGCAGCGTCGCCAGCGGGTCGAGTTCGCCGCCGATCCCGACCAGGCCCGAGTCCGTGACCTTCATGCTCAGGCCGGACGCGGTCGAAAACTGAATCCCGTCCGCGTGGTTGCTCGACTTGGTGTACCCGATCGTCGCCAGGACGTTTGTGTCCTCGAAGCTGATCGTGCCATGCCCCGTCGTCAGCCCGCTCGCCGTGTTCCGCATCAGCAGCTTGGGCCCGAAGTCGTTGCCCTGTGACAGCAACAGCACGTTCGCGTCGTCCGACCGGAGCGTCAGAAGCTCCGTGGCGAGCGTCCCACCGATGCCGACGTTCCCGTCCTGGTTGACGAACAGTCCGCGCGTCTGGATCGCGTAGGGCGTGTGCGTCACCGCCTGGCGCGGGGCCAGCGTTGTCCCGTTGACCACGATCTCCAGCCACCGGTCGGCGCCGTTGAACGTGTTGGCGCCAAAGTCCAGCTCCGCCGAGAACACGCCGTTCGAGACCTGGACCGAGCCCGCGTTGTACGTGGCCAATGGCGACCCGCCCGACGCGGCCGCGAACAGGCGGAACGTCATCGTGAACGAGCCGTTCGCGGGCGAGCCCGCATTCTTCAGGCTCCCCTGGTACGTGAAGACGGTGTCCGCCTGGGCCGGCGCCCGCGCGACGAGGCCGCCCGCGAGGAGGCAGGCCGCGACAGTGGCGAGCACGTTTCGTGAAATGATCGAGCACATGGTTCTCTCCGAGCAAGTGGTCTGGATCTGTCCATTCAGCGACGATGTCGCCGGGACTTCATGGGCGGTATACGACGAAGCTGAACCTGATATTTGTCTTTTCATCGGTGGCGCTATTCCATGCGGACACGTACATCGAGGTGGAGTCCAGCAGCGCGCCCGCCCCCACGAAGCCGACCTCCGGAGTGACGAGGAAGACGTCGCCAGCCGCGAACCCGCCGCTGATGGAGATGTAATAATCGCCCGTGTCCGGGTGCTGCACGGACTGCACGTTGGGGGAGCTCGACACGAGAGCGCCACTGCTGCTGACCGTGCCGTAGGCGAGCGCAGGCTTGATGCGCGCAGCGCCCATGTAGACGTTGCCGCCGTCGTAGTTGAGGTAGAGCGATGATGGCTGGCCGTTATTGCGAGCCGCGATCTCGTTCGTGTCGATGCCGAGGTTCAAGCCAGACTCGGATCCGACCAGCATCACCCCGCCCGTCCCGCCCAGCACGTGCCCCAGCCCCTCGATCTGCAGCGCGTACCCCTGGTCCAGATTGCTCGCCACAAGCGTCGGTACGGACGCGTGCGAGGACAGCGCGTGCACGGCGCTCTCCCCGACATTCCCCGTCACGGTCATCCTCGCATTGGAAAGGGGCGCAATCGTGCCGACGCCGACCGTCCCGTCGCTCTCGATCACCATGCGCGTCGTGTTTCCCCCCACCCGGAACTGGAACCCGTTCGGCGTCTGCGTATCGTTGAACACGATCGCCCCGTTGGCGATGTCCGATGGATCGCCGAACAGGAAGCCCCGCGAGTACGAGCTCGGCGACAGCAGGCTCACGAAGTTCTTGCTCGACCGCTCGAACACCGCGCTCGAGTCGGCCTGCGCCGTCACCGCGCCCGCCGACCCCTCCTGCACGTGCAGTGGCGCCTCGGGCGTCGAGAGCCCGATGCCGATGTTGAGGTTGTCGTCCGCGTACAGCCCACGCGTCTGGATCGAGTACGGCGCCCGGGACACCTGCTGTCGCGGCGTCAACGCCGTGTACGTGCCCACCCCCGCCGGGGAGCGGACCTCGATCGCAAGCTCGCGCGGGACCCCGAGGAACAGGTTGAACGCCGTCGCTCCGAAGTCCAGCTCCACGCTGAACCGCCCGTCCGTGACCGGCACATTGGTCAGTGTCTGCGGGAGCCCGATCGAGCCCCCGCCGGTGATGTACAGCTGGAACCGCAGGTCCGCCGTCCCGTTCACGGGCTCGCCGGACTTGCGCAGCTCTCCCTGGTACGTGAACGCCGTGTCGGTCTGCGCGTGTGTCCTCGCCGCAACCGCCAGCAGCACGGCAATCATCAGCAGGCCCATGCGACGCATCACAAGCTCCCTGTCCAGGCGGTCTCTCGCCCACCGCCACCGCCCTCACGACGTGCGATCCTGGGGGACCTCACGCCCACGCCGCGGGCGGAACCCCCCGTCCGCGCCCCAGGCCCTTGCCCCCATGGCCTCTCCAAGCGAGAATGGAGGGCACGCCTCCTATCGAAATTTCAAAAAGTCGCTGGGACCGCCCATGAAGACCGCGCACGAGCCCACGAACGCCGAGCCCTCGGGCGATCGCGGCACGCTCCCCGACGAGCGGGAGATCTACGCGACGCTCCGGGGCCTGGCCGCGGTGTACCTCCGAGCCGAGCGGGCCAACCACTCCCTCCAGCCCACCGCCCTGGTCAACGAGGCCTACCTCAAGCTCGCCCAGGGCGCGGGCGCGGGGCGCTGGAGGAGCCAGACCCACTTCCAGACCATCGCGGCCAACGTCATGCGCCAGATCCTGGTCGATCACGCCAGGAGGCGCGCCACGCAGAAGCGGGGTGGTGGTCGCCTGCGTGTGACACTCTCACCTAATATGGCCGCCACGCCCGACCGCGACGTCGAACTCATCGCCCTCGACGAGGCGATGAACAAGCTCGCCGAGCTCGACAGCAGAAAGGCCAAGCTCGTCGAGCTCCGATTCTTCGGCGGCCTGACGTGCACCGAGGCGGCCGAGCGGCTCGGTATGTCCCCCAAGACCGCCGAGGCTGACTGGTACTTCGCCCGAGCCTGGCTCCGCGATCGACTCCGCAACGGGGAAGCATGAGCGAGAAGGAACGTCTCGAGCAGGTGGCCGAACTCTTCAAGGCGGCGCTCCCGCTCGACGCCGCCGGGCGGGAGGCCCTCGTATCAAGCTCGGGCGCCGCCCCGGACGTTGTCGAGGAGGTGCGCCGCCTCCTGACCGAGCACGAGACCGCCGACGGCATCCTTGCCGCCTCCGTCATCACGCCCGACACGCTCGCGGAGCCCGCCGGCGCCATGCCCGCCAAGATCGGACGGTACACGATCAAACGCCGCATCGCCCTCGGAGGCATGGGCGTGGTCTACCTCGCCGAGCAGGACAACCCCCGACGCGACGTCGCCATCAAGGTCATCCGCCCGGGCCTCGTCACCCCCGAGATGCTCAAGCGCTTCGAGCTCGAGGGCGCCCTGCTCGGCCGCCTCCACCACCCCAACATCGCGCAGATCTACGAGGCCGGCACGTACGAAGACGCCACCGGCTCCTGGCCCTACCTCGCCATGGAGTACATCGACGGCGCCCCGCTCCTCAAGTATGCCCGTGATCATGCGCTCGACACCCGGACCCGGCTCGACATGCTCGCGCGCATCTGCGACGCCGTGAACCACGCCCACTTGCGCGGTGTCATCCACCGCGACCTCAAGCCCGCTAACATCCTCGTCGACGCCGATGGTCAGCCCAAGATCCTCGACTTCGGCGTCGCCCGCGCCACCGAGGCCGACCTCCAGGCCTCCACCCTCCACACCGGGCACGGGCGCCTCATCGGCACGCTCGCCTACATGAGCCCCGAGCAGATCCTCGGGCGAGCCGCCGACATCGACACCCGCTCGGACGTCTACGCCCTGGGCGTCGTCCTCTACGAGCTCCTCGCCGATCGTCTTCCCTACGACCTCGAGGACCTCCTCATCCCCGCCGCCGCCAGGGTCATCGCCGAGCAGGAGCCCACCTCGCTCACCACGATCAACAGGAGCTACCGGGGTGATCTCGAGACGATCGTCCGCAAGGCCCTCGACAAGGACCCGGCCCGCCGGTACCAGTCCCCCGCAGACCTCGCCGCCGACATTCGCCACTACCTCAACGCCGAGCCCATCACCGCCCGCCCCGCGACCACGCTCTACCAGCTCTCCCGCTTCGCCCGTCGCAACCGAGCCCTGGTCGCGGGTCTTTCGGCCGCCGTCCTCGCCCTCGCCGCCGGGGCCTCGTTCGCCACCGTCTTCGCCATCGGCCAGACCCACGCCCTCTCCGAGTCGCTCCAGCAACAGCAGATCGCCTCAGCCATCAACGCGTTTCTCATCGAGGACATCGTCGAGCTGACAGACCCCGACCTCGAGCCGGAGCGTCAGATCACGCTCCTGGAGGCCATCGACCGCGCCGCCGCCCGCATCGAGGGACGCTTCGACAACTCACCCTTGGTCGAAGCCAACCTCCGCAAGACACTCGGCCGGGCCTACCGCCACAGCAACCGCCTCGACGACGCCGAGGTCCAGTTCCGACGCGCACTCGCGCTGTACACCGCCGAGCTGGGCGAGCTCGACGAGCAGAGCCTGCTGTGCAGGATGGAGCTCGACTCGCTGCTGATCGACCGCACCGACTACCCGGCCGCGGAAGCCTCGATCCGCGAGCTGCTCGATACCCAGCGCCGCCTGCTCGGGAATTACCACAAGCAGACAATGGCCTCGATCAATAACCTCGGCGCCGCCCTCCTCGGCCAGGGGCGCTACCAGGACGCCGAGGTCTTCCTCGACGAGGCCCTGGAGCGACGCACCAGAGTCCTCGGCGAGAACGACGCCGACACCGTCACCACCATGAACAACCTGGTCGCCCTCTACAACTACACCGACCGCGGGGAGAAGGCCATGGAGCTCCTCCCGCGAGCGCTGGCCGCCCTCCGGGTGACCTACGGCAACGAGGACCCGCGCACCATCCTCGCCATGCTCAATCTGGGCATCACTTACTTCCGAGCCGACCGCTTCGACGAGGGACTCGCTCTGGTCGAGGAGGCGGTCGCCCTCCGCCGCAAGGTCTTCGGCGACGAGCACCGCAAGACGCTCGCGGCCGCCAGCAGCCTCGCCGCGATGTACGGCCACGTCGGGCGGATCGAGGAGGAAGAGGACCTCCTCGTGCAGACCTTCGAGATCCAGCAACGCACGCTCGGCCCCGATCATTCCGACACGCTCCTGACCCGCATGAATCTCGCCAAGCTCGACTACGACCGCGCGAACTTCGATTCCGCCGCGACCGGCTACCGCGAGGCCGCCGACGGCTTCGCCACCAACTACCCCGACCATTTCTTGTCCGGCGTCTGCCGAATGATGCAGGGCCGCTGCCTCACGAGGCTCGAGCGATACGACGACGCGGAGCAGACGCTGCTCGCCGCCCACGACCACCTTCTCAAGACACTCGGCCAAGGGCATCCCCACGTCCGCGAGGTCGCTGGCAACCTCGCCACTCTCTACGAGACGATCGATCGCCCCGACGACGCGTCACACTGGCGAACCGTCGCCGACGGCGGCGGAGATCCGTGAACCCCGACCGGGCGAACCAATCATGCGCGTCCCCACCCCACGACGCCGCCCCGACAGACGCTCGCGGGGCGCGCTTTGCCCTCGATCGTGGGACAGGATTCGAACCTGCAACCTCCGGGTCATGAACCCGATGCGCCGATGACCTCTCGTTGGCTGGCGTCTGCCCAAATAGGTGGGCGGTCTCCGCCCGGGCTCAGTGATTCGAATGCCTGGAATGCTGCACGACGACAGGCACAAACTCTGCGCCGCCAGGCACAGATTCCGAATGCTCAAAGCTCGATTCGGCGCCACAAATCGCTGATTGAAACGGCTTGCAGACGGTACGCGAGATCACCTCACCTGTAGTACGAATCGCGCGCATCCCCCCGGCTGCATGCTTTGTCGCCGTCGTATCTACCTGCAGAACAAACGTATGCAGATCCGTTCAATGGAGCCGGGGGGATTCGAACCCCCGTGCCGGGACAGTCAGCAGGGCGCCTCTACGTGTGTAGTCGGTGGTTTGATCTCGTCCTCGGGGCGGGCGCCGACGCCCTCCCGTTCGGACCAGCCGCTTGAGTTTTCTCGTCCGCGCGCCAAGCGGCGCCACGCGCGGACCAGCCCGATGATCGTGATCCCCCGCCCCATCGGGCGTCAGGCGGAGGATCGACGGCCTTCTCAGGCCGCCAGGGCAAACTGCGTGTTGGCAGTTATCAAGTGTGCGTGCTTTTTACGAGGCCAGCACGCCCCTCGACACGCCACGCCAAGCCTTCCCTGCCCGGTCGATGCCATTTTCGGCCCCAACTTGTCAATGGCCGAAGGATCGGCCGAGGGAATGGTACGCACGAGCCCGGGCCGGGTTCAGGGGCAGCCGGAGGCAAACTCTCCCAGGAAGACGAAGACGTCCAGGAAGTTGAACGAGCCGAAGGGCTCGGCGAGGTCGGCGCCGGGGTCGCCGGTGGCGAAGGCGACGATGAAGGCAAGGACGTCCGAATAGTCGAGCAGCCCGTCACCCGTAAAGTCCGCGGGGCATGGCGCAGACGTCGCCGAGATGTTTCGCAAGAGCCGCAGATGCGAGAAGAATGCCCCGATGGCGAGCTCTTCGAGCCCGTCTCCGTCGAGGTCGCCGACGCCGATGCCGCGGAGGCCCGGGCCCGACCGCCGCTCCGTGCCCGGGTAATAGCCGGCATGCGTGAAGTACCCGGCTCCGTCACCTCGCAGGACTTCAATCATCCCGTCGCGTGACATCACCACGTCGATCGCGTCGTCGGCGTCCACATCGTTCAGGAGCAGTGCGTCCGGGCCGCCGTCTCCTTCCAGCGCGAGTTTCGAGAGTTCGGAAAAGTGCATGTAGCCGTCGTCGCTGGCGCCAAGACGGTAGTACAGCGCTCTCGAATCCTCAAGCGAGAACACGACGTCGACGGCGCCGTCCGCGTTCAAATCCGCGGCGTCGAAGGCCAGGACGTCGCCGAATCCAGTCGGGTAGTCGATGTCTTGAAACTCAAACTCCACTCCATCGAATCCAAAGAGGAGGGCGAACTGCCCGTCCGCCTCGGCACGACCGACCAGCAGGTCATCGGCTCCATCCGCATTGACGTCGTGAACAACACGAATCGGCGGCGCGAACTCGTCCTCGAACCACACGACAGGGTCGAACGTCCCGTCGCCTCGCCCGAGCAGCACGCCGATCTGGCCGAGCTGATCGAACGTGCCGGCTTGGCCGTTGATGATGACGACGTCCTTGAGCCCATCGCCGTTGAAGTCGCCGGCGACTACGGGTCCCGTCTCCTCACCGACCGGCGTGCCGGAGGGCGCGTACTGGAGACCTCCGACGCCGTCACGCAGAAGGCATCGGATTTCCTCGTTCGGGGCTTCGCCGAAGCGAGTCGCCGCGGCGTCCGGGATCTGATCCGCATCGAAGCGAGCGATCGCGAACGCGGGGTCGTCGTCAAAGAAGTTCACGAACTCGTTCAGGTACGTGTACGCGCCGTGGCCATCGCCGAGGTAGACCTCATAGATCGAGTGCCCGATGCTCACCACGTCCGGGACCCCGTCCGCATTCATGTCGGTGATGAGCGCGTTGTCCGGGTCGCTGTCACGATCGGTTCGGATGACGTACTCGGGCAGGAAGGTCCCGTCCCCCGGGCCGTCGAGGATCGAGACGCCGTGCACGTGCCGGCGCGCCAGCTCGTCCAGGCCATCGCCGTCGAAGTCGGCCAGGGCGACGGCGTCGTCGAGGAAGGTGACAAAGCCGTCGTCTGCCGGCGTGAACGTCCCGTCGCCAGCCCCGAGGAGGATGCGGAAACCCCCGCACCCGGACGCGGCGATATCGAGCGCGCCGTCGCGATCAATATCACGGACGATGAGCAGGTCCGTGCTCCCCGCGCCCGGGTAATGCGACGGCGGGCCGAAGCCTCCCATGCCATCGCCGAGCATGACCGCCAGGAGTGCCCCGTCGAGCTGGCAGAGGCCCTCGCCGACCACGAGGTCCAGATCGCCGTCCCCGTCCAGATCCGCGAGGGCGAGACCGGTCGGCTCCTCCGGAAGCTCGGGGTCGTGGGCGCCACCAGCCACGAACGAGCCGCCACCAACACCCAGGTAGACCTCGACGAGCCCATCGATGTCGTTCAGGCTGATCAGGTCGGGCATCGTGTCGTCGTTGACAAGAGCGACGTGAACCTCCAAAGATTTCGCGATCGCGTTGATCGTCGTCGGCGCCCCGAACGCGCCGCCCCCGAGCCCGCGGATCACGAGGGGGATCGAGAACGCGTCCGTCACGATCACGTCGGTGATCCCATCCCCGTCGACGTCACCCGCCGTCAGACGGTCCGCGGGCGCGCCCGTCTCGATCTCGGCAACACGCTCGAAACGCCCGGCGCCATCACCGGCAAGGACGCTGACCTCGCCGACGCCATCGAGCGTGGCGACGTCGAGCACGCCGTCGCCCGTCAGTTCGGCGAGCACCGCCCAGCGCTCGCCGTGTGAATCGCTCTGAACCCTGATCGGGAAGTTGCCGGCGCCGTCACCGAGCAGGGCGGTGATCGTGCCATCGTCTTCGTCGAGCGTGACCAGGTCGGGGGCGCCGTCCGCGTTCAGGTCGGGGGCGCCAAGGATGCGTGGGTCATCGCCGGTGAGATGGATCTGCGGGTAGAAGATCGGGTGATCCACGCCCCCGGCGGCGGCCACCACGGCGACCGCCAGCAGCCCGGCAGCGGAGGGCACGTGAAGATCACGCGGAGACCCGGTCGGCATCGGATGCCTCTCTTTCAACGTTCGACGCGTGCGCCGACGGCCGAAGCGGGGCGGCCGTCGTCTCGGGCGCTCGCGGGTCGCTCCCGCGTGGCCTCGCCACGCCGGGGGTTGCAGCATACCCAATCCGCTCGCCGGCGCAAAGTCTGACCGTGAATATCCGTCTTTGCGCACGTTGCGGGCAATCCCGGCTTGGCCAGAGCCGAGAACGCCCCGCGCCGCTCACCCATATCCTCGCCCAATGCCCGACAGCACCGCTGCGGACAAGTCCAAGCTCGGCCTCGGCGCCGCCTGGGCCATGGCCGTCGGCGGCATGGTCGGGGGCGGGATCTTCTCGGCGCTGGGCGTCGTGCTCGACATCGCCGGGCCCTGGGCGCCCCTGAGCTTCCTGCTCGCCGGCATCATCGCGCTCATCACCGCGATCAACTACGCCCGCCTCGCGAGGCGCTTCGGCGAGGGGGGCGGCGCGTTCACTTTCTTGCGCGAGATGAACCGCGACGCCACCGCCGGCGCCCTCTCGTGGGTCCTGCTCGTCGGGTACACACTCACCATCGGCGTCTACGCCTTCACGTTCGGTCATTACTTTGCGCACACGGTTGGCATGAGCGGCGCGACGGCGCGAGTCGCTGGCGTCGTCATCGTCGTCGCGCTCGTCGGGATCAACCTATTGGGCGTCGGGGAGGCCGCCTGGTTCGAGATCGGCTCGGTCTGGGGCAAGCTCATCATCCTGCTCGTGCTCGCCGGGATCGGACTTGTCCAGGGCTCGCCCGAGCGGTTGTTCGAGGCGGGAGGCTCGGGCGGCGGGGGCTTCTTCGCGGCCCTCGCGGGCGCCGCCGCGGTCTTCATGGCCTATGAGGGGTTCCAGCTCCTCGCGTACGACTACGAGGACATGCGCGACCCCGACAAGACGCTCATGCGGGCCGAGCTGCTCGCCGTCAACGTCGTGATCGTCGTCTACCTCGTCATGACGATCGGCTCGGTCATGCTCGTCGGCGCCTCGCAGATCATCGAGCACAAGGAGGTCTCGCTCTCGATCGTCGGGCAGCAGGCCCTCGGCACGACCGGGATGGTCCTCGCCGGCGTGGCGGCGGTCCTCTCCACCGGCTCGGCGATCAACGCGACCGTCTTCGCCACCGCACGCCTCGCCAAGCGCGTCTCGGAAGACGGCGAGCTGCCCGGGCTCTTCGCCAAGGAGAACTCCCGCGGCATGCCCATCGGCTCGATCCTCGCGATCGGGATCGGCGGGGCGACGCTCGCCGCGGTCGGCTCGCTGACGCGCCTCGTCGAGGCCGCAAGCCTCGCGTTCCTCGTCACCTTCGCGATCGTCAACGCGCTGGGCGCCCTCGAGCTGCCACGCAAGCGCTGGCTGGGCTGGTTTGGGTGCGTGCTCGCCGGGGCGGCGGCGGTTGTCCTGAGCGTCCGGCTCGTGATGGAGGCGTGGTGGGTGCTGGCGGCGTTCGGCGTGATCGTCGCCCTCGCCTTCGGCCTCCGCCCGCTCTTGCGACGCGCCACGGGCGACTGAGCGGTACCCTTTGCCCATGCGGATCTGCGTCATCATCCCGGCCGCCGGCGCCTCCAAGCGGTTCTCGGAGGCCGGCGACACCGACCTCATCGCCCCACGCTCGAAGCTCGACGAGGACCTCGGCGGGCGCCCCGTCCTCCAGCGCACCGTCGAGCTGTTCACCAAGGACGACCGGGTCTCGTCGATCATCGTCGCGGGCCCGCACGCCGACGAGGCGTTCGCGGACTTCTCGATGCGTCACGCCGACCGCCTCGGGATGCTCGGGGCCACCCTGGTCAGGGGCGGCAAGACGCACCGGTACGAGACGGTCAAGGCGGCGTTGGCGCACGTCCCCGAGGACGCGACGCACGTCGCGGTGCATGACGCCGCCCGCCCGGCGGCACGCCCCGAGCTGATCGATCGCGTCTTCGACACCGCCGAGCGGCATGGGGCGGTCATCCCCGTCATCGCGGCGCCGGACACGGTCAAACGCGTGGGCGAGGAGATCGCCGACGACGCGGGCGCCGATCCCCTCGCCGCGATCCTCGGCGCCGGCGGCAAGAAGAGCGTCATCCGCCAGGTCAGCGAGACCCTCGACCGTCGCGGCCTCGTCCTCGCCCAGACGCCGCAGGTTTTTACGCGCGAACTGCTGCTCCGCGCCTACGCCCAGGACGACCTGACCAGCACCGACGATGCCTCACTCGTCGAACGCCTCGGCGAGCCGGTCGTCACGGTCGAAGGCGACCCCCGCAACGTCAAGATCACGACGCCGGCGGACGTGCCGCTGGTGCGCGCGATCCTCGGCTTCAGGCCGCCGGCGGAGCGGGCGACGCACAAGAAGTTCTGACAGCGGAGACGTGAAGCTGCCGCGGAAGCTCGGCGTCTTGCTCCCTCTCCCCAAAGGGGAGAGGGAGCGGGAGCGCCTCATCATAAGTTGAGGACTCCCCTCACAACCAACACGATCGGCAGAATGCTCCACGCTGCGTACCCAGCCCAGATCGTCCGTTTCGCTGTGGTCAACTTGCCCTGGTGGCATTGGGAGATCGCGATATACACAAGGATGATCGGCACGCAAGGCGTGAGCGCGGCCGATGCATACCCGATGCGTTCGATCCAGTTGGCGCCGCCGAACTTCGAGAAGAACGCCGCCATGATGAGCGCGACGCCGGCGATGCACGTCATGCCGCTCAGGCACCAGAGCGTCAACATCGCGAGTGCGAACCACGGCGGCACGGGGAGTGCCGCAAGTATCTCGTGTGATCCGCATTCAGGACAGGGCCGATCGCGGTCGATCCCGGCCCGATCGTAGCTGCACCTGACACAATATGGACTCATAGCTTCTTCAGCGCATCCACCAGCTTCTCGATGTGCTCCCCCGTGTGCGCCGCCGACATCTGGATGCGCAGGCGTGCCGTCCCCTCCGGCACGACCGGGTAGCCGAAGCCGATCACGAACACGCCCAGCTCCAAGAGCCGCTTGGACATGCTGATCGCCTTGGCGGTGTCGCCGACGATGATGGGGCAGATCGCCGTCGGCGATTCGAGCACCTCGAAGCCGGCCTCGCCGATCCGCTTGCGGGCGAGCTTGACGTTGTCCTTGAGGCGCTGCACGCGCTGCGGCTCGTCCATCACGATGTTGATCGCGGCGTTGGCGCTGCACGCGACCGTGACGGGCAGAGCGTTGGAGAACAGGGTCGGGCGCCCGCGCTGGATGACGAGCTCGGTCCCGCGCTTGGGCCCGGCGATGAAGCCGCCCGCGCCGCCGCCGAGCGCCTTGCCGAGTGTGCCGGTGAAGAAATCGACCTGGCCCTTGGCCGCGTCGAAGCTCGGAGCGCCGGGGAACATCCCGTAGTGCTCGTGGGTGCCGCGCCCGGTCTCGCCCATGACGCCGTGCCCGTGAGAGTCGTCCACGACGAGCATCGCGTCGAACTCGTCACAGAGGGCGCGCAGCCCGGGCAGATCGGCGATGTCACCCTCCATGCTGAACACGCCGTCGGTCACGACCCAGATCTGGCCCGTGACCTCGGGGTCGCTGCGCGCCGCCTCCAGGCGCTCGCGGGCGCTGGCCATGTCCGAGTGCCTGTACACGCCCTTCTTCACGCCCTTCTTGATCACCGGCGTGAGCCTGATCGAGTCGATGATGCACGCGTGGTTCAGTTCGTCCGAGAGGACGTAGTCCCCCGCCTCGCAGAACGTCGGAAACAGCGCCTCGGTCGCGTTCCAGCACGAGACGAACGTGTAGCTCGCCTCTGTGCCCATGTACCTGGCGATGGTCGCTTCCAGTTTTTCATGCGGCTCGAAGGTGCCGCAGATGAAGCGGACCGATGCCGTGCCGGCGCCGTACTTGCGAAGCCCCTCGATCCCCGCCTCGACGACCCGCGGCTCGTTTGCCAGCCCCAGGTAGTTGTTCGAGCAGAAGCACAGCACCTCGCCATTGCCGCGGATGTTCACCACCGCGTCCATCGGCGACTCGATCATCCGCAGATGCTTGTACTGCCCGCCGGCCTCGAGCGTGCGCAGGATCTCGTCGGTGCGGGCGTCGAACGGACGGGTGGTCGCGGTCGTCATGGGCTGGGCTCCTCGGGCCATTCTACGAGCGGAGCCCGGGGGGTCAGGGCGACGCCTTGCGACGTGTCCGGGTCGATTTCTTGGGTGGCGGCGTCTCGCCCGAGTCCGCGGCGTCAACCCCCGTGATCAGCCGCGCCCCGCGCTCGAAGAACACGTAGTTCCACGCCCAGTCGATCATCGTCAGCACTTTCGACCGGAACCCGATCAGGTAGAAGATGTGCACACCCGCCCAGAGGAGCCACGCGAGCATCCCCCCGATCCGACGCCCCGCCAGCTGCGCCACCGCCCGGTTGCGCCCGATCGTCGCCATCATCCCCTTGTCGTGGAAGTGGAAGGGCGAGCGCGCGGGAGCCGGGCGCCCCGCGGCCCGGGCCCGCGCCTCGGCGTCGATCACCTCCGCCGCGTACCGACCCATCTGCATCGCGCCGGGCGCCATGCCGGGAACTTCCTCCCCCGTGCGCCCATCGACGACGTGCGCCAGATCCCCCGCGACCAGCGCCTCGGGGTGTCCCGGCACGCTCAGGTCCTGCCCGACCTCGACACGCCCGGCCTTGTCCGTCTCGCCGACCATCGCGCCCAGTGGACTGGCGCGCACGCCCGCGGCCCAGACGATGTTGGGCGTCTCGATCCGCTCCTCGCGATCGCCCCGGGTCACCGTCACGCCGCGCTCGTCGATCCCGGTCACGTACGAGTTGAGCAGAACCTCGACGCCCAGATCCTGCAGGTCGTGCAGCGCGATCTCGGAGAGGTCGGGATGAAACTGACCGAGCAGGCGGCCCTCGCCCTCGACGAGCACGATCCGGGCCGTCGAAGTGTCCACCTCGCGGAAGTCACGCCGGATCGTGTAGTCGCTCAACTCGGCCATCGCCCCCGCCATCTCGACCCCGGTCGGCCCGCCCCCGACGATCACGAACGTCAGCGCCGCTCGTCGGGAGACGTCGTCGGGCTCGATCTCCGCCCGCTCGAAGGCGGCGAGGAAGCGCCGCCTGATCTCGAGCGCGTCGTCGATCGTCTTGAGAGGCGGGGCGAGCGTGCGCCAGTCGTCGTGCCCGAAGTAGCTGTCGCGCGCGCCCGCCGCGAGCACCAGCCAGTCGTAGTGGTACTCGCGCCCGCCCGCGTGCACGACGCGCCCGTCCGTGTCGATCGCGGTCACCGCGCCCATCACCACCTCGACGTTGCGCTGGCGGCTGAATACCTTGCGGATCGGCTGGGCGATGTTCGCGGGGGACAAGGCGGCGGTCGCGACCTGGTACAGCAGCGGCTGGAAGAGGTGGTGGTTCTGGCGGTCCAGGAGCGTGACGTGGACGGGCGCACGGCGCAGGCCCCGGGCCGCGGCGAGCCCCGCGAACCCCCCGCCGACGATCACCACGCGTGGGCGTTCCTCCAAGGGTCGCCTCCCGTGAGCGAGGGTAGGAGTGGCGCCTCGCGTCGCGGGCGTTCCCGCCCCACGACTCCACCCTTGGGACCGGGATCGCCCGCGGCTACACTCTCGCTCGCGTGCGCTGGAGATTCCTCAATCGTCGGACGTTCCGAGCCGCGGGCGAGCGTTTCCGTCTGGAGCACTCCCGCTGGCTCACCCACGCCGTCGTCTCGCAGCGCCAATACCCGCGAATCCCGACGCGGCCAGCGACCAGTGGCGGGTTCGACCGGATGATGCGCCTCGATCACGGCCCAGAGCGGGCCAGCAAGTGGTGGTCGCTCGCCTCGGACCGCGTGGACTCGCTGGGCGGCTGATGCCCGCCCGGGCCCGGTGCGGCTCATATCCTCCCCCGAATCTGGCCGATTGAGCCCACACCGGACGCTTCCCTCCGGCGAGGACCCCCATGCCCGACACCGACGCCCAGCAGAAGAGCACCCTCAACCGCCCGTGGGTGCTCAAGATGCTCATCTTCATCATCGTCCTGCTCGCCTTCGGGTCGTGGGGCCTGTACGACGCGGCGATCAAGTACCCGGCCAACGGGGCCCGCTTCGCCGAGTGGGCCGAGTGGCAGTACCTTCAGAAGGCCCGCGACGCGGACGCGGAGGAGCTGGGGTACTTCAGCCGGTACGCGAGCGTTCCCGACCCTCGTCAGGAGCTCGAGCATCTCTCCCGTCTCGAGACCGATCAGGGCAACCGCGAGGCCGCCGAGAACACGCAGTCCCTGCGCCGCCTGCGCGCGATCGCGGAGTTGACGCGTCGCCAGTGGCTCGAGGGCCTGCAGGTGATCGGGAAGATGACGCCCGAGCGGACGACGATCGCGGATCCGCGGGCGCGGCTCGACGAGCTCGCGGGGCTGTGGGGCACGCGTCCGCAACCCGCCGCCCTGCACTGGTACGACATCCCGGTGCAGTGGGCCATCATGATCGGGTGCTACGCCATGGGGCTGTACCTGATCGTCCTGTTCCTGCGCGTCGCGAGCAAGCGGTACCGCTGGGAGCCCGCCGAGCAGCGTCTGACGTTCCCCGGCGGCGCCTCGATCGTCCCCGACGACCTCGCGGAGATCGACAAGCGCAAGTGGGACAAGTTCATCGTCTTCCTGAAGATCCGCGAGGGGCACGAGAAGCTGGGGGGGCGTGAGATTCGCGTGGACACCTACCGCCACGCCCTGGTCGAGGGCTGGATCCTGGAGATGGAAAAGACCCGCTTCCCTCCCGAAGAAGATGGCGATGAGCAGGACTCGGGCGAGAAGCAGGACGCGTCCGGGAATGAGGCCGGGGACGACGCCCCCGACGACGCGGACGACCGCGCCTGACGGGAATCACGCCCCGCCGGGACGCAGTCCATGATTTACGTCGCCGCTTCCATCGTCGCGCTGGGCGCCTTGGTCGGGGTCTGTCTGACCGCGATCACGTTGCCCGGAATCTGGGTGATGATCGCGATCGCGCTGGGGTGTCAGCTCTGGCAACCGAGCATGCTGTCGTGGTGGACCATCGGCGGCGCGATCGTGCTCGGGCTCGCGGCCGAATGGGTCGAGTTCGTTGCCTCCGCCGCGGGCGCCAAGCGCGCCGGGGGGACCCGCGCGGGCGCCTGGGGCTCGATCCTCGGGTCCATCGTCGGGCTGATCCTCGGGTCGTTCTTCATCCCGATCCCGATCTTCGGGTCGCTGGCCGGGGCGGTCCTGGGGGCGGGGCTGGGCGCGATCATCGGGGAGCGGGGGATCTCGCAGCGGACCTGGGTGGACTCGACCAAGGCCGGGGGCGGGGCCGCCGCCGCCCGCCTCCTCTCCGCCCTTGTCAAGACTGTGTTCGCGTGTGTTATTGCGCTCATCTTGGTCGTCGACGCGTTCTGGAGCTAACCCCCCGGGGTCGTCGGGCCCGATGAAGTCGGTATGCTGCCCTGAGGAGGAACGGGCCCGGCTCGCCCATCAGTGGCGCCCGGGCGGGCAAGGAGGTCTCCGGCAGATGGGCGATCGCGCCACCGACGTCCCACCAGAGCGCGCCACAAGCGCCGGGACGCCACGGACCCGCGCCGAGTCGGGCGCCCGTCGCGCCTCGCCCACCCCACCCTCGACCCAGAGCCCGTCCCCCACGCCCAGCGCCCGCGCCAAGCCCGACGACTCCGCCCTCGTCAAGCACTTCGTGCTCGACACCAACGTCCTTCTCCACAACCCTGGCGCCCTTTTCGTCTTCGAAGAGAACCACATCGTCATCCCCTACCCCGTCATCGAAGAGCTCGACAAGATGAAGCGGCGCGAGGACGACATCGGGCGCGCCGCCCGCGAGTGCATCCGCTACCTCGACCGCCTCCGCGAGTTGGGCAAGCTGACCGAGGGCGTGAGCTGGGCGGGGCTGGACCTGCCGGCGTCGGCGCCCGGGAGCTCGCACGGCGTCGGCACCATCGCCATCGACGTCAACGAGTACGAGCGCCCGCCCGTCATCGCCGAGGACACGCCCGACAACAAGATCATCGCCGTTGCCTGGCGCCTGCACCAGCAGGAGGGCAAGAACGCGGTCTTCGTCTCCAAGGACCTGTCGGCCCGGATCAAGTCTGATGCGTTGGGCATCCGCACCGAGGACTTCGAGAACCAGAAGGTCGACGCGGACCGCCTGTACACGGGGTACCTCGACGCCGACGCCGAGCGGGCGCTGATCGACGACCTGTACCGCGACCGGATGCTCCCCCTGGAGCGACTGGCGCCGGCGCTGACCGTCACCCCGGAGAACGCCGAGCCCTACACGCGAGCGCTCAACCCAAACCAGTACGTCATCCTCCACGACATCGAGGATGAGGCGCACTCGGGCCTCGGGCGGCGCCTCGCGGACACCGACCACCTCATCCCGGTCACGGGCCAGAAGCGTCCGACCTTCGGCGTCATGGCCCGCAACGTCCAGCAGACCATGGCCCTCGACCTCCTCCTCGACGACGAGATCAAGATGGTCACGCTGCTCGGGTCGGCGGGCACGGGCAAGACCCTGCTCGCCCTGGCCGCCGGCATGGCCAAGGTCTTCACCGAGCAGCGCTACGACAAGCTCCTGGTCGCCCGCCCGATCATGCCGATGGGGCGCGACATCGGGTACCTCCCGGGCGACAAGGACGAGAAGCTCTTCGCCTGGATGCAGCCGATCTTCGACAACCTTTCATACTTGCTGTCGACGCGTGGGAGCCCGAACCAGAACGCCGAGTCCCTCGGCGCCGAGCAACGCATGGACAAGCTCGTCGCCGACGGCAAGCTCGTCCTCGAGCCCCTCACCTACATCCGGGGTCGCTCGATCCCCCACCAGTTCATGATCGTGGACGAGGCCCAGAACCTCACCCCCCACGAGGTCAAGACCATCGCCTCACGCGTCGGCGAGGGCACCAAGCTGGTGCTCACGGGCGACATCGGACAGATCGACAACCCTTACCTGGACCGCTCGAGCAACGGCCTCTCATACGCCGTCGAGAAGATGCGGGGCCTGGGCGTCGTCGGGCACGTCACGCTCAGCAAGAGCGAGCGGAGCGAGCTGGCGAGCTTGGCGGCACAGCGTCTCTAAAACGCCTGCTCAGTTCCGCTCCGCCTCGGACCGCATCTGCGCCTCGACCCTGAAGCGCTGGCGCTCGAAGAACGCCCGCCACGTCGGGTCCTTCTCGCGCAGCAGGCCCCGCCGGATGTAGTCGAGCGTCTTCTGGTCGGCGTAGGCGAGCATGTCGGCGGCGACCGTGTGCCCGCGCAGGGCGTCCTGCATGCTCGGGTCTCTCTCCAGCGCCCGCGCGTACTGCTCCATCGCGTCCTTGGCCCAGCCGACCTTCTGGTAGACGAGCCCGGAGTTGTACAGGGGGCGGGGATCGGTGGGGACGAGGTCCGCCGCGACGCCGAAGGCGCTGACCGCGTCCGCATAGTCGCCCCGGCGCATGTACAGCTCGCCCAGGTTGTTCCAGGCGCCCTGGAGGTCGCCCGCCATCGCGAGCGCCTCCTGGTACTTCGCGATCGCCTCGTCGATGCGCCCGCTGTTGGCGAGCTTCTCGGCCTCGCCCGCGGCCTTGACCGCCTCGCTGTGGCGCCGCTCGGGCGAGATCATCGCCGGGTCGCGGGGCCTCGCCGACGACGCGCACCCCAGCGCCACCGCCGCCGCGCCCAGCATGAGCGACGCCGCGACCACCCGCGTCCTGCGAACCATTCCGACGCCTCCCTTGCGCTCGCACATCAACTCGTCTGCTCCCATCTGGCGAATGACACCTCGAGGCTCCACTGGCGCCCCGAGGGCTTGATCTCGATCTCGTGCACCCACGCGCCGCGGAACTCGCTGAGCACCAGGCGCACCCACTCGAGCATCGGCTCGAGCGACTCCTCCTTCACCGCGTACTTGTAGCGACGACGCACCGCGTTGTTCGAGGAGTCTGTACGCACCTCGGCGATCGGCGGCACCGTCGTCATCCCGGCGCGGACCGCGAGCTCGCGCACGCGGCTGTCCGGGATCCGCCCCTCGTCGCCCCCGCCCTCCTGCTCCTCGACCAAACGTCGCTTCGCGACGATCTCCGACGACAGCTTGGCGATCTGCTCCAGCTCGCGCTCCTGGTTGGCGGTCGCGCGCGCCGAGGCCGCCCGCGACCCCCACGCGACAAGCAGCAAGAGAAGCCCCAGCGCCAGCATCGCCCCCGAGAGCGCGAGCAGGTGCTTGGGGCGGTTACGCCGCTCCGCCGCCCGCGCGCTCGACGCCAGGTCGTACCGGTCGTCCGGGCTCATCGCCCGGATCTCGCCCAGGGCGCTCATGGCGTCGCCCTCTCGCGGGCCGCGGCGGACCACGTCCCCGTCAGGTTGCAGTCCACCGCCCCGGCGCGCTCACGCTTGTCCATCGGCGTCCATTCGAGCAGCCCGGCCGTGATCGACAGCACCGCCTGCTCGAGCTGCTCCGCGGTCCGCACGTCCGGGACCGTCACCCGCACCGACACCGCGGTCGAACCCACCGAGATCGTCACCAGGTCCCAGTCCGGATTGGCGAGCACGAACGTGAGGCGGTCGAACGCGGCCATGACGGGCATGATCGGCTCGGCCCGGACATTGTTCTGCTGGCCGTAGAGCGCCCCGTGGATCGACTGAAGCTCGAGCAGCGCCTGCTTCCACTTCTCGCGATCAAGCCCGACTTCATTGAGTATCTCGACACGGTTGGCGTTGATCTGGTCGCGCTGGGCCTTCAGGTCCGACGCCGAGGACCAGAGCTGGAACGCCATGACGCCGGCCGCGATCCCGCCAAGCGCCAGGGCGCCCGACAGCCAGATGTACATCGAGCGGTGCGCCCGCCCGGGCCTGGTCGCCAGCTCGCCCAACTCGCCGACGTCCCGCGCCTCGCCACGCTCGGCGAGCATCGTCAGCGTCCGCCCGATCGGATCGGACTCCTCGAGCACGTCCACGCTCGCGCCGGGCCAGACCGTCGCCAACGCCCTGGCCGCCCCACCGGCGTCCAGCACGTCCTCGACCGACTCGTCGAGGCGTCCGAAGGGCCCGATGCAGACCGCCCGTGCCGGCGTCCGTCCGATCTGCGCCGACCAGCTCAGCCACTCGAGCGCGAGGCGGGCGATGTCCTGCTCGCCCAGCGTGCTCGCCGGCTCCTCGCCGATCCGCCCGCTCGATTCGTCCCCCGACGAGCGCGCCTTGGAGAGACGGATCGAGCCCGCCGCCAGCGGGCGCCCGTGCTCCGACCACACCCAGACCACGCGCGACCCCTCGGGATCGACCGCGACGACGGCGGTCATCGGACGCTCGTCCGCGACGATCCGGTCGGCCCGCACGCCCCCCGCCCCGACGTCCGGGGCGTCCCACGCCGACGCCAGCGCCTGCCAGACCGACATCACCCCCCCGACGCGCACTCCCAGCGAGTCCAGCTCGTCGAGCATGAGACGTGCCGCGACGTCCGGCGTCGCGATCACGCCGATCCGCGCCGACGCCCCGACCCCACCCTCCATCGCGCTGCTCGACGCGAGGGGTTCGTAGTCCGTCTCGTCGGGCAGATCCGGGAAGCGTGACGAGGCGCCAGGCCCGCCCTCGTCGGCGTCCATCGCGCCCGCGGCGCCCTCGATCAGCGCCCGCACCATCCGACGGTCTGTCCCGGTCGCACTCACCCATGAGCAGGCTGACCCGTCCACATCCAGGCAGATGCGATCGAGCACCTTGGCCGAGCGTCCGTTACTGGCAGCGAGGGCGACGAGGCGGTCACGCACCCACTCCGCGCCCGAGCCGATCGCGCGACGCGGATCGGAAGTCGGCGCGGTCCACGAGTCGCTCGTCCGCTCGCCGACAAGACGCAGCGCGCGGACGAGGGCCCCCCGATCGCCCCTCGACATGTAGCAGATCCGTCCGCCCACGCGGTCCCTCGCCTAGTGGTCGCCCGGATTCTCACGCTCCTGCCGCATCCGCTCGATCCGTTCGAGCATGCGGTTGGCGTCCTCCTGATCGATCCGCCCCTCGGCGAGGGCCTTCTGGATCGCGTCGTAACGGCGCGTCTCGAAGTCCTCGCGCGGGGTGGCCTCCGCGCCGTTGCGACCCGCGGCGTTCAGCGTCGTCGCCTGGGCTGGTCGCGCCGACGGGGCCGGCGAGGGCGCGACCGCCGACGGGTCCACCTTCGTGACCATCGACTTGCCTCGCTCGGCCTTCTCGACGCGCCGGCGCTCACGCCCTTCAGAGAGCACCACGTAGTCCGCCTGCACGCTGTAGACCCGGACCTCCGCCCCGCCCGGGCGGCTGATCGTCGCGCCCTGCACCACGACCCGCTGCACGCCGTCCACGTTCAGCAGCGCCGAGCGACGCAGCCCGATCGTGATCATGCCCAGGTACTTGATCTCGCCCGTGTCGGCCTGCTTCGGGGGCTCGATTGTGCCCGGATTCTGGTTGTCGGTCGTCGGGGGCGGCTGAGGTATCGGGGCGTTCCTCATCTGCTTGAGACGCTCGGCGATCCCCGCGTAGTCCACCTTCGACTGGTCGAGGGTCGGCCCGGAGGGTGTCTGGGACGCCTCGCCCCCGCCGGCGAGCACGGGCTCGATCTTGACCGTCTCTCGCTCGCCCTTGGCGCCGACCTGGGCGCCGACGACGATGACGGCGACCAGCGCCAGCGTCATCACCGCCGCCGCCGCCTGCGCCCCGATTGTGATCCGTCTGACCTTCGCTCTGCCGCTCATGTGTGCGCCTCCTTGGGCGCGGCCCAACGCCCGGCTCCGTCCGGGCTTGCCAACAGCTTACACCATCGTTACCCACCCTGGCCCGGGGGGGGTCCACTCGTCGCCCCCGCCGAGGTTCTCCCAGGTCAGGAACATGCCGGACTTGCCGGTCATGCCCTGCGTTGTGCTCGATCCGATGTACGCCAGCCCGCCGTACCTCGCCGCCACGTGCCTGGTCCCCTTGGGCGTCAGCTCGACGCGGATGAACCAGAGCTCGGGCTGGTACGTGAAGATCCGCGCCAGCACGGTCTCCTGGCCCTCGGTCACCCCGGACTGCTCCAGGGCGTACTGCACCTGCGAGCGGGTCAGACGCCCGTCCTTGCGCTCGTCCACGATCCGCGCCGCCGCCGACGCCGCGGTCCGCTCGTCGGCGATCTGCGAGGCGAGAATGGCCCGCAGTGCGACCTCGGAGGCGGCGTTGGGGCTGACCTGCCAGGAGCCGACGCGCCGGGTGTTCGCCCGGTAGGTCTCGGTGTCCGAGATCGTGAGCAGGGCGTCGAGCATCCGGGCGGTCCCCTCGAGCGACTCGCCGTCGAGCCCGCCCAGGCTCGCCAGGATCTGCCCCTGCCCGTCCTGGACGTAGACGCTGGCGACCGAGCCGTCGGGCAGGAGGATGTCCATCGCGTGCCCGTTCTCGCTGATCGCGTCGGGGATCTCGCGCGAGTTGAGGCGGCGCAGCCAGGCGCCGATCGCCTCCTGCAAGCCGCGACCGGCGTGGTACTCCTGGTAGGAGGTCATCTGGCGGGCGACCGTTCGGTTCTGCACCCCCTGGCGCGCCACGAAGACACCGATCGCCAGGCCGACGACCAACGTCAGCAGCACGACGATCGGCATCACGAACGCGCGCCGACCGGGCGACCGTCCGAGCTTGGCGACGTGCAGGCTCATGGGCTGTTCCCCGGCGGTGGCGGCGGCGGGCGCTGCACTCGCGGCTGGCCCATCTGGCCCGCCTGGCCCCGCTGGACGGAGAACACGTCACCCTGCCCGCCGCGGGTCCGAGCTCCGCCCGGGCCGCGCCGTCCGCCCCCGCCGCCCGGACCCCCGGCGCCCCCGCCCTGGATCTGGGTCGAGTTCCCCGCGTCCTCGTCGGTGTCGGTGGTGGTCGTGGTGGTCTCGTCCTCGCTCGGGTCGGCGCCGATCCGCCAGGCGACCTCGAACATCCAGTTGGCGTACTTGCCCGTCGTCGTGCGGACCTCGAGCTCGATGTACGCGGGCAAGTCCTTCTGCGCGAGCGCGGCGTACGCCTCGGTCCGCTGGCTATCGCTGAAGATCATCCATCGGATCGCCTCGATGCCGCGCACCAGGGGGTACGCCCGCATCAGGCGCTCCTGGCCCTCGGGGGTCGTCGCGTCGTCGGGCTGGAGCGTCCCGCCGGCGGTCAAGGCGCCAATCTCCGCGACCGAGTACTCGCGCCACCAGAGCGTCCAGCCGGCGCGGGGGTCATTGTCCTCGCGCACGGGCCAGTCCTCGCCGGCGAGCCCGACCGAGCGCATGATCCGCTCGCGCACGCCGTCGGGTCGGAGCTCGAACACGCCACGGACGCCCCCGGTGTCCTCGCCCGCGATGTCGGCGAGCGAGAAGTCCATCGCGTCCGCCGGCGCCCGCGTCGCCCACCCGGCCGCCGGGCCCATCAACGCGTCGGGCACGGGCGGCGCGTCCAGCACGACCTCGAAGCGCTGCATCTGGGCGGCGCCGTCGGGTCGCTTCCACTTGCCCGTCGCCACGTACGCCTCGGCCAGCGGGTCCGGGGCGAGCATGATCCGCCCGCGTGGCGGCAGATCCTGCCCCTCCGGGACGATCCAATTCCCGTCGTCGTCCACGCTCGTGTTCTCGTCCATCACGAGTGACAGTAACGCCCGGCGAACCGTCAACTGCAGCCACGCCATCTCGTTCGTCTGGTCGAAGCGGGCCGCCAGCGTTTGCTCCGTCCGAGCCAGCGTCAGGAACATGCTCAGCGCCGCGAGAAGCACGAGCGCGGCGACCGTGCTCGCGAGGATCGTCTCCAGAAGCGTGAAGCCCCGACGCGATCGCCCGGTTGTGCCCCTCGGGCGCACGATCACGGCTTCGTCCCCCCGGTCGAGGATCCGCCCGAGCCGCTCTTGCCCGAGGTGTCGCCCGACTGCGTGCCGCCCTGGAGGCGCAGGATCGTGTCGAGCACCTCGCGGATGCCCTCCTCGGTCCCGAGCTGGCGCTCGGCCGAGTCCGGGCTGTGATGCTCGAAGCCCAGGGGGTCGAACAGGCGCGTCAGCGTGATCGAGGGGACCGAGTCGGTGTAGATGTACGACCCGCCCGAATCCTCGCTGAGCCAGGCGCGGACGACGATCATGCGGATGCGCTCGAGACCGAGCCCGCCGCCCCGCTGCGACTCGTTCTCGGCGGCCGCCGGGTCGAGCTTGAGGTCCACCGGGATCTCGTCGAGCGACCAGCGGTACCGCTGCTGGTTGTAGTCGAGCTGGGTCGACTGGGGGGGCAGCATCTTCTTGTCGTCGATGTACTGGAGCATCATGCGGTTGGCGATCTCGGCGGCGCCGAGCCGCTGCGCCTCGCGCGAGGCCGCCGCATGGATGTACGAGTGCGACGTCGCGAACGTCGCCGCCAGCAGCGCCAGCAGCACGACCGCGAGCACGACCTCGAGCATGGTCATGCCACGTCGGGCCCCCTGGCGTGCTGACGGCCCCGTGCGCATGGATCGCCGCCTCCCGAGCGGCTCAGTTCTTCTGGTCCATCGTCCAGATGTTGATGTCGTCCTCGGTCCCGGGCTGCTTGTCGGGCCCGTTGGAGATCAACTGGTATGGATGCAGCTGATCGGCCGAGTTCAGCGTGTAATAGAAGGGCTGATCCCACGAGTCCTTGAGCGCCTTGTTCTCGAGGTAGTCGTCGGTCACGAGCACGTTCAGGCTCGCCGGGGGCGTGCCCGCGTGCTCGAGCATGTAGTTCTTGATCGCCGACTGGATCGTCGTCATGCTGATCTTGGTGGTCTTGATGCTCGCCCGCTTGGCGTTGCCCAGCAGGCTGACCGCCGCCACCGCCATCATCATCCCGATGATCACCAGCACCAGCGTGATCTCGAGCAGTGAGAAACCCGGGCGGCTGTGGCGTCGGCGTGCGGCGCGGGCAAGCCCCCTCGGGCGTGGCGTGATCATCGCAAGGACTCCTGTCTCACCCGGCTCCATCTCGGAGCTGGACGTCTCCCGACATGGCTACCACGGGGCGCCCGCCCCGGTTCGCACGATTCTACGCGAGGGACGCGCTTGCCGTGCGAACACCGAACGAAATCGGCATCGACCTCCCGCTGGCCCAACGCATGCCGCATCCCGACATTGCCAGAAATGCCGCCGCGCCATCCCGCTCCGGTCCGATCACCCCACCTGATTCATCAGCGAGAGCATCGGCATGAAGATGGCCAGGATCATCGAACCCACGATCAAGAACATGAAGATGATCAGGCCCGGCTCCAACGCCGCCAGGACGCGCTCGGTCGACCGGTCCACCGCGTCGGCCATGTCCTGCGCCAGGGCGTCGAACGCGGTCTCCAGGTCCCCCGCCTGGTCCGCGGCGACCAGCAGCTTCCGCGTCGCCAACGGGAGCGACTCCACCTTGCTCACCAGCGTGCGGAAGACCCCGCCCTCGATCAGACGCTGACGCATGTCCCCCAGCTCCTTGCGGAGTACGGGGTGCCCGATGGCGGCGTTGGCGACCCCCAGGGCATCCGCGAGCGGGATTGCCGATCGCGTCATCGCCGCCATCACCGAGAAGAAGCGGGCCTGCTCCTGCGTGAGCAGCAGGCCGCGGGTGACGGGCAGACGTCGCATCAGCCGAAGGGCGCCCGCCCGGATCGCCTCGCGGGCGAGGAAGATCAGGACGACGACGACCACGAAAACGGTCAGCGTGATGAGCCAGTTGTCGCGCATCGCCGAGCCGACGCCGATGACGACCTTGGAGTACAGGGGCATCGCGATCTCGGCCTCCATGAGCGCCTTGCCGATCATGGGCACGACGACCATGAGCAGGGCCGAGGCCGCCAGCAGCGTGACCGAGAGCACGATCACGGGGTAGATCATCAGGCTCTTGGCCTTCTCCAGCAGCCTGACGCGCCGTCTCGCGTCGCGGGAGAGCTGCTTGGCGGCGCCCGCCAGGTCGCCCGTCCGCTCGGCCGCCCGGTAGACCGCGATCGTCACGCTGTCGAACGAGCCGACCTTCTCGCACGCCTCGGCGAAGCTCGCGCCCGAGGCGACCAGCTCCCGCATCCGCTCGACCCGGTCCCGGTTCGCGCTCGACACCACCGACGCCGTCACTTCCAGCGCTTCGACCAGAGGCACACCCCGGGACAAGAGCTGGGCGAGCTGCTCGTTGAGCTGGGCGTGGTCCTTGAGCGACAGCTCCCGGGCCGCCCCCAGCCACTCGGGCAGTCGCCAGGTTCGCAGCAACACCATCCGGTCCCGACGAAGCGTCTCGGCCAGGGCCCGCTCCGACCGCGCGGCGCGCAGGCCCAGCTTCCGCCCCCCGCCCGGCTTGGCGGCGACGAACACGAATGAGCCGGAGCTGACCGTCGCTCGGGACATCCTTCTCCCTAGGGCCTCTCGCCCCCGGGCTCCTCCCGGGGTCGTCCGCCCCCGTCCATTGATCGGACCGGAGCGACCCCTCAACAATACCGTCACCCGTGGCACGCCTGCCTCGGGCGCCACACCCCCCCCGCTCGGAGCACGCATGGCATCCATGAAGACCCAGCCGGCGACCGCCCAACGCCCCGCCCCCGCCGGCAATGCACCCAGCGAGGTCATGCCCGCCCTCGTCAAGCACCACGCCGGCGAGGGGCTCCAACTCGACGAGGCCCGCCCCGTCCCCCCGGTCGGACCCCTGGACGTGCTCATCCGCGTCACCAAGGCGGGGATCTGCGGCACCGACCGGCACATCTGGCAGTGGGACGACTGGGCCGCGGGGCGAATCCCCGTTGGCATTGTCACCGGGCACGAGTTCGTAGGCGTGGTCGATCGCGTGGGCTCCGCCGTCACGCAGTTCACGCCCGGCCAGCGCGTCAGCGCCGAGGGGCACATCACCGCCGGGACCGACTACAACTCGCGCACCGGCAACGCCCACATCGCCCGCGACACGCAAATCCTGGGCGTCGACCGCGACGGGTGCTTCGCCCGTTTCGTCAGCGTCCCCGAGGTGAACGTCTGGCCCGTGCACGACGAGATCCCGGACCGGATCGCGGCGACGTTCGATCCCCTGGGCAACGCGGTGCACACCGTCATGGCCGCGGGCGTCAGCGGCAAGAGCGTCCTGATCTCGGGCGTCGGGATCATCGGGCTGATGGCGGTCACGGTCGCCCGCGCCGCGGGCGCCGCCCGCATCTACTGCACCGACATCAACCCGCCGAGGCTCAAGCTGGCCAAGAAGCTCGGCGCCGTCGAGGCCTTCGACGCGCGACAGGGCGACCACTGGATCAAGCACGTCCGGCGAGAGACCCGCGACGAGGGCGTCGACGTCCTGCTCGAGATGTCCGGCTCGCCCGCCGCCTTCGACGAGGGCTTCCGCGCCCTGCGCAACGGCGGCATGGCCGCCCTGCTCGGCCTGCCCGCCAAGCCCGTCACCTTCGACTTCAACACCAACATCATCTTCAAGGGGTGCACGGTGCTCGGCATCAACGGGCGGCGCATCTGGGAGACCTGGTACCGCATGGAGGAGATGCTCCTGGGCAAGCGCCTCCAGCTCGACGAGATCATCACCCACGAGTTCCCGCTCAGCCAGTACGAGAAGGCCTTCGAGACCATGATCTCCGGCGAGGGGATCAAGGTGCTGATGAACGTCGACGGATAACGTCGGCGGAAGCCCGCGAGAGAGGAGAGCGACGTTGCACGCCGCACGACTCCTGCACTCACTCCTGCTCCCGGCTCTCGTTGTGCTGACGCCGACCGTCCTCGCCCAGGGCGTCCGGGATCCGAGCGACCCTCGCTCATCGAGAACCGACGCGGACCACGTGCCGACGCATGTCCTGCAGCAGCAGGAGTACAACATCGTGCTCGCGGGGCTCGTCGAGACCTTCGAGGCCGGCCCGGGCGCCGACGTGAAACCCGCCGTCGCGCGCGAGCTGCTCGCCCTCGCGGCCGATCGATTCGTCACCTCGCGTTGGGAGCGCGACTGGCCCACCGTCGCCGCCTTCGCACGCGAGCACGACCTGCTCACGCACCCGTCCCCGATCGTCAGGGGGGCGGCGACGATGGCAATCATCGAGGGCGAGAATCTCCCACCCGACGCCAACGCCGGCGTCCGGGAGTTGCTCGCCGAACTCGTCGGCAAGGCGAAGCCCCCGATCTTCATCGCCGAGCTGGGCGTCTCCATCCGCGCGATCTGCGAGCGACAATGCATCGGGAGGACGAGGGACGCGGTCCTGGATCTGACGCTCAGCGAGTACGAGCGCGCCTTCACCGCGCCCGGTCTCACGCGCGCCGAGCGTCGATTGATCTACAGCCACGCCACTTACACGCTGGGAGACGTCCTGCCCGAGAGAGTCACTTCGCCGTTCTTCGAGCGGCTCGCCCGCGCCGAGGGCGTGGATCTGTGGCTACTCCTCGCGGCCAAGGGGGCGCACGACGTCGACCGCGCCTGGGACCAGCGCGGTTCCCGGTACGCCAACGACACACCCCCCGAGAAGCTTGAGGCGTTTCTCGCCGCCCTGCCCTCGGCCCGCGCGGAACTCGAGGAGGCCTTCCGCATCGACCCCCTCTGCCCCGAGCCCGCGACACAGCTGATCCAGCTCTCGATGGGCGAGGGCGAGCGTGCGCTCGAACGTACGTGGTTCGACCACGCCGTCAGAGCCCAGGCGGACTACACCCCGGCGCACGCGTTCATGCTCAACGCGCTGCGCCCCCGCTGGGGCGGGAGTCTCGAGGAGATGCGCGAGTTCGCCCTCGAGATCGCCCGCCAGGAGTTGCCCGGGACCACCGTCCCCAACCAGGCGTACATGCTGCTCGAGGCGATCATCCTGGAGGATGGCCCGGAGTCGGCGCGCGACTGGCGCCAGGACGAGCTGACCGTCGCCGCGTTTCTCGCCCTCGAGAGACTCGCCGAGGATCCGATCCAGGGCGTCCGCGAGAGGCTCTGGCGGACCCGCATCGCCGCGCTGGCGCACGTCATCGGGCATGACCAGTACGCCGCCGAGCAAGTCCGAGCCCTCGACGGAAACCTGCACCGGCTCCCGCTCGAGACCTACGGCTTGCTTCATCGCGACTTCGTGTCCGTGGTCCTCCCGCGCGAGAACCGCGCCGGCGCCGCCTACGACGCCGACGAGCTCGAGCGCGCCGAGCGGTACTCGGAGGCAGTCCCGGTCTGGGAGCGGGCGCTCGCCGACGCCGACGCGGCCGGCGACGAGCTGATGGTGCGCGCCGTTCGGACTCGCCTGCTCCGTGCGCGTCGGACGGCGACGCTGCTCGAGGGCGGGTGGGTCGAAGTCGAGTTCGACGACGACCTCACGGGCGTCGTCCCGGTCGAGCCCGGGCGCTGGACCCGCGTCGACGAACGCACGGTCCGCGTCACGCTCGGCGCCGACCGCGCCAGCGCCCTGCTCGATCTCGATGTTCCCCTGCCCTACGAGGTCGAGGTCGACACGCGCATCGACTACGAGCCCACATACCCCGTGTTCATGTCCTCGGGCGTGCTGGCGGCGGGCGAGGCCCGCCCGGGCATGACGCGGTTCGCCCGCGTCGAGGCCGGGCCGTTCGAGTCGGGCGGGAGCTTCTTTCTCGGCTCCCGGGACGCGGACGGCTCCGCGTCGTTCATCCTCAACGTCCCGGGGTACGAGGGCGGCGCGAAGGGCTTCCACCTCCGCGCCCGCTTCGACGGCGAGCACTACCAGGTCTGGGTGGACGGCGAAGAGGTCGTGCACGCCGCCGGCCCGGTCAGCCTGCGACGCCTCTCTGGCCCGCTTGTCGGGCTGTCCGCCTCGTGGGGCAACCGGTCGGCGGGTTTCGAGTTCTCGAACATGCGCGTGCGCCACGTGCCCGAGGAGGAGCTGGGAACCCCGAACAGACGCACCCCACCCGGACAGATCTTCATGACCTGGCCGCCCCGGCTGGCGCCGTGACGCCTGGAAGCATCCTTGTGGATCGCCCTCGGAGGACGAGCATGAGAAGAACGCCGCGGATCATCGCCCACGTGCCGACGCTGCTCGTCGCGATCCTGATCACGTCGGCGGGCGCTCGCGCACAGTCCGACATCCAGTCAACTCCCCCCGGGGGAGCGTCCGCCGACCGCGCGCCGCTCCTCCAGGCCGACTACGACCGCCTCGCACGCGAGTTCGAGTACGAATCGATGTGCGAGGCGTACCGAAGAAACCACGACGGCGCGCTCGACCCCCAGGCCGAGGAGGTCTTCTCGCACTGGGCGGACGCGGTTGCCCTGGACGAAAGGTGGGCGGACTGGCTCGGGCCCCACATCGAATCAGACGCCCTCGACGAGCATGAGGACCCGATGGTCCGTGCGATCGGGCTCACGTACGCGTCGCATTCGATGAGCCCCGACGAGGTCGGCGACTCGCTCTTCGACACGCTCAGCGCCCTGATCGACGCGGGCTATCCCCCGCTGCGCGCGAGCATGTTCGCCGACACGATCCATGACTACTACGACAGGCATGGCGACGAGGCGAAAGCCCACGACGCCGAGACCATTTACGCCCAGCAGTACCAGCTCGCCTGCGCCACGCCCGACATGACGAACGCCCAGCGCCGCTACGTGTACGGGCGAGCCGGGCGCGAGCTGTCCGCGGCGAGCGGGATCGAGTTCGGCGACTGGTTCGTCGATGGGCTCGAGGCGACCGAGGGCGTCGATCCCTGGATCGCCCTGATGTGTCGGGGCGTGCTCGAGTGGCGCCGGGCGTATAACGCGCGTGGCTCGGGCTATGCAAGCGAGACGAGCGACGAGCAGTGGGACGAGTTCCACCGCCTCGCCCGGCCGGCGGTCGACAGCCTGGCGCACGCGTACGAGCTGCACCCCGATTGCCCCGAGGCCGCGACCGAGTTGATGTTTACCGCGGCCAACCACCTCGCACCGTCGGGAACGGACGAGTACGACTGGTTCGACCGGGCGGTGGACGCGCAGCTCGACTACGAGCAGGCGTACCGGGAGATGCGTCACATCCTGATCCCGCGCTGGAGCGGGAGCTTCGACGACATGGCCGCGTTCGCCGAGTCGCTCGTCCGCCCCGAGGTCGCGGGCACGTCCGTGCCGTATCAGGTCCTTTACATGATCGACGACTACAACGACGAGCGTCGGTCGTGGCCCGAGGACGACTACACATGGCGCGTGCCCCGGTTCGTCGCTGCGGTCGTGGCCGCAGGCGACATGATCCTGGAGCACGAGCAGCGCCCGGGCTGGCGGACGTACGCCGGGACGATCGCCGCCTACGCCGCGTACAAGCAGGGCGACCCCGCGCTCGGGGCTCGGTACCTGCGCGAGATCGACGGCGAGATCAGCCGCAACGGCGCCCAGATCGTCGCCGCCCGAGACCTGGGCCTGCCCGGGCTGATCCTGCCCATCGGGACCGAGACGACGCGCGTGCGCGCTCGCGCCGCCAACGCGTACGAGTCGCTGGGCAAGTGGGAAAAGGCCGGCGAGACCTGGGGCAAGCTGCTCGACACCGCCCCGGAGGACGATGCCCTGCTCCGAGCCGCACTGCTCGACCGCAAGACAACCGCCGAGTGGAAGGGCGCCTTCGAGGCCGGCGAGTGGGTCGAGCTCGCCTTCGACGAGGCGCTCACCGGCTGGCGCACCATCGACGGCACGTGGGAACGCGTCGACGACCAGGCCGTCCGCATGCTCCAGGGAAGCGAGTACGGCCAACTCGCCCTCGGCATCGATCTGGGCAACCGCTACGAGTTCGAGGCGATCGTCACCCCACCCGAGTCGCCAAAGCCCACCTTCCGCTTCGGTCTCGTGTACGCGTCAAACCTGCGACGCACCGACAACAACCGCATCTTCCGCAGCTTCGCTCTCCACCCGGGCGACGGCGTCCTCCGGTGCTCATGGTTCTGGGGCGAGCGCGACCTCTCCCGACCCATGACCGCCCCGTTCGACCAACCCCACACCCTCCGCGTCGTCCACGACGTCGATCGGGTCCGTTGCTCCTTCGACGGCGAGCAGGTCTTCGACTCATCCCTGATCAACCCCAGCAGCATGGGCGAGCCGGACGAGAACCGCGCCGGCCTGGGCGGCTTCGGCGTCGGAGGACGCCAGGGCGTCGAGTTCTCACACGTCCGCGTCCGCAAGCTGGGGCGGACCGGCGAGGACGACGACCGTGATGCGTCGAACAAGGACGATCCATGAAGCCCGCTGCCCTCACGTTGACGACGCTGACGCTCGCCACCTTCCTCGCGCCCGCGGCTCTGGCTCAGGCGGTGCGCGACACGAAGAATCCTGACAGCGCGAGGACCGACGCGGACCACGTCACGATGCCCGTCCTGCGCGAGCAGATGTACCGGATCGTCCATGCCCGGCTGGTCGAGACGTTCGAGGCCGGCGTCGGGGCGGACGTGAACCGCGACGCCGCACTCGAGCTTCTCTCGCTCGCCGCCGACCGGTTCATCACCGAGCGCTGGGAGCGCGACTGGAAACCGGTCGCCGACTTCGCCCGGGCGCACGATCTGGCGAGCCATCCCTCGCCGATGGTCCGTGCCGCGGCGATCCTCGCGATCGACGCGGGCGAGGACCACCCCGCCGACGCTCAGCACGGCGCCATCGAGACACTCCACCAGCTTCAAGACACGACGGCGCCACACCTCTTTCTCGCCGAGCTCGGCGTCGGTATCACGACGCTCTCCGAGTTCTACGGCAAGAACGAGAACGCGGAACAAGCACGAACGATCGCGCTGGAGGAATACCGGCGCGCCCTGACCGCGCCCGCCCTCTCACGCTCGGAACGTCGCCTGATCTACGAGTACGCCTCCTACACGCTCGGCGACCGCTGGCCCGAGAAGTGGGCCGCCCCGTTCGTCGAGCAGCTCACCGACACGCCCGGCGTTGACCCCTGGCTCTTCAAGGCCATCACGGGCTCTTACGACCTCGACCGCGCCTGGGACCGACGCGGCTCGAAGTTCGTCAACCAGACCGACCCCGACGACCTCAAGGCCTTCTACGACGCCCTGCCCCGCGCGCGCCAGACGCTCGAAGAGGCGTACTGGATCGACCCGCTCTGTCCGGAGCCGGCGAGTGTGCTCATCCGACTCGTGATGGCCGAGGGCGACGACAAGCTCGAACGCCGTTGGTTCGATATCGCGACCGAGGCCCAGGCGGATTACATCCCCGCGTACTCCGCGATGGAGTACGCCCTGCGCCCGCGCTGGGGTGGCAGCCACGAGGCGATGCGCGAGTTCGGCCTGGAGATCTCCCGCCGAGAGTTGCCCGGCACGCGCGTCGCCAACATGGTCTACATCATGCTCGAGGCGATCATCTTCGAGGAGGGGCTCGACCAGGCGCCCGCGTGGCGCCAGGACGAACTGACCGTCGCCGCCTTCCTCGCCCTCGACTCGCTCATCCAGGACCCGCTCCAGAGCAAGCGGGCGCCGATGTGGCGGACCAAGCTCGCCGCCCTCGCCCACGTGGTCGGGCACGACCCGCTCGCTGCTGAGCAGGTCCGCGCCCTCGACGGCGAGATGCACTTCCACACGCTCGAGGTGTACGGGCTCGCCCACCGCGACTTCGCCTCCATCATCCTCCCCCACGAACCGGGCGCCACCTCCGCGGCCGCCGCGGACGAGCTCGAACGCAAGCGCCTCTACGACCAAGCGATCACGATGTGGGAGAAGGCGATTGCCGACGCCGACGAGACGGGCGACGCGCTGATGGCCCGGGCGACGCGCACGCGCCTGCTCCGCGCTCAGCGCACGCGCGATGCGCTGTCCGGCGCCTGGACGCCGATCCACTTCGACGAGGCGCTGACGGGCCTGGTCCCTATCGAGGGGGGCGAGTGGAGCCGCGTCGATGACGACACGGTCCGCATGAAGCTCGTCGGGCGCCGGGCCTGCGCCCTGCTCGACCTGGAGCTGCCCACGCCCTACGAGATCGAGGTCCGCACTCGCATCGACTTCGCGCCCACGGGCGCGACATATATGAGTTCGGGCGTCCTCGTCGCCGGCGAGCCGAGCATGGCCTCCGTCCCGTTCGCCCGGGTCGAGGCCGCCCCCTTCCTCCCGCCGCACGGCAACATGTTCATCGGCTCGCGGACCAGCTACCTCTCGGACTCCTACATGTCGAAGGTCCCCGGCTACGAGTTCGACGTCAAGAACATGGCGGAAGCCGCCGACGGCTTCGCCATCCGCGTCCGCTTCGACGGGCGTCTCTACACCGTCTGGATCGACGGCAAGCAGGCGTGGCACGCACCGGGTCCGCCCAGGACGAGCCAGCTCTCGGGCCCCCTCGTCGGGCTCAGCGCCTCCTGGGGCGCCAGGGACGCGGTCTACGAGTTCTCGAACATCCGTGTCCGCAAGCTCCCGCCCGCAAACAACGAGGATTAGTTCCCGCTCGCCACGCCCACGATGATGAGCGTGACGACCGCAAGCGTGATCAGAGACACCAGTGAGCCGCAGATGATTCCCACCCACGCGTGGGCGACGCCGTGCACCGCGGGCGTGGCCTTGTGCTTCTTGAGCCCCTTGACCCCGAGCACGATCGCGATGATCCCCGCGACAAGCCCGAGCGGGAAGAGGATCAACGCCGCCCACGACCCGATGCCGACGTAATACGACGCCAGCGCCGCCCCGTTCTTGTACGGGATCAGCCCGCCCGTGACGTCCCCCTCGGGGGGCGGGGGGACGGCGCCCCGGACCGTCGGCGGCGCCCGCAGGATCGGCCCCAGCTCCGGATGATCGATCGCCCGCGTCTCGACTCCCCCGTCCTCCGCGATCAGCACGCTCTCTCGCGGCACCCGCCCCTCGATCGCCCACTGACGCAGCACGTCCTCGCCGACCGGGCCGTAGGTCGTGCCGTCCGGAGTGCGAATCGTCTGGCGAGCGGCCATGCCAGCACGCTACCGGCGAGGTCAGTCATTCGCAAGACAACGCCGCCGCCTCAATCCCGATACTTCGCGTGGCACGTCTTGCACGACGTCCCCAGCCTTGAACCCCTCGTCGATCCGCTCGCGCCCCGCCCCCCGCGGCGCCCCACAAACTTCGGGGCCGCCGCGGAACGCTTTATGCACGGGCACTTCTTGCTCAGCGGTCGTTGACTGACTCACGTCCGACCACGTGCACGACCCTCCATTGTCGCCACACGTCTTCGACGTGTTGCAGTCATCCGCGGGTCCGCGATCGAGGCTCCCGCTGTCGGAGTTCGTGGGCTCTCGTCAGTCGCCCGTTGTCGTCGGTACGTCCGCCAAGCCGAGCGGGGAAGCGATCGCGTCGATATCTCGCGCGAACGCCGAGACGCTTGTCGTAAGCTGTTCTGGTGCCTCTTGATAGAACTCGTATGCGAGATGCTTTGTCCCATAGATTTGCGTGGGTCTCGCGCCGCCATCTTTCTGATCTGTCATCACGATCGTCCGGCGTTCGCTCACGACCGGCTCGCCATTCTCGTCACGCGAGAGCAGCGCAAAATCTTGACGGCGATAGAGCTTGTCGCCCTCAACCTGCGTATCTCGCTCGTATCCAACACGAAACACATCAAGCCACACGCCTGATTCCGTGTGATCGGGCGGCACGATTGCGAGATTCGGCGTGCGCATGAGGGCGTACGACTGGAACGAAAGGCATCGGTCCTCCAACCCCGGCCCTCCCACAAGCCACGACTCCATGAGGCTCCCGTAGTTGCACCCCTTGGTCACAAGGTGCGCGTTTTCAGGTCCCCAAGGCCGTTCCTCCATGTATCGAACCATGCGATACACATTTTCCTGCTCATCCCAATACCGCTCCCGAACCAGCCGCGACTCGCGTTCCCACAAGATCTGGGTTCGTGGAGTTGCCGTGTCAACATGCTCGCCGTCGTACGCAAAGATCACCAGCCAGAGCATGTCCGGCGTCATCCACGCGTGACACTGGAACCGCTCTCGCCGCACCACGACAGGGTCTCCCCGCTCGTCGAGCTGGTCCATCCGTTCCCACGTTTCATCGAGGTCCGCCACGACCTTGAGGCACGCCGCGGACTCCAGACGCGAACGCCACTCCAGGATCTCATCCTGCACCGCCACCGGCAGGTGCGAGATCTCCGGCGTCCGCGCCGAGGGCGGCCCGACGCCCACCATCACCGATCCCGCCAACAGGACCATCACCCCGCATTGCTTCTTGTGCCGCATCGTCCCTCCCTTTTGCACGATGCCGATCGCATGTAGCCTACCCCCCCCCGCCGTCGCGCCAAGGGGGTTCTCACGATATTTCTGAGAACTCACGAAAAATATGCCGGGACCACAGGCCGAACGCAAGATCCACATAAATATGTGGATGCGCCCCGCTCCACGCTCAGGCGAGAACGTCCTTGACGGGCCTCAATCCCGGTACTTCGCGTGGCACGTCTTGCACGACGCCCCCAGCGCCTTGAGCCCCTCGTCGATCCGCTCGCGCCCCGCCCCCGCAACGATCAGGCGCTCGAGCTCCGTGGCGTTCGCCTGCGCCTCGCGCAGCCAAATATGAAAATCCTCGGGCTTGCCCGCGACCTCAGGGTCGGCCATCACCTGACGGAACGTGTCCGCGATGATGCCCGCCTCCGCGGCCGGGACAAGGTCCGGGTGGTCGTCGGGCGCCGCCCACCCCGCGTCCTGGCACGCCTTCAGATGGTCCCACGCGTGGTCGATCGCGCTCATGCCCGCGACGTAGTCGGAGACGGTCGCGACTGGTGGCGCCACGGGCGCCGCGTCGATCCGGGCCGAGTCCAGGGGCCTCGCCTCGCGCACCGCCGCCCAGAGCCCCGGGTACGACGCGCTCGTGCCCGCCTTCTCGAGCAGCTCGAGCCCGGCGGCGTTGTCGATCTCGCCCAGCGCGATCATCCCCGTCGCCGTCGCCGCCGGACCCCGGTGCTGGCCGTGATGACAGTGGACGTAGATCGGGCGGGGCGAGTCCCGCAGCGCTCGGGCGATCTCGTCCCGCTCGTCGTCGGTGATCCCGGCGTACTGCGTCGGGACCTGGGCGTACGCGATCTCGCACGCCGCGGCGTCCTCGACGTCCGGGCGGGCGCCGTCCACCGACAGCACCGTCCTCACGCCCAGCGCCGCCAGCGTCTCGAACCCCTCGCGCCCCTCGGGCATCGGCCCCGAATACACGCCAGGCACGACCTCGAATACCCCGGGCGGGAGCGCGGCGTCGGACACCCGTGCCGGATGCATCGCCTGGTCATCACGCGTATGCGACGACGTGCATGAGCCCGCAACGAGCGTCAGGCCGACGAGTGCGAGGGAGATCGTGCGCATGGCGGAGCATAGCAGCCGCCGTCCCGCGCCCCCGAGGCCTCGTGTCGCTCAGTCGTCCGAGATCGCCTTGACCTCGCGCCAGCGGGTCACGCGCAGCGAGGCGGTCTGCCCGTTGATGGTCAGCATCTGGGGCACCGTCACGCTCCCGAAGGTGGTCTGCGCGGCGCCGGGCATGACCTCCGCGACGGTCTCATCCCCGCCGGGCCAGATCACCTTGACGTTGTACGTCAGCCCCGGGTCCACGCCACCGAAGTGCGCCCAGACGGGCTCGGACCCGCCGAAGCCCCGCGCAACGCCGATGTCGCGCCGCGCGAGCATGGTTGTCATCGTCTGGTCCCACAGCTCGACGTGGACGCCGACCTGCTCGATGATCGCCGCCCCGACGGTGCGCACGACGCGGACCTTCAGATACGCCGAGGTGTTGGTGTCGTTGCGGAGGAGGACGTTGGTGTCGTCCTCGCGCGTGATCGCGATGTCGAGGTCGCCGTCCGAGTCGTAATCCACGAAGACGGCGTCGTGCGCGTTCCCCCCGACCCCCGCCCCCTTGTCGACGAGTTCGAACGTCCCGTCGCCCTGGTTCTCGTAGAGCAGGACCGGGTCACCGTCCCCGGTCGCGATCAGCAGGTCCAGATCCCCGTCGTTGTCGAAATCGCCCCAGGACGAGGAGGACTGCTCGCAGGTGTCGGTGATCCCCGCACTCGACGCGACGTTCGTGAACGTCCCCCCGTCGTTGCGGTACAGGCGCCCGCCCCCGCTCCGGTAGGGCACGTACAGGTCGAGATCCCCGTCGTTGTCGTAGTCGCCCCACGCCGAGCCGGTCTTCTCGTTGTTGCCCGTGTCCGCCTGGGGGGAGGGCGTGGTGCGGATGTAGGCCCCCGCGCCGTCGGAGAGCAGGAGCACGCCCTTGTTGTAGTGGTAGAAGAAGTCGACGTACCCGTCGTTGTTGACGTCGCCCGAACTGACGAAGGCGCCGTTGCCCACGCTGCCCGAGTCGTTCAGGCCCAGCGCCGGGTCGTCGCTGGCCTCGAAGCGCGCCGGGCTCTCGCGGGTGTTGCGCAGCACCCAGTTCCCGTTCTCCGAGAACATCACAATGTCCGTCCACCCGTCGTTGTCGATGTCGAAGGCGCTCAGGCCCTCGTTGTTCGAGGGATCACTGACGCCCGCGCCGCCCGCGTACGACATCGCGCCCGGCCACGTGTTTGTGTACAGGCTCTCGACGTAGTACGAGTTGTCGCACCCGGCCCAGAAGTCGAGGTCCCCGTCCCCGTCCGCGTCCACGAAGGCGCCGGCCCGCCAGAGCCCCCCGCCCCCGATCGTCGCCGCGCTGAACGTGTCCGAGTTCGCATCGTACCGGAGCACGCGGCTGGACTCGCCCGTGATGATCACGTCCATGTCGCCGTCGCCATCGAGGTCCGCCCAGTGCAGCCCCGAGGCCCGCTGGATGTCGGCGGAGTTGGCGAGGTCAAAGCCCGTGTCCTCAGAGACGTCGGTGAAGATCGGGAGGTACGCCTGCGCGTCGTCCTCATCGAGCACCATCACGTTGTCGATGCCGAACGACTCGTCGTCGATGCCCTGCATGTTGCTCGTCGAGAACGCGATCACCGTCTGCGACGTCAAGGGCGTGAACTGGATGTAGATCCGGCGGTACACCGATTCGGGCCAGCTCCCGCTGAAGCCGAAGTTGCCCTGGGCGCTCGGCGAGTACGGATTGTCCGCGGGGTAGCCGTCGATGTTCGAGAACGAGTAGTCGAACAACCTCGACCCATTGATGTCCACGTACACCCGGTCCGGCCCCCATGACGTGTTGTCGCCGTCCCACGAGTCGATGACGTACAGGTCGAAGAAGAGGTAGTACACCTCCCCGGGTGTGCCCGAGACGTGCAGCGTCGGGAGCAGTGAGTCCGAGCTCGTCTTCCAGTACCGCCCCGCGAACTGGGTCAGCGTGGCATTGCTCGTCGTCGTCCCGTTCGTCCACTCCGCGCCGGCGCCCGACTCGAAGTCGGTCGTGTACGGGATCGGCGCGTACACCACCGCGGCGCCGTACTCGTACGCCCCGAGATCCCACCCGCTCCCCGTCGGCCTCGGCCCGTTCAGGCGGTCCACGCTCGTCATCGAGCTGATGCTCTGCCCGATGTCGATCGCGCCCGAGCCGGCGCTCAGGCGGTAGTCCCGCGCCGACCTGTCCACATAGCCCGGGTCGAACGAGTACTCGGTCGAGTCGAAGCCCTCGGAGCGGCTGTCGGCATACGACCAGATCAGGTTGTGCGAGGCGTTGAACGTCCCGCTCTCCTTGTCCATGCCGTCGTCGCCGATATGCGTCATGATGTTGTCGTAGACATTCGCCGTGCCGTATGACTGGACGCCGTCGCTGCCGATGTCGTCCATCGTGCAGGCGTAAACGTGCAAGACGGAGGAGTTCTCGCCCCGGACCGCGTCGCTGTCGATGTCGTAGAAGACGCAGTTGACGATCGTGGCGGTCCCGTAGGTCGTGCGCACGCCGTACCCCGAGTTCCAGATCGTGCACCGGCGCACCGAGACCGTGGAGCCGCTGCTGGTGATCGAGATCGCGCGGTCGTTCATCTGGTCGATGTTGCACGCGACGAGCGTGGCATCGCCGCCCGAAACCACGACGCCGTCGTCGTTCGAGTCGGTCAGCGTGCACGAGGTGATGGTCAGGTCGGAGCCGTTGGCGACCTCGATCATGTCGTCGTCGGCGTTGCGGATCGTGCAGTTTTCCAGCACGCCGCCGTCGGAGTTGTCCCACTTGATCGTGTCCGACCCGCCCTCGATGACGAAACCCCGGAACGTGATGTAATCGTCGTTCTGGATCAGTAGGGCGTTGCCGCTCGTCCCGGACTTCTGGATCGTCACCGTCCCGGCGTCCCCGGTCTGTGTCCCGGTCGTGTCCGCGATGAACGTGATCGGCGAGCCAGACGTCCCGTCGTTGTTGGGCGTGATCGTCTCCACGTACGTGCCGGCGCCGACGTAGATCGTGTCGCCCGCGTGCGCGGTGTCCGCCGCCTTGTCGATCGTCTTGAACGCGTTGGCTGGCGACGTGCCCGACTTGCTGTCGCTGCCCGTCTTGCGCACGTAGTACGTCGTCGCCGCCGACGCCGACGACGCCGACAGCACGCCCGCGACCATCACGACCACGAATCGATCGAAGTGCCCACGCATCGCGACCTCCGGGATAGACCTTCTCCCGGAGGCCAGATCGACCAGGGCGAGCACTCGGCGCCGCCCGAGACGCCAAACTCCCCATACAAACCCCCGCCCCGCCCGCGCCATCCCTCCAGACGTCACAGATGACGCCCCCTCACCCCTCCTGGCGCAGCGACGCCGCGATCGCGACCTCCTGAAGCCGAACACTCGCCTCGTCGAGCGCCTGCTTCGCCCTATGGAACTCGCCCGGATCGACCGACCGCCAGTCCGCCTCCCCGCGTGACACGAACCCGCGCACCGTCTCGAGCTTCGCCCGAAGCTCCTCCCGGTATGACGCCTCGAGTTCCCCCGCGTGTCGCTCCAGCCGCTCGCCGATCCACTTCAGATCCAGCCTCGAGTTCGCGACCAGGTCCACGACGCGGTGACGCGTCATGTCCTCGCGTGCATGCGCAAAGCTCTCGGCCTCGATCCGCTCGACCTCCTCGCGCGTCAGCCCATGATTCGGCACAATCTGCAGCGAGGCCCGCTTGCCGCTCCGTCGCTCGCGCGCGCTCACACTCAGCACCCCGTTCGCGTCCACCAGGAACTCCACCTCGACCTGCGGCACGCCCGCGGGCATCGGCGGGATCCCCCGCAGCTCGAACACGCCCAAGCTCCGACAGTCCGCCGCCATCTCTCGCTCGCCCTGCAAGACATTCAGCTTGATCGAGACCTGCCCGTCCACGCTCGTCGAGAACATCTCCGTCGCCCGCGCGGGCGCGGTCGAGTTGCGCACGATCAGCTTCGCCACCGCCCCGCCGATCGTCTCGATGCCCAAGGAGAGCGGGATCACGTCGAGCAGCAGTTGGCCCCTGGTCGTCCCCGCCAGGATCGACGCCTGCACCGCCGCCCCCAGCGCCACCACCCGATCGGGGTCGAGAGCCGTGTAGGGCTCGATCCCGAACCGCTCGCCCACCCGCGCGCGCACGAGCGGGATCCGCGTCGATCCCCCCACCATCACGACCGCGTCCACACCCGCCGCGACCGCCTCCCCCGCGTCGCGCATCGCCCGGTCGCACGCGCGCATCGTCCGCTCCACCCAGGGCCCGATCATCGACTCCAACTCGCCCCGCGTGATCGTCCGCTCGTACTCCCGCTGCTGGTTCACCTGGATCGCAACGCTCGCCGACTCCTCCGTGGAGAGTCGACATTTGACCGACTCGGCGAACATCTTCAACGCCCGTCGCGTCGCCGCCGGGAACTCGCTCAGATCCTCGACATCCCCATCCCCACTCCCCGGTGGGGCCGGATTCCAACCGGCCCGAGTTCTCACCCCCATCACCCCCTGATCTCGCGCACGAACAGCGACACCAGCATGTGATCGACGTCATCCCCCCCAAGCCTTGTGTCCCCCGCCGTCGAGAGCACCTGGAAGAACGATGTCCCCCCCTCTCCCTCGCCGGGCGTCAGCCTCAAGACGGACACATCGAACGTCCCCCCGCCCAGGTCGTACACGACGATCGTCCGAGGCTTCGTGTGCCCCGTGAGCCCGAGCCCGTACGCCAGCGCTGCCGCCGTCGGCTCGTTGACGATCCGCACGACCTCCAGCCCCGCGAGGCGCCCGGCGTCGCGCGTCGCCTGGCGCTGCGCGTCGTCGAAATACGCCGGCACGGTCACCACCGCCTTGTGGACCTCGTGCCCCAGCGCCTCCTCTGCCCGCGCCTTGAGATCCCGCAGGATCACCGCCGACACCTCTTGGGGCGAGACCACCTTCAGCGCGTCCTCGCCCAGACGCACCTCGACCCGAGCCTGCGCGTGCTCGTCCTCCACGACCCGGTACGACAGGTAGGGCACGTCCGCGCGCGCATCTTCGACCGACCTCCCCATCAGCCGCTTGACGCTCACCACCGTCCGCTCCGGAAACTCGACGGCACGCTCCTTCGCCTCTACCCCCACCAGCGTGCGCACGCCCCCGGGCGCCCCGTCGTCACGCTCGTACCGCACCACACTGGGCACGATCGCTCCCCCGCCCGCGCCCTCCAGTACGCGCGGGCCCTTCTCGTCACAGACCGCGACCAGCGAGTTGGTCGTTCCCAGGTCGATCCCGACGATCACGTCGCCCGCGCCCATGCCCGACGATAGGGGGCGAGCGCTAATCACCCGTCGGCGCGGACGCCCACGCCGACGATGGCTCCCAGGCCAGCGCCGCCAGGCGGTCGATCAACGCCTCGACGCCCGGCGACCCGCCCGACAGCTCGAGGGGCGCCCCCACATGCACCCGCCGCCCGTCGTGCGTGATCGAGAGAATCGCCGACGCCCCGATCGGGGGCGCGTCCCACGTCTCCCCCCACGCGATGCGCCCGGGCGGGTCGTCGTCGATCAGCCCCGCCGCCCGCGTCAGGCGCCAGAGATCACCACGCTCCTCGCGCGTCAACCGCCTCGCCAGCGCCGGGATCGTGTCCGTCCCCACGCCCGACCCCAGCGCGACCCGTAGCGACCCGTCGGGCGAGAGCTGGTACCTCCCGGGGCGTCTCGACCGGGGCGTGTCGGGTGTCGGCTCGGCGCCGTCCGGGATCACCACCAGCGCGTCGATCGAGAAATCCTCGGGCGCGCCCGAGGCGTCGATCGGCGTCGGCGTCGCGCACCCCGTCGCGAGCAACGCCGCGGCGAGGGCCAGAATGGGCGTCCCGAGCAGGCGCATCATCTCTGAGCGTATCCCTCGGCGTCTATCCTTGCCGCACGATGGATATCTCGCTCCGCTGGCTCAACAAGTACCTCGCCCCGGGTGACGTCACCGCCGACGAGGCCGACGAGGCCCTCACCCACGCCGGCTTCCCCATCGAGACCCGCGAGACGCTCGCCTCGGGCGACGTCCGCCTCGACGTCGAGGTCACCTCCAACCGGGGGGACGTACTGTGCCACGTCGGGTGCGCCCGCGAGATCGCCGCCTCGGGCGTCGCCTCCAAGCCCCGCCAGCTCATGGCGCCGCCCATCGACCGCGTCCCCACCCAGGGCAAGGTGTCCGAGGCGCTCACCTTGGAGAACCGCGAGCCCGGCGTCTGCCCCCTCTTCACCGCCCGCGTGATCCGCAACGTCAAGGTCGGGCCCAGCCCCGCCTGGCTCATCGAGGCGCTCGAGAGCGTCGGGCAGCGCTCCATCAACAACGTCGTCGACGTCACCAACTTCATCACCTTCGAGCTGGGAAACCCCTGCCACGTCTTCGACCTCAAAAAGCTCGCCGGCGCGAAGCTCGTCATCCGCTTCGCAAACGACGGCGAGGCGTTGACCACGCTCGACGCCAAGCCCCGCAAGCTCGTCAAGACCGACCTCGTCGTCGCCGACGCGCAGCGCCCCCAGTCCCTCGCCGGCGTCATCGGGGGCGCCGACTCCGAGGTGGACGACTCGACCACCGACGTCGCGCTCGAGATGGCGACGTGGGACCCCGTGACCATCCGCACGACGGCCAGGCGCCTGGGCATCCGCACCGACGCCGGGCACCGCTTCGAGCGGGGCGTGGACGCGCGCACGATCGAGGACGCCGCCCGACGCGCCGCCGCCCTCATCTGCGAGCTGACCGGCGGGACGCTCTGTGATGGCGAGCTCGCCGACGGCGCCCGCTCCCCGAGGACACGGTGCTCACCCTCCGCCCGAGCCAGTGTGAGCGGCTGATCGGGATCTCGATCCCGGTCGGCGACATGATCGCGTCGCTGCGCGCCCTGGAGGTCGGCGTCGAACAGGAGGGGGACGACGAGCTGCGCTGCACGATCCCGCCGTGGAGGCTGGACCTGACGCGCGAGGTGGACCTGGTCGAGGAGGTCGCGCGCACGCAGGGGCTGGACGCGGTCCCGATCCACGAGCGGATCGAGGTCGCCGTCGCCCCCCCGCAGGAGGACGAGCTGGCGGTCCGCGAGATCGCGGGCGTGCTGACCGGGCTCGGGTTCTACGAGACCGTCACGTTCAGCTTCGTCTCGCGCGAGGGCGCGAGCGACTTCCTCGCCGAGGGGCTCGAGCTGGTCGAGGTGGACGACGAGCGGCGCAAGGCGGACCCCGCGCTGCGCCCGAGCGCGATCCCCAGCCTGCTGGCCTGCCGTCGGGCGAACCAGGACGCGCAGGCGAGCCCGCCCGGGGGCGTCCGCTCTTCGAGACCTCCGCCGTCTTTGCGCAGGCCAAGGGCAGGCAGTCGCGCGGCGCGCCGCACGCTCGCTGCTCGCCGACGTCCCGGGCCGAAGCAGCCAAACGCACCGCCGACGACAAGCAGCTCGGCGTCCGCCAGCTCCGCGGCGCCATCGAGGCGATTATCCGTGCGACCCACGGGCCCGCCGCCCGCGTCACGCTCGAGCCCGCGCCCTCCGACTGCCCGGGCTGGGACGCCCGCGCCTTCGCCCGCGTGCTCGTGGACAATGAACGCATCGGCTCCCTGGGCCTGGTGTCGGAGGCCGCCCAGGCTCGCGCCGGGCTCGACTTGCCCGTCGTGGCGGCGGAGCTCGACCTGGCGCCCCTGCTCGCCGCCTACCCCCCCCGGGCCAGTGCCCACGCCCTGCCCGCCTTCCCGCCGATCGAGCGGGACCTATCCCTGATCGTCCCCGAGGATCTCGCCTGGGCGAGGGTCGAGTCGCTGGTCGAGGGCGCCGGGCTCGAACGGCTGGAGGGCTGCTCCTTCGTCGGGACCTACCGGGGCAAGCAGGTGGGCGAGGGCAAGAAGTCGGTCACCCTCCGTCTCCGCTTCCGCGACCCCTCCCGCACGCTCCGCCACGAGGAGGTGGACCCCCAAGTGGAGGCGGTGGTCGCGTCGGCGAAGCGCGAACTGGGCGCCGAGGTCCGTGCGTAGGGACCGAGAACGCCCTCCACCGGCGCCGCCCACCCAGTTTTCCCGAACGCGTGCGATCGAGCCCTGCGACCGCACAGGCGTGCGTGCATGCATAAATGATCGGGGTTTGATCGAGGTATGTATGTTCGTTGATAGCAAAATTCGAACCCGGAAGGCCGCGTCAAGGTAGAATGGGCTCCGCCAGCGCGGGCGTTCCGCCCATGGAGGACCGCCGATGAGTCAGACCGCAAGGACGAAGCCCATGCCGATCCCCGCGAGCTCGCCCATCAACGCCTCGGCGGACCCCACGCAGGACCGCCCATACATCTGGGTCAACGGCAAGCTCGTTCCCAAAAGCCAGGCGGTGGTCAGCGTGTACGACCACGGCCTGCTCTATGGCGACGGCGTCTTCGAGGGCATCCGCGTCTACAAGGGCAAGATCTTCAAGTGCGGCCAGCACATGGACCGCCTCTACCGGTGCGCCGAGAAACTGTTTCTCGACATCCCCGTCTCCCGCGAGGAGATGATCGACATCCAGCGCCAGTGCATCCGCGCCAACGGGATCACCGACGGGTACATCCGCCTGGTCGTCACGCGTGGCGAGGGGACGCTCGGCCTCAACCCGTACCTCTGCCCGACCGCCGGCGTGATCTGCATCGCCGACACCATCACGCTCTACAAGCCCGAGATGTACGAGAAGGGCATGCGCGTCGTCCTGGCGAACCGCCCCAAGACGCCGATCGCCTGCCTCGATCCCCGCGTCAAGAGCCTCAACTACCTCAACAACATCCTCGCCAAGTGCGAGGCGATCCACCTCGGGCGCAAGCTCGGCATCGAGAAGCCCGAGGACCAGCTCCTCGAGGTCATCATGCTCAACACCGAGGGCAAGGTCACCGAGGGCTCGGGCGACAACGTCTTCATCGTCAAGGACGGCGTCGTCTACACGCCCCCCAGCGACGTCGGCATCCTCGAGGGCATCACACGCCGATTCGTCAAGAACGAGCTCGGCCCGATGTGCGGCATCAGGATCGAGGAGAAGCACTTCGGCGTCGATGACCTGCTCAACGCCGACGAGGTCTTCCTGACCGGCACCGCCGCCGAGATCATCGCCATCCGCGAGATCCTCCGCCACAAGGACCTGGCGGTCACCTCGACGCACAAGATCTCGGACGGCGAGGGCCCGGTGACCAACACCCTGCGGACCAAGTTCCGCCAGATCGTCACCTCGGACGACATCCCGGAGGATTGAGCCCTCCCTCCACGAAGCCCCCTATGAACCGTCCCTCCCCGGGACGGTTTTTCATTTGGCCTCCATGATCTCGAGGACGCCGAGGCTGAGGCTCTGCGAAGCCTCGGATGCCCCAGCGTTCGCGAAGCTCACACTGGGCGTCGGAGGAGCGAAGTCGCTCAGGCCGCGATCTCGAGGCCCTCGATCGCCCGCGCCCCCTCGCCCGCGACGAACAGGAACTCGCGGTTGTGCAGATGCTTCACGCGCCCGACGCGCTCGCCCGAGGGGTTGTAGATCCCGATCTGCGCGCCCACATATCGCCTGTCCTCGCGTTCGACGACGACGGGCGCCTCGCCGAAGCGGTCGGCGAGCAACGCCGCCACCTGCTCACGCGTCAGGCGTCCCTCGTCGGAGAACGAGACGATCAGCGTCCGAGCCCGGACCGCGCCGATCACTTCCGCCAGCGCCGGGGCGATCCCCGCCTTCGAGTTGAAGCGCGACCGCCGCTCCCGGCAGTCCACCCGCTTGCACGCCACGCCGTACACCTCGGGCGCATCCCAACGCACCAGCGTCTCCCACACGTGGTAGTTGCCCAGGTACGAGTGCTGGTTGTACGGCGGGTCCAGGTACGCGACGTCCACGTCGGGCTCGATCTCGGCGAACGCTCTCGCCCCATCCAGGGCGTCCATGCCCAGGGCCACCCCCTTGCCGACGCCCGCGCGCGGGAGCACGCTCGGCACGCGCAGCTCCAGCGCATTGAGCGCCCGCGGCGCCCACGCCTTCAAGTACGCCATCTGCACCCCGGTCGTCGAGTCCACCCGGTCCGCCGCCTCGACCAGCGAGGTCAGCACGACCGCCTTCAACTCGGGCTCCAATCCCATCGTCTCGATCCGTGAGCGGATGGCGTCGATCCGCTCGCCGTTGCGGGGGTGGACGAAGCGCGAGCGCTCGCAGAACGTCTGCGTGAAGTACCCCGGGCGCCCGGGCAACGTGCGCAGCTCGTCGAGGACGCCCTGAGCGTCGGCGAGCACGTCCTGGGCGTCCGCCTGCACGTAGCACGTCGCCAGCGTGTGCGCATACGCGTTGTGGTCGTTGGCCAGCACGCGCCACCCGCGCGCCTTGAGCGCATGACCCACTCGGCTGGTCCCGCTAAAGAGATCGATCGCCGTCCCGGGCGGACGCGCCGTCGCCCGCTCGACCAGGTCGAGGATCGTCGGCAGCAGGCGTCGCTTGGAGCCGAGGTACTTGATCACGCCAGGGTGATCGGCGTTCGGCGACGGGAGCGGCCAGCGACGAGCGGGAATGGCCCGGAGGAGGATGACGAGCGACGGGCTGGAAACCCATATCACGAGATGGCGGGAGGAACGCGGGCGATCAGGGCGCTCTGGCCGGGTGACGGGAGTACGCGGGCGTCCGCCAGCCCCGCGCGCTTGCAGGCGTCGAGCAGCCACGCCCGCTCGTACGCGACCGCGGCCTCGGGGTACCTCTCGCTCTCCAGGTACGCCGGGCCATCCCGGTGGGCGAACGTCCAGCGCCCGCCGAGCGTGCCGGCGTCACGCAGATCGTCGATGCAGAAGACCGTCATCCGCATCGACGCCCCGGGCGCCATCACCCGGGCGGTCTCCCGCAGGTACCCCTCCACGTCCCCCGCCAGGAGATGCGTGAAGAGGCTCACGCTGAAGACGAAATCCTGCGAGGCGTCGGGCACGTCCAGGCGAGGCGGAGCGCCCGCCTCGCCGCCCGGGTTGTAGACCTTCGAACGCATCGGCGACAGCAGGAACATGAACCGCTCGGGCGGGAAGTGACGCCGACACCACGCGATCATCTCCGGGTCCACGTCCACGCCCGTGTACGTCCCCCGGAAATCGACCGCGCCCGACAGGCGCGTGCCCGCCAGCACCGACGCATACCGCCCGCACCCGCACCCGATGTCGAGGAGGCGCGACTCCGCCTGAACCGTGCCCTCCGCGAGACGGCTCAACCAGAACCCGACGCCCATCTCCCGGTGCATGACCTGGTTGAACAGGATCCGATTGCCGGCGCCGACGCGCAGACGCAGGCGGTTGGGGGGCAGCTCCCCCGCGACGCCCAGGGCGAGGCTCACCAGAGAATCGACCGCGTCGAGCGGCGCCATCAGCAGTCGCGAGCGCGACAGCGCCGGGACGGACGGCACGAGCTGACGAGCGACGCCGTCGAGCTGCTTCCGCAGGCGCTCGACGCTCGGCGATGCCCGGCGTGTCCCCGCTCCCTCCTCCCGCGTCATGGCGGCACGGTAGCCCGGGCAGCGGTAGTCTGCCTTGCGCATGGGGGCGAGCGCGCCAGACGAAACGACGCGGGGCGTCGCCAGCGCCCGCTGGATCGGGCTCGTCCTCGGGCCCCTGCTCGCGGTCGTCCTGTACCTCGTCCTCCCGAGCGGCGAGCACGGGCTGAGTGACGGCGGGCGGGCGACCGCCGCCTGCGCCGCGCTCATGGCGACCTGGTGGCTCACCGAAGCCGTCCCCCTCGCCGCCACGGCCCTCCTGCCCATCGTCCTCTTCCCCCTCGTCGGCGCCCTGCCCCTGGGCCAGACGACCGCGCGCTATGCGCACGAGCTGATCTTCCTCTTCATGGGCGGCTTCCTCCTCGCCCTGGCGATGCAGAAGTGGGACCTCCACAAGCGGATCGCGCTCACCACCGTCCTCATCGTCGGCACGCGACCCAGGCGCCTCATCGCCGGCTTCATGATCGCGACCGCCATGCTCTCCATGTTCGTGTCCAACACCGCGACCGCGGTCATGCTCGTCCCCATCGGGCTGAGCGTGATCGACCTCGTGGATCGACGCCTGCACGAGACGAGCGAAGACGCCTCGGCGACCGGGCCCTTCGCCACCGCCCTCATGCTCGCCATCGCCTACGCCGCCTCCATCGGGGGCGTGGGCACGCTCATCGGCTCGCCTCCCAACACGCTGCTCGCGGGGTTCGTGCAGGAGCGCTACGGCGTGACGATCTCCTTCGCCGCCTGGATGAAGGTCGGCCTCCCCCTCGTCGTCGTCTTCCTCCCCATCGCCTGGCTCTACCTGACACGGATCGCCCACCCGATCCGCCTCGAGCGGATCCCGGGCGGGCGGGCGATGATCCGCGAGCAGCGGGCGGCGCTCGGACCCATGAGCCGGGGCGAGTGGGCGGTCTTCATCGTCTTCACCTGCACGGCTCTCGCCTGGATCACGCGCCCCCAGCTCGTCGCACTCGGCGAGCACATGGGCTGGGGCCCCCTCGCCGCCCTCTCCGACACCGGGATCGCGATGCTCGGCGGGCTCGTCCTCTTCGTCATCCCGGTGGACTGGCGCTCGCGCGAGTTCGTCATGGACTGGCACACCGCCGAGCGGATGCCCTGGGGCGTGCTCATCCTCTTCGGCGGGGGGCTCGCGCTCGCCAAGGCGATGGAGGCCAACAGGGTCGACGTCTTCATCGGCTCCGCCTTCTCGGGCGCGGGCGGGCTTCCCCTGATCGTGCTGATCGCGCTCGTGGCGGCGGTCGTGATCTTCCTCACCGAGCTGACCAGCAACACCGCCGTCACCAGCGCCCTGCTCCCCGTGCTCGCCGGCGTCGCGCTCGAGCTGAATATCGACCGCCCCCTGGCGCTGCTCATGCCCGCGGCGATCGCCGCCAGCTTCGCCTTCATGCTCCCGGTCGCGACGCCCCCCAACGCGATCGTCTTCTCGTCGGGGCGCGTCAGCGTCGCCCAGATGGCTCGCGCCGGGCTCGCCCTCAACCTCGTCGGGATCGTGCTGGTCACGCTGGCGACCTGGGCGCTGCTGCCCATGCTCGGCATCGAACTGCCCCCAACGCCTTGACGTGGACGGATTCAGCGTGTCCGAGACGTTCCTGCCCGGGCCTAGCATCCCCGAACCATGACCGCCCCGGGCGCGACCAGCGAGCGTATCGACGAAACACCGACCCGCCGAACGGGTGATCCGTACGTTGGAAGGCGCGCGTCATGGCTCGCGATCCTGACGCGCACGCTCGTGTGCGTCGGCGTACTCGTCGGCGCGGTCGCGATCTTCGCCCTCCTCTTCCTTACCCGCCCCACGCCCCCCAAGCACGAGAACGACGGGCCGACGCTCCTGGTGCGCACGATCACCGCCGACCGCGTGGACGTGCCGCGGATCTGGGACGGCTTCGGCACGGCCCGGGCGATGGTGTCCGCGGACGTCCCGGCCCAGGTCGCCGGTCGCGTCGTCGAGCGCCCGGACCGGATCGAGGAGGGCGCCTCGGTCGCGTCGGGAGAGCTGCTCGTCCGGATCGATCCCACTGATTACGAGCAGCGCGTCCTGGCGAGCCAGAAGCGTGCCGAGGCGGTCGAGGCGGACATGTCGGCCCTCGAGGTCGAGGAGGCGAACCTGCGCCAGCAGGTCAAGCTCGCGGAGGAGGAGGAGCGGACCGCCCAGCGTGACTACGACCGGGCGATCGACGTGGACAAGGCGGGCGCCGGCTCGCCCGGCGAGATCGACCTGCGCCTGGCCACCCTCCGGCGCACGCAGCGCTCGCTCGAGGCCCTGCGCCAGCAGCTCGAGGTGATCCCCGCCCGACGGGCCCGCCTCGAGGCCCAGCTCGCCAGCGAATCTGCGACCTTGCGCATCGAGAGGGAGAACCTGGCGCGCACGAGCGTGACCAGCCCGATCGACGGCGTGCTCCAGCTCGTCAACGTCGAGGAGGGCGAGTGGATCTCGATCTCGCAGACCGTCGCGCGGGTCGTGGACCTGCGCCGCATCGAGATCCCCCTGCGCCTGGCGATGTCCGCCCAGGACAGCGTGTCGGTCGGCGACCGGGTCGAGCTGCGTCCCGACGGGCCGACCGACGCCGTCTGGTCCGGAAGGGTCGCCCGGATCGCGCCCGAGGGCGACCGGTCGACGCGCACGCTCGGCGTCTACGTCGAGGTCACGCAGGACCCGGGTGGATCCTCGGCGCTCGGTTCGGGGACGCCCCTGCTCTCGCCAGGTCGGTTCGTCGTCGGGCGTGTGGTGACCAGCCGCGTGCGCTCGCGCGTGCTCGTGCCCCGACGCGCGATCAACGGGGACCGGGTGCTGCTCGCGCAGGACGACGGAAAGGCCGGCTCGCGGCGTGTGCGTGCCGTCGACGTCCGCGTCGAGCACTACTACACGGGCTTGCTCGCGGGCCAGGCGTCGAGCGAGCGTGAGTGGGCGGTGCTCGAGCCGTCGGCCTCGATCGACCCGGGGTCGTCGGTGATCCTGTCCAATCTCGACCAGCTCGTGGACGGCATGGTCGTGGGCGTGCGCACGACCGACGTCGCCCACGACGGGGGCGCCCCCGAGCCCACGCGAGAATCGACGGCGGAGGGCGGCTGAGATGGGCCTTCCCGAGTTCGGCGTCAAGCGACCCGTCGTTGCGAACCTCGTGATGCTCGCCGTCGTCGGCGCGGGCATCATCTTCGGCCTCTCTCTCCGGCGTGAGTTCTTCCCCGAGATCGCCCCCTCGATGGTCGTCGTCCACGCCCCCTACCCCGGCGCGGCGCCCGAGGAGGTCGAGGACTCGCTGGCCATCAAGATCGAGGACCGCGTCGCCGACCTCGACGGCGTCGACGAGGTCACCTCCACCATCGTCGAGGGCGGCGCCAGCATCCATATCGAGTTCGAGGAGGGCGTCCGGATCGACGCCGCGGTCGCCGACGTCAAGCGCGAGGTCGACGCCCTCCAGGATCTCCCGGAGCTGTCCGACCGGATCACCGTCGAGAAGATCGAGCGGAACCTGCCGGCGGTGGTGCTGTCGCTCTACGGCGAGTCGCCCGAGCGCGACATGAAGACCGCCATCCAGCAGATCCGTGACGACTTGCTCACGATCCCGGGGATGGGCGACGTCGTGCTCTCGGGCGTGCGGGGCGACGAGATCCGCGTCGAGGTCCGTCCCGAGGCGGTCATCGAGCACCACCTGAGCCTGCCCGTGATCAGCGAGCGCGTCGGCGCCGCCATGCGCGAGCTGCCCGGGGGCTCGGTCCGCTCGGACAGCGCGAACGTCGCGGTGCGCTCGGTCGGCGTCGAGGAGCGGGCCGAGCAGATCCGCGACATCGTGATCCAGTCCGACCCCTCGGGCCAGGTGCTCCGCCTGGGCGACGTCGCGGACGTGCGCGAGGGGTTCCGGGACGTGTCGCTGTCGAGCCGTCTCAACGGCGAGCCGGCGGTGAGCCTGACGGTCTTCAAGGTCGGCGAGGACGACGTCGTGAAGATGGCGGCGCTGGTCAAGGCGTACGCCGCGGGACGACGGGGCGAGGAGATCAAGCTCACGCCCGGAGAACGAATATCGTCGGGGCTGAGAGACTTCGCGAAGTTCTTGGGCGCGCCGGACTCGGATTCGCCCGTCTCGGACCGTTTGGGCGCTTACGAGCTGGGCCTGTCGCGGGCCGCGTCGGGCCCGCCCCCGGGCACGCTCATCGTCACAACCGACCTGGCCCGGTTCGTGCAGCAGCGTTTGTCGTTGCTGTCGCGGAACGCGCTCTTCGGCGGGATCCTGGTCTTCATCACGCTCGTCCTGCTGCTCAACTGGCGGATCAGCATCTGGGTCGCCGCGGGGCTGATCGTCTCGCTGCTGGGAACGCTCGCGGTGATGAGCCTCCTGGGCTTGACCCTCAACCTGATCACGATGTTCGGGCTGATCATTGTGGTCGGCATCCTCGTCGACGACGCGATCGTCGTCTCCGAGAACATCATGTCGCGCCACGAGGCGGGCGAGCCCTCGGAGGAGGCGGCGATCAAGGGGACCAACCAGGTCGCCTGGCCCGTCGTCGCGACGGTGCTCACCACCATCTTCGCCTTTCTCCCGCTCGCGCTCGTGCAGGGGCAACTGGGCGACTTCATGCAGTGGCTGCCCGCGGTCGCCTCGTGCGCCCTCTTCGTCTCGCTCATCGAGAGCCTGTTCATCCTGCCGAGCCACATGGCGCACTCGCTGCGCGCGCACGACCGGCGCGAGCGTGCCGGCGGCGAGTCCAAGCTCGAGGCGTTCGAGGCCAAGTTCGACCACGCCCGCGACCGCCTCATCAACAAGAAGGTCATCCCCGCCTACGTCCGCGTGCTCGACTGGTGCCTGCACCGGCGCTACCTGACCACCTGCATCGCGATCGCCGCGGTCATCGTCTCCCTCGGCCTCTTCGCGGGTGGCATCCTCAAGTTCGTCTACTTCGAGACCGAGGACTCGGAGACGGTCAATATCTCGCTGGTCATGCCGATCGGTACACCCGCCGTCGAGACCGACGCCATCGTGCGCAAGCTCGAGGAGGCCGCCCTCGCCCAGCCCGAGGTCGCCAGTGTCTACGCCGTCACGGGCGGCATCGGAGACATCAACGGCGCCGGCAACGACTCGACCGGTGACCACCTGGGCCAGCTCATCCTCGAACTCAACCCCGTCGAGGACCGCGACCGCACCAGCGAGCAGATCCAGATCTCCATCCGCGAGCGCGTCGGCGAGCTCGCCGGCATCAAGTCGCTCCGCATGGAGGGCATCGGGGGCGGGCCCGGGGGACCGGCGCTCACGTTCACTGTCGTCGGCGAGAACCAGGCGATGATCGACAAGGGCGTCGCCTCGCTCGAGCGGCGCATGGGCGCCTACGACGGCGTCTTCGACGTCTCCAACGACGCCGACGCGGGCCAACGCGAGCTCCGCTTCACACTCCGCGACGGCGCCAGCGAGCTGGGCTTCACCCGCGCGGACCTGGGCGCCCAGATCCAGGGCGCCGTCTTCGGCATCGAGGCCTACACCTTCGCCGGCGAGCGCGAGGACGTCGACGTCCGCGTCATCATGCCCGAGCGAATCCGGCGAAGCCTCGGCGCCCTCGAATCGATGCACGTGATCTCGCCCCTGGGACAGCCCGTGCCCCTGGGCGAGGTGGCCCGGATCGAGGAGGGACGCTCGTACGCGACGATCCGCAGGCTCGACCGCAAGCGGGCGGTCACCGTCACGGGCGAGGTCAACCCGACGCTGGCCAACCCAGAGGAGATCGCCGCCCAGCTCAACGGCGAGATCCGCGAGATCGAGCGAGAGGTCCCCGGCGTGCGGATTCTCGAACGCGGGCGCCAGAAAGAACTCGGCGAGAGCATGAGCTCGCTCCCGATCGGGATGCTCACCGCCCTGGGCCTGATCTACGTCGTCCTCGCCTGGCTCTTCCAGAGCTACATGCAGCCCCTGATCGTCATGAGCGCGATCCCCTTCGCAACCATCGGCATGATCTGGGGGCACCTTCTGCTCGGGTACCACATGACGTTCCTGTCCCTGATCGGCTTCGTCGCGCTGGCGGGGGTCGTGGTGAACGACTCGCTGATCTACATGGAGTTCTTCAACGAGCTGCGCCGCGAGGGGCGGACCGTCCGCCAGGCGACGCTCGACGCCGGGCGGGCGCGCATCCGGGCGATCCTGCTCACGACGATCACGACCGTGCTGGGCCTGCTGCCCCTGATGCTCGAGCAGAGCTTCCAGGCGAGGTTTTTGATCCCGATGGCGATCACGATCAGCTTCGGGCTGATGAGCGCGACGGGGATCACGCTGATCGTGCTCCCGTGCTTCTTGATGATCCTGGCCGACGTCAAGCGGGCGATCGCGATCGCCTGGAGCGGGCGCCTGGACCTGCCCGACGACCGGGGCGAGGGGATCGCGGCGGCGTAAGACGCGATGCCTCACCTGAGCCGCGAGCGTGAGCTCGCGACATCTCGTCGTCCGCCCTCGCGAGCTCACGCTGGCGGCTCGGTTTCGGGATCGTCGTCGGGCGCGACTCGCTCGCGTCTTAACGGTCGAGGCCGAGGTCGATGTACCCCTGGCGGTCGCCCCGGGTGACGTCGACGCGGATGCCGCTGGTGAGGTCGCCGGCGCGCAGGGCGCGGGTGAGGTCGTCGAGGGTGTGCACGCTGGCGCCTCCCGCGCCGGTGATGACGTCGCCGGCCATGAAGCCGCACTGGGCGGCGAGGCTGCCCGGGACGACGCCTTCCACGACCAGGCCCGGCTGGTCCACTCCGCCGTCGTGCCCGGCGGTCAGGTCGATCCCCGCGGGCTCCACGTCCAGGCCGAGCAGCGAACCGCCGAGTTGGTCGGCGACCTCGAGGAACCGGTCGGCCAGCACGACGTTGCCCTCGAGGCGCTTGCCGTCGCGGAAGTAGACGATGGCGTTGCGGGTGTTGGGCGGGGTGATCGCGATCAGGTTGCGGAAGCGGTTCCAGTTGTTCACGCGTCGCCCGCCGAACTCGGTCACGACGTCGCCGGCGCGAAGCCCGGCCTTGTCCGCGGGGCTGTCGGGTTGGACGCGCGTCACGATGGCGCCCTCGGCACGTTCGAGGCCAAGCTCGCGGAAGCGCTCGGGCTTGATGTCGGTGGCGGAGATTCCGAGCCACCCGCGCGGGACGTACCCGTGCTCGATGATGCCGCTCATCACGACCTTGGCGATCTCGGAGGGGATCGCGAAGCCCAGGCCGATCGAACCGCCCGAGCGCGAGGCGATCGCGGTGTTGATCCCGATGACCTTGCCCTCGAGGTTGACGAGGGGCCCACCCGAGTTGCCCGGGTTGATGGCGGCGTCGGTCTGGATGAACTCCTGGAGCGTCTCCTCGTCCTCGGGCGCCATGATGTCCCTGGGCGTGCGTCCCTTGGCGCTGACGATGCCGGCGGTGACGGTGTTGTCGATGCCGAATGGGCTGCCGACCGCGATCACCCACTCGCCGACCTCGAGCGCCTCGGAGTCGCCGAACTGTGCGACGCTGAAGCCCTCGCCCTCGAAGTGCAGGACAGCCAGATCCGAGGGGGGGTCCTGCCCGACGACCTCGGCAGGGAACTCGCGACCGTCGGCCAGGCGCACGATGAAGCTCTGGGCGCCGTCCACAACGTGGTTGTTCGTCAGCACGTACCCACGGCTGTCCACGATCACGCCCGAGCCGAGGCCCGTGGGCTCGAGCTGCGGCTCGCCGGCGGCGAAGCGACGCCCGAACCGGTCCCGGCGCACGGGCTGCACGAGGCGTGCGCTCGTGATGTGCACGACCGAGGACTCGATCTCCCGCGAGGCGTGCTTGAAGGCGTTGGACAGGCGCTTCGCGAAGGCGATGTCCGACTCGGCCTGGGCGCTGAACGCCTCGTCCTGGGCGATCGCGCCGGGGGTCGAGAGCCAGAGGGTCGCGCCGACCAGGCCGGCGACGAGCACGCGATCAAGACGTCTCATGTGTTTCTCCATCACACGCCGTACTCACCCCACGAGCTGGACGTCTCGCCCACGCGGACGCGCTCGACGCGGACGCCCTCGGGGAGCTGGTACGAGGCGCCGTCGGCGTCCGTCACCCGCCCACCCGAGGCCAGGCGCTGGGCCACATGCTCGTAGATGCGCCTCGCCAGGACCTCCGTCGTGGGGTCTTCACCCTGAAAGACGATCACCCGATCGCCCGCGGCCGCCTTCACGTCCTCCAGCCTGGGGTCCTGGCTGTTGACGGCCATGGCGTGGTCCCAGGCGTCGAGCAGCTCGCTCGCCGCGAGCTTGATCGCCCGAAAATCACAGACCATGTCGTTCTCGTCCAGGGTCTCGCTGACGAGGACGACCTCGACCCGGCGCGAGTGCCCGTGCGGGAACCGGCACCGCCCGGGGTGCTTGGAGAGCATGTGCCCGCTCTCGATCTCGAAGGACTTGCAGACGCGGTAGATCATGTCAGATGGCCAGATGGCAAATTTCCAGATGGCAGATCAGAACCTGGAAGTCAGACCGCCGAGGGAATACTACGAACGAGCCCGACCCGGGTTCTCCCGCTCCACTCCTCCCCCTTCTTCCGGATCTGCCATCTGGAAATGTGCCATCTGGCAATCTCCTACGTCCCCCGCGTGTCCCCGAACAGCTCGATGTGCAGGCGGTGGCAGTACCTCCAGCCCCGCTCCAGACAGGCCTCGGCGATCCAGCGGACGCTCGACGGCTCAGGCGTCGTCACCCCCTCGGGCATGAGCATCACGTCGGCGGGCGCCCAGCCCGACAGGCGACCCAACATCTCTTCGATCTCCGTCAGGTCATTGGGATCGTTGACCACGAACTTGAGCTGGCGGTCCGGGAAGCGGGCGATGAGGGTGTTGAGAACCGCGAAATCCAGGCGGCGTGCCTCATGCCGGGCGGCCCAGGCGCCCCCGGGGTCGCGGGGGTCGTTCACGGGCGTCGAGTTGGCCAGCTTGGGCGACAGGCTCATCAGATCGGCATGCACGCCCGCCTGGTCGACCGTCCCCGCGGTTTCGATCGTCACGTGCAACCCCACGTCGCGCAGCGCGTGCGAGAGAGGCACGACCTGCGGGAACAGCATCGGCTCCCCGCCGGTCAGGACCACGTGGCGCGCGCCCGAACCCCGTGCCTGCGCCACCAAGGTGTCGATCGCGATGCGCCCCCCCTCGGGCGCCCAGCTCGCGTACGGCGTGTCGCACCACACGCAGCGCAGGTTGCACCCGCTCACCCGGACGAACCACGTCGGCAGGCCGGTCAGCTTTCCCTCGCCCTGGATCGACAGGAACGCCTCGGCAATCGGCAGCTCGAGCGCGGACGCGGCGGGACGCTCGCCTCCGACATCTCCCTGGTCGGCTTGTTGCAGTTCGACGCCCATCACGCCACCACGCCGGGGGCATAACGGGTCGGATCGGCGACGCCCGCCTCCTCGAAGCCCTTCCGGCGGAGTCGGCACGAGTCGCACCGCCCGCACGCACGCCCCGCCTCGTCGGGGTCGTAGCACGAGAGCGTGACGGAGTAGTCCACACCGAGATCGACGCCCAGGCGGACGATCTGCGCCTTGCTCAGGTGGATCAGGGGCGTGTGCACGCGGAAGCTGTCGCCCCCGACGCCCGCCTTGGTCGCGAGGTTCGCCGTCTCCTCGAAGGCGCTGACGAACTCCGGGCGACAGTCGGGGTAGCCCGAGTAATCGACCGCGTTGACGCCGATGTAGAGGTCGCGGGCGCCGAGCGACTCCGCGACTCCCAGCGCGATGGAGAGGAACACGAGATTGCGGGCCGGGACGTACGTCGCGGGGATGCCCGAGGCGATCTCGCCCTCGTCACGGTCCTTGGGGATCTCGCCCCCCCCGGTCAGAGCGCTGCCCGCGAACGCGGACGCGTCGAGGCGGACGACTTGGAGCGTCGCGCCCTGGGCGTCGGCGACGCGCCGGGCGGCCCGCAGCTCGATCGCGTGATTCTGGCCGTACTCGAAGGCGAGGCAGTGCGGGCGGAACCCATCGCGCCGGGCGACGGCGAGCGTGGTCGCGCTGTCGAGCCCACCCGAGAGCAGGACGACGCCGATCTGCGGGTCGGAAGCCACGCGAGAGTCTATTCGCCGCCCCAACGCCCGATCCGGGCGTGCTACGCGCTCTCCCGCCGGGGCGGGCTCCCCTCGCGGACCCGCCCGAGCCACTCGGCACAAGTCTCGATCAGGCGGCGTCGATCGACGGGCTTGGCGAGGTAGTCGTCGCACCCCGCGGCGAGGCAGCGCTGGCGGTCGTCGCTCATCGCGTGCGCCGTCAGCGCGATCACGACCCCCTTGTACCCGCGCGAGCGAAGCCGGTGCGTCGCGGCGTACCCGTCGAGCACGGGCATCTGCATGTCCATCAGCACCAGATCGAACGGGCGCCCCTCGCCGAGACGCTCCAACGCGAGGTCCGAGCCCGCCTTGCCGTTGGAAGCGAGCTCGACCCGCGCGCCTGCTCGCCCCAGCAGGTACGAGATCAGCCTCTGATTGTCGGGCCCGTCCTCGACCAGCAGCACCGACCCATCGAGGCGTGGCAGGGGCGCCTTGTGGCTCTCACGCACGTATGTCACTTCCTCGGCGGACTCGATCATCTCAAGCCCAGCCTCCTGCACGTCCAGCGAGAAGGTGAAGACGCTCCCCCGGTCTGGCTCGCTGGCCGCCTCGATCCGCCCACCCATCAGCCTCGCCAACTCGCCGGCGATCGACAGTCCAAGGCCGGTGCCCCCGAAGCGTCGACTGACCGAGCTATCCGCCTGCGCGAACGGGCGAAACACGATGTCGAGTTGCTTGCGCGACATCCCGATCCCGGTGTCGCGGACTTCGACGACGAAGACGCCGGAGTCCGAACCCGACGCGTCGAACCGGGCGCGCAGGCTCACCGAGCCCGTTTCGGTGAACTTGACCGCGTTGCTCACCAAGTTGAGCAAGATCTGTCGCAGACGCAAGGGGTCGGAGGTGATGGACTTGGGGATGGGGTAGTCGACAGCCGTCGTGAACTCCAGGTTCTTGGCCGTCGCTCTCGGGCGGGACATAGAGGCGACCTCTTCGATCACACTGGCCGGCGCGCACGCGATGCGCTCGAGGTCGACACGCCCGGACTCGATTTTCGACAGGTCGAGAATGTCGTTGATCACGCCCAGCAGATGCTTTGCGTTGCGGTTTACCGTCTCCAGAGCCTGCTTGCGCTCAAGTGGGTCATGTTCCTCATCATCGTCGAGTGTCTCGGCGTACCCGATGATCGCCGTCAGAGGCGTTCGCAGCTCGTGCGACATGTTCGCCAGGAACTGGCTCTTGGCCTCGCTGGCCTGCTCGGCCTGCGCTCGGGCCACGGCCAGTTCATTCGTGCGCTCGGCGACCTGACGCTCCACTCCCGAGATCGAGTCTTCGAGCTCCGCGGTCCTCGCAGCGCCCAGCATGATCTGCCACAGGCTCTGGCGGCACGAGATCACCAGGAACACGTCCTCGAAGATCACCCAGGCCGCGTGCTCGATCCAGCGGTACGGGCTCGTTGTCAGCACCCCGAAGACGGACTGCGGCCAGTACACTCCCCGGATGAAGTGGTCGGCGGCAACGATCACCGTCGCCGTCACCAGCACCCGCGTGTCCCGGTAGAACGCGAGGAACGCGAGCGATCCGAAGACGTGGAAGTGCGTCTCGATCCGCCCCCCGGTCAGGTGGATGAGCAGGGCCGAGAAGAGCATCTGCGCGACGGCGATGACGTGTCGCGTGCTCGCGGCCCCGGGACGCGCCAGCACCATCACGATCGGCGCCGACGCGATCAGACTCCCCAGCCCCAGCGACGCCCACACATGCACGTGCGTGTAGCTGTCCGCGCCGATCCACGTGCGCGGCGAGATCACGAACGCCGCCACGATCCCGAACGCCATCTGCAGCACCATCAGGCACGCGAACATCCGGTCCGTGAACCGACGCGTCCGATCGAGTTCGTCGGCGTACAGCTCCTGCGCACGAGCGGCGATCCCGGGCGTGAGGGCGGCGAGGGGCCTCCTCATGGCGCCCCCTCGCCGCAAAGCTCGCACGCCTCCGCCGACGTCCCATCCCGGACCAATGGGCACCCGAACACCGGCAGCGTCGGCGTCGAGATCGGGAGCCCGTCGATCGCGTCACGCAGCGCGGCGCGTCCGTAGCTGGCGCCCTCGTGCCCGCGCGAGTCGGTGATCCCGCCGTGGAACACCAGGCGTCCCTCGGCGTCGTAGAGGATGGTGTGCCCGCTGGTGGTCGCGCCGAAGCTGGAGGCAAGCCGCCCGCCCGCATCGATCACGCGTGTCGCACCCGGAATCCTGACGCCCCGCTCCCAGAGCCCGCCCGACGCCCACGCGTCGCCCTCCCCCGAGGGCCGCCCGTAGACCAGGATCGTGCGCACGTCGCCCCGTGCCTCGCCGAGAAGACGCTCCAGCTCGTCCATCGTCGCGGTCGAGCACGGACAGTGCGGGTGCAAGAACACGAGCAGCGTGGGCGCCGTGGGATCAGGCGCGATCGAAACCTCGGCGGGCCAGGTCTCCGGGGGCGTTCCCACCTCGCCAGGACGGTCGGCGTACGCGATGAGCGCGAGGAACCCTGAGAGCACGAGCGAGCACCACACGCCGATGCCGAGCCCGATGCCGACCCTGGCTCGTGGTGTGGACTTTGGCACGACTCCGCTCCGATAACGCCCCCTGAATCAACTCTTTCGGGCGGCGCAGCGTTTGGAATCGGTCTCGGGATTGCAGGCGCCGCCGACGATGGCCAAAACCACACATCGGCCATATCACGCCGCCGAGCCACGCATAACTCATTCAATTCCGCTCACGTCTCGGGCATGGCCACGCGTCGTAACACTCCTGAGTGGAACGACCGCCCCTCCACACGGAACTTGCGCTCAAAGTTGGTCCCGACCAGCTCATGGTCGCGCGCTGACCCGGGTCGATCGAACGCGATGAGTTCGAATGCCCCGCGCCCGCCCGTCCGAGAAGCGACCCCCTCATCGGGGGGTGTCCCATGCGTCCACCGATGGAAGTGCTCGAGGCACCATGCCCAGAGCCCGTCGTGGTCGGTCACGACGCGCAGCTCCCCGCCCGGCGCGAGCACGCGCCACGCGTCGGCGAGGAACCGGTCCTGCACGACACGCTTCTTGTGGTGCTTGCTCTTGGGCCACGGATCGGAGAAGTACAGATGAATGACGCGTGCGATCCCCTCGGGGCAGCGCCAGCGCAGGAACTCGGTCGCGTCCGTGTGCAGCAGGCGGACGTTGGCGAGCGAGCCGTCCGCCTCGCGTCTGCGGCGCACCCGGTCGGCGGCGTACGCGTAGAACTCCCCCGCCCACTCGATGCCGAGGTAGTTCACCTGGGGCTCGAGGGCGCCCTGCTGGATCAGGAACGTGCCCTTGCCCGAGCCGATCTCGATCTCGAAGGGCGCCCCGGGGTTCGCGAACCAGGCGCGCGGGTCCACGCGCCCGGCGTCCGGGTCGTCGAGGACCGAATCGGGCAGGGGGGGCAGCTCGTCGGCGCCGACACCCACCACGCCCAGCGCAGGATCAAGGGCACGCCCGTGCCCGAGGCCGAAGGACATGCGCGATCGTACACCACCCCCGGTCGCCCATTCTCAGCCGCACCCCTTGCCGAAGGCGCCCAGGAAGCCCAGCACGTCGGAGAAGTCGAAGACGCCCTGGGGCTCGGCATAATCCGCGTCGCTCGCGCCCGACGCGAACGCCTCGAGGAAGGCCAGCACGTCGGAGAAGTCGAGCCCGCCGTCGTTGGTGAGATCCGCCCAGCAGACGTGGGCAAGGTGGGCCATGCCGTAGAGCCCGAAGCCGGTGCGGATTGTGCGCAGGCGGACGCCGTTGGTCGCGCTGTGGACGTAGACGCCCGCGTTGAAGTTGACGGCGAGCAGGGAGCCATCACCCAGGGCGTAGAGACCCTGACCCGCGTTGGCGAAGCCGGCCAGGTTGAAGCCACGGATCACGGTGTTGTCGGTGAAGACAGTGACGCGCCCACTGAACTGGAGGCCGTAATACGAACCAGGCACGTGCCCGTCACAGATCTGCGTGGGGAAGCCGACCTGATAGATGTCGCCCAGAGGCGTGCCGTCGGTCGCGTACCGGCTCGTGTACCTGGGCAGGTCGTCCACGTTGTTGATGAGCAGAGTGCCCGAGGGGGCCTGGTGGATATCCCAGGCGGACACGTCGGAGCCGGGCGCGACGAAGGGCGTCTTGGGCGTGCCGTCGAATCCGAAGCGGAGGACGGCGACGTTGTCGCGGTCGATCAGCCCGCCGCCCAGGATCGGGTTGTTCGCAACGAGCAGGTCGCCATCCAGGAAGTGGAGGCCTCGGACGTTGTCGAGCCCGTCGGCGGGCCCCAGGAACTGGTCGACGAAGTTTCCGTGCAGGTCGTAGCGATAGACGGCGTCGTTCACCGAGTCCGACAAGTAGATCAGGCGGTCGGGCCCGATGATCGCCGTGTTCGGGAAGACGATGTGGTCGGGGTCGGGCGGGACGATGTCGCCCAGGTACGACCCGTCCTGTGGCGAGTACATGCCGATCGAGCCCGAGCCCTCCGTCGGCGGGTTTCCCACGCCCCAGGGGATGAGCAGGAAATCGCTCGGCTGGGCCAGGGCCCCTCCGGCGCACACGCCGACAATGGCGACAACGATCGCTCGACTCATGGCGTCTCCTCTCGGGGGGTCTTGCGGGCGCGTGCCGCGCTCGGGCGGCGGGGCCCTGCCCATCCCGTGCCGCGCGGGGTGCGGGGCGAGCCTTGGCTCGAACGCGCGGCGTGGCGACCGCTCGGGTCGCCGCCTTGGGTACTTTCGGACCCCCGCAAGGTTGCCGCTTCGCTGGCAATTCCGCCGCCAGGGGTCAGCCTTGGAAGGTGGAGAGCGGCTAGTCTGCGCCGCGTCCGGGGGGTGGCACAGAACATCCCCCGAGCGTGGTGCGTATCGAGCAGGTGGCCCACACCCCGCCGAGAGGGCGGGTTTGGGCGTTCGCCCGTAGGAACACGGGAAACGGGACGTCGGCCTCCGGGCTGGCCGATATCGCGTTGAGATACCGGTTCTTCGGGCGATTGCCCGAGACGCCGGACCAAAGGCACGGAGGGCCTCCCGCGTGAACCACGACAGCCACACCCCGCCCAGCGAGCTGCTCTCCCTGATCGAGTCGCGCCTCGACCGCAAGCGGTTCCAGGACCACCACTGGACCGGGAGCTTCTGGGACTACCTCGCCCTGTGCGAGCAGAACCCGTCGGTCCTGCGCAACGCGTACCAGCGCCTCTACGACGCCGTCCTCGCCCACGGGTGGGACACCTACCGACGCTTCAAGAAGGACTGCGTCCGATACCACTTCTTCTCCGACCCCTTCGACCAGGGCGCGGACGGCATCTTCGGGCTCGACTTCGCGCTGATGCAGCTCGTCGATGTCCTGCGCTCCGCCGCCGAGGGGTACGGCACGGACAAGCGCGTCCTCCTCCTGCACGGCCCGGTCGGCTCATCGAAGTCCACCATCGCCCGCCTGTTCAAGAAGGGACTCGAGCATTACTCGCGCACCCCCGAGGGCGCGCTCTACTCCTTCAGCTGGCTGCTCGACGACCGGTGCGAGGTCTCGCCCATGGACGGCAACCCCCACCAGGCCCGGCGCGACCACGCCTTCCCCTCGCCCATGCACGAAGACCCGATCGTCCTCGTCCCCCGCGAGGCCCGGGGCGACATCATCGAACGCTTCAACCAGGGCTACGCGCCAGAGCACCACTCCGGACGCCTGCGCGTCTACGGCGAGCCCGACCCCTTCAGCCGCAAAATCTACGAGGACCTCATGGCCTTCTACGACGGCGACTGGAAGAAGGTCATGGACCACGTCCAGGTCCGACGCATCGTCCTCTCCGAGAAGGACCGCGTCGGCATCGGCACCTTCCAGCCCAAGGACGAGAAGAACCAGGACTCCACCGAGCTCACCGGCGACATCAACTACCGCAAGATCGCCCAGTACGGCTCGGACTCCGACCCCCGCGCGTTTAACTTCGACGGCGAGCTCAACATCGCAAACCGCGGCGTCTGCGAGTTCATCGAGCTGCTCAAGCTCGACGTCGCGTTCCTGTACGACCTCCTCGGCGCCACCCAAGAGCACACCATCAAGCCCAAGAAGTTCGCCCAGACGTACATCGACGAGGTCATCATCGGGCACACCAACGAGCCCGAGTACAAGCGACTCCAGTCCAACGAGATGATGGAGGCCTTCCGCGACCGCACCATCAAGATCGACATCCCCTACAACATCCGCCTCGACGACGAAATCAAGATCTACCACAAGGACTTCGGGCCCGAGCGCATCCGCAACATGCACATCGCCCCGCACACCCTCGAGGTGGCCGCGATGTGGGCGGTGCTCACGCGACTCGCCGAGCCCAAGAAGGCCGGGCTCACGCTCTTGCAGAAGATGAAGCTCTACAACGGCAAGTCCATCCCCGGCTTCACCGAGGACTCGGTCAAGGAACTGAAAGAGGAAGCCCCGCGCGAGGGCATGAACGGCATCAGCCCCAGGTACATCCAGGACAAGGTCTCCAACGCCCTCGTCAGCCGTCAGGCGATCGAGGAGCACACCATCAACCCCTTCATGGTCCTCAACGAGCTCGAGGCCGGGCTCGGGCACCACTCCCTGCTCACCGACGAGGAGACCAAGAAGCGGTACAAGGAGCTGCTCTCGGTCGTCAAGGATGAGTACGAGGACATCATCAAGGGCGAGGTGCAGCGGGCCATCAGCGCCGACGAGGAGGCCATCAAGCGTCTGTGCACCAACTACATCGAGAACGTCCGGGCGTACACGCAGCGGGAGAAGGTCGTCAACAAGTACACCGGGCGCGACGAGGAGCCCGACGAGCGCCTGATGCGCGCGATCGAGGAGAAGATCGACATCCCCGAGAGCCGCAAGGACGACTTCCGCCAGGAGATCATGAACTACATCGGCGCCCTGGCGCTTGACAACAAGAAGTTCGAGTACAACACCAACGCCCGCCTCTACAAGGCCCTCGAGCTCAAGCTCTTCGAGGACAGCCGCGACACGATCAAGCTCAAGAACCTGGTCTCGTCCGTCGTGGACGACGAGACGCAGCAGAAGATCGACGTCGTCAAGCAGCGCCTCATCAAGAACTTCGGGTACAACGAGGTCAGCGCCACCGACGTCCTCAACTACGTCGCGTCGATCTTCGCCCGGGGCGATAGCAAGAGCGGGTGAGGCATGAAGCGGGGGATCTGGATCGCTTTCTCGGCGGCGATCCTCGCCGCCCTGATCTGGTTTTTTTACTTCTCACCATACTGGTGGTACATCGGTCGCCACTCTCCCCCGTGGCCCTCTGGCGAACTTCCGTCCGCGATGTACGACGCCGTCACGCTCACCCCCGCGACCGCCGCTGGCGAGGACGTCTGCGGCGCCAATTTCACCTACGCCTTCGCCGGCGCCATTGTCGGCGGCGGCGGCCTGTACATCCACATCGTCGTTGAGTCGGCGTGTGACTCCGAGCTTCTCACCGATGATGTTGCTTACCAGCTATCGACCGTCCTGAACACTGCCACCGACCAGTGGCTTTCGATCACTGGGCCAGATGGGCATTCCGTGCGCCTCGGTTACCGCGAAAGCCCCCGCCCGGTGGGACCAGGCACGCCAGACCATATCTCGTTCGGCTTCGGCGACTCGTTCGACCTTGAGCCCCGGGACGGGCGCTGCCGGGCCGTCGCCGTCGTGTGGGGCAAAGCCCCGCCTGGGCTCGATCCCGGCCTGTACACGATCCGTACGCTCGACGCGTCCTCACAGGTCGGCCTCGTGCCGAATCAGACACACGCGGTCAAGCTTGTTCACATGCCGTAGCCTCACGCCACCGCGTCCGGCAGCGCCAGATCCGGCACCACATGGAACGCGATTCCGCCGACGCGCTGGGCTCGAGCATCGTGCATCGACGCGTAGTACACCGCGTTGCGCCCGTACTTGGTGTTGATCCGGTCCATCGCCGCCGACAACGCCTCGTCGTGACGCTCACGCTCGAACAGGGCCAGCGTCATCTCGCGCTCGACGAGCCCGAGCAGGGTCACGCCGATCCACTTGGGACGTGTCGGCGGGCGGCGGGACCACGCCTCGGCGAGCGCACAGGCCATGGCGCCCGTGTCCACGCACCCCGGCCCGAGCGAGACCACCTCCTCCCACGCGTTCTCGCGCGACCACCAACGCCCGCCGCCGACCGAGCCCTCTCGCCCGGGCGAGGACGGGCCGGCGGCGTAGGCGATGCTGACCCCGGGGTCGCCGCCGTGGATCTCCTCCGGACGCACGCCGACCCATAGCGCCCGGGCGGCGTACCCCTCATGGCGCGCGCGGGCCGCGGCTTTGTGCAATAGGCGGAACGCCACCGCCCGCGCCCCCTCGTCCGTGCGCATTTGGGGCGCCAGCACGTGCTGGTGCCCGATCGTGTGCCGACGGATGCGGGGCGTCACCACCTCCTGCCCGCGCAGCCAGTACCACCACCGCCGCCCAACCACGCTCCCCCACGCCCGACCCAGCTCATCCTCCGACAGGGCGCACAGATCCTGCACGCTCCGAACGCCGGCACGGTCGAGACGCCGGCGCATCCGCCCCGCGATCCCCGGCAGGTCGGTCAGCTCCAGCTCGTAGAGCACGCCGGGCAGCTCGTGCTCCTCGATCGTCATGAGCCCGTCGGGCTTGCGCATGTCGGTGCCGATCTTGGCCAGCAGCTCGTTGGGCGCCAGGCCGATCGAGCACCTGACGACGTCGCCGATGCGCTCACGGATCACCCCCTTGATGCGCCGGGCCAGGTCCTCAGCCGACGCCCGATCCCGCTCGCCGATGCCCAGGCGGCAGACCCCCTCGTCGATCGACCGCATCGCCGCGATCGGGATGCACGTCTCCACCGCCTCGCGCACGCGGTGGTGCATCTTCACGTACTCCTCGGGGCGCGAGAGCACCAGGCGGATCCCGGGGCAGATCGCCTTGGCCTCGCGCACGCCCGTCCCGGTCTTCACCCCCGCCGCCTTCGCCTCGACGCTCGCCGCGATGCAGCATGTCGTGTCCGACATCACCGGCACGACCCCGACCGGCTTGCCCCGCAGCTCGGGGCGGAGCTGCTGCTCCACCGAGGCGAAGTACGAGTTCAGGTCGAAGAACAGCACCCGCAGGCCCATCGCAGGCTCTCCCAAATACCCAATCAAATACCTATCATCTGTCCCGCCCCGGGTCAAGCCCTTTCGCGGACGAAGCCGCGGGGCGGTAGGCTGGGCGCCCCGGCCAGGGGAAAAGGGGAACGGGGGTGTACTTCAACGCAGACCCGAGTTCGGCGTGGGCCCAGATCGCGGCCCGCCTGCCCTACATGGCGCCGACGCTGCTCGTCGAGGTCGTCGGCATCGTCCTCGCGCTCGTGCTGGCTCGGCGGCGCGTCGGGCCGGCGCTGTGCGTGATCCTCGCCCTGGGGGCGATGCTCGTCGTCGGCGTCGTGTGCATGCTCGCCCGCGAGACCCTCGTCGCGGGCGTCTACCGGGGCGAGCGGTTCTTCGACGACATCCGCCCGATCCTCATCGCGATCGGCGTCCTGGAATCGCTCGTGCACGCGGGCGCGATCGGGCTGCTGGTCGTCGCGGCCCTGGCCTGGCGACGAAGAAACACACACACCGCCCTCGCGTCATAGCGGGCGCCGATCTCCGAGATCACGAGGAGCACGCATGCCGCAGATCAACAAGAACATGTTCATCCTGGCCATCTTCGGCTCGCTTGCGCTGCAATGGATCCTGGCGATCGTGAGCATCGCGATGTCACTCTCGGGCAACCAGAACCTAGCAATGGGGGCCCTGGGGCTCTCGTGCTTCGCCTTCCTGCTCCTCTTCCTGGCGATCGCGTTCATCGCGATCCTCGTCTACAAGCTCTGGGAGACGATCCAGGACGGGAACGTACGCACGACCCCGGGCAAGGCCTGCGGCTTCCTGTTCATTCCGCTGTTCCAGCTCTACTGGATCTTCGTGGCCTGGTGGGGCTGGGCCGTGGACTTCAACAAGTACACCAAGGAGAAGAGCGTCTCCACGCCCCCCGTCCCCGAGGGGCTCGCGATGGTGATGTGCATCCTCGCCGTCTGCTCGATCATCCCGTACCTCGGGATCTTGATCGGGCTCGTGAACCTCGTGCCGTTCTGGATGTTCGTGACCAAGGCGATCGACGGCGCCAACGCCGTCCGCGCCACCAAGCCAGCGGCTCCGATGCCGACGGCCTGACTCTTGCGGATGGGGGCGCCCAAGACGCCGACCTACACTCGCCCGCCATGGCGATCGACACGCGAAAGGCCGAGCGCCGCCCACTCCGCTTCGACACCCTCGACGACCTCGACAGGGAGCTCGACCGCATCGAGGCCTCCCACAACGCCGGCACGCTCACGCACACCGGCAACTACACGCCCTCGCAGGCGATGCACCACCTGGCCCGCTGGATCGTCCGCTACGAGACGGGCGACCTGCCCAAGCGCGTCCCGCTCCCGGTCAAGGCGTTCGGGCGCGTGTTCAAGGGGCGGTTCCTGAACAAGGGCTTCCCCGCCGGCCTGCCCGGGCCCGAGGGCAAGACCCAGTCCGAGCCCGACAACCCCTTCGAGGAGTCGATTGCGTTCCTGCGCGAGAAGAACCAGGTCCTGCGCACGAAGGATCTGGGGCATCGCAACCCCATGTTCGGCAGGCTCGGGCACGAGCAGGCGGTCAAGATCCACCTCCGCCATTGCGAGCTGCACCTCTCCTTCCTCAACCCGGACGCCGGCCCATGACGGGTGCGCCGGAACCGACCTCCAGCGTCCCGACCCACGGCAGCGTTCGCCTGCGTGTCCGCTACGCCGAGTGCGACCCCTTCGGCGTTGCCCACCACTCCTCCTACGTCCCGTGGCTCGAGGAGGCCCGGACTGAGCTGCTCCGAGACACGGGCGTCACCTACGCCCAGCTCGAGAAGGCCGGCGTCTTCCTGGTCATCACGAAGCTCGACGTCAAGTACCGCCGCCCCGTCCGGTATGACGACCTCGTCGAGGTGCGCACCCGCGTCGTCGGGGGCTCCAAGATCAAGATCCGCCACGAGTACGAGGTGGCCCTGCTCGAGCGTCTGGGCGCCCCGCCCGACCCCGAGGACCCCGCGACGCCCGCCGACGGCGTGTGCGCCATCGCCTCGACCGAGCTGGCGTGCGTGGACGCGAACGGGCGCCCCCGGGCCCTGCCGGCTTGGCTGGCGACGAGATGAGCGCCAACGACGCCCCCGCCGCGGACGATGCGACCTGCGAGACATGCGAGTACCCCCTGGCGGGGTTGCCGGCAGAGAATGGCATGGTCCGCTGCCCAGAGTGCGGGCGGATGAACCGCCTCGAATCCCACGCCGCACGAGGCCCCCGCTCCGGGCGACTGCTGGTGGCCGTCGCGGACTCGTTCGTCGTCGCGATCACGCTCTTCTCCTTCGGCTGGGGATGGGCGATCGGCGTGACGCTCCTGCTCGCGCTCTTTTGGATCGGGGTCGCCCTCGCGCGGGGCGCCATCGCGACGCGGGAATGGACCCGGTAATCACGGGCTGGCAGCCTCGATTCCCCGCACAACCCGCACGACCCCCGTCACGCCCGTCGCTCGCGCCAGACCCGGCGCAACCGGACCGCGCCTTCGCGCCGCTTGCGTTGCGGCGCCTCGTCCCCGTGGCATCGTTGAAGTGAGCGGGCAGACCCCCCGCTCCACACAAGAGAAGACGAGGAGAGAAGAGATGAAGACCGCGACCCTGCTGTGCGCCGTCATTGGCGGCGCGTTCGCTTGCTCCACCGCCAGCGCCGACGTGCTCAGCTACCTGGACCTGACCGAGGGCGTCTCCAGCCAGACGCTCGACATCGGCGGCGTCCAGGTCGACGTCCACACGTCGCCCCGCGTCATGAAGCTCAAGACAGTCAACGGCATCACCGGCATGGGCATCAAGGACGGCAGCGTCACCGGCGAGATCGACGGCAACGAGTACATGAAGTTCGAGTTCGACACCGCCGTCACCGTCGACTGCCTCGAGATCGCCTTCCTCTACGACAACCACCAGTTCGGCGACCACCCCGCCGAGATCGCCCGCGTCATCACCGACATCTCCGACGACACCCTCATGGTCACCGGGCCCACCACCGCCGTCTGGTCCAACTCCGGCGTCGTCGTCAACCTCTCCATCGCCACCGAGGCCGGCGGCGGGTACTGGCGCATCTCCGGCGACGACATCTTCGGCGGCGAGATCACCAGCCTCAAGCTCAAGAGCGGCAACCCCGGTGACAAGGGCAAGTACGCCGACTTCTCCTTCGTCAAGATGAGCGTCGTCCCGACCCCGGGCACGGCGTTCCTCCTCGGCACCGGCGCCCTCGCCACTTCGCGCCGTCGTCGTCGCTGATCGACACGCTTCCTTCCCTGCTCGTTCATGACCGGGCGCGGGGGCCGAACCCCCCGCGCCCGCTTTCTCATTCCGGCATGACGTTCAACAGGGGCGACCACGACGATCGCAACCCGCCTGGTGATGCGGGCGTACCTCACTCCGGCGCGCCCAGCGCGCCCCCGCGACGCCCCACCGCCCCGCGGACGCGAGTTCCGAGCCAGGGGCCCCCGCCGCCGGCGTCGCGATGGCGAGACGTCCCGATCCGGCCCGCGCCCGGCGCAGGCTCCGCGACCGGGACGACCCCACGCCCCGCCGCGCCCGAATCCGCCCTTTGGTCGTCATGTCGATGTTTGTATCCCCTGACTTCGCGTGTGAGCCCATGCGTCTCCCGCCGCGACCAGAACGACGCGCGACGGGGCGGCGGGCGGGGTGTACCATCCGGACCCCGCCGCCGGCGTTGATGCGAGGCGGCCCAGGGCGCCCATGACCACGCCCCCCCCGAGCCCATCCGGAGCCAAACGGGCCAAGGCCCGACCCGCCCGAGCGGGCCTGTCACGCAAGCGCCGCCTCCTCCGCCTGGCCCTCGTCACGCTCGCCCTGGCGCTCGTCTTCCTCTTCGTCGCGGCGAGGTCGGGCGTCGCCCGCTACGCCGTCCTCCCAAGCGTCGCCTCCAACATCCACGCCGACATCCAGGCCGACCGCGTCGTGGTGGATCTCGACGGCTCGATCGTGCTGCGCAACGCACGCTTCACGGCGCCGGGACAGAAGGGCGTCGCGTCGCGCTTCTTCGAGGTGGACCGCGCCCGGATCTGGATTGACTGGGGCGCCGCCCTCTCGGGCTCTCCGCGCGTCACCCGCGTCGAGCTCGACCGCCCGCACCTGCGCGTGAGCCAGGACGTGGACACCGGGCGCCTGAACATCGCGGACGTCTCGCTGCTGGGCCTTGGTGGGAAATCGGACGCCGCCAACTTCACGCTCCCCACGCTCGTCGCGCGCTCGGGGATCATGGAGCTGGGCGAGCACGGGCCGCGGGGGTACGCGACGCTCCGCGCCCTGCCCTTCGCCGGCCTGCTCGAGCCGCGGACCGTCGAGGGCAGGCCCGGGTACTCCTTCCACATCCAGCAGGTGCACGAGTCGGACACGCCCGAGCAGCAGCCCATCGAACTCTCGGGCCGCATCGACGAGGCCGGCATCGACCTGACGCTCCACGGCGTGAACCTCGAGGACTGGTCCGCCGACGCCGTCCCGTCCCGTTACCGCGACGTCTACAAGCGACTCGACCTGGTCGGGCGCGTCCGCCCCACGACCTTCCACATGGACCCGGACGGCTCGGTGCTGGCGAGGCTCTCGCTCGAATCGGTGGCGGTCAACCTCCCGTTCGACAAGGAGGGGAACCTCACCTCCGACGGCCCCCTGGCTCGAATGACGGACACGTCCGGGTCGCTCACGTTCCGCAACGACCGGGTCGAGGCCGAGTTCCGGGGGCTGCTGGACACGCTCGCGTACAACGTGAGCGTCACGTACCTGGGCACGAGCCTGGACTCCACGTTCATCTGCAGACTCGAGACGAACTTCCGCCTCGAGGAGGACATGGATCTGCTCCTCTTTGCGCCCGACGAGGTGCTCGAGAAGCTCGAGATGTTCTCCTCCCCCACCGCCGACGTGAGCGCCGCCATCGACGTCATGCGTGACGCGCCCGTCGACGGCGTCGCCTCGCCCATCAAGATCTTCGGCGAGATCGACATCTCCAACGGCGCCGGCGCGTTCTCGCACTTCCCCTACCCCTTCCACGACCTCTCCGCCAAGGTCGAGTTCGACCGCCAATCCCTGACCATCTCGAGGATCAAGGGCGTCTCGCCCACCGGCGCAAAGCTCACGGGCAGCGCGCACTTCGAACCCCTGGGAGAGCAGGCCGCCGCCAAGATCGACCTCCACGTCGAGGACGCGCCCATCGACGACACCCTGCGCGAAGCCCTGAACGCGCAGCGCGTCGCCATGCTCGACGAACTCTTCAGCAGGGACCGCTACGACGAGCTTCTCGACGCGGGCCTCGTCACCCCCGCGGGCGACGGGCCCTGGGGCCCCGACCAGGCCAGCCTCGCCGACAACGCCGACGCGCCCGCCTTCGAGCTCGGCGGCGTCGCCAGCGTCGACATCTCCTTGAATCGCGACCCCACCCTCGACACGCCGAGCCACACGCACTGGTCCAAGCACATCGTCGCCCACCTGCCGCGTGGCGGCGTCCTGCCCAAGCACTTCCCCCTCCCGCTGCTCGCCACCGGCGTCACGCTCGACATCTCCGACGCGGAAACGACCGTCACCGGCGGCATGTTCCGCCCCTTGCGGGGCGGGAGCGCCAGCGTCGAGGCCCGCGTGGACCTCGCCCCCGACGCCCCCCACGTGCCCGTCATCACCATCGTCGGGCACGACATCCCCATCGACGACCTCGCCCTCAACGCGATCCCGGGCGTCAGCGCCTCCAAGGGCGTCCTCGCCGACCAACGCGATACGCCCGGCTCGCTCGACGAACTCATCGACCGCTTAAACCTCGGCGGGAGCGTCGACTGCTGGGCCGACATCGCCCCCCGCGCCGACGGGAGCATCGGGTACGACGTCGAGACCTCCCTCTTCGACGTCCGCGCCGTCCCCAAGAGCGTGGACGACTCGCTCCCCCCGCTCGAGCTGCAGAACACGAGCGGCACCATCTACGTCCGCGAGGACGTGATCATCGTGGACCTCGCCGCCGACGCGACGCCGATCACCGACGACCCGGACCGCCCCTCGACGCGCGTCGAGCTCTTCTCACAGATCGAGTCCCCCCCGGGCCAGCGCTGGGGCGACAGCGAGGAGGGCGAGCGCGGGCCCGCGCTGTACGCCGAGGCCAAGACCAGCGAGCTGAACCCGGAGGTGCCGATCGAGCACTTCGTCGGCGTCTTCTCGCCCGAGGCCGCCAACGCGCTGGCCCACCTCAACGCCGAGCACGAGCCACGCGGGCGCCTGCCCGTGCGCGCCCGCGTCGTGGGCGAGCTGGGCGAGCGCGTCCGCCCCGAGATCGAGATCGGACCCGTCGGCGCGCTCGACTTCCTCGTTCGCGGGCGCGAGGTCCGCCTGCAGGACGGCGAGGGTGTCGTCCGCATCGACGCCGGCCCCGAGCCCGCCATCCACGCCGATGCGCTCAGCGCCAACGTCGTCGTCGGGGGCGAGCCGGGCGGGCGACTCACGATCGACGGCTCGCTCCCGCTGGTCCGCCCGGGCGAGCGCCCCCCGACCCGCGCCGACCACGAGCTTGTCATCACCCTGAACGACGCGCCGGTCGCCTCCCCCTTGAGCCGGGCGCTGGTCGCCGAGGCGATGGGCGCCGAGCTTCTCGCCCTCTACGACGAGCACGAGCCCGCGGGCGAGTACTCGCTCGACCTCCGCCTCACGCCCGACCCGAGCAAGCCTCCCTACCAGGGCGACGGCCTGGGCATGCCCCCCCTGTCGCTCGCCGGCTCGCTCGAGCCACGCACGCTCTCGTTCGCGACCGATTCGGGACGCGTCCAGCTCGAGCAGGTCTCGGGACGCTTCGAGCTGCGCGACACCGGCGGGACGATCGAAGGCCTCGAGGCGCGCTCGCGCGACTGGTCGCTCCGACTCGACGGCGGGTGGGACCACCAGCCCGACGGCGGGCTCGACCTGCACGCCGACGCCGAGCTCGACGCGAAGGGCACGCCCGAGGACCTGCTCGCCCTCCTGCCCGGCTCGGCGCGGGCGCTGATCGAGGACATGGGCCTGCGCGTCGCCGGCAGCCTGCACGCCCCGGCGATGCGCGTCACCCTCAGCCGCGAGGGCGCGGACGGACCGATCTCCTACGACTTCACCGGCGCGATCGACGTCACCGGCGCCGGCGCCGACGTCGGCATGCCCATCACCGACGCCGCCGGTCGCATCGACTTCGAAGCCTCCTCCGCCGACGGTGGCCGCCCCGCCTTCCGCGTGGACGTCCTCGCCGACCACCTCCGCGCCGGCGGCATCCGACTCTCCAACGCGCACGCCCGCTTCCGCTCGGGCGACGAGGACTCCGTCGTCCTCGTCCCGATCATCACCGCCGACGTCCACGGCGGTCGCCTCGCCGGCACGGCGCAAATCCACGAGAAGCAGCACCAAACCCCGCCCGTCGGCCCCGTCGAGCCCCCCTCACGACGCTACTGGGCCGACATGCAGATCTCGCGCGCTCGGGCCGCGCCCCTGCTCGAAGACCTCGGCGCCGCCGCCAGCCCACTCCCCGACACCACCGACTGGTCCGAGCCCGGCGACCTCTCCAGAGGCCTGCTCGACGCGAGCATCTCGATCTCCGCGACCATGGGCGATCCCTCCTCGCGCATCGGGCGCGGAACGGCAATCGTCTCGGGCGGGCGTGTCGTCGAGATGCCCCTCATGCTCCAGCTCATCGAGTTCTCCAACCTCCAGGCGCCCCTCGGACGCTCGCTCGACCTCGCCCAGGCCGACTACTACATCCAGGGCGACCACGTCACCTTCGAGAACATCTCCGTCTTCTCGCCGTCGGTCGAGCTGTTCGGGTACGGCACGATGCGCTGGCCCGCCTCGGACCTCGACCTCGTCTTCCGCTCGCAGGCGGTGCGCCCCGTGCCGTTCCTGTCTGACCTCGTCGAGGGGATCCGCGACGAGCTGGTGACGACGCACGTCCGGGGGACGCCCCCGGATTTGTCGATCACCGCCGAGCAGTTCAGGGGGACCAAGGGCGTCGTCCGCGCGCTCCTGGGCGGCGAGGACTCCGAGCAGCAGAAACGCCTGCGCCGCATCGAGCGCGAGGCCCGCCTCGAGCACGACCGCGCCCGACAGGACGCCAAGCGCGTCGCCTCCGCACTCAAGAACCCCGACACCGTCGGCGTCCCCCTGCCCGCACGCGAGCGCGGCTTCGACAACATGCCAGGCGGCGCCTCCGACCCCGAGAAGGCCCTCGCCACCGAGCCCACCGACCCGCCGATCGGCGAGGACAACTGAGCATCGCCATAACTATACAAATGCCAGTCGTTTACGTATAATAATATCTTGTCTTGATTCCGAACCTCTAATCTGTTGCACTATCAATACTTTGTGCACACTTAGGAGGTCGCGACATGAAAACCAGCGCTCTATTTGTGGCATGCACACTCGCATTAATTGGGGGCTTTGTCGTAGCCCAACCGATGGGAGGCCCTCCCGTTCGCATTGATCGTCAGGTGGCCACTTGTGATCTTCGCACGCCGATTACGAGCCTTCCATTTGTGATCACAAGCTCCGGGTCCTACGTAGTTCGGCAGAATCTTGTCGGCCTTGTGAACGAGAACGGAATCATGATTGAGGCAGACAATGTGACGATCGATCTCGGGGGGTGGACTCTCTTTGGAGTGCCAGGCTCGCTAGATGGCATCGTCGGATCCAGTGGCTTACGGCGCAACATCACTATTCTGAACGGCAACGTGCGTGATTGGAATGGCGATGGCATCGATCTCGGTAACGCGATCGTATCGAGGATTCAAAGTGTCCATTCGGAGAGCAATGGCGGCCGCGGCCTCGTGATTGCAGAGGGCGGGATCGCAGAACGCTGCACTGCTGATAGTAATGCGATGGTGGGCATACTGGCTCTTCAATCGACTGTTGCCTCTTGTACCGCTACTCACAACATGAGCGCAGGCATGCGCATCTTGAGCGGCTCGACGGCTCGTGACTGCGTTTCTGCATTCAACGACGAGCAAGGATTCAAATTGGATGATGGATCAATCGCGGTATCGTGTGTTGCAGAAGAGAACGTCCGAGAAGGCTTCCAAAGCGATGGGGCTTCGGGATGCGCATTGCACACTTGCACAGCGTGGTTCAATGGCATCGTTGGCATCTCGATTGGCGAGGGAGTCATTGAGAACTGTTCCGTAAACAGCACGAACGGGATTGGAATCCAAGGTGACGAATCCCTGATTCGCGGATGCGTCTCACTCCACAACTCGGGTGTGGATTTTGACAACCTTGGAGATTGTGATCTTTACGAAAACAAATTCCCAAACTGAAGTGGGACTTGGCGACACGATCCCGGGCAAACACTCCGTACCAAAAGATAAAGGGCCCCGCTCGCGCGGGGCCCTTTTCAAGCTGGGGATCTGAGACTCGAACTCAGACTAACGGAACCAGAATCCGCCGTGCTACCATTACACCAATCCCCAATCGGGAGCAATCGTAGTCGCCGGCGTCGCCCCGGCAAGGCGCCCGCTCGCAACGCCCGACGAGACCCCTTCCACCTCGAACGACGACCCGCCACCCGCCCGATCGGCGCCCGTACGCTTGGGCCATGAGCACATCCCGACCGATCCGTCGCCTCGCCGCCGCCCTGGCCCTCGGCGTCGCACTCACCGTCGAACTCCCGGCCCTCGCCGCCCCCGAGGCACGCCCGACCGCCGCCCGCGCCCCCGAGCGCGACCCCGATCTGATCGCCCTCATGGACGAGATCCTCGAGGCGACGCTCGAGACCTACCCCGAGCAGGTCGGGCCCGCCTTGGGCGACGACCGCTTCAACGACCGCCTGAGCGACAACTCCCCCGCCGCCGTCGCCGCATGGACGCAGCGTCAGAAGGCCTGGCTCGATCGCGCCAAGGCGCTCGACATGCGGGGCGCCTCGGAGGAGGACCTGCTCGACCGCGACCTGCTCGTCTACCAGCTCGACCTCGCGGTGCGTCTCGCGGCGCTGCACCGCGAGCAGATGCCCGTCAACACCATGGGCGGCCCGCAGGTCTGGCTCCCCCAGCTCTGGCAGAGCGTCCCCTTCACCAGGCCCAAGCACGACGCGGACTACGTCGCCCGACTCGAGCAGGTCGCCAACCAGATCGGCGACGCGATCGACGAGATGCGCGCCGGCATGGAAGCGGGGCGCGTGCCCCCGCGCGTCGTCGTTGAGCCGACCGTCGAGCAGGCGATGGCCCAGGCGACGCCCAGCATCCAGGCCGATCCGACCCTGAGCCCCTTCTTCACGCCCCTGAGAAAGCTCGACGAGAACGACCCGCTCGCCCAACGCGCCGAGGCGGCGATCCGCGACCAGATCGTCCCGGCGTACGTCGAGCTGGCCTTGTTTCTTCAGAACGAGTACCTGCCCGCGTGCCGGGCGACGGTCGCGATCAGCGACTCGGTCGACGGCGTCGAGGCGTACAACCTCGCCCTGAAGGAGCACACGACGCTCGACCTGACCGCCGACGAGGTCCACAAGATCGGGCTCAGCGAGGTCGCCCGCATCCGGGCCGAGATGCTCGACACGATCCGGCGCACCGACTGGTACCCGCGCGAGGGCGCCAAGTACCACGACGACCAGGCCCTCTTCGACGCCTTCGTCGCCTATCTGCGCTCGGACCCGCGTTTCTACTTCGACGACGCCGACGAGCTGCTCGCCGCCTACCGCGACATCGCCAAGCGCGTCGACGCCGAGATGCCCAAGCTCTTCGCCATGCTCCCGCGCCTGCCCTACGGCGTGCGCCCCATCCCCCCCTTCGCCGCCAAGGCCTCACCCACCGCCTTCTACTACCCGGGCTCACTCAAGAGCGGCATCCCCGGCTACTTCATGGCCAACACCTACGCCCTCGACCAGCGCCCCAAGTACGACATGATCGCGCTCACGCTCCACGAGGCGGTCCCCGGGCACCACCAGCAGATCGCCCTGGCCCTCGAGCTCGAGAACGTGCACCCCCTGCGCCGCATGGGCGGATACACCGCCTTCGTCGAGGGCTGGGGGCTCTACGCCGAGCGACTGGGCCTCGAGATGGGCGTCGACGACGTGGACGACGGCGCGGACCGGGGCCTGTACGCCGACCCTTATGACGACTTCGGGCGACTCAACTTCGAGATGTGGCGCGCCCTCCGACTCGTCGTCGACACCGCCATCCACACCAAGGGCTGGAGCCGCGAGCAGGCCATCCAGTACATGCTCGCCAACGGCGCCCTCACCGAGACCAACGTCGCCAACGAGGTCGATAGGTACATCGGCTGGCCGGGCCAGGCGACCGCCTACAAGATCGGCCAGCTCAAGATCCTCGAGCTGCGCGCCCGGGCGGAGAAAGCCCTCGGCGAGGACTTCGACCTCCGCGCCTTCCACGACGCGATCCTCGACTCGGGCGCCCTTCCCCTGCCCGTCCTCGAGAAGAAGATCGACCGCTGGATCGCCTCGCAGCGCGGCTAGCTGTGCAGGTGGTGCGTGAGCACGCGCCCGTCTTCGAGCACCGTCACGACGAAGACGTCGTCGTACGCGTCCTCGGCGAGCGTCCTGGCCTCGCAGTCGCCCCCCAGACGCCGAACGAGGTCGGGGATCGTGTTCGAGTGCCCCACGATCACGACCGCGCCCCCCTCGTGCGCCTTGCGGATCTCCTCGATCGACCCCGTGGGGTCACGCGGGTCGTAGGTCTGAACCGGCACGCCCGCCATCGCCGCGATCGGCGCCCCGGTCGCCCGCGTCCGCTCGTACCCGCTCGTGTACACGCCCACCACCCCCATCGAGCGGAGCATCGACGCAAGCCGCTCTCCCCGCGCCCGCCCGGCCTCGGTCAGCCCGGGATCCTGCGTCCCGTCGTCAACCTTCTCCGCATGACGCACGAGGATGTACGTCGTCGCCCGGGCGTCTTCCGGCTCCCGGTTCCCACTGAGCCCCCCAGCCGCTGCAAGCACGAGAGCACAGACGAACAGGACCGACATCGTGATGGCATGGCGCATGCCACCGATACCGGACGCGGGGGAACGGGTTGAGCGCGGGGCGGGTGTCGGGGGGCGTTCAGCCGACCGTCTCGTCCAGGCCGTGCCCGTTGCGGGGCGTCGGGCTGGACCACGCGCCGGTCGCGTCGCCCGTGCGGTTGAGGGGGCGGGCCCGCCCGTACTTGGACTGGCGGGCGGGCATGCCGGCGTTTGGCCCGTTGGGATCAGGGGCGCCATTGCTCGCGGGCGTCTCGAAGGCGGACGCCTGGCTCTCGTTCCGCGCAGGGCGGATCGGGAGGTCGTCGTCACCAAGCCGCTTGTGCCTGGCCTCGTCCACCTGGCGGTCCAGCTTGCCGAGGATCGCCTTGACCTGATCGAACGCCTTGCCGGTTGAAGCCATGATGGAACGCCTCCGACACGCGTATCGGCCCAAGGATGCTCGGACTTGCCCGCCGCATGGCGGGGCGCGGGAACGTGGACGGAAGCCGTAGCATCTGTGCGGGTTGAGGCGTCATCGGGCCCGCGATCCCGCGGATAACCCGCCCGCGCCCAGGGAGTCGAGCAGGCATGACGATCCCCGGATCTGCGGAGAACTACGAGGAGGACCCACGCGTCATCGCGGGTCGGCGCGAGGTCTTCTGGCAGAACGTGATGCGGGAGATCCTCTCCGCCCTCGCCGTCGCCGCCGGCTCCGGGGGGCGCCTGAGCCCCACCGCGGGCGGCGCCGCCCAGTCCGCCGGGCCCATCGACGAGCTCTTCGACGGGCGCATCGCGATCATCACGACCCTCGGCCAGCGCATCCCCATCGCGGACATCTACCCCGTCTTCGCCTGCTCGGTCCCGGGCTCGGCGCGCTCCCGCATGCTCTCGGGCGACGTGCAGTGCACCGTCTACCAGATCCGCACCCCCACCGGCGAGATGTTCACCCTCCCCCTGAGCCAGATCCGCTCGTTCCACTCGCTCTCCGAGGAGCTTGTCCGTCGCCTCGAGGCCGCCGCCGTCGAGGGCGACGAGGAGGACGAGGACGAGCGCAAGCCCTTCGGCTTCGCTGCCTTCACCTCCCTGGCCCGCAGCACGCCCCAAGAGGGCGACGTCTCGACCGGGTCGGACCAGGGCCCCAGCCAGGGGTGATCCGAGGGCCCTCGGCGTCCTCGCAGGAGCCCACGTCTAAAGTTCGAAGCCTCGGCGGGATGACACGGGCCACCGAACGGGTTCTTCCAGGAGGCGCCGGGTGTTTGCCCCCTCAGGAGTGCGTGCCATGAAGACCCTTGTCGCCGTCCCCGTCTACAACGAGCAGGCGTACGTCGAGGGCGTCCTCCGACGCCTCAGGGACTACGCGGAGAACGTCCTCGTCATCGACGACGCCTCCACCGATCAAACGCCCCAGTTGCTGACCGATCTCCAGCCCGCCCTGGGCTTCGAGCTGATCCGTCACCCCGTCAACCACGGGTACGGGCGGTCCCTGCGAGACGCCTTCGCCTTTGCCGCCGGGCGTGGCTTCGACTGGATCATCACCATGGACTGCGACGAGCAGCACGAGCCCGCCTCGATCCCCCGCTTCCTCGAGGCCGCGGCGGCGGGAGACCTCGACATCATCTCGGGCTCCCGCTACCTGCACCTCGACGAGGACTCCGACTCGCCGCCCCCCGATCGCCGGGCGATCAACCACCGCATGACCGCCGAGATCAACGAGCGGCTTGGCCTGACCCTGACCGACTCGTTCTGCGGCTTCAAGGCCCACCGCGTCGAGGCGATGAGCGGCCTCACCCTGAGCGAGGACGGGTACGCCTTCCCGATGCAGCTCTGGGTCCAGGCGGTCGCCAATGGCCTGCGGATCGGGGAGATCCCGGTCCGCCTGATTTACAACGACGCCACGCGGACGTTTGGCGGGGGGCTCGACGACGCCGCCATCCGCGAGGGGCACTACCGGCGTGTCCTCCACTGCGAGCTCGAGCGCTGCGCCGACCGCCTGCCGCCCCAGGCCCTCGAGAACGTCCACGCCGGGTGTCGGTGTCGGTGAGCGAGGGCGCCCGAGCAGCGCGGGAGCTTGTCGCGTCCGACTTCGGGCTCGTGATCGAGCCCGGCGCGGACCGGTGGCGCGGGCTGATCCGTTTCGAGCCGACCGACGAGTCGCGGGCCCTACGTGAGCAGTTAAGCCTCCCCACCGACCGCCCGGTCGTCATGAGCGGGCACCAGAGCGAGTTCTGGGGGCCCGGCATCCTCGCCAAGTGGATCGCGTGCGTGGAGGGGAGCGAGGCCCTGGGGGCCTTCCCGGCCTGGCTGGTCGCCGACCAGGACGCCGGGGACGCCTCGCTGATCCGCTACCCCGCCACAGGGGAGGACGGCGCCCCCCGCCCGGGCCTGGCCCGCCTGGAGCCCGGGAGGCCCGAGGGGGAGGGCCTGAGGCCGACCGCCGCCCAGAGGGCGATCCGGGTCGCCCCGGGCGACCTCGTCCCCGAGCCCGTCCGCCCGATCGGGGAGGCTCTGAGGGCTCACGAGGACGAGCCGGACGCCGCCAGGCAGGTGCAGCGGGCGCTGGCGGACCTGGCGTCGTTCCTCGGACCGGCGCCGACCAGCGTCTTCGCCCGCGACCTCTCGGGCACGACGATGTTCGCCAACCTCGTCGCGCGGATGCGCGAGGATCCCGCGGCGTGCGTCAGCGCGTACAACGACGCGGTCGAGCGACACCCGGACTCGGGCGTGCGCCCGCTCGTGGTCACCGACGAAGCCCGCGGCCCCGAGCTGCCTCTCTGGATCATCACGCCCGATGGTGAGCGCCGACGCGCCACCGCCCGCGACCTCGCCGACGCATCGACCGAGCGCCTCGCGCCGCGGGCGCTCCTGCTGACCACCCTCGTGCGCCTCGGCGCCTGCGACCTGTTCATCCACGGCACGGGCGGGGGCGCGTACGACCTCGTCACCGAGGACTGGATCGGCGCGTGGCTCGGGCGCCCGCTCGCGCCCGCGGCGGTCGTGACGGCGACTGTCCTGCCCGACGTCCGCGTGACGAATCTCCACGACGCCGAGCGGGCCGACCACGCGTCGTGGCTGGCGCACGCGGCCCGTCACAACCCGGGCCTGCTGGGAGACGAGAGCGCCGACGCCGCCAAGCGCGAGCTGCTCGCCCGGATCGAGCAAGCCAAACTAGTCGGCCAGAGCCCCGCGCCCCTGTTCACCCAGCTCCACGAGAGCCTCCGCGAGGCCCGCGAGCGTCACGCCACCACCCTGGAGACCCTCGACCGCGAGGCCCAGCGCCTCCAACGGGCGGCGGGCGGCGCCAGGCGGGGCGCCCAGATCGCCCGCGATCGGACGCTCGCCTTCCCGCTCGTGCCCAACGACCGCCTGCTCGCCCTGCGCGACGCGATCCGCGACCGGCTTCACGCCCCCACCTAGCCTCACGCGATGCGCCGTCTCGCCTCATTCGCACTCGTCCTCCTCGCCCTCGTGTTCGCTCTCGTGATCACGGGGTGTGAGGGAACCGCCTCCGAAGCGGACGACGGGTCGGGCGCCTCGTCGAAGGACAAAAACGAACTCCGCATCGTCGCCCTGAGCCCCGCGATCGCGCACATGCTGGTCGAGCTGGGCCTCGAGGACAAGATCGTCGGTCGCCACGACTGGGACCTGGTCCTGCGCAAGGACGTTCCTGCGGTCGGGAGCCAGGACGGGATCGACTACGAGGCGCTCCTGCGCACGAACCCGACGGACATCCTGCTCGAGTGGGGCTCGCGCCCGCTCCCTCAGCGCCTGACGAGCCTCGCCGCGGAGCACGGGTGGACGGTCCGCAACTACGGCTCGCTGCTCACGCTCGACGACATGGCGCGCACGCTCGACGACCTGGACCTGACGTACGCCGAGCCCTTCGAGAAGCGCCCCGAGAGCGTGGGCGTGAAGAACGCGGCGGACCTCGACCCGACCACGCGATTCGAGCGCCCCCTGCCCAGTGAGCGCCTCGCCCAGGCGTGGCGCGACCGGGGGCCCGCGGTTCGGCGGGCCGGGCGAGTGCTGCTCCTGGGCATGACCGACCCTCCCTCGGCGATGGGCCCGGGCTCCTTCCACCAGCAGATCCTCGAGCGCCTCGGGGGCCTGCCCGCGATCACCGACGGGGCGGCGTGGCAGGAGCTTGACGCGGAGGACGTCCTCCGCCTCGCCCCCGATGCGATCGTGCTCGTCCTGCCCCGCACGCCCAGCCCGGACGAGGCCTTCGAGGCGCCCGCCACGCCCACCGCCGACGATCTGATCGAGCGTCTGGGCGCGATCGGGCGCCTGGACATCCCCGCGATCCATGACAAGCGGGTCGCCCTGATCGACAACCCGTTGGCGCACCTGCCCAGCACGTCGATGGCGGACTTCGCCGACGAGTTGGCGTCGATCCTGGAGCGCTGGGGGAAGGACGCCCCGGGCGTTCCCTAGACTCCGCCCCATGACCGACGGGGACAGAGCTTCGATCGATCCGGTGACGCTGCTCTCGGCGCGGTTCGAGGCGGCGATCCGCGCCGCCTTCCCCGACCTCGAGGGGAACGCCGACACCCTGATCACCGCCAGCCGTCAGGAAAAGCTCGGCGACTTCCAGTCCAACGCCGCCATGCCCCTGGCCAAGCGCGTCGGGATGAACCCACGCGAGGTGGCGGCGAAGATCGTCGAGAGCCTGGACCTCGCGGGCGTCGCCGAGCCCTTGACGGCGGACTCGATCGCCGGCCCGGGGTTCATCAACGTCCGCCTGCTGCCCGGGACGCTGGCGTCGTGCCTTTCGCGCCTGGACACCCCGGAGCTGGGCGTGACGCCCCCAGAGAAGCAGCGCACGATCGTGGTCGATCTGTGCGGCGTGAACCTCGCGAAGGAAATGCACGTCGGGCACCTGCGGGCGACGGTGATCGGCGACGCCCTGGCCCGCGTCTTCGAGCGCCTGGGCGAGAAGGTCATCCGCCAGAGCCACGTGGGCGACTGGGGCCTGCCGATCGCGATGGTCGCCAACCGCGTCGCCCAGAGCGGCGTGACGATCGAGACCCTGACGCTGCAGGACCTGGAGCGTGAGTACCGGGCGGCCCAGGCCTCCTGCCGCCCCGAGACCAAGGCGCTCGAGCTCGTCCGGTCGCGCGGGGGCAACCCCAAGGCGGAGGCGGAGCTGGAGCTTCGGATCGAGGACGCGGAGGCGGCCCGGGGCGCGTCGCGGAAGTTCCTGGTCGCGCTGCAGGGCGGGGACAAGCAGGCCTGGGCGGTGTGGCAGGGGATCCGGGACGTGACGATGGGCGAGTGCCTGCGGATCTGCGCCCGCCTACGGACGCGGATCACCGACGAGCACAGCGCGGGCGAGAGCTCGTACGCGCCGGAGCTGGCGCCCCTGGTCGAGGATCTCGTCAAGCGCGGCATCGCCGAGGAGAGCGAGGGGGCGCTGGTCGTCCGCGTGCCGGGGATCGAGGAGCCGGCCCTGATCCGCAAGGGCGACGGCGGGTTCCTGTACGCGACCACCGACATCGCGGCGGTGAAGCGGCGCGTGCAACAGTTCGGCGGGGACGAGCTGGTCTACTGCGTGGACGCGCGTCAGGCGCTGCACTTCCGCCAGGTCTTCGGCGCCGCCGAGAAGGCCGGGTACACCACCAAGCCCGACGGGAGCAAGGCCCGCCTGGAGCACGCGGCCTTCGGCATGGTGCTGGGCGAGGACGGGCGCCCCTTCAAGACGCGCTCGGGCGAGAACGTCCGACTCACCGCCCTGCTCGGCGAGGCGGTCGAGCGGGCGGGCAAGACGGTCGCCGAGAAGAACCCCGGGCTGAGCGAGGGCGAGCGGGTGGAGGTCGCCGAGGCGGTCGCGATCGCGGCGATCAAGTACGCGGACCTGTCGGGCGAGCGGATCAAGGACTACGTGTTCAGCTTCGACCGGATGCTGGCGTTCGAGGGCAACACGGGGCCGTACCTGCAGTACGCGCTGGTCCGCGTGCGCAACATCCTGCGCAAGGCGGCGGAGGAGGGGGCCGGGGCGTCGGCGGGGGCGGACCTCCTCATCGCCGAGGCGCCCGAGAAGCAGCTCGCCCTGCTCTTGTTGCGGTACCCCGGCGTGCTGGCGGTGGTCGCCGAGAGCCTCGAACCCCACCGGTTGTGCTCATACCTCTACGACCTGGCGACGGCGTACAGCTCGTTCTACGAGAACTGCCCGGTGCTCAAGGCCGAGACCGACGCCGGGCGCGCTTCGCGCCTGCGCCTGTGCGCGATCACCGAGCGGGTGCTCGCGGACGGGCTGGAGACGCTGGGTCTGCCGGCGCCCGAGCGGATGTGAGTGGTGAGTGGTGAGTGGTGAGTGGTGAGTGGTGAGTGGTGAGTGGATTCAACTCCACGACTCGGAGACTCGTCGTGGGCGTGTCACACCTGCCTCACTTGCCACTTCTTCCCCATTGCCCAATGCCCAATACATCCGCCTGAGATCCTCCTCCAGTTAACCATCTCACCACCTGACCACCTGACCGCCTCACGTCCTCTCTCAGAACAACAACTGCAACTGGATCACGAACGCGATCTGGTCACCCTTCGCATCGGCCAGGAGCGGGAAGCTGTCGCTGGGCTTGACGACGCCGGCCAGGTCGTTGGCGGGCTCGGGGAACCACAGCACGTTCGCGGTGAACTTGGCGGCGTGTGACTCGGGCAGGAAGTAGTAGTTCAGGCCCGCCGTGATCGTGTGCAGGTCGTCGCCCGCCAGCCCCCGGGCGGCGTCGGCGAACACCGCGTCCCAGCGGGCGAAAAGCTCCGTCCGCTCACAGACGAAGACCCCCGCCTGGGCGATCACGCCGAAATCGTCGAAGGCGGGCATCGCCGCCGCATCGGTTCGGCGCCAGATGAAGCATGCGAAGGCGTTCCACCCGTTCCCCTCGAGCGAGAGGTCGGTGGTGAGCGTGAGGGAGTCGATGTCCTTGCCGGCGCCCGAGGCGGCGCTGGGGTTGGTGTCGCCCGTGGTCTGCCAGTTCAGCGCGCCGCCGAGCATCGCGTTGAAATCGGACCCGCGCCACGACGTGAAGTCGTTGAACCGCTTCCAGTCGCCCGCCTTGCCCAGGAGGACCTCGGCGCGCGCCGTGATGGCGAAATCGGACTCGCCGACAGCGTTGTACGACGTGTTGACTTGCTTGAGCCCGTCGGAGACCATCGCCGACGTTCGCGCGCGGTCCGAACTCCACGCAAGCTGCACGCCCTGCGTCCAGGTGGCGGTGAACGTCCCGGTCGTGACCGAGCGGTCGGAGGTGAGCTGCGAGCTGAAGGAGACGAGCTCCTCGCGCAGCAAGGGGGCCTTGAATTGGCCGAGCGTCAACGACCAGTCGTCCGAGAGCCCGAGCGTGAACTGTGCATCCTCGAGCGCGAGCATGCCGAGGCTGCGCGAGAACGCGCCGACGAGCTTGTACGACAGGCGTCCGGAGCGGTCGCGCCCGTCGAGGCGGAGCTTCGTTCGGCGCATGACGAAGCCGAGGGTGACGTCGTTGTCCGCTCCGATGACGGCGGGGTCCGCGTCCCGGAACGTCCCCTGGTAGCGGATCTGGAGCTGGGCGGAGATGTCGAGGCGATGGTCGCCCGAGTCGTCGGCGAGGAAGAACTTCCCGTCGTGCCCCGCCGTCGGCCCGCCCAACGCGGGCGGGGTCGAGAGGACGAGCAGGAGCATGGCGGTGGCGTGGTTTCGCGCGATCATGACCGTTCTTGAATATTTGAGTCCTTGGAGCCCGTGGAATCGGGCGGTTTCAAAGCCTGCGACCAGGATTTCATGAAAATGCGTCAGGCGCATGAAAAAACCGGCCGGCCCGTGGGGCCGACCGGTCGGAGTTGATGAGCGTCAGACGCGTGGGCTCGATCAGAAGACGAGCTGCATCTGGAGGCGGAGGAGGATCTCGCCGTCGGAGACGTCGCCCTGGAAGCCGGTGATGGCCTGGGGCAGGGCGCCGGTGGCGAGGCCGAGGGTGGTGTCGTTGAAGGAGTAGACGACGTCGCCGGTGAACTTGGCGGCGTGGGACTCGGGGATGAAGTAGTAGTTGACACCACCGGTCAGGAAGTAGAAGTCATTGTCGGCGCCGGGGAGCGGGCCGAAGAAGGCGGCGGAGGTGAGGTTGCTGTCGGCCCAGATGGCGTCGAAGCGGCCGAAGAGCTCCCACTGCGGGGTGAGGAACACGTTGGCCTGGATCATGGCGCCGAAGTTATCGATGTCCGAGAGACCGGTGGTGCTCTGGAACTCGAAGTGGTTGCCGACGAAGGCGGCGTACACGCCCCAGCCGTTGCCCTCGAACGAGCCGTCGATCGTGTAGATGAACATGTCCTCGATCGGGGTCGAACCGGAGCCGGCGAAGGACGGGTTGGTGTCGCCCATGTGCTGGTAGTGGAACGCGCCACCGATGCGGGCGGCGTTGTTCGAGTTCTGCCAGCTGGTGATGTCCTCGAACTGCGACCAGTCGCCCATGAACTTGAAGTCGACGCGGCCGGTGAGGGCGAAGTCGGCCTCGATGTTGGCCAGACCGGTGTTGTAGGTCGAGTTCGGCGAGTTCACGCCGTCGTTGATCGAGCCGATGAAGCGGAACTGGTCGGAGTTGTACCCGACGGCGATGCCCTGGGTGTAGCCGGCGGTGAAGACCTCGTTCATGAACGAGCGCTCGACCGCGATGCCGTGCCAGTCCTCGACGCCGAACTCTTCGAAGAGCACGGGGGCCTTCATCTGGCCGAACTGGATGTACCAGCCCTGGCCGTCACCCTCGAACTCGTACATGCCCCACGCGTTGTGGAGCTCGAAGAAGCCGGTGTTGGAGCCGGCGATGCCGCCGGAGAAGAAGAAGGCGTTCGCGGTGTTGTCCGCGAAGTCGCCGTCGACGCGGTAGTGCAGGTTCGGGTTGTTGAGCGTGCCCTGGAAGATCAGGCGGACGCGGGGCACCTCGAAACCGATGGTGGTGTCGTTGTCGGTGCCGGGGAAGACGGCGTTGCCGTCACGGAAGTCCGCCATGTAGCGGAACTGGATCACGCCGCCGATGCTCAGCATGTTGTTGCCGCCATCGCCGATGTGGAAGCCGTGCTCGTCGTCGTGGCCGGAGCCGCCGACGGGCTGGAGCAGGCTGGCGCGGTTGGCGGCGTCAGCACGCAGCTCCGCCGCATACGCCCGGTCGAGATCGAGGTCGCCAGCGAAGGCGGTTGAGCAAGCGCCCAGCGCCGTCCCGGCGAACAGCAGAACCGTGGTCTTCCGACTCATCTTCAAGACTCCTTCGATTGCGGGAGCTCAGACACTGGCCCCGCCCTGACGCCCTTGATGGGCTGTGCTTCGTGCTCTCCCCGGGGGGAACCCCTCCCTATGTCCCGGGCTCGCGCGGGCGCCGGCTCGCCGGCCCCGCCACTGTTTCCTGCTTGTGCGCCCCGCACACCGGGGCTTCCGACCTGAACTCCCGACCGACGCGTCCTGCGCCGACTCGGTCTCGCTCTGAACTGGCGACGCCTCCGGCGACGCGCTGCACGATCGGGCGGCGAGCGAAAAACGCTCCAGAAGACCCGACCGGTTTTCAATCCACCCGGACTCCGGGTGCACGGGCGAGGAGTATACCCCCGTGATTAGCAAGTGCCAACTCCGCGATCGGCCTCCACCAAGCGACCAGACCAGGAAATTCTCGGACAATCCGGGGGATGGCCCGAACACAATACGATCATTCGGCGTTTTTTGCGCGATATGCCCCCTCCCGCACCCTCCACCCCGGTGGAAGGTCCTCCCCGGCATCGGCGGGGCGATTCACCTCATCGGGCGCCCCGTGGTCCCGTTTCCTCACTGCTCGACCGGGGGGGATGTCGGACGCCGGTGTGTTGCATTACCGTCAAATCTGCTCGCCCGGGGCGTAGAGAAGGATGGCGCCCCGTAGTCTTCAGCGCCCTTTAGCGGAGACTCGACGCCGTGGCACCCATGCGCCGGATCCTCGTGGTTGATGATGAGCCCGACCTGTGCGAGCTCGTCGCGTACAACCTCCAGCGGGCGGGGTACGAGGTGGAGACGGCCAGCGACGGGGGCGAGGCCCTCGAGGCCGTCGCCCGCTCCAGGCCCGCCCTCATCCTCCTCGACCTCATGATGCCCAAGGTCTCGGGCCAGGAGGTCGCCCAGAAGCTCAAGCGATCGGCGGGGACCAGCACGATCCCGATCGTGATGCTGACGGCCAAGACCGACGAGCTCGACGAGGTCAAGGGCCTCGAGCTGGGCGCCGATGACTACATCACCAAGCCCTTCTCGATGAAGGTGCTGCTCGCGCGGGTCGAGGCGGTCATGCGTCGCGCGGGCGAGGTCGCGCCCTCGGCCCCGCTGTCGCTGGGACCCCTGACCATCGACGAGCAGGCGCACCGCGCGACGCTCGATGGCAAGCCGCTCAAGCTGACCGTCACGGAGTTCCGCCTGCTGGCGGCGCTGGTCGAATGCTCGGGTCGGGTGCTGTCTCGCCGGGCGCTGATCGCGCGGGCGATGGGTCCGGGCGTGACCGTCACGGAGCGCACGATCGACGTGCACGTGACATCGATCCGCAAGAAGCTCGGACGAGGGGCGGCGCCGATGATCCGCACCGTGCGGGGTGTCGGCTACCGCGCGACGCTGAGCGACGAGGACGCGGGCGAGGAGTCCGAGGAGCCTCGACAGGTCGCAGTCCTCAACGCCTGATCTCCCACGCGAACTCCGGACAGATCCGAACCACCCCCGTCGCGTACGCTGAGGGGCGAGGATCGTGATGGCACAGGGTGAGCGCAGACCGACCGACCCGGGCGCCCTGGTCCGGGGGCTGATCATCGTGGCGCTGGCGCTGCTGGTGGCGGGCGGCTCGATGCTGCTCGGGCTGACCGCGGCGGGCTGGGCCTCGCCCCTGATCGTCGTCGGCGTCTCCGCCGCCCTCGTCTGGTACCTCCTCGAGCGGGGCGCCCGCCAACGCCGCGTCGAGATCGGGAGGATCGGGCGACGCGTCGCCCGGATCGGCGTCCCCCTGATCGACCCGATCGAGAAGGGCCCGTCGGCGAGCCTGCCCGCCATCACCGAGGCGCTCGACCAGCGCGACGAGGCAATCAAGCTGGCGCTGTCGGCGATGGACGAGCGTCACGGCGCCTCGCGCGCCGTCATCGACGCCATCCACGAGCCCGTCATCGCCACCGACGCCGACGGACGCGTCGTCATCTGCAACGCCTCGGCCGCGACGATCTTCGGGCGCCCCGCCGGCGAGGCGATCGGCGCCCCGCTCGAGGACCTCGTCGCGCACCGCGAGCTTCTGGAGCTGCACGAGCGGGCCCGGCGCGAGGGCCCCGTCCGACAGCGCCTGCGGCTCCCCCTGGACTCCGGCCCGCAGTGGTTCGACGTGTCGCTGGCGACCTTCGGCGAGTCGGGGAACGTCGGCGTCGCGATCACGCTGCTCGACGTGACCGAACTGGCGACGGCGGTCCAACTCAAGACGGATTTCGCGGCCAACGCCAGCCACGAGCTGCGCACGCCGATCGCCTCCATCCGGGCGGCGATCGAGACGCTCTCGGGCGTCGACGAGGCGGACCCCGCCATGCGCAAGCGTCTGCACGCGATGATCGAGGCGAACGTCACGCGTCTGGAGGAGATGGTCTCGGATCTGCTCGACCTGTCGAAGCTCGAGTCGCCCGACCTGGCGACGCGCCGCGAGACGATCGATCTCGAGAAGCTTGGCGCTGAGTTGAGCGAAACGTACGCCGGGCGCTGTGCCCAGCGCGATCTCCGGCTCGTCTTCGAGATCGACCCGTCCGTGCGCCGCGTCGAGTGCGACCCGAACCTCCTCGAGCTGATCCTGAGGAACCTGATCGACAACGCAGCGAAGTTCGCGTTCGAGGGGACGAAGATCCGCGTCGCGGCGACCCCCCTGGCTCCGGGCACCGGCGCCGACGGCGTGCGCATCCGCGTCATCGACAAGGGCGAGGGCATCCCCCTCAAGCACCAGCAGCGGATCTTCGAGCGCTTCTATCAGGTCGACGAGGCGAGGTCCGGGGGCGTCAAGCGCCGGGGCACCGGCCTGGGCCTGGCGATCGTCAAGCACGCCGCCAGGCGCCTGGGCGGATCGATCTCCGTCGAGAGCGTCTGGCAGCAGGGGACGACGATGATCGTGGACCTGCCCGGGGCGGTGGCGAGGGGCGCCGAGCCCCCCCAGGACCCCTCGGGAGACGCGGACGAGGGGAGCCGGGCGGACGCGGAGCACGCCGCCAGGCCCTGATCGCGAGGGGGGCCCCGGATGAGCGCCCAAATGAGCGCAAGTCTTGCCTCTTCTGGGCGTTTGCGCTCTCGGGGCGAGCGGGGTGCACCATACGATTGGATCGGTCGATACTCCCGAAGGCCCGCCCCGGGTGTCCCGTCGGCGTGGCCCACCGGAAGCAGGAGCCGACCCGCTTTGGACGTCACCATCCCTGTGCCCCAGGGGCACGAGCAGATCGGCGTGCTCGGGCCCACGCAGCGCAACCTCAAGATGCTCCGCGAGACGCTCGGCGTCGAGATCTCCAGCCGCGATGGCGTCATCCGCCTGCGCGGCGACCGCCCCGCGGTGGTGGTGGCGCGCTCGGTCCTCGCGCGCCTGACCGACATGGCCTCGCGCCGCCAGACGCCCAGCCGCCAGGACGTCCTCGACCTGATCGCCGACCAGACCGCCCGAGCCCGCGAGGGAAGCCTGCCCGAAACCAACAACGGCTCGGGCGCGTGGGACGGGGAGATCCACGTCTACGCCGGCGGGCGGGCCGTCCGACCCAAGACCGACAACCAGAAGGCCTACCTCGAGGCGATCCGCACGCACGACCTGGTCTTCGGCATCGGGCCCGCGGGCACGGGCAAGACGTACCTCGCGGTCGCGGCGGCGGTGCACATGCTCAGAGAGGGGCGCGTGCAGCGCGTCGTGCTCGTGCGCCCGGCGGTCGAGGCGGGCGAGAAGCTCGGCTTCCTGCCGGGCGACATCTCGGAGAAGGTGAACCCGTACCTGCGCCCGCTGCTCGACGCCCTGCACGACATGATGGACTACACGTCCATACGCCGGTTCATGGAGACGGACGTGGTGGAGGTCGCGCCCCTGGCGTTCATGCGCGGGCGGACGCTGAACAACGCCGTCATCATCCTGGACGAGGCCCAGAACACCACGCGCGGGCAGATGAAGATGTTCCTGACCCGCATGGGGCACGGCTCGAAGATGGTCGTCACGGGCGACACCACCCAGATCGACCTGGCCGACCCCAGGGAGAGCGGGCTGGTGGATGCCGCCCGTCGCCTGATCCGCGTCAAGGGCGTCGCCTTCGTCACGCTCACGGGCGAGGACGTCGTGCGCCATTCCCTGGTGCAGCGCGTGATCGAGGCGTACGGCGAGGAGGACCGGGGCGGGGCGCACGCGCGGGAGCTGCGCGAGGCGCTCGAGCGCTCGCTGGGCGACGTGGGCGAGACGACGGACCAGGGCGGGGAGGGCGCCGATGCCTAAGGAAGGCTCACGGGGCCCGAAGACCGGGAGCGCCAAGCGGTCGCGCACGCGCCGCCCGGTCGTGCGCGTGCGCGGTCTGACGCTGCGCCAGCGCGCCGCCCGTCTGTTCGACTCCCCTTCGTTCGCGTGGGGGGCGATGATCACGCTGGTGTTCGTCGTGCTCGCGGGCGTGTTGGTCGCCTGGGCGCGCGAGCAGCCCCGGGTCTCGGTCGGGCGGGTGATGATGGAGACGCGCACCGTCCGCGTGCCGTTCACGATGGTGGACGCGCAGCAGACCGAGCGTGACCGGGAGGCGGCCCGCCAGCGGACGCCCCGGGTGTACACCGCCGTCCCCTCCGTGCTCGACGAGATCGGGAACTCGCTGCGGGCGCTGCCCAAGACACTGGCCGGCGTGGAAGGGGCGGGCGGCGTCGCCCCCGACATCCGGTCCGCGTACGCGCTCGATGACGAGAAGGTGCGAGCGCTCCAGGACTTCAGCACGGACGACGACGCCTACCAGGTCTGGACCGGGCGGGTCGACGCCCTGATGGGTTTCCTCCGCGAACACCCTCTGCTCGACGCCCAGACCTGGCAGCGGGCGCTCCAGGAGACGCTCAGCTCGCAGATCGAGCTGCGGATGGACGCCGGGCACTCGTTCGTTGACAAGAACAACGCGGTCAACATCTCGGACGCGCAGAGCCTGCGGACCGAGATCGCCAAGCTGGTCAAGATCGCCGGCTTCGTGGGCCCGCCGGCCCAGGTCATCGAGCACCGCCTGACGGCGGGCGCAACGCCGACCTTCATCTTCGACGCCGAGGCGACCGGACGGGCCCAGCAGGCGTCCGCCACGGGCGTTCCCGACGTCTTCACGCCCTACCCCGTCGGGCAGCGGATCTACGAGCGCGGGGACGTGCTCTCGCAGCAACAGATGGACGTGTACTCGGCGGAGCGGGCGGCGTTCTACGACAACGCCTCGTTCTGGCTGCTCTGGTCCCGGCGCGTCGGGGCGTTCGTCGCCGTCGGGCTTCTCTCGGTGGTGCTCGCGGGGTACCTGGGGACGTTCTGCCCGAGGGTCGCGAACCGCCCGCCACGCATGGGCTGGATGGCGGGGCTGATCGTCGTCGCCCTGGGCGTGTCGCTGATCGGCACGATCCTCGACCCGCGCCTCGTCATGCTCAGCGCCATCGCGCCGACGCTGCTGGTCGCGGTGCTGATCGCGATCGCCTACGACCAGCGGACGGCGTTGGCGGTCGGGGGCGCGCTGGCGCTGCTGGTCGCGCTCGGGCTGCAAATGCCGACGGACCGGTTGTCGCTGCTGGTGCTCGGGATCGCGGCCGCCGTCTGGCGCTTGAACGAGCTGCGCGACCGTCGCGCCCTGGTCTCCTTGTCCCTGACACTCGGCGCGACGCTGCTCGTGGCGTCCCTGACGCTGGCGGCCATCGATCGACCGATGACACGCCCGGACTGGCATCCGTGGGCGATGCAGACGCTGCGGGACGCGGCGCTGGCCGGCTTCGGCGGGATGCTCGTCGGGGGCGTGACCCTGTTCATCCTCCCCGTGGTCGAGCGGGTCTTCGACATCACGACGGGGATGACGCTGATCGAGCTTCGCGACCCGAAGCAGCCCCTGCTGCGAGAGATGCTCCAGCGGGCGCCGGGGACGTACAACCACTCGCTGAACGTCGCCTCGATCGCGGAGACCGCCGCCGACGCCATCGGCGCCGACTCATTGCTCACGTACGTCGGCGCGCTCTATCACGACATCGGGAAGATCAACAAGCCCGAGTACTTCGTCGAGAACCAATCGGGCGGGCCCAACAAGCACGACAAGCTCGCGCCCGCGATGAGCCTGCTCGTCATCGTCGGGCACGTCAAGGACGGCATCGCGATGGCCCGCGAGCACGGGCTCCCCCGCAACATTCAGCACTTCATCGACGCCCACCACGGGACCACGCTCGTCGAGTACTTCTACAAGCGGGCCCGCAAGCAGGCGATCGGTGTCGATGACATGGGCAAGACCCGCCCGAGCACGGGCGAGCCGGCCGTCGAGATCGAGGGCGAGCGCCTGCCCGAGGAAGTCGACTACCGCTACCCGGGCCCCAAGCCCCAGACCAAGGAGGTCGCGATCCTGATGCTGGCGGACGCGGTCGAGAGTGCGACCAGGACGCTCGCCGAGCCGACCCCGGCGCGGATCGACGCGCTGGTCCGCGACCTGGCCAACCGACGCCTGATGGACGGGCAGTTCGACGAGTGCGACCTGACGCTCCGCGAGCTGCGGGCGATCGTCGAGTCGATCAGCAAGACCGTCGCCTCGATCTACCACGGCAGGATCTCGTACTCAGATGACAAGAAGAGCGAGAGCCGTCGGGGCGCCAAGGACGAACCGACGGGCGAGGCCCGCGAGCGCCGGGCCTGAGGCTCGCTATTCGTAGCCGAAGCGTTGCATGATCGGCGCGAAGCGCTCGCGAAGTTTCGCGTCGAAGCCCTTCTCGATCTTGTCGAGCTTCTCGCCGACGCGTCCCTTGGCCATGAAGTAGACGCCCTTGCGGAGCGTCGCGTCGGAGCCGCCGAAGAACGGGTGCTTGTCGCGCCGCCCGCGTTTCTCGCGGATCTCGAGCGCGCGCATGTTGTCAAAGCTCGCGCCCCTGACCGCCCGCTCGATCTTCGCCTCGTCCACGGGCTCGTCCAGGAACTCGAGCACGCGGCGGAGGCCCTCGGGCGTGTCGCTCTTGAGGTCCTCGTACCGGACGACGAGCTTGGGCGCGGGGCAGTCATCGAGCCAGGTCGAGATGTTCTGCTCCAGGGTGCCGTAGTTGTTGCCCATCCAGGCCTGGTCGCCCCCGATGCGTATGAACGTGCGCACATACGCGGCGTCGTCGATCTTCGCGCTCGACGCCCCGCCCCCCTTGGGCCCGGCCTGGGTGCCCATCACCCGGTGGAAGTTCAGGCAGCTCATCAGCACGTCCGCGGGGTGGCGAACGAGGTAGACGACCTTGTTCGTCCGCTCGCCGCCCGGGTGCTTGCCCGACCAGACGAGGTGCGTCTTGAACATCTGGACGTTGGGCCCGCCCTCTCGCGCCCGCTGGGCGACGGTGTGCTGCGGGGCGTGGATGTCCGGGACGGTCAGGGCGACCTCGGTCGTGTCTTGGGGCGGCCCGAAGTAGTAGCTGTGCAGGAGCACGCGCACCCACGTGTTGCCCGATCGCGGGTAGCTGGCGAGCCAGTTGATGGGCGCCGTGGACGGCTCGGACATCAGGGGTCGCTCCGGGGCGTGGCGGGTAGCATCGTATGACCGAAGGGAGGCTCGGCGTGCGCATCGTGGTGCAACGGGTGATCGGCGCGACGCTGGGCGTCGTCGAGGACGACGGCGAGCGCGAGCACGCGCGGATCGGCGCGGGCCTGGTCGCGCTTGTCGGCGTCGAGAAGGACGACACGCCCGCCGACCTCGCCTGGGGGGCCGACAAGCTCGTCAATCTCCGGATCTTCGAGGACGACGCGGGGAAGATGAACCTGTCCGTCCTCGACGTCAAGGGAGCCGTCCTGCTCGTCCCGAACTTCACGGTCGCGGGCTCGTCGCGCAAGGGGCGGCGTCCGTCGTTCGACACCGCCATGGCGCCGACGCAGGCTGAGGGGTTCGTTCAAGAGCTGGTCTCGCTCGTGCGCGCGAACGGGGCGCCCATCGAGTCGGGCGTCTTCGGCGCCCACATGCGCGTCCGCATCGAGAACGACGGGCCCGTGACGATCTGGCTCGACTCGCGCGAGCGATAGAAGAACGGGCGGGACGCCCGTCCCACCAACGCCCTCAGTGCTTGCCCTTGCGGGCATTTGACCGCTTGGCGCCCCCCTTGCGCCCGGGCAGGTGGCCCGTCTTGTGCTTCTCAGCGAGCCCGGTGACGATCGCCGCCAGCAGCACCAAGGCCCCCAGCCCGACCACGATCAGCGTGACGATCAGGAAGGTGTTCACGCGACGGCCCTCCGCCCCCGATTGTCACGGATCATGCCCGCCGCGTCCAGCCCGCTCACCTCGGGGCGCAGAATCGTCGCGGCGTACGCTCATCCCCATGATGCGGATCCTCGCGACCGTCCTCCTCCTGATCGCCTCCAACTGCTTCATGACCTGGGCCTGGTACGGGCACCTCAAGAAAGCCGCCTGGACCATCCCCATCGCCATCGGCGTCGGCTGGCTCCTGGCCCTGCCCGAGTACACGCTCCAAGTGCCGGCCAACCGGATCGGGCACGTCGCCTTCGGCGGCCCATTCTCGGCGCCCCAGCTCAAGATCATCCAGGAGGCCATCACGCTCGCCGTCTTCCTGGGCTTCTCCATCCTGATCCTGAAGGAGAGGCCCCGGATCAACGAGCTGGTCGCGATGGGGATGATCTTCCTCGCGGTCGTCGTCGCGATGCAGGGCAGGGCGCCGATGATCAAGCACGAGATGGAGCCCGACGCGCCCGCCGCGGGCGCAGGCAAGGAGCCCGGAGCGTGAGCGACGGGTCAATCATGTGACGTAAATGCCCGCCATGAACAAACCCGTCGCTGACGCTCCGGGCTATCCATTCCCGGGCGCTCCGGGGGCGTGCGTGCGGCGCATCCGCTCGTTGAACTCTCGCGTCCCCCCCGGCGGGAGGGTGAACCACTTCCACCGGTCCGTGCCGACGATCTGACGCGCGAGCAGATTGATCTGCCCGACGTGGAAGGCGTAATGGTCGAGCTGTCTCGCGATCGCCGCGTGGACGGCGTGCGCGGCGCCCCGGATCGTGACCGTCCGCGAGAGGTCCGCCTCGCTCAGCGCGTCGAGCGTTCCGAACAGTGTGCCCCAGCCGCGGACCCAGACGTCCATCACCTGGGCGCGGGCGGCGTGGCGCTGCTCGGGCGTCATCGACTCCGGGAACGCCGCCAGCTCGGCGTCCCGGTCGCGGGTCGCCTTCTCGCCGTCGGTCGTGAGGAAGTCGGTCCAGCGGCTGAGCATGTTGGCGCCCATGTGCCGGGCGACGACGCCGACGGAGTTGAGGCCCGGGACGAGGACGCGGAAAAAGCCCTCATCGTCGAGCTGGCTGAACGCGTGCTCGCCGAAGGCCTGCTGGCGCTCGAAGATCGAGCGCCAGGTCGAGAGGAGGTCGCCGCCCAGGCCGGACTCGTATTTGTGGTCGGTCATCGCGCCATCGCTTCCGCGGCGTAATGCTCGTCGAGCACGCCCCGCCACTCCTCAAGGGACCGGCACGCGATGAACCGCTTGCGGACCGCTTCCCCGTCCGGGTGATGCTCGGCGAAGCGGATCGCGAACTTGCGCATCGTCCTCGCCGTGTGCTGCTCGGCCCGCACCTCGCGCGCCTCGTCGTCGCCCCGAACCCACAGGCGGTTGACGTCCATCGCGAGCTGGAAGTGCTGCAGGAGCGTCTCTCGCTGCTCGATGAGCGTCGGCGCCTGGGTCTCGCGACCGGCGAGGATCTCCCGCGCCTGGCGGAAGATCCAGGGGTTGCCGATGCACCCCCGCGCGACCGAGACGCCGGCGAGGCGGGGAGCATCACGAGACGGGTGGGCTGGAAGCCCACCCCTCCGTGAATCAGAAGAGCAGTAGGCGAGCATGCGGAAGATGTCCTCGACGCGCCACACGTCGCCCGAGCCGAAGATGACGCGCTCGGGGTTGCGATGGACCAGCTCGCGGATCGGGTCCCACCGGCTGGGGCCGATGTACTTCTGGGTGACGGTGCGCCCGTGGACGGTCACCCAGGCGCACCCGATGTCGTACGCCGCGTCGAAGAGACGGAGGAAGTTCTCACGCATCTGGTCGGTCTCGTCGAACGCCCGGCGCATCTTGACCGTGACGGCGATCTCCTTTGGCACCGCCTCGCGCACCGCCTCGAGGATCCGGACCGCCCCCGCCGGCTCACTCAGCCAGTGCCCGCCCCGCGCCTTCTTGGCGATCTTCTTGACCGGGCAGGCGAGGTTGACGTCGATGGCGGCGAAGGCGGGTGAGGAAGCGACGAAGCGACGGAGAGACGGAGCGACGGAGGGATTGCGTCGGGCTGACTCGCCCGGGCTTGCCCCCGCACCTTCGTCGCTTCGTCGCTTCGTCGCCACGTCGCTCCCACCCTCCGCCAGCCCCCGGTACTCCTTCTCTCTCCTCGCCGCCTGCTCGACCATCTTGATCGCCGCCGCCGCCATCTCCGAAGGCTCCGAGCCCATGATCTGGCCCGCGAGTGGGTGGTCCTCCCCGCCCCCGGGGATGTTGTCCTCGATCTCGCCCAGGTCGGCCTTGGCGAAGCCCCGCCCACCGGCCAGCAGCGTTCGGTCCAGGAGGGCCTCGGTCACGCAGTAGGGGGCGCCGTGACGCCTTGCGATGATCCGCATGGCGGCGTCGGAGTACCCGGCGAGGCCGGCCTGAAAAAAGGGCGCGTCGAAATCGGGCACGACCGCCCGGACCCTGGGGTCCATCCCGCCCTCGCCGAAGCGCTCGACGAGCGACTGGGCGACCCGGCGCGGGTCGATCTCGCCCGCCCCGGGGGCGATCGCGGGGCTGGGCGGGGTGGCGTTGTTGCCGTCGCAGCCCATGCGTGGGAGGATAGGGCGTGACCATCCGAACCAGAACTCACAGAATCGTGCGCGTCGGGGGCGCGGGGCTCATGCTCGCGCTCGTCCCGACGCTCGCCGCCTGCTCCGCCTTCTCCCGCTCGGACGTGGACTATGCGAGGCCGTATCCCTTCGACGCCGAGCGACAGGACATGCTCGACGTCCAGGTCTTCCGCGAGGGGACGAAGCTGAAGATGACCAACACGACCGCCCACGCGTTCGGCCCGTCGACGCTCTGGGTCAACCAGCGCTTCAGCCGCCCGATCGACGCCTTTGCCCCGGGCGAGACGATCACCCTGAACCTGTACGACTTCCGGGACCAGTACCAGGACGCGTTCCGGGCCGGCGGCTTCTTCGCCACCCAGGAGCCCGACCAGGTCGTCCTCGTCGAGCTCCAGCCGGGCGACGAGGCGGGCGGGAAGCTCTACGGCTTCGTCGTCGTCAAGAACGAGATGAACTAAAGGGGAAGAGACGAAGAGACTGAGAGACGAAGAGACGGAGTGCGCCGAGAGCCTCGTCCTACACTTCGTCTCTCCGTCTCTGGTCTCTCCGTCTGTGTGGTCTTCGTCTCTGAGGTCTTCGACATGCGCATCCTCGTCGTCGGCCCGCACCCCGACGACCAAGAGCTCGGCATGGGCGCCTCGATCGCCCGATTCGCCCTCCAGGGGCACGACGTCCTGCTCCTCGACGCGACCGACGGCGAGCCCACGCCCCACGGCGATCACGACACGCGGGCGAAAGAGGCCAAGGCTGCGACGGACATCCTCTCGCCCGATCCCGCCAAGCAACCGGGCGCCAAGCCCGTCAAGCGCCTGCTGCTGGGCCTGCCCAACCGGAGGGTCGAGCACACGATCGCGGCGCGTCACGCCGTCGCGGGCGTCATCCGCGCCTGGCAGGCCGACGTCATCTTCACGCCCTTCTTCGAGGACGCCCACCCCGACCACCGGGCGATCACGCGGATCGTCGAGGACGCCCGCTTCGACGCCAAGCTCACCAAGATCGACATGCCCACCCCGACGGACGGATGGACCGGACAGACGATGCCTGTCGGCGACCCGATCTATCCCAAGTGGCTGTTCTACTACTACGCGACGCACCTGCGCTGGGTCGCCAACCCGAGCTTCATCCTCGACGCGACCGGGCAGATGGAGGCCAAGATCGACTCGATCAGGGCGTACCACACGCAGTTCGTGCTGCCCGAGAAGAACCGGCGCGTCGTCGAGTGGGTCGAGGCGGCGGCCCGCTACTTCGGCTCTCGGATCGGGACCGACGCGGGCGAGGCGTTCTTCACGAAGGAGCCGGTGGGGCTCACGTCGCTGGACTCACTCGTCTCCTAACCGGACCGCCTTGCCCGTCCGCGCCGACTCCCTCGCCGCGTCCAGGATCTCCACCACGATCAGGTTCGTCTCCAGCGACATCAAGGCGTCGGGCTCGGCCTGCCCCCGCACGATCGCCCGCAGCATCGTCCACTCGCTCGCGTAAGGGAAGGGCAGCGGGTCCAGCTCCACGCGCTCCGCCTCGGCGTCCGGGCGTCGGATCGTCAGGTCCCCCCACTTGCGGCAGTGGATCGACGCCCGGTCCGTGTACACGTCCATGTCCTTGTTGTCGTGCGTCCAGGCCCACGACGCCTGCACCACGCCGACCGCTCCCCCGATCGACTCCGGGTACGTCAGCACGATCGTCGCGTCGTCATCCACGTTCGGATAGATGTCCGGCTTGAGTTGGCGCGTGGTCGCCATGACCGACTCGGGGCGGGCGCCGCCCATCAGCCACGTCATCAGGTCCGCCCCGTAGCACCCGAAGTCGAAGAGGGCCCCGCCGCCGTCCTCGACAGGGTCGCACAGCCACGCCAAAAACTCCTCGGAGCACCCGATCTCGCGGGGCCCCTTGTGCCCGTGGCGGAAGACCGCCCGACGGATCGGCGTCGCCCACGCGCCCTCGCGCGTCAGGCGGTACGCCTCGCGGACCGAGGCGTACCACGACGTCTCGTAGTTGGTCAGCACGAGCGTGCCATGCTCCTTGGCGAGCGCCGCCATCGCCCGCGCGTCCTCGACCGTCGTCGCCAGGGGCTTCTCCACCATCACCGTCACGCCCCGGGGCGCACACGCCTCGACCGCCATCAGGTGGTCCTTGGTCGAGGTCATCACGCTGACGGCCTCGGGCATGGTCGCGTCGAGCATCGCGCCGAGGTCGTCGTAGTAGAGCGAGGGGTCGAGCCCGTGCTTGGCGGCCATCTTGTCGAACAGCTCGCGGCTGGGCTCCCAGACGCCGACGATCGCGACGTCGCCGCGCTCCCGCGCCCGCCACAGGACGCCCTCGACGTGCCCATGCACGAGGCCAATGACCGCGAGGCGGAGGGGCTCGTTCCCGTCTTCGGCGCGGGCGGGAGCCGCGACGGCGGGCACAAGAACGGCCGAGAGCAGGGCGAGGAACCGACGCATCACGCTTTGGCCTCCGGGTCCGGTTCGAGGATACCGGGTCGGGGGTGGGCGATGGCGTTGGCGTACCCTCATCCTCAATGCACAGCCCGACCTCCGAACTCCTGGCCCCGGACGTCCGCGAGTTGATCGCGGCGGGTCGCCTGCGTGAGTTGCGGGAGACGCTCGAGAAGCTCGAACCCCCCGACGTGGCTGAGATCCTGGAGACGCTCGAGGCGCCCGACGCCGCGGTCGCCTTCCGCGTCCTGCCCCGCGACGAGTCCAGCGAGGTCTTCGCCCACCTGCCCCCCGAGACGCAGGAGGCGCTGATCAAGGAGTTCGGCGACTCGCGCTCGATCCGCCTCATCGAATCGCTCGAGCCCGACGACCGGGCAAGGCTGCTGGAAGAGCTCCCCGTCGAGGTCGCCGAGCGGATCATCGCCTCGCTGAGCCCCGAGACGCGCAAGGTCACGCAGGCGATCCTGGGCTACGAGGAGGAGTCGGTCGGGCGCCTCATGACGCCGGACTACGTGCGCGTGCGCCCGGAGTGGACGGTCGCCAAGGCGCTCGAGCACATCCGCCATTACGGGCGTGACGCCGAGACCGTCAACTGGATCTACGTCGTCGACCAGGACAAGAAACTGCTCGACGACCTGCGGATCCGCCAGATCCTGCTCGCCGAGCCCGAGGCGACGGTCGAGTCGATCATGGACAACGACTTCGTCGCGCTCAAAGCGACCGACGACCGCGAGGAGGCGGTCCGCGCGATGGGACGCTACGACCGGATGGCCCTGCCCGTCGTGGACTCGCGGGGACTGCTCCTGGGCATCGTCACCTTCGACGACGTCGCCGACGTCGCGGAAGAAGAGGTCACCGAGGACATCCAGATGCTCGGCGGCATGGAGGCCCTCGACGAGCCGTACATGACCTCCAGCCTGCGCGACATGATCCGCAAGCGCGGCGTCTGGCTTGCCCTCCTCTTCGTCATGCAGGCCAACACCATCATGGTCATGAGCCTCTTCGAGAGCCAGCTCGCCAAGGCCGTCGTCCTCGCCTCGTTCATTCCCCTCGTGATCTCGTGCGGCGGGAACACCGGCTCCCAGGCCGCCACCATGCTCGTCCGCGCCCTCTCCCTGGGCGAGGTCCGCACCGCCGACTGGTGGCAGGTCGCACGCAAGGAGCTGGCGACCGGTGTCGGGCTGGGCGTCCTGCTCGGCATCCTCGCGTTCGCGACCGTCAACGTGATGAACCTCCTCGGCGCCGTCGACACGCAGCTCGCCTGGCTCGTCGGCCTGACCGTCGGCGTCTCGGTCATCACGATCGTGACCTGGGCGACGCTGGTCGGGTCGCTGCTCCCGATCCTGCTCCGCGCCCTGGGCGCGGACCCCGCGACCTCCAGCACGCCCCTGATCGCGACGCTCATGGACGTCAGCGGGCTAACGATCTACTTCCTGGTCGCGCTGGCGCTGCTCAAGGGCACGCTGCTGTAGCATCCCGTCGTGCCGACCCCGCCACGGACCCGGTACATCCCCGGCATGCCCTACGACTGCCCGCGCTGCGGGTACCGGCTTTCGGGGGCGGCCTCGAAGGTCTGCCCCGAGTGCGGGTGCGACACGATCGAGACGCTCGATACACAGAGTGTCCGCCGCGCCAAGCTCGGGGCGTTCGACATCCTGATGCGGTCGGCGTGGTGGTTCGTGGCGCTGCTCGTGGCGCCACTCGCCATCCTGGGCGCGGCGGGTATCGTCCTCGTCGGCTCGAGAGCCGCGTTCATCGTCGCGACGCTCGCGTGGACCATCTTCGCCGCCGCGATCTACGGCGCGGTGCGATCGAGACGCTAGCCCCCCGCCGGCTCGACGAACCGCTCCACGACCCAGTCCCCGATCATCTTCAGGGCCTCGGGGTCGAAGGTCTCCTTGATCTCGGCGTACTCGCCCATCGACCCGTTGCTCGCGTGCTGAAACAGATGATTGAGCCCGGGCAGCTCGATCGCCGTCACGTCGGTGTTGCCCGCCTTCGCCAGCGCCTCGCGCACCGCGCCCAGGTTCAGCTCGGGCAGCACCTGCGTGTCGAGCGACCCGTTGAGCGCGAGCACCGGCTGCGTCATCTTCGAGAGGTAGTCCCTCGCGTCGAGCGTGACCAGCTCTCGCCCCCACTTGTTGTCGAACTGCGCGAGCACGAGCCTGGCCTGGCGTTCGACCTGCTCGGGCGTCGCCATGCCCATCGTGTCGTGCTGCACGAGCGCCCGCATCCGGTCGAGCTTCACCTCGTCGTCGAGCCCCTCGCGGATCGCGTCGAGCATCGACTGGCGCAGCTCGTTCGACTCCGTGATGAAGCTCTCGGGCAGGCTCTGCAGCTTGAACATCGCCGCCGACTGGCTCGTGAGGATCTCGTCCCCTCGGACGCTCATGCCGGCGAGCAAGACGACGAAGGCGACGTGCTCGTTGCCCGCCGCCACCATCGGCGCCGTCAGCCCACCCTCCGAGTGCCCGATCAGCCCGATCCGGTCGTGATCGATCTCGTCGCGCGTGAGCAGGTACTCGACCTGCGCCCGGGCGTCGGCGGCGAAGTCCGTGCACCCCGCGGCGCGGTAGTCGCCCCCCGACGCCCCCACGCCCCGGTCGTCGCATCGCAGTGACGCCACGCCACGCCTGGCCAGGTGGTCCGCGATCACCAGGAACGGCTTGTGCTCGAAGATCGTCTCGTCCCGGTCTTGAGGCCCCGTCCCCGAGATCGTCACGACGCACGGGTAGGGCCCGGGCCCGAACTCATCCGGGTCGGGCAGCGTCAACGTCCCCGCCAGCTCGTGCGTCGGCGCGTCCGCCGACGGCGAGGGCACGCGCACGTCCATCGTCCGGTAGGGGAAGGGCGGCCTTGGCGTTTGTGGTCGGCGCTCGGCGGCCGCCGCCGCAAGTTCCTCCTCGCTCACACGCTTCATCGTGATCGGGAGCGTCGCCCCGCCCTGCGACATCGTCCCGGTCGCGGTGTCGCCGTCGCGCGTCAAATCAAAGATCGGTTGCTGGGCCACCGTCGCCCCGGGCAGGGTCATCCGGAACTTCATGTGCCCGTCGGACACTTCGATGTCGGCCAGCGGCGCGCCGGAGAGGCCCTGGGCGAGCACATCGCCGGTTCCGGTCCACGCGTCCCCGTCCTGCTCGAGGTGGATCGTGATGACCAGCTTCGCCGATGGCGTCACCAGTTCACCCGACCAGACCTCCGGCGCCGCCAGGGCAAGGGGGGCGGTGACAAGCAAGACGATCGCGGCGGCGATCGCACGCACGGCAGCAGTCGGCGCGTTCATCGATGCTCCCCATCGGGCCCGATCGCCCTCGTGGACTTGTTGGCCGGACCCTCGAACAGATTACGCCGGCTGGGCGCCCAGGCGACGGATCGAGCCCTCGCGCATCTGTCGCCTCGGGGCGGCCGCCGCGGCCTTCGCCTCCGCCTCCGCCTGGTGGAAGTCCTCGCCGTACCGGAACAGACGGAAGCTGTTGCCCACGACGAAGATGTCCGGCGCGAAGTGGAAGAGAGCCGCGAAGCCGACGCCGATCGCCCCCGCCTCGGCGAACGTCCCCGTCGCCGCCAGCGTCAGCCCGATGATCGCCATCAGGATCGACACCGCGATGTTCTGCATCACGATCGCGCGGGTCCGACGCGACAGCTCGATCAGGAAGGGCAGGCGGTTCAGTTCGTCGGTCATGAGCGCGACGCCCGCGGAGTTCGCCGCGATGTCCGAGCCCGACAACCCCATCGCCACGCCCAGGTCCGCCTCGGCGAGCGCCGGCCCGTCGTTGATCCCGTCCCCAACCATCATCACCTTCTGGCCCGAGGCGGTCATCTGCTGCACGAGCTTGAACTTCTCCTCGGGCAGGCACTCGGCCTCGATCTCGTCCGCCCCCACCGCGACGCCCACGCGCTTCGCAACGCTCAGACGGTCGCCCGTGAAGATCGCGACCGACCGCACGCCAAGCTGACGCAGGCGGTCGAGCACCGACGACGCCGACGCCCGGACCTTGTCCTCCAGCCCGACCGCGCCCAGGTACTGCCCGTCGCGGAGCACGTGCACGCCCGACATCCCCTCGATCCGGGACTCGACCTGTGCGATCTGCGCCCGCGATTGGGGCGCCAGCTCCCGGATCCAGCTCGCCCGCCCGACGCAAAGCTCGCCCGCCTCGGTCCGGGCGCGGACGCCCCGACCGTGCAGCTCCTCCGCCGTCGGCGCCGACCCCAACTCGATCCGCGCGGCACGCGCCGTCTGCACGATCGACTGCGCCAGCGGGTGGTTCGAGCCGGCTTCCGCGGTCGCCGCCGCCTCGAGCAGCTCCGCGCCCTCGACCCCCTCGGCGGGCGCCAGACGCGACACCTCGAAGTTGCCCGTCGTGATCGTGCCGGTCTTGTCGAGGATCACGGTGTCGATGTTCGACGCGGCCTCCAGGTAGTTCGTCCGCTTGATCATCACGCCCAGGCGCGCCGCGGACGCGAACGCCGCCACCATCGCCGTCGGGCTCGACAGCAGGAGGGCCGTCGGGCACGTGACCACCAACACCGTCACCGCCGTCAGCGCCGCCTTGTCCCGCACGCTCTCCTCGCCCGACTGGGCGAAGAGGAAGAAGACGAGTGCCGCCAGCGTCAGGGCGACCGGGACGTAGAACCGCGCCACCTGCTCGATGAGCATCTGGCGCGGGGTCTTCGAGTTCTCCGCCTCGCGGATCAGCGTCGTGACCTTGCCGATCGTCGTGTCCTCGCCGACCAGCGTCACGACGAGGTCGATCGACCCGGTCAGGTTCGTCGTGCCGGCGTAGACGTCGGTCCCTTCCTCGACCTCGACGGGCAACGCCTCGCCCGTCAGGGAGGCCTGGTTGATCGTCGATCGTCCCGAGACGACACGCCCGTCGACGGGCAGGTTCTCGCCGGGGCGCACGCGGACGATCTGGCCGACCGCGATCTGCTCGATGCCGACCTCGTGCTCGAGCCCGTCGTCGCCGACGACGCGGGCGACGTCTGGGGTGAGCCCGATGAGCGCCTCGATCGCGCGCTGGGCGCCGAAGGCGGTCCGGCGCACGATCTGGTCCGCGACGAGCAGCACGAACGCGAGGAAGGCCGCGATGGTGAACTCCCCGATCGCCATCGCCGCCAGGATCGCGAGGGCGGCCAGCGAGGAGCTCGAGACGCGCTTGCGCAGGATCTCGCCACCCGCCGCGATGAACAGGGGCAGGGCCAGCATGATCGACCCGACCACCGCCGGCAGCACCGCGACCTGCTCGGGCGCGCCCGCCCGCTCCGCGATCCACCCGGTCAGCGCCAGCACCCCGCCCACCAGATAGACCACGATCCACCGGTCGATCTCCAGCTCGTGGTGCGAGCAGCACTCCAGCTTGCTCTCCCCGTGCTGGTGGTCGTGGTGGTCGTGCTCGTGGTCGTGGGTCGCGGCGTGGCTCATCGGCGCGGTCGCTCCGTGCTCGCCCCTCTCGGGGCGGGGATCGGCGTCATTTCCCTCGTGGGGGGCCAACTCTAGACCGAGGGCGCCTCCCCATGCCGCTACGCTTACGTCCCGGGGGCCCAGGCGGTTCTGCACGCCCCGATCCCCCGGACCGACCCCTCGCCACGAGCCCCCAGAGGCCTCCATGAGCGTCCCATCACCCAGCGACGAGACCGAGGGCTCGGGCGAGCAGGTCTTCCGACGCGTCGCCGTCCTGGGCGTCGGGCAGATGGGCCTGGTCTGCGCCGCGATGCTCGCCGCCGAGGACGGCGCCCTGCCCCGACCCGAGGTCGTCTGCTGGGGGCACGACGAGGACGAGGTCGGGCGTCTCGCCCAGACCCGCCGCTCCGACCGTCTGCCCGAGCTGACCCTCCCCGATCCCGTCCGCCTCGCCCTGACCGACGCCGAGGCCCTCGAGGGCGTCGACCTCATCGTCTCGGCGATCCCCGCCCAGTTCATCCGCGAGGCCTGGACGCGCCTGCGCCCCCACGTCCCCCGCGACGTCGGCGTCGTCAGCGTCTCCAAGGGCATCGAGAACGACTCGCTCCTGCGCCCATCGCAGACGATCACCGACGTCCTCTCCGGGCCGGGGGGCGACGACCCCGACCGCGCGCCCCGCCCGATGGCCTGCTTGTCTGGCCCGACGATCGCGTCGGAGCTGGCCAGGCGCCTGCCCGCGACGATGGTCGCCGCCAGCGACGACCCGGGCTTCGCCGAACGACTGCAGACCCTCTTCAGCTCGAGCTGGATGCGCGTCTACACGAACCCGGACATGCTGGGCGTAGAGCTTGCCGGCGCGACCAAGAACGTCATCGCCATCGCCGCCGGCATCCTCGACGGCCTGCGCGCCGGGTACAACGCCAAGAGCGCCCTGCTCGCCCGGGGACTGGCGGAGATCGCCCGCCTGGGCTCGGCGATGGGCGCCTCGATGGAGACCTTCTACGGCGTCGCCGGCGCGGGCGACCTCGCCACCACCTGCTTCTGCCCCGAGGGGCGCAACCGCTCGTGCGGCGAGGCGTTGGGACGTGGGCGCCACCTCGACGAGTACCTCGCCTCCATCCCCTTCGTCGTCGAGGGCGTCGCGACCACCCGCTCGGTTGTGGACCTGGCCGAGCGGTACCGGGTCGAGATGCCCATCACCGACGCCGTCTCCCGGGTGCTCTTCGACCGGATGGACCCGGTGCGGGCGATCACGATGCTGATGAGCCGTCGCCTGAAGGATGAGCGGGTCGATTAGCGGCGTGTGAGAAGGGCGCATAGGCCCCGATCTTCTCCAGATTGCCGACGCCGAACGCCGATGACGCGTGCCGAGAGGCCGGATGCCCGCCGCGCGGGCACGGGGGCGCCATCGACGGCAATCCCCGCCCGGCTCCACGTGAGACGCACACCCAGGGAAGGAGTCCTGACCCGATGACACCGTTCAACACCACCCCGTTCAACACCCCGTTCACCGGCTGGAACACCCTCGGCGCCACCCCGTGGTCCGGGTGCGGCCCCATCCCCCAGACCGGTTCGTTCTACAACGGGTACAACGGCGTGCCGTTCAGCTCCAACTTCGGCTTCAACAACACCTTCACCGGTGGCTTCAACAACACCGGCTTCCCGGTCAACACCCCCTGGAACATCCCCGGAGCCACCTGGTCCAACTGCTCCCCGAACCAGTGGTCCAACTCCTTCCCCACCTTCGGCCAAGGCTTCAATCAGGGCTTCAACCCCATCTTCAACACCGTCCCCTTCAACACCGGCTTCAACACTCCCTTCTCCTCGACCCCCTTCAACAACATCCCCTTCAGCTTCAACACCCCGTTCAACACCACCCCCTTCTTCAACACCCCCTGGAACACCAACTCGTTCACGGGCTGGAACACCCCCTGGAACTTCCAGGGCTCCTTCGGCTCGCCCTTCACCGTCCCCTTCGCCTCCAACTCCTTCAGCCCCTGGTCCTTCTCCGGCATCAACAACATCCCCTTCAACTTCAGCACGCCCTGGTCGACCCCCCTGTCCACGCCCTGGTCGACCCCCTGGTTCGGGTCCACGCCCTACTCCACGATGCCGTTCGGCTTCCTCCCGACCTGGAACTGGAGCAACACCAACTGGGGCTCCACCAACACCCAGACCACCGGCGCCAAGAACACCAACACCAATGCCCACGAGAACGGCACGTACACCGCGCCCGTGCAGTCCCACGGCGTGCCCTTCGGCTTCCCCGTGATCGGGCCCTTCACCCCCTGCATCCCCGTGGGCGCCGACCTCGTCGGCTCCTCACGCACCGCCGCCTGACAGACGAGCTCCCGTTTCGCAAGCGCGACCTGCGGGCGGCCCATGGGCCGCCCGCTGTCGCGCGCTGGCCGAGCCCCTCAGCGTCCGATCACGCCCCGACGCATCCGCCCAGGACCCCGCCCGTACCGGATTAAGTCTTGCCGGGGCGCCCCCCGATCCGGGATGATGGGGCGCCCGCCAACGGGGGGGGAAGAAGGAGTTCGTTCCGTGAAGTGCCTGAAGCTCGTCGCGCCCACCGCTCTGGCGGCGCTCGTCTGCCCGCCCGCGCTCGCCCAAGAGCTCCCCGCGGTCCCCGCCGCCACTGTTGGCTTCGTCTCCGAGGCCGGGGGGAGGATCGTCGGCGTCACCGACAGGCCGACGCCACGCATGCACGCCGAGTTCGTCCAGATCGACGACGTCGACGTGATGAGCTACACGACCGCGGGCCTGCACATTCTCGACGACGACTTCAAGGGCGGCTTCGGCACGCGCGGATGCGTCCAGCGCTCCGCCTACGTCACCGACCTCGACCCGGGCTCCTACAACGCCCAGGCCGGCTTCGCCGAGCACGAGATCTGCGCCGCCCAGTACTTCGTCCCCGCCAACGCCTTCCCCATCAAGATCGAGCAGATGAACTGCCTCTTCGCCACCTCCGGCGCCACGGTCCAGACCACCACCGAGTGGTCCGTCCTCGTCTGGGACGGCCCGCCCAACACCGGCACGCTCGTCGCCGAGTTCTCCTCCGATGACATCATCCTCCCCCACCTCGTCATGCCCCCGGGCAACGGCGGCACCGAGATCCAGGTCTCCGTCGACCCGGGCGACCCCGAGCAGATCATCATCACCAACCAGTCCGGCACGAACTCCTTCACCATCGGCTTCCGCATCGACCACCACAACAACCAGACCCAGAACCCCTGCTTCGTCGCGCCGCCCAACACCTCCAACGCCTTCCCCACCACCGACACCGACGGCCTCGCCTCCCCCGCCAACAACTGGCTCTTCGCCGTTGACTGCGGCTTCCTCGGTGGATGGAACCGCTTCAGCCAGCTCGGCATCTTCCAGCCCTCCGGCGACTGGGGCCTCGAGGCCTACTGGTCCAGCTTCAGCTGCGCCCCCGACGTCGGCGCCTGCTGCGTCGACGGCAACTGCTCGCTCACCACACAGGGCGCCTGCACCGGGACCTACGGCGGCGACGGCTCCACCTGCGACGACATCACCTGCCTCCCCCCCAGCCAGGCCTGCTGCTTCCCCTCCACCGGCGGATGCCTCACCCTCCCGCCCGGCGCCTGCATGACCGCCAACGGAATCCCCGGCGGCCCCGGCACCACCTGCACCAACTTCACCTGCTTCCCCGTCGGCGCGTCCTGCCTCCCCGACGGCTCCTGCGTCGATGGCGTCACGCCCGAAGAGAGCGACGCCTTGGGTGGCATCTTCATGGGTGACGGCTCCACCTGCGCGACCGCCGTCTGCCCCGAGCCCATGGGCGCCTGCAGCTTCGGCGCCGGCGCCTGCATCTCGCTCACCTCGGGCGACTGCGCCATCGCCGGCGGAAGCTGGTGTGGCCCCGGCACCTCCTGTGACGACGACGCCGACGGCGACGGCATCCCCGACGGGTGCGACAACACATGCCCCGCCGACCTCGCCGAGCCCATCGGCACGCTCGACTTCTCCGACGTCATCGCCTTCCTCACCGCCTTCGCCAACATGACGCCCGAGGCCGACCTCGCGCTGCCCATCGGAACCTTCGACTTCTCCGACGTCATCGCCTTCCTGCAGGTCTTCGGCGAGGGCTGCCCGTAACCTCGAGCCCCAGGAGAGCATTGTGAGTTCGGGCCCACGCTTGAAGCACGGCGTTCCTGCCGTCACGCTGTTCTTCTGCGCCATCTTCCCGTCCGCCCTCGCCGTCGCGGGTGAGGAAGGCGTGAGCCGGGACCACCGGTTCCCGGGGGTCATGCACCGCGTCGGCAGCGGCGCACGAACCATCGCGCCGGGCGACTTCAACGCCGACTCGATCCCGGACCTCGCGGTCGTCGCGGAACTCGATGGCTCGGTCGCCGTCCTCATCGGCGCAGGCGATGCCACGTTCCTGCCTGCCCAACGCTACGAGGCGGGCGCCCGGGCACGCGACATCGCCGCCGCCGACATCGATGCCGACGGCGTGCTCGACCTCGTCACCTGCAACGCGAACGCCTCGAGCGTCTCCGTGCTCCTGGGCCACGGCGACGGGACGTTTGCGCCTCGCGTGGACAGCTTCGTCGGCTCGGACCCTGTCGCGCTGGCGGTTGCGGACCTCGACCTCGACGGCGCCCTCGACGTCGCCGTCGTCAGAGGCAATGCGGACGAGGTTGCCGTTCTCATGGGACGGGGCGACGGGACCTTTTTTCTGCCCACGTCGTTCCCTGTGGGCGTGAGCCCTCGTGACATCGCCGCCGCCGACATCAACCTGGACGGGCGCCCCGACCTCGTCACCGCCAACTCCCTTTCCGACGACGCGTCGATCCTGATCGGGCTCGGCAACGGGACGTTCGAGCCCGAGGCGCGCCTCCCCGTGGGCGACGGCGCGTCCGGCGTGCTGGTCTTGGACCTCGACGCCGACACGGATCCCGACCTCGTCTTCGCGTGCTCGAACGCCGATGAGATCGTCGTGCTCCGCGCCCAGGCTCCGGGCGACTTCCTGGCGGGCGAGAGCCATCCCGTCGGCGCGATCCCGCGCCGGATGGGCGCGGCGGACCTTGACGACGACGGCGCGATCGACCTCGTCGTCGCCACCAGCGGGGACGCCGAGGTCTGGACACTCATGGGCGATGGGGCCGGTTCGTTCGAGCCGGCGCGACCCACTCGGACGCTGGCGGTGACCTGGGCGGTCGCCCTCGTCGACCTGGACGCCGACGGCGACGAGGACCTTGCCGCCACGTCCTTCGACGCCGACGCGGTCACGATCCTCCTCGCCGACGGCGACGGGACGTTCCCGAGCCGCGACACGCTCGCAGCCGGTAACACCCCCGCGAGGCCGGTGGTCCGTGACTTCAACGCGGACGGTCGCGCGGACCTGGCCGTCACGAACTTCGACTCCGACGACGTCTCCGTCTTCATCGCGGACGTCGGGAGCGGGTTCCTGCCCGAGACCAGGTACGCCGTGGGCGACTCGCCGCTCGATGTCGTCTCAGCCGACTTCAACACCGACGGCGCCCCGGACTTGGCCGTCGCCAACAGACGCGGCAGTTCGATCTCCGTGCTCCCGGGACTCGGTGACGGCTCGTTCGGCGTCCCGACGACCATCGCCATCGCCGATGACCCTTACATACTCGACGCGTCCGACTTCAACGCCGACGGGATCACAGACATCGCAGCACTGACACTCGACGATCGCATCTCGATCCTCCTCGGCGACGGCGCCGGTGGGTTCTCCCCGGAACTCCGGATCGAACTTGCTCCCCCGCCCGAAACGATCACCTTCTTCGACATGGACGCGGACGGCGACACGGATATCGCCAGCGGGCACGGCTTCGGGGGCGCTATCCACATGCATCTCAATAACGGCGACGCGACGTTCACGCCACTCACCCCGATCTCGAGCGGCGACATCGTCGGCTTCCTCTGGCACGCCGACCTCGACGCGGACGGGATCCAGGATCTCGTGTACGACTCCGGGCAGGGCGACATCCGCCTCTCGGTGCGCCTGGGCCGCGGCGACGGGACGTTCCTCCCGCCCAGGACGGTGGTGCTCGGCTCGTTGCCGACTCCTGTGATGGCGGCGGGCGACTTCGATCACGACGGCGCGCTCGATCTCGCCTTCGGGCTCTCCGATCCGTGGCAGAGCCTCACGCTGCTCTTCGGCGACGCCGCCGGTGGCTTCACCTCGCGAGCGAGCTTCGCGACCGACGACACCCGACCCTCCCTGGCCGCCGCCGACATCGATGCCGATGGCGACATCGACCTCGTCGGCGCGAACATCGCAGGCTCCATCTCGGTCTTGCGCAACACGACGTTCGAGCCCTGCTCCCAAGCCGACCTCGCCCCACCCTTCGGCGCCATGGACATATCCGACGTGATCGCGTTCCTCACCGCGTTCGGCCTGACGAGCCCCGCCGCCGATCTCGCCGAGCCCTTCGGCATCCTCGACTTCTCCGACGTCGGCGCGTTCATCGCCGCGTTTGGCGAGGGCTGCCCCTGATCGGGTTCCCCCGACCTCCCCGGCCCGATAAGCGCGCTCCAATTCCGATAGGTTCCACACCGACGTCCTGTTTTCCCTTGCGGACCTCCCCAGGGCCCGATAGCGTCTCATCCAGCCGCCGGGGGCGTGGACGCTGTCAGTCCCGCCCGCCCCGACCCGGGCCTCCCGGCGTGCGGGACGCCACACCATGCGCAAGATATCCTCGCTCGTCGTCGCCCTGCTCCTGGGCGTTCAGGCGTTCGCCGCCGCTCCCGACACCGCCCGCCCCGACAAGCGTGCGAACACCGACGCGGAACTCGTCGCGCCGCCGAACTATCAGGAGCACTTCGTCGCCGTCGTCGCCGACTCGGGGGATGTCACCGCTCCCGCCGACGCCGAGGGTCTCGTCAGCGTCTACGCCGTCGAGGCGTCCGCGCCAGGCGCTCCGTGGATCCGACTCCGCTTCGACAAGGTCACGCTCGCCGGCATCATCGGCACTCCAGACGCCGCGATGCTCAGGATCACCTCGCTCGAGGACGGCGCCGTCCAATACCTCGACGCCGTCAGCGTCAAGCAGTGGGGCTTGCGCACCGCCTACTTCAATGGCGACACAGTGCTCGTCGAGCTGCTCGCCGCCCCGGGCGCCGGCCCCTCGCGCGTCAGCATCGCCGGCGTCATCGCGGGCGAGCCCGTCCAGGGCGCGCCCCGCTCGCTCTGCGGCACGGTCGACGACCGCGTCCTCTCGAGCGACCCCCGCGTCGGGCGCCTCATGCCCATCGGGTGCACCGCCTGGCTCTTCAACAACCGCCCCCACTGCCTGATCACCGCGGGTCACTGCGGCCCCGACCCCGCCTCCGTCATGCAGTTCAACGTCCCCCTCTCGAACGCCGCCGGCAACCCCGTCGCCCCGCCACCCCAAGACCAGTACCCCGTCGATCCCGCCTCAATCCAGTCCACCGGCCCCCTCGGCGTCGGCAACGACTGGTCCACCTTCGGCGTCTTCGACAACTCCAACACCGGTCTCTCCCCCCTCGAGGCCCAGGGCGACTCCTTCACCCTCGCCGACGAGGCGCCACCCGTCGCCGGCCAGACCATCCGCGTCACCGGTTTCGGCACCACCGCCTCCCCCGTCCCCGCCACCTGGAACCAGGCCCAGAAGACCGACGCCGGTCCTTACACCGAGAACCTCGGGCCCATCATCCGCTACGCGATGGACACCACCGGCGGCAACTCCGGCTCACCCATCATCGACGAGTCCACGGGCCTCGCCATCGGCATCCACACCCACGCCGGATGCAACGACGTCGGCGGCAACCAGGGCTCCAACATCAACCTCCCCGACCTCCAGTACGCCCTCGCCCACCCCCTCGGCGTCTGCATCCCCCCGGGACTCAACTTCTCGTATCCCCTCGGTCTGCCCGCCTCGATCGACCCCGACGGCATGACAACCCTGCGCGTCGCCATCAGCCCCGACGACGGGGTCACGCTCGACACCGGCGCCGTCATGCTCCACACCGTCGCCCCGAACCTCGCCGAGACGCTCGTCCCGATGGGCGAGGTCTCGCCTGGCGTCTTCGAGGGCGCCTTCCCCACTGCCGCGTGCGCCTCGACGGTCCGCTTCTACGTCAGCGCCAACGACACAGCGGCCGACGTCCACACCGACCCGCGCGACGCCCCGGAGTTCCTCTACACCACCTACGCCGCCGACTCGCTCATCGTCACCGCCGACTTCAACTTCGAGACCGCGCCGGGATGGACCGTCGTCAACGATCCCTCTCTGACCGCCGGCGCCTGGCAGATCGGCATTCCCCTCAACAACGGGCGCGGCGACCCACCCGCCGACTTCGACGGCTCCGGTCGCTGCTACCTCACCAGCAACGCCTTCGGCGACTCCGACGTCGATGGCGGACCCACCCGCCTCATCTCCCCCCCCTTCGATCTCTCCGGCGCGACCGACCCCGTCCTCTCCTTCGCCGCCTGGTTCTCCAACTCCGCCAACGACGCCGACCGCCTCGAGATCGAGCTCTCGCCCGACGGCGGCGCCTGGACCTCCGTCGAGTCGATCGCCAACCAGGGCGACCTCTGGTTCGAGCGCAGCTACCGCATCGCCGACTACATCGCGCTCTCCGCCGGCGTGCGCGTGCGTTTCTCCGTCGCCGACGTCCCGAACAACTCCGTGCTCGAGGCGGCCCTCGACGCGTTCAAGATCTTCGAGGCGCTCTGCCTCGAGGGGTGCAGCCCCGCCGACCTCGACAAGCCCTTCGGCTCGCTCGACTTCTCCGACGTCGTCGTCTTCCTGACGGCCTTCAGCGAGGGCGCGCCCGAGGCGGACCTCGCCCCACCCCTCGGCGTCTTCGACTTCTCCGACGTGCTCGCCTACCTCGCCCTCTTCGGGGGTGGCTGCCCGTAGGGCGCCCGCCCTGTCCGCCTGATCCCCCGTCCTGGGGGGAGGCGCCCCCTGCCTCGACGCGGTGGTCGTCCGAGTAGCGCCCACCTCACACTCCGGACGACAAAAATCTTCGGGCACGAGTCGATTTTCACACCACCCGCGCTCTCCTTTCCGTATCACATCGCTTCCGGGGAAATCACCCGGCGCGGTGCGGTCCTTTGCCGCAAGGAGTTGCCTCATGAACCCCATCCCCGGCGTCGCTCGTTTGGCGCCCGTGCTCATCATCCCCCTCGCCCTGGGCGACCCGGCGCTCGCCCAGCAGCGCGACCCCTCGCCCGATTCCCCCGACGCCCGCATCAGCTCGCTCGTGCAGCGCTCCCTCCGGTCGCCCGTGAGCCTCTCCGGGCCCGGGCAGAACCAGAGCCCCGCCCGCGGCGGCGAGGGGGCCGCACACTTCCCCGATGAGTTCCGACGCATCGATGGGTGGTTCAACAACCTCGACACCCCCTCCCGCGGCGGCGCGATCACCCCCTTCGGGCGCCTCGCCCCGAGCGACTACGCCGACGGCGTCAGCTCCCCCGCCGGCGACGGACGACCCAGCCCCCGCCTCGTCAGCAACCTCGTCGCCGCCCAGAGCGCCGACCTGCCCAACCCCCTGCGCGCCTCCGACTACGTCTGGCAGTGGGGCCAGTTCCTCGACCACGACATCGACGAGACGCCCGTCGCCGCCCCCGCCGAGCACTTCGACATCGCCGTCCCCGAGGGCGACGCGTGGTTCGACCCCTCCTCGAGCGGCTCGGTGCTCATCCCCCTCGACCGCTCCGCCTACACGATGATCGAAGGCGTCCGCCAGCAGATGAACAACATCACCGCGTACGTCGACGCCTCGCAGGTCTACGGCTCGGACGACGCCCGCGCCCTCGAGCTGCGCACGCTCGACGGCACGGGGCGCCTCAAGACCAGCCCGGGCGACCTGCTCCCCTTCAACGTCAACGCCTTCCCCAACGCCCCCACCCCCGCCGACCCCACCCTCTTCCTCGCCGGCGACGTCCGCGCCAACGAGCAGGTCGGCCTCACCGCCATGCACACCCTGTTCATGCGCGAGCACAACCACTGGGCCGACCTCATCGCCGCCCAGAACCCCTCGCTGACCGGTGACGAGATCTACGAGCGCGCCCGCGCCATGGTCGCCGCCGAGATCCAGTCGATCACCTACCGCGAGTTCCTCCCCGTGATCCTCGGGCCCGACGCCCTGCCCGAGTACGCCGCCTACGACCCCGGGCTGGACGCCGGCATCGCCAACGTCTTCGCCACCGCCGCCTACCGCTTCGGGCACTCCATGCTCTCGCCCCAACTCCTCCGCCTCGACGCGGACGGCGATCCCATCCCCGCCGGCAACCTCCCACTCGAGAGCGCCTTCTTCTCGCCCCAGCAGATCATCGACAACGGCATCGACCCGCTCCTGCGTGGCCTCGCCTCGCAGGTCGCCCAGAATGTCGACAACTCCATCGTTGACGGCGTCCGCAACTTCCTCTTCGGCGCTCCCGGCTCGGGCGGCTTCGATCTGGCCTCACTCAACATCCAGCGCGGTCGCGACCACGGCCTGCCAAGCTACAACGACGTCCGCGTCGCCTACGGACGCGCCCCGGCCGCCGACTTCGCCGACATCAATCCCGACGCCGGCGTCACCGCCCGCCTCGCCTCCGCCTACGCCTCGGTCGACGACGTGGACTCCTGGGTCGGACTGCTCGCCGAGCCCCGGCGTGACCAGGGCCTCGTCGGCGAGACCATGTCCCGCGTGCTCAGTGATCAGTTCACGCGCCTGCGTGACGGCGACCGCTTCTGGTACGCCGCCTATCTCCCCTCCGACGTGCGCGACATGGTCGAGGAGCAGACCCTCGCCGTCATCATCCGGCGCAACACCTCCATTGGCGACGAGATCCCCGACAACGTCTTCTTCGTCCCCGCCGCCTGCGCCGTCGACCTCGCCCCGCCCCAGGGCCAGCTCGACTTCACGGACGTCATCGCCTTCCTGGAGGCCTTCGCCTCCCAGGCCCCCACCGCCGACTTCGCCCTCCCCTTCGGGCAGTTCGATTTCTCCGACATCGTCGCGTTCCTCACCGCCTTTGGCGCCGGCTGCCCGTAACCCCGGCGCCAACGCGACCCCTCTCCGGTTCGTCCGGTCCGCCGGCCTAGTCTTTATTCGTGCGCTTCGAGTTCCTCGGCACCGGCACCAGCGCGGGCGTCCCCGCCATCGGGTGTGACTGCCCCGTCTGCGCCTCGACCGACCCCAGGGACAACCGCCTGCGCACCAGCGCCGCCCTCCGCTTCACCGACAAGACCGGACAGGAGCGGACCATCCTCCTCGACGCCGGCCCCGACCTCCGCCAGCAGGCCCTGCGCGCCAAGCTCGATCGCGTGGACGCCATCCTCTTCACGCACAACCACGTGGACCACACCTTCGGCCTCGACGAGGTCCGACGCTTCAACGTCACCATGAACGCCCCCATCGACGTCTACGCCGAACAGCACACGCTCAACCACTTGCAGCGCGTCTACAAGCACATCTTCGAGCGCGAGTCGAACGTCCAGGACTCCTTCGTCGCCACCCTTGTCGCCAGGCGCCTGGAGCCGGGCGTCACGCTCGATCTCTTGGGCCTGCGCGTCACCCCCTTCCGAGTCCTGCACGGGCGCCTGCCCATCCTCGCCTACCGCCTGGAGCCCGCCGGCCCGGGGCTCGATGACCCCGCCGGCGTCTTCCCCCTCGCCTACTGCACCGACGTCTCGGGCTTCCCCCCCGAGTCGTGGCGCCACCTGGAGGGCGTGCGCACGCTCGTCCTCGACGCCCTGCGCCGCCGGCATCACCCCACGCACCTGACCCTCGACCAGGCGGTCAACATCGCCGGACGCGTGGGCGCATACCGCACCTGGCTCGTGCATATGAGCCACGACCTGCCCCACGAGGCGACCAACGCCGGCCTGCCCGAGGGCATCTCCTTGGCCCACGACGGGCTGGTACTGGGAGCCTGAGGGCCTGTCCGGGGCAAGTCCCTCCCCGGGCCGGAACCGCCCGGAGGGGGCCTACGATCCCGCCCCATGGGCAAGAGCCGAGAGATCAAGAAGCGGATGAAGGCGGTCGGCAACATCAAGCGCATCACGCGCACGATGCAGATGATCGCCACCAGCAAGTTCGCCAAGGCCCAGGCCGCCGCCACCGACACCAAGCCCTACACCGCCGCCCTCTTCGACCTGGTCGCCCAGCTCGGCGAGGCCGCCGAGGGCGTCGACCACCCCCTCCTCGGCGAGCCCAAGGGCGACGCCCCCGAGCTCACCCTCCTCATCACCTCCGACCGAGGCCTGTGCGGCCCGTACAACTCCTCCATCGTCCGCGAGGCGCTCCGCTACCTGCGCAACACGCCCAAGGCGATGCAGGGCCGCGTCGAGGCCGTCGGCAAGAAGGGCGCCTCCGTCCTCAAGTTCAACGGCGTCACGCTGGGCGCGCACCACACGCAGTTCGGCGACAAGCCCCGCTTCGAGGACGTCGAGCGCCTCGCCGCCGAGTACGTCGAGCGCTTCAGCGCCGGCGAAGTCAGCGCCGTCCGCGTGGTGTACATGAAGTTCCTCTCCGCCGGTCGCCAGAAGCCAGAGATCCTCCAGCTCCTGCCCTTCGCCCGCCCCGAGGGCGCCGGCTCGACGGACAAGAGCGCGGGCGCCCTCAAGCCCCTCTACGAGTTCAGCCCCGACGCCGAGCAGTTGCTCGACCACCTGCTCCCCGCCGCCGTCAAGGCCCAGCTCTTCCAGTGCTTCAACGACGCGGTGGTGAGCGAGCACGTCGCACGGATGGTCGCGATGAAGGCCGCCACCGACAACGCGGGCAAGATGGGCCACAACCTCAAGCGCAAGTACAACCGCGCCCGCCAGTCGCAGATCACGACCGAGCTGACCGAGATCATCTCGGGCGCCGCGGCCCTCGAGTGATCGGAGCCCGCACGTCTCGCCCCGGCGCGGTCATGGCGCCGGTCGCGTGATCAGCGTCACCCACAGCGCCGACCCGCGGCAAGTCTGCATCGCCCCCAGCACGTCCTGGGGCATGCACGCCGCCCGCGCGTCGAGCGCCCCCGCCAGGTCGTCCAGCGACAGTCCACGCCGATCGAGCGAGTCCAGCGTCTCCGCCCAGAACTCGGGCGTCGCCAGCGCGTCGCGGTATTCGCCCGCGACCTGACTCGCCGCGGCGGACACCTCGTCCGCGCTCGCCGGCTTCGTCGACAACGCCTCGATCGCCCGCTCGATCAGCTCCGCGACCTCATCGCTGTGCTCCGGCTCGCACGTGGTGCGCACGCTCAGCACGTCCTCGCCCAGCCCCCCCGCGCCGCTGTGAACCTCGCACCGGACCGAGGAGACGAGGCGGCGCTGCTCGCGCAGCGTCGCGTTGAGCCGCGACTGCAAGACCCGCGCCGCCACCGCCAGACGCCCCCCCTCGGGCGTCTCCGACATCGCGCCCCCCCGCAGCGCCGACAGCACCCCCGCGACCGGCGTCCGCGTCTCGACGTTTTCGACCCGCCTGAGCCTCGACCCGGCCTCATCGTCGCTCCCGCTCGACGCCGAAACACGCGCCCGCCTCGGCAGCGAACCCAGATACCGCTCGCTCAGCTCGAACGCATCGGTGCGCGAGATGTCCCCGACGATCGAGACCTCAAGTGGCGCTGATGCCACGAGTTCGCCCAGCCACGCCCGCGCGCCCTCGAGCGTGATCGCGCCGACCTCGTTCGCACGCCCGTCACCCCCCTCGTCGAGCTCGACCCTGGGCGAGGCCAGCGCCGCGAGCCCGTCGTCCAGCCGCCCGACCGGGTCGTGGCTGGTCTTCTCCAGCTCCATCAAACGGGCCCGCCGCCACCTTTCGAGCGCCGGGCCCTCCAGCGATGGGTCCAGGAGCAGGCGGTGCGCCAGCTCGAACGCCAGCACCATGTCCCGCGGCGACGCCTCGATCTGCAGCACCAATCCCCCCGCGTCTCCCCACCCCGAGACCGATACCCGCGCGTCGGCGAGCAACCGACGCACCTGCACCGACGAGATCCCCTCCACCGCCGGCCTCGCCCACGCCTCGGCGCACGCCGACGCCAGCTCGTCCTCGCCCGTCCGCCCGTCCACATCGCCCAGCGTCGCGCGCACGAGCACGCGCCCCTCCGACCCCGGCACGCGCCGATGGTGCACGCGCACGTTGTTCGACAGCCACGCGGACCACACCCCGCTCGGCGGGTGAGCCGTGATCTCTTCCACCGCCCCCGCGTCGGGCAGCCGGGGCGTCAGCGCCGTCGGGGGCGCCGGCTCCGCGACCGGGTCCAGCGGACCCTCCATCGCCCCGTCCACGACCGCCAGGACCTCTCGCTTCTCGATCGCCCCCTCGGGCGCCGTCACCACCACCGTCTCCGCCCCCTCCGGCATCATCTCCCGCAGCTCGCGCGTCAGCTCCTCCGCGCGCACGCCGATAAGGATGCGCCGGGCCAGGCCAAGCTCCGCCTGCATCGTCATCCAGACGTGCCCCGCCGCGTCGTTGTAGTTCAGCCAGCGCATCACCTCGCTCGAGGGCAGCGACGCCTCCACCTCGGCGTACTCGTCCAGAATGGTCAGCATCCGGGCGATCGCCTCGTCGGTCTCGGTGCGGGTGAAGCCGAACTCGCGGATGCGCTGCGTCTCGGCGCACAGCCCGGCGAGGGCGTCGCGCCACCCGTCCGCCGGCGCGGTCGCCGCGACCTGCGCCACGCGCATCGCCCCGTACAAGTCCGCGACGAAGACGCCCTGGTCGATCGCCTCCAGGCGTCCCTCCGCGATCGCGGCGTTGATGCGCCCGTCGAGCGCCCGCATCGCCGTCTGCTCCAGCAGGAACTTGCGCAGGTCCCCCTGCGTGCGCACCGGCCCGCTCGGGGGCGCGATGCTGACGAGCGCCACCTCCGACCCACCCAGTTCGGGATCCGACCCGATCGCCGCCCGGCGCTCTTCGGGGTACGCCGAGCAGCGCGCCTGGCGCACCGGCGTCGCGCGTGCCGCCAGCGTCCCGTACCAGCGCGACACCGCCCGCGTCGCCTGCTCCGGATCGATATCCCCCACGATCAGCACCGTCGTGTTCGTCGGCGTGTACCACCTGGCCCGGAACGCGAGCACACCCCCCGCGCTCGCCGCCCGCACCGAGGCCTCGTCCCCGTCCGCCGGGCGACGCCCGATCAGCGAGTCCCCGCCCAGTTCGGGCAGCCACTGCATCCTCGCCCGAGCCTCGGCGCCGCCCTTGGCCCGCAGCGCCCCAAGCGCCAGCTCCCGCGCCCGCTCAACCTCCCCCTTGCCCAGCGTCGCGTCGAAGACCACCCGCCCCAACAGCGACAGCCCGGCGTCCAGCGCGTCGCCGTCCGCGTCCGGGAGCGCGAGCCAGAAGATCGTCTGGTCCTGCCGCGTGCGCCCGCCGAACGCCTCATCCGGGTTCAGCCCGCGCCTGGCGAGGCGGTCGAGCGCCGCCTGCCACTCCCCCGCGCGCACGCCGGCGAGCGACGCCTCCTCCGCCAGGCGCGCGCACCCCAGCTCGTCCTCTCCCTCGTCGAGCGACCCCACGTCCACGCGGGCCCAGATCAGCACCCGCCCGGGGGGCGAGGGGTGGCGCAGCGCCAGCACCCGCAGCCCGTTCTCGAGCGTGCGCGTCACGAGGCGCGGGTCCTGTGGCAGGGGCGCCCCCGCGTCGAGGGGAGCGAGGGTTGGATCCACCTCCTGCGCGCGCGCGACATCGGCGACCATGGTCGTCGCCAAACAAACCGCCGAGATCAGCACGCCCAAACGCCGCACCCGTCGCCTCCGTCCGAGGGTCGCCAGGAGCGCCGACGACTCACCCGAAGCCTACTGGCAATCGCCCTTTCGGTTGCGTCAACCCCCACCATCGCCAAGCACGGAGCAGAGCCCCCGGCAGCCCGACGCCCCGCGCTCGAACCGCCCCGCGAGCATCCCCTCCACCGCCTTGACGATCTTCTTGCGCGCCTTGTCGAGGTCGAGGCTCGCCAGGTCGATCCGCCCGCGCCGCCCCGTGCGCAGGACCCAGTACTCCGCGACGCCCCGGACGTCCTCGTCGTACTCGTGACGCAGCGCCATCGCGTACACGCACATCTGCAGATCGTCCGAGGACGGCTCGAGGAGCGCCTTGGACTCCTGCCCCGTCTTGTAGTCCACGATCCGCAACGACGTGCGCCCGCCCTCGTCCGAGAGCTGGTCCACGCGGTCGAGCTTGGCGGTGAACTCGTGCGTCTGCCCGTCGTGCTCGAAGGGGAACCTGACGACGCGCTCGACCTCGAGGACGTGGGCCTTGTCGTGCTCGAGCATGTCCGCCGCCGCCTTGGTCTGCGCCTCGACCTGCGCGAGCAGGCGTCGATCGACCTCCTCGCCGGGGGGCGTCGCGCGGAAGAACAGCTCGCGCGCGCATGAGAGCAGCGCCTCGACCCCCGGCCCCTCGCGTCCCTCCGCCTCCGCCGCCGCCATCTCGCCCACGTGCTTCTCGAGCGCCTTGTGCACCACCTCGCCCACGCGCTGAGGCGCCCCCTTCGACTCCTCCAGCTCCAGCACCCGACGCACGTAGAAGCAACGCGGGCAGTCGTTGTACTCCTTCACGCTCGTGTAGCTCAGGCGGAGGGGCGCCTTCATCGGCGGGAACGCGATCACGCCCGACGTTGCCGCCTCGCCCGGCGCGCACAAACGCTGCGCCTCGTCCGCGAGCCCGTGCTCCTTCGCCCATGTCGGCGTCTGACCCGTCCGCTCGACGTGTGCGATCAGCGCCATGCGCCACGCCGCCAGTTCGAGCGTCTGGCCCGATTTCACGACATCACCCCCGAGGCCCGCCAGCTCCAGCGCCCCCGCGGCATCGAGCCGGACCTCCCGCCTCGCGTCGGCGAGCACGACCGACGCGCCCCGATGGGCCGCGTACGCCGCCGCCTCGCGCCGCAGGGCGTCGGACTGCGTCCCCGCGACGCCCGCCTCGTGGGCTTCACGACGGACGTCCCCCGCGTCGCGGTCCGACGCGAGCCCCTTGTCGAGCAGCTCCAGCGTGTAGTGCGTCGCGCTCGACTTGCCCTTGGGCAGCTTCGCGAGCAGCACGAGGCGTCGCTTCGCCCGCGTGCATGCCACGTAAAACACACGGCGTTCCTCGTCGCGCCTTGCGCCCTCGCGGGCCTCGTCCTCGACAACGCACGCGGGCAGCGCCTCCCCCTCGTCGTGCTCCTTCGTCGGGTACCCCAGGGGCGTGACCCGGGGCAGGAGCACCGTGTCGAACTCCAGGCCCTTGGAGGCATGGGCCGTCAGCAGCGTCACCACGTCCTCGCCCCCGTCCTCCGCGGCCTCGGGCTCGAGCGTCTCGCCCGGGTCGCCCGCCGCCCGCTCGCGCTCCTTCGGGTCCAGCTCGCCCAGGTACCGCCAGAACGAGCGCAGATCGCCCGGGGGGTCGAGGCGCGCATGCCGCTGACGCGCGAAGCGGATCACCGAGACCAGCGCAACGACGCGTCGCGTGCGCTCGCGCGAGTCCAGCAGCTCGGCGTGGGCGACGCCGGTCTGCCTGATGATCTCGCCGAGCGTCTCGTCCGCGGGCGCCCGACCCGCGAGGTCCACGAACGCCGCGTGCATCGACGCCAGTCGCTCCATCGTCGGCGCCAGCGTCGCGTCCGACGCGCCCGCCGACGCGAGCCACGCCGGGTAGGGGCCCGGATCCTCGACGCCCTCCTGCCCCGCCTCGGCTCGCGAGCGCTGCCCCCGGTACGTGCGCTCCAGCTCACCCAGGCGCGTCGCGTCCACGCTCAGGGGTGGGCGTCGGAGCAGGCGAGCCGCGGCCCACGTCGCGCCGGGGTCGAGCGTCAGCTCCACCCACGCCATCACGTCCTTGACGCCCTCGTCCTCGAAGGGGCTCGGCGGGCGCGCGATCCGGGCGGGCACGCCCTCGACCTCGAGCGCCTGATGAATCCGTCCGAGGTCGCCGTGATTTCGCGCGATGACCGCGAAATCGCGGTATTCCCGATCCCCGTTCCGCGCGACCTCCGCCCGGATCATCGCGGCGATCACCTCCCCGTCCTCGCGCCAGTCGTCAAGACGCACGACCTCCACGCCCGCGCCCGCCGCCTCGGGGACGTCCTTGAGCGCCTCCGCGCGCTCGACGACTTTCTCGGGCGCGAAGCGTGACGCGGCGTTCTCGATGATCGCCTGGGCCGCCGCCAGCACCGGACGCTCCGACCGGTAGCTCTCGCGCAGCGCGATCGTGCGCCCGTTCGCCCAGGCGCCGCCGAACCGCTCGAACGCAAGCTCGTCCGCGCCCCGGAAGGCGTAGATCGACTGGTCGTCGTCCCCGACGACGCACAGGTCCGGGTTCGACTCGGGCGGGGCGAGCGCCTTGAGCAGCTCGATCTGCGCCCGATCGACGTCCTGGAACTCGTCCACGACGAAGTGGCGGTAGTCGCCTCGGCACATGTCGCGCACGATCTCGCTCTCTCGCAAGAGCTGGATCGGACGCAGGATCATGTCCGAGTACTCCACCCATCCCCGCGCCCCGCGCTCGCGCGCGAACGCCGACGCCAGACGAGCCGCCTCGACGAAGCGGCGCAGCTCGGCTCGCTCGTCCGCGCGCTCCGGGTCCTCGCCGATCTCCTTGATCCGAGACTCCGCCCGCGCGAGCGCCTCCTCGGGCGCGATCGCCCGGTGGTCGAGGTCGCGCATCACCCGGCGCGTGCGCTCGATCGCGGCCTCCACCCCCTCACCCGCGTACGCGCGGAAATGCCCCTCGCGCTCGACGAGGTCCGTCAGCAGGCGACGCTCCTGGGCCGAGTCCATCAGGTGGGGCTCGAGGGGCATTCGCGCGATGTCCGCGAAGCGTCGCAGCAGGCGACGCCCGAACGCGTGGAACGTGAAGCAGTGCACGCGCTCCGCGACCGAGCGCGACAGCAACTCCCCCAGACGATCTCGCAGCTCCTCGCCCGCCTTGTTCGTGAACGTCAGCGCGACGATGCGCTCGGGCTCGACGCCCCGCGCCTCGATCATGTGCGCCACGCGGCACGTGATCACCCGCGTCTTGCCCGTGCCCGGGCCCGCCAACACCGCCAGGGGCGAGGCGTCGTGCGTCACCGCCTCACGCTGGGCGTCGTTCAGGCCTTCGAGCGGATCCTTCACGCGACGAGTTTACGCCCCGGGCGCCCCGGGCCCGCCCGCGTCCGCACGCATGTACAGGTGGACCGCCGTGCTCCCGTACGCGTGCGTCTCGGGCCCGACCGCGCCCCCAAGAGCGAGGCTGACGGGGCGCAGACGCCGCCCGGGCGTGGGCGTGAGCTCCTCCGCCTCGGACTCGAACGCCTCGTCGAACGCCTGGGCCTGGCGCTCGCGCTTGCGTCGCTTCGCCTCCGCCGGCGCGACCGCCTCGCCCGACTCCGGGTCCAGCTCGTGCGAGAACGGGTGGGGAGTGCGCAGGAGCAGGTACCCCGTCGGCGTGAGCATCGACGCCAGGCGCTCGGCCTGCGCGCGCACGCGGGGCCACACCGCGGGGTCGCGCACCAGGTCGTAGGGCGGATCGAGGAAGATGATGTGCGCCGGCCTTGGGCACCGGTTGAGCGCCGCCGGGCCCAGGGCGTCCGAGACGACGACCTCGACGCGCGACTCGGCGCCGATGGTGGCGGCGTTGCGCGACAGCACCTCCGCGACCCGCTTGTCGCGCTCGACCATCACGACCCGCCGAGCGCCACGCGAGACCGCCTCAAGCCCGAACGACCCGGTCCCCGCGAACAGATCGAGCACGTCCGCGTCCTCGAAATGCCCACGCAAGAGGTTGAAGATCGCCTCGCGGACCGAGTCGGGCAGCGGGCGGGTCGTCGCCCCCTTGGGCGGGCCCTCGAGCAGGCGTCTTCGGAACTCGCCGGCGATGATGCGCACGGGCCACCAAAGCTCGGGGTCGGCCCCGAGTCAAGCCCATCCAGATGACGTGGAATCCGAGGCCTTACCGACGCCCGAGGATCCGCTCGATCGGCTCACGGGCCATCGGCGGGCGGTCCAGCCCCGAGACGATCGCCCAGAACGCCTCGTCGTCCCCCGTCGAGTGCCAACGCTGGAACTGCCCACGCGGGTCGGAGGCGTACGCCTCCAGCATGGGCCCGCCCACGTACACCCCACGCTGCACGAGCAGGTGGTCGTCCGAGGCGAACTCCATCTCGGCGGCGGTCCCGCTGATCACGTCCGCGACGCGCCCGAAGAGCTCCTCGTCGGCGCGCAGGAGGATGTCGGCGTCGTTCCAGAGGATGACGCGCTGGCGTGGCGCGGGGCGCCCGGGCAGCGGGCTGTGCTCGCGCAGGAGCGCGGTCAGGCCGCGCGTGCCCCCGATGCGTCGATCCAGGGGCGGGCCCGGGATCTGGCGTTCGAGCTGCTGGCAGAGGGCGTCGAGCGTGGTGATCGCGCGTCCCTGGAGGACGCACAGCGCGAGGCCGGGCTGGGTCGCGAGGAACTGCGTCAGGCCCGCCGCGAACTCGGTCCGCTGACGCGCCGACGACGACCACGCGACAAGGTGACGGTCCTCGAGCGTCTGGAGGACGCTCGCCTGCCACCCGCCCGTGACAAACCGAAATCCGATGTGCGGCGACGGTGCGCGCATGGAGTTCCCATCCGTCCCTGGAGCCGGCCACACGAAGCCAGCCTGGACCTCCGGGGCTCTGAGAAAACGACCCCAGTCCCACGTGGGCCGCCCTGAACCGGCCACGCAAGGCCAATGTGCCTCACGGAAGGCCAGTGGGCCACCACCCCTGGCAATTTGTGCCGGAATTGCCGTCTGGCCCGGTTGTTCGGGACCATCCGCCCCTCCCGGGTGGGATGGAAACATGGGCGGATTCGCTGATAGCCCTTTCCCTTGAAATGGGGGATACGCCTCAAACCCGCCTCACGGCGGCATTTCTCCCTCCCGTGCTGATACCATTCGGGTGGTTCCCCTCGGTCGCCGAGGCCAATTCGCGGGAGAGGGATGGGAGGACCGGCGTCCGAGACGGGGTCACCCCTCGTCCCCGATCATCGGGGCGAGAGATCCTCTCTGCGAAAGGGCCGCGAGGGTGAACTCAGGTCCCGACAATCTCGACAGCATCCTGCGTCAGACCGCCAAGCTCACCGCCTCGATCTTCACTCTGCCCGCCGTTGCGACGCCCGACTGGGCTGACCGGGTCGCCAAGCGTCTGGGCGGGCTCGAGGGGGTGCACAGCGCCTGCGTCCTGATCTGGCTGGGGAGCGCCGGCAGCGCGCCGGCGGCGCTCGAAGCCGCGGGCGTCCGCGTCGGCTCGGACGAGGCGAGCAGCGACACCGCGACCCTGCGCGTGCGCTCGCGGATCGAGCGGGAGTTCCGTCTGGGCTCGCTGGTCCCGTCCCGTGCAGCGCGGGGCGGCGCCCAGATCGGGCGTTTGCGCTCGGCGTCGCCCGCGTCAAACGGGGACGGGCGCGGACGCCTCTGGCAAGGGCTTGAGGTCGGCGAGATCGTCACGGCGTCGCTGCTCCTGGAGGGCGTCGGCGCGGAGCGGGTCGTCGAGTGCCTGGTCGCCCTCGATCGCGAGCATGGCACGCGCGTCGAGGAGGTGCAGGGCGTCCTGCGGAGCGTGCTCCCCATCCTGGGCACGCGCGCCGCCCTGGCCCTCGGCCCAGGCGAGGCCGGGCAGAGTCCCTGGCTGACGGATCGCGAGACGGTCGTCCTCGAGCACCTGGTGGCGGGGTTGAGCGTGCGACTGATCGCCGAGCGAATCGGGCGCAGCCCGCACACGGTGCATGACCACGTGAAGAACCTGCACCGCAAGCTCGGGGCGTCGACGCGGGGCGAGCTGGTCGCCCGTGCTCTGGGATGGACGGCGCGCGGGGCGGCGCTGCTCAGCGAACCCGAGGAACGTCGGGCGCGACCGAGCGTTCAGCTCGAGTCCAAGAACAGCGCGGTCCCTGTTCGTGTGTGCTAGGGGTGGCGAAGCATCATTCAGAGGCTTCGAGACGACGGCGCAGCGCGTCCGCGAGGCGGGCCGCCAGCTCGTCGTCGGCGCGCAGCGGAACGCGATCCGCCGGGCCCACGCCACGCCTGGCCATCTGCGGGTCGGTCCAGCGCGAGCTCAGCCCAATCGCGGATGGCTCGATCCGGCGCCCGGGCACGCTGACCTGCAGGACCGTCACCTCGAAGCGGGCCTCGAGGGGCGCGTCCAGCTCGCGCAGATCGACCTCGGGCGAGCGGTCGGCGGGCTCCTCACCCGTTCCCGTCGGCACGAAGGTGACGCGGACCTGTCGCTCGTGCTCGTTCACCAGGTCCGCCCACTCGTCCCGCAGCGAGGACTGATCACGGTCCCAGGGCGTGGCGAGCCCCGTCGTCGCCTTTGGCTGGGTCGTGATGACGCCCGCCCTCGCGTCGACGCGCTCGAGGGTGAAGCGGTACTCGGCGAGCACATCGCGGGTCTGGTCGAAGGCCCGGGCGTAGTCGCCCGGGGCGACGCCGACGCTCACTTGGTCGCCCGGCGCTCGGCATCCACCCAGGAGGGCGGCGACGACGAGCGGCGCGATCCAGGTCAGCCTGCGGGCGCGGGGGGTCATGGCGGGGAGCCTAGCACCGCGTCCGCCTCGGCGCACAGCAGGCGCCAGAGGGCCTCGACGTGCGCCCGAGCGGTGAGCGTGGCGCCGATGGCGACGCGGATGACGTAGGCGCCGGGCCCGTCGCCCGAGGTGGGCAGGCGGGTGTGTGAGAGGAAGACCTCGCCGGTCGCGTTGACGCGTTCGAGGAGGGCGGCGGTCGCGTCGTCGCCGGCGCGCAGGCGGAGGCAGACGAGCGCGAGCGAGCGCGGGGCGGCGAGCTCGAAGCGGTCGTCCTGCGCGATCTTCGCCTCGAGCCACTCGGCGAGCGCGACGTGTCGGCGGATGTGCGCGCGCAGGGCGTCGAGGCCATACATACGCAGCACGAACCAGAGCTTGAGGGCGCGGAAGCGCCGACCCAGGGGGACCTGCCAGTCGCGGTAGTCGATGACGTCGCCCCGCTCGGAGGCGTCGTTGCGGAGGTACTCGGGGGTCAGCGAGAGGGCGGCGATGACGTCCCGCCGCGATCGCGTCCAGAAGAGGTCGCAGTCGAAGTTGGTCAGGAGCCACTTGTGGGGGTTGATGCACAGGGAGTCGGCGTGCTCGAGGCCTGCGCCGAGGTGGCGGTGCTCGGGGCAGACCAGGGCGGCGCCGGCCCAGGCGGCGTCGGCGTGGAGCCACCCGTCCCAGGGCTTGCCCGTGAGGTCGCGCGAGACCTGGTCGAGGCGATCGCGGATGGCCTTGACGTCGTCGAACGCGCCCGTCGAGGTCGTGCCGAGGGTGGCACAGGCGAAGATGGGGGCGGGCGCGTCTTGGGCGAGCTGCTCGCGCGCGATACGCGTCAGGTCGTCGAGGTCCATGCGACCGGCCCTGTCCGTGCGCACGAGAGGGACGTGGCGGCGGTCGTCGGGGCCTGAGGCGATGCCCGCGATCATCGCCGCCTTCGTGACCGAGGAGTGCGCCTGCGCTGGTGATGACGCAGAACTCCCGGCGCACGAGGTCGGCGTCCGATGCGCCGGCGCCCGCGAGGCGCCTGGCCTTGTGACGCGCGGCGAGCAGGGCGACGAGCGTCGCGTCCGAGGCGGTGACCTGGATGACGCCCCCGCCGCCCAACCCGTCGTTGTCCGCGTCGGAATGGAAGCAGGGGGGCAGTGCGAAGGCGTTCGCCATCCAGTCGAGGAGGCGGGTCTCGAGCTCGGTGGCGGCGGGCGAGGTCGCCCAGTTCATGCCGTTGACGTTCAGGGCGGCGCTGACGATCTCGGCGAGGATCGCGGGGGGCGAGTGGTTGCAGGGGAAGAAGGCGAAGAAGTTGGGGGACTGCCAGTGGACGAGGCGGGGCAGGATCAGCTCATCGAGGTCGTGGAGGATCGCGTCCAGCTCGGCGCCCTGGTCGGGCGGCGCGTGCTCGGGCGGGCGCCCGGGGAGGTTCGCGAGCAGGTCGCCCGGCTGGGTGGGCGAGCGGACCGGGCGGGACGCGAGCGAGGCGAGGTACGACGCGGCCCAGGCCAGGACGCGATCGCCCGAGGCCCGGAGTTCGGCGCCCGAGTCGATGGGCGGGGTGTCGGCGGCGTCGTCCGGGGTGGGCATCGCCAACGGTAGCTCGGGGCGGGGGCCCCTCGTGGAGGCCCCGAGGACGCTCCTGGAGCCAGTTTCCCCTTGCCCGATCCGGCCCGGCGCGGTAAAGGTGAGTCGTCGCCCGAGAGGGCGGCGTCGTGGGGAACTGGGTCTCTGCCGGCGGGGTTCTCCCGCCCGGCTGGCGCGATGTCATGGGTCTCACCGCGGCGCTGATCGCGGCATGACGGGGCGCTCCCGCGGCTCGACATCTTTTGGACTGGCGCTGCTCGGGCAGGACCCTCTCGCGTGGCGTCGTGGGGACGCGTCATGGCCGTGGACCGGTTCGTGCCGGTTGTCGTCCTGGCGATCGCGTGCGCTGCACCGTCTCAGGCACAGTTGCTGCAGTTCACGGACTGCACGCTGGCGTCGGGGCTGACGCACTCGAACCTGATCGGCAACATGACCTTCCTGGGCTTCGACAGCGCCGGTGGCGCCGTCGGGGACTTCAACCGTGACGGGTGGACGGACGTCTTCGTGCTTGGGGGTGGCGGGGCGCCCGACGCCTTGTTCATCAACCAGGGGCTCGACGCGAGCGGGCAGGCGGTCTTCGTCGACGAGGCGGCGTCGTGGGGGCTTGGCGCGACGCAGCACGCGTTCGGCGCCTCGGTTGCCGACTACGACAAGGACGGGGACCTCGATATCTTCGTGACGGCGAGCGGGCCCGGAGACGCCCCGCCCGTCGGCTCGCAGATGAAGCTGTACCGCAACAACTTCGCCCAGCGCGAGGCGAGCTTCACGGACGTCGCACAGGACGCGGGCGTGAACGTCCTGCGCACCGAGAGTTTCTACCGGATGTCGGGCTCGGGGTGGGGGGACTACGACCTCGACGGGGACCTCGACCTGTTCGTCTGCGCGTACTGGTACCAGGCCTCGAACAACCGCCTGTTCCGCAACGACGGGCCGGGCCAGGACGGGGCGTACACGTTCACCGACGTGACGACGGCGATGGGGCTCGAGTTCACGGGCGTCAACGGGTTCTTCCCGGTGTGGATCGACATGAACGGGGATGCGTACCCGGAACTGGTGGTGATCGGGGACACGGGGACGAGCCGGTACTTCGTGAACAACGCCGGGACGTCGTTCACGCAGACGTCGGGGCTCGTCGAGGCGTTCAACAACGCGATGGGGGCGTCGTTCGGCGACGTCAACAACGACGGGCTGATCGACCTGTACGTCTCGGGGGCGTACTACCCGTTCCTGGAGGGGCCGGGCAACCAGCTCATGGTGCAGCAGGCGGACGGGTCGTTCGTCGATGTCGCGCCCGAGGCGGGGGTGATGAACGGCGGGTGGGCGTGGGGCACGCTGATGTGCGACCTCGACCTCGACGGGCTCGAGGACGTCGCCTGCACCAACGGGTTCAACCAGCTCTGGGTCAGCGACGCGACCACGATCTGGAAGAACATCGGCGCCGAGTCGTTCTTCAACACGACCGACGCGTGCGGCGTCGCGGAGACGGGCCAGGGACGGGGCCTGATCACCTTCGACATGGACAACGACGGGGACGAGGACGTCCTGATCCTGCGTGCGGGCCAGCCCCTGATCATGTACCGCAACGACACGCTGACGCCGGGCGAGCCGACGCCGACGGGGCTGTCGTGGTTGCGGGTAAACCTGGACACCTCGGCGAGGCCCTCGCTCGCGCCCGACGGGCACGGGGCGCTGGTGACGGCGGTGACGGACGCCGGGGAGTGGATCGAACCCGTCTACGGGCGCACCGATCACTGCACGACGGGCGAGGCGGGCGCCCACTTCGGGCTGGGCGACTCGACGACGGTCGAGGCGCTGCGCGTCCGCTGGAACGACGGGACGTACACGACGCTCGTGGATGTGGCGCCAAACCAGATCGTGACGGTTCGGGCGCCCTTCAGCGTGGCGGACCTGGACGGATCTGGGGACCTCAACTACCTGGACGTGCTCGTGCTGTTGCAGGCGTTCGGGGCGGGGTCTCCGGTCGCGGACTTGACCGGTGATTGGGCGCTCGATTTCTCGGATGTGCTGGCGTTCATGATCGCGTTCGGGTCGGGGTGACACGATCGGCGCCGTCGGTCCCGCGCGCTTGCCGCGCGGTGGGGGTCTCCGGCGGTCCGTACGCGTCCCCGCCTTCGGGCGGGGACGCCGACGCCGCGGGTTCACTTTCCCTCGTGGGGGAGCCCGCGGCGTTTTTCTGCGCGTGCGATGGCTCGGGCTACGCCGGGCGCCCATCGCTCTCTTCGAGCAGGCGTCGGTACGCGTCGTACCGGGCGGGGTGCAGGTCGCCAGATTCGAGGGCCGCGAGCACGGCGCACCCGGGCTCGTGGGTGTGCGTGCAGTCGTTGAAACGGCAGCCCTGGCGGAGGCGTCGCAGCTCGGGGAACGAATCGCGGAGCTGGGCGGGCGTGAGGGCATCGAGAGCGAAGGCGCGCACGCCGGGGGTGTCGATCACCCAGAACGGGTCGTGCATCGAGCCGTCGGGGGCGTGGTCGATCCGGTAGAGCTGGGCGGCGGTGGTGGTATGACGCCCGCGGTTGGCGGCCTCGCCAACGTCGCCGACCTCGACGCCGAGGCGCGGGTCGAGCGCGTTGGCGAGCGAGCTCTTGCCCACGCCCGAGTGCCCGACGAGGGCAACGATCTTGCCGGTGAGCAGGCGCCTGAGCTCGTCGACGCCGCGAGCGTCGGCGGCGGCGCACGTGACGATCGGGACGCCGAGCGCCCGGTAGGGCTCGAGCTTGGCCAGCTCCGCCGCCTTGTCCTCGGGCGTCAGGTCGTCGAGCAGGTCGATCTTGTTGACGGCGATGATGGCCTGGGCGGGGTCCGGGTCGTCGGCGTGCGAGCCCGAGGCGGTCTCGACCCACGAGTCCTCGATCGCGATGAGGTACCGGTCGATCAGGCGCGGGTGCAGGGGCGGGCTGACGACCGAGACCACGACGACGACCGCGTCCACGTTGGCGACGATCGCCCTCGCCTCGCCCGTCCTCGGGTCGCGGCGCGACAGCACGGTGCGGCGCGGGAGGACCTGGGTGAGGCGGTGCTGGGCGCGGCGCTCGTCGTCCGAGCGCTCGAACGCGACGCGATCGCCGACGCACAGCGCCGACTGCTGACGCCCGGCGAGGTCCGGGGGGAGCAGGCATTCGAGGTCTGCTGAGGCGTCGCCCGGCGCGCCGTCCGGGCGGACGAGGCATCGGCGCTTGCCAACGAAGACGGCGACGCCCGTGCAACGGGCTCGCTCGCGTTGACACTCGCCCTCCGCCACATCTTCGCGCTCGGCGTCGCCCGCGGCCTGCTCGCGGGCGAGGATCCTGAGGACGTACTCGCGGACGGGGTCGGACTTGCGGCTTGCGCCCTTGGGGCGGGGCTCGTGTGGATCCTCCTCGCGCCGGCGCTCGGAGCGGCGCCGGGTCTGGTCCTCGGCGCGCATCGCGGCGGCCTCGCGGAACAGGCGGTCCTGCTCGCTCTTTGGCAGCGATTTCAGGATCGCCTCGAGCTGCTCGCGTTGGCGACGATTCATGGCGGGGGATGATGGGCGTGGCGCGCCAGAAAAACAAACGGGGAGGGGTGTCGCCCCTCCCCGCCTCCCCCTGCGTGTGAATGACGGGCTACGGGCAGCCGGAGCCGAACGCGGTCAGGAACGAGACCACGTCGGAGAAGTCGAAGACACCGATCGGTGGGGCCAGGTCGGCCTCGGGCGCCATCGCGCCGAAGGCAACGAGGAAGGCGACGACGTCGGAGAAATCGAGCGAGCCGAAGGGCTCGGCGAGGTCGGCGGGGTTGCACCCGCCGGCGCCCGGGACGAGCGTGATCGCGGCGATCTCGCGCAGCTCTGGCGAGCCGGGTCCGAGCGCGCCCATCGGGATCATGTAGAACTCCTCGCCCGGGACGGGGACGGGCAGGGAGTTGAACAGGCTGACAGGGATCGTGGCGATGGGCGTGAAGGTGTAGTCGGGGTTGGGGGGCATCGGGATGAAGATCGCGGGGTGAGGGTCGCCCTCGGCGATGCGTGGTGCGGGCGTGACCATGTAGAAGTCGACCATGGCGGTGTCGTAGAGGTACGAGGTGACGATCATGGCGTCAACGTCGCCGGGGATCTCCCAGAGGGGCATGTCGAGATAGCCGTCACCATTGATGTCCACCAGGGCGGGAGGCCCGCCCCGCCTCCCGATCGGGGGCGCGCCGTTGACCCAGGCTCCGGCCTTGCCGACGTTGGCGCTGCCGACGCCCGGGATCTCGATGCCGGCGTTGGCCTCGAGGTGGAGCTCGATCTGCACGCCGATGTTGTCGTCCACCCAGTCGGTGATGTCTTCGATGGTCTGGTTGTGGAAGTGCTGGCTGACGCCCAGGGCGGTGAAATGGATGTCGTCGAAGAAGAAGTTGAGCGGGAAGTCGAACTCGATCCAAAGGCCGGCGCCGGCGCCGATCCAGATGTTGTTCTGCGCCGTCGCTGGCGAGGAGGCGGCGGCGAGTCCTGCCGCAGCCACGATGATCGCGCTGGTTCTGGGGGACATGACAACTCCTTGGACGGTGCGGCGGGAGATGGGGAGGTGACGGCCCCCGCCGCGCGGCGCCACGAACGGGCGCGCCCCCCTCCCGGCGCAGTATCCCAGCCCGGGTGGAAATGAGAACCCTATCAAAGAGCGATTATGAAGAAAATGCGAAGGAACGATGAGGAACGGACGCCGTACACCCTCGCTCGGGTGGGTCAGGCCGGCAGCTTCGCCAGCTCCGTCTCGACCCGCTCGACCAGGCGGGCGACGGTGGCGTCGCCGAAGTCGAAGGGGAGGTCGGCGGCGGCGAAGAGCTCGGGCAGGGGGCGCGAGCCGCCGAGGGACATGGAGCGCTTGTACGCGTCGAGAGCGGCGTCCTCGCCTTCTTCGAGGCTCTTGAGCCAGAGTCCGAGGGCGCCGAGCTGGGCGATGCCGTACTCGATGTAGTAGAAGGGGTGCCCGAAGAGGTGCCCCTGGCGTTGCCAGACGATGGGGCGGGACGACTCGACGCCGGTCCAGTCGATGCGGTAGCCCTGGTGCCCGAAACGTTGCTCAAGGTCGAGCCAGGCCTTGGCGCGCTGGTCGTGTGTGTGTGTCGGGTTCGTGTACACCCAGTGCTGGAAGGCGTCGATTGTCGCGATCCAGGGGAGGAGGGCGAGCGAGCCCTCGAGCTGCTGGCGGCGGGCGCGGGCGAGGTCCTCGGGGTCCGCGTAGTACGCGTCCCAGTATGGCATGCTGAGCAGTTCCATCGACATGGAGGCGACCTCGGCGAACTCGATCGGCGCCTCGCGGTAGTGCATGAGGGGCTCGTCCACGCAGTACATCGAGTGGAAGGCGTGCCCCGCCTCGTGGACCATGGTCTCGACGTCGCGGTGCTGGCCCGCCGCGTTCATGAAGATGAAGGGAGCGCGCATCCGGTCGCGCATGTACTGGTAGCCACCCGGCGCCTTGCCCCGGCGCGAGTCGAGGTCGAGGGAGGCCCCGCCGTCGGCGCCCTGGTCGTTCCTGCCGTCCCCAAGCGTCTCGAACATGGAGGACAGCTCGGGGCTCATGTGCGCGAAGACGCGCCGGGTCTTGGTCACCAGCTCGACGCCGTCCTTGAAGGGCTCGAGGGGGCCACGCCCCTTCGGGTCGACCGCGATGTCCCAGGGGCGCAGCGCGTCCAGCCCCATGTCCCGCTGGCGGCGAGCCTGGAGGCGCGCGACGAAGGGCATCACGCGCTTCTCGATCGCCTCGTGAAAGGCGAAGCAGAGTCTCGGCGTGTAGTCGAAGCGGCGCATCGCCTTGAAGGCGTACCCGACGAAGTCGTCGAAGCCGGCGTTGACCGCGACCTGATGACGCTTGGCGACCATCTTGTCGTAGATGGAGCTGATCCGGTCCGCGTCGGCGGCGCGACGCTCGGCGACCGCGCGCCAGGCCTTCTCCCGCTCCGCCCGGTCGGTCGACTCCTGGTAGACGCCCATCTGGGGGAGGGTGCGCTCCTGGCCGTCGAACTCGACCATCATGGCGCCGATGACCGTCTGGTACTCGGTCGAGAGCATCGCCAGCTCGGTCTGGAGGGGGACGTTCTCCTCGCGGAAGATCTCGACGCTCGAGATCGTGTCGCGGTTGAGGACGGCGTACCGGTCGCCGAGGTCGAAGCGCTCGGCGAGGGCGGCCTGCTTCTTGTCGAGCTCGAAGCCCATGGGCATGACCTTGGGCGCGACGTTCTCGATGAAGGCGGAGTACGCCTTCTGACGGCGCTCGTCCTCGGTGTGGCAGGTCATCCCGATGTAGAGGAGCGCCCCGGCCTCGGAGATCGCCGCCTCGAGCTCCGAGCGGTCGTGGAGCCACCCCTCGAACTCGTCGGCGGAGTCGATCTCCCGGTCACGCAGCGCGACCAGCAGCGGCTCGATGTTCTCCCACGACGAGGCGTCGAGGTCCGCGGGCACGAAGTCACTGACGGCGGCCTGGCTCATGCGTCCTCCGGCTGGCTGAAAACCCGTGTGATTCGGGGGTTCGAGAGGCCCGGATGATACCCCCGAGTTCAGACCTCGCCCCCCCGCAGCGTCAAACGGATCGTCTCGGGCGAATGCAGACGTCCCTTGTCGATTCCGGGGCAGGTCCGGCCCGCGACTTTCCAGTGGTTGGGAGATCGGAGGTTGCCCTCCCAGAAGGGCCACGTGCGGCACTGGCTCGGGCGGTCCTCGTAGATCGAGCAGATCGCCCGCCCGGGGATCGTCTCGCGGTCGAGGAAGACGCAGTCGAAGCCGAACTCGGTGCGACGCTCGATGAACGAGGGGCCCATGGGCGTGTCGGTCGTGTACGACTTGATGAACTCGTCGGGCGTGATGGCGAGGCGTCGGGCGATGGTCTTGGCCTCGGTTGGCGTGAAGCTGACGTACCCCGAGGGCCCGGTGCAGCAGGCGCCACACTGGGTGCAGGTGAAGCGCAGCCCGCGCTCGCCGGTCGAGGTGGCGCCGGTGGGATCGGGTCGGTCGAACCAGTCGGGGACGGTGGTCACGCGTCGGGCTCGCGCCGGACGACGACGAGGGTCTGGTCGTCCTCGCGCGTCATGGCGCCGGTGTGCTCGTGCAGGGCGTGGTGGATGGAGTCGACGACGCAAGTGGGTTCGCCGGTGCATCCTCTGAGGGCGGCGTCGAGACGCTCGACGCCGAACATCTCGCGTGAGGCGTCGGGCAGTGTCCGGGGCTCCTCGGTGATGCCGTCGGTGTAGAGGATGAGCGTGTCGCCCGGGTCGAGGCGTGCGGAGGCGGTCTCGACCTCGTACTCGTCGACGATGCCCATGGGGAGCAGTGGGACGCCGACGAGGGGCTCGACCGTCCCGCTCGAGCCCCGCCTGACGCGTGCCGGGGGGTGCCCGCACCGGACGTAGGCGAACTCGCCGGTGATGGTGTTGAGGTGGACGAAGAGCGCGGTGACGAACATCCCCTCATGGAGTGAGTTGACGAGGCGTCGGTTGATCTTGGGGACGATGCGCTTGGGGGTCGCGTCGGGGTCTCCGGGCTCTGGGAGCATGGCGTGGAGCATGGCCATGACGGTGGCGGCGGCAGCGCCGTGACCCGAGACGTCCGCGATCATGATCCCCCACTCGTGCTCGTCGAAGCGGTAGAAGTCATAGTAATCGCCGCCCGCCTTGAGGCTGGTCAGGTAGCTGGTCGCGATCGAGTACCCGGGGATCTTGGGTGTCGCCTCGGGGAGGAGCGAGCGCTGCACGCGGGCGACCTCGTCGAACTGGTGCTCGAGACGACGGTTCAGCTCGTCGACGGAGCGGCGCGTGACGAGGTTTCGTGTCGCGGTGCCCAGGAGGTTGCCCGAGATCATCCAGCGTTCGAGGTCCTCGATGCTCCAGCGTGAATCGTCCTTGGAGAACTGGAGGGCCCAGTTGATCGCCCGTCCCTCGTCGAAGTTGGGGGTGATCAGCGCCGAGCGCATGCCCGAGAGGCGGTCGCCGACGATGGGGTCGTCGGTCAAGTCGAGGCCGACGATGAGCTGGGGCTCCTCGCGGGCGATGACCTCGCCGATGAACCCGCCCTCGTAGACCTGGAGGCGCTCCCAGTCTCGCCAGGGGTTGGGCAGATCGGGGGCGTCGGGGTCGAGGCGCTGGGTGTCGACCATGAGGCGTGTGATCTTGTACTTGCCCTCGGGCAGTCCCCGCTTGGAGACGGTGACGAGCATGTCGCGCCGGGGCCCCTCGCCCATGCCGAAGACGGCGCCGTAATGCGCGAGCATCCGCGCCGGGTCCTCCAGGCGCGAGCCCTCGCGCAGCATGTGCGTCAGGCGGGCGATCTGGGGGCGAGCGCTCGTGTCAACCCGGGTCAGCAACGGCACACGCTGGGGCATGGGCAATCATTCGCGCGCACACGCGCCCTCGACGCGCGAGGCCCTGGAGCGGGCGTCGGCGATCATCCGGGCGGTTTCCCGCTCGAGATCCGCCCGCCGCCCCTCGTCGGGGACGAGGGGGAGGTTCACCGAGACGTTCCAGGCGGCCGAGCGGGCGGTGGCCTCGGCAAGGACGGCGGCGATCGCCAGGTCCGAGCGCAGGTGTCGGTTCGTGATCGGGACGAGCGACTCGAGGAGGCGCAGGAGGTCGAGCGACGCCGCCAGCACCGCCCGGGGCGCCTGGAGGACGGCCTCGCGGGCGGCGCCCTCCTCGCTGGCACGCCGGGCGTCGCCCTCGGGCAGACGCTGGAGTTCCGAGAGCAACGAAAAAGCCGCGGCGTCCTCGCCCGCCAGGGCCAGCAGGACGGCGCGGGCGTTCTCCAGACGGGTCGCGGCGTCACGCAGGGGCGCCTCATGCTCCGCGAGCGACTTCTTGCCGACCGAGTACGCGACGACCATCGAGCCCAGGGCGGCGGCGAGGGCGCCGACGGCGGAAGCGACGGCGCCACCACCGGGGGCGGGGGTCTTGGCGGCGATCGAGGCGAGCAGGTCGTCGAAGGTCTGGCGGTTCATCGGGTCGTGCGCGCTCCTTATAGCCCTTGTGAGAAACGGTGCGGGTGGGATTCGAACCCACGGAGGGGACAAGCCCCTCACCGGATTTCAAGTCCGGCGCCTTCAACCGCTCAGCCACCGCACCCGCGGACTGTCCACGAAGAATAGTGCCGACACGGGTCGCGGACGCCCGGCACGTAGACTGACCATCGAAAGGCGCCGGGATGCCCGATTTTCTCTCTCAGACCGAGCGGCGCGAGCTGATGACCCGCGTGCGCTCGCAGGGGACGGGGCCCGAGCGGGCGCTGTGGGCGGCGCTGCGCCGTCGGGGCGTGCGCCCGAGCACGAACAGCCCGCGCCTGCCCGGCAAGCCCGATGTCGTCTTTCACAAGGCCCGCTTGGCGGTCTTCGTCGACGGCGAGAAGTGGCACGGCGGGCAATGGCGACGGCGCGGGCTCGCAACGCTCGACGGGGCGTACGCGGGCGCCGAGCGCCGGGCGTACTGGGTCCGCAAGATCCAGAGCAACGTTTCGCGCGATCTGCGCTGGACGGGGGCCCTGCTCGCCGAGGGGTGGTCGGTGCTCCGCCTGTGGGACCGGGACGTCGAGAAGGACGCCGAGGCGTGCGCGGACCTCGTGCTCCGGGCGCGTGACGGGGGGCTGAGGCCCGACCGGATGGCGTCAGCCGCGGCGTTGGGCACGAGCGCGGACTTCTTCGCCGGCATCGGGCTCATGCGCCTGGGCCTCGAGGCGGGCGGGTGGCGGACAGTCTGGGCGAACGACTACGACGCGACCAAGCGCCGCCTGTACTACCACAACCTGGGCGACGAACGCATCGGGTTCACGCTGGAGTCGAGGTCGATACACGACGTCGGCCCAAAGTCGGTGCCGCGCGTGGGCCTGATCGCGGCGTGCTTCCCCTGCACGGACCTATCGCTCGCGGGCAAGCAGCGCGGGATCGAGGTCGGGCCCCAATCGTCGGCGTATCTGCGGTTCGCGGACATGCTCGCGAAGATGGGCGGCGCCCGCCCGCCGTTCGTGATCCTCGAGAACGTGCTGGGCCTGATCACGGCGCACGAGGGGCGAGACTTTCAGATCTGCCTGAGGCTTCTGGGCGAGGCGGGGTACCGCTTCGACGCGGTCGCGGTGAACGCGTGCCGCTTCGTGCCCCAGAGCAGGCCTCGCCTGTTCGTCGTCGGCGTGCGCCGGGAGATCGACATCCCGCCGACGATCGACGCCGGTGAGGCCGAGGTCTCGACGCTTCGCCCGGCGCGTCTGGTCGAGTTCATCCGCGCCAACGCCGACCTGCCCTGGGCGATCCGCCCGATGCCCGAGCCCCCCGAGCTGACGACGTTCCTGCCCGACATCCTGGAGGACCTGCCCTTCGACGACCCGCGCTGGTGGAGCACCGAGCGCGTCAAGAAGCTGAGGGCGCAGACCAGCGAGCGCCATCGACGCGGGCTCGACGCGCTGGCGGCCAAGCGCGGCGTCGCCTGGGCGACGGGGTTCCGCAGGATGCGCAAGGGCACGTCCACCGCCGAGCTTCGGATGGACGGCATCGCGGGGTGTTTGCGCACGCCCAAAGGCGGCTCAGCGAAACAGATCCTCGTGCGCGCCGACGCGGACGGGTGGCGGGCGCGATTGCTGACGCCCCGGGAGTGTGCCCGCCTGATGGGCGCGCCCGATTTCCGGTTCGACGCCGAGGGGGTTCGGGACGACGACGCCCTGTTCGGCTTCGGCGACGCGGTGGTCGTGGACGTCGTGAACTGGGTCGTCCGCAACGCGGTCAACCCGCTGGCGGCGGAACTGATCCGGGGTCGCCTGCTCCGCGCGCCGTAGACCGAAACCCACTGGCGGCGTCGATCACAGCCGCGAGCGTCAGCTCGCGAGTCCTGCGGCGCATCGTCGCGAGCTGACGCTCGCGGCTCGGTTCTGAGATGCAGCTAGGCGGCCTTGGGCAGCGCCTCGGCGCCCGCGTCCGCTCGCTCCTGCACGATCGCGCCGACGAGGCGACCCAGGTCGGCGCCCTCGCCCCTCCGGATCCGCTCGGCCAGCTCGTTCGCCGAGGCGGCAAAGCTCAGGAGGTCGTCCCGGGGTTCGATCTGCTGTTCGGGGTGGGGCGTCGTCACGACCCGCGTGATCGGCGAATCAGGGCGACGGGTTCGGCTCGACCTCGCCTTCGGGCGCAACTTCCTCGACCGGCGGCGGCGCGTCCTGCCCGGGAGCCTCCCCGACGCCCGCGTCGGGTTCTTCTTGGGCCTGCCCGTCCTCGTCGTCGGCTTCGTCCCCCTTGTCCCGCTCGCGGGTGAAGATGCCCGAGACCGGGGAGTAATCGGGCAGGGCCTCGCGCTGGGCGTCGGCCTCGGGCGTGCCCCGCGGGTCGCGGGGGTCCCAGATGACCTTGCTCGCGCCCAGGGTCAGGCCGGCGGCGAAGGCCAGGTCCACCTGCGAGATCTGGTAGTCCGCGATCGCCTGGATCTCGGTCAGCCTCGCCTCAGCGAGGCGGGTGTCCGCGTCCAGGACGTCGTTGCTCGTGGATCGCCCCACGCCGAACTGGCGACGCTCGGCGTCCAAGGCCCGCGTGTTCAGGATCACCGACTCACGCGAGGCCAGGATCCGCTGCCACCCCGAGTCGATCCGGTCGGCGGCGTCGAGCACCTCCTGGCGGATCGACTGGCGGCGGGCCTCGCGGGTCGAGAGGCGCTGGAGCCTGGTCAGGACGGCCTGGGCGACCGCCGCCCGGCGCTGCTCGTTGCCCAGGGGGACCTCGGCCTGGAGTCCGACCGACCAGTCCTCGAACTTGTTGTCGTCGAGCTGGCTGAAGGCCTGGCCCTCGGTCCCCCCGAGGCCGTTGATCCGGTAGGTGTAGCTCAGGGCGAGCAGGGGGAGGGCCTCGTTGCGGGCGAAGGCGATTGAGGCCGCGTCCATCGCCAGGCGCAGCTCGTCCTCGAGCAGCTCCATGCGGTTGTCGATGGCGGCGGCGAGCAGCTCGTCGCGGTCGAAGTCGTACCGGGCCGCCTCGGGCGGGCTCGCGGGGACGATGACGACCGCCGTGTCCACGTCCAGGCCCGGGATGTTGACGATCGCCTTGAGGTCGCGCTCGCGGAGGAGCACCTCGTTCTGGGCCTGCAGGATCGCGTCGATCCGGTCAGCCCGCCCGGAGCGGGCGCGGATGACCTCGATCTCGGCCGCCGACCCGGCGCGGAGCTGACGCTCGGCGCTGGAGAGCTGCTCGTCACCGAGCTCGTACTGCTGGATGCGCACGAGCAGCGCCTCGCGGGCGGCGTACAGGCGCCAGAACGCACGGTCGACCGCCGCGAGCTCGCGGATGACCTCGAGCTTGGTCTGCACCTCGGAGATCTGGCGGTTGTAGTCGGCGATGCGGACCGAGTGCATGGTGGCGCGCCGCCCCGCGCCGCGCAGCAGGTTGTGGCTCAGGGAGAACTCGAGGTCCGCCGTCACCGCCGGGTTCAGCGTCGAGAACGTGTTGTCGGTCTGGAAGTGGGTGACCGGGAGGTTGATCGAGGCGGTCCCGCCGGTGTGCAGGGGGATGCGCACCCCGGGTGTGACCGACTGGGTGCGGGTCTGGGAGCCCGCGAGGGTCGACGAGGTGGGTGAGTCGGTCTCGCTCCACAGGCCCGAGAGGGTGAAGACGGCGTTGAAGCGGCCTTCCTCCTCGTTCAGCGCCTCCTCGGCGATCGTCGGCGAGACGAGCGTCGCCTGCAGCCCCAGGTTGTTGGTCAGCGTCGCGGCACGCGCCTCCTCGAGCGTCAGCTCGTAAGCGTCCATCGCCTCGAAGCGGGCGCGGGCGGCGGCGACCGCTCCGGACGTGTCCTCGCTCTCGTCGGTCGGGGCGGCGTACCGCTCGACGCGCAGCGGGCGGACCTCGCGGGCCTTCTCACGCGAGACGCGCTGGTCGTAGTCCATCGGGTCCGAGCCGAACGGGTTGGTGCACCCCGAGACCGCGACAACGCCAAGACACGAGAGCGAGAGCAGCGTCCCCCACCTGGCCATCGTTGAAACTCCTGAAAAGGGCGCTGGCGCCCGGGGGACTCACTCGTGACGCAGGGCGTCGATGGGGTTGAGGCGGGCGGCCTTGATCGCCGGGAACATGCCCGAGACGACGCCGACGAGCGCCGAGACCCCGACCGCCATCACGACGGCCCATGGGGGGACGCTGACGTTCTCGAGGGGGAGCCCGGGCAGGAACTTGAGCGCGGTCGCGAGCCCCTTGCCCAGCCCCAGCCCGATGAGCCCGCCGACGAGGCAGAGGACGATCGCCTCGATCAAGAACTGGGTGAGCACGATGGGCGGGCGGGCGCCAACGGCCTTGCGCAGGCCGATCTCACGCGTGCGCTCGCTGACCGAGACGAGCATGATGTTCATGATGCCGATGCCGCCGACGATGAGTGAGATGAGCGCGACGACGGTGGCGACGCCCGTGATGCCGGCGGCCATGGTGTTGAACCAGGAGATCGCGTTCTGGACGATCTCCATGCCGAAGGTGTCCTCGTCCTCGGGCCCGAGGTTGCGGTGGTTGCGGAGGATGAGTCGGACCTCGGCCAGCGCGTTGGCGGCGATCTCCTCCATGGGGTGATCGGGCGTGGGCTTGGCGATCTGCATCTGGAACCAGGTCCAGGTGTAGGGGTTCATCATCTTGTGGGTCTCGTAGGGGATCCAGACGTCGGTGCGTGGCTGGCCCCCGCCGAAGATCCCGGAGAGCTGCTTGGTCTCGACGACGCCGACGATGAGGAAGCGTCGCCCGTTGAGGATGAGGTACTGGCCCGTGGGGTCGAGGTCGAGGCCGAGCTCGACGACGGCCTGCTCGTTGATCATGCAGACGTGGCGTTTCTCGTCGTTGTCGATGCGGCTGAACGGGCGCCCGTAGATGACCTGGCGGTCCTCGATCTCGTGCCACTCGGGCCAGATGCCCCGGACCTGGACGCCCCGGACGAGCTTCTCGCCGTAGGAGACGTCCCAGCTCTGGATGCACATCGGCGTCAAGGTCTCGATCGATGGGGCGTGGTCCATGATGAGACCCGCCTCGTACGTCGTGAGCTTGACGTCGGAGAAGTTGAGGACCTTCTCCTTCGAGTCGGGCACCTCGCCCCAGACCCACATCTTGCGCGCCCCGACGGCGGCGTCGACCTCGTCGAGCACGAACTTCTTGAGCCCGCCCAGCCCAGCGATGACGGCGATGACGGCGCCGACTCCGATGATGATGCCCAGGCTCGTGAGCATCGCCCGCGTCTTGTTGGCCCAGATCTGGCCCAGGGCCAGGAAGACCGTCTGGACGAGCAGACGCACGACGAAGACGAAGGGGGCGAGGATGACGCTCATGACGAGCTCCTGGCCTGCTTGCGCTGGGCGCGGACGTTCGGCTTCGGGCCGACGCTGTCGTCAGAACCCTGGGCGTCCTGGTCCGCCTCGGCTTCCACGCCCGCGGCCCGGGCCTGGGCGTTGAGCCCCTCGCGGGCCCGGTCGAGCCAGACGAGGTGGATCGGGTCCTCGTGGCTCGGGTGGTCGCTCATGACCTCGCCGTCACGCAGGCGGACGATCCGGTCGGCGTGACCCGCAACGTCCTCCTCGTGCGTGACGATGACGATGGTCTGGCCCGCCTCGTGCAGCTCGCGGAAGAGGGCGATGATCTCCTCGGTCGTCTTCGAGTCGAGGTTGCCCGTTGGCTCGTCGGCCAGGAGGATCGCGGGGTCGTTCACGAGGGCGCGGGCGACCGCGACACGCTGGCGCTGCCCGCCCGAGAGCTGGTTGGGCCTGTGCGTCATCCGGTCGCCCAGGCCGACGCGCTTGAGCGCGTTCTTGGCCCGCTTGCGGGCGCTGAAGATGTGCTTGGAGGAGTAGAGCATCGGGAGCATGACGTTCTTGAGGGCGGTGGCGCGGGGGAGCAGCTCAAAGCTCTGGAAGATGAAGCCGATGTCCTCGTTGCGGACGCGGGCGAGCTGGCTCATGCCCATCTTGTGGGTGTCGCGCCCGCGCAGGCGGTAGCCGCCCTTGGTCGCCTTGTCGAGGCAGCCGACGATGTTCATGAGCGTGGACTTGCCCGAGCCCGAGGCGCCCATGATCGCGACGAACTCGTTGCGCCGGATCTTCAGGTTCACACCCCGCAGCGCGTGGACCCGCTCCTCCCCGACCTTGTACACCTTGTGCAGGGCGCGGATGTCGATGATGACATCGGGATCGGACGCGGGCTTCTTCTTCACGGCGACTCCCCGCCCGTCTTCGCGACCGCCTCGTCCCCCGCGCCGTCGGCGGAGGCGGTGTCGTCGGCGCCCTCGTCGCCCGCGACCGGCTCGTCGCCCTTGTCGTCGGGCGTCGTCGCGCCGTCCGTGTCGTCCTTGCCCTCACCCTCGTCGGCGCCCTCGCCCTTGTCCTCGGCGGCCCCCTCCTCGGCGTTCTCCTTCTTCGCCTTCTCCGCCTCGTCGCGCAGACGCATGTCGTGCTTCAGGTCCACCAGCACGCGGTATGGCCCGGTCACGACCTTCTCGCCCGCCTCGAGGCCCTTGAGGATCACCGTGCTCGTCAGGTCGCTGGGCCCGACCTCGACGGGCGTCGCGACCGCTTTGCCGTCCACCAGGCGGTACACGACCCGGCAGTACGCCTTCTTCGAGTCCACCAGCTCGTTGCCCTCGACGACCTCCTTGGGCATGTCCTCGACGCGCCGGTCGAGGACGGCCTGGCTGGGCACCTTGACGACGTCGTAGTAGCTCTCGACCTCGACCTCGACGGTCGCCGTCAGCCCCGAGTACAGACGCTCGCCCTCCTCGAGTCGCAGCAGGATCTCGGTCTCGAAGAAGCCCGTGCCGTCCTGGGCGACCTGACGCTTGAGCGCGATCTTCTGCACCTTGCCCGTGTACTCGCGGTCGTCGTAGGCGTTGATGAAGACCTTGGCCTCCTGGTCCTCCTTGACCTTGGCGATGTTGGTCTCGTCGATCTGCGCCTTGACGATCATGTGCGACAGGTCGGCGATCTCCATGATGATGGAGCCCGGGTTGTTGGTGGTGCCGACGATGACGGTCTCGCCGACCTCGGCGTTGAGCGTCGTGACCACGCCGTCGATCGGGCTCGTGATCGTCGTATTCTCGATGTCCTTGTTGACCTGCTCGATGGCGGCCTGGGCCATCTCGATCGCGTGCTCGATGACCTGCTTGCTGCTCTTGGCGGAGAGGAACTGCGCCTCGGCGCCGTCGAGCTCGGCCTTGGTCACGTCGCCCGTCTCGTAGAGCTGCTGGAAACGCTCGTAGCTGAGGCGCGCGTTGATGAGGTTCGCCTCGGCGCCCCCAAGGCGCGCCTTCTCCGACTCCATCGACGCCTTGGCCGAGTCGAGTCGCGCCAAGAGGTCCTGAGGGTCGAGGCGGACGAGCACGTCGTCCTTCTTGACCTGCTCACCCTCGCGGAGGGGAAGGGCGATGATCTTGGCCGAGACCTGGCTGGAGATCTTGACGAGGGTGATGGGCTCGATGGAGCCGGGCGCGGCGACGGTGCGTGTGAGGTCGCCGAGCTCGGCGGCCTCCATGCGGACCTCGGTCGCGGGCGCCTCGTTCTTGAAGCCCGACCTGAGCTGCTTGCCCAGGGGCGAGGCCATGACGACCACGCCGCCACCCCCGAGCAGGACGACGAGCACGATAAAGATCCCCACCAGCCACTTGACCACGCCCAGTCTCCCGATGATGGGGCCACAGGGCGGGAATCCCCCCGAGACCCCCCCACAGACCCCCCGGTTACGCCGACCAACGGCTCATTGGGACCCCGCAACGCCGCGTTTCGGACCCACCGGAGGCTATACCGCCGCCCCTCGCCCCACGTTTCAGACGCGGGCGACCCCGCCCCGGTTCACGCTTGGCTCGGATGACTGCCCGGACGCCGAGAACCGGTGGGACGGGCATCCTGCCCGTCTTCCCTCCGCATGACATGATCGAACGGGCTGGAAGCCCGTCCCACTCTTCTATCAAGTAAGCCCCAGGCGCTGGGCGAGATATCCCGGGACGTCGGACGCCGGGATCCGCTCCTGGGTGAGCGTGTCGCGGTCGCGGACCGTGACCGTCCCGTCGGTCAGGGTGTCCGAGTCGATGGTGAAGCAGAAGGGGCACCCGGCCTCGTCCATGCGGGCGTAGCGCTTGCCGATGTTCTGCTTGGGGTCGTACTCGACGAAGCCGTAGGCGCCGACGCGGGCGACGACGGCCTGGTAGATCTCCAGCGCCTTCTCCGGCATGCCGTCCTTGTTGACCAGCGGAAAGATCGCCGCCTTGATCGGGGCGATCCGCGGGTGGAACTTCATGTAGACCTTGCTGGGGCGATCGGGGTCGGGCGTGTACGCCTCACAGAGCAGCGCCAGCACGCCCCGGTCGAGGCCCGCCGACGGCTCGATCACGTGCGGCATGTACCGCTCGTTCTTCTCCTGGTCGAAGTAGTCGAGCTTGACCTTGGAGTGCTCCTGGTGCTGGGTGAGGTCGTAGCACCCGCGGTTGGCGACGCCCTCGAGTTCGCCGAAGCCGGGGAAGGTGAAGGGGAAGCGGTACTCGATGTCGCTGGTGCCTGAAGAGTAGTGCGACAGCTCGTCCTGCTCGTGCTCTCTCAGGATGAGGTTGTCGCCCGCGAGGCCCAGGGACTGCCACCAGCTCATCCGCTCGTCGCGCCAGAAGCGGTACCAGTCCTGGGCCTGGTCGGGCGGGCAGAAGAACTCGATCTCCATCTGCTCGAACTCGCGGGAGCGGAAGGTGAAGTTGCGGGGCGTGACTTCGTTGCGGAAGGACTTGCCAGTCTGGGCGATGCCGAAGGGCAGGCGGACGCGGGTGGTGTCCACGACGTTCTTGAAGTGGATGAAGATGCCCTGGGCGGTCTCGGGGCGGAGGTAGGCCTTGTCATGCTCCCAGTCGCCCGTAGCCCCGACAATCGTCGGGAACATCAGATTGAACGCGCGAGGTTCCGTGAGCGAGTGGGGTGCGCCGCAATTTGGGCAAGGACCATCAAATTGCATCTCTTGCTCAGGATCGGGGGGGTGGTACATCGGCCAGATCGCGTATTCATCCGGCGCTACACGTAGCGTCTTGCGCTCCTTCGATGTCAGTTCAAGCGCCTCACTCGCTTCCGCCGCGTTGCCAGCAACCACTGTCTTGAGAAAGATCACTGGTTGGTGTTCAACGTCATGGTCTGATTGGACCTCGCGAAGAGTTTTCTGTTCTTCTGGCGAGAGGGCGTGCTGATGCCACGTCAGTGATATGAGGGCTTGCCTCATGCCGGATGTTTGCTGTTTCCACCGAAGGTATGAGTCTGTATCACTCTCTCGGATGAGTGCGACTTGCCACAGATGATCGGCACGAAACAGCTTTCGACAACCCTCTGCTGTGCACTGCACCATCGGGTCGTTGAACCCCGCGACGTGCCCCGACGCCTCCCACACCTTCGGGTTCTGGATGATGCATGTGTCCACGGGGACGACGCGGACCGGGTTCCCGTCCGGCCCGGTCTTGCCCCGGCAGCCCATCATGACGACGTCGTGCCACCACGCGTCGCGGAGGTTCTTCTTGAGCTGGGCGCCGAGGGGGCCGTAGTCCCAGAAGCCGTTGATCCCGCCGTAGATCTCGCTGGCGGGGTAGACGAAGCCGCGGCGCTTGCACAGCGACATGATCTCGTCCATGGACTTCTTGCCGGCGTCGGTGTTGGCGTCGGTCATCGCTCGCTCCTGGGAGTGAAGGAGCGAACTGTAGGGGGGGAGGTGGGGTGGTCAGTGGTGAGGTGGTGAGGTGGTGAGGTGGTCAGGTGGTCAGGTGGTCAGGTGGTGAGTGGTCAGTAGTGAGAGGCAATGGGCAATGGGAAGAGATCCCCCACGCCAATGGCGAGCCTTCGAGTCATGGGATCCCCCCACTCACCACTCACCACTCACCACCTCACCACTTCGCTCACCCCCCAAACATGCGGCTGAGCACCTCGCCCGCCCCGATCCGCGAGACGCGGCTCTCCAGGTCGTTGTGCATCTCGTCGTAGTCGCCCACCTCGGGCGCCGCCGACAACGGTGCGGGCTCGGGCCCGCCCCGCACGATCCCCAGCGATCCGTCGCCCGAGACCGAGATCACCCAACGCCCCTCGGACAAGGACCGGTAGACGGCCTTGCCGAACTTGGCGCCGTCGCGCTGCCAGTCCACGCTGGCCAGCTCGGGGTCGACGAGGACGCCGTTGCTCGGCGGCGTGTTCGCGTCGAAGACGCGGCGCATCCAGACGCGTCCGTCGAGCACGACGTAGTCGACGTAGATCTCGCCGGTGGGGTCGAAGGGCGTGTCAATCACGCGCTCGACGCCCGCGGCGGTGCGCACGCGCACCGAGAGCTTCGAGTCCTGCACGACCAGCTCGGTGACCGCGGTCCGCTTGACTGCCTCGTTGTACGTCGCGCGCAGGTCGTGGTACTGGCCCGACAGCTCCTGGAGCCGATCGCGGTAGACGTCCTCGACGATGTTGGCCCGCAGGAGCTGATACCCGAACAGACCCGCGACGCCCGACGCGACCACGATCGCCCCGGCGGTCGCCAGCCTCGATACCCCGATGTCCTTCATGCGCGCCTCCCGGTGTTCATCGACCGGAGTACGCCGGTGGCTCCACCGGGGATCGTCGGGCGCTCGCCCGCCCTTCCTGCCCTGCCTCTCTGCCTCAATCTGCCATCTGCGATCTGCCATCTGGCCATCTCCCCCCGCCGTTAGACTCGCCCCATGCCCACCAGACGCGACTTCCTGACGACCGCCGCCGGCGCCCTCGCCGCCGCCCCCACGCTCGCCCTTGCCCGCCCGGCCCTGGCCTCGATGATGGAGGAGCTCGCCGCCGCGACCGGCTCGCCCGACGAGATCGCCCGCGACGAGGACTTCTGGGCTCGCGCCCAGCTCGCCTTCACCGTCGACCGCTCGATCATCAACCTGAACAACGGCGGCGTCTCCCCCGCCCCCGCAACCGTCCAGGACGCGATGAGGCGACACCTGGACTTCTCGAACGAGTGCCCGCCCCACAACATGTGGCACATCCTGGAGCCCCAGCGCGAGCAGGTCCGCGACCGACTCGCCCGCCAGTGGGGCGTGGACGCCGAGGAGATCGCGATCACGCGCAACGCGTCGGAGGGCCTCCAGATCTGCCAGCTCGGCTTCGACCTGTCCGCGGGCGAGGAGGTCCTGACCACCACGCAGGACTACGGGCGGATGGTCAACACGTTCAAGCAGCGCGTCCGCCGCGAGGGGATCCGCCTGAACCAGTTCAAGATCCCCGTGCCCTGCGAGGACGACGACGAGATCGTCCGCCTCTTCGAATCGAACATCACGGCACGCACCAAGCTCATCCTCATGTGCCACATGATCAACCTGACGGGGCAGATCCTGCCGGTGGCGAAGGTCGTGAAGATGGCCAGGGGGTACGGCATCCCCGTCATCGTCGACGGCGCGCACGCCCTCGCCCACTTCGACTTCAAGCTCAGTGACCTCGGGTGCGACTACTACGCCACCAGCCTGCACAAGTGGCTCTTCGCCCCCCACGGCACGGGCCTCCTGTACGTCCGCAAGGAGAAGATCAAGGACCTCTGGCCCCTCATGGCGGCCGCCGACACCCAGGACGAGGACATCCGCAAGTTCGAGGAGATCGGCACGCACCCGGCGGCCAACTTCCTCGCGATCGCCGAGGCGTTGACCTTCCACCAGGCCCTCGGCGGCGCGCGCAAAGCCGCCCGCATGGTCCACCTGCGCGAGCACTGGATGGACCGCCTCGGCGCGCACGACCGCGTGAGCTTCAACACCAGCCGCACGCCCGGCTTCGCCTGCGGCATCGCGAACGTCAGGATCGATGGCCTCGAGACCAGCGATCTCCAGTCCTGGCTCTGGAAGCAGAAGCGGATCCTGACCGTCGCGATCAACCACGACGAGTTCAACGGCCTGCGTGTCAGCCCCAGCGTCTTCACCACCCACGAGGAGCTTGACCGCTTCTGCGACGCGGTCGAAATGGCAATGCGGGTCGGAATCGGGTAGCCGAACCAAAGCCACGGCGCAAAGCCAAGGTCAGGGGAGTGTCGGCTCGACGTCCCCGTTCCCCTGGCCTCCACCGCCATCTGGGAGCGTTGGCTCTTCGTCATCGCGGGTCTCGGGATCGAGCTCCCCTCGTTTGATGAGCTCGTTGCGTCGGCGGTTGCTGAGGTTGTCTATGAAGTTCTCCCCACGCACCCCCTTGCCGGTAGCGCTTGGTAGCGTCGGGTCTACGGAGCCGTTCTTCTTCGGGAGAGTGGGGTCATCGGAGCCGTTCTTCGAGCGGTCTTGGTCCTGAGCCACGGCAGCGCCTCCGCGGAAGTGGTTTGGGATCTCGGTTCATGTGAGGGGACTCAATGCGGCACGAGCTCGATGCGGAGCTCGCCGGGCGTGTCAGCCTGCTCTCGCTCGGCGGAGAGGCCCGTCGCCTGGCTCAAGAGCTCGACGAGGTGCTCGAACTCCTTCTCCTGCAGCTGCATGACACTCAGCGGCACGACGAGCGTCGTGACGGGGGTCTCGTTCGCCCCACTGTACGCGCGGAGCTCCAGCATCGGGAGGGGTCGAGGAGACCGTTGCACCCGGACCGCCGGCGCGAACAACGACACGCCGTCCTGTTCCACACGGAACGTGACGAACTCCCGGTCCGCCAAGCACGCCGGCGGGATTTCGACCCAGAGCAGCGAGCGTTCGTTCCCCGGCATGCCCTCGACGGTGAGCGTATCCCCTTGCTCCACGAGCGTGACTTTGACCTTTGCCACGTCGAAGTTCTCGCCGATGAGTAGGACGCGTCCGCCCGTTCCACCCTCGACGAACGGCGGAAAGATCCCGGTCACGGACGGGCGCTTCTCGGGTTTGGGCTCCCAGCCGGTGAGTTCGATCTTCGGTGTGAAGGCGCGCTCTTCCCCGCGGCGCACCTCGAGCACCACCGAAGGGCGGCCCTCCAGCAAGGCGCCGGGCGTCTTTGCCTGCACGAGCCCCTCGCGCCTGTCGACGACGCAGACGGATCCCGCCCCGGCCTCGTCGCCCGCGATGAGCACGGACAGGGCGTCCCCGTCATCGCCGCCGAAGCCGGCGCCTGAGATCCAGAACGTGGTGTCAGCGCCTGCCTTCGTCTTCGAGGGGGTCACGCCGTCGACGCGGAGCGGCTCGCCGAAAGCGTCTCGGAGATTGATGGAGAATACCGGGTTGATGTTCTGGGAACGGCCCTGCAGCGCGTGCCAGCGTTCCTTCAGATGCTCGTACGCCTGCCACTCCGGCGAGGCCCGGTAGTCGGAGGCTAGGGCCGCGGCTTTGGAGAGCGTTTCAAACGCTTCGCCCAGCTCCAGCGCGGCGGAGAACGACTCTGTGGGCAGACGCTGACGCCGGCCCGCCGAGACGTAGGGGCGGCTCGCGATCCTTCTGACCGACCCGACAGGACGCCATGTGTGGCTGATCTCGAACTTCAGACCGAAGTTCTGACCGGACCCGGATATCGCATTGCCCGCACGCGTGAACGGCTCTGCATCACGCTTGCTGATCACGGCCACCGCGACCGCCGGGAAGGTGATCGGGTCGAGCCGATACCCGGGTCGCGCGTGGCTCGAGGCCGGGTCCTCGAGCGCGCGGTAGGTCGGGTAGAAGTCATAGCCGAAATCACGCCCGCCATTGGCGAAGCTCGTCGCGAGTGTCAGACCCGTCCGCGTCGAGGCCTGCTGGTCAACCTGGCTGGCGACGTCGAAGAAGAGCTTCGCCGCGTCGAGCTGCCCGGCGACTGCGAGATCGAACGCGAACTGGAGGTACTGGGTCCGGACCGACTCGAGGTCGAGCTCCTGGACGTCCACGGCGGGGTAGATCGCCGCGACCCGGGGGTGTCTCCCACCCTCTTGACCACTCAGCTCAGTGCCGTCGGGCGAGGTGTACACGACCCGCGCGTCGAGCTGTCCGACGTACCCTTCCTGGGTCCGCCAGCCGGGCTGGCAACTGACGGTGAACGCCATGTAGATGACCATCGAGTCCTTGTCGAGCAGCTTGTCGCGTTCCGAGTTCGAGAGCAGTCTGTGCAGGCCCAACTCGAAGTGATCGCTCGCGGCCTGGCGGATCCGGCGACGCTGGCTGGCGACATTGTCCGTGTCGGTTCCGGGCTGGATCTTGGCGCCCTCGGTCAGTTTCGCGAGCCATGCCGCGGCGGCGTTCGTGCGGGCGCGGGCGTCGGGCTGTGATCCCCCGCCCCCACTATCACCTCCGCCATCGTCCCCACCCCCGCCATCACCGGACCCGGGCAGCGGGACGTCCGTCGGCAGCTCGAGCGAGATGTCGAGCCCGGCGGCGAACGCGAGGATCTCCCTGACGAGCACTGACCCCTGCGCGTTCGCCGTCCCGGCGTAGAGCGTGTCGAAGTCGAGTGACTGCGTCTGAATCCCGAAGTCCTCGGTGCTGACGCTGAGCACAGGCGCGCTCATCGTCACCGTCCCCCATTCCTCGAGGTACGTCGAGACGTCGTTCATGAGAACCGCGGCCTCTGCCAACTGCTTTCGGGCGTGCGCGAGATCGGACGCGCGATCGCCTCCACCTCCACCTCCGAGTGTCGGGTTCTCCGAGCCGGCGGCACAGCCCGCGAGAATCGTGAACGCCGTGGCAACAAGACCCCACACGATGGCCAGCAGCAGTTTCATGACACCCCCTTATGCGGTCGCATGTCCAGGCGACCGACTTATTATGTCGTCGCCCGCGGGTGAGGCAAGAGATTCCTTGCGGTTAGACCGGCGCGTACCGCCTTTCGTACACCGCATCGTTCTGCCCACCGAAGCCGAGCGAGTTCGACAGGCAGACATCCACGCCGCCGGCCGTGTTCAGTTCCCGCGACCCGGTGGAAATCGCGATGCGCGAGGGAATCAGCTAGGGCGTGCCCGTCGGCAGGACATCGCGACCGGCGAGGCCGCCCAGTGTGCCGTGGATCGGGATCTCGCCGAGGATCGGGCGCTCGATCGTGGGCATGGTGTTGATCTCGTGTTCGCGGAAGAGCTTGGTGGATCCGTCCGCAAAGACGACGGGGTAGCCGCCCCGGACGCCGACGAGGCTCGACTCACCCCCCGGCCCGCCGTAGTACGAGACGAGCACCGCCTTGTCGCTGGGGTAGGCGATCTCGGCGTGCCGAGTCCCGCGGAAGTGGGCCCTATTGAAGGGTCGGTCCGGGGCGTCGGGGGCGAGGTAGGCCGGGTCGACGACGGCGGTCGAGGTGAGCTGCGCGTGGGCGGCGACGAGCTCGGCGCGCCCCTGCGCGATGAGCGACTCGCCCCGCTCGGGCGCCTCGATCTCACGCCGATCGGCGATGTACGACGGCACGAGCACGCTGGCCCAGAACCAGCGCTGCGGGGAGAAGTAGTCCCCACCCGAGAACACGTGGCCCTTGATGACGACGTCCCCATAAGGCTCGCCCCGCGTGCCGAAGTAGGGGAACGACTCGTCGTGGTCGTCCATGTAGAGCATCAACGCCGAGAAGACTTGTCGCTCGCCGAGCGCGCGTTCGTGCGCCTTGCTCGACCATCGGATCTGGGCGAGCGAGGGGATCGTGATGCTGAGGATCAGGGCGATCACGGCTATGACGACGAGCGTCTCCAGCAGGGAGAACCCGCCCGCCCGGCGGGAGTCCGGGGCGACGCGAGTCGGGGGCGTGGGACGATACAGCGCGATGAGCGTCAGCCAGACGAGCGCGACGTTGCGTCCGATGCCCGCCGCCAGCTCGATGCGCGACCCGCCCGGCAATGGCACGGAAAGGCACCCGCAACCAGGCGGGTCCGACATCATCATCAGGCGCACCAGAGCCAGACAGAACAGGCCTGTCAGGACGAGCGCCGCGAGCAGCCAGGCACGTGTCGCGCGATCGAGGACGATCAGCAGCGCGAGCGAGAGCTCGGCCGCCGCGAGGACGCTGCCGAGCGTGACCGCGACGCCCGGCGTGACGCCCCGCCCGAGCAATCGCCACACGACCACGCCGAACGCGTCGGGGTCGATCACCTTCGCGATCGCCGCGATCAGGAAGAACGCCGCGAGGATGACCCTGATGACCATCTCGCTGGTGGCACGACGGCGTGTCGGTGTCTGCACGGAATCAGAAGAGGACGCCACCGAATCCCTCCGGCGTGTTGACCGATGTCACCTGTCCGAGCCACCATCGCCCGGCGCGATCGTCGAACCAGTAGTGCAGGTGGAGCGGGACCCGCACGCCGCCATCGAACTCGAGCGCGACCCCGAGCGTGACGGTCTCGAAACAGTCGTTCTCGCGTCGACGCCCCTCCCAGTTTCCGCCGGGCGGGGCAAAGAGGTTCGTGTAGCCGACTCCCCCGGGCCCCTCCCAGACACCCGCGCCCAGGGCGCCATCGAGGCTGGGCCAGCGTTGGTGATCTCCGGGGCAGAACCGCCCCCGAGCCACCTCCACGCCCTCGGGAGAGGCGACCACCCCTCGCAACGAGAACATGTTGAGGCGAGCCCGCGCCGGTCGCGACCAGACCGCCGCGAACGCCTCCTCCGCCGTGGCGCTCTCCGGGAGCGGCTCGCCGACCGCCGCCTCGTACGCCGCCTCGATCGCCCAGTTCTTCATCCCCTCCAGGCTCGCGAGCTCGTACCCGTGATCGAGTCTGGACGCCACGTACGCCTCGGGGGATGATTGCAGCCAACGCGCCGCGAACAGGGCGATCGTCTCGTCGCGGATCCGCTCGACCTGATCCGGCGCGAACGGTGCCGAAGTGTCGGCGATCGACGCGAGCCGGGCGTCGATCATCGGCGCGAGCAGCTCTTCCAGTTCGTCGGGCGTTGTGATCTCTCCCCGGGGAACATACCGAAGCTTGGCGAGCGCCCGCTGGGTGTTCGACGTGGCGTCTCGGATCTCGTCCAGTTCGACCTGCCTCGCCGTCCTTTGCCCGGGGAGGTTGACCACGCGACTCCGCCACAACGACACCACCACAACCGCGACCGCCGCGGCGACCACGCACAAGATCAAGAGTCCGCGCTTCATCACGCGTCGTCCATCACTCGATTTGCCTCGGTGCGTTCGGGCTCACGACGGAGAGTCGATGCACATGGTATACGGGTCGGGAGGCTCCAGGCAGTCAAAGCTCCTGTCGCACTCCTTGCACTGCCACACCATCTCCGCTCCGTCGTAGCAGCAGGAGCAATCCTGCGCGACGATCGACGAGTTGCAGTGACTGCTCTCGCATTCGCACCGCGGGACGTGATGCCCGCCACCCGCCTGCGCGAAGGCGACGCTCACGCTGGCGCCGAGCAGAAGAATGGCCCCCGCGAACCCGAACCGGCTGATCAGAATCTTGTGCACGATCCGCCCCTAGCTTGCCGGATCAAACTATCGAGGGAGAACCAGAGCGTCAAGCCTCGTATTCGCGGCGAGCCGGACACTTGCACGCAACACTGTGTGACGGACGCTCTCGCGCCGTGACCGCCGACGCGCTTGTCGTGCGCCATGCACGTCGCAGTACTCTCCCCTCCGTTGCCGAGGGGAAGGCTCCCTGCGTGTCAACTCCATGCGCGTGCGAGCGGGGCGAACGCGTTGGGCGTGCGAGCGCGGGATCACCGAACCGCGACGTCGAGGCCGCGCAGGCCGTCCTTGGTGGCAATGACGCCGATGGGCACGCTTCCGTAGGGGCGCGTCACGCACGGGATCGCGAGAAGGGTGTTGTCGTCGAGTGCCGATGCCGAGCCGTCCGCAAACCCGGTCGCCCAGGGCGAATGCCCGAGTGTCGGCCCGCCCGGCCCGGCGATCCCCCAGATGAACAGCCCCTTCTGCCCCGGGAACAACACCTCCGAGGATTTCGTCCCTCGCAAATATTCCTGGTGGCTCCACGTCGAGGCGTCCGTGTCCTCCCAGAACCGAGGATCGGCGACCACGGTGTTCGAGAGCGTGAAGTTCGCCGACACGATCCGGTCCGACCAGCCGCGCGAACGGAAATGCTCACGCCGAGCCTCGGGTTCGATCGACTCACGTTCGGCGTAGTACCGCGGAACGAGCAGCCCCGCCCAGAACCATGCATGCGGACGGAAATAGCCGCCGGAGAACCCGGGCGGCGCCAACGACTCGACGGGGCGTTCAATCGTTGGACGTGACGTGAACGGCGGTACACGCTCGAACGAAATCGACACGTACGGATACGCGCCCCTGTTGTCGCCACCGTACAACTCGACAGCGGCGCCCAACTGGCGGGCAACCGTCAGGCGCCGAACACGCTCACCGGCATCCCTCGATCCCGACAGCATGGGGAGAACGAGCGCGAGCAAAACCGCCATGACAACAATCGTCACGAGCAGTTCAACGATCGTGAACCCATTCTCATTCCCATGCCTTTGCGAAGGGCATTCGTCCTCTCTCTCGCCCGCGCTCTGCCTCCGAGCTACGACAAGGAGCGCCAGCCACGCGAGCCCCGCGTTGCGTGCGAACCCAACGCCAAACTCCGTCGATCCGTGGATTCGCGGCGTGCCGAAGCACCCGCAACTGGGCGCCCCACTCAGCATCGCAAGACGAATCAGCCCGCCGGTCACGACCAACAACAACACAATCGTCGCAACGCCGAGGCGCCGACTCCCGGGCCACAGGATCAGCGAGAGCCCCAGCCCGACCTCTGCTACGGCGAGTGCAATCCCAACTCCCACCGCGACTCTCACCAGAGCCAGGTCTCTCCCCAGGATGAACCACACGACCTTGCCGAACGCATCTGGCGCAACGCTCTTCTGCACGCCCGCATAAAGGAACAGCAATCCAAGCACGCCGCTTACCAAGATCGTCAGACTCATCCTGGGACGTTGTGTTCTCATTCGGCGCCTCTAGTACTCGACGATGGGCTGGGACGGATCGGCGTTCATCCGCCCGAACGCGGCGATCCACCAGGGCTCTCCGGGCTTCAGTTGATAGAGGGTCATCATGATGGGGTACCGCACTCCATTCTCGGCCTCGATCACGATCCCGAGCAGGGCGGCGCGGGCGCAGCGCCCGCTTGCCCGAATTCCTTCCGGGAGTATGCCTTGAGGAGCCACGAACCAACTCCGACATGCGCCACTCCCTCCGCCGTGCCAGACATCCTCACCAAGCTCTCCTGAAAGGCGGGGCCAATCACCCATGTTCTCGAGGCACATGCCATCTTGGAACGCGATCTCCGCGCCCATGCCCGTCGCGCTCATCTTCACGACGCGCGACACGCCGCCGTCTCGCTCGACAGAGGACTGCCACAGCCGTCGATACACCTCCTCGATCTTGTCATCGCCCGGATAGGGCTCGTGGAAGATGAGCTCGTAATCCTCTGCAACCATCCTCCGACGCATCTCCGCCGTCGAGAAGCGCCGGTAGCCCCAGCGCTCCCGGCTGGCCGCGTACTCCTCGGGTGACGACTGACAGAACCGGTAGTACACGAGGTCCGCCGCCTGCGCAATGATCTGCTCGCTCGCCGACGCGTCGGCCTCGCTCCCTTCCACGATGTCGAGCAAACTCTGTCGCAGTTCCTCGGCGGAAGTGAAGCTCTCGAGCGGGGTCATCGGGATCTTCGCGTAGACCTTGCGCCCCGCCTTGACCATCTCCTCGCGTGTCGGCTCCGCTTTGCTATGCCGAGGGTTCAGTACCCGGCTCCTCCACACCGCAATCCCCGCCACGAGGAGCGATATGGAGATCACAAGAATGATGCGCGCCGTCTTTGGCAACACAACGACCCTCCGGGGACCAAACCGCATCAGACGCCACGCGAGCGGCGCTATCGCGACACCTTGTTGCACGTCCAGCCGGGCACATTCAGACAGTCAAACTCCGCCGTGCAGCACTTGCACTCCCAATCGCCGGTTCCCTGGCGACAGCACGCGCAGTTCTCATTGAGCTTGCAACTGGCGTGGGCAACTCCGGTGCACACGGCGATGCTTGTGCAATCGCACGACACATAGTGAGGCGGAAGGATCTGCCCAATCGCGACCGCGCCGCCGACGAGCAAAAACCCGGCGACCGCCTGCAAACCCTGTTTCATATGTTCCCCCTTCTGTGGCCTTCGAGATGAAAACTCACCTCGAACCAACACGCAACCTAACGACCAGATCGGGCGAACGCAAGTCGGAAGCACAAAAGATAGGGAGCTATCCGTCCCGGACGACTACCTGTACCGCCGGACGCAGACCGCGTCGTTCTGGCCCCCGAACCCGAAGGAGTTGGAGAGGCAAACCTCGATCCCACCAGCGGTATTGAGATCCCGCGCTCCGCCTGCGACATGGTCGAGATCGCATGCCGGGTCGGGGTTCTTCAGGTTGAACGTCGGCGGCACGACGCCCGTCTCGATCGCCTTGACGCACACGATCAGCTCGACCGTTCCCGCCGCCTGGATCAGGTGCCCGAGCATGCTCTTGACCGAGCCGAACAGCAGCTTGTTCGCCATTTCGCCGAACGTAAGTTTGACGGCGGCAGTCTCGATCTTGTCGTTCTCCTGCGTCCCCGTGCCGTGGGCGTTGACGTACTGCACGGGGGCGCGACCCTTCGCGTCGGGCTTGGTCGGGTCGATGCCGGCCTGGGCCAACGCCTGGCGCATCGCCGCCGCGGCGCCCCGCCCGTCGGGCTGAATATCCGTAATGCGGAAGGCATCGGCGGACGAGCCGTACCCCGCGATCTCCGCGATCGGCGTCGCCCCCCGCGCCAAGGCGTGCTCCAACTCCTCGATCACGACGACCCCCGCGCCCTCGCCCATCACGAACCCGTCACGCGTCGCGTCGAACGGACGCGACGCGTGGGCCGGGTCGTCGCGCCGCGTGCTCATCGCGGTCAGGCGGATGAACCCGGTCATCCCCAGGGGGTGGATCATCGAGTGCGCCCCGCCGGCGAGCATGACGTCGGCGTCGCCCCGCCTGATGATCTCGCTCGCCTCGCCGACCGACTGGGCGCCGGCGGCGCAGGCGGTCATGCAGTTGAACGCCGGCCCTCGGCAGCCGAACTGCTGGGCCAGGTGCGTCACCGTCAGGTGCGGTTCCTGCTCGATCTCACGCTCGCGGGTCATCCGCTCGTGCGCGACGCGGGTCCAGGCCTTGCCGTCGACGCGCTGCCCCTCGTTGTCCCACCCCGCGACGTTGGCCGCCGCGAAGTTGTCGAAGTCGAGCGAGCCCTCCCCCGCGCCCATGTAGATCCCGATGCGCTTGGGGTTCACGCCGTCGAGCTTCGCCTGGTCCCACGCCCGCGTGGCGGCGGCGAGGGCGAACTTGGTGCTCACGCCCGCGTGCTCGTGGGCGCGTGCGCCCGCGCCGAGGAAGTCGCCAAGGTCGAAGCCCTTCACCTCGGCGGCGAAGTTGGTCGCGAAGCTCGCCGCGTCATACCGCGTCACCGGCCCGATCGCGCTCGTGCCCTCGACGAGCCTCGCCCAGACCGTGTCCAGTCGATCGCCCAGGGGCGTGACCCAGCCCATACCCGTGATGACGACGCGTCGTGAACCCATGAAGCGATCGCGGGGCGTTCCCGTCGCGCGATCGTGTGCTGTCAATTGCGAGAGGGCTGGAAGCCCTCGCCTCCGAGGATCAACAGTCCGGTTGGAAACCGGCCCCACCGGGGAGAGGAATCGCGGGGATCAGTCCTCGTCGTCGTCGCCCTCTTCGTCGTCGTCCTCGTACTCCCCGTCCTCGTCGTCCTCGTACTCGTCGTCGTCCTCGTACTCCTCCTCTTCGTCCCGGAGCTTGTTGAGCTTGTCGGGGTTGAGGACGCGCACCAAGCCGTCCTTGAGGCGGCGCTCGCCGAAGTTGATGATGAGTCCCAGCTCCTGGTCCGCCGCCCGCAATCGGGCGCGCAGCTCGGAGCGCTCCTGGCTGCCGATGTCCATGTGCTCGGCGTACAGGTTCACGAGGAAGCGGTCGTTGATGTACAGATCCGCGCTGACGGCGCCGACGGACTGCCCGTCGCACTTGACGTCGAGCGGCGCATCGACCTTGTAGTTGATCCCGTCCTTGGTCATCGCGCTATGCAGAGCAGTGCGGTAGATGTCGATGGGGTACCCGGGGCCGAGCTGCTTGTGGACTTCGATGGCGCACCCGATCACGCGACGGGAGATGTCGGTGAGCGCGGGGTCGAGCTCGGACAAGGGCATCCCGCCCCTGCCGCGCCCGCGATCGCCCCCGCCACCGCCGCCGCCGCGCCCACCACGTCCGCGATCATGGGGACGGTCGTACCGGTCGGGCCTGGCGTAATCTGGCATGTCTAGTACTCCTGATGAGAGGAAACAAAGGTTGCTCAGCCGCCGGTCCGCCTGAGGACCAGCGCGGCGTTCTGACCGCCAAGGGCGCCCGTGCACACGAGCACGTGCGACAAATCGGCGTCGCGCATATCGCACGCGCCGGCGTCGAGCCCGCGCGCGGGCGCGGACCCATGGATTCTTGCCGGGAGCATCTGGCGACGCAGACAGACCGCCCCCAACGCCGCCTGGAGGCCCCCCTGGCCCGCGTGGCACGCGCCAAAGTTCGGCGAACTGGTCACCAACGGGATCGACGCGAGGCGATCCGCGAACACCCGACGCAGGGCCCCCGCCTCCGCCCGATCGAGGCTCGGAACGCCCAGCCCCGCCGGCACGATCGCGTCGATGTCGCTCGGCGAGACGCCCGCGTCGCGCAGCGCCGCCTCGATCGCGTCGGAGAGCCCCTCGTCCGCCTCGGGCGCGCCGTCGAACGTCGCGCGCACCGGGTTTGGGGACAACGCCGCGCCGAAGCCCGCGACCTCCGCGTACGCCTTCGCCCCCCGCGCCCGCGCGTGCGCCGTCTCCTCGAGGATCAGGATCCCCCCGCCCTCGCCGATCAACGTCCCCGCCGACCCTGGGTCGTAGGGACGCACGAGTCTCGACCCGTCCGTCTCGTCGCCCGTCTCGGCGAGGCGCCCGCCCATCTCGAGGCGCAGCATGCCCATGTAGTTCAGCTTGCTCTCGGCGCCACCCGAGAAGCAAATGTCCGCCGCCCCACGCTCGATCACCCGCGCCGACTCACCCAGGCACAAGAGCGCGCTCGAGTCGAAGCACGTGATCGTGTTGCTCGGCCCCTCGGCGCCGTGCACGATCGTCACGTGGCACGCCAGCATGTTCGGCAGGTACTTGAGCATCCACAGGGGGGGCAGGTTGTTCATCGCGCCGCCCGAGCCCTCGACCTCGGGCGCCGTCCCCCACTTGCGCAGGGAGAACGTCCCGTCGTCGTCGAGGCTCGTCGCCAGCGCCCGGCTCAGCTCGTCGGTCTCCGCGGCGATCAGCCCCGCGCCGATGTGCGCCCCGGTCCGCGCGGGCGTGATCTCGAAGCCCTCCTCCCCGTCCTCGCTCCCACGCGTCCGGAGCCGGGCGTCCAGGACCGCGAGTCTGGCCGCGACGACCGCGATCTCCGAGTCGCGCGCCATCACCTTCGTCGCCTTGCGGTACCCCTTGGGCACATAGTCGCGCACCGGGAGCTCGTCGAGCTGCCCACCCAGACGGCAGGCGAACCCGGAGGCGTCGAACGTCGAGATGGGCTTGAGCGCCGAACGCGGCGCGCACATCCCCTCCCACAGCGCCTCGACCCCGAGGCCCAGCGCGCTGACCGTCCCGACACCCGTGATGCACACCCCGCGGCGCATTGGGCCAAGTGTATGGGGCGCAACGCCCAAACCCCGGGCGCATGCCCCGGGATTGCAGCGCCGCGGTCCCGCGGCCCGATACGCACGCCGTGGTGGACACGCCCGCACGCTCGAAGGGCCCCGTTCTCGACGCCGGGTGGCTGCTGCTGCTCTCGGGCGTGATGCTGCTCGCCGCCGCCCTGCTCATCCCCGCCTCCGACGACCTTGCCGACGCGCGCTGGCGTCGTGACCGGGCCTTGGCGGTCGAGCGGGGCGTGCTCGACCGCCTGGAGCGTCATGAGGCCTTCCTCGCCGCCCTCGAGCGGGGGGACCCCGTCCTGCTCGACAGCCTCGCCGAGACGCAGCTGAATCTGGTCCGGGCCGGGCGAGAGCCCGTCGCAATCGGCCCCCGGACGCCGGCGGCGGCGGGACCCCTGGCCTCTCTGGAGCCCCCCGCGACCGAGCTGCCCGAGCGCGTCCGGGTCGATTCGACGCTCGCCGGGTGGGCGACCGACGAGACGGGGCGCCTCTGGCTGATCGCCGCCGGCGCGGCACTGGTCATGGTCGGCCTGCTCCCGCCGTCGAGGGCGAGCGCCGACACGAACGGCGAGCCCCCCGCCCGCTCCTATCCTGCTCCGACGTGACGACTTCCGAGCGCGAGTCCGCGAGAGAGCCCGCCCAGCCCCGGGGGCTGACCTACCGGCGTCGCCACCGACTCACCCATGCCCGCGAGTACGACGCCGTCTACGCGCACAAGCTGCGCAAGAGCGCCGACCTCCTGACGGTCCACCTCTTTCCGACCGACCGGACCGAGCCCCGCCTCGGCCTGAGCGTCGGCAGGCGGGTCGGGCGGGCCGTCGATCGCGCCCGCACCAAGCGCCTGATCCGCGAGGCTTTCCGACACCTGGCGCCGACCCTCCCCTCGCCCCCCGAGGGGTCGTACGACGTCGTCGTCTCGGCGAGAGGTCGCCCCTCTGGGCTCGGCGAGTGCGTGACGCTCCTCTCGGCACTGATCGAGCGGGCGCACCGCGAGCAGTCGCGTCGCTCCGCCAAGAAGGACGCCAATGGGTGAAGCGGCGCGCCACCTGGTCCCGCCGGCGTCCTCCCGCCCGGGGGTCCTGGCCCGCTGGGCGGCGACGCCCCTGATCGGGCTGATCTGGGTCTATCGCGCGACGCTCTCGCCCTTTGTGGGCGGGCAATGCCGATTTGAGCCGACCTGTTCGCGGTACGCCGAGGAGGCCCTGCGTCGGCACGGCGCCTGGCGGGGCTCGGTCCTGACGATCAGGCGTCTGGCGCGGTGTCACCCTCTGAGCAAGGGGGGGTACGACCCGCCTCCTGTGGAGTGGCCCCCGGAGGACGCCGAGGATAGGAACGGCTAACCTACGCCCCCGCGGATGGTCCCGCGCGGGCCCCCTCAGGAGTTTCGGGCATGAGCCGACTCCCCGCCGCCGAGAGGAAGGAGCAGCTGCTCGACCGGGCGGCCGAGCTGTTCGCCGAGCGTGGGTACGCGCGGACGACGACCTCGGAGCTGGCCAAGGCCGCGGGCGTGACCGAGCCCATCATCTACCGCCACTTCGCCTCCAAGCGGGGCCTGTTCATCGCGCTCATCGAGCGGACGGGCAAGGAGACGCTCGAGCAGTGGGAGAAGGACCTGGCGGGCGCCTCGGACGCGGGCGAGCGCTTGCGGCGCGTCATCGGCGACAACCCGATGGTCTCGCTCCGGGGGCGCGCGGGGTACAAGGTCTTCCTGCAGGCGATCAGCGAGGTCGACGACCCGGAGATCCACAAGGCGATCGCCGACCACATCACCAAGGTCCACGCCTTCCTCGTCAACGAGATCAAGCTCGCCCAGGCACAGCACAAAGTCACCACCCGGTTCAGCGCCGAGGTCATCGCGTGGCTGCTGATCAACATCGGGATGGGCTACGGCGTAATGGCGGCGATGGCGATCCCCGGGCACGGGCGCGACGCGGCGGGCGGGCACGTCCAGGGCGTCCTCGAACGAATCCTCGTGGGCAAGGACACGGGGCCCAAGCAGGGCTAATCGACGCGCGGCTTCGCACAGCCTCCGCCTCGAGATCCAGACACTCACCCCGTTGGCCTGGCCTGCAAGACCGGCATCGCGGCCAGGTACTCGCGCGCGATCTCCCGCCCGTTCTTCCCGAACTCGTCGTAGGGACCGTCGTACGCAACCCCCCCGTCGTGGAGCATCACCACCCTCGGGCGCAGGCGGCGGAGCAGCTCCTTGTCGTGCGTGACGACCACGCTGGTGCGCACGCCCCCGCCCCGACGCGCGAGATTGTGCGTCGACCAGATCAGCTCGTGGATCTCGCCCGCGACGATCGGGTCGAGCCCGGTCGTCGGCTCGTCGTAGAAGATCAACGCCGGGTCCATGGCGATCGCCCGGGCGATCGCGACGCGCTTGGCCATGCCGCCCGACAAGGCGTCCCGGTGCTTGTCGATGACGTCGTCCACGTCGAGGGCGGCGGCCCCCAGGGCCCAGCGGACGCGCTCCTCGATGTCGCGTTCGCTCATCCGCGCGTTCTCACGCAGCCAGAGCGCACAGTTCTCACGCACCGTCGCGCTGAACAGGGCGTTGCGCTGAAACACGATCGCCCAGTGCAGGCGGAGGGCGTCGAAGGCGTCCTCGTCCAGGGCGTGGATGTCCTCGAGGGGCGCCTCCGCCTCGGCGTGATCCGCGATCAGCACCCGCCCCGCGTCGGGCTCGACGAGCCCCGTCATGAGATCCAGCAGCACGGTCTTGCCCGAGCCGCTCATGCCGACGATTGCGACGATCTCGCCCCTCCGGATCGTGAGGTCGATCCGGTCGAGGACGACGTGCTCGCCGAAGGCTTTGGTCAGTCCCTCGACGCGGACCTCGACCTGTGGCGTTTCTCCACCCACGCGGACAGAGCCTATCCCGACGCGCCTCACCAGGCCTCGGCGTCCACGTACGATCCGGGGTGATCCAGCTCGACAACAACGCGACGACGCGCCCGACGACGGCGGTCGTGGAGGCCGTGACGCGAGCGCTGACCGAGTGCTGGCACAACCCGTCGAGCGTGCATCGCGCCGGGCAGGCGGCCAGAGCCGCGGTTGAACTCGCCCGCCAGGACGTCGCCCGCCTGATCGGGGCGTCGCCGCGCGAGGTCGTCTTCACGTCCTCGGGGACCGAGTCGATCGACCTGGCGATCCGGGGCGTGCTCGCACAGACGCGTAAGCGCACGATCGTGACGAGCCCGGTGGAGCACGCCGCGGTGCGGGGGGTGTGCGCGAGTCTCGAGGCGGCGGGATGGCGCGTTCGCCATCTGCCGGTCGATGGCGAGGGGCTGGCGGACGCGGGCGCGCTTCCCGCGCTGCTCGACGACGACGTGGCGCTGGTGAGCGTGCAGTGGGTGAACAACGAGACGGGTGGGATCCAGGCGATCGGTGAGATCGGCCGCGCGTGTCGCGAGCGCGGCGTGGTGTTTCACACCGACGCGGTGCAGTGGGTGGGCAAGGCGCCGACGGACGTGTCCGACCCTGACGGGCCACCGGTCGACCTGCTGTCGTTGAGCGCGCACAAGTTCCACGGGCCCAAGGGCGTCGGGGCGCTGTACGTGCGAAAGGGTGTGCGCCTGGCGCCGACAATGGGGGGCGCGCAGGAGCTGGGTCGGCGCGGGGGAACGGAGAACGTGCCCGGGATCCTGGGCGCGGGCGCGGCGGCCCGCGAGGCGATCGCCTGGCTCGCCGACGACGTTGCGAGGGCGGCGCTGGCTCAACTCCGCGACCGCCTGGAACGAGGTCTGGTGGATCAGATCCCTGGCGCGCGGATCAATGGGCCGACGGATCCGGCGCGCCGCCTCTGGGGCACGACCAACATCTCGATCCCGGGCGCCGAGAGTGAGCGGATGCTCCTGGCCCTGTCGGAGCGGGGCGTGTGCGCGTCGGCGGGCGCGGCCTGCTCGTCGGGCTCGCTCGAGCCCTCGCCCGTGCTGCTGGCGATGGGGTTGGGCGAGTCCGTCGCGGGCTCGTCGATCCGCCTGAGCCTCTCACGGTTCACCACCGGCGACGAGATCGAGCGGGCGATCGGGCTGATCGCCCGTTGCGCCGGCGAGATCGCGGGGGATCGCGGCGCGTCGGGTCCCGGGACGGTGGCGGCGCGTCGCGGCGGGGCGTAGGCTGGGCCCCATGATGCACGACCCATACGCGAGCGACGGCCAGACCGCCATCTATGCCGAGCCGCAGCGCACCAGCGTGATGGCCATCCTCTCGCTCGTCTGCTCGCTCATCTGCTGCATCCCCGGCCTCGGCCTGCTCGGGGCCCTGCTGGGCATCGCGTCGCTGATCACCATCGGCGGCTCGGGCGGACGCGTCGGGGGACGCGGTCTGGCCATCGCCGGCGTCATCATCGGCATCCTCTGCACCGTCGTCTGGGTCGGGATGTACTACGGGGCCGAGCAGATCCGCCACGCCTGGATCGGGCTTGCCGAGCCGGTCATGACCGACGTCGAGAGCGGTCAGTTCGACGCGGTCCGGGCCGCGTTCGATCCGAGCGTTGCGCCGACGGACGAGGAGCTGACGGCGTTCCGCGCCGCGTACCAGAGCGAGCTGGGCTCGTTCCAGCGCGGCCCCAAGGGATGGGGCGAGATCTTCTCAGTGTTCACGAACCCGCAGATCGGGCCCCAGATGCAGAGCTACCAGGGGCGCCAGGACATCCTGCCGCTGCCCGCCAGCTTCGACCAGGGGTGGTCGCTGGTGATCTTCGAGTTCGACCCCCAGGCCCAGCCGGGAGGGGGCAAGCCGATGTTCGAGGACATGGCGGTCCTCAGGCCGGACGGCACCGAGATCCGCCTCTCGGAGATCCTCCAGCCCGCGCCCTAGCGTCAAGGACCAAGGCCCCAGGCCCCGTCCCACCGATACAGTTGGTCGATGGGAGACCAGGGGGCTCAACCCGTGATCTGCTGCCGAGGCGTTTCCAAGCGCTTCGGGGACCAGACCGTCCTCCACGGGCTCGACCTCGAGATCCGCCGGGGCGAGACCATGGTCATCATGGGCGGCTCGGGCTCGGGCAAGTCCACCACGCTCCGCATGCTCATCGGCTCCATCCCCCCCTCCAAGGGCGACATCCGCCTCTTCGACAAGAGCATCGTCGGCATGCGCGAGGAGGAGCTCAACGACATCCGCAAGCGATTCGGGATCCTCTTCCAGTCCGGGGCGCTCTTCAACTCGATGACCATCGGCGAGAACGTCGCCCTCCCCATCCGCGAGCACACCGACCTCGACGACGAGATCATCGACATCCAGGTCAAGATCAAGCTCGAGCTCGTCGGCCTCCGCGAGGCCGCCGACAAGTACCCCGCCCAGATCTCGGGCGGCATGAAGAAACGCGCCGGCCTCGCCCGGGCGCTTGCCCTCGATCCCCAGATTCTCTTCTACGACGAGCCCTCGGCGGGCCTCGACCCCGTCACCAGCGCCCAGATCGACGAGCTGATCCGCGCCCTGTCCAAGCAACTGGGCGTGACCAGCGTCGTCGTCACGCACGAGATGGACTCCGCCTTCACGATCGCCGACCGGATGGCGATGCTCGACAAGGGGCGGATCCTCCAGGTCGAGACGCGCGAGTGGTACGAGCGCCTGCGCGACCTGCCCGAGTCCGAGTTGGACTCCCTGAGCGAGGACGAGCGTCTCATCCGCCAGTTCCTGCGGGGTGACGCCGCCGGCCCCATCACCGACCGCCAGAGCACCTCGGGCTACGAGCAGGCGCTCTTCGGCGACGACCGACACGGCATCCAGAAGACCCCGAGCGTCGAGCCCACCCGCGGCTAGCACGACAGACGGAGCCCACCCATGCGCAGAGCCGCCGCCCGAAACAACATCATGGCCGGGCTGTTCCTCATCGGCGCCCTCCTCCTGGGCGTCGTCATCAGCTTCATCCTCGGCGACGTCGGCTCGTCCATCTTCCAGGGCAAGTCCGTCTACGTCATCCGCTTCCCCCTCGAGGTCGGCGCCACCGGGCTCAAGACGGGCTCGGAGGTCACCCTCGGCGGGCAGAGGATCGGACGCGTCGAGAAGGTCTCGCTCGCCTTCAGCCAGGGCGAGAGCGCGAGCGTGGACGGGATCGACGTCAAGATCGCCGTCGACTCACGCGTCCGCTTCCGCAAGACCGCCAAGGCGGACCTGCTCGTCCCCTTCATCGGCTCGATCTCGACGATCAACTTCGCGGGCGTCGGCAAGGGCGCCGATCTCGTGGACGACGGGGACAGGATCGAGGGCCAGCTCGCCCCCGGGCTGCTCGCCCAGGCGGGCGTCGACAAGGAGACGATCGACAACATCAAGGCGACGATCCGCCAGGTAAAGGAGATCACCGAGGAGGTCCGCCCGAACATCAAGCCGACGTTCGACGAGATCCAGCAGTTCGCCCAGAGCCTCAACACGCGGATGGACGCGTGGGACGAGCGCCTGACCTCGATCCTCGCCAACGTGGACGACGCCAGCGACGACCTGGAGCCGACGCTCCAGAGCGCGCAGCAGGGGATCGAGGAGGTCCGCGACCTGCTCGACGAGGCCAAGCGGATGGTCGAGGCCAACCGGGGCAAGATCGACCGCTCGCTCACCAACGTCGAGTCGATCACCGACCGCGTCCGCTTCGAGAGCGTGGACCAGATCGCGAGCCTGCTCGACCAGGGCAAGGCGGCGATGTCGCAGTTCACGGACCTGGGCGAGGAGGCGAACCTGCTGCTGGTCAGAGAGTCGCCCAAGGTCTCCAAGACGCTCGACAACGTGCGCGAGCTGTCGGGCGAGGCGAACGCGATGGTCTCCGAGCTGCGGGCCCAGCCCTGGCGCGTGCTCAAGCAGCCCTCGCGCGAGGAGCTGAGCCGCGAGCCGATCTACAACGCGGCACGCTCGTACGCGCGGGCCGTCGGCGACCTGCGCGCCGCGAGCGAGGCGCTCGAGTCGATCATCGCCCAGGTCAGCGCCGACGGCGCCTCGGCGGGGCTCGTCGAGCCCGAGGCGCTGCTCGGCATGCGGGCCTGGGTCGAGGAGGCGTTCGGCAACTACCAGCACGCCGAGCAGGAGCTGCTCGACGAACTCGTCAAGCGGTCGCAGTAAACGCTCAACGTTTCAACGCGAAGGACTCGAAGTGAGGGGATCCAGCTTGATCCTCTCTTTGAGCCCTTCGCGACCTTCGTGTTGAATCTTTCCCGCCCAGCGCATGCCATCATGCTGGGCCGAGGGCGAAAGCCCGAGCGCCAAACCCCGTACGATGGGTGATGCGCGTGCGACGCCGACGGGCCTTGGGGATCGCCGGGGGGCTGGGGGCGACTCTCCTCGCGGTCGTCGGCGTGGCCCTGATCGCGTTGGTCACGCCGCCCCGCCCGGTGGGCGCGCTCGCCCCCGACCGCCACCACCTGCACGTCTACGAGCACGCCCGCTGGCGCCCGTTCGATGACGGGGCGCCCCCGCCCGGGTCGCGCGTCGTGCTGCTCGTGCACGGGCTCGACGAGCCGGGGGACATCTGGGACGACCTGACCCCGGTGCTGGCGGACGCGGGATACACGCCGATCCGCTTCGACTACCCCAACGACCAGGCGGTCCCGCGCTCGGGCGCGTTGCTCGCCGACGCGCTCGGGGCGCTGCGCGACGGGCGCATCGAGCATCTCGCCATCGTCGCGCACTCGATGGGCGGGCTGGTCACGCTCGATGCGCTGACCCGCGACGACGCGCCGACGCGCCCGGAGGTCGGGCGCCTCATCACGATCGGCACGCCCTTCGCGGGCTCCCCCTGGGCGAGCCTCCGCTGGGCGGGGGAGGTGCGCGAGCAGGTGCAGCGCCTGACCGAGGCGGGCGTCGAGGGCGTCGCGGACCTCCGCCGATTCCTCGACGACGGCGAGGGTGAGGCGAGCCTCGACCTCGAACCGGGCTCCCCCTTCTTGACCGAGCTGCTCGCACGCCCGCGCCCCCGTGGGCTCGAGTTCACCTGCATCCGCGGGCGCCTGGTCGCGCCCGGGCCCGGGGCGCCACCTGATCTGCGCATCATCGCCGACACCCTGGGCGACGGCGTGGTCCCGATCGACTCGGCCGTCCTGACTGGCGTGCCGGACGTCGTGGAGCTGCGCGTGAACCACCGCGCGATGATCCGCCGCCTGCCCTTCGACCCGCTCTCGCCGTCCTCGCAGGGTGGCGACCCCACCCCCCGCGCAGCCCCACCCCCGGCCATCCCCGTCATCCTCGAACGCCTCAGGGCGGGATCCGAGCACACCCGACCCCACCCCACGACACCCTGATCGACTCCGAACGCCCGTGCCGATACGCTGGGCCCATGGCCCAGCGCCGTCGTCATTACGAGCGGGCGTTCGAGACCTACCTCCGGGGGGCGCGGATCCCATACGTCGCGGTGGACGAGGCCAAGCGGGCCCTCCTGCCCGAGGGCGCCCGCCTCAAGCTCGCCGACGGGGAGCCCGGCGGACGTACGCTCAAGAGCTTCGACTTCGTGGTCTACGGCGACAACACGAACCTCCTCGTCGAGATCAAGGGACGCCGAGCCCCCAAGCGCAAGAACCCCTCCCGCGTCGGCGGACGCCTGGAGTGCTGGGTGACGCTGGACGACATCGCCTCGCTGCGGGCCTGGGAAAAACTCTTCGGCGACGGCTTCGAGGGGGCGTTCGTCTTCGTCTATCAGTGTGAGGACCAGCCCCCTGACGGGCTGTTCGACGAAGTGATCGAGGACGCCGGGCGCTGGTACGCGGTCCGCGCGATCGCTCTGGACGACTACGAGGCCTCGATGAAGACCCGCTCGCCCCGCTGGCGGACGGTCGACCTGCCGACCGAGGCCTTCGAGCGCCACGCCCGCCCCTTCGCCCCGCCCCCGTCCTCACCCCGCCACACCCCGGGCGACGCCCCTCCGGGCCCGCCGACACTCGCCCGGATCGCGTAAGCCGCGGGTCCGGTCCACCCTCGGCAGGACCCGGGAGCACGGGCCCCGCGTATCGGCTCCCCCCGCCCCTTGCTAGCATCGCCCGGGAGGCACGACACCCATGTCCGACACCTCGATGCGCGACACCACGACACGACGGGTCCTGGCGGGCCTGGCCCGGCGGACGCTCCCGGGCGCCGCGGCGGGGCTGGCCCTGCTCGCCACCGCCTCGACTGCCCTGGCCCAGGCGACGCCCAAGCCCCCGCAACCCCGCGACGACCCGACCGCGCCGGTCATCATGACGCTGCTGACCCTGGTGATCCTGGCGTTGGCGACGCTGTTCGCCGCCGCCTTCCCGTCGAAACGCGGACACCAGGACTAGGGCGCCGGGGGAGGGCGCCGACGCACGAGCCCACGCGGCTCGCGCTCGAGGCCTCAGCACACGACAATCGGACAAAGGAGACCCACGATGCGAAGCCGGCAGATGCGCGCCCTGGTGGCGCTGAACGCGTGCCTGCTCGTCGTTCTGGCGTTGGTGACCGCGGCGCCGCGGGCCCTCGCCCAGGCTGGCGTGCGCCGCCCGCCCGGGACCTACGCGATGGTCGGGGGCGAGCCCGCCAGCGGGAACGCCAACGCCGTCTACGTGCTCGACACCGCCAACCGCGAGCTGATCGTGCTGCGCTGGAACAACTCGACCAACCAGCTCGAGGGCGTGGGGTACCGCGACCTGCGGGCCGACACCATCGCGGAGCCCAGCCGATGAGCCACGTGCCCACCAACCCGAGCCCGGAACGCGCCGGCGGAGACCAGACCATGCACGACACGACGACCACACGCTCGGAGCGTCCGCAGCTCGTCGCCCTGTGGGCGACCGCGGCGGGGCTGGCGCTGCTCATCCTCGCCCAGGCGGGGGGTCTCTTCGACGCCAGCGCCCGGGCGGACATGACCGCCGCCATCGGCGGGATCTCGATGATGACCACCCGCTCGGGCAACCAGGAGCCCCTGTTTGTCGTCGATGACCGGACGGAGACGCTGTACGTGTACAAGACCGGGCAAGACAAGTGCGAGCTCTGGGACAAGCAGAACCTGCCCGAGCTGTTCACGAGCGCGCGGACCCGGTACCTCGGCAAGCCGTGACGGCGCGTAGGCTCTGACAGGTTCCCATGCCGATCCACGCGCTGCCCCAGTTCGAGGCCGACCTCGCCGAGCACCTGGCCGAGCAGGCCGACCGCGAGGCGTACGAGCGCCTCAACGTGCCGACCACGCTCGTGGTCCGCTTCGGGTTCATGCGCCTGGTCGGGGAGTTCCCCTACCGGGGGGACGCCAAGCCCGGGTGCGGGTCGAAGATCGTGGTGCGCACGCACCGGGGGCACGAGATCGGGGAGATGCTCACGAGCACCTGCCCGAACGCGGGGTGCTCCAAGAGCGTGACCCGCAAGCAGATGCTCGAGTACATCGAGAACTCGGGCGGGCGTGACTACCCGTTCTTCAACAAGGGCCTGGCCCTGCGGGTCGCGACGGGCGAGGACCTCGACCGTCAGGCGAGGATCGAGCAGTCCAAGCACGAGCTGCGGACGATCTGCAAGGCGATCGTCGAGAAGCGGACGCTCCCGATCAAGATCGTGGACGTCGAGCCGATCCTGGGTGGCGAGCGGACGACGGTGTACTACACGACGGAGGAGCGGTTCGAGCCGCGGGACCTGGCCCGTGAGCTGTCGAGCGCGATCGACCAGCGGGTCGAGCTGCGTCAGGTCGGGGCGCGCGACGAGGCGCGGATCACCGCCGACTACGAGCGGTGCGGGCAGTACTGCTGCTGCAAGAGCTTCCTGAAGGTTCTCAAGCCGATCTCGATGAAGTCGGCCAAGACGCAGAAGGCGACGCTGGACCCGCTCAAGATCTCGGGGCGGTGCGGGCGCCTGATGTGCTGCTTGCGCTACGAGGACGAGACGTACGAGGAGCTGCGTCGGCGACTGCCCCGGCGCAAGGCGCGGGTGGGCACGCCCGAGGGCGACGGCGTCGTCGTGGACGCGCAGATCCTCACCCAGCTCGTGCTCGTGCAGCTCGACTCGGGCCAGCGCGTCGCGATCCCGGTCGAGGAGCTGGGCGAGCCCGGCATGACGCCGACGCGGGCGCCCGCGCGCGAGGAGCGCCCCCGCCGTCCCGAGCGAGCCCGCCGGGAGAAGCGACCGGAGCGGGCGCCCCGCCCTGATCGGGAGGAGACCGTCGCCGAGCCCCGCCCGGACGAGGACGTGGAGGGCGCCCCGAAGAAGAAGCGTCGGCGGCGTCGGCGCAAGCGTCCCGACGACGCCCAATCGCGGTCGGAGTCCCGCCCCGAGTCGACCGACGAGCCCAGAGGCGAGTCCCGCCAGTCGCGGGAGTCCGGGCAGCCCGACCGGGGCGAGGGCGCCCCGCGCAAGAAGAAGCGTCGGCGCAAGCGTCGGCGTCGTCCCGACGGCGGGTCCGGCCCGTCGGACTCTGGCGCCTCGCCCCCCGCGTCCTGAGCCCCACGACCCCGCCGTCCCCGTGACGCTAAGGTTGGGCGATGTCCGACGCCCAACGCACGGAGGCGAAGAGCCACTTCGAGCCGATCTCCGTCAAGGAGACGCTCACGTCGGTGATGATCGCCTTCATCATGGCGTTCGTCTTCCGCGGGTTCGTGATCGAAGGGTTCCTGATCCCGACGGGGTCGATGGCGCCGACGCTGCTCGGCAAGCACATGCGCTTCCTGGGCCCGGACACGGGGTACGACTTCGAGGTCGGGCCCTGGGACTACGCCGACCCGCGGACGGGCCAGATCCCCCTCTCGATCCAGGGGGCGAACGCGAGCGCCCCGATCCGCCCGATGGACCCCATGACGCACAAGGAGTGGGACGCGACGAAGGTGCCCCTGCGCGCCGGCGACCGCGTCTTCGTGCTCAAGTACCTGCCCGTCCTCTTCGAGCCCTCACGCTGGGACGTCGTCGTCTTCAAGAACCCGGGCACCGAGGAGAACTACATCAAGCGCCTCGTCGGCCTGCCGAGCGAGCAACTCGCGATCGTGGACGGCGACATCTTCACCCGCCCGACCTCCGTGATCACGGGCGACCCCCGGGGCGCCCAGGCGTGGGCGGAGGACAACTGGTCGATCCAGCGCAAGCCCGAGCGGGTGCAGCGCGCGATGTTCCAGCTTCTCTTCGACTCGATCTACACGCCCCCCAGCGCCGGGGCCGTCGGCTCGAACTACCGCGCCCCCTGGCGGGGCGAGGGGGACTGGTCGGGCGTGAACAACTCGGTCAGCTATCGCAAGAACGGCTCCGGGGCGGCGAGCCTCGACTGGCGCACCGAGGACCACCCGATCACGGACTGGGCCGCGTACAACGTCTCGCGCCTGGGCAGGAACGCGGAGTTCCCCGCGCCCGACGTCGCGATGAGCTTCGGCATCCAGCCCGACCCGGGCGCCGCCCCGATCACGATCACCGCCGTCCTCGACGCAACGGGCTTCGAGTTCCGCGCCGAGTACGACGCGGGCGCCGGACGCGTGACCATGAAGATGCGCCCCCAGGACGCGCCCGACTCCGACCCGTGGCGCACCATCGTCGATGACGCCCAGGTCCCCAAGCTCGTCGCCGACGGCGCCGCCACCACCGTCGAGTTCTGGCACGCCGACCAGGCCCTCTACTTCTTCATCGACGGCAAGCTCGTCGCGGGTGGGCGCGAGCGGGGCGCCTACGAGCTGACCCCGGCGGAGCGCATGCAGGCCGCGACCGGGCACGACCTGGGCGACCTGCTCCGACGCTTCCCCGACCCCAACGACTCCATCCTGGGCGAGCCCTCGACCTACCAGCCCACCACCCTCCACTGGGAGTTCACCGGCGGGCCCTTCACCCTCCACCGCGTCGCCCTCAAACGCGACATCTACTACCAGCACCACCCCTCCGAGCCCACGCGGGGCGCGAACCCGATGCTCCCCGTCGTGCTCAACAACACGCAGTACTTCATGTGCGGCGACAACAGCCCGTCCTCACTCGATTCTCGCCTCTGGCAGCCCGGCGCAGGTCGCGGCGCCCCGGACCCCTGGATCGCCGACCAGGTCGACGACACTCTCGGCGTCGTCCACAAGGACCTGCTCATCGGCAAGGCCTTCGTCGTCTACTTCCCGGCGCCACTACGCGAGACCAAGGTCCCCATCCCCGACGTCGGACGCATGCGCTGGATCTGGTGACGCGAGTCTCGGGCCGGAACGATCTCAACACGAAGGTCGCGAAGCGCTCGAAGAAGGGACTGGACCAAAAACCCTCTTTGAGATCTTCGCGACCTTCGTGTTCAATCAAACCCGCGTGCAGATGATTCAATCGTCGGGCGTGCTCGCCTCGTGCGTCGTCGCCGCCTCGTCCGCGCGTGAGTGATCGCCGAGGTAGAGGTCGTCGTAGTAGACCGTCGCGCGTGGCTGCTCGCCCGCCGCCCGATCGTCGTACCGGGCCTCGAAGAAGACCCGCAGGTACTCGAACCCTTCGGGGCGGATCCCCCACTGCTCCTCGAACGCCTTGCTCAGGTCCAGCTCGAAGAAGACCCACTCGCCCTGCACGGGCTCGACCGGCCCGGTCACGATGAACTTGCGATTCACGACGTGGGGCAGCGGGCTCTCATCGACGCCGGCGAGCGTGCACGCGACCTGGTAGTTGCCCGCGTGCACGCCCTCGGGCATGACCTTGGGGTTCCAGACGATCACCACGGCCTGGAGGTACTGCTTCTTCGTGCCCCGCTGCCACCCCTCGACGCGATACCACCCGGAGAGGTACTCGGGGCACCGGTCCGCCTTGACCTCCTGCACGACGCCCCAGACGCGGGCGGCGCCCGTCGCCTCGCCCGGGTCGACGGCGAGCCTCGCCGAGCGATTGCCGGCGTGGGCCTGCTGGTCGGTCAGCGTGAATGCGCCCCAGGTGTCCGGGGAGCGGTCGTGGAAACTCCACCAGGGCGCGTCGCCGTCCTCGAAAGAAGAGTTCTTCAGGAGGTTGTCGTCGGGCTCGGGCGCTCGGGCGTCCGCGAGCAGCGCAACGCCGCCAATCGCAGCGGCGAGCCCGAGACGGAGCATGACGGCGGGCGCACGCACGTGGTCATCCTAGGGAGGACGCCGCGCGGACTCTTGCCCCCTCGCCCAAGGCCCCGGTGGAGCCCATACGAACACGATACCCTCGGCGCGCGTACCCACCCTCGCCCAGGGGGTTCTTCAGCGCATGAGCGAGCCGATCGACAGTCCCGATCACGACGCGTGCGACGGCCGCGCCCTAAGCGACTGGCTCGGCGCCCACGACGAGGCGTGCCCCATCTGCGCGTACAACCTCCGGGGCGTCCGCGACGCCGCCTGTCCGGAATGCAACGCGCCCATCACGCTCGGCGTGCGCTCGCCCAACGCGATCGCTGGCCCGTGGGCGCTCGCGTTGATCTCGTTCTCTCTGGCGCTCGGCTTTGACGGTGTGATGAGCCTTTTCCTGCTGTTGCCTCTCATCGCGCAGTCGGGGGCCGCCGCCGCCGTTGCGATGTGGACGACGATGGTGACGCTCGGCGTAATCTCGGGCTTCGGAGTGGTGTGGATGCTTCGCCACCGCCGGGTGTGGCTCCGCATGCCCGCGCGCCGCCAGTGGCGCGTCGCCTGGACGATCTTCCTGGCCGTGGGTTTTGGGCACGCGCTGGTCGGGGGCGGGCTGATCGGGTTTCTGATGCTGCTCTAGGCGAGCAGCGCCTGCACCGCGCGCCCGACGTAGACCTCGCTGTCGGGTGAGACGCTGAACTCAGCCACGCTATCTGGCAGGCCGGGGACGTCCTTGGGCGTGATCTCCTCACGCTTGTCGAGGTCGCGGAGCTGGACGCGGTCCTCGCCGTGGACGATCGCCGCGAAGCGCGAGAACTGGCGCTCGGCGTCCGAGAGCAGCTTCTTCAGGTTCCGCGTGGACTTGTAGCTCTGCCGCGCGTGCATGGGGCGGACGCCGCCGGTCGCGGGCTCGTATCGGCGCGGGTCCCACGCCTTGAGTGAGTCATGCTTGTAACGCTCGGACTCGGCGCCCCGGCGCAGGTCCGCGACCAGGCGGCGCACCAAGGGATCGCTCGCGTCGTCGTCGGCGCCGAGCACGAACACCTCCGGGCGACGGCTGGCGGGCGGGGCGCTGATCGCGTCGAGCAGCGCGGCGCCCTCGGGCATCAGGCCTTTATCTTCGAGCAGCAGCCCGAGCACGACGTCCCCCATCGCGAACCCGACCGCCGGCGTCGGGGGCCCGCCCATCAGCTCGATCAGGTTGTCGTAGCGCCCGCCGCCGGCGACGGCGCGCTCGCCGTCGGCGATCGCCTCGAAGACGGTGCCGGTGTAGTAGGCGAGGCCGCGGACGATTGAAAGCGAAGGGCGGCACCACTTTTCGCTGATACCGAATTCGTCGAGCGGAGCAACGATGCTCTCCCGGATGGCCTTGAGTTTCTGAAAGGAAGTCGTTGCATACCGCTTGAACTGCTCAATCACTTCGTCGAGATTTGCTTCGGTTTCGCTCCATTCTCGAACGAACAATGTTCCCATGGACGGCGAAATACCCAACGCCGTTGCCTGCCGCTGCCATTCTTCCCTCGGCATCTTCTCCGCCCTGTCGAGAAGGGCATGAACTTCCGACATCCGTTCTCGTGCAACACCCTCACTGACCAGTAGATCATCTAGCTTCATCCGGTCGTTGACGTTAATTTTGACCACGCTTGATTCAACGCCCAACGACTCCAGTAGCCCGATGCAAGTTGCGATGCAATCAGCATCCGCTTGAGCACGTCCTGATGGAGTCTCATCATCCCCGATGACATCCACATTCCACTGCAAAAACTCCCGCAGTCTCCCCCGCTGGGGTCTCTCCGCGCGAAAATACGGCCCCGCCGTGAACCACTTGGTCGGCTTCTGAAGCTGCTGTGCCCGGGCCGCGTACATCCGCGCCAGCGTCGGCGTGAACTCGGGGCGGAGTGCAAACGGCGCCCGCCCCGTCGCCTTCACCTTCTCGATGTCGCTCGGGTCTTTCCCGCTGAACGCCTGGAACAGTTCGCCGAGGATCCCCTCCCCGCTCTTGACGGCGTACAGCTCGCTGGTCTCGAAGGTCGGACCCTCGATCTCCTCGAAGCCGTGACGGACGGCGGTGTCGGTCCAGGCCTTCTGGATGTACCGCACGCGAGCCGTCTCCTCGGGGTAGAGGTCGCGCGTGCCCTTGGGCGCCTGGATGCGGGTCTGGCGGGCCATGGGGCAAGCCTAGAGCACGCGGAGGCAACGGGCATCAGGCATCGGGCATCAGGTTGGGCCCCCCTATATTCCTGATGCCTGATGCCTGATCCCTGATGCCTCTCGGATAAACTCCCCCAGGCGATTCCGCCCAACGAAGGGCCTCGGCGTGCGACGCGGTCCCACGCGAACCATCGTGCTCACCTCCGCCCTCCTCGGCGTGCTGACGTCGGGCGTCGTCCTCGTTGTCACCGCCCCCGCCCCCCGGGGGCGCGTCAACCGCGACGCCGACACCCGGCGCTCCCTGCTCGAACGCGACATCCAGGACAAGATGCTCGAGGGCGATTGGCAGGGCGTCGCCGCCCTCGCCGAGTCGGCGGTCGAGGAGTTCCCCGACGACCCTGAGGCCTGGCTCCGCCTCGCCCAGGCGCAGGACAAGCTGGGCGTCTCAACGGACGCCCGGCGCTCGTGGGAGCATCTCGACGAGCTCACGGCGTACGTGGACGAGAAGGGCCACCCGCACTACCGCGAGTTGCTCCGGCGCGGCTGGGTGGTCAAGTCGCTCGGCGACCCCGAGCGGGCCCGGTTCCTCTGGGAGGCCGCGGCGTACCAGATCGACGACAATCCCGCCTGGCACCCGGGCGGCATGACCCGCGCCCGGTACTACGCCCTCGCGGGATGGAACGACAAGTCGCTCGAGGTCTTGGACTACGCGCTCTCCACCGAGCCGTACCTCTACCCGCAGGCGATGAACGACCCCGACTTCGACACGCTCCGCGACGACCCACGCTTCGTCGCGTTGATGCAGCGGGTCCAGGAGGACCGCGAGCGGCGCCGGCGCGAGCGCGAGGCGAGAGAGGCCGAGCAGGCCGCGCCCCGCCCGCCGACCCCTGGCTCCCCCGCCCCCGACGGGCCCTGAACCATCCCGCCCCGCAGTTTCCCGCCCCCTACAGTCCCCACCCGGCGCCCGGGCGACTCCCGATTGGGCGCCCCCGACGCCGCGTGTACCCTGCGGACCAAGCATGCCCACCATCACCATCAGCGGCGTCGCCTGCGGGATTTCAGCCCGGGAGAAGATCCTCGAGATCGCCAACCGCAACGGCGTCGAGATCCCGCAGTATTGCTACCACCCGGGGCTGTCGATCCCGCCCAGTGCCGCATCTGCCTCGCCGAGATCTGGGCCCCCAACCCCAGAAACGAGGGCAAGCTCGAGCCCATGATGGGCGGCAAGCTCCTGCCCACCTGCTCGACCGACGCGTCCGACGGCATGGTCGTCCACGCCGACAGCCCCAAGTCCGTCGCCCAGCAAAAAGCGGTCATGGAGTACCTGCTCATCAACCACCCCCTGGACTGCCCCGTCTGCGACCAGGCGGGCGAGTGCACCCTCCAGGACTACAGCTGAAATACGGACGCGAGCACCCAGCCGCTTCGGAACGTCAAGGTCAAGCAACCCAAAAGGACCTCGGCCCCAACGTCTACATCTACTCCGACCGGTGCATCATGTGCACCGGTGCGTCCGCTTCGCCAGGAGATCCCGGGCAGCGCCCAGGCTCATGATCGACGGTCGCGGCAACAGAGCAGATCGACTCTTCCCGGGCGTCCCACTCGCCAACGAGCTGTCCGCCAACGTCATCGACCTCTGCCCCGTCGGGGCGCTGCTGGACAAGGACTTCCTCTTCGCCCAGCGCGTCTGGTTCCTCAAGTCCACGCCCTCGATCGACCCCATCACCGCCAGCGGCGACAACCTCTGGATCGACCACAACGAGGGCAAGATCTACCGCCTTCGCCCGCGCGAGAACCGCGAGGTCAATGGCTGGTGGATCACCGACGAGGTCCGGTACGGCTGGAAGTTCGTCCGCTCCGAACGACGCCTGACGACGCCCGTCCGTCGCCAGTTCGGCGCCTTCGTCGAGGCCGACTTCGTCCGGGCGTACCACCAGATCCTCGAGGGCGTCGCCAACGCCCGCGAGCACGGCGGGCGCTTGGCGGTGCTCGTCAGCCCCATGCTCCCCTGCGAGGAGGCGTACGCCCTCGCGACGCTCGCCCGCGAGCTCGACCCCGAGGCTGTGCTTGCCGTCGGGCCCGTTCCCTACGACGGGCAGGACAAGGTCTTCCCGCACGGGGCGAAGGACGGGGACCCGGGCTCGTTCAAGCTCTACGCCGAGAAGGCGCCCAACGCCCGTGGCGTGCGCCGCGTGCTCGAGGCGGTCGCCCACGCGTCACCGAGCCCGTCGAGCGTGCCGGGGTACGACGATTTTCTCACCCGCGCCAAGCGGGGCGAGTTCGCCGCCGTCATCGTCACCGGGAACTACCCCTCCGAGTGGGCGACCCAGGACCTCGTGGGCGCCCTGACCGACCCCTACGTCGTCGTGATCGACACGCTCGACTCTCGCCTGACGGACGTCGCGGACGTGGTGCTGCCCGCGGCGAGCTGGGCGGAGAAGAGCGGCACGTTCGAGAACGCGCGTGGGCGCCTGCAGGCGTTCGAGCGGGCGATCCCCCCGATCCAGTTCGCCAAGACCGAGGGGCAGATCGCGACGGACCTGCTCGAGCTGCACCGGGGCGGCGAGCTGGACCGCCCGTCGGTGACCGCCGCCGACTTCGTCATCGACGAGGGGCCTGGCCAGGTCCCCGCGGGCGACGCGATCGTGACGCTCCCGCGCGCCGCCCTCTTCGACGCCGGCGCGACGCGAGCCGAGATGGCGAGCGCCATCGACGCCCTGCGCGTCTTTGCAACTGACGTCCACCTCCCCCCGGCCCCCCGCCAGCGCAAGCCGGACATGGAGATGGTGGAGCTCTGAGCTACCGCCCCTCCACCGCCCGCAGCAGGGCCGCGGCGGTCGTGTTGAGGGCGGCACGCAGGTCGCCGGCCGCCGGGCGGTCGTCGCGGATCGTCGCCGCCGCCAGCTCCTCCGCCTGAGCGCAGAACTGGGCCAGTCGCCCGCGTTGATCGATCAGCCACGCGCGCGACGCGTCCGGCGGGCCCTCGCCCATCTCCGCGATCACGCTCCACGAGGGGTCGCCCTTGTCGAGCCCGGTGCGCGCGCGCAGGGCCCGCTCCAGGGCGCCGACGAGCGCGGTCGCGGCGTGCTCCTTGTCCAGGCGCCCGAGCATCGTGTCGGCGGCCTTGATGTCCCCCTTCTCCAGGCTCGCCACCACGCGGTTGACCAATCTGTCCGCGTCGCCCCGCAGCGCTTTGGCGGCCTCGGGCGAGAGCTCGAACGCCGCCCAGGCCTGGACGAGCGAGCCGTCGCCCTCGACCTCCTTCGCGAGCGCCGCGTTCTCGACCCAGCGGGCCGCGTTTTCGACGCGGGTGAGCATCGGGCGGACCTCGTCCGGGTCGCCGTCCTCCTCACTCCAGGCGGCGATCATCTGCGCGCGCACGTCGGCGGCGATCGTCGCCAGCCGCGGTTCCGCGACGGACGCCAGCGCATCCGCGCGCAAAAAATCGTCGGAGATCCGCAGGATCATCTCCCGCGCCCTCGCGCCCTGCTCGGTGTCGTCGAGCGCCGCTGAGGCGCGCAGCACGCGGGCCGCGACCTCTTCGAGCCCGCCCGCCACCTCCGGGCGGTCCGCGGGGCCCGCAGGATCCTGGTCGAGGCGGTCGGAGAGCTTGAACAGCGCGTCGCCAAGCTCCAGGGGCGCGCGCGCCGCGGCCAGATCACTCAGCACGCCGGGGTTCGTCAATGGATCCGGCGTGTCGGCGATCGCCACGAGGCGACCGGTCAGCGTCCGCCCCGAGAGCACGCTCGAACGCTTACACCAGCGCCACGCGGGGCGGAGCTGGCGGATGAGCGATTTCTCGTCGCGGCTTTCGCCCTCAATCGCGTCGAGCAGGTCGAGGGCCTGGGTGAGCGCGTCGAGGGTGGAGGCGGGGGGCCCCTCGCCAAGCCACGCCGCGAGGCGCGACCGCAGCGCCTTGGCGTCGTTGGTGCGGTCGAGGGTGTCGGCGCGCCGGATCAGCGTCGCGAGGGCGGCGTAGCGCCGCAGGCGGTCGTGCGCGTCGTCGCGCGCCTTGGGGTCGAGCATCGACGTCGCGGCCTGGGCGATGTCCCGCGCGCCCGCCGCGATCTGCTCGTCCTCGATCCAACGTGGCGGATCGTTCAGCGCGCCGACCGCGCCACTCAGCAGCGTGCGCACACGCCACGCCGCCGACGCGAACGAGCGGCGGGTCTCCGCATCGTCCGCGAGCGAGAGCAATCGATCGACGCCCGCCATCGCCTCGTCGTCGAGACCGAGCTCGCGCAGGCGAGCCGCGGCCTGTTGACCTGCATCGGCGCTGACCGTATGCGTCCCCCCATCCTCGACCCACCCGATCCCGTCTGGCGGGTTCTCCGCCCGCTCGCCCAAGCGCCAGAGCGCCTCGCGCAATGCCCGGTCGAGCCCTTCGTCGTCCGCGGGGATCTGGCCTCGAACGCGTTCGAGGTCGCCCAGGACGAGCAGGCGCTCGAGGTCGTCGCTCCAGGCGCCGGCGCCCAGGGCGTCCAGCTCCTTCAGGTGGTTCACCAGCGTGCGACCCGCGAGAAGTCTACTGGCGCCCTTGTCGCCCGCCTCCTGCCCGGATCTCAGGAGAGCCGCAGCGAGGCGACGCACATCGCCCCGGATCGCCGCCGCCTCCTCGGCTTTCAGGTCGAACAGGTCGGCCTGGGCCTCGAGCGTCTCGGCGAGCGTGACCGCCGCCGCCTTCTCGCCGACGTCGGGCGTCTCCGGCTTGTCGAGGTCAAGCAGATCCTGGGCCGGCGCCGTCGTCGCCAGCAGGGCGACCGGCATGATCCAGAGCCATGCGGTACACGCCCTCGAGCGCGTGGACCATCGCCCGAGCCGAGAAGGTGTCGGCGCACTCGTCCCGTCCCTGTTGTGCCAGCTTTGCGCGCTCACGCGGGTTCTCCGCGAGCCAGCGGATCGCCTCGCCCAGGGCGCGTCGGTCGCCCAGTGGGACGAGGCGCCCGGTGACGCCGTCGCGGCACGCCTCGCGCGTGCCGTCCACATCGTACGCGACGGGACAGACCCCACAAAGTAACGCCTGTGGCACAGTCCGTGGCAGTCCCTCGCGGGAGCTCGGGTGCGCGAGCACGTCCATCGCGCGCATCATCGCCGGCACGCGCTCGGGTGGCACGAGCCCGGTGCAGACGACCTGCTTCTCGATTCCCATCTCGTTGACCCGGCGCATCAGGCGCTCGCGCCACCACCCGTCGCCGACCCAGAGGAGCTTCCAGTCTTTGCGCGCGCGCAGGTCGTCGCCCAAGGCGTCGAGGATGTCGTCGTGCCCCTTGTGCTCAGCCAGGCGGGCGACCGTGCCGACGACGAAGTCGTTCCCGCCGAGGCCAAGCTCGGCACGCATCTCCTCGCGCGAATCACCCGGCGACGCGTGAAGGAACGCCTCGGTCTCCATGCCGGAGCGGACGGTGATGTACCGCTCGGGGAAGCCGATGCCCCGGGCGAGGAACTGCTCGGTCATCGCGTCGGCGACGGAGACGATGACGTCGCAGCGCTTGGCGGCGAACCGCTCGGCGAGGGTGTAGAGGTGGTTCTTGAGTCGGATCTTCGTGCGCGAGATGGCGCCGCCCTCGATCGGCATGAAGGGCGGGCCGTGGATCGTGTGGACGATGGCGGGGCGGAGCCTTTGCCTCGGTGGCGGCGGTTCCCAACCGCCGCGAGGCGATGACTCGCCTGATCCTGGGCGGTTGGAAACCGCCGCCACCGGGGATGCGCTTCCACGCCGCCCATCGCCCCAGGATGCCCGCCTTGGACGAGTGCGTGTGCACGACGTCGGGCTTGACGTCGCGAATGAGTCGCTTGAGGTCGTGGTGGAAGCAGAGGTGGTCCTTGACCGGGTTGATCTCGCGGACCATGTGGGGGAGTTCATGCGTCGTAATGGGGCGGGTCGACCCGTCGCTGACGCTCCGGGCTTGAAGGTTGAACGCCTCGACGCGGTCGAGCATGGAGCCCTCGGGGCCGAAGATGGGGCCGAAGGCGAGGTGGACGTCGTGCCCGAGTCGGGCCTGTCCCTCGCAGGAGAGGAGGGTGTTCTCCTGGGAGCCGCCGAGGATGAGGCGTGTGGAGATGTGGAGGATGCGGAGGGGCATGGAGCGCGAAGGGTATCGGGATCAACGAGCGTCAGAAGGATTGAACCATGTCCGGGGCTGTCTTCGCGAGCCTCCGCTCGCGTCTGGGATCAGGAGGCGAGCGCGAGCCACGAATCACAGACGCGAGCGGAAGCTCGCGATTCCGTCATGCGTCTCACTCCCGGGAACGATCCTGCCAATCGTTGACGTACTCGACTGCCCCGGCAAAGTCCTCGTGCTTCCAGAGGTAGCGGGTGCTGCCATGACGGGTCCAAGGCTGTTGATCGCGAGCGAGAACGCCGTCGTCACGGAGTGCGCCGGTTGCGCGTGACTTGAGTTGCTGCATGGCGCGCTCCGGCGTGCATCCAGGCGATGAAACGACGACATGCACATGATTCGAGCGGACGTCCAGGGCGTGGAGGATCCATGAACGATGCTCGCACGCTTCGCGTAGTGCGGACTCTACGAGGCGCCTGGAAGAAGCGTTCAACACGATGACGTCGTGCTTCAAGGATTCGCGCTGCCGTTCTCGGAGTTGCGGGTCCGGCGCCAGAGCCTCGGCGCGCTTCGCTCCCGTGATGCGCTGGAACGAGCCCCTCAGGTCGCCATGCAGCCATGCGCCGCGGCAGGTCCACGTGATGAAGTACGCGATCGGCTCGGACACGGGGGCAGGGTATCTGGCATGTGGACGCCGGGAAACTTGGACCGCACCCGGGAATGCTTTCGCGAGCTTCCGCTCGCGTCTGGGATCAGGTGTACCTGATCCACTCCAGCCTCAACCCCTCCGGCGGAAGTGTCGGGCCGGCGTTCGCCCTGTCCCTCGATTCGAGGATTTTGGGGATGGAGTTCGCCTCGAGCTTCCCACGACCGACCTCGACAAGCGTGCCGGCGAGGATGCGGACCATGTTGTAGAGGAAGCCGTCGCCGGTGACGTCGATGCGGAGGCGGGTGGTGAGGAAAGGAATGGCGGGCGGGACGCCCGCCCCACCGGGGGGAGGGGGGTCGGGGCGGTTGGAAAACGCCACCACCGGGGGGAGCTCAGTCACGGCGCACGAGAAGATCGTGCGCACAGTGGTCTGGCGCCCGTGCCCCGCGGCGGCGAGGCTCGCGAAGTCGTGCGTGCCGACGAGGTGTCGGGCCGCCTCCTGCATCTTCGCGACGTCCAGCTCGTGCCAGGTGTGATAGACGTACCGCCGATCCCAGAGCGGACGCGTCGGCGAGGCGTGGATCGTGTAGCTGTACCCCTTGCTCGTCGCGCCGCCGATCGGCTCGAAGGCGTCGTCCACGACCTCGGCGTCGCGCACGAGCAGGTCGTCGGGCAGGCGGGCGTTGAGCGCTCGCACGAGTGTGTCACACCCTCGCTCGGCGGGCCAGCCGACGCCGCGGTCTGGGTCGGGGATCGACGTAAACGCGGCGACCTGGCCCCACGCGTGAACGCCCGCGTCGGTGCGCGAGGCGCCGACGAGCGTGATCGGCTCGCGGATCGTCTCGCGGACCGCCTGCTCGAGCACGTGCTGGACCGTTCGCAGCGCGACGCGCCCGGGCTTGTCCTCGAGCGCCTCGGGCTCGCCCGGCAGGCGCGGGGCGAGGGGGTCATCGGGATCGGGCGCGAGCGGCTCCTGCTTCTGCCAGCCGTGGAAGGCCGTGCCGTCGTAGGCGACTGTGAGCTTGTACCGGGGCACTGGCGTGAGCCTATTGGCGGGGCTCGGCGCCCTCGCGCTCGGGCGCGTCGAAGCCGGTGATCACGGTCGGGTCCGGGCCCTTGGGCTGGCGAGGCCCGCTCCCGAACTTCTTGTGCTCGGCGTCCGCCCACTGGTCGCCGACCTTCCACCAGACCAGCGTCCCGATGCCGGCGGCGACCGCGAGCACGATCGAGAAGATGATCCAGAGGGTCCAGTTCATGACGCCATGTTAGCGGAGGATTTCACCACGGAGGACACTGAGGGCCACGGAGAGAGATTCACAAGGAAAGATCTTCACCTCCGAATCCCCTCCGTGAATCTCCGTGTCCTCCGTGGTGAGATGTCTTACGAGAAGCTGATCGTGCGAGGGGCGAAGTCGAGCTTCATCGCCCGCTTGGCCAACTCGAGCGTCTCCTCCGCGATCGGCGTCGCCTTGGCCAATCCGGCGCGGATGACGTCGACGATCAGGTCCTCGCCGCCCGGCGCGTCGTACTTGGCCCGGCGCTCCTGCATCGGAGCGAGCAGCTCGGAGATCGCCTCGGCGACCTCCTGCTTGACGTGCCCGTCGCCAATATTGTCGCCCTTGGAGTACCGCTCCTCCAGCTCCTTGACGCGAGACTCGTCGTGGATGAAGGCGCGGACGTACTGGAAGAGGGCGTTGCTCGTGTCGCCCGGCTCGGTCATCGACTGGCGCCCGGTGAAGATCTGCCCGACCTTCTTCTTCACCTCCTTGGGCGAGTCGGTGAGGAAGATCGCGTTGTTGAGGCTCTTGGACATCTTGTTGACGCCGTCGGTCCCGGGCAGGCGGGCGATCCGCCCGACTTTGGCGGCGGGGATCGGGAAGAGCCCGCCGGCCCTGACATAGTCCTTGTCCTCGGTGTGGGGGTCCACGCCGCAATAGACCTGGTTGAAGCGCCGGGCGACCTCTCGGGTCATCTCGATGTGCGCGACCTGGTCCTCGCCGACGGGCACCAGCTCGGGGCGGAACACGAGGATGTCCGCGCACTGCCCGACGGCGTACAGGGGGAACCCGAAGCTGTAGTGATCGCCCAGGCCCTTGGCCTCGATTTCTGTTTTGAGGGTCGGGTTGCGCATCACCCGGTTGAAGGGGATGAGCATGGCGAAGTACCAACTCAGCTCCACGATCGCGGGGATCTCGGACTGGAGGACGACGGTGGCCCGCTCCGGGTCGACGCCGCACGCGAGCCAGTCCTTGACGATCTCGATGGTGGACTGGCGGATCTCGGCGGGCGCCTCGGCCCGGGTCGTGAACGCGTGCATGTTCGCGATCAGGAAGTAGCAGTCGTACTGGTCCTGGAGGGCGACGCGGTTCTCGACCGAGCCGACCCAGTGCCCCAGGTGCAGACGCCCGGTGGGGGTATCACCCGTCAGGATGCGGGGCTTGTCTCGGCTCGGGGTCGCGGCCTGTGTCATGGGGGCCAATGGTAGGGCGGGGTCGGCGTCAGTTCGGCGCGGGCGAGTCGGCGCCGAGGACCACCAGCGCGATCATCAGGGCGTTGAAGCACATGTGCATGACGATCGGCACGCCGACGCGTCGCGTCCGCTCGTAGGCGACGCCCATCGTCACGCCCAGGGTGAACAGCGGGATGAGCGCATGCCAGGGGACCGCCGCCTTCGGATCGCTCGCGATCCGGTGCATCCCCGCGAAGATCAGGGCCGTCACAATGATCGAGACCCACGGGCTCTTGAACAGCTTGAGCAGCGCCGACTGGAGGAAGATCCGGTAGATCAGCTCCTCGACGATCGGCGCCCCGATCACCGCCGCGGCGATCGTCAGCCACGTCCACATGTCCTGCGTGCCCCCGGCGAACTGATCGCGGATCGAGCGCAGGACGGCGTGGGCGATCGGGTCCGGCTGGTCGCCCTGGGTCACCGACTTGTAGAGCGCGAAGGCGCCGATCGCGGAAAGCTGCACGATCGGGAAGGCGAGCAGGAAGCACCCGAAGCCCAGGGGCGCGTCAAGGCCCGAGAGGCGAAGCCCCGCCGCGGGCGCGGACTTGTGCAGGACGAAGAGCATGCCGAGCCCGGCGATGCCGCCCAGCGCGTACGCGCCGAGGGTCGTGACGACATCGGTCTGCGCGTCGGTCAGCCCGCCCTCGCCCCCGAGCTTGTCGAACGCGCCGGTCGCGGTGAGCACGCCCTTGGCCGAGTACATGGCCAGGAGCACGACGAGGGCGGCGAAGATCCAGATCATCCAGGGCACCGGGCCCAGGTCTCGCGCCCCCGCCTTCTCGAACCCGCCCGGCTTGAGGAGTCCCCCCGCCAGGAGCAGCGCGAGCACCAGCAGGGTCGCGACGCCCAGGAGGGGGAGTTTCCACTGGTCCACGTCGGACATGACCTCGTGGACGGTCTTGTGCCCGTACTGGCCGGCGGCGTCCGACTGGGCCGATGCGATCGGGGCGAAAACCACCAGGGCGAGCGCAACAATGACCCCCATGCCCACCGGCCCCGAGCACATGCCGGCGACCCTGCGCCAGATCGTCGAGCACAAGCGCGAGGAGGTCGATCGGCTCAAGGCGGGCGCCTCGCTGCGGGAGCTGGAGGCGCTGGTGGCCCAGGCGGAGCCCCCGCGCAACTTCTTCGGCGCCGTCCGACGCATGAGCCGGGCCGGCCTCACCGCCGTCATCGCCGAGATCAAGCGCAAGAGCCCCTCCGCGGGCTGGATCCGCCCCGAATACGCGCAGGATGACTTCTCGCCCGAGCCCATCGCACGCCAATACCTCAACGGGGGCGCATCGGCCATCTCGTGCCTCACGGACGAGAAGTTCTTCGCCGGGCGTCTCTCCTTCATCCAGAGAATCAAAGACACCGTCCCCCTGCCCGTCCTGCGGAAGGATTTCATCATTGACGAATGGCAGCTCTGGGAGTCCAGGGCAGCCGGGGCGGACGCCGTCCTCCTCATCGCCGAGTGCCTCACCGAGGCCCAGATCGTGGACCTCCTGATCCTCTCGCAGCAGCTCCAGATGACCGCCCTGCTCGAGGTCCACTCCATGGACAACCTGCTGCGGGTCCGCCCCCACGTGGGCTTCCCCCACCCGGGGTACGGCCTCCTGGGCATCAACAACCGCGATCTCGAGTCCATGACGACCGACCTCAATCACACCCTCCGCCTGGTCGATCTGGTCGAGGACACCAGCGTCCTGGTCGCCGAGTCCGGGATCTCGACGCCCGAGGACCTGACCCGCCTGCGCCGAGCGGGCGTGAAGATCGTGTTGGTGGGGGAGAGCCTGATGCGAACCGAACAGCCCGGGGAGGCACTCTCGGCCCTTCTGGGACGTTCGGCTTGAGCCGGGGGGAACATCCGACCGCCCGGGCGTGTACCACCCGTCGAGACCCGGTCCCCAGGAGGAGCCCGACGTGCGTAAGCCGACCCTCGCCGCCTCGCTCGCCGTGACCATGATGTTCGCCTGCCTCTGGCTGCCGACGCCGTCGGCGTCGGCGCAGCAGATGCCGGATGCGCCCCAGGCGGAGGCCGCCCCCTCCTCGCCCGAGGCCCGGGCGGCCCTGGAGCGTGCCGCGGTCGCCGTCCAGAAGCTCGACTCGCTGAGCGCCCACGTCGCCCTCGCGGGCGGGGGCTCGGACATGTTCGTCAAGTTCATGCCGTCTGCTGAGGCGACGCTGACCGCCAGGCGCAACGACCCGGACGAGTCCGGGCAGGCGCCCCAGCCCTGGACGACGCGCGTCGTCGGCGTCGGGCGCGACCGCTCCGACACGGGCGAGGAGTACGGCTACGACTTTGCCTTCGACGGGAAGGACATCACCTGGGTCGAGCACGACTCCAAGAGCGTCAAGACCTGCCAGATGGACCGGGCGCGGGGGAGCGGGTTCTCGCTGCGTGAGCACCTGAACCTGGACGAGCTGCTCGCCGCCGAGCCGCTATCGCGGGAGCTCGCGCCGGGCGCGACGTACGCGCTCGAGGACCGCCAGACGCTCGACGGCGTCGAGTGCGACGTCGTGCTGGTCACGTACGCCGAGGAGACCGACCGACGCCCCTCGCGCCGTGCGAAGCACAACAAGTCCCGCTGGTTCCTCTCGGTCAAGGACTCGATGCCCCGACGCCTCGAGCGGATCCACGACACGGCGTACAGGCTTTCTCTGGACCTGACCATCACGGATGTGAAGCTGAACACGCCCCTGGCCGCCTCGGACATGAAGGTCCGCGTGCCCGAGGGGTACGAGGAGATCGACCAGCGCATGACGGCGCCGCGGATCGGCTCGGTCCGTCCGAACCCGAGCGCGATCGACCGCCAACCCGACGCCGCGATCTCGCGCCCGACGCCCGCCGACCCGACCGCCAATCGTCACGCGGCGCCGGCGTTCGAGCTGCGCACGCCCACGGGCGAGACGTACACGCTGGAGGGCCAGAAGGGCAAGATCACGGTGCTGTACTTCTGGGGAACGTGGTGCGTGCCGTGCCACGAGTTCTCGCCCCTGGTGAGCAAGCTGGTGGACACGTTCGCGGGCGAGCCGGTGTCGGTGCTGGCGCCGACGTTCATGGAGACCGCGCCGGGCGCCGCGTCCGACATGGTCGCCAAGGGCGGGTACAAGTACACCCTGCTCGTGAACGCCGACGAGATGCGCAAGGACTACAAGGTCCGCGTCGCCCCGACGATCGACGTCATCGACCCCGAGGGGCGCCTCATCATCCGCGAGACGAACTCCAAGGAGGAGTCGCCCGAGGAGATCATGCAGCGCGTCGAGCGGACCATCCGCGAGGAGCTGGCCCGGATGCAGGGCGGGTGAACGACTTCCTCAGGGCCTCCCCGCGACTCTCGTGAACTCGAGCACGAGCGGCGCCCGCGCGCCGTCGCCCTTGAACGCGATCGTCGCGACGAATCGCCCGCTCTGGCTCACGTCGAGCGTGATCGAGTCCAGGTTCTCGCCTCCTTGCTCGGGCGTGAAGGCGACCGGCCTGCCGTCCGAGGCGTCCGCACGCATCACGAGCGGCCCCGCGCTCTCCGAGGCCCAGGGCTTCATCTGTTCGTCGAAGTGTCGCAGCGTGTACTCGAGCCCCTCCCGGCCCTCGCGCAGCGTCAACAGCTCGAGGAGATGGACGTTTCCCTCGGCGTCGAATGAACGCATGACGCCGGTCATCTGCCCATGCGACGGGGGCATCCAGAACTCCTCGTAGACCGATCCGCCCAGCTCGGCCCGCCAGTGCCCGGCGAGGGGCGCCACCGCGTCGATCGCCGAGTCGCCCCTCGTTCCCGCTCCTTCCCCGCTGGTCCCGCCGAGGATCCCGAGCCCGAGCGCCGCGGCTGTCGCGCCGCCGACCGTCCATCGCGTGCGTGCCATCATGCGCCTCCTCAGGCCATGTCGCCGAGGCTCTGGTAGAGCATCAGCGCGTTGCCATCGGGATCATAGAAGGTCGCCAGTTTGACCATGCCGGGGATCGTGCGGGTCTCGCCGTCGAACTTGACGCCCTTGGATTCGAGGCGTTTGCGGGCGGCGTCGATGTCCTCGACGCCGAACGTCGGGACGGGGCCCGCGCCGACCTTGGGGGACTCGACCTGCGAGAGCCCGATGTTGACGCCCTCGACCTCGGTCTTGACCTCGCCCCAGCCGATGTCGTCGACCTTGTAGAGCGTGGGGAAGCCGAGCGCGTCGTTGTACCAGGCAAGTGCCTTGGCGAGGTCCGCGACCTGCGTCGCGAGCGTGAGCCCGCCGGTGTAGGCGAGGGGGGATGGCATGGGGATCTGCTCCGGGAGTGGGTGCGGGCGCGCTCCGTCGCGGACTCGGCGAGGCCCTCCGGGCCCCACCTGTGTTCTGCTTGTATCCACAGAGTATAGTAACTATACTTTGGGTGCAAGCAGGAATCGTGGCGATTGCGATTTCTTGCAACCCACTTTCCTCCAGAGCTTTGCATGGCGATGCCCCCCCTCCCCGAGCTCTTCCACCGGCGCTGGGCCTTGCCCGTGCTCGGCGAGCTCGCCCGCGACGGCGGGGCCAAGCTCGTCACCCTCGTCGCCCGCACCGGCGCGAGCCAGGGGGGCGTGCGCGACGCCCTGGACGCGCTGATCGACATGGGCCTCGCCCGGCGCAACCCGGGGTACGGGCACCCGCTCAGGCCTGAGTACATCCTGACCACTCGCGGCGCGCAGGCAGCGCCGCATGCCGCGACCCTCTGGGCGCGCCTCACACGCGACGGGCTCGAGGACGTCTGTCTGCGCAAGTGGTCGCTGGCGACGCTGACCGCCGTCCATCCCGGCGCGTCCCGCTTCTCGCAGATCCGCGCCGGCGTCGAGGGCGTGACGGACCGAGCGCTCGCGGGCGCCTTGCGAGACCTCGAAACAGCGAGCCTCGTCGTGCGCACGATCGAGGACGACCGCCCGCCGCGCCCTCACTACACGCGCACGCGCCGGGCCGAGCCGCTCGTCGTACTCGCCGAAACGATCGAGCGGATTTGATGACAAAAACCCAGACACGAGCGCGCGTCAGTTCTTCTTCAACACGACGAACGCCAGCACCGCCACCCCGACCACTGCGAGCCCGATCAGCACCGCCAGCGTGATCTTCCACACCGACCACGGACGCTCGCCGATCACCTCGCCCGTCCGCGCGTTGACCAGGATCTGGAACAGCTTGTCGCGGTAGCGGTACGCGCAGATCCAGACGGGCAGCAGGATGTGCTTGAACGTGATCGAGTGGTAGCTCGAATGCATCGTGGTGATGCGCTGCTCGTCGCCCCCGATGTCATGACGGATGGTGGCCCGTATCTCGGGGACCATCATCTCCTTCGCCAGCTCGAAGCCCGTGGGCAGGTCCACCGCGTAGCTCTCGGCGCCGAAGCCCGCGAGAAACTCGTCCGAGTACGGCTTGAGCTCCGCCAGGTCCCAGGGCTCCAGGTCTCGCAGGCGGTTCGACGCCAGCGAGCGACTCGCCGGCACCAACAGGTCATCGAACCAGTTGCGCACGCGCCCGGCGGCGGGGTACCACCTCGTCTTGCGGACCTGGTGCGTCCGGACCTGCGGCTTGCCGTTGACCATCGTCGTGTACGACTCGGTCACCCAGTAGTGCACGCCCCGCATGCCCGGGTAGTTCGTGATCGCGCCCGAGTCGTACGTCCAGAAGGGCATGTAGACGCCCGAGAGCCTGCCGTCGATCACCGCGGCTTTCTTCAGGTCTCCCGGCGCGAACCACCGCCCGCGAATCCACACGCTGAAGCAGTCCCGGGCTTTGTCGCGCCCGATCGCGAAGGGCAGCAGGGACGACGGCTTAATGAGCTTCTCGCTCCGCCCGGTCGCGACGACGGTCTTGGAGCAGAAGGGGCAGGGCCCGCTCGTGACATTCGCGGGCAGCTCGATCCGGGCGCCGCACGAGTCGCAGGCGGAGATGATCCGGTCCTCGGTCGCCTCTCCGTCGGCCAGCTGCGCCAGGTACTGCTCGAAGTCGAGCTCCCGGATGGCGGTCTCGTCGAGCGGGATCTCGTTGTGCGCGCCGCAGTAGATGCACCGGAGCTCGTACGTGCCGGGCGCGTACTCGAGTTGGGCGCCGCACCTGGCGCATGGGAACCGGCGCTCGCCGCCGACGGCGGGCGCTTCGTGTGGCGCGGCCTTGCTGGCCTCACCCTCGCCCATCACGAATCAGTCGGGGGAACAGGGGGCGGCGTCCGACCACCCGGGATCGGGGGCGGCTGGCGGCCCACGATCGACGCGACCTCTGGCGCCTCGATCGCCTTCACCCACGACGCCATGCCGTCCTTCCAGACGAGCGTGTCCGGCATCAGCTCGCCGCGGCCGGCCATCGCCGACAGCTCGTCCATGCCGAACGGGCCGGCCTTCTGCCCGTCCTTCGCGACCCAGTACCTGACCGCGCCCGGGACCGGGGGCGGGCCCTGGCCCATCGCGCCCGGGCCCATCGCCTGGGCCATCTGCCCCGCCATCGCGAAGCCCGCGCCCAGGCCCATCGCGTCGCCCATGCCGCCGCCGGGGTTCTTGGCGGCGTCGCCGATCGCCTCGGCCGTCTGGTACTGCGTGAACCGCTTCAGGTCCCCGATCACGCCCATACTCGAGCGCTTGTCCAGCGCCTCCTCGACGTTGGGGGGCAGCGAGATGTTCTCGACCAGGAGCGCCGTCAGATCGAGGCCGTATTGGTGGACCCGGGGCCCGATGCGCTCGGCCAGGAACTCGCCCAGCTCGTCGTAGTTGGCCGCCAGATCGAGAATCGGGATCCGGCTCTCGCCCAGCACGTCCGTGAAGCCGGACACGATGAAGTTGCGCAGCTGCTCCTCGATCCCCTCGACGCTGAAGTGCGCGTCCGAGCCGGCGACCTCACTGATCAGCTTGCTCGGGTCGGTGCACTTGATCGTGTACGTCCCGAACGCCCGCAGGCGGACCGGCCCGAACTCCGCGTCGCGGAGCATCACCGGGTTCATCGTCCCCCACTTGAGGTCGGTGAACTGACGGGTCGAGACGAAGTAGACCTCGGCCTTGAACGGGCTCTCGAACCCGTACTTCCAGCCCTGCAGCGTGCTCAGGATCGGCAGGTTCTTCGTCTCCAGCGTGTACATGCCCGGCTGGAAGACGTCGGCGATCTGGCCCATGTTGACGAAGACCGCCGCCTGGGCGGGCCTGACCACCAGCTTGGCGCCGTACTTGATCTCGTTGCGCTGGCGGGTGAACTTGTGGACCAGCGTCGAGGGACGCTCCTCGGTCCACTCGACGATGTCGATCAGCTCGCCCTTCAGGCGGCTCCAGATGGACATGGTGGCCTCCCCACTCCCGCCGATTCCCGATCTCCAGCGTGGCGGGCGGTTGGTTCTTGGGATTCTACCGCCCGCGGTTGCGGGCCCGGTCTCCGGCTTGCCTTTCGGAAGGGAGGGCTTCCAGCCCTCCATCGGCACGCCCGAGAGCGCGACGCTCGCCGCGATGAGCGGGTGGGCTGGAAGCCCACCCCTCCGAGAACCCGAGGATCACGCTCAATCCTCGAAGTACGCCTCGCCCTCGTCGGGCATCTCCGCCAGCATCGCGTCCAGCTCGGGGCGCTCGTCGCCAAGGTCCTCGCTGAAGCCCTGCGTCGCGGCGTCCGTCTCGTGCAGCAGCCCCTTGCCGCCCTTCCGCCCGCGCTGCTGGGCCTCGACCCGCTTGCGCGACCGGAGCAGCACCTTGACGGGCACCTCCTCGAAGGGCAGCTCCTCGCGGATCCGGTTCATCAGGAACCGCATGTAGTTGGGCGTGAACAGCTCCGGGCGGTTCACCACCATCACCAGCGTCGGCGGGTGATCCACCACCTGCGTCACGTAGTACACCTTCGCCTCGGTCCCCAGCTTGTTGCTCGGGCCCCGACGCTCGACGATCGACCGGATGACGCGGTTGAGCACGCCCGTGCTCACGCGCTGCCCCGCCTGCTCGTCCAGCTCGAAGGCCAGGTCGATCACGCCCCGGATGTTGATGCCCGCCTTCGCGGACATAAAGGCAAGCGGCGCGAACGAGAGACCCTTGAGCTCCTTTCGCACGTACTCGTCGTACGTCTCGGTCGTGATCGGCTTGCCGTGGGGCGACGCGCGACCCTCGGCGAGATCCCACTTGTTGATCACGATCACGACCGGCTTGAAGCTCTTGACCACCAGGGCCGCGAGCTGCTCGTCCACCTGGCTGATCGGTTCGGCGGCGTCGATCAGCAGCAGGACGACGTCCGCCCGCTCGATCGCCCGCTGCGCCCGGTCGAAGGCGTACCACTCGATCGGCCCTTGGAAGCTCTTCTTGCGGCGCAGGCCCGCCGTGTCGATCGCGGTCACGCTCCGCCCGTCCAGCTCGAAGCGGACGTCGACGGCGTCGCGCGTCGTGCCGGCGATCTCCGAGACGATCACCCGCTCCTCGCCCGCCAGCGTGTTCACGAGCGTGCTCTTGCCCGAGTTCCGCTTGCCGACGATCGCGATCTTCAGATCACTCTCCGGGGCGGCCTCGTCGCCCGCTTCGGGCAGCATCTCGTACAGCTTGTCGAGCATGTCCCGGCGCATGTACTTGGTCTTGGACGAGCACATCATCGGCTCGCCGAAGCCGAGGGCCGACAGCTCGTACGCGTGCGCCTCCCAGCTCGGCCCGTCCACCTTGGTCGCGACGACGCGGACGGGCGATGGCTCTCTCCCCTCGCGGATGCGCGTGCCGAGCTTCTGCTCGCGCAGCATCTTCGCGATCGCCTCGTCCTGCGGCGTCACCCCGGTCTGCGCGTCGATCGCGAACAGAATCAAATCCGCGTGGCTCACCGCCTCGCCGATCTGACGCTCGATGTCCTTGGTCAGACTCGACAGATCCGCCCCGACCTCGTCGTACCGCCCGCCCTCGGCGACGTACACGCCGAAGCCACCCGTGTCCGTCAGCTCCACCGGCTTGCGTGGCCCCCGCCCGTCGGGCGCCTCGAGATCGACGACGACCGAGACCCGGTCGCGCGTGACACCCGGCGTCGGGTCCACGATCGCCACCTTCTCGCGCGCGATCAGGTTCACGAGCGAGCTCTTGCCCACGTTGGGGCGTCCCACGATGGCGATCCGCGGCACGGGCATGGCCCGGATCCTAGGGAGCAAGGCCCCCCCACGCCCTACATGCCCTGGTGTTTCATCAACAACGCGATCGCGACGACGGAGACCACAACACACCCGAGGATCCCCAGCACCAGCATGAGACACCCCCGACCGGTGCTGTATTTCTCCTCGTTCGACCCGGACGACGCGCGCGACGACGACCCGCCCGAACCCTGGCCCGAGACCTGCGACGACATGGCGACGATTGCTTTCTGCGGCGGCGGCGCGGTGCGCCGACCCCGCCGCCTCACACGTGCGGCCCGAGCCCGCCGCGGTCCGGGGGATCCCCGCCGCCAACGTCTGCGGCTCGGCGGAAAATGCTATCCGCGTCGCCCAACGACGCCGAGCGCCGCAAGGGCGACGAGGACGATCGCCGCGTCCGCCCCGAACGCCCATGCCCCGCCGTACGTTTGCCAGACCCACGCCGTCAGCACCGTCGCGGGCAGGGCGATCAGGCCGGTCAGGAAGCTGACAAGCCCGTACGCCGTCCCGCGCCTGGTCGGGTCGGTCTCGAGGTCGGCGATGAGCGCCCGCTCGGGGCCCTCGCCCAGCGCCGCGTGCATGCCGTACCCCGCGAAGACGACCCACGCGAGCCACGCCGGCCCGCCCGCCGCCATCCACGCCGCGATGGCGTACGCGAGCGCGTACACGCCCCACGCGACGCGCAACATCACGAGGCGCCCGACGCGATCGCTCATCGACCCGCCCCACGCCGCGCCCGCCGACCGGACCACGTGCAGCAGCGCCCACAGCAGCGGCAACTGCCCGAGCGCGATCGCCTCGCTCATCCCCGACGCGACGAACCGCTGATAGCTCAACGCCAGCAGCAGCATGTCGCTCGAGTTCGCCAGCGCGAACAGCCCCGCGGGGAGGAGGAAGCGCCGGAGCCCGGGCGCCGCCCCGCGCCAGGCGCCGATGGGCGAGAAGACCGCCTTGCCCTTGCGATTCCCGGCCGTCTCTCGCACGAACAGCGCGATGATGAGCACGGCGATCGCCCCGGGAATTACCGAGATTACGAACAAGTCCCGCGGCGTGACCAGCGCCGCCGCCAGCAAGCCCGCCGCGAGCAACCCGCCGACCAGCGCCCCGGCGTGGTCGAGCGACCGCTGCACGCCGAAGGCACGACCGCGCTGCTCCTCGTCCACCGCCCCGCCCACCAGCGCGTCCCGCGGCGCCCCGCGCACGCCCTTGCCCAGGCGGTCCGCCCCGCGCAGCGTCCCGACCCCCACCCCCGTCGTCGTCAGCGCCAGCAGCGGCTTGGCCAGCGTGCTCAGCCCGTACCCCGCCAGCATCCAGACCTTCCGATGCCCCGTGCGATCCGAGAGCGACCCGCTGAACAGCTTGGTCAGCGAGACCAGCGTCTCGGCGCCCCCTTCGATCACGCCGAGCCAGACGATCGAGAGCGACAGCGTCCCCAGGTAGTACGCCGGCAGCACGCCGTAGATCAGCTCCGTCGAGACGTCGGCGAAGAAGCTGACCCAGGCGGTCGCCCAGACGACCGTCGGCAGACTCACCCGCGCCACCTTCGCTCGCGTCACGCCGGCAAGCCTAGCCAGCCGGGCCCGAGTTCGCCGACACGCGATCGAAGCGCCCGCACCGCGGCCACCGGTGTCAGAGGACAGATCCGTTTCTCGGGGCAAGCCCATCCACGCACGAAGAAGGCTCGATAATTCGTGCCAAGGGAGCCATCGCGCCGGGTACCATCTGCCAGGTGAACAGGTTCGCCTGGACGAGCCAAGGCTATCTCCCGTGGTTCTGCGAAGTTTGCCGCAGACCGACGTCGCACCAACTCCGTCGAATCACCTTGGTCAAGCGTCGATGGCTTCGGCGAATCGAGGTCCCTTACTGCCACGAGATCGACTGCGACCAGTGTGGTATGCGTCGGTCATTCGATCCGACGTACGAGCACTATGAACTGAGTGATTCGCCGATCGTGGATGCGCGGGCCCGCCTACACGAGCAGTTCGGCTCCGATCACGGGATCGTGCTCCGGGCAATCGTGGAAGAAAACTTCTGGGTTGGGATCGAGGACTCCAACACTCAGCGGGACATGCTGTGGTGGGCGATGTGCGCCGTCGCCGACGAGTACGACCTTCCGACCGCCAGCGTCGAACGTCGGTGGACGACGGCAACTCGTTTCAGCGTATGGATGCTTGGCGCACTTGCGATTGTCCTCTTGCCTGGGATGATCATCGCTCCGCTTACCTCGGCTCCCTCCCGCTGGATTCTCCTGCCCGCAGTCTGGCTGAGTGTGCTCGGAATGCTCGCTTGGACGATATGGAACTCCATCGCGCTGTCGAAAGAGCTGTATTCCAAGCGAGCGCGCCATATCGCTCGGCGCAGGATGCGTGAGCACCTCACGGAGTCACTGCGACCGCTCTCACCCCCGCTCGCAGACCTCCGCGAAGTGAGAAAGCTAGTCGGCGAACGAGGATGGGCGAGCGCGGGCGTCGACGTTGACCGCGTGTGCGCAGATATCTCTACAGGCCGAGCGTCGGTTCGCCAATCCAGCGATTATCGCGACGCCATGCAGGCGTAGCCCTCGCAACTCGCCGCCCGCTACCACACGACCGGGACGCGCCCGCACTCCGGGCACGCCGCCAGCATCTCGAGCCCGTCGCGGCTGTACCCGCACCCCCGGCATGCGCCGCGCACGAGTTTCGCCCGCTCAGACTTCGACGCCCCCAGAAAGCCGACCTTGGCCCCGCCCAGTCGCAGCATCATCGTCGCCTGCGAGCTCGCCGACAGCAGCGCCAGCACGCCCAGGATCGGGAAGAACAGCAGCAGCGGGTAGATGATGATCGCGCCCACGCCCGCGTGCATCGCGATGAGCAGCATGATCAACGCGACGATCCCCCAGATCATCACGCCCAGCTGCACCGCGATGGCGCCCCAGGCGATCATGGGGTCCGCGGTCCTTGAGAACATCAGGACGAACCAGACGGCCTGCACACCGATCATCGTCAGCACCACGTACATCAACTGCGTCTGACGCCTCGCGACGTTGACCAGGTCGATGCGCTCGATCGGCGGGATCATCTTCCCTCATCCTTCCCAGGCGAGAACCTACCCGACGATCGCCGCCTGCGCCGCCGCCAGTCGCGCGATCGGCACGCGGAAAGGCGAGCAGCTCACGTAATCAAGCCCGATCTTGTGGCAGAACTTGACGCTCGCCGGGTCGCCCCCGTGCTCGCCGCAGATCCCCACCTTCAGCGACCCCTTCGTCTCCCGCCCGCGCGTCAGGCCCATCTCGACGAGCTCACCCACGCCCGACTGGTCGAGCGACTGGAACGGGTCCACCGGCAGGATGTCCATCTTCAGGTAGTCGGGCAGGAACGTGTTCACGTCGTCGCGCGAGTACCCGAACGTCAGCTGCGTGAGATCATTCGTCCCGAAGCTGAAGAAGTCGGCGACCTGGGCGACCTCGCCCGCCGTGATCGCGGCACGCGGGATCTCGATCATCGTGCCGATCTTGATGTCCAGCTTCTTTTTCCAGCCCTTCTCGCCCTTGACGACCTCGATGACGCTCTCCGCCTCCTCGCGCAGCAGCGCCAGCTCGCGGCGTGTGCCGACCAGGGGCACCATGATCTCCGGCATCGCCTTGACGCTGCGCGCGTGGCAGTCGATTGCGGCCTCCGTGATCGCTCGCACCTGCATCCTCAGAATCTCGGGGTACGTCACCGCCAGGCGGCACCCCCGGTGCCCCAGCATCGGGTTCAGCTCGTGCAGCATCGCCACGCGCGAACGGATCTTCTCGACCGGCACCCCCATCGACGACGCCAGCTCCTGCTGGCTCTTCTCGTCGTGGGGGAGGAACTCGTGCAGCGGGGGGTCCAGCAGACGGATCGTCACCGGCAGCCCCTTCATCGCCTCGAAGATCCCGATGAAGTCCTCTCGCTGGTAGGGCAGGAGCTTGGCCAGCGCCGCCTCGCGCGCCTCAACCGAGTCCGCCAGAATCATCTGACGCATCGCCGTGATCCGCGGGCCTTCGAAGAACATGTGCTCGGTCCGCGTCAGCCCGATCCCCTCGGCGCCGAACTCACGGGCCCGCTTCGCGTCCTTCGGCGCGTCCGCGTTCGTGCGCACGCCCAGCCGGCGGTACTTGTCCGCCCACTTCATGACTTTGGCGAAGTCGCCCGAGAGCGTGGGCTCGACCCGCGGGACCGCGCCCGCGATCACCTCGCCCGTGGAGCCGTCGATCGAGATCGTGTCGTTGCGACCGAAGGGGCGCCCGCCAACGCGGAAGACGCCGCTCTTGGCGTCGATCTGGATCTCGCCCGCGCCCGCGACGCAGCACTTGCCCCACCCGCGGGCGACGACCGCCGCGTGGCTGGTCATCCCGCCCGTCGAGGTCAGGATCCCCGCCGCCGAGTGCATCCCGTCCACGTCCTCGGGGCTCGTCTCCTTGCGGACGAGGATGACGGTCTCGCCGTTGTGCGCCCGCTCGACGGCTTCGTCGGCGGTGAACGCCGGCTTGCCCACCGCCGCGCCCGGTGACGCGGGCAGGCCCTTGGTCAGCACCTGCGACAGGTCCTTGCCGTTGGGGTCGAAGCTCGGCAGCAGGAGCTGCGTCAGGTCCCCCGCGGGGATGCGCAGCAGCGCCTCCTTCTCCGTGATCAGCTTCTCACGGACCATGTCGCACGCGATCTTGACCGCGGCCATCCCGGTGCGCTTGCCCGAGCGCGTCTGGAGCATGTACAGCTCCCCCCGCTCGATCGTGAACTCGATGTCCTGCACGTCCTTGTAGTGCTTCTCCAGCTTCGACTTGATCTTCATCAGCTGGTCGTGCGACTTCTTGTCCCACTTCTTCATCTCGACGACCGGGCGGGGCGTGCGGATGCCCGCGACGACGTCCTCGCCCTGGGCGTTGATGAGGAACTCGCCGTAGAACTCGTTCTTGCCCGTCGAAGGGTCGCGCGTGAAGGCGACGCCCGTGCCCGAGTCCTGGCCCATGTTCCCGAAGACCATCGCCTGCACGTTGACGCCGGTCCCCTTCAGCCCCGTGATCCCGCTGATGCGCCGGTAGCTGATCGCCCGGTCCGCGTTCCAACTGCGGAACACCGCCTCGATCGCCAGCTCGAGCTGCTTGCGCGGGTTCTGCGGGAACTCGTCGCCCACCTGCTCGCGGTAGACCGCCTTGTACCGCTCGCACAGCTCTTCGAGGCCCTCGACCGGGACCTGCGTGTCGAGCTGGGCGCCGAACTTGGCCTTCACCTCGTCGAACGCGTGCTCGAACTTCTCGTGGTCAACGCCCATGACGACGTCGCCGAACATGTTGATGAGACGCCGATACGCGTCGAACGCGAACCTCCGGTTGTCGGTCTTCTCAGCCAAACCCTCGACCGACTTGTCGGTGAGGCCGAGGTTGAGGATGGTGTCCATCATCCCGGGCATGGAGACCGCCGCCCCGGAGCGGACCGAGACGAGCAGCGGGTCCTTGCGGTCGCCGAACTTCTTCTTGGTCTCGCGCTCGAGCGTCTCGAGCGCGCGTGAGACCTCGCTCATGAGGCCCCGGGGCAGGCGCTTGCCCTGCTCGTAGTACTTCGCGCACGCCTCGGTCGTGATCGTCAGGCCCGGGGGCACGGGCAGCCCGATCGAGGTCATGTCGGCGAGGTTGGCGCCCTTGCCGCCCAGCAGCGCCCGCATCGAGGCGTCGCCCTCGGTCTTGCGTCCGAACGAGTAGACCATCTTGCCCGGGACGATCTTCTTCGCGCCGGTGCGTGCCTTCTTCTTGGTGGAGCCCTTGGCGCGGGCGCCGCCCGCGTGGGTGCGCGTCCCGCCCGACTCCCGCGCGCCGCTCTTTCCAGTCTTGCGTGACGCCGACTTCTTCGAGGTCTTCTTGGTGGGCGTCCTCTTCCCGGTCGTCTTCTTCTTGGCCATCGTGGGCATTCCCTCTCCGACGGAGCGAGCGTGGTGGTGCACCGGCGCCCCTGGGGCGCACGAGCCGAGACTTTAGGAGCCCCCACGGGCGTCATCGACCGATCGCTATCATCGCCGCGTTCATGCCCGCCGAGCCCGTCACGCTCAAGCTCACCCCGATCGACGCCCTGCTCGCCTGGGCGGGGGATCTCCCCCTCGCCGCCTGCGTCGCCGACGCCGAGGCGCACGACCCCTGGACGATCCTCGCCAGGCCGACCAGCGCGTGGGCCTGGTCCGCGCCCGAGGGCTGGACGGCGCTCGGAGACTGTCAAGAAACATTTGCACTCGACGACGCCGACCCGCTCGACGCCATCGACCGCCTCGTCAGCACGAGCGCCGCGGCGCATGCACGCTCGCCGAGCGAGCCCCCCTTCGTCGGCGGCTGGGTGCTCGCGCTCTCGTACGACCTGGGACGGACGATCGAGCCCGCCGCCACCTCGGGGCCCCGAGCCCGCGACGACCGCGCCTGGCCCGCGCTCGTCCTCGTGCGCACGCCCGCGGCGTATGTCTACGACCACACTGCCGACCAATGGTGGCGCGTCGGCGACCCCTCCCTCCTACCCGACCTCGCGTCACCCACCACCGCCGACGCCCGCTGGGCCATGTCGCCCCCGTCACTCGACGCTCGCCGTGCATACACGCGCGCCGTCGCACGCGTCCTCGACTACATCCGCGCGGGCGACACGTACCAGGTCAACCTCACCCACCGCCTCAGCGCCGAGTTCAACGGCTCCACCCGCGCGCTCGCCGCCGACCTCTTCGCCGCCGCCCGCCCCTGGCATGGCGCCTTCCTCGAGCTCGACCAGCCCCACGCCCGACGCGCGATCATCTCCGCCAGCCCCGAGCTCTTCCTCGACGCCGACCTCATGACCGGCCACGTCCGCACGCGCCCGATGAAGGGCACGCGCCCCGCGAGCGCCGACCCCGAGGAGCTGTTCCACGCCGAGAAGGACCGGGCCGAGCTCGACATGATCATCGACCTGATGCGCAACGATCTGGGGCGTGTCTGCCGCCCGGGCTCGCTGAGCGTCGAATCGCCCCGCGACATCGAGCGTCACGCCTCGGGCGTGCTGCAGGCGACCGCGACCGTCGCCGGGCGACTGCGCGAAGGCATCGGCCCGGGCTCGCTCCTGCGCGCGACCTTCCCCCCCGGCTCCGTGACCGGCGTCCCCAAGATCCGCGCCATGCAGATCATCGACGAGCTCGAGCCCGCGACGCGGGGCCCATACTGCGGCGCCCTCGGCTTCCTCTCCGACTCCGGGCGCCTCCGCCTCAACGTCGCCATTCGCACCGCGCTCGTCACCGGCTCGCCTCGCCCCACGGCCCTCGACGAGGTCGACAACGCCACGCTCGACCTCGGCGTCGGCGCGGGCATCGTCGCCGACTCCGACCCCGACGCCGAGTGGCGCGAGTCGATCGACAAGGCCCGCTTCCTGCTCGACCTCGCCGCGGCCCGCGCGCCCCTCGTGCCGGCCAGGTGAATACTCTCGCGCGAGGGATGCCACGCCTTGTCCCGCAAGGGCAAGGCGTGTCTCTGGCGATCCCCTAGGCGACCGTCGCCCGGGCCGGCTCGCGCGCCGCGCTCGACGCTCCAAGCCACGCCGCCACCGTCCGCCGCCCGCCCATCCGCGCCCGCTCCAGCGCGTCGATCATCGGCCCGGGCGAGAGCGTCCCGACGACATCAACCGGCGCGTCCTCTCGCACCTCGACCCCGAGCGACTCGAGCACGCGCTCGATGACGCCCGCGTTCTTCCCGCGCGCGATCAGTCTCCCCGCGTCGAACGGCGCCTCGTCCAGCGCCGCCATCAACGCGGCGCGTGCCTGGGCCTCGCCCGTGAACCGAGCCCACATCCCGGCGTCCATCGGCGTCCGACGCTGACCCCCAGCCGTCGCCCGAAGCTCCGCCAAGCCGCGCTCATACCCCGCGACCGCCCCCTCGCGCTCCGCGATCGCCCGGTACCGCGTGATCGTCTCGCCCATCCACCGCTCCAGCTCCGCCTCGGGCGCGTACCGCTGAACGACCCACCCGTTGTTGCGCACCAGGCGCCCAAGGATCTCGTTCATGTCCCGCCCGTGCTCGACCTTGCGGTGCTCGACCACGAACCGGGGGTCGAACACGACGCGCCCGCCCGCGAGCAGCATCCTCGCCGCCAGGTCGTACTCCTCCGCGTAGTACCCGAACGACGCGTCGTACCCGCCAAGCTCGGTGAACGCGTCGCGCCGGATCGCAACGCCACACCCGATGAAGACCTCGGGCAGCCCCCCCGACTCGCGAGCGCCCCGCCCCGCGAGGTGGATGTCCGCCGACACCGCCACCACGTCCTCGGGCTGCTCGCCAAGCACCGCGACGTGCCCGTCGTCCAGGGGCGACGAGTCGTCGTCGAGCATGACGAGCCAGTCGCTCGACGGGTCGCTCAGCTCCGCCCCGGCGTTGCGTGAGGCCGCCCCGCGGTTGTCCCCGAGCGCCACGAGCCTCGCCGTCATCCCGTTGGCCAGTCGCGCCGGCACCGCGGGCGCGGGCCACGAGGCGTTGTCCACGACGACGACCTCCGCCGGGACGTGCCCGGGCGCCCGACGATCGTGCGCGCCCAGGCGCCCCAGCGCCGCCAAAGTCCGACCAAGCTCGGCGTGTCGATCCCGCGTGGGAACGATGTACGTGATCATCCGTGACCTCCGCCACGCTGATCGTGGCGCGGGCGTCCCGCCCATCCCAACGACATGTCCCGCGCCCCGCTTCCGCGCCTACGACGCCTCGCGCAACGCCTCGTGTGTAGCGCTCGCGTCGTCCAGCCGCATCGGGGGCAGCTCGGGCGTCGCCAGCGCCAGACGTGCAGTCTGCACGCGGGCGGCCTCCCGACGCAAGTCCGAACCCGAAATGGGGATGTTCCCGACCCGCCTGGCCTCCAGGCTCGCCGCCGCCGCCCCCAGATACGTCGCCGCCACCATCGACCCCCCGCGCGCAAGTGTCAGCGTCGCCGTCGTCAGCAGCGCGTCCCCGCACCCCAGCGCGTCCACCGCGTGGGGCGACAGCGCCGGCACATGCTCACCCCGCAGACGCGACTTCCACCCGCCCGTATCCGAGCCTGGGTTGGTCGCCAGACGCTCAAACCCGATCTGCCCCTCCGCGCCGAGCGTGATGATCGCCGACTTGACCCCCGTCTCCTTGAGCAGCTCCCACGTCACCGCCGGCAGCCCGTCGCCGTGGTTCCGCGTCGCGTCGCGCAGCTCGTCCTCCGACGGACACACGAGGTCGATCCCGCGCATCTCCATCAGGCTGGCGCGCTTCCCGCTCACGTCCCCCGAGACGACCTTCGCCTTCCCCCGCGCCGCTCGGCAGACCCGCGCGAGCACCGCCGGCGTCAGCAAGCCCAGCCCGAAGTCCGCGATGATCGCCGCGTCCGCCCCGGCGCTGCACAGGTCCGACGTCACGCTCACGAGCCGGTCCTGCTCGTGCGCGTCGAGCGTGATCGCCTCGACCTGGTCGACCTTCATCACCTTCTGCGCGCCCACGAGGTACCGCTGCTTCTCCGCGAGGCGCGCCGGGCTCGGGACGCCCCGCACCTCGATCCCCTCGGCGATCAACCGCGCCCGGACCTCGCGCCCCGCCTCGTCGTCGGGCAGGGCGGTGACCAGCGTCGCGCGCGCGCCCAGCGCCGCCGCGTGACGCGCGATCACCGCCGCCCCGCCGTCGTACGTCCGGCGCTCCAAGGGGCGCAGCGTCATCACCGGGCTCTCGCCCGCGACCTCTGGTCGATCGCAGAAGAAGTACGTGTCCAGGATCGTCTCGCCCACGACGACGACCCGCGCGCCGCGGAACGACTCGATCAGCTCGCCCAGGCGCGCGATCCCAAGCTCCTCGCGCTGCGCCAGCTGCGTGAGCCGCTTGTGGAAGGGATCCGCCTCGTTGTCCATCGCCGCGATCAGCGCCGTCGAGCTGAACACCACGTCGCCCGAGCTGAACACGACCCGCCCGCCGTGCTTCTCGACCGCCTCGCGCTCCTTCTGGAACCGCGGGTCGCGGTTGAACTCGTACTCGCGCCCCTTGATGTAGATGTCGGGCCTGACGGCGTCGAGCAGCCCCTCCGCCGTCGACGCGGGCTCCACGTACACCCAGTCCACGCAGTCGAGCTCCGCCAGGTTCTCCGCCCGCAGCTCCTGCGGGATCAGGGGCCGTCCCGCCCCCTTGCCCACGCCCACGTCGCCCGTCACCGAGACCAGCAGGACGTCCCCCTGGGCCTTCGCGTACCGCAGGTGTCGGATGTGACCCGGGTGCACCAGGTCAAAGCACCCGTGGCACTGGACGACCCGACGCCCCTCCCGGCGCGCCGTCTCACGCGCCGCCAGCAGCGCCTCGCGCGTCAGGATCTTGCCCGCGGTCGCGGATCGGGGCGTCGTCATCGCGCCACACCATCGGCGTGCCCGGACACCCCCCATGAAACCGCGCCCCGTTCTGCCGCCCGAAACGGGCGATTCTGGTCCCGACGCCACGCCCACGCCGATCTGCCCCTGATGAGTTCGACCGGGCATGCCAGCGCGCCGCATCGCGCAAACTTTGCGCCGGACACCCCGCCCCCGACGCGCGAGGCCCTGATCGAGCTGGCGGGCCGCGGACGCCCGTGGGTGGCGTCGTCCGCCCTCGCCGCCGCCCTCACGGCCGCCCCGCGCGACGCGGGGCTCCGCTTCCTGCTCGCCCGCTCACTCGCCGAGCTCGGCCTGCGCACGCTCGCGCACGAGCAGCTCGACGCCCTGCCCGACGCCGCCCGCGCCCTGCCCGAGGGCGTGGCGCTCGCCAAGACCATCGACGCCCTCCACCACGACCGCGAGGACGCCGAGCGTCGCCTCGCTCGTGCCCGCGCCGCCGCGACCGTCCTGGTCGCGCGGAGCGTCGACCTGGCCGACGCCCTCGAAGAGTGGGAGCGCCGCGATACCCAGCGCGAGCGCTTCGTCGCACGCGACGGCAACGTCGTCTGGCGTCGCGTCGACGCCCACGAGCCCCACGCGTGGCGCGACCTCGCCGATCGCCGCGACGACGCCCGCGCCGCCGCCGACCGTCTCCTCGCCCCGCACGCGGAGCGCGCCCCCGGCCCGGTGACGATCGAGGGCCTCCGCCCGCCGTGGATCTTCCTCGAGCTCGCCCCCCGCCTCGTCCCCGACGCGACCGGCTACCACCCCGAGATCGTCCTGCTCCACGAGGACCCTCTCGAGCTGCTCGACGGCCTCTCGATGGGAGACACCGCCGAACACCTCGCGCGCGCCAACGTCCGCGTGTTCGTCGGACCCGATGCCGCAAGCCAGTACGCCGCCTGGGCCCGCGCCCGCTTCGCCCTCGAGCCCCTTGGGCCGGTCGCGCCCGCGCCCTGGACCGAGCGCCCCGTCTCGCCCCCGATCGCGCAGCTGACGACGAGCCTCCGCGCCGAGCAGGGCGAGGCCCTGGCCCGCCGACGCGCCGAGGTGGAGTCCCTCTACGCCGGTCGCGACGCGTCGTGGTGGAGCGCCCGGTACGCCAGCGCCCTCGCGACCGATTTTGACGAGCCCCTGCGCGTGCTCATCCCGACCTGCCGGTACACGACTTTCGTCCACCACGCCGCCGAGGACCTGCGCCGCGCCTTCACCCGCCTCGGCGCCGACGCCCGCCTCCTCATCGAGCCCGACGACCACGCCCGCCTCTCGAACCTCGGCTACCTCGACGCCGTCGCCTCCCACCGCCCTGACCTGATCGTCCTGATCAACTACCCGCGCCGTTCGGGACCCTTCCCCGCCAACGTCCCCTTCGTCTGCTGGATCCAGGACCAGATGCCCCACCTGCTCGACCCGCGCGTCGGGCGCTCGCAGACCCCCCTCGACTTCCTGTGCGGGCACCTCTACCCCCACCTCTTCGAGCGCTACGCCTACCCGATCGAGCGGGCGATGAGCGTCCCCGTCGTCGTGGACGCGAACAAGTTCCACGCCGAGCCCGCCCCCGCCGCCCTGCTCGAGCGCCACGCCGGCGAGATCGCCTACGTCTCGCACCACTCCGAATCGCCCGGCGACATGCGCGACCGCCTGAAGCGCGAGGTCCGCGACGAGCGACTCGGACGCGTCGTGGACTGGGTCCACGACCGCCTGACCGAACTCGTCACCCAGATGCACTCGCGCATCGTCCTCGCCGACGTCGCGAGCGAATTGCCCGATGTTTTGCGCCAACACCTCGGCGCTCAGCCCAAGCCCACCGACGTCGCCAGCGTCAAGGCCCAGGTCATCGACCCCCTCGGCGAGCGGATCGTCCGCCACCAGACACTCCGCTGGGCCGCCTCGATCGCCCAGCGACGCGCCTGGCGCCTCAACATCTACGGGCGCGGCTGGGACAAGGGCGACTTCGCGGACCACGCCCGGGGCGAACTCCCCCACGGCGAGTCCCTCCGCGCCTGCTACCAGAGCGCCAGCGTCCACCTCCACGCCTCGCCCAGCACCGTCGTCCACCAGCGCGTCATGGAGTGCGCCGCCTCGGGGGGCCTCCCCCTGTGCCGCCTCACGTGCCAGATGCTCGCCTCGCAGGCGATGGTTGACGCGGCCCTCTCGGGCGCGCCGGGCGACACGCCGATCCCCGTCACCGATTCGCCAGGCCTGATGGACTGGTGCGCGCAGACGCAGCGCCTCGCCCTCGGCTCGCCCGCGACATTCACCCCCCACGCCGCCGACCTCGCCCGCCAGCGCGCCCTCGCCCCAACCGGCAAGCTCGACTGGACCGCACGCTGGCTCTTGGGCGACTTCGCCGAGACGACCTTCTGGGACGAGGCCTCGCTCGAGCGCCTGATCGAGCGCGCCGTCACCCGCCCCGCGTGGCGTGAGAACCTGTCCGCCGGCATCCGCGCCCGCGTCCACGAGCGCGCCACGACCGACGCCCTCGCCGGCGCGATCGTCCGACAGGTCGAGAGGAGCCTGCACGCCGCCAGCCCGCAGACCGCGGCGGCCGCCTGAGCCATGCGCGCCCTCCTCCTCCAGGCCGACGTCGGCGCCGACCACTTCGAGGGCGTGGACGAACGCCTGTACGCGCTCGACATCGAGCCCGTCCGTGCGCTCGACGAGGGCGCCCCGCCCCGCCTGCCCGAGGGCGTCCGCGTCCTCGTCGTCGCCGACACCGTCCGCCTCGAATCGATCGCCGCGATCCGGGCCGCGCGAGCCGCGGGCGTGCCCACGCTCCTGCTCATGGACGGCATCGTCGAATGGCGCAACACCCACGCCAACCCCCACGTCGACGCCAAGTTCCTCCGCCCCGCCCCCGTCGACCTCGTCGCCTGCGCCGGGTGGATCGACCGGGCCATCCTCCGCTCGATGTGGAACGACGCCCGCGCCACCGGCCTGCCCCGCCTCGCGCACTCGGGAGAGCGCCCACCCCTCGGCGACCGCCTCCTGATCGCCACCGCCAGGCGCCCCGCGTTCTCTGAAGCCGAGCACGAGCGCGTCCGCTGGGCGCTGCAGCGCCTCGCCCACGCCGTCGAACGCCTGGGCGTGCCCACGACCTGGCGGATCGCGGGACGCCTGGCCGAGGAGATCGGCGTCGAGCGCGACACCGCGCCCCTCGCCGAGTCGCTCAGGCGCGCGCGCGCGGTCATGACCACCGTCTCGACGCTCATGATCGAGGCGATGGGCGCCGGTCGCCCCACCGCCATCATCCACCCGCACGACTCGCCCCTCTGGCATCCGGCGCTCTGGGTCTGGCGCGCCTCGTCCGACAACGCCGACCCGGCGCCCGTCATCGAGAACCTCTTCGAGGCCGAGCACGCCGACCTTGTCGCGCAGGACCGCACGCTCGCGATGATCCATCGGAAAGGCGACGCCGCCGCCCGCCTCGCGCGCACGATCGCGGCCCTCGCCCAGCGTGCCCAGCCCAAGCTCCCCCACCCCCTCCCGAGCTTCGCGCGCCCGCTCACGCCGACACCGACCGCCAGGGGCGCTCTCCACCGTCTGTGCGTCATCGACGGCACGCCCATCAGCCCGGACGACGCGAGCGAGCGCGCCCGCCGCCGAGTTCCAACACCACCACACGCCCAGCCCGCGCGCACACTCATCATCCTCACCGACCCCCGCGCCCCGAGCGTGACTGAGCACGACAGGTCGCCCCACCAGAACGAGTACGTCATCTCCCTCGACCCGCTCGCCGACCACACGCACCGTCTGCAAGCCGCCCTCGACGTGATCGAGCGCCTCGCGCCCGAGCGTCTCGACCCGGGCCCGACCGACCTTGGGCGCGCGCTCGGCACGCTCTGGAACGCCTCGCGTGGGCGCCCGCCCGAGCGCGCCGACCACGCCCTGCGCCTCTCGTCGCTGGCCCGCTGGAACAAGCCCTGGGCGGACGACGCGGACGGGGCCCGGCGCTGGATCATCCACGCGATGCGCCGTTGTGGCGCCCGACGAATCGCCCCGGACCGACCTGCGCCGGGCGACGACGCCGTCCTGATCGAGGGCGAGTACTTCCCCGAGACGCACGAGCGCGTCCGAGCCCTGCGCCGCGCCGGGCTCGCAGCCGCGGTCTCGCCCGCGCTCGTCCCCGCCCCCTGGGTCGTGGGCGCGATCCAGCTCGGGAACATGGTCCGCGCCGGCGCGCGCCGCCTGGCGGTCTACGCCGCCGGCGCGCACACCCGACGCCTCGCGCCCCTGTTCGCGCGCGACCTGCCCATCCTCGCCGTCCTCGACGACGCGCCACGCGAGCGCGAGTTGCACGCCCGCCCGGTCATGACCCCGGGCGACGCCCTCGCCCGCCTCTCGATCGATGGCGTCCTCATCTCCAGCGACTCGCTCGAGCCCACGCTCTGGCACAACACGGAGCCGCTCCGACGCGCCGGCGTCCGCGTCGCGTGCCTGTACGGCGCGGGCGGGCCCGATTGGCTCGAGGGCGGTGCGTCCGAAACACTCAGGAGGTCCGCATGACCGACTACCGCGACATCTACGACGACGTGCACGCGGGCAACCCGCTCTACGCCCTCGCCGAGGGCTCGCCCGGTGTCCGCCTCTGCTGGGAGCACGCCGACCGCATCCGCCTGATCCCGGGGCGCTCCCTCGACGTCGGGTGCGGCGCCGGCTTCGTCGTCCAGTTGCTCGCCGGCTATCCCTTCGAGCGCGACGCCCACGGCGTCGACGTCAGCGACGTCGCCATCAAGCGCGCCCAAGAACGCGTCGGCCCCCGCGCCCGCCTCATGACACACCCGACGATCCCCCACGACGACGACCGCTTCGCCCTCGTCACATGCTTCGACGTCCTCGAGCACCTCGACGAGGACGACGCGATCGCCCTGCGCGACGAGATGCTCCGCGTCCTCGCTCCGGGGGGCGCCCTGCTCTGCTCGGTCAGTTGCCGCGCCGCGGGCTCCCAGGACAAGCACGGCGACAACCTGCACCGGACAGTCCGAGGCCCCGAGTGGTGGGCCGAGATCCTCAGGCCCGACGAGTACACCGTCCGTCGCGCCGAGCGCGACATGATCCTGTGGCGCTACCCCAGCCCATGACCCGCCAGCACGACACGCCCCGCCTCGCCTTCGTCGTCTTCGCCTGCCCCAAGTCGGGCACGACCTGGCTCCAGCGCCTGCTCTGTGCGCACCCCGCCCTCCACTGCGCCGAGGTCCGCGCCCCGGGTCGGTACCTCAAGATCGATCCCGCCTACGCGACGCCCCACATCGCGCTCGAGGAGTACGCCGCCATCCTGACGCGCCACCTCCACCCCGGCGGGGGCGCGGGTGACGCGTTCGGGCGCGACCTCCTCTTCGATCTGTGGGACACCATCATCGAGTCCGTCCGCCGCCAGTCGGGCAAGTCGGTCGTCGGCGAGAAGCTGACGCCCTTCGCGGGGACCGAGGCGCACGCCGTCCGACTCCTGCACGAGTACAACCCCGACCTCCGCTTCATCAACCTGGTCCGGGACGGGCGCGACGTCGCGGTCTCCGGCTTTGCGCAGCAGACCTCGACCGCGCTGCGCCGCGCGAGTGAGCCCGACGCCGCCCGCCTGCGCGAGCGCCTCGAGTCCCGCCAGATCCCCGATGACTTCCTCGATCTGTGGGCCTCGATGTGGACCGCCTGCGTGGATGCGGGCCTCGAGGGCGAGCGACTCTTCACACGCTCCATCCGCGTGCGCTACGAGGACATGCTCGACGACGCCCCGAGCCAGTTCGCTCGCCTCCTCGAACTCCTCGGTGTCGAGCATGACGACGCCACCATCGCCCGGTGCCTCGACGCCGCCAGCTTCGAACGCCTCACCGGCGGTCGCGAGCGCGGACGCGAGGACGCGACCCACTTCTTCCGCAAGGGCGTCCGGGGCGACTGGGCCAACTGGCTCACACCCGCCCAGAACGAGCGGTTTCTGGCCGCGGCGGGGGGCCGATTGGACGCCCTCACGCACGCGCCGGCCCGCCCCTGAAACGCGGGCGGGCCCTGACCGTACAACCGGGTGCGCGTATTGACGGGCCTTCGCCCCCGGCGCCGATGGATCCACCATGGCCAGCCCCGCGCCGATCCTGCTCGTCCTGCCCCAGGGCCTGACCGTCACCGGCGTGACGACGTGGGCCCTGCGCCTCGCGGGCGCGCTGATCGCGCGCGGGCGACCCGTCGCCATCCTCGTCCACGGCGACCTCGACGACCACCGCGAGATGGATTGCCCCATCCCCGAGGGCGTCCGCCTCTTCCGCGCCGACGACCTCCCCCCGATCGGCTCGACCGAGGGGAACCTCGCGCCCTTCCTTCCCCACTACCGCTTCGCCGCCCAGTCAATGGCCGGCGACGCCGGGCGACCTTGCGTGCTCGTTCCCACGCGTCACGGCGACTGCTTCGGCGCGTGCGCCCAGCTCACACGCGAGTTCCCCAGCGACGTCCGCCTCGTCGGCTGGCAGCACCTCGACTCCGCGTACGAGAACGCCGTCGTCGCACGGTACGAACGCGCCTGCGCGAAGCTCGCCGGCGTCAGCTCGCACATCGCCTGCCTGCTCGCCCGTCGCTTCGGCGCGAGGCGCTCCGACATCCTGGCGATCCACAACGGGGTCGACACGCCGAGCGAGCCTCCCAAGCGCAAACCGCTCGCCGGACGCCCTCTGCGCCTCATCTACACCGGGCGCCTCGAGCACGAGCAGAAGCGTGTCCTTGCCCTCGTCGAGCTCTCCGCCGCCCTCTCGCGCCGGGGCGTCGACCACCGCCTCGTCATCGTGGGCGACGGCCCCGCCCTGGCCCGCCTCCAGGCGATCGCCGAGACCAACGAGAACATCCGCATTGTCCCCGGCGTGCCCCCTCACGCGATCGCCTGCCGCCTCGACCAGGCGGACGTCTTCGTCCTCGCCTCCCGGCGCGAGGGGATGAGCGTCTCGCTGCTCGAGGCGATGGCGCGTGGGTGCGCCCCCGTCATCACGCGCACCGCCTCGGGCGCGGGCGAGGTCGTCGAGCCCGGCAAGACCGGCGAGTTGATCGATTTCGACGAGACGACCACCGACGAGGCCCTGGCCTCCGCCCTCGCCGACGGGATCGGGCGCGTCCTTGCCGCCGGTGTGCACGAGGTCGGTCAGGCGGCGTGGAACCGCGTGCGCACGACGTTCTCGCTCGAGGCCCAGGGCGAGCGCACGGAGCGACTGATCGAGGCCGCCGCGGGCGCGCCGGCTCGTTCTTGGCCCGAGGATGTCAACCCCGCGTTCAGTGCGCCGGGCCTCGGCTCGGGCGCCGTCCCCCCCGACGCGGGCGACCGCCTCGCCGCCCTACTCGCGGGGCTGTCGGGTCGCAAGGTCCTGATCCACGGCGCCGGCGCGCACACCCGCGCGCTGCACGAGCACATCGCGGCCGCCAGCGAGCAGATCGTCGGCGTCTGCGACGATGACCCCGAGCTGTCGGGGCGCGAGGTCGCGGGCCTGCCCGTGATCGAGCCCAAGCACGCCGGGGGCGCGGGCGCGACCGACGTCGTCATCAGCTCCTGGCTCCACGAGGAGTCGATCTGGGCCCGGCGCGAGGTCTTCGAGCGTCAAGGCCTGCGCGTCCACCGCCTGTACGCCGACTGATCCGAGCCGCGAGCGTGAGCTCGCGACTGCAATCCCCGACGCGCCGCCCCCCGCCCGCGCCTCGATCAGGCCGACCCGCCCCGTATCGCCCGCAGCAGCCCCACGCGCCAGTGCCATCGTTTCAGAGGCAGGTGGTGCTCATACAGCGCCCGCAGGATCACGGGGTCGTCCCCCGCCTCGGGGGGCATCTCCGCCAGGCGCATGAACGTCTCACGGATCGCGTCGGCAACGCTCTTCTCGCGCTCCACGTACTCCCGCGAGTACACGCCCTCCTCGTGCGAGGCGATGTCACGCCCGAACACCTCGCGCGCGCACACCGGGTTCGCCTGCGCGAGCGCCAGCGCGTCGCGCCCCAGCGACTCCTCTCGCTCGAGATACCCCGACGGCTCGTACCGGTGGTGGTGCGTCACCCTCGCCCCGGTTCGGTGCAGCACTCGCACCCCGTAGCGGGCTCTCAGGCGCCACGCCAACTCGATGTCCTCGAACGCCGCCCCGGGCAGCGACTCGCAGAACCCGCCGACCTCGCGCACCAGTCCCGTCGGCACGGACAGGTTCAGCGTCCACGCGTGCCGAAATCCCCAGTCGTGATCGGGGTCGGGGTTCCCCCGCATCCGGTCGTAGAAGAAGACCATCGACGTCTCGCGGATCAGACGGTCGAAGAGCCGGTCGGGCGTCTCGACCGCGAAGGGCGCGTCGCCCAGCACCATCGCGGCCCGCCCGTCCGCGGCCAGACGCTCCTGCTCACGCGCGTGCGTCGCGACCAGGTCGGGGGCGGCGGTGACGTCGTCGTTGAGCAGCAACAGCACCGGCGCCCACGCCATCCGGATCAGCCGGTTCCGCGTCGCCGCCGGCCCGCCACGATCGCCCGCCTCGACGCGGAGGTCGAGACCCCCGCGCACGCGCTCGATCGCGGCGCCCTCGCCCTGGTCAGGGCCATCGATCCCGACGAGCACCTCGAAGGGGGGAGCGCCCTCCTGCCGGCCCAGGGATTCGACGCAGCGCGCGACCATCGCCGGTCGCCCATGTGTCGGGATCAGCACGCTGACTCGGTGGCCCTGGCTCACCGCCGAACCATCGGCGATCCAGCGGGTTGGGCAGGAGTCGCCCGCCCGCCGGACCGATGGCGCTGTGCCCGAAGCCGCGCGGGCCGGCCCGGGCCCTGCCCATCCCCAGCCCGTGGAGGCGCCCCATGCCCTCCCCAGAGCGTCGGCGTGAACGCCGCGAGCCGATCCAGGTCGAGTGCAAGATCCTCCGCCCCTGGGCGGATCGGTACGTCGAGGCGGTCACGGTGGACGTCTCGAAGGGGGGCGCCCTGGTGCTGGTCGAGGCCGGCTCGCCACTGCGTGTGGGCGAGGAGGTCGAGGTCCTGATCGCCTGGGACGGCCAGCCCCTGATCGTCGCCGAGTGGACGCTCAGAGGGACCGTCGTCCGCGCTGCCGGCGCGGACCTGCGCCTCCAGCCCGTCGCCGTCCGCTTCGAGCGCATGGACGAAGTCGACCGGGACCTCGCCTGGGCGGCCTGACTCGATCCATCATCCGGGTTATGAGCGGGCGGGCGCGAGCTTGCCGTTGTGCGACGCGAGCGTCGCGTTCGAGACGCCGTCGGCGACCGTGACCTCGAGCCGGCGCTCGGTCGTCTCGTCGAGGCGCTCGAGCGCCTCCTTCATCTTGCGCCCCACCTTGAACTTGGCGGTGTGGCGCGCCGGCACGCGGACCCGCTCGAGCGTCTTGGGGTTCTGGGCCGTCCGCGCCGCCCGCTCCCTCACCTCGAACACCCCGAAGTCACGGAACTCGAGGCGGTTGCCCTCCCCGAGCTCGTCGATGACCAGATCCAGGAAACGCTGGACGGTCTTCTTGACGTCGATCCGCTTCTGCCCGGTCTCGTCGGCGATGCGGTCGATCAGGGCCTTCTTGGTGATGGTCTTCATAGCGCCTGCGCCTCTCCGCTCTCCGCCGGCGTCGGCTTCCCCCCCTGGGTCGCCCGTCCCGGTTTCGCGGCCCGGCCTTCCCCCGAGAGTGGAACAATCCCCCAACAGGCAGAACGGGCGTGAACCGAAGTATCGCAGAGCGCCCCCCTTGGGTCAACGCTCGTACAAACCCACCCCACGCCCCCTGGAACAATCCAGGGGCCATCCCCTGGTCTTCCCCCGTCCGATGGAGCCCTGAGACCCCCGTGCCACCCCCCGAAGCGCATCCCGAGCCCGACGGCGAGCCCATCGCCCCCGGCGTGCGCGTCCCCCCGGGCGCCCTGCGCTTCAGCGCCTCGCGCGCCAGCGGGCCCGGCGGGCAGAACGTCAACAAACGCGCCACCAAGATCGAACTCCGCATCGCCCTTGACGACATCCCCATCCCCAGTGACGCCCGCGCCCGACTGCGCCGTATCGCCAAGACCTACATCACGAGCGACGCCGAGCTGCTGATCACCTCCGACGAGAGTCGCACGCAACTGGGCAACCGGCGCGCCTGCCTCGAGCGCCTGCGCGAGCTGCTCGTCCGCGCCATGGTCAAGCCCAAGCGCCGCATCCCCACCAAGCCCTCCCGGGGCGCCGTCGAACGACGCCTCCAAGAGAAACGTGAACGCTCCGAGAAGAAGCGACGACGCGGGAAGGAGGATCTGTGACCGACGTCGTCCTCGCGATCGAGGCCAGCAACCCGAGTGGCGGCGCGGGCGTCGCAGTTGCGCGCGCGGACGACGCCATCACGTCCGAGGCGTTGTCGCCGGGCACGCGCCACGGCGACGACCTCATGCCCGCCATCGCCCGCCTCTGTGAACGCGAGGGCGTCTCCCCTCACGACCTGACGCGTGTCGTTGTCTCCCTCGGGCCCGGCGGGTACACGGGCGTCCGCATCGCGATCACGACCGCCAAGCTGCTCGCCGAGGCGATCGGCGCCGATCTCGTCGGCGTCCCCACCGCCGACGTCGTCGCCGCCTCGCTCGAGGCGGATCGCTTCCCGGCCCTGATCTGCCTCGCCTCCAAGGGCGCCACGACCTACGCGACGCGCTTCGAGGCGCCGAGCGACGCCGGTCTCCCCCTGGGCCTCCTCGACGCCTCGGATCTGGCGGGATCAGGCCTGAAATCGCTCGTCGCCGACCGTCACCTGCCGGCGCCCCTTCGCGAGCGGGCGGCCTCCCTCGAGCTCGCGATCGTCGAGCCGACCTTCGACCCCGCGGCGTGTCTCCGCCTCGGGCGCTCCCATCCCGCGACCGACCCCGCGACCCTCGCGCCGATCTACCCGCGCGAGCCCGAGGCGGTCCGCAAGTGGCGCGAGCTGCACCCGGATTGATTCTCGGACGCGCCCGCCGACGCCCAGTCTCCGCGCCTGCGTGGTGCGCGTGAAGTTGGGTTGTCCTTGCGTCGATAGCCGCCTGGGCAAGCGCGCGGGCGCGGCAGGGCCGCGACGCCTCGGGCCAGGGACGGCCACCCGCGCGCTCGCTCGATCCGACAGGAGCCCGCCCATGGGGGTCGAAGCGACCGACAGCGACTGGAGCGGCAAGAAGATCTTCACCACCGGTGAAGCCGCCAAGATCTGCAAGGTCAGCCAGCAGACCATCATCCGTTGCTTCGACTCGGGGCGCCTCCAGGGCTTCCGCGTCCCCGGCTCCAAGTTCCGGCGCATCCCGCGTGAGGAGCTGCTGCGCTTCATGCGCAAGAACGACATCCCTCTCGACGCCCTCGAGGGCGGCGTCAAGCGCGTCCTCATCGTCGACGACGACCACGAGATCGTTTCCCTCCTCGAAGAAGTCCTCACCGAGGACGGACGCTTCGAGGTCAAGACCGCGAACACCGGCTACGACGCAGGGCTGCTCACCGAGAGCTTCCGCCCCCACCTCGTCCTGCTCGACTACATGCTGCCCGACATCAACGGCAACGTGGTCTGCGAGCGCATCCGCTCGCGCGACGAGCTGGCCGACACCCGCGTCGTCATCATCTCGGGCGTCGTCAAGGAGGACGAGATCGCCGGCCTCCGACGCGCCGGGGCCGACGATTTCATCCGCAAGCCCTTCGACGTGGACGAGCTGATCGAGCGTCTCGCGTCGATGCTGGGCGCATCGGTCGCGCCGACCAACGGGCACAACGGGCGGGCGTCCCGCTAGGGAGGCTCGACGTGGTTCACGGGACGCAGAGCGAGACCGGGAGTCGGCCCAGCGCCGCCGCCGCCGAGCGCATCCTCGGGCGCCTCGACGCCCTGCCCACGCTCTCGCCAGTCGCGACGCGCCTGATGCGTGTCGCCAGCGCCGAGGACGCGGACCTCGACGAGATCGTCTCGCTGATCGAAACGGACCCGGCGCTGACCGCCCGGGTGCTGGGGCTGTGCCGACGTGCGGAGCTCGGACTCGGCGACAAGATCACGACGGTCCGCCGGGCGGTGACCATGCTCGGGCTCGACATCGTGCAGTCGGCCGTCCTCGCCGTCCACGTCTACGAGCTGCTGAGCGAGCAGGGCGCGGAGCTGGACCGCGTCCGCGCCGAGCGTGGGCAGGCGCCCAGCACGTTCGACCGGGCCGGCCTGTGGCGTCACTCGATCGCGGTCGCGTGCGCCTCCGAGCTGCTCGCGTCCAAGGCCCCCGCCCTGGGCGTGAAGGGGGACCAGGCGTTCGTCGCCGGGCTGCTTCACGACATCGGGCGTCTCGCCCTCGAGCTGGCGCTGCCCGAGGCGTACGCCAAGGTCGTCCGCCTGGGCGAACGCCGGGCGTGCGACTGTGCGCCGGTCGAGCGCGAGGTCCTGGGTCTCGATCACCACACCGCGGGGCGTCACATCGCGCGGCGCTGGGGGCTGCCAACGCCCATCGAGCACGTCGCCTGGCTGCACGCCCAGCCGATCGCCTCGCTCCCCCAGACCCCGGCCCGCTCGCTGGTGGGCCTGGTCACGCTCGCGCGGGCGCTGTGCCGACGCCAGCACCTGGGCTGGTCGGGTGATTTCGGCCCCAACCCCGAGATCGGCCCGATCGCCTCCGCCCTCGGGATCTCCCCGGGCGTCGTCGAGTCCGTCGTGCCCCGCCTGCTCGAGAGCGTCGCGACGCGCTGCGCGACGCTGGGCCTGGGCGAGCCGACGCCACCCGAACTCCTGCTCGAGTCGCTCGCGCTCGCCAACGACCGCCTGTGCGCGCTCAACGAGACACTCTCGAGGCGTGCTCGCCAGGCCCAGCGTCAGGCGGGCCTGCTCGACGCGATCGTGCGCTTCGCCGCCGCCCCGGACGACAGTGTCGGCGTCGCCTTGTCTCGCATCGCCGCCTCCGCCGAGCGCGCCTTCGGGGCGGGCTTCTACGCCAGCGTCTCGCAGTCAGGCGCCGGGCGGGCGTGGCAGATCACGCAGTACGCGCCGGGCGGTCGTCCCACGCGCGAGCACACCGCCGACGCGCCCCCTGGACGCGACGGCGCGGGCCTGCTGGCGGCGCTCGCCGACGCCTCGGGCCCGAGCATCGCCTCGGCTGGCGCCATCGAGTGGCTGACCGACTACCTCGCCGGCGCCACAGACCTGCGCCGCGTCCGCGTTCTCCCCCTGTGCGCCCACGGGCGACCGGTCGGCGACCCTGCCCGGCGCGCCGACGCCTCCGACGGCGTCACGGCCCTGCTCTTGCACGAGCCCGACCCGACCCGTGATGGCTTCGCCCCAGAGGAACTCCGGGCGCTCATCGGCGTCTGGTCGTCGGCCTTGCTTGCCGCCGCCTCGCGCGAGGCCTCGGGCGCCCTCTCCGACAAGCTCGTCGAGACCAACCGGGCGCTGGGTGAGGCGCAGGCGACGCTGACCGCGCGCGAGTCCCTGACGCGTCTGGGCGAGATGAGCGCCGGCGCCGCCCACGAGATGAACAACCCCCTGACCATCATCCGCGGACGGAGCCAGCTTCTGGCTGACCGCCTGCAGGACCCACGCGAGAAGGCCGCGGCCCGCGCGATCGCCGAGGCCAGCGGGCGCCTCGCCCAGCTCATCACCGCCATGCACGCCCTGGCCAGCCCGCCCCGACCCAAGCTCGAACGTCACGACGCGATGCAGCTCGTGGACGAGGCGATCGAGGTCGCGAAAAAACGCACCGGGACGAACGCCTCCGTGCGCGTTACAACCCAAACCATTGTCGCGCCTGTGGTTGCCGACCGAGAACAGCTCGTCGCGGCGCTGGCGGAGCTGATCTCGAACGCGATCGAGGCGGCTCCGGGCGAGATTGTTGAGCTTCGCGTTCAAACCGACCCCGACGATGGCCGATTCGTCTGCCGCGTCGTGGATCGGGGACCGGGACTCTCGGACCGAGCCGCTCGGCACGCCTTCGACCCGTTCTTCTCGGAGAAGGCCGCCGGGCGTCAGACCGGGCTCGGCCTCGCCAGGGCGCGCCGCTTCGCGGAGCTGCACGCGGGGGATGTCTCCCTTGCCAAGGCCCCGGGGCGCGGCACGATCGCCACGCTGTCCATCCCGAGCGGGCTCGGGAGACAGCCAACCCAGGACCAAGGCGGACGCATGGCCGCCTGAGCAAGCACGGACGACGACCGATGGGCGCTCGAGGGACGGAGAGGACGGGACAGGACGGCGCCTGGGAGGCCAAGCCCGACCCCGTGAAGACCGTCCGCGTCCTCGTCTGCTCGCCCCGCCCCAGCCTCCACCGACGCCTGGTCGCGATGCTCCGCGATCGCGTCGAGTGCGTCAGCGTCGCCCGCACCCTCACCGAGGCCAAGCGCTCGGTCGAGAAGGGCCTGCACGACCTGGCCCTCATCGACATGAACCTCGGCGGCGGACGCGGGCTCGACCTCGCCGAGACCGTCTCGCACGCCTCGCCCGCGATCGTCAGCGCGATGCTCGGTGACCACGCGGGCGTCGACGAGGCCCTCCGGGCCATGCGCGCCGGCGCGACCGACCTCATCGAGGTCACCCTCGACGAAACAGAACTGCTCGCCCGCATCGAGGCCGCCTGCGAGCGGGCGCACCGCGTCCGCCAGCGCGAGGCCCGCGTCGCCCGTCTCAAGCGCCTCTGCCACCAGCTCAACAACGCCCGCAAGGAGGTCTCCGGGCACGTCGGCGAGCTGTGCAACGACCTGGTCGACGCCTACCGCGAGCTCTCGGGCCAGCTCGAGGACGTCTCGGTCAACACCGAGCTGTCCAGCCTGCTCCGCCAGGAGCTCGATATCGAGAGCCTGCTGCGGACGCTGCTCGAGTACGTCCTGGGCAAGGTCGGCTCGACAAACGCCTCGATCTTCCTGCCCTCGACGTCGGGCGAGTTCTCGCTGGGGGCGTACGTGAACTACGACTGCCCGAAGGACGCCGCCGAGGTCCTGATGGACCAGCTCGCCGACACGCTCGCCCCCCGCTTCGAGGAGCAGGACAAGGTGCTGGCCCTGTCGGGCGACGTCGAGCTCGAGCACTACCTGGGCGAGGGCGCCGAGTGGCTCGACGACGCGACGATGCTGGTGGTCGCCTGCCGTCGTGACGACGAATGCCTGGCGGTGATCTCGCTCTTCCGCGACAAGCGGTCGCCGTTTGCTGAGAGCGACGTGAAGCTGCTACAGATCATCGCCGAGCAGTTCGCGACGCAGCTGGCCCGCGTGATCCGCGTGCACCACCGCCACCTGCCCAAGGACGAGTGGGGCGGGTTCGAGACCGACGCCGACGACGACGGGTTCAACGACATCGATCTGGCGGCGTGAGACCGGTGGCACGGGCTTCCAGCCCGTGAGAAACGAAGACGGGCAGGATGCCCGCCCCACCGATCAAGCACGAAACTTCCGGCGTGAAACTCCCAAGAAGCCGTCGAGCGGGCCTCGCCCCGCCGGGGTCTTCCAAGCACGTGGTCCAACCTGTGTTTTCGGTACCATGAGGGCGGTCGGACCGCGCGGAGGTGGTCATGGATTTCCTGTTCGCGAACGGGGCAATCTGGTTCAGCGTGCCGGCGATCCTCGGCACCCTCGTGCTGCTGCTGGAGCTGCTCCTCGGACAGTTCGGGGGGCACCACGCCGACCTCGACGTGGACATGGACTTCGGCGCCGACGTCCCCGCGGACGTCGCCGGCGCGGACGCGGGGCATGCGCACGACGGGGGTCACCCGGGCGCCGAGTTCGGCTGGCTGAGCATCCAGACGATCGCCGCCTTCGCGATGGGCTCGGGCTGGATGGGCCTGGCCGCGATGCGGGCGCTGGAGGTCCAGTTCGGGATCGCGATCCTGATCGCGATCGCCGCCGGCTTCGCCGTCGCGTGGCTGATGGTCACGCTGATGCGCACGTTCCTGAAGCTGCAGCGGTCCGACAACATCTCGCTCGACCAGACGGTCGGGCTCGAGGGCACGGTCTACGTCATGATCCCGCCGACGGGACAGGGGCGCGGGCGGGTGACGGTCGTCATCGACGAGCACAGACGGGAGTTCGACGCGGTGCAGGACGGCCCCGAGGTGATCCCTTGGAACGTCCGCGTCCGGGTGATCCGCGTCGATCGCGCGGGAAACGCCATCGTGGTGGGCCCGCTCGGCGCGTAAGCCGGGCTGGAATGAGATGGGTGGAACGTCGGCCCGGGCCGACGATCAGAAATGGGGAGGCGGATGGACCTGATCACAGTGGCGCAGTCGGACACCAGCTCCAACGCGGGGATCTTCGCGATCGTGGGGATCGTCGTCGGGCTCTTCGTCATCGTGTTCGTGCTCTTCTTCCTGGCGAGCCGGTACCGGCGCTGCCCCTCGAACCGGATCCTCGTGATCTGGGGCACCGCCGGACGCAAGGGCACACGCTGCTTCCACTCGGGCGGCAAGTTCGTCTGGCCCGTCGTCCAGGACTACGCGTACATGTCCCTGGAGCCCCTGGTCATCGACATCCCCCTCGAGGGCGCCTTGTCGCTGAACAACATCCGCGTGAACGTGCCCTCCACGTTCACCGTCGCCATCTCGACGGACCCCGTACTGATGGCCAGCGCCGCCGAGCGTTTGCTCGGCATGCCCCCCCAGGGCATCCGCGAGCAGGCCCAGGACATCATCCTCGGCCAGCTGCGTCTGGTGATCGCGACCCTGTCGATCGAGGAGATCAACAAGGACCGCGAGAAGTTCATGGGCCTCATCAACGAGAACGTGACCCAGGAGATCAACAAGATCGGCCTCGAGCTGATCAACGTGAACATCCGCGACATCACCGACGAATCGGGGTACATCGTCGCGATCGGGCAGCGCGCCGCAGCCGAGGCCATCAACCGCGCCAAGGTCGAGGTCGCCGAGCAGGACCGCGAGGGCGCGGTCGGCGAGGCGGCGGCGGTCCGGGACCGCAATGTCCGCGTCTCCCAGGAGCGCGCCAAGGCCGAGCAGGGCCAGAAGGAGGCCGAACGCCTCAAGCGCGTCGCGGTCGCCAACTACGAGGCCGAGGCCCAGGTGGGCGAGGCCGAGTCCAAGCGGACGCAGGAGATCGCGATCGCGGAGCGCCGGGCCGAGACGGTCGCCGCCAGCAAGCGGGCCGAGCAGACGCAGCGTGTGCAGGTCGCGGACGCCGAGTCCAAGGCGGTCGATGGGGAGAACACGGCCAAGGCCGAGATCGCCGAGTCGAACGCGAAGCTGGCCGAGATCCAGGCCGAGGCGCGTCGGCGTTCGGACGTCGCCGCCGCCCTGGCCGCCGAGAAGATCTACTCCGCCGAGCGCGAGCGTGAGCTGGCGCGTCTCGCGAAGGAGCAGCTCGCACCCCAGGAGATCGAGAAGAAGCGCGTGGAGATCGAGGCCGAGGCGGTCGCCGAGCGCCAGCGCCGCGAGGCACGGGGCGAGGCGGACGCGATCCTGGCCAAGTACACCGCCGAGGCGGAGGGCATCCAGAAGGTGCTCGAGGCGAAGGCGGAGGGCTACCGCCAGCTCGTCGAGGCGTGCGCGCAGAACCCGCAGGTCGCGCCGACGCTCCTGATGATCGAGAAGCTGCCCGAGCTGGTCGCCGAGCAGGTCAAGGCGATCCAGAACCTCAAGATCGACAAGATCACGGTCTGGGACTCCGGGCGCGGGCAGACGATCGAGGGCAAGGACGGGCACACCGCCCGCAGCGCGACCGCCGACTTTCTCGCCGGCATGATCGGCTCACTCCCGCAGGTGCACGAGCTGGCCCGCCAGGCGGGGATCGAGCTGCCCGGGGCGCTCGGCCGCGTCGCCGACGCCGACGGATCCCCGCCCAGGGGGAGCAAGCCCGACAAGGCGTAGCACGGGGACTCGGCGTATCGTGCCCGACGCCGCGAGGAGGCGCCCCCGGTGTTCCGCTACGCCAAGTTCTCCGACTACCCGGGCGAGTTCTCGCACCCGATCGAGACCAAGCACTACCAGGAGCGGTTCCTCAAGGATTTCCTGCCCAAGCACTGTCGGCGTCGATCTCGCGTGCTCGAGGTCGGCGCCAACATCAACGTCAACGTGCTCTCCCGCCTGCGCGCGAAGGAGAAGTGGATCGCCGACCCGTACGCCGGCATCGCGGGCGCGGCCGAGACTGAACTGCCCGACCTCGGGCCCGGCTACATCATCTCCCGGTGCGTCGTCGGCGAGAACTCGGACGCCCTGCCCTCGGGCTTCTTCGACCTGATCTTCTCGTCGTCGGTCCTGGAGCACATCGGGCAGGAGGCCGCGGGCTTCAACTGCGGGCACACCGTCGATCCCCCCGAGGGCCAGGAGGCGCCGCGGCGCGCGTTCTGCGCCGAGTGCTTCCGCCTGCTCAAACCGGGCGGCGTGACCGTCCACACCATCGACCACGCGGTGCGGAACGTCTCCTACGACGCCAACTTCCGGGGCGCGGGCTTCGTCCCGCTCGTCGAGGGCGAGACGATCAACGTGCGCCGGATGATGGATGACCCCGAGGCGCTGCGTCAGTCGGTGACCTGGAAGCGCCCGCCCGAGCCGATGACGCCCGAGCAGATGCGCCTGCACTCGGTCCTGCTCGTCGGGTATCGCAAGCCCGGAACACGCTAACGCGGAATCAATCCGAGCCGCGCATTACTCAGATCGTCACATCTCTTGACGCACGGCGCGGAAGATGGAACACAGCACACCGACAAAGAACCCCCGGGGAGGTTGGTCCGCCGGGGGTTGCGTCGGGGGTGCGCGCTCTCGCGCGCGAGGGACGCCCTCTGGGTCAGGGTCTCACCGGGAAGGGCGCCCGCCCCGATCGGGGGAGAGGGGAGTCGCCTCGACGCGTAACCGGGTTCCGGGCCGGGACGCGCCGGCTCCTCAGGCCGTCGCGCTCGGCGTTCGTCACTCGGCGGGTCGCACGCGCCATCCGGAGAGTCCCCCGCGGGGCGTGTTCACACACTCGTCCGCCCCATCGCCAATCGGGTTCGCCCGCCCCGCCATTCAGTTCCAGAAAATTGCCAGATATCAGTCTCGACGCCCCTCCGCCTAGCATCGATCGATGCCCCTGCCCCCTGGCCTGCCGCGATTCCCCGTGATCTGCGGCCCGACGGCGGGCGGGAAGACCTCCCTCGCGCTCGCCCTCGCCGACGAGCTCGCCGCCAGGGGCCTCGGCAGGGCTCAGGTCGTTTCCGCCGACGCCTTCCTCGTCTACCGCGGGCTCGACCTCGGGACGGCCAAGCCGACCCTGGACGAACGCCGAGGCGTCCCCCACCACCTCATCGACGTCGTCGAGCCGACCGAGCGGTACTCCGTCCACGACTGGCTCAAGGCGGCCCAGGAGACGATCGCGCACATCCTGCGCGATGGGGGCACGCCGATCGTGGTCGGCGGCACCCACCTCTACATCCAGGCCCTGATGTTCGGCCTGTTCGAGGGCCCCGAGCCCGACCCCGAGATCCGTCAGGCCCTGGCCGCGATGCCGCAGGACCAGCGTCGGCGAGAGCTCGAGCACACGGACCCGGACGCCGCAGCGAGGATCCACCCCGCCGACGAACGACGAACCATCCGGGCCCTGGAGGTCCATCGCCAGACCGGGCGGACGATCTCGTCGCTCCAGACCCAGTGGGAGCGGGACAACCCGCCCCCAGCTGACCGCGTGCTGGTGGGCCTGGAATGGGAGACCGAGGCCCTGAATCGGCGGATCAACGCCCGGGTGCGGAACATGATCGCCGGCGGGCTTGTTGATGAAGCCAGGGCCCTGTGGGAGTCCGGGCGGCTGGGCCCCCAGGCGGGCGAGGCGCTGGGGTACAAGCAGCTCGTCGCCCACTTCGAGGGTCACAGCTCCCTGGAGGACGCGATCGAGCGGATCAAGATCGAGACTCGGCGTTTCGCCAAGAACCAGAGGACCTGGCTTCGTCGCCTGCGGGCGACCCCCGGCTCGGTCTGGATCGACGCCTCGAGGGGCGATCCGCCGACCTGGGCCCGGGGCGTCGTCGAGGCCTGCGTTCGCCCCGACTGAGAGGGGAGGTCTGGGGGCGGGAGCCTCCCGACCGCTCAAGGCGGCGCGACGCGCGGCCCGACGAACCCCCTCAGCCCCCGGGAGGAGCGATCCGACGACTCCACCCTTGACACGCCCCCCGCCCCTGGCATTGGCTCCCCCCAACGCCCGGCTGGGGGCACACCGACGGAGCGACCTGGAATCGGCACGCGAATGGCCAAGAAGACGACCAAAAAGAAGGCAGGGACGTCCAAGATGGCCTCCAAGGGCGGGACGGCGACCGCCGCCCCCCCCAAGCGCTCCCCCAGGGGCGCCAGCAAAGGCCTGGGCTTCAAGGCCGGCATGGGACAGGGCAAGGACCTGGTCATCGTCGAGAGCCCGAGCAAGGCCAAGACCATCAACAAGTACCTGGGGGGCGACTACCTGGTGCTCGCCTCGGTCGGGCACGTCCGCGACCTCAGGCGGAGAAGGGACGGTCCCCGTCCCCGGCGTCAGCGGCATCGAAGCGGTTCCGCACCGACCTACACGATCCTGCCCGGCAAGAAGCGGTCATCAAGGATCTGAAGCGGTGGCCAAGGTCCTCGACTCGGGCAGGAAGATCTGGTTCGCGACCGACCTCGATCGTGAGGGCGAGGCGATCGCGTGGCATCTCGCTGAGGAGCTGGGGATCAAGCGGCTGCAGGCGAACCGCGTGATCTTCCCGGCGATCACCAAGAGCGAGATCGCCCGCGCGCCTTCGAGCGCCGCACCCGATCGTGAGGACCGGGTCAACGCGCGGCTGGGCGGGCGCATCCTCGACCGGATCGTGGGCTACAGGTCAGTCCGCTGCTCTGGAAGAGAGTGGCGCGGGGGCTGAGCGCCCGGGCGTGCAGTCGGTCGCGGTGCGCTGGTCGTCGAAGGCGTGAGCGGGAAGTCGGGCGTTCGTGCCCGACGAGTACTGGAAGGTCGAGGGGCTGTTCGCCCTGTCGGCGGAGGAGCGCACGCTGGGGCCGGCGTGGGGCGCATTCCTGCAAGTGGAGACCGAGGGCGCGCGCAGGAGCAGGGCCGTCCCTGAAGAAGCAGGGCGCGTGGCTTGGCAGAAGAACGCGATCCGCATCCCGAGCTCGTCGAGGTCGGGGGCGAAATTCGAGCTGGTCAACAAGGCGGAGATCGTGGAGGCGCCCGTCGATCCGGGAGCGACGGCCAGCGCGCGAGGCAAACAGAAGTCGTCCGCCAAGTTCGCGACGCCCGAGTCGAGCGATCTGACGCCCGGGTCGTGAAGATCGCGGAAGCGGCGAGCTGTTGAGTGTCGGCGGGACGTCCGCAGCGAGCGTGGCAGGGCCCGGCCCGGTGCAAGGTGCTGCTTCGTCGAGGGCGTCGCGGACCCCGACACGCCGTACGTTGTGAAGTCGATCGAGACGAAGCGGACATGACGCCGTCGGCGCCGTTCATCGACACGATGCAGCAGGCGGCGTCAGGCCGCCTGGGCTTCGGCCCAGCGGACGATGCGGGCGGCGCGGAAGGCCTTGTACGAGGGCGTGGAGTCCGGGCGAGGGGCCCGTCGGCCTGATCACGTACATGCGTACCGACTCGGCCGCACCTGGCGCCCGAGTCGATCGACGCTGGCGCTGGGCGCGCATCAAGCTGCCCTACAGCGGCTCCAGGCCTCTGCCCGAGAAGCCCAGCTTCTACAAGAGCTCGAACAAGGCGGCCCAAGAGGCGCTTTGAGGCGATCCGCCCGACGGACCCCGCGCACGCCCGACAGCGTCAAGCGGGCGCTCAAGCCGATAACCGTCTTTACGAGCTGATCTGGCGGCAGTGTCTGCAGATGACGCCGGCACACGCGAGTGGGACGCGACGACGGTGCTGATCGAAGGGGGAGAACGGGGCGGTTGGAAACCACCCCACCGGGGGAGCGGGCCCTGCGTGTTCAAGGCGACCGGGCGCGTGCTCGTCTTCGACGGGTTCTACCGGGTCTCGGGCGTGCCGACGGGGGGCGACGAGCAGACCCTGCCCAAGCTCAGCGAGAGGCAGGCGCTGTCGCCGTTCGCGATCATGGCCGAGCAGCGGTTCACCTCCGCCCCTCGCGCTGCTCGAGGCGAGCCTGATCAAGATGCTCGAGAGCGAGGGGATCAGGCGCCCGTCCACGTACGCCTCGATCATCGAACGATCCAGGACCGCAAATGCGTCGAGCAGCTCAAGCGGGCGTTCTACGCGACGGACCTGGGCGAGGTGGTGACGGACAAGCTGATCGAGGCGTTCCCCAGGATCATGGAGGTCGGGTACACGCGCCAGATGGAGGAGCAGCTCGACAAGATCGAGGAAGGCACCTCGACTGGATCGACATGCTCGAGCGGTTCTACAGGCGGCTTCAACCAGAGCCTCGAGCGCGCCCACGAGGGCTGAGCCACGCCAAGGCCGAGGCGCAGCCGGCCCAAGGAGTACCGGTGCGCCCAAGTGCGGCTCGGACCTCGTCTACCGCTTCGGCAAGAACCGGACCTTCTCTCGTGCTCGCGGTACCCCGACTGCAGCTACGCGTGCCGGTCGATCGGAGAGCCCTCAGAGAAAGCCGAGTTCGTCGACGTCCGCTGCCCCCGGACCGGGGCGCCCGATGATCCGCAAGACCGGTGGGTTCGGGCCGTTCCTGGCGGCAACGCCAGGACGATGCGGCCTTCGACTTCGGCATGATCCTCAACATCGACAAGAAGGGGCGACCGGTCCTTTCGCCCCACCCTGGCGACCGAGCTGCCCTGCCCGACGTGCGGCAGCCCGTTGAACCTGCGGCTCCGAGGGCGCGCGGTACAGCTCGAGGTGCTCGCAGCTCCCCAGGGTGCCGGGGGCGGGGCAAGTGGACCGAGCTGGACGATGGGCTGAAGAAACGGCTGACGCGCGGGCGCAGAGCGCGAGGCGGAAGCACCCGTCCCGGTGATCACGCGCTCGACGGCACGCCCCTTACGGACGCCAGGGCAAGCCCTGCCCGACGCGCTGATCGATGAGCTGGTGCTCGAGGGGACCCGCGAGGCCGCAGCGGAACCGAGTAGCCTCGGTCGAGTCCACTCGCCCGACGAGGCCCTGGGCCTGCTCATCGAGGGCAACATGCGGCTTCGCCCAGGGCGAGTGCGAACACCCCAACACCGACCTCGCCCATGCTGGACGAGCTTGCGGAGAGTCAGCGGCCCGTTCGCGGCGGTGTTGACCTGTACCGACTCGCGTCCCGGTCGAGCGGGTCTTCGACCGAGGCGTGGGCGACCTGTTTGTGGTGCGGGTGGCGGGCAACGTCTGCGGGATCCAGGCGACGGCGAGCCTGGAGTTCGCGGTCACCGCCCTGGCCTGCCCGCTGATCGTGATCCTCGGGCACACGCGTTGCGGCGCCGTGGCGGCGGCCTGCTCGCACGAGCGACAGTCGGATGCGGTCGAGCGCCTGCTCGGGCCGATCCGCGAGACGGCGCGTGACGAGCGCCGACGCGAGGACGACGAACCCCTGGAGGACCGCGTCGTCCGTGCCAACGTGCTCCGCTCGATCCGGGATTTCGAGGGGGGAAGCCCCGTCGGCGCCCGCCTGCTGGGCGAGAAGCGTCTGGTCATCACCCCGGCGGTCTACGACCTGGCGACGGGGGTGGTGAACTGGATCGGGGCGTGAGGGGCGTCGATCGAGGGGCGATCGCGGGGGCGTTCACGGGGTAGAGACGCGGCGTCGGGGTCATATAGTGCCGACCCCCATGAGCGAGCCCATCCTCAGCCGATTGAAGCGACGCTCGCAGGGGGTGGTGCACCGCTTCGGGCTCAGGCCCGACTGGTACCTGACGGTGCTGGGCGCGGTGATCGGGGCGGTGACCGGGCTGGGGGCGATCGGGTTCGCCGAGGCGCTGTACGCGACTGAGGACTGGGCGGGGCAGACGCGCGAGCACTGGCCCCTGTGGACGCTGCCGATCATCCCGATGGTCGGGGCGCTGGCGACGGGGCTGCTTGTTCACTACTTCGCGTCCGAGGCGCGGGGGCACGGCGTGCCCCAGGTGCTCGACGCGCTGATCCGCAAGAAGGGGCGGATCCCGACCAAGATCGGGGTGATCAAGGTCATCGCGTCGATCTGCACGGTCGGCTCGGGCGGGTCGGCGGGCGCCGAGGGACCGATCATCCAGATCGGCGCCACCGCGGGATCGGCGATCGGGCGGCGCGTCGGGGTCAACCGCGAGCACATGAGCACGCTGGTCGCCTGCGGAGCGGCGGCGGGGATTGCGTCGATCTTCAACGCCCCGATCGCGGGGGTCTTCTTCGCCCTCGAGATCCTGGTGCGCGACTTCTCGCTCAAGACGTTCACGCCGGTGGTGATCGCGGCGGTCTTCGCGACCGCCGTCACCCAGGTCTACCACGGCGAGAACGAGGCGATCTTCGCGTCGAACCTGTTCGCCAACAAGTACGTCTTCACGCCGGGCGAGCTGCCCGGGTACGTGGTCCTCGGCTTCCTCTGCGCCCTGGTCGCGGTCGGGTTCACCCACCTGCTGCACGTGCTCGAGGACTTCTTCGCCGACCTCAGGCTGCACCCGGTCTTCAAGCCGGTCATCGGCGCCCTGCTGCTGGGCCTCCTGGGCGTCGCCTACACGCTCATGACCAACACGACCGGGCAGACGCCCGTCTTCTTCGGCAACGGGTACGAGACGATCCGACACCTGCTCGAGCCCGACGCGTACACCTCGGGCGGGATCATCTCGCTGACGGCGTCGCTGCTCGCCCTGCTGGTCGTCTGCAAGGCGATCGCGACGGTGCTCACGCTCGGCTCGGGCGGGTCGGGCGGCGTGTTCGCCCCGAGCCTCTTCCTGGGCGCGACGACCGGGGGCGTCTTCGGGATGGCGCTGTCGCACCTGGGGCTGATCTCGGACGCGTCGAGCCCGGCGAGCTACGCCCTGGTTGGGATGGCCGCGGTCGTCGCGGGCGCGACCTTCGCGCCGATGACCGCGATCCTGCTGCTGTTCGAGCTGACGCGCGAGCCGTACGTGCTGGCGCCGATCATGCTGGCGGCGATCGTCTCGACGATCGTGGCCAGGCGCCTGATGCCCGACTCGATCTACACCAGCCGCCTGCGTCGGGCGGGGATCCTGATCGGGACGGGGCGGGACCTGACGCTGCTGCGCCGGGTGCCGGTGTTGAGTGTGCAGGTGACGCCCCTGCCCCCGGAGCCCGTGTACCCGTCGGATCCTCTGAGCAAGCTGATCACGCTGCACGCGCACCACAACGTGCCCGACTTCGTGGTCGTGGACCAGGAGGGCAAGTACATCGGCATGGTGACGGGCTCGGACATGCGCACGGCGCTCATCGACCGCGAGGCGATCCCGCTGCTGCTGGTCGCCGAGCTGATGCAGACGGGCCTGCCGACGATCAGCCCGGACGAGGCGCTCGACACGGTCCTGGACAAGTTTGCGCGGCACGACGTGGCGAGTCTGTGCCTGATGCACGACCGGGATCCGTCGAGGCCGATGGGGCTGGTGTCGCGTTCGAGCGTGATGGCGCGGTATCAGCGGGCGCTCGAGGAGAGTTGAGGCGCATCCCCCCGAACCGGGTAGGCTGCGGGGCATTCCGACCGACGGAGAGCCCGTGTCATGACCGACCCCACGCCGCCGACCACCCCCACGACCACGCCGCCCGATCACACGCCCCAGGGCGAGCCCAGACCCCTCTCCGGGCTCGCGATCACGGCGTTCGTGCTCTCGATCGTCTCACTCTGCCTGTCTCCGCTCGCGCTGGTCTCATTGCCCCTGGGGATCGTGGGGATCACCAAGTTGAACGAGCGGTCGGCGCAGGGCGGGCGAGGGTTTGCGATCGCGGCGACCTGCATCAGTGCGGCGGGCCTCCTCCTCAGCTGCGTGCAAATCGGCATCTTCCTGCCCGCGCTGGCCAACGCGCGTCGGGCAGCGATCCGTCTCAAGGATCAGACGCAGATGCGCGAGATCGAGACGGCGATGATGCTGTACGCGAACGAGAACCACGACCATCTGCCGGGCGCCGACGAGGATTGGCGCCGGGTCCTGGTCGATGGGGGGTACCTCACGGACCCCGAGGCGCTTGAATCGCCCGCGAGCGAGCCCGGGCAGGGCGAGTCGTACTACTACGTCCCGTCGAAGTTGATCATGTACGACTCGACACGGGTGCTCCTCTACACCAACCCCGACCTGTACGATGGCGAGGGCGGGCTCATCGGGTACCACGACGGGCACGTCGAGTGGGTGCTCAACCCGACGTTTGAGCAGATCATCAACTCGCTGACGTTGCCCGACGGGACGCCCTGGGCGCCCCACTTGCACGAGTGATCGCACGATCATGCCCGAGCCCAACGACTTCACGCCGTTCGACGCCGAGGGGGGGCTTGTCTTCGCGATGCGCCTGCCCGGCACGCGCGAGGAGGTACGCGGGGCTCGTCGGTCGTGGGCGGAGCTGACCGACGGCACGCCCCAGAACCCGCTGTGGATCAACCTGGACCGGACCAAGGCGCGGGCGCAGCAGTGGATCCGCGAGGAGGCGGGGCTGGACGGGCTGGTCGCCGACGCGCTGCTCGCCGAGGAGACGCGTCCGCGCTTCCAGTCGGTCGGGGGCGGGTTGCTGGTGATCCTGCGGGGCGTGAACATGAACCCGGGCGCGGAACCCGACGACATGATCGCGGTGCGTCTCTGGCTCGAACCCACGCGGATCATCACGCTCCGCGCGCACCGATTCCAGACGATCGCCGCCCTGCGCGAGCGGGGCGAGGAGGGCAAGCTGCCCGCGACGGTCGGCGGGTTCCTGATCGCGCTGGCGAGTGGGCTGGCGGCGAGGACCGCACCGAGCGTCGACAACCTCGAGGAGATGCTCGACACGATCGAGGATGAGATGATCGACACCGACAGCGAGGAGGCCGAGCACCGAAAGACCCTCTCGACGATCCGTCGCCAGGCGATCTCGTATCGGCGTCACCTGGTGCCCCAGCGGGACGCGATCTTCGGGGTCTCGCTCGATCCGAACGAGCTGCTGACGCCGCGCGAGCGGGCGGAGCTGCACGCCGTCGGCGAGCAGTTCACGCGCATCGCGGAGGATCTGGAGGAGCTGCGCGACCGGGCCGCGGTCACGCAGGAGGAGATGCGGGCGCGTCGCGAGGCGCGGATCAACCGGACGCTTTACATGCTGACGATCGTCGCGACGGTCGCCCTGCCCCTGGGCCTGCTGACGGGGCTGCTCGGGATCAACGTCGGCGGGATGCCCCTCGAGGGCAGCCACTGGGGGTTCGCCATTGTGACGATTCTGCTCGTCGTCCTTGCCGCCGCCGAGGTCGTCCTGTTCAAATGGCTCCGGCTGCTGTAAGGAGCGCGGGGATGCAAAGCGTGATCGGTCGCGTGTGTGCCGCCTCGGCGGCGGGTGTGGTTGTCGCCTTCCTGGGCGCCTGCTCGGGGGAGCAGACCGTCGGCGAGCGTGGCTGGGCGCCGCGGGACTACGAGGTGTACGCCGAGGTAAGCGAGGGCATCGGCAACATCGCCGTCTCGCCCGAGGGCGACGTCTACCTCTCCATGCACCAGTTCCTCGGCAACGACTTCAAGGTCGGACGCCTCGTGCGTGGCCAGGGCCCGCGCGACTGTCACGTCGAGCCCTACCCAACGGGACACTGGCAGGGGGATCTCCGCGACGACGGCGTCGGGCTCGACTCCGTGCTCGGCATCGCGTGCGACTCTCGCGGCGTGCTCTGGATGCTCGACAACGGGCGACGCTCGGGCGTCGCGCCACGCCTCGTCGCATGGGACACCAAACGCGACCGCCTCGAGCGGATCATCCCGATCCTCGAGCCCGTCTCGAAGGCTTCGATGCTCAATGATCTGGCGGTCGACCGGAGGCACGGGGCCGTCTACATCGCGGACATGGGCGGGAACGGCGCCGAGCCCGCCATCATCGTCGTCGACATCGAGTCCGGTCGGGCCCGACGCCTGCTCGAGGGGCGCGACTGCGTCCGGGCCGAGCCGGGAGCGGTCGCCAACATCGACGGACGCACCCTCGACGCCCTCATCGGGCTCAACCCCATCGTCCTCGACACACGAAGCGAATGGCTCTACTTCGGCGCCATGAACGGACGCACGCTCTACCGCGTGCGCACGCTCGACGTCCTCGACGAGTCCCTCACCGACGCCTCCCTCTACGCCCGCGTCGAGCCCTACGGCGAGAAGGCGATCTCCGACGGCATCACCATGGACTCCGCGGGCAACGCCTACATCTCCGACCTTGGCGCCTCGGGCATCGGCGTCACGAGACCCGACGGCACGTACGAGCTGCTCTTCTCGGGCGACGAGCTGAGTTGGCCCGACGCGATGAGCTTCGGACGCGATGGGTGGGTCTACGTCGCGTGCAACGCGTTGCAGAACGCCGCACCCCTCAACCGGGGCGTCAACGCCTCGTCGCCCCCCTACTACGTCATCCGCTTCCGCCCGATCGCCAGCGGCGTCGCGGGGCACTGACGCGAGACGCCGATCCCAGACGCGAGCGGAAGCTCGCGAGAGAGCACGCCGGGTCGATCCGACAACCCACGGGCGCACCACGAGCGAGCCCTCGATCTGAACCGCGCGGCGAGTTCGTGCCGCCTCGGGGCGTGCTTTCGCGAGCTTCCGCTCGCGTCTGGGATCCGATCACGGGGTCAGGCGACCCAGCGCCTCGCGCAGCGGCCCGATGTGCTTCTCGTAGTTCGCGTGACGCCCGGCGGAGCGCGTGAAGATCGGCTCCCTGACCTGCTCACTGCTCCACGTCACCGCCGCCCGACCGGACTCATGGAACCGCAGGCACGCCTCGTCCCACTCGAGCCCCAAGAACTGAATCAGCTCGCGCGAGACCCGCTCCTGGTCGGCGACCAACTCCTCGTACCGGAGCGTGTAGATCGGCAGGTCCAGGACGCGCCCCCAATGCTCCATCAGACGCCGATACTGGCGGGCGTACCGGCCGAGGCGCTCCAGGTCGCACGAGTAGTCGTGCGAGCCCGTGAAGTCGTGGAAGTAGCAGGACAGACAGGTGTCCAGGGGGTCGCGCTGACAGTGGATCACCCGCGCCCTGGGGAACATCAGCGAGATCAGGCCTAGGAACTGGAAGTTGTAGGGCATCTTGTCGGTGACCCGCAGCGCCTTGGGCCCGAGCTTCTGGAGCTTGCGCAGGTACGTCCGCCCCGCGCGCGTCAGCGAGCCCTCGGTCACGCGGCCTCGGGCGCACGCGCCCTCGAGATCCGCGTCCGGACCCAGCGTCGCCTCGACCGCCTCTCGCATGTGGCGCAGCTCGCCGCCCGCGACGACCGCGGGGTGGCTCGAGACGATCTGCTCGGTCAGCGTCGTGCCCGAGCGGAGCATGCCGACGACGAACACCGGCAGCTCGGTGTCCAGCGTCGAGCGGGGCAGCTCGCCGAGCGTTTCGGGGGACCACGCCGCGATGATCCGGTCGACGTCCCGCTCGAACGCGTCGACGTCCCACGGGCGTCGTCGGAGTTCGTTCGCCTCCTCGAACGCGGCCCAGGCCTCGTCGTACCGCCCGGCCTTGTCGAGCATGTCGCCCAACTGGAAGAGCGCCTGGGCCCGCCCGGTCTGGGCGAGGCCCGGGCGGTCGAGCACGGCGCGGAGCCGCTCGATCGAGCGGTCCACGCCGTCGAATCGGCGGGCGAGCATCGCGAAGACCATCACGAGCGTCGGGTCCGCGCCCTCCCTTTCGGCGTGAGGTCGCAGCAGCTCGCACGCCTCGCGGAACTCGCCCTTGATCCGCAAGATGTCCGCCTTGGTCCACAGCGCGAACGCGTGCGTGGGATCCGCCCGCAGCGCCCGGTCCGCCGCCCGCAGCGCGTCCTCGACGCGATCCTCCTGGCGGTAGCACGACGCGAGCTGCGCCAGCGCCGCCGGGTCCTCGGGCCTGACCTTCAGTGTCTCTCGCAGGTGCCTCTTGGCGCCCTCGCTGTCGCCGGACAGGGCGAGCGACTTGCCAAGGTTCAGGTGCACGCCGGGGTTCTTCGGCTCGAGCTTGAGGAGCTGACGGTACAGCTCGGCGGCGCCCGGGAAATCTCCCGCCTGATACGCGGCGTTCGCCCGTTCCAGGATCGCCTGTTTGGTCGCGACCGACGCCATGGGGGCAAGTCTACGGCGGCGTCACTCGCCGATCGTCTTCTTCCGGCGGAGCACGTGGTGGTAGTGCTGCGCGAAGCGGTGCGCCTCGTCGCGCACCTGCTGGCACAGGCGCAGCGCCGGGTTGTTCCGCCCGAGCCTGACCGGCTCGGACCGCTCCTGCACGTAGATCAGCTCCTCCTTCTTCGCGAGGCTGATCACCATGGGGGGCTGGACGTCAAGCGTCTCGAACGCCTCGAGGGCCGCGTGCAGCTGGCCCAGCCCGCCGTCGATCAGGATCACGTCGGGGTACAGCTCCTCGCCCGCGCCCGCCTCGCGGTACCGACGGCTGACCACCTCGCGGATCGAGGCGTAGTCGTCGTTGCCCCCCTCGACCGCGCGGATCCGGTATCGGCGGTACTCGTTGCGGAACGGGCGCCCGTCCATGAAGCAGACCTTGGAGCCGACCGTCTCGCCCCCCTGCAGGTGCGCGATGTCGATCCCCTCGACACACCGGATCGCCCGGTCCATGCCGAGGACTCGCTGCAGCGAGCGGACCGCCTTGAGGGGATCGACGTACCCGATCTCCTGCTCGGGCTGCCACTGGTCAGACCGGCTGGCCCGCTCGTCGAGCTTCTCGATGGCGCGGATCTGGTCACGGACCGCCGCGGCCCGCTCGAAATCAAGCGACGCCGACGCCTCCTCCATCTCGGACCGCATCTCCCGCAGCATCGTCGATCGCTTGGACCCGATGAAGCGGACGAAGCGGTTGATGTCCGCCTGATACGCCTCGGGCTTGATCGACTCGTTGCAGGGGGCGGTGCAGCGCCCGATCGAGGCGAGCAGGCAGGGACGGAAGCGCCGGTTCTTCGGGTCGCCGAACTGGATGTCGAGAGAGCACGTGCGGAACTTGAAGACCCGCTGCAGGACCTGGACGGCCTCGCGCAGGGCGGCGCTGGAAACGAACGGCCCAAAGATCCGGCCATTTTTCACCATCAGGTCCACCGAGCCGTCGGCACGGACGCCCGTGGGGTTGCGCGTGACGAAGACGCGCGGGTAGTCCTCTCCCGACGTGACGACGAGGTAGGGGAAGCTCTTGTCGTCGGTCGCGAGCGAGTTGTATCGGGGCTTGATGTCCTTGATCAGCCTGTTCTCGACGAGCAGGGCCTCCCAGTCGCCCTCGCACCGGAGCGTGTCGAACGAGTGCACCTCGTCGAGCATCCGCGATTTGTTGGGGCCGAGGTCCGTCGAGGGGATGAAATAACTGGACACGCGATCGGGCAGGCGGACGGCCTTGCCGACGTAGAGCACGACGCCCTTGGCGTCCTTCATCAGGTAGACGCCGGGGACGGGGGGCAGGTCGCGGGCCGTGCGCAAGAGACGCCCCAGCCGTTCCTCGCGTGTCTCGGTCCCCCAGGGTGGCGGCGCGTCGCTGGGCTCGAAGCCCTCCTCGTCGAGGATCGGGGTGTCCGGGTCGTCGGGCAATGAAGAATCGTATCTCTCCGGGATTCTGGGGGTTTCACACATGCAGGACGCCGGGGCCTGGCCCACAATGGCGAGCGAAGGAGGCGCCGATGCACGAGGTCGAGATCCGCAACGAGCCCGCCCGCCGCCTGGCGGCGATGATGCACAAGGGATCCTTCATGGGTGTCGGCGAGGTGTTCCAGCGTCTGGGCGCATGGGCGGCGGCCAACGACATGTTCAGGCCGGGCGCCGAGATGCTCTTCGTCCAGTTCGACCACCCACGCAAAACGCCCGTGGATCGGTTGCGGTCGGCGGCGTGCGTGACGGCGCCCGCGGGCTTCGAGGGCGATCCGGACGCCGGCGTCACGATCGTCGAGCTGACGCCCGGACCGTTCGCCGTCGCCTTGGTCAAGGGGGCGTACGACGGTCTGCCGGGCGCATGGGGGTGGCTCTACGACACGTGGCTCCCCGCGTCCGGGCGTACGCCCGCGTACGACCGCCCCTCGTTCGAGCTCTACCTCAACAACCCGACGCAGGTCGCGCCCGACGAGTGCCTGACGACGATCCACGCCCCGATCGTGTGAGTGGTGCAAAAAGAACAGCCGCACCCTCTCGGGCGCGGCCGTCGATTCACACGTGTCAGGCCTGGCTCAAGAGTCGCCTTCGGCGGCCGCCTGCTCCTTCTTCTGCTCCTGCTCGATGATCGCCTTGCGGCGTTCGCGGACCAGGCGACGCCCGCGCCACTGCTTCCAGGGCGCCAGCTCCCCCTTGTCCATCTTCCGCTCGAAGTCCTTCTGGGCCCGCGCCTCGCGCTCCTTGAACGCCTCGAGGTCCTTGACCTCGATCGCCAGGCGGTTCAGCTCGTCCTCGGCGTCCTGCACCCGGATCGGGCGGGCCTCCGCCGAGCGGATCACCGCCAGCGTCAGGTCGTTGTACTGACCCACCAGGCGCTCGAAGTCCTCTCGCGAGATCGTGTCGGACTCGGCCAGGCGGGCCGCCTCCGAGTTGAGCACGCCCTGGATCTCCCGGGCCCGGCTCCGCTGGCCCCGGGTCCGTTCAACGCGGCAGCCGCCGAGGAACATCGCCCCAGCAAGCAGCGCACACACAACGACGGCTGATGTCCGCTTCATGGTTCGCCTCCCGTCGGCCCCAAACACCCACGCACTTTAGGGGCCCTCCTCCGTCCACCGAGGCGCGTCGTTTGCGCCGCTTGCCATCCCGGATAGACGTCTCCTACGCGACATCCCCCCCAGTCGTTCGCCCGGAAAAAACGCCCTGGGGTCGGGGAATCCCCCAGCCCTCACGACAGCGCCAGACGGCACAGGATCTCCACACCCATCGGGATCGCGTCGTCGTTGAAGTCGTACTCGGGCTGGTGGAGCTGGGGCCACTGGGTCACCCCACGGGGGCGGACCCCGATGAAGGCGAAGCAGGCCGGGACGTGCTGGCCGTAGAACGAAAAGTCCTCGCCGCCCATCGAGGGGTGCTCCAGTGTGAGGCCGGCCTGATCGCCGAAGGCGTCGGCGACGACACCCAGGAGACGCTCGGTCTCGCGGGGGTCATTGCGCGTGACGGGGTATCCATCGTGCAAGGTCACCTCGGTGTGGCAGCCCAGGGCCGAGGCGGTCTTCTCGATGATCTCGACCACCCGGGTGCGCACGAGCTCCCGCGTCTCGGGGCGGATCGTGCGCAGGGTGCCGATCAGCCTCGCCTCGGCGGGGATCACGTTGCGAGCCGTGCCGGCGCTGATCTTCCCGATCGTGACCGCGACCGAGTCCACGGGCGCGACGTTGCGGCTGGCAACGGTCTGGAGGGCGGCGACGATGTGCGACAGGGCGACGATTGGGTCGGCGCCCTGGTGGGGGTACGCCGCGTGCGACTGGCGCCCCCTGATGACGACGTCAAGCTCGTCGGTGGAGGCGAGCAGGGGCCCGGGTCGTGTGCCGACCTTGCCGATCTCGAGCGAGGGCCAGCCGTGCAGGGCGTAGGCTCGCTCGACCGGTGGTCCGAGCCCGCCCGCGCCCTCGCCGAGCAGGGCGCCATCGTCGCACATGCGCGCGCCGCCGGCGCCCCCTTCTTCCGCAGGCTGGAAGATCAGGGTGACGGGGTTGGGGCGCACGTCGAGGGCGGCGAGCACGCCCGCGGCGCCGAGGAGCATCGTCGTGTGCCCGTCGTGCCCGCACGCGTGCATCACGCCCGGGTTCGTCGAGGCGTAGGGCTTGCCCGTGTTCTCAAGGATCGGCAGGGCGTCCATGTCGGCGCGGAGGGCGACACTGCGCGCGCCGCCCCCGCCCGTCGCGGGCAGGTGGGCGATGATCCCGGTGCCGCCGGCCATCCCGGTCTTGTGCGCGATGCCGAGGCGCTCGAGCTCGGCGGCGACGACGCCCGACGTGCGGCGCTCCTCGTAGCCCAGCTCCGGGTGCGCGTGCAGGTCGTGTCGGATCGCGACGAGCGAGGCAAGTCGCTCGTCGATCAACGCCCGGAGGCGTTCGGCGGTCTCACGGCTCGCGATGGGCGTCATGGGAAGGGATTCTAGGGGCCGCCCCCTCCCCCTCATTCCACTCGCTGCTCGAAGCGCTCGACCGCCTCGGCGACACTCCCCGCCACCTTCTCGAGGTCCGGGCGCCAGGGATTCTCGATCTCGTGCGCGGGGTCGCTCGCGACGCCCGGGATGACGGGCATGTTGCCCGAGTCGCTCGCCGCGATCAGGGACTCGACGCGGGGGCTGAGCAGGAAGTCAATCAGGGCCTTGCCCTGGTCGGGATGCGGCCCCCCCGCGACGAGGGCGACGGTGTTGGGCACGACCATCGCGCCCAGTGAGGGCAGGCGCCCCTGGCCCGCGTCGGGGTCGATCGACTCGTAGGCGAGGGCGACGCGCCAGCCCTGACGCTGTGCCGCCCAGACGTCGTCGGTGTCGGTGAGGCCGACGTCGATCTCGCCCTGGGCGATCGCGCGGACGACGGCGGAGTTCCCGTCGTACAGGCGGACCTTGCGGTACTCGAGCCCGAGCAGCCAGACGTCGTACGCCTTTTCGCCCCAGGCGTCGAGGAGGGCGCCCATCTGCCCGCGTGTCGTGCCGAACTCGGGGCGGGCCATGCCGATCCTCCCGGTCCACTCGGGCTCACCGAGCTGCGCGAGCGTGCGTGGCGGCGTCTCGACGCGCTCCTCGCTGTAGGCGATCACGCGGGCACGCTGGGCGAAGGCGTACCAATCGCCCTTGGAGCCACGCAGCTCCTTGGGCCAGCCATCCTCGAAGTGCGACTCGGCGCTCTGGCTCGTGTAGGGCGCGAGCACGCCCTCTTTCGAGAGCAGGATCGAGCCGAAGGGCTCGCTCGACCACCAGACATCGGCCCTGGGATTGCCCTTCTCGGCGATGAGCCGCTGGACGAGGCCCGTCGTCTTGGTCGCCTCGGTGTCGCCGACGACCAGGACGCGGACGCCCGTCTCCTTCTCGTAGACCGCGACGACCTCGCGCAGGAGGACGTCGTCGACCGAGGAGTACAGGACGACTTCCTTCGCGCCCCCGCCCGAGGCGTCATCGCGTCCGCACGAGGCGAGCAGCGCGAGCGACACCAGCCCGAGGAGCGCGGCAGCGTGTTTCGTCATGCGTGAAGGGTACGGGCGGTCAGCCGCCACCCTCGGAGGAGTTGCTCGACGCGGCCTCTTCCGCGGCCCGCTTCGCCTTGGCGCGAGCCTCGAGGCGCCCGAAGTAATGCTGGATCGCCTTCTCGTACTCGCGGGGGATGCGCTTGGTCTCGATGGCCTCGGCGGCCTCGGCGCGGGCGGCGGTGGTCGCCGCCTCGAACTGCGCCACCGACTCGCCCCGGATCTGGTCGCCGTAGACGAGCGTCGACCCGATCGTCGGCCCGCCGTGGTTCTCGACCTTTTCCTTCTGCTTGTCGAGGATGTAGTCAACCGCCTCGGCGTCGGGGCTGGGGCCCCAGCCCTGGCCTGGCCCGCCCGAGCCGTCGTTCTTGGCGAGCGAGTCGCCCTCGTCCCACTGGCCCTGGCCATCGCCCGGGCTCTTGCCGTTGCCGCTCTTGTCGCCCTTGTCGCCCTGGCCCATCTTGTCGAGCTGGTCCTGGATCTCGTTCATGGCGGCCTGGAACGACTCGGACTCCTGCTGGCTCATCTCCATCTGCGAGAGCTGGTCGGCCATGGACTGCATCGCCTGCTGCGCGTCCTGCGACTGCTGGCCACTCTGGTCCTGCGACATGTTCTGGGCCATCTGCTGCAGCGACTGCGACATCGACTGGAGCGACTCACTGGCGCTCTGCTGGGCGTCGGCCATCTGACGCATCTGGGCTGCCATGTCCGAGGGGATGCCCGGCATGTTCTGGAGCATCTGCTCGAGCTGCGACGGGTCACGCGCCGCCTGCTGAGCCTGCTCCTTGGTCAGCCCCGCGTCCTGGAGCTGCTGCTCCAGAGCCTCGCGCGACTCGGCGAGCTGCTGCATCTGCTGCGCCAGGCTGTCGAGCTGCTGCTTGAGCGCCTTCTTCTCGGGCTCGCTCAGCTCGTCGGCGCTGAGCTGCTCGGCCATCTTCTCGAGCTCCTGCTTCGCCTCGCTGAAGTTGCCCTTGGCCAGCTGGCGCGAGAACTCGGTCGCGGGCGAGTCGGTCGGCTCGCGCAGCTTGTTGAGCGCCTGCTTGAGCGCCTCCATCTTGCGCGCCTCGCCCGAGTCCTGCGCCTTCTTGATCCGGTCCGACAGGTTCGTCAGCTTCTTGATGGCCTCGCGGCGCAGCTCCTCGGCCTTGGTCGCCTCGGTCTGGTCTCCCTCACCCGGGTCCTTGTCCGCCTCGTCCTCGGTCAGCTTCACCGACGTGTCGGAGAGCAGGTCCTCCAGACGCTTCTGGCCCGACTTGACCTCGCCCAAGACCTCGCGGACCTCGCGCTGCTGGGCCTCCTTCGCCTCCTTGCGTGCGAACAGCCCGCCAAGGTCGTAGCTGGGCAGCCACCAGACGCACGCGAGGGCGATGGCGCCCGCGAGCACCGCCGGCCACAGGCGGGGCGTCGTCACGGGGATCGCTTCGCGGACGTTGACGCGCTTGGCCTTCTCCTGCGCCTGCTCGACGACGACGCGCGACCAGGCGCCCTCCTCTCGCTCGACGCACAAGGCCGTCGAGATCGACTCGCGCAGGCCCGCCCGCTCGTCCACCTCGCGGGCGATGTCGATGTCCTTGTCCCGGCGCATCGCACTCCAGGCGAGCGCGACGACGAGGGCCGCCCCGCCGGCGATCGACGCGACCCACGTCCACGACAGCTCGAGGGGCGCCAGCTTCTGCGCGATCCGCACCAGCACCAGCGCGAACAGCGCGAGCGTCAGCGTGAGCGTCAGCGTCTTGAGCAGGTCGATCAGGAAGAGTCGGGCGCCCGCGGCTTTGAGCACGCGCCGGATGTCGGTCATGGCTTGCTCCCGGGCCCAGCCCCCATATCGGCCCCTCGGGCCGACGCCCTCTCCCGCCGCCCACTTCTCCCCCCGACATTGTTCGGGGTTCGGCGTCCCCGGGTTCGATCGCGGGCCCCATCGCTCCCCAGGGCGTGACACGCCGGTTGCCAGGGGGGCGGGACGCCCCGATCATGCCGCCGGCTCCATGCCCACACCACGATACCAACCAGGGCCCGAAACACCAGGAGAATCGGCCCCGGGGCCCGGTGGAGGCCCGCCGCGGGTCTTCCGGGCGCCCTGGATCGACCGCGGGCGCCTCGCCGACGCCTTCGCCCACCAGCACGAGCGCGACGAGATCGGCGTCCGCCTGCAGACGTTGTTCGCGCTGGGCGCGCTGGTCAGCCTGACGACGACGAATACGGCCGCCGAGATCGGGTTCGCGCCCCTGGCGGTTTACTCGCTGATCCGTCTTGCCAACACGTGGCGCTCGCTGATCTCGCTCTTTCAGCAGCCGGCGACGATCTGCTGCCTGGGGTACCTCGCCTGGGCCGCGACGTCGCTCCTGTGGACGCCGGACGTTGCGCACGGGCTCGATGAGCTCGCGATGGTGCGCGCGCTCTCGGTCGGCATGATGCTCTGGCCCGTTCTCGAGCATCGGCGCTGGCTGATCGCGGCCCTCGCGATCGGGTTCGCGGTGGGCAACGTGCTCCAGATCGCGCACGCCGTCGGGACGGCGCTCGACCAGACCTGGATGCCCTGGGACCGGTGGGAGGGGCGTAACTCCGTCTGGTGGGACCCGGTCGTCGGGGGGACGATTCTGACGGGCGCGCTCGGGCTGCACCTGCCCTCGGCGTTCATGGGGCGGGGACGCACGCAATGGCTCGCGCTCGGCGGGTCCAGTCTGGCGGCGTTCGGCGTGCTCGCGACCGGATCGAGGGGCGCCTGGCTCGCCGCGGGCGTCCTCACCCTCATCGTCATGGGTGTGACACTCGTGCGCCTCATCCGCCGCACGCAACCCCATGCCCGCAGGACACTGCTCCCGCTTGTGGGCGTCGCCCTCGTCGCGGGCGGCGG
>JAWKTB010000006.1:0-352434 GCA_041402005.1 Phycisphaerales bacterium | reverse complement strand
ACTCTTCGCGGTCGTCGCCGGTCAGCACGACCGCGTAACGGGCGGCGGCGTCACGCACGGCGCTGGCCAGCAGCGGCACCACACGCTCCGAGCCCTCGAACGGACTCAGCGGCTGAGCCTTGCCCAGCGCCAGCGCCGCCTCGTACTGCACGCGCCTGTTCTGGTAGCGCACCGCCTCGAGCAGCGGGCGCCGTCCGCCCGTCCCGCCCCACAGCGACTGCCCGCCGGCGGTCATCTCGATCGCGGCGATCACCCGACGCGCCAAGGGCGTGTCCCGGTCGTCGAGACCCCGTGCCAGCGTCAGCTGCGCGATCGACGGGCCGGCGGCGACCGCGAAGTACTCCGCGTCACGACGCTCCGGCGGGTACGCCGGGTTCTCGTACCCCTCGGGCGAGTCCAGCTCTCGCGAGTAGTTGGACGCGATCCACAACGCCACCGCGTCCGGGCTCGACGGGTCCAGACGCAGCGACGTCTCGACCGTCCGCATCGCCATCGCCTCGTGGTACACCTCGGTCAAGATCGGCGTCGGCACAAGCCCGATCGACGGCTCGTAGTCCCAGAGCAACTGGCTCTTCTCGTCCGGGAAGCTCGTCAGCTCGCTCCGCTCGTCGTAGTACGCCTCGGCCAGGGAGTAAAAGAGGTCGGCGACATTCATGTCCGTCCGCCCGCCGAGCTGGTCGATCGCCCACGCCGTCGACTGGCGGACCTTGTCGATCGCCGTATCGTGGTTCAGGCGGACGAGGTAAGGCAGGCTCGTCCGGTACGGGATCTGCCCCAGCACCTCGACCAGCGCCTCCTGGCGCGCGGGGTCGAGCCCGGGCAACGCCGCGACCAGCGGCATGATCGCCTGGCGACCCATGTCCACCATCACCTGCTGCACCTGCGCCTTCAGGTTCGGGTTCGCGTTGGCCAGGTAGGTCTCCATGAGCTGGGGCATCGCGTACTCGCCCGCCGCCAGCAGCCGCTGACGTGCGATCTGACGCGCCCGCAGCCCGCCCTCGTCGAGCAGCTTGATGTTCCGAGCCACCTCGTCCGGAGAGCGGACCCGCTCGAGCTTGCCGCTCTTGTACTTCTGGTCCAGACGGGCGGCCAGGTCCTCGAGCATGTCGACCTTCATCGCCCGCGAGATCGCCTCCTGGAACCGGTCGTATTCGCCCGAACGCTCCACCAGGTCCACGAACTCGGTGTTCGAGATCTCCCGGTCGAGCAACTCGGCCATCGCCCCCGCGACCGCGTCGTACTGACCGATGATCACGAAGTGCTCGATGTCCTCGATCAACCCCTTCGGGGTCTTCTCCGCCGTGTCCTGCTGGGCCTGGGCCGAGCGGGTCAGGCCGGGCACGGACGGCAGGGCGAGCAGCCCCACCGCGAGCAGCGCCCACGTCAGTCGGGAGAGTCCGGCATTGGCTCTGACCACATCGATCTCCTGGCAGTGATGGCAGTTCCCGCCGCCCCGGGCCTGACGACGACCCCGCCGACGCCCGGACAGACCCGCCCGTCGGTCCATACGCCGACCCCCAGGCGCGGATGCCGCCCGTTCTGCAATCCGAAGGTCACCACTCTATCTGTCCCGTGCGAGGGGTGTCAATCGACGCGGGGCGGGTGATCGGACCCTCCCCGGCTCGGATCAGCCCCGCCCCCTCTCGACACCGCCAGGGGGGCGAGTGCGACGCCCGCCCCGATCCGGGCCCCGATTCTCGGTCGGCTTCATCTCCCCCAGCGGGTCCCAGAACCAGATTCTGCCCCCCCTCGCGGCGGATTCCGCCTCTGCCCATCAAGCGATGGGCGGTTTGCGACGATGCTGCGGGAGCCGTGGGGCGTGCCGATTCGGCCGCATTCACCGATTCCGTTCAGCGAGGTGAGACGACATGCCGCTTGACAAGGACGTGCTGACAACCGGCGAGGTGGCCAAGATCTGCAATGTGGCCCCCCGCACGGTTTCCAAGTGGTTCGACTCGGGCCAGCTCAAGGGGTACCGGATCCCGGGCTCCAAGGACCGGCGGATCCCGGTCGCCGAGCTGTACCGCTTCATGAAAGAACACCACATCCCGATGGACGGGATCACCTCGGGCTCGACCCGGGTCCTCATCGTCGACTCCGAGCAGGAGATCGCCGACGCCCTGACCCGCGTCCTGACCGAGCAGACCAGCTACGAGGTCCGCGCCGCCACCAACGGCTTCCAGGCCGGCCTCGAGTGCGAGCGCTTCCGCCCGCACGTCGTCCTCATCGACATCCACCTGGGCGACTCCGACGCCAAGATGATCACCAACCTCATCCGCTCCTCGGGCGCGATGCAGATGACACGCATCATCGCCATGAGCGGCAAGCTCACCGACGGCCAGGCCCAGGGCCTCCGCGCCGCCGGCTACGACGGCTTCCTCAAGAAACCCTTCCAGGTCCGCCAGGTCGTCGAGTCCATCGAGAACGTCACCAGCCTCGCCGCCTGAGCCCGACAACCAGGCCTCACCGCATCACGCGCACGAGCGGCCCGCGTCAACCCGGGCCGCTCGTTCTGTTTCATGTTTCGAGAGTGAGCCACCCGCCGGTCACCGAGACCGGTCGCTCGTCGATCGCGACCGACACCGCCCGCGTCGCGAGCAGCCTCGTCGAGTCCAGCACCGGCAGCGGCGAGTTCTCGCCCGTGATGATCAGCGGGATCTCGGTGCACCCGAGCACGACGCACTCGGCGCCGCGGGCCTCCAGACCCCGGATCGCCTCGACATACTTCTCGGTCGTCGATTCCCTGAACACACCCCGGCACAGCTCCTCGAAGATTGCTCCGTGCAAGACGTCCCGCACCGGCTTCTCGGGGATCAGACGCTCCATGCCCCGCGACGCCAGCGCCCGCTCGTACACGGGCCCGGTCATCGTCCACTCCGTTCCGAGCAGCCCGACCTTGGTCCAGCCCTCCGCCGCGATCCGCTCGCAGACCACCTCGGCGATGTGCAGGCCCGGGATCGGCAATGTCGGCGCGATCCGCTCGAGCACGATGTGCGCCGTGTTGTCCGGGCACACGAAAAACGCCGCCCCCGCGTCGGCGACCCGCTCGACCCCCCGCCTCAGGAAGACGCCCACCGCATCCAGATCGCCCGACTCCCAGCCCGGCATGCTCCAGGCCATTGGGATTGCGCTGAGAACGATCTCCGGGTGCATGTGCGCCCCGAGCCTCGCGCCCCCCTCCCGACACGCGGTGATGAAGCACAACGCGCCCCCCTCGGCGCTGTGCGCGACGATGCCGAGCGTCTTCATCCGTCTGCCTCCGCGCCGGGCGGACGCGCCCCGCCGAGCTACTTCGCGGCCGCCAGGTACGCCGCCAGGATGTCCCGCGCCGCCTCGAGGTCCCGCTTGTCGATCATCTCGGTCACGGTGTGGATGTACCGCGTCCCGACGGTGACGCCGATGGCTTTCGCCCCGGCCGCCGCCTGCTGCGCCGCCGCCCCGTCCTGGCCCCCCGCCGCCAGGATCGACCGCTGGTACTTGATCTTCTTCTTCTTCGCCAGCGCCTCGACCTCGCGCACCAGCTCCGCGTCCGAGATGAACGACCCGTCCTTGATGTGCAGCGCGAACCCCTCACCGTGAACCGTCACACGCTCGCAATCGGGCACGCCCGGCGTGTCGCACGCGAGCGTCACGTCGATCCCCAGCCCGATGTCCGGGCGGACCGCATACGACGCGGTCTTCGCCCCCCGCAGCCCGACCTCTTCCTGCGACGTGAACGCGACGACGACCTCGCAATCGTGCGCGTCACCCGACTTGTCAAGCTGACGCACCGCCTCGATCCCCAGCCAGCACGCGACCCGGTTGTCCAGCGCCTTGCTGACGACCTTCTCCCCCACCTCGATCAACGGCTCGTCCATCACGATGAAGTCGCCGATCTTGAACCGCTTGCTGACCTCCGCCGGCGGGAAGCCCACGTCGACGAAGAACTCCTTGACCTCCGGCACCTTCTTGCGGTCGTCCGGGCTCGAGATGTGCAGCGGTCGCCCCCCCGGGTTCATCACGCCCTTGTAGTCCCCGTCGTCCGTGCAGACGAGCACGCGACGGCTGAAGAGGTTCCTGGGGTCGAACCCGCCGGCGGGGTTGATCCAGAGAAACCCCTTGTCGTCGATCGCGCTCACGAAGAACCCGATCTCGTCCATGTGACACAGCAGCATGACCTTCGTCGCGCCCTCGACCGCCTTCCCCTTGCCCTCCGACTTCTTGGCGCCCTTCGAGCCGACGCGCGGATATCGACGGCAGATCAGCGAGCCCAGGGCGTCCGTCTCCACCTTGTCGAACAGGCCCTTGACCTCCTTCTCGATCAGGGCTCGGACGCGCTGCTCGCGTCCGGGGACGCCGGGTGTCTCGCAGAGTCGGCGGAGGAGGTCGATGTTCACGGATTGGTCTCCTTGGAAGGGGCAAGAGCATAGCCGCCGTCGAAGGGCGCCCCGGGCATGACTCCGCCCGACATACGCTTGGCGATGACCGCCCGCACGCCCCTGCTGGACTCGCACCGCGCCCGCGGCGGCATGCTCGCGACCTACGGCACGCACGAGCTGGGCGCCCCGCTCGTCGCCGCCTTCGCCCCGCTCGAACTCGAGTACGCCGCCCTGCGCCGTCATTGCGTCCTGTTCGACGCCGCACACCGGGCGACCCTCGAACTTACCGGCGCCGACCGCCTCGGGTTTCTCAACAACATGCTCACCCAGCGCGTCGCCGACATGCGGCCCGGCGAGTCGCGCGACTCCTTCTGGCTCAACCGCAAGGGGCGCCTCGTCGCCGACCTCCGTCTGACCGAACTAGGCGACCGGACGCTGATCGACGTCGATCTCCTCGTCGCGGAGGAGACCCGCACATCGCTCGAAGCCTACGTCTTCGCCGAGGACGTCCGGATCGAGGACGCGACGCCGCGCACCCACCGACTCTGGCTCATCGGCCCGTCCGCGGCTCGCCTCCTCGACGCGTGCGTCGAGACGCCCCCGTCGAACACCTCCGACGCCACGACACCCCCCACCGCCCCGCCCTCGTCGCTCCCGCCCAACCGCGCCACCCGCGGCAAGATCGACGGCGTCCCCGTCGTCATCGACCGACATGACCTGTGCGCCGAACTGGGCTTCGAGCTGAGCGTCCCCAGTGAGCACGCCGAGCGCGTCTACGCCCGCCTCCTCGAGCTGGGCGAGCCCCACGACGCAACGCCGGCGAACGGCTCTCCCGATCCCCTCGCCGACCATGTCCGCCTCCGCCCCTGCGGCTGGCACGCAATCAACGTCGCCCGCCTCGAGGCCGGCGCCCCCATCTTCAACCTCGACTTCGACGCGACGAACCTGCCCGCCGAGACGGGCCTGCTCCGCGATCGCGTGGACTTCAAGAAGGGCTGCTACCTCGGCCAAGAGATCGTCGCGCGCATGGACGCCCTCGGTCATCCCAAGCAGACACTCATCGCGCTCCGCTTCGAGGGTCGCGAGGGCGTCGATGACGCCGACATCCCCGCGCCGGGCGCCGAGCTCCGAGCCTCGCCCGATCCCGAGGCTCCCGCCATCGGGCACATAACCAGCTCGACCATCTCGCCCATGCTCGGCGCCGTCCCGATCGCCCTGGCGATGGTCCGCTGGGGCTCGCACACGCCGGGCGGACGCCTCACGCTCCTGGGCGACGGCGGACCAACGACCGGCGTCGTCCAGGACCGCCTCCGGTTCTGGCCACCCCCGCGCGCGACCAAAGATCCGTGATCACTTCGATCGAACGCTCTACGCCCGCCGCCGATACGTCAGCTCCACGTCGTTCCCGACACGCTTGACGCGCCAGAGGGCGAGTCGGAGCGCGGCGTCCAACGACTCGGCCGCCCGCCAGCTCGCGACCGACCTCGCGTGCTCGTCTCCCAGCATCATCGGCGCGACATACACCACCGCCTCGTCAACCAGGTCGCGCTCGAAGAGCGACCCCAGCAAGCCCGGCCCCGCCTCGACAAGCACGTTCGTCACGCCGAGTTTCTCACTCATCGCCCGCAGCAGCAGGTCGAGATGCAGCCGACCGTTCTCCTCGGGCACGCCCAGGATCGTGACGCCCGCCCTCTCGAGCGCCAGGCGCTTCGTCTCCGTGATCCCGGCCGTGATCAGATCCTTCGAGCACGCGAGAACCGTCGGCAGCTCCCCCGCCGTGCGCACCAGCGTGGACTCCAGCGGCACATCGAGGTCCGTGTCGAGCACGACCCGCTTGGCCACACGCCGCACCCGCCTCGCCTCCCTGGCGTTCAAGGTCGGGTCGTCGGCGAGCACCGTGCCCGAGCCGGTCAGCACCGCGTCCACCCGCGCGCGCAGGCGGTGCACCCGCCGGCGCGACGCTGGCGAGCTGATCCACTGGCTCTCGCCCGTCCGCGTCGCGACGCGCCCGTCGATCGTCTGCGCCCACTTGGCGATGACCCACGGCATCCCCGTCGTCACGCGCTTGATGAACGGGTCGCTCACGCCGACCGCCAACTCACTCTCCTCGCACAACTCTGCCGCGATGCCCGCCTCCCGGAGCCGCTCGCCGCCTCCGCCCGACTCAACACACGGATCCCGTCTCGCAAACACGACGCGCCCGACGCCCGCCTCGACGATCGCATCAACGCACGGCGGCTGCTTGCCCGTGTGCTTGCAGGGCTCGAGCGTGCAATACAGCGTCGCGCCCCTCGGATCCCCACCCCGCCGACGGCAGTCCGCGATGGCCTCGCGCTCCGCGTGCAGGGCGCCGAACCGCGTGTGATGCCCCAGCCCGATCACGCGCCCGTCGCGCACGAGCACCGCCCCCACCATCGGGTTCGGTTCGACGAGGCCCGCCCCCCGCAGGGCGAGCCGGGCCGCCAGGTCCAGCATGCGACGGGCCTCGCTCACGCAAGGGGAGCGTACGCCGAGGGCGCTCAGGCGATCCGCACCATCTCCGCCCGCTCCCGCCCGCCGACGACGCCCTCGGCGTCACGCAGCCATCGCCTCGCGTCGGTCGTGTACCCCGCCGTCGGCTTCAGGTCCGGTGAGCGCCCCGACCAGTACCGGTTGAACCGCGTCATCGCCAACTCACGCACGAGCTTGGCCGTCATTGACGCGAGCGCGACCGGCAGATGATGGTCCTCGCACTCCGGGATGAAAAGCGCCCCCACGTCCCGCCCGTCGCGGGCGGCGTACCGACTCGCCCGCGCCGACTGCTCCAGCGTCTCGAAGTCCTCGCCCAGCGCCGGGCGGACGAAGTCCTCGTAGTCGGTCCGCCCGCTCTGGCGGTCGCAGACGAGGCGAAGCGTGGAGTCCGTCCCCCACTGTCGCGACGCCTCGCCCATGAGGGCGGCGACCACGCCCCCACTCACCGCCGCCTTGCTCCCGCACTCGCGGACCCGCTCGTTGAACGCCCCCTCGCAGACCGTGACACAGCGCAGCGCGACGAGCTCCACCCCGCCCTGCGCCATCGCCCTGGCGACGATGTTCGCCGCGATGCCGATCTGGTCCTGTGTCGAGGAGAGGGGAAGCCCGAGGGCAGCCCCGCCATACCACCCATGCGGCTCGAGCTCCACGCCGAGGCGCTCGAAGAGCGCCGTGTCGTCCTCGACACTCTTCTCTTCCGCCGCCGCGAGCATCGACAGCACCCCGCGCTCCAGGTGCGTCAGCGGATGCTTGGTCTTCAGGCTGTTCGCCAGCTTGAGCTTCTTCGAGTCCGCGATCGCGACCCGCCCCCGCTTGTCGCCCCCCGACCGGCAGACCCCCTTCGAAAGCAGCTTCCACAAGTCGGGCGCATGCCCGTCGGGCTCCCAGCCTCGCACGCGGAACGCGGCCATCCCGACACACAAGGGCCCGAACATCGGCCCGTACCCCGCCTCGTCGATGCCGCAATAGATCAGGTCCACGCGGGCAGACTACCGCCCCCCGCGCCGCCACCCGTCAAGCGACAGCTCGTGCACGCCCCGTCACGGCGCCATCGCGGCGTCGTAGAACGCGTCCAGATCGCCCCGAAGCTTCTCCAGCGACGGACGGTGGATGTACATCATGTGACCCGCCTCGTACTCGTGCACCTGGATGTTCCCACGCACGTCCGCCGCAAGGCCCATGTGCTGGATCGTCTCCTCGATCCCGAACAACGGCGTCGCCAGGTCGTAGTACCCCGCCGCCACGAACACCTTCATGTACGGCTGCTCGTGCATCACCGACCGAAGCCGCTCGGCAATGTCCAGGTACTGATTGTTCCCACCCCGCCCATAGTCCCACGGCCCCACGTTCGTCAGGATCTCGTAGGGCAGATCGGACTGGTACCCCAGCTCCTCGCGCACGTACGAGTTCAGGCACGCGGTGTAGATCCCCTGGATCGCCGCGTACGACGGGTCATACTCATACCCCGCCCCCACCGCGTCGCGATCGATCCCCGTGAACCGCGAGTCCAGGCGCCCGACCGTCTGCCTCCGATCTCGCAGCAGCTCCTTGGTGAACAGGTAGATCACCGGCCTCAGGTTCGCCCGGTCCACGTAGTCGGGGCTCAGGCCCGTGTACGCCGCGACGCGCGAGATGAGCTGGGCCCGTCGGTCCGGCTCGAGCGAATCGCCCATCATCAGGGCCGAGGCGTACTCGCCCCGGGCGAACTCCCTGACTTCCGCGACGAACTCCCCGATCGCCATGTTCTGATACCGGTCCCCGAGCGCGTGGTGGTAGTGCGCCGTCGCCGCGTAGCTGGGCAGGAAGCAGATGTAGGGCAGGTCGTTGCTCGTGTCGAACTCGACCGTCGAGTAGTGCAGGAGGGCCGAGATCAGGATGACGCCGTTGAGGTTCATGCCGTGCGTGTCGTGCAGCTCCTGGGCCAATCCCGCCGCCCGGGTCGTGCCGTAGCTCTCGCCCGCGATGAACTTGGGGCTCCGCCAACGCCCGGTCCTCGACACGTACCGCCTGATGAACTCCGCGACCGAGCGGATGTCGGGCTCGACCCCGTGGTACTGCCTCGCGTCGTCCTTCTCGGTCGCCCGCGAGTACCCCGTCGAGACCGGGTCGATGAAGACGAAGTCCGACCGATCCAGGAGCGAGAACGCGTTGTCCTGCAGTTCATACGGCGGGGGGCCCGGGTTGCCCACGTCGTCCGCGTACTTCACCCGCTTGGGCCCAAACAGGCCGAGGTGCAGCCAGACGCTGCTCGAGCCCGGGCCGCCGTTGAAGCTGAACGTGATCGGGCGTTCCCCCGCGTCCGGCGCCTTGAAGATCGCCAGGGGGTCCTCCCCCTTGTCGATCAGGGCGCGGGCGAGACCGGCCGCTGTCTCCAAGGGCCCGTCGTACGTCCCCACGATCTTGTCGTACGCCTCGTCGCCCAGCAGCCGCCGCCCCTTGGCCGCGTCGGGCGTCGTCGGGTCGAACTTCCGGTATGCGACGTAGAAGACCCGCGCCTTCTCCTCGTCCTTGTCCCCGACGAGGACCATCGTGTCCGCGATCGCCATGTAGTCCACGACCTGATCGCCGACCTGGAGTCGATGCACGCTGACCGCCGGCTTGTCGGGGTAGCGCACGAACGCGGGCGCCTTGGCGGGCTCGGGCGTCTTCTCGTCCTGGGCCACCGCTTGGCCCGTCAGCGCCAGCATCAGCCCGACAGCCAGGAATCGTCGTGTCAGCGTCGTGAGTGTGCTCATGCGCCGAGCATACCGCCCACTCCATACGCGGATGCCCCCACGCCAAAAACGCAACGGGCGGGTCTCGTGACCCGCCCGCTCGTCAATGCGGATGAGAGGAGTCGAACCTCCACGGGGTTTTACCCCCACTAGGACCTGAACCTAGCGCGTCTGCCAATTCCGCCACATCCGCGAGATGTCGGTCGCAAGGGTATGCCCAGCCCCCGGCGCGGGCAACGCGGGATCGCCCCTCGGTCTTCCCGAGCCCATGAAGAAAAGCCCAGGGACTCGAGTCCCTGGGCTTTGGATCACAACCGGCGCTCGGGCGCACACCCGACCTCAGGCCCCGGCGCTCTCGGGCGCGGGCGCCTTCTTGCGCTGGGGCAACCGCTTGTCCAGGATCTTCTCCCGGATCTCCTCGAACAGCTCCGGGTTGTCGCGCAGGAACTCCTTGGCCCGCTCGCGCCCCTGGCCCAGGCGCAGCTCGCCGTACGAATACCACGCCCCGGACTTCTCGCACACCTTGTCCTCGACCGCCATGTCGATGAGGTCGCCCGTCGCGCTGATGCCCTCGTCGAACATGATGTCGAACTCCGCCTGGCGGAAGGGCGGCGCCACCTTGTTCTTGACGACCCGCGCCCGCACGTGGTTGCCCACCGGCGTCTCCCCGTCCTTGAGCGTCCCGGTGCGCCGGATGTCCACCCGGACCGACGAGTAGAACTTGAGCGCCCGCCCGCCGGGCGTCGTCTCGGGCGAGCCGAACATCACGCCGATCTTCTCGCGGATCTGATTGATGAAGATCACGGTGCAGTTGCTCCGGGCGATCACGCCCGTGAGCTTGCGCATCGCCTGGGACATGAGGCGGGCCTGGAGGCCGACGTGCGTGTCGCCCATCTCGCCCTCGATCTCCGCCTTCGGGATCAGGGCCGCGACCGAGTCCACCACGATCACGTCCACCGCATTGGACCGCACCAGCAGCTCGCAGATCTCCAGCGCCTGCTCGCCCGTGTCCGGCTGGCTCACCAGCATGTCGTCGATGTTGACCCCGATCTTGCGGGCCCACGTCGGGTCCAGCGCGTGCTCGGCGTCGATGAACGCCGCCACGCCCCCACGCTTCTGCGCGTTCGCGATCACCGTCAGCGCCAGCGTCGTCTTGCCCGAGGACTCAGGCCCGAACACCTCGACGATGCGCCCGCGCGGGATCCCCTTGCCTCCCAGAGCCAGGTCGAGGCTGAGCGCGCCGGTCGAGATGCCGGGGATGTGGAGGTACGCCTCCTCGTCGAGGCGCATGATCGAGCCCTTGCCGAACGCCTTGTCGATCTGCGACAGCGTGCGCTCGAGGGCCTGCTGCTTCTGGGGGTCGATCTCGGGCTTGGGCGCCACCTTCGCGGGCGCCTTCTCCGGGGCGGCGACCTCGACGGGCGCCGAGGGCTTCGGGGCTTCCTTCGTCGCGCTCGACGAGCCTTCCTTCTGAGGAGCTTCCTTGGTGGCGACAGACCCGTTGCTCGAACCGGAACCGGTGGCGCGTGCCATATCGAACCGTCCTTTCTGCCGTGCGGGGCCTCGGGCGCTGTTGGAGGAGAGGTCAGATTTCCAGATGGCATATGGCCAGGTGGCAGATCAGAAACCCGATCGATCGGTTCCTCCGAATCTGCGATCTGCCTCTCTGCTATCTGGCCATCTGGACTCCCCCCCGCAGCCTTGCGGGCGCACGGGTCTCGGCGCAGGGTTCGTTCGACGGCCGTCCTGACCGACCGATCCGACCGGGGGCGGCGCCGCTCGCGGGCCCGGTTTTCGGACTGTATCAGATCCCGAACCTGCTTGTCAACGCTAGGGACACGGTCGGGTAACAAAATTCTCACCTGGCCAGCAAATTGTCAGCAATCTGTCCGAGGTGGCGGTCCCGGGCAAGCCGGAGGATCCCCCATGAACACCGCGAAACCCGCCCTTTCCCGCCGCTGGCTCGCCCTGCCCGCCGCGGTCGCCATCCTCATCGCCCTGGGCCTGGCCGCCGCCCCGAGCGAGCCGGACCGCTTCGAGTACGGCGAACTCACCATCGTCGGCGAGAACGCCCTCTTCGTCACCGAGACCAAGGCCGTCCGCCTCGAGCCCCCTGACGTCAAGGGCACGTCCCGCGCCTCCGACAACGGACGCGGGCGCGTCCGCCTCGACGTCAAGCTCAAGCACCTCAACACCCTCGGGAACGCCGGCTGGGTCTTCGTCTCCGCCCAGAGCGTCGAGGAGGGCGAGACCTACCTCATGCGTCGACGCCGATAGGAACCGCGTTCCCGCTCGCGGCGGACGTGCTCCCGGGCCATACTGACGCCGATGGACACCGTCTGCCCGAAATGCCACGCGGACATCCCGCCCGACGACATCAACGTCGGCGAGAATGTCGCCTACTGCCGCGCCTGCGACACCGTCCACAAGCTCTCGGAGCTCGCCGAGCGAGAAGACCTCGACGAAGCCGCCAGCGAGAGCGTTCCCGCCGGCGCCTGGCTCCGTGACGACGGGAACGAGACGCGCCTGGGCGCCACCATGCGCTCCACCGGCACGGCCATCTTCTTCATCCTCTTCTCGGGCTTCTGGAACTCCATCGTCCTCGTCTTCCTCGCCAACGTCATCGCCTCCTTCTTCGGCGCCAAGGTCCCCATCACCCAAGGCGAGCACGGCACGCCCCACACCATGCGGCGCGACGAGGCCTGGTTCCTCCTCCTCTTCCTCATCCCCTTCATCCTCGTCGGCCTGGGCACGTTCGTCGTCGCGCTCATGGCCCTCTTCGGCAAGGTCGAGATCGCCCTCCGCTCGGGCGACGGACGCGCCTTCACGGGCCTCGGGCCCGTCGGCTGGACGCGCCGCTTCGACTCGACACGCGTCAAAAGTGTCTCGATCGAGACCGCCGACTCCTCCACCAACGGCAAGCCCGACCGCCAGATCGTCATCGACGCCGCGGACCGAACCGTCAAGATCGGCACGACGCTCTCGCGCGCCCGCCGTCGTTGGCTCGCGGGCGCGCTCCAGCGGATGCTTGTCCCCGATCAGTCTCGACCCCGCGCCCGCTAGTCGTGTTGCTCCGCGCCGCCTTGTGACGGGGCCTCCGCAGGCGGCGACGACATCTTCATCTTCGCCCGCACGCCGTACACGTGCACCAGCTCCCCGCCCATGTCCCCCGCCCACGCCAGCCGCGTCGCCGCGAAGACATAGAACCCGAGGAACACCACCCCCGCGATCGAGACCGCGACCCGGCGCGCCGTCCCCTTCTTCAGCCCCGCGCCAAGCCCGAGCGTCACCACGAACAACGCCGTCACGACGATGAACATCGTCCGCGCCAGCTCGCCCATCTCCTCGTGCTCGTGGATCGCGTGCTCGACGACCTGACTCATGGCGCCGACAGTCTCTTTGGTCGCCTCGCCCGACAGCACCGCCACGAACGCCGCCCCCGTCCCCCCGACGAGCATCAGCAGCCCCCCGAGCATCCACGCCAGCCGCCGCGGCCTGTCGAACACCCCGATCACGATCGGAACCCACGCAAGCAGCAACAGCACGATCGGGAAGTGCACCACGATCGGGTGCATCGCCTCCCACGGTTGCATCGGCGGCATCACGTTCATGGCGCCCTCCGGCCGCCCGATCGAAGGGCGGCGACCGAATGAAACCCCCGACCCCGGCGGCGGCAAGTGCGACCGCGTCTCGATTGTGACTTGATCGGGCGTCTCAACGCCCCGGGATCAGGAACCGCACGCCCCCGCCTCCCCGCCCACCCCGACATACCCTGATCCCAACCGACCCGTCGCGATACAGGACGCCACACGCATGGGCGAAACCGCCACCCCCACGCTCCAATCCCTCACCGCCGAGTTCCTCGCCACCGAGGCCAAGATCCGCGAAGGCGGCGGCCCCAAGGCCATCGAGCGCCAACACGCCAAGAACCGCCTCACCGCCCGCGAACGCGTCGCCAAGCTCATCGACGAGGGCGCCTTCTTCCAAGAGCTCGCCCTCTGGGCCGCCCACGGCATGTACGCCGAGCACGCCGGCGCCCCCGCCGCCGGCGTCGTCACCGGCATCGCCCCCGTCCAGGGCCGCCCCCACATGATCATCGCCAACGACGCCACCGTAAAGGCCGGCGCCTTTTTCCCCATGACCTGCAAGAAGATCATCCGCGCCCAGATGATCGCCCGCGCCGCCCGCCTCCCGCTCATCTACCTCGTCGACTCCGCCGGCGTCTTCCTCCCACTCCAGGAAGACGTCTTCCCCGACACCGACGACTTCGGCCGGATTTTCTTTCTCAACGCGAAGATCAGCGCCGAGGGCATCCCCCAGACCGCCGCCATCATGGGCTACTGCGTCGCCGGCGGCGGATACCTCCCCGTCCTGTGCGACACGCTCATTATGACCGAAGGCTCGGGCCTCTACCTCGCCGGCCCGGCCCTGGTCAAGGCCGCCATCGGCCAGGACGTCACCGACGAAGAGCTCGGCGGCGCCTCCATGCACGCCGCCATCTCCGGCACCATCGACTTCAAAGAACCCGACGACGACGCCGCGATCACCCGCCTCCGCAACCTCGCGGGCAAGTACGGGCTCGAAGCGACGGAGCGACAAAGCGACGGACGACGAAGCCAGATCACGCCCACGACGAGCCTTCGAGTCGTGGGACCTTCCCCGGTGGGGCCGGTTTCCAACCGGCCCGAGTCCCCCTCCGTCGCTCCGTCGCCCCGTCGCTCCGTCGCTTCCTCCACCCCCCACCGCGACCCCAACGACATCTACACCCTCTTCACCGACAAGCCAGGCCAGCAGTACGACGTCAAGGACATCCTCGCCTGCATCGTCGATTCACGCGTCGATCGCACCGGTGGGGCCGGTTTCCAACCGGCGCGAGACGCCGAGGCTGAGTCCTCGAAGCCTCGGATTCGCGAATCCCTCGCCCCCGACCTCGACGAGTACAAACCCGACTACGGCGCCTCCATCGTCTGCGCCTACGCCCGCATCAACTCCCACCCCGTCGCCATCCTCGCCAACCAGGGCAAGCTCACCGAGCAATCAACCCCCGGCGGCAAATCCGGCCCCTCCAAATCCACCAACATGCCCCGCGTCATCTACCAGCAGGCCGCCGACAAGGCCGCACGCTTCATCATGGACGCCAACCAACGCAAGATCCCCCTCATCTTCTTCCACGACACCACCGGCTTCATGGTCGGGCGCGACTCCGAACAAGCCGGCATCATCCGCGCCGGCGCCAAAATGGTCAACGCCATGTCCAACTCCGTCGTCCCCAAGATCGTCGTCATCATGGGCGGCTCCTACGGCGCCGGAAACTACGCCATGTGCGGCCGCGCCTTCGACCAGTTCCTCTCACTCGCTTGGCCCGGCTCCAAGTGCGCCGTCATGGGCGCTGCCCAAGCCACCGGCGTCCTCGCGATGATCGAAGAACGCTCCCGCGAGCGCAAGGGCGAGCAGATCGACAAAGACACACACGAAAGAATCCTCGCCGCCGTCCGCGAGAGCTACAACGAGCAGCAGGACATCCGCCACGCCGCCAGCCGCGGCTGGATCGACCGCATCATCGAACCCCACCGCACCCGAGAAGAACTCACCGCCGCCCTTGAAGCGACGAGAGGGTGGGATTACGCATGCCAATTCAAGACGGGCGTTCTCCAGACCTAGGTCCGGCGACGAGCTACGCAGTGGTGTTGGTGCGCCGAATATGCATGCCGTACAGCTTCGCCGCCATGAGGGAACCGGCCACGAACAACCCAACCCCCACGACAAGCGTGAGCGAGACGATCACCAAAGCCAACATTGGTCTGGAGAGGCCCAGAAAACTCCCTGGCATCTGAGGCGGCTGCGACGGCTCCTCCCACGACGCCCAGAACGTCGCGTTGATATCGGGGTGGTCGCCGTGCGTCAGGCGCTCCAAGAGGTACGCGTTTCTCGCCTCGCGCCAAGACTCGGCCTCCGCCCGTGCGGCTTTGTAGTACGCCTTGATCTTGACCTCTTGGCTGTCGTACACGCCCGCCGCCTCGACCCAGTCCGGGTACTCCAGCGATTCGACCGGATAGAACGACACCCGCCCCTCATCGAGCAGCTCCTCGCGGCGCAGCTGCGCCAGCAGCGCGACAGACGCGTCGCCACGCTGCCTCAGCGCCGCCGTCAAGGCGTGAAAGATGTCCACGCTCTCCCACGCGGCGCCGAGTGCGATCAGCCCGGTCAGGCCCTCGATCGCGTCCCCGTAGCCGTGCTCGGGCAGTGTGTTGCCCCTGGGAAAGTACGAGTTGCCGCGCAATGCCGGGTCCGCGTCGAAGATCAGTGGGACGCGATAGAAGTCCTCATCCTCCCCGGGCACTGGCGGATCGAGCAGCCACTTGATCGCCAGGAGCTGGTACCGCTCACGTCCGAAGTGGGCGTCGGGATTCAGCTCGATCGCCTCGGCGATCAGGTCCCTCGCCTGCTCCAAGTCCGACATGTCGCCACGATCACCGCCGCCGCGCACCCATCGGTGGACATGGAACGTCCCGAGGTTCGCCAGGTACCGGTACCGATGCTCGGACACATCCTCGCCCGAGGCCTCCAGACGCTCGATCGCAGCGAGCTTCTGCGCCATCCACTCGATCGCCTCGTCGTCCCGCCCGAGCCGATCACACGCGACGCCCGCGTCGTCGTACGCCTCCAGTTGATCGGGGTCCGATTCAATGAGGGGCGTGACCCGCGTCAGCCGCATCTCGTAATACAGATCGGGAAACCTGTCGAACCGTCCAACGATGATCTCGGCGACGCCCGGGAGCCCGGCCGCCTCGGTCCGGAGCGTGTCCTCGTCCCACAAACACGCGTTCCGACGCTCGCCGGGGGGACACGCGAACGCGAGAAAAAGCCCGGCGAGCGCCACGCTCACGAGTCCCGCCCAGGCTCTATCGCGCATCGGCACGGTGCGCCCTCCCGAACGCCATTCCATTCGCGGGAATTCCCAGTCGGTTTCGCGTCGGATCGCCGGTCGCGCTACTTCACCTTTTCCAGAAGCAGGAACCGCTGCGGGATCAGCTCGTCGTTCAGCTCGTCCAAGGGCGTCGCCGTCAGCTCGTCGTTGCTCGCGTGGTTGATCCACAGGTTGATCGGCCGGATCACCGCCAGCTTCTTGTCGTGCTTGACGATCACCTGCGCCTGCAGGCGTGAGCGGTCGATGAAGTACCACGTCCCGTTCGAGTAGCGCCACATCGTCTCGCGCTTCCACTGCTCGGAGGGGAAGCGAACCGTCAGCACCTTGGCGTCCTTCTGGATCTGCTTCCACTTGTTCGACGCCCGCTCCGTCAGCGCCTTCTTGTCCGCCCCCGCGTACCGATCGGGCGGCAGCGTGTTCTCGCGGATGATCTGCTCCTCCAGCGCCTTCTGCTTCTTCTTCAGGTCCGCCTTGAAGGCCTCGAGCTCCTTGCGGATCGCCGGCGCGTTCGCGGGGTCGAGCGTCTCGTACAGCGCCAGCTCCTCCTCGGCCTCCCCCACCTGCTGCGGGATCCCCCCCGTGAAGAACAACGGCTTCTGCTCCGCGACCGCCTGGTCGGCAAGCTCCCTCGCCTGACCCATGTCCGACCGGATCAGGTCGGGCAGCATCTGCCTCTGCTGCTCCGCCGCCGCGTTGAACGCGTTGAACTTCTGCAGCACCGCGTTGCCCACGCCCTCGATCCGCTTGCCGTCCTCGGTCTGCTGCTCGATCAGGCGTCGGTACTTCTGCGCGATCCGCGTGACCTCCTGCATGGTCGCGTCGCCCTGCTTGAAGACCTCGCCGGCCTGCGGGCGGTCGGTCTGGAGGATCATCGGGTTGCCGTACATCACCGACAGGCCCCGCAGGCGCTCCAGGTCGTCGTGCAGGTCGGGGTAGTTCGCCGGGTTGATGATCTGCTGGAGTCGCTCGTGGATCGGCGTCAGGTACGCCTCGGACTTGGCGATCGAGGCGTTCAGCTCGGCGAGATGCTGGTTCTGCTCGGCAACGCCCTCGCCGTTGGCGGGCAGGGGCTTGAGCGCGTCCGCGGCCCAGCCGGCCTTGCGCTTGGCGTTCTCGATCGTACTCATCGCCGCCACGAGCTTGCGGTAGTCGTACGCGTCCTTGTCCTCGACGCCCTCGAGCTCCTTGACCTGCGCCTCGAGGGCCCGGGCATTGCCCTCGACCTCGCGCAGGTTGAAGCGGGCGTTCTTGAGCTGCTCTTCCTGCTTGTAGTCGAGGCGGACGGTCTCGGTGGCGGGCTTGGCATTGGGCGCCGGGGCGGGCTTCGGGTCTTGCTTGGGCTTGTCGGCTTCCCTGGGTGCCGCGGTCTTGCCGGCGAGGCGGTCGTCAAGGGCCGCGATGCGCGCCTTGGCGTCGTTGAACGAGGCGACGACCGGCTCGACGTCGGCGTCATCGGTCGGCAGGCCATCGAGCGACTTGGCGGTCGGCTCGACGTAGACGCGGGCCTGCTCGAGGCGCATCTCGGTGAGGCGGAGCTTGGAGCCGGTGGGCGCGTCGGTCCCGGGACCGGCCGAGTCCTCCGCGAGCTTGAGGTTGGACTCGAGCTGCTTGAGGTAGTGCTGGGCGTTGGAGAGCTGCTGCTTCTGGGCGTCGGTGAGGTCGACGGCGGTCGCGGCGGTCGCAGCGGTCGCGGGGCTGGCCGCCAGAACACAGATGGCGGTGATGCCCGCCGCGATGAGCTGTCGCATGAGTCCATTCTCCGTGCCCGCCGAGACTGGCGGGGTCCGCATTGTGGACGATACTCACCCTCGGGACAAGCAGGGGCACAAGATGCCCTGCTCCGGCGACGTGAATGGCTTGCTCTCAAGACAACGCCGGCGCTGGCCTTTGCGGCCGGCGCCGGCGTGCTGATCCCTCACCCGGGGTGGTTCGTCCCACGTGAGAGAGATGTGAGGAGAGAGAGCTGTTTCGTCGCGGGCCTCAGCCCACGCTGACCTTGCGGGGGCCGCCTTGCTTGGTCTTGGGGAGGCGGAGGGTGAGCTCGCCGTCCTTGAGCTCGGCGGAGGCCTTGTCCTCGAGGACCGCCACCGGCAGCGCGATGCGACGGCTGACCGAGCCTTCGCGGCGCTCCTTGCGGTAGAACTTCTCCTGGGTCTCCTCGTGCTCCTCGGTCTTGTGGGCGCTGATGGTGACGACGCCGTCGTGGACTTCGACGTTCACGTCGTCCTTCTTCACGCCGGGGAGCGAGGCGCGGACGATGACGCTCTCGGCGTCCTCGGAGACGTCGACGGCGAGGATGCCCTCCTCGAAGACCGGGGCGAGCTCGCGGGTGAAGACCGGCTCGCGGAAGAAGCTCTCGAAGATCCGGTCGAAGGGGTTGGCGACGCCGCACTCGTTGTTGATCCGTCTGGTCAGTGGCCCTGCCATGTGGTGTCCTCCTGTTCTGGCGCCGGGCGATGGCCCGGGCGTGAGAAGGTTTGGCAAAGGGGGCGCCAGGCCGGTGGGGCGGCGGGGGCGAGTTCGGGGCGGCGGCGGGGCGCCAGGACCCGGGCGTCGCTGCCAAGGTGGCAGCCGGCGAGGGCCGCGGCGGGCGTCGGGTCCTACGCTGGCGGGACCATTTCAAGCACGAGGAGAAGCCCATGACCAACCCGATCCCCGAGGGCGCCGAGGGCGTCATCCCGCACCTGGTCGTCAACAACGCCGCGGAGGCGATCGAGTTCTACAAGAAGGCGTTCGGCGCGGAGGAGGTCATGCGGCATCCGGTGCCGGGCTCCGACAAGCTGATGCACGCGCAGATCAAGATCGGGGGGTCGTTGATCTACCTGTGCGACGACTTCCCGGAGTTCTGCGGCGGGAAGGAGCGGAACCCCGGGGCGCTGGGCGGGACGCCGGTGACGATTCATCAGTACGTGCGCGACACGGACGCGGTGGTGAAGCGTGCGTCGGACGCGGGCGCGAAGGTGACGATGCCGCCGGCGGACATGTTCTGGGGTGACCGGTACGCGACGGTGCAGGATCCGTACGGGCACGCGTGGTCGTTCGCGACGCACATCAAGGACATGACGCCGGCTGAGATGGAGAAGGCGGCGATGGCCGCGTTCGGCGGCTGAGCGCGTGGAGGGAGCCATGGTGGAGCGATTGGGCGGGGGGCGAGGCGTCCTCGGTCTGTTGTTGGCGTGTCTGGGCGGCGTGCTCGCGGCGCCGGGGTGCGTGTTCTACGACATCGAGCGTCAGCTCGATCGGGCGAACGAGACGCTGGTGCGGGTCGAGTCGGCGCTGGAAGAAGTGCAGGCGACCAACCAGCGTCTGGTCGAGCTGCAGACCCAGCTTCGGCGGCTGGACACGATCGACGGCTCGCTCACGGGCGTGGAGGGGTCGCTGTCGAACGTGGACGGGGAGCTCGACAACATCGAGGCCTCGCTCTCGGCGCTTGACGAGCACATGGCGTCGCTGCGGGGGACGATCAACAGCATTGACCGGGCGATCCCGTTCCTGACGATCTCGAAGCCGGTGGAGGAGGAGGGCGCGGAGGGGGAGGGCGAGCCTGACGAGGGCGCGGCGCCTGACGCGGACGCCCAGACCGGGGGCGAGCCGACTGACGCCGAGAACGCCGAGGAGTCGCCCAAGCCTCCCGAGGGGAACGGGTGAGCCTGGCGAGGGTGGCGCTGGCGACGTGTGCGCATCACGACGGCTTTGTCGCCGGCGACGATGAGGCGCTCGGCGAACGGTTGTCCGCGCAGGGGTACGAGGTTGTCCGCCCGCGGTGGGATGATGCGGACGTCGACTGGGGGGGCTTCGACGGCGTGCTGATCCGCACGACTTGGGACTACCAGCATCGGCTCGACGAGTTTTTGGCGTGGATGGAGGGCGTTGGCGAGCGGACGCGGGTGTTCAATGCGCCCGGGATCGTGCGCGGCAACGTGGACAAGCGGTACATGCGTTGTCTTGAAGCCGCGGGCGTGCCGATCGTGCCGACGGCGTGGATGGAGGAAGTGGGCGGAGAAGGCGGCGTGCGCGCCGCCCTCGCTTCGCTGGGCGCGACGAGAGGGGTCATCAAGCCGGTCATCGGCGCCGGCGCGTCCGGGATGCTCATCTTCGAGGAGCATGAGGCGAGCCGGGCGGGCGTCCACGCGGATGAGCAGGTGCGCCGGCATGGCGGGGTGCTGGTGCAGCCGCTGCTCGAATCCGTGCGCACGAGGGGCGAGCTGAGCGTTGTGCTCATCGACGGCGAGCTGACGCACGCGGTCCGGAAGATTCCGGCGTCGGGCGAGTGGCGGGTGCAGATCGAGTTCGGGGGCGCGTACAGGCTCGAAGAGCCGGGCGAGCGGGAGCGGCAGGTCGCGAGCGGGGCGGTCGGCGCGCTGTGCCCGGAGGGACCGCCCTTGTACGCCCGGATCGACCTGGTGGAGGCGCCGGGGGTCGGGGTGGCGGTGATCGAGGCGGAGCTGGTCGAGCCGGAGCTGTTCTTCCGGTGGGCGCCCGAGGCGGGCGGGGCGTTGGGACGGGCCCTGGCGCGTCGGCTGGGTCTGCCGGTACCATCACGCGGATGAGCGAGCGCGTTCGCATCACCGACGTGGCGCCGCGCGACGGCCTGCAGAACGAGCCCGGCTCGATCCCCACGGACGAGAAGGCGGAGCTGGTCGGCCGCTTGGCGGTGGTCGGCGTCGACGAGGTCGAGGTGTCGAGCTTCGTCAGCCCGCGATGGGTGCCGCAGCTGGGTGACGCGTCGGAGCTGTTCGCCCTGGTCGCGGACGCGAAGCCGGAGGAGGTGGTGTTCTCGGCGCTGGTTCCCAACGAGAAGGGGATGCGGGCGGCGCTGCACGTGAACGAGCACGCGGGGCGGCGGGTGATCGACAAGGTGAGCGTGTTCACCGCCGCGAGCGAGACGTTCAGCGAGCGGAACACCAACGCCTCGATCGCGGAGTCGATCGAGCGGTTCCGTCCGGTGGTCGCTTCGGCGCGGGGCGAAGGGCTGGCGGTGCGCGGGTACGTCTCGTGCGCGATCGCGTGCCCGTTCGAGGGGGCGATCGAGGCGTCGCGGGTCGCGGAGGTCTGCGGGCGGCTGCTCGAGCTTGGCGTGGACGAACTCGACCTGGGGGACACGATCGGCGCGGGGACACCCGAGACGGTCGAGGCCTTGCTGATGGAGGTGATCGACCGGCTCGGCGGGCGGGCGACCAACGACTTCGGTCAGCCATCACTCACGCTGCACCTGCACGACACGTTCGGGCGGGCCGCGGAATGCGTGACGCGGGCGCTGGAGATGGGGATCCGTTCCTTTGACGGCTCGGTCGCGGGGTTGGGCGGGTGCCCGTACGCGGCGACGGCGGGTGAGCGGGCGCCGGGCAACATCGCGACCAGCACGCTGGTGAGCACGATCGAGGCGAGCGGGTACGAGACGGGGGTGGACCGGTCGCGTCTTGCCGCGGTCGCGGCGTACGCGTCACGGATAGTCAACGCCGCCCGCTTGGACCGTCTCGACGAGGTCGGCGACGTCGAGGAGGAGGACCTGTGATCCGCGTTGAAGCGGACGGGGACGTGGGCGTGCTGCTGCTCGACCGGGCTGCGAAACGCAACGCGCTGACGCCCGAGATGCTTGGCGCCCTCCCGGAGCGTGCCCGCGAGGCGGCTGCCGGGCGACGGGCGCTCGTGCTCGCGGGCGAGGGGCCGGTCTTCTGCGCCGGGTTCGACCTCAAGATGTGCGCCGGCGATGCGTTGGGCCAGACGATGCGCGACCTCTTGAGCGGTTTGGGCGCCTCCGTGGCCGCGTTGCGTGGCTTGGAGGTCCCGATCGTCATCGCGGCCCACGGCGCGGCGGTCGCGGGGGGCGCCGCCCTCCTGGGGGGAGGGGACGTCGTCGTTGTCGATGCGGACGCCAAGATCGGCTACCCCGTCGTCAAGATCGGCGTCAGTCCCGCGGTCTCGGCGGCGTTCCTGATCCATTCGGTCTTCGCGGGAGGCGTGCGCGAACGCCTGCTCGATCCGGAACTGATCGATGGACGGGCGGCGCACCGGATCGGCATGGCGCACGAGGTGGTCGACCGTCCGGAGGATGTCCGCCCGCGTGCCTTGGAGCTCGCCCACCGCCTCGCGTTCAAGCCGGGGCGGGCGGCGAGTGCGACGCGCGCCTGGCTGCATGAGATCGAGATCGGGATGACGGCGCTGGGCGCTGAAGCGCCGACGCGTGGGCTCGCGGCGAGCCTGTCGATCGCAGGGAACGACGACGAGCGGGCGAGGCTCGGCGAGATGTGGGGCGGACGATGAGCGAGCTGGCGACCCTGACCCATGATGGCGCGATCGCGACGCTGACACTCAACCGCGTCGAGCAGCGCAACGCGCTCTCCGTCGAGCTGCTCGACGCCCTGCACGCGCGGATGGACGAGGTGGAACAGCTCGACGACGTGCGCGTGCTCGTCGTCACGGGCGCGGGCAAGGCGTTCTGCGCCGGGATGGACCTCAAGCAGGTCGTGATCGCCGAGTCGGGGGATCCGGGGCTGCCATTGCGTCTGTTGAGATCACTGGGGGAGTTGACGCTGCGGCTGCGCCGGCTGCCGGCGGTGACGCTGGCGGGCGTGAATGGGGCGGCGATCGGGGGTGGGTGCGGTCTGTCGTGCGTGTGCGACATCTCGGTCACGCACGAGGGGGCGAAGCTGGGCTTTCCCGAGGTCGATCTGGGGCTGTGTCCAGCGGTCGTGGCGGCGTGGGTCGTGCGGAAGGTCGGCGGGGGCATGGCGCGGAAGATCCTGCTGACGGGCGGGCTGATCGAGCCGCGTGAGGCGCTGCGGGTCGGACTCGTGAACCACGTGGTCGCGTCGCGCAACGAGCTCGACTCGCGCGTCGGCGAGATCGCGGCGCGCCTCGCGTCGGCGAGCGGCGCGGCGCTGGCGGCGACCAAGAATCTGCTCAACGAGTTGGACGGCTCACTGGACGACGCGGTGGTGCGCCGGGGGGCGAAGCTCTCCGCCGAGGTGCTTTCGACGGCGGAGGCGCAGGGCGCGCTTGCCGCACGTTTACACTGAGCCCGAGATCGCCCACGGACGCCCTGGAACAGGCCGAATGCCGCGTTCACGGCCTATACTCGGGCGCGAGGCGCGGCCCACTCAGGCCCCCTCACGAGAGGATGGAACCAGGACGAATGGGCGCACAGCCGCTGCCAGTTCGGTACGAGGGGCGGGGCGATCGGGGCCGCGTCGGCGTGCTCACGCTCGACCCGGGCGAGCGTCCGGTCGTGGTAATCGACGCGGGGCTCGTCGCGCGCCTGGAGGCGACGCTCGGTGCGCTGCCCGATGATCTTGCCGGGCTCGTCGTTGCGTCGGGGTCGGAGCGCGTGTTCGTCGCGGGCGCCGATCTGAAAGAGATTCAAGCGGCGGACGACGCGGCGCTGCTGGCGTATCTCGAACACACGGCGGATGTCTTCGGGCGATTGAGTCAGCTCCCCTACCCGACGGCCGCGGCGATCAATGGCGCGGCGCTCGGCGGCGGGCTAGAGCTGGCGATGCACTGCGACGGGCTGATCGGGGCGCCCTCGGCGAGCGGCAGGCCCTACCCGGTCGGCCTGCCCGAGGCGGGTTTGTGCATCTGTCCGGGGTGGGGCGGGACAAACCTTCTGCCGGCGCGCGTGGACGCCGAGGACGCGATCCGGCGGACGGCCTCGGGCACGGCGATGACGTTCGACGAGGCGTGCGAGGCCGGCCTGTTCGATCAGGTCTGCGAGGCGGTGGGCGGGCTCGTCGAGCAAGCGATCGAATGGGTCTGCGGGCAGAGCACACCCGAGCGTGACGGGGCGCCGAGTCGATGGATCGGACGAGTTGATGTCGCCGGCGGCGTCGGCAGGGCGCTGGCGGCGTGCCGGGCGGAGATCGAGCAGAGCGAGGCGGGCGGCGCGGTCGTGGACTGCGTGGGTGTCGGCCTCGAACAGGGGTGGGACGCAGCAATCGCGCGGGAGCGAGAGAGCCTGGTCCGCCTGCGTCACACGCGGGCGGCGCGGGACGCGATCGAGGGTTTCTTCGCCAAGAGCGCGAAGCGGTAGCGGCGCGGGGTCGAGGAAGGGATGATGAGGGAGCCGCCGGGGTGGCTCCCAGGGATGACGGAGACTGAAGCGATGGCCGACCTGAAGAAGATGAAGGGCGTGAGCGAGCGGGATCAGAAGATGATCGCGGACGCGGAGACGCTGCTGGGGCCCGAGCCCTCGTCGATGGGCGTGGTCAAGAACTTCTTCTGGGGGAATCTGCGCGAGGAGTTGCTGTTCCCCTATCCGGACATCGCCAAGACGAGTCCGCAGGAGACCGCCGAGTGCGACCAGCTGCTGGCGCGGCTCGAGGAATACCTCAAGAACGAGCACCCGGCGGTCAAGATCGACCAGGAGCAGATGATGCCCGAGTGGGTCATCCGCAAGCTGTTCGATCTGGGCGTGCTGGGCATGACCATCTCGAAGCAGTACGGCGGGCTGGGGATGGGGATCACCAGCTACAACCGGGTGCTCGACCTGATCGGGTCGTACTGCGGTTCGACGGCGGTCGTCGTCAGCGCCCACCAGTCGATCGGGTGCAAGGCGGTGATGCTGTTCGGGACCGAGGAGCAGAAGAAGCGGTGGCTGCCGAAGCTCGCCAAGGAGTGGCTGAGCGCGTTCTGTCTGTCCGAGCCGAACGTCGGGTGCGACGCGGGGGGGCAGGAGACGCACTGCGAGCTATCTTCTGACGGGACCCACTACATCCTCAACGGCGAGAAGAAGTGGGCGACGAGCGGCGCGATCTCGGGCCTGTTCACCGTCATGGCCAAGCAGAAGATGGAGGACGGCAAGGAGAAGGTCACCGCCCTGGTCTGCACGCCCGACATGGACGGGATCGACATCTTCCAGAAGAACCGCTCCAAGTGCGGGATCCGGGGGACGTGGCAGGCGCGGATCCGGTTCGACAACGTGCGGGTGCCGCGTGAGAACCTGCTGCACAAGGAAGGGCGGGGCCTGAACGTCGCGCTGAGCTGCCTGAACTTCGGGCGGTGCACGCTGAGCGCCGGGATGCTCGGGGGGGCGCGTCGCGCGAAGGACGAGTCGATCAAGTGGGCTCAGACGCGGTTCCAGTTCGGGCGTCCGCTGGCGGACTTCGAGCTGGTGCGCCAGAAGATCGCGCACATGACGGCGCTGTGCTACGCGATGGACTCGGTGCTGTACATGACGACGGGCATGCTGGATCGTGGCGACGAGGACATCATGCTCGAGACCGCCGCCTGCAAAGTTTTCTGCTCGGAGATGGGGTGGCGCGCGGTGAACGACGCGGTGCAGATCATGGGCGGCGAGGGGTACATGACCGAGAACGAGGTGGAGCGGATCTTCCGCGACTCTCGGATCAACATCATCGTCGAGGGCGCGAACGAGGTGATGCAGTCGTTCATCTTCGCCTACGGCGGCAAGCAGCTTGCGGAGAAGATGCTGGGGGTCAAGGAGTCGATCGAGGCGGGGCGGTTGTCGCCGGCGGTGATGCGGGCCGGGCTGCCCCTGTTCAGCGAGGTCATCCTGGGCATCCGCAAGCGGGCGCCCCAGACGCCCGACGTGTCGGCGGAGCTGCGTCCGCACGCCGAGCGGATGTGCCGCCTGATCTCCGAGCTGACGTACCAGTTCAAGAAGGCGAGCAAGGAGCACGACGTCAAGATCATCGAGCGGCAAGTCGTGCAGGCGCGGCTCGCGGACGCGGCGCTCTACCTGCACGCCTGGGCGTGCACGCTCAGCCGGCTCGACCATGACATCCGCCAGGGCGTCGAGGGGACGGAGCACGAGGCGAACAAGGCGGGCGCCCTGCACTTCTTCGAGATCGCGGAGCTCGAGATCAACGACCGGTTCCGCGAGCTGTACGAGAACGCGGACGCCTCGATGCGGCTGGCGGCGGAGGCGGCGCTGCGTCACTCGGACACGCTGCCCAACTCGGAGTTCATCATCCCGGAGAGGTCGCCGATCGCGCGGGGGACGGGGCGCGAGCCAACTCAGGACGGGATCAAGCAGTTCCCGGGCACATCGGATCGGTACGTCGCCGGGGGCACCGGGCGCGAGGCGATGGAGCCGGCGGGCTGAGTGACCGCCCCGGCGCCCTTCGGCCCCCTTCCCGGGCGGCCGAGTTGTTTGGAAAACGCCCGCCGCGGCGGGCTTCGCTACCCTTCCCGCGCGGCGGCCGCTCGCCGGGAAGCACGCACACGGAGGGCCCCATGCCCCGACGCAAGTCGTACGAAGCCAAGATCGACTTCCTGCAGATCCTGGACGAGAACGGGAAGCTCGACGCCCGACTCGCGAAGGACACGCTGACCGACGAGCAGGTCGTCGAGTCCTACGAGCAGATGTGGATCTGCCGCGAGTACGACGAGACCGCGTTCAAGCTGCAGCGGTCGGGGCGGATGGGCACCTATCCCCAGAACAAGGGGCAGGAGGCCGCGGCGATCGGCTCGGGGCTGGCCATGGTCAAGGGCAAGGACTGGCTTGTGCCGTGCTACAGGGAGAACGCGGCGCTGTTCATGCACGGTCTGCCCATGCACTACATCCTCCTGCACTGGATGGGCGATGAGCGGGGCAACCAGATCCCCGAGGGCGTGAACCAGACGCCGATCTCGATCCCGATCGGGACGCACATGCTCCACGCGACCGGGATCGCCTGGGCGATGAAGCTGCGGGGGGAGACCGACCGGGCGGTGATCACGTACTTCGGCGACGGAGCGACGAGCGAGGGCGACTTCCACGGCGCGATGAACTTCGCGTCGACGCTGCAGGTCCCGGTCGTGTTCATGTGCCAGAACAACCAGTGGGCGATCAGCGTGCCGCGCGAGGAGCAGATGCGCTCCCCCACCGTCGCGCAGAAGGCGATCGCGTACGAGATGCCGACGATCCAGGTGGACGGCAACGACATCTTCGCCGTCTACAAGGCGGTCAAGGAGGCGCGGGACCGCGCGGTCGATGGCGGGGGCCCGAGTTTCGTCGAGGCGGTGACCTACCGCCTGGGCGACCACACGACCGCCGACGACGCGAGGCGGTACCGCGACCAGGCCGAGCTCGACGCGTGGCGTGAGAAGGACCCGATCATCCGCATTCGCAAGTACCTCGAGTCCAAGGACCTCTGGAGCGAGAAGCAGCAGAAGAAGCTGCAGGAGCGGGCGAAGAAGATCGTCTCGGAGGTGGTGAAGACCGCCGAGGGGATCGAGGCCCCCACCACCGACGACATCTTCGACTACACCTTCGCGACGTTGTGTGACGAGCTGATGACGCAGCGCGAGACGCTGCGGACGAACTCGCTGGGCCAGTTTCCCGAGCAGGCGGGCCTGCGGGGCCAGGCGGAGCGTGTCTGATGTTGCTGAAGGTGATCGACACCAAGGGCAAGACGAGGTGGATCAACGCCGCGTACGTGAAGTCGCTCAAGTCCAAGGGCGGCGTGACGGAGATCGAGGTCGCGGGGTGGAACAGCACGGTTCGGGTGGCGCACGAGATGGACGAGGTGGCGGCGGTGATCAATCAGGCGATGACGGAGTTCGGGGCGCCACTCGGGGCTTTGGAAGAGCAGGCGAACGCCCAGGCGGGGGCGCAGGCGGCGGTGATCGGGGTGGTGCTGGGCGGGTGAGGGCGAGGGTCTGAGAGATGAGTTTCGGCCGGTTGGAAACCGGCCCCACCGGGGGGAGGGCCCGCCGGGGAGAATGCAGAGAACAGGTAGAGGCCGGCTGGAAGTCGGCCGCTCCGAGGGAACGAAGATGGCGCAGCTGACACTTGTGCAGGCGATCAACCAGGCCCTCGACCAGGAGATGGGGCGCGACGAGCGCGTGATCGTCCTGGGCGAGGACGTGGGCATCAACGGCGGCGTCTTCCGCGTCACGGAGGGGCTCGCCGAGAAATACGGCAAGCACCGGTGCCAGAACACGCCCCTCGACGAGTCGGGCATCATGGGGACGGCGATCGGCCTGGCGATGGGCGACATGCGACCGATCCCGGAGATCCAGTTCGAGGGGTTCCTCGGCCCGGCCTACGACCAGCTCGTGAACCACGCCGCCCGCTTTCGCACGCGGACGCGGGGCGCGATCACGATCCCGCTGACCGTCCGCGTGCCGGTCGGCGGGGGCATCCACGCCCCGGAGCTTCACTCGGACTCGCCCGAGGCGATCTACGCGCACACGCCGGGGCTGAAGGTGGTCATGCCCTCGACGCCGCGAGACGCGAAGGGGCTGCTGCTGGCGTCGATCCGCGACCCGGACCCGGTGGTCTACTTCGAGCCCAAGCGGGTCTATCGCTCGTACCGCGAGGAGGTGCCCGAGGAGGACTACGAGATCCCGATCGGGCAGGCGAAGGTCGTCAGCGAGGGCGAGGACATCACCGTCGTGACCTGGGGCGCGAGCGTGTTCCAGTGCCTGGAGGCGATGGACGACCTGCCCGAGGACGTGAGCGTCGAGCTGATCGACCTGCGGACGATCTACCCGATCGACATGGACACGATCGCGCAGAGCGTCGAGAAGACGGGTCGGTGCGTGATCGTGCATGAGGCGCCCAAGACCTGCGGGCTGGGCGCCGAGCTGACGGCGCGGATTCAGGAGCACTGCTTCCTGAGCCTGGAGGCGCCAGTGCAGCGTGTGGCGGGGTTCGACACCGTCATGCCGTACTACAAGCTGGAGCTGGACTACCTGCCGGACGCGCCGAGGATCGGCGAGGGTGTCCGGGCGTGTTTGGCGTACTGAGAAGGCATTGGGGATTGGGCATTAGGCATTAGGAAAGACCATGGCGCACGCGAAGAGCACGGATCCCAATGTTTTCATCCTCCCGGACCTGGGCGAGGGCGTCCACGAGGCGGAGCTGATCGCCTGGAAGGTCAAGGAGGGGGACACGGTCGAGGAGCACGACATCCTCGCCGAGATGGAGACGGACAAAGCGCTGGTCGAGGTGCCCAGCCCGCGCGCGGGGATGATCAAGACGCTGCACGGCTCGGAGGGCGAGATCCTCAAGGTCGGCAACCCGCTGGTCACGTACGTCGGGGGCGGCGGCGGCGAGAACGGATCCTCGACCGCCAAGGCGCCGACGCCGGCGAAGTCGAAGGGCGCGCCCAAGGCGGAGCCCGAGCCGGTGGAGGAGCGTGAGGACGCCGGCACGGTCGTCGGCGCGATGGGTGGCGCGCTCGGCGGCGTGACCGCGCAGGAGGGTAAGGCGCTGGCGACCCCCGCCGTGCGCCGGCTTGCTCGCGACATGGGCGTGGACATCAACACCGTCCCGGGCTCGGGCATGGGCGGTCGCGTGCTGGCGAAGGATGTCAAGGCGTTCGCCGCGGGGGGCGTCGCGCCTGCGACGCGGTCCGGTGCGCCTTACGGAGCCGGGGGCTTCCAGCCCGCGGTTTCAGGTGCGACGGCGTACGCGGGGGGGCTGGAAGCCCCCCCCTCCGAGAGGCGCGCGGCGCCGGCGCCGAACCAGGTCGCCCAGATCCCGCCGGGCGCGGACACCGCCCGCATCCCCTTCCGAGGCGTGCGCCGGACCATCGCCAATCGCCTGCGCGAGAGCGTCAACACCGCGGTCCACTTCACGGTCATGGACGAGGCGGACGTGACGGCGCTCGATGCCCTGCGCAAGCAGCTCGCCGCGGCGTCGGGGGAGAAGGTCAGCTTCCTGCCCTTCGTCTGCTCGGCGGTCTGCCGCGTGCTCGCGGGCCAGTTCGGGACGCTCAACGCGACCGTCGAGGGCGAGGGTACGGAGGAGATGACGATCGTCCAGCACCGCGCGGTGCACATGGGCATCGCGACCGACACCGAGAGCGGGCTGATGGTCCCGGTCATCCGCGACTGCGACAAGCTGGGGGTGCTCGAGATCGGGCGTCAGGTGGGCGCGATCGCTGGCGCCGCCCGCTCGCGCTCGATCCCGCGCGAGCAGCTCATGGGCTCGACGTTCACGATCAGCAACGTCGGGAGCTACGCCGGGCGTTTTGCGACACCGGTGATCAACGCGCCGGAGGTCGGGATCCTCGCCGTCGGTCGCAACCGCGAGGGCATGGTCGTGAAGGACGGGTGGTTCCGCACGGGCAAGCTGATGCCCCTGAGCCTGGCGTGCGACCACCGGGTGGTGGACGGGGCGACGGCGGCCCTGGCCCTGGCCGAGATCGTCCGGCTGCTCCAGGATCCGAACTCGCTGCTGACGCCGGCACGCGGGTAGCCACACGAGGCGTGACTCCTGGGCAATGCCTTGAGAAACTGTCAGTGAGCCCTCCTGAGAAGCGGTATCCACGCGAAGCGCCCCCTCGGAGCGGGACGCTCAGCATCCTGTCTATGGGAGACCGCCATGAAGACCCGCCTTGCGACCATCGGGACGCTCGCCATTGCGCTCGCCGCGGGAGGGGTCTCGCCCGCCTGGGCGATGGGTGAGAGCGAGGTCAAGCCGCCCCAGCGGTCGGTCTCGGCGGGCCGCAAGGTCGCCAGGCCAGCGCCGGCGGTCCGTGCGGCTCCCGCACGCCCGAGCGTCAGCACTCCCTCTCGCCCGTCCGCGAGCGTGAGCCGCCCGCAGGCGGCGCCGTCGCGGTCGGCGCCCTCCCGCCCGTCGGTCACGCCCTCTCGCGTGTCGCGCCCTTCCGCGGCTCCCACCACCTCTCGATCGGTCACGCCTCCGCGCCAGACCGGGCGCTCGACCCCGCGCGTCGGGGTTCGCCCGCCGAGCAGCTCGGGCGCCCCGAGCCGCACGCCGACCACCGGCGTGCGCACGATCCAGCGTCCGGCGAGCTCCGGCGCGCGTCCCCCCGTCAGCGCGGCGCCTCCCTCGTCTTCTCCGGCGCCGAGCAAGGGGAGCGTCCGTCCCACGCCTTCCGTTCGTCCGACACCCGCGGCAGGCAGCTCGAAGAGTGATGCGGTCCGTCCGCCGAGGACGCCGACTCGTCCGCCCACGCGTCCGGCACCCGCGTCAGAGTCGGGTGGGCGCCCGCCCGTGACGCCGAGCGTGCGTCCCACGCCCCCGTCGCGCCCGCAACCGCAGACCAAGCCGGGCGACGTTCGCCCGAGCCGGGGCTCCGACGGCGGAGCGATCGTGCGCCCGAGCAAGCCCGTCGTCCGCCCAAGTCAGCCCGGGCCGCGCCCGGGTGGCGCCTGGAACAACGGCGGCGGGCATCGCCCGCCCGTGCGTCCCAACCTTGGCGCCAAGCCCGATCGCACGCCGTCCGTCAGCCCCGATGGTCATCGTCCGCCCGAGGCGCATCACGGCGGGCTGAGCGGCTCGCGCTTCGGGCGCCCGTCGCCCCGCCCAGGCTTCGACCCCGGTCACGGACCCGGAGGCGGCGGGCTCGACCACCACCCGCACGGCGGGTTCTACGGCTCGCCCTCGCATCCGAACTGGCACTACGCCGATCGGCACGGCATCCACTACGGCGGGCGCCCGTATCACTGCGATTTCGTCCCGGGCCACCACTACCACCATTCCGGGTGGGGCTTCGGGCTGTGGATCTCGTTCCGCGGGGTGCCGTGGTACTACTGCCCGACATACCGCTCCGACACGTACGTGTACGTGAGCACGGTGTACGAGTCGCACTACTACTTCGGCGCCGGGACCGGTTCGGGCGCCGACCACGCGGTCGCGTTGGTCGACACGGGCTGGCGAGAGCTCGAGCGGGGTCAGTACGACCGGGCGCGTCGGACCTTTGCCGAGGCGTCGGCGCAGTCGCCCGACTGGGGCCTGCCCAAGATCGGGTACGCGCTGTCGCTGGCGGGGGCGGGGCACGACCGGGCCGCGGGCGCGGTGCTGCGCCTGGCGATGTCGGAGGATCCCTACGCGGCCCTCGAGGTCCCCTGGTCGGACGAGCTGGGATACCTGCTCGACGCGATGGACGCGCGGTATACGTCGTTCGCCGAGGACGGCGTCGACCCGGAGAACACCTGGTTCATGGCCGCGAGCATGCGCCTGATGCTGGGCGACACGGACGGGGCGGCGGAGGCGGCTTTCGCGGCGGAAACCGCGGGCGCGCCCACCGACGCGATCAACGGGCTGTACGACGTCCTGACTGCGACCGAGGACGCGCCGACCGATGACGGCGCGCCCGTGGACGACGGGTATGACAGCGGGTACGAGTGGTAGCCCTCAGCGACGGCGGCGGAGCGCGACCAGCCCGCCCGCGGCAAGCACGGGCAGGGTCGAGGGGGCGGGCAGCGCGAAGCGCAGGTTGTCCACCCACAGCTCCTGACCCGAGATCCCGAAGCTCTGGACATTGCCACTGACGGTCAGGCGCCCATGCGTCCCACCGTCGAGGTCGAGCACGTCGATCATCGCGCCGCCGACGGTCATGCCGTCCAGGCTGAAGATGTTGCCCGAGGAGACCATGGCGCCATTGACGAAGAGGTTGTTCTGGCCGCCGAACTGCCCGAAGAAGAGGGTCACGGAGGGGACGGACGAGAAGGGGTTCATCAGCTCGAGGCGGACGTTGTTGAGCTCGAGGTCGAAGCCGTCCCCGCCGGCCATGAGGGCGTTGTCCACCCGGGCCTGGTTGGAGAACATCGAGCCCGGGGTGAAGTCGAGGATCTCGAAGCCGATGCCGTCGGAGGTGAAGGTGTCACCGACCGCGTACGTCGTGCCGAGGACCAGGTCGTTGAAGCTGGCCAGGTCGGCGAGAGCGAGGCCGGAGGTAGCGGCGAGGGCGATCGCGCCCGTCAGGATTCGTGGGGCTGGCATGGACGGTCCCCTGTGCTCCGGACGGGGGGCAATCCCCGCCCTGGTACCCAACCCTGCCGCACGTCCGGGAATGTGCCAGGGGATTCACCCAGGAAAGTGGTTGAGGGGGGAATCTTCACGCGGACGGCGAGGTGACGACGGTTCCTCTCATCGTCCTCGCCCACGCTCCGATCGCCTGGCCGGCCCTTTGGGCATTCCCAAGGCCAGTCGGGTCACCCGAGCTGGCTTCCCAGGTCTCGCGGTCGTGGCGTTGCATGGCGTGTACAGTGGAATCTACAGACCGGATAGGGCATGCGAACGTGGAAGGGGGCAAGTGTGCCGACGACGAGTTCGGATCTGGAGCCAAGGCGGAGGAGCAGGTACGCCTTCCGGATCAGCGTGCTTGCAATCATCCCAGCCCTGATCACGCTGGGGCTATTCATGACGCCGGTCTTTCTGGCCGACCTCGACCCGATGCAGTTCAGCCAGGCGGCCGGCTACATGGTCGGTACATGGATCATGCGCGTCGTGATCTGCCTGCTGCTGGCGTGGCTCGTCGGGATGATGTTCAGGGACTCCCGGGTCGCGACGACGGTGACCTTCTCAATCAGCGTTGTGCTTTGCCCCGTCGCCCTGCCCCTGGGCTGGAGGGACGATCTGGGGCTCACGCCATCGGCACAATCGCAGGCAGCGGCCAATGACGTGAAACGACTCAACGACGAGTTCCGCGAGCGGAGACTCCGAGACCTCGAGGAGAAGGGGTACATGGAGTCCGGGGGCGGCGCCGCCATGATCGACGAGTCCGTCGGGCGGCTGGAGGCGGCGGCTGGTGACGGGACCGACATCGGTTCGCGGTTGCTCCGGGCCAACGCCAGCGTGCTCCGGGCGGTGCAGACCATCCAGAGCCGGTACGAGGCGGACACGGCTCGCCTGATCGAACTCGGCGGGTTGGAGCCTCCCCACGCTGACTCGGACGTCAACGTGCTCGACCAGCGCATCGAGGTCATCGACCGTATGGAGGCCACGAACTCGGAGATGATCGAGACATTGGGGTCGTTGCCGGCCCTGCTCGACAAGGCGTACGCGGCCGAGGGTGTCGTCGGGCGATCGCGTGAAAGTGCCGCCAGAGCCTTCATGCGCAACTCGCAGATCCCGCTCGTGCTGCGCGTGCGGCGGTCCGACATGGAGGTGCTGCGCGCCGGGCGCGAGATGCTCGTGATCCTCAAGGAGACGCACGGGCGGTGGTGGTCGGATGAGGATGGGTTCTGGTTCGAGGACTCCGTCCCGGACGAGACGATCGCGCAGTACAACGACGCGTACAAACGAATGACGGCCGCGATCCAGGAGCAGGCCCGGGTCCAGCGCGAACTCTTCAACGCCCAGGGCGCCGACGGCGCCAGCGCGACGCCCCCGCCCCCAACGGACGGTCCGGAGGAGCCTTAGCAGGAGACTCACGGCGAGGGCGTCAGCCCTTCGCCCGCCATCGCGACGACGGCCAGGGTGTAGGCCATCCGGAAGCCGAGACGACCCGCGTTGCGCTCGGTGGGGATGCCCGGCTTGGAGCCGATGGTGGCGAAGCGAGCGCCTTGGTCGCGGGCGTGGCGTGCCCGGGCGGCGATGAGGGCGGCCTGGATGCCGCGTCGGCGTGCGTGGTGGAGGACGCTGACGCCGAAGAGGGCGGCGACCGTCTCGCCCGAGTCGAGGGTCGTCACCTCGACGCCGCCGCCGCCGACCGGCTCGCCGTCGAGCGTCGCGAGGAAGCAGACGCTTCTCGGGTGACGTACGACGCGCCGGACGGATTCGAGCAGGTGCTCGGGGACCTCGGCGCCCTCCGGGTAGAAGCCGGTGCACGAGGCGATGACGAAGGTCTCCACGTCGGCGTCGTTGGCGGGGTCGATGACGCGGAGATCAACCCCGTCGGGCAACGTCGTGGGCAGGCGGTCGAGGGCGCGCGGCTCCTGGAGCGGCAGATAGAGCGTGTTGCCGAACTCGCGGATCGTGAACTTCCGCGTCGCCAGTTCTCGCATCAGCGACTCGTCGGCGAAGGGGCAGAAGTCGACGCGGGGCTCGATGCCGCGTGAGACGAAGTAGTCGACCATGCGGTCGACGTCGCCCGCCTCGACCGGGGCGTCGAGTGCGACGCCGACGGCCTGGTTCGTCCACGAGCCACGTCCCGAGGAGCACATCCAGCCGCCCATGATCGGTTCAGCTTCGAGGGCGATCTCGGAGACGGCGATCGCCTTGCGGCGTTCCTCGAGGCGGGCGACGTCGATGGGCGCGAGAGAGGTCATGGGCGGTCGGAGCGTAGCGGATCGCCGGGTCCACGCCCTCGTGCTGGCCCTCGGCACGCCCCCCGCTACCCTTCGCCCATGATGACCTACAACTGGCGCCTGCTGCGCGCCGGGCGATTGCTCCTCGACGGCGGCGGGATGTTTGGCATCATCCCCCGCGTCGTCTGGGAACGGACCGTCCCGATCGACGACCGCCACCGGATCACGCTCTCGCACAACTGCCTGCTGCTCGAGGGCGGCGAGGCGGACCCCGAGTTGGGACGCCCTCGGCGGGTCCTGATCGAGGCGGGGACGGGCGACAAGCTCGACGCCAAGATGAGCGACATCTTCGGGCTCGACGGGCGCACCGTCGAGACGGCGGTCGTCGAGGCGGGGGTCGATCCTGGTGAGATCGATTCGGCGATCGTGAGTCACCTGCACTTCGACCACGCCGGGGGTTTGACGCGGCGCGTGCGGGCGGGCGAGACCCCGGACTGGGTCGCGTCCAAGCCGGGCGCCGCCTCGGGGGACTCGCCGGAGGTGAAGCTGACGTTCCCGAACGCGGAGCTGATCGTGCAGCGGCGCGAGTGGGTGGACGCGCGGGCGAACGATTCGGTGATGACGCGGACGTACTTCCGGGATCACATCCTGCCCTTCGAGGACGAATCGCTGGCGCTACCCGGCGGGCGCCCCAGGATGCGCCTGATCGACTCGCCGCGCCCGTTCCCCCTCAACCGCAAGCCGTCGCGCGATGAGGCGCCGGCGACGGGTGTGGATCAGCGGATGACGGAGGTTCTGCCGGGCGTGTTCGTCTTGCTCGTCCCCGGGCACACCTGGGGGCAGCAGGCGGTGCTGTTCAAGGATCCCCGGGGACGCGAGATCGTCTTCACGCCCGACGTGATGCCGACGGCCCACCACCTCGGGGCGGCGTACTCGCTGGCGTACGACGTCGAGCCTTTCACCTCGATGGTGACCAAGCGCTGGCTGCTGGGCGAGGCGGCCGACCGGGGCTGGACGCTGGTGCTCGACCACGAGGCGGGGGATCCGGTGCGACGGGTCTCGCGGACGGAGAAGGGGTGGTTTGAACTGCACACGGGCGAGGGGTGAAAACACCCTCACGAGGGGCGGGTTGGGGCGCCTCCCGATCCCTCTACAATGCCCCACCAGGAGACCCCGCCGGGTGAGCACCACGCCGACCAGAGTCCGACACGAGCCGATCGAGGGCGACGAGGCCCTCGAGCTTGATGGCGTGGAGCCCGGTGAGGCGGTCCCCGAGGCGCCTGCGGCGCGGGCGAGCACCCCTACCCCTCCGGCTCCCAAGCCCAAGGCGGCGACCAAGCAGCCCCTGCTCGACCGCGTCGAGGCGTTCCTCTCCCGCCTGAGCACCCGCAACCACTTCTGGCACCGGGTCTGCTCGCTCATCTGGCTGCCCTACGCGTTCCGCTCTGGCATCCGCATGAAGCGGGTGGACGAGAAGACGTTCAGCGCGACGCTGCCGTTCCGACGGTTCAACCGGAACTGGTACAACGCGATGGCGGGCGCCGCCCTGCTGGGCAACTCCGAGATCGCGGGGGGCGCGTACGTGTTCGGCGAGTGCGGCGGGGACTACGAGGTCGTCTGCAAGCGCCTCGAGTACGACTTCCTTCGCCCGTGCTTCGGGCCCGCGGAGTACCGGATCTCGCCGCGCGAGGACATGGGCGAGCTGATCGCGACGGGCGAGGAGTTCAACCTGACCGTAGACATGGAGATCGTCCAGCTCCTCCCGACGCTGACCGGGCGCAAGGGCGACAAGAAGTCCGCGAAGAAATCCGCGAAGCGCGGGCGTGACCGGATCGTCGGGCGCGAGAAGCGCGTCGGGCGGTGCACGGCGATCTTCCACGTCACGCCCAAGACGCACCAGAAGGCCAAGCGGCGGCGCGGCTAGATCCCGAATAAGCTCGCGCCATGGACGACGCCGGCGAAACCCGCCAACGCCCGGGCCATCCCCTGCTCTCGCCCCTGCTCTGGGGCGCCTATCTCGCCTGCTCCTGGACGTGGTGCATCGGGATGTTCCTGCCGGCGCTGCTCGTCAAGGACTACGGGTGGCTGGGGGCGGTCGTGTTCGCGGTTCCCAATATTCTGGGCGCCGCGGCGATGGGGTGGGTGATCGCCTCGCCCGACGCGAGCCGTCGCCTCGCGCAACGCCACGAGGGGGCGATGGTCGTCTTCAGCGCCGTCACCATCGCCTTCCACGTCTTCTTCCTGCTCTGGGTGCTGGGGATGGCGACGCGGATCTCGAGCGTGCCGACGTGGGGTGTGGGGGTCGTCGCGGGCGGCGCTTTGGTCGTCATCGCCCTGATGCGGCTTGTCCGGGGCGGGAGCGACGCCGCGCTCGGCGGGGTGTCCTGGCTCGTCTGGCTGATCTCCGCGGGCGTGCTGGTCATGCTGCTCGCGTTCCCCGCGTTCACGCCGTCGACGGAGCGCTACTTCCCGTACACCGCGAACACCGGGGGCCTGCTCTGGCTCGCGCCGGTCTGCGTCTTCGGCTTCGCGCTGTGCCCGTACCTCGACCTGACGTTCCACCACGCCCGCCAGCGGACCACGAGCGGGAGACTCGCGTTCGGCGGCGGCTTTCTCGTGCTCTTCCCGATGATGATCGGGCTGACGATCGTCTATGCCGGGCCGTTCATCTGGCTGCTGATCGACGACCGGGGCGTGCCGCTCGCCTGGGCGCCCTGGGTGGGGGTCGTGATCCTGACGCACATCGTCGCGCAGCTCGTGTTCACGCTGATCGTGCACCAGGACCGCATCGCGGCGTCGTCGCTTGCCGCACGCGGGCGCACGCTGACGATCGTCCTCGCCGGCGGCGCGGCCTTGCTCGGTCTGCTCCACACGCGAATCGGATCCGTCGGCGAATACACCGCTGGCGAGGTCGTCTACAGGTGCTTCATGGCCTTCTACGGCCTCGCCTTCCCCGCGTATGTCTGGCTCGTGATGATCCCCGGACGGAACGCCGACGCGCCGGGCGTTTTCCGACGCGCGGTCCGCGTCTGGGCCATGAGCATCGGCATCGCGGCGCCCATGTTCTGGATGGGATTCATCGGTGGCCAGGAACTCTGGCTCGCGCCGGGGCTCGGGGTCGTGCTGCTGGCGAGGTTGCTCGTTCGCTGAGGCTCGCGTGCTCACGTACGCGGCTCGGATCAGAGGCCAGCGAGCACATCGATCGCGGTCTGGCGGACCATCTCGTCCTCGTTCGTGGCCGAGGCGATCTCTTCGATCCGCCTCTTCAGCCCCGCATCTCCACGCTCGCGGATCGCGTTGCCTGCCGCGATGAGGGCGTTGCGACGCATCATCGCCAGCGTCGCCCGCTTCATCGAGCTGGATTTGAACGCCTCCCGTCGGTGCTCCTCGGTCCAGGCGAGCACCTCGAGGAGGTCGAACGAGTCACGGCGGGGTGTGTACTCGTCCGGGATCGGCGGCGCGACATCCGTCCGACGCTCCGAGTTGTGCGGGCAGACCTCCTGGCAGATGTCGCACCCGAAGATCCAGTCGCGGACTCCCTCGAAGAACTCCGGCGCGATCCGGGGTCTTCGCTCGATGGTCAGGTAGCTCACGCAGCGCGTCGCGTCCACGGAGTAGGGCGTGATCGCGTTGGTCGGACAGGCCTCGATGCAGCGCGTGCACGTGCCGCAGTGGTCGGTCACGACGGGCTGCTCGGGCGGGGCCTCCAACTCCAATGTCGTCGCGACACCGCCGAGCAGGAGGTACGAGCCGAGGGCGGGGTTGATGACGAGCGTGTGCTTGGCGACCCAGCCGATGCCGGCGCGGGCGGCGAGCTCGCGTTCCAGAACGGGTGCCGTGTCGACGAACGCGCGGAACTCGGCGTCCGGGCGCCACTCGCGTGCGCGATCGCACAGCTCGTGCAGGCGGCGCTTAATTACCTTGTGGTAGTCGTTGCCTCTGGCGTAGCGGGCGATGCGACCGCGAGCGGCCGCGGCCGACGGCTGGTCGGCATCGCCGCGCGGCGCGTACCGATCGGCGACGACGAGTATCGAGCGAGCGCCCTCGAGCAGTCGCGAGGGGTTCTCGCGCAGCTCGCTATTTTGTGCGAGGTAGCCCATCTCGCCGTGCTTGCCGGCGTCGAGCCACGTCCGCAGCTCGTCGCGCCATCGGGAGGGCTCGACGCCGCAGACGCCGGCGCAGGCGAATCCAAGGCCGCGGGCCAGGTCGAGCAGCGCACGCGCGGTCTCCAGCGGCGTCGATCGCAAGTTGATCCCCTCGGGGCGGCGCTAGCGGGCGCGGGCGAGAGTGCTCGGACGCCCGTCGGCACGCGGGGGCGCGCCCCAGCGGTAGAGCTTTTCCGCCGCGTCGGGCAGCGCTTCGTGCGCATCGCCCAGTTCGGGCAGCCACAGACGCGGCCACTCGTACACGACCCAGCCCTCGAATCCGATGCGATCGAGGCGCGAGAGCAGGCCCTGGACGTTCGTATCGCCCTCGCCCAGGGGGACCGGACGCCCGCCACGCCGGTCCGTCAGCTTCACCGACGCGAGGCGGTCGGCGAGCAGGCGGACGCCCTCGTTCGGGTCTTCGCCCGCGGCCTGCGCCACGGCGGGCGCGTACGCCGCCAGGAGCAGCGGGCTTCCCACGTCGTCGATGATCCGCTGCAGGTCCTCGGCACGCGGGATCGAGCCGGCGTTCTCGAGCACGATCTTGACGCCCGTGTTGCGGGCCGTCGCGCACGCGAGCGAGAGACGCTCGACGATCCGGCGCATCCCTGAGCGGCGCGGCTCGCGGGCCGACAGCTCGAAGCCGTAGACCCGGACCGCCCCGATCTCGCGCTGGGCGGCGGCCTCGACCATCGCCCTCGCCTCGCGGATCGGCTTCTCGGTGTCCGTGATCGCGTGCCCGATGACCGGGGGCCAGACGGGCTTGTCGAAGCGGATGGAGGTCGCCAGGCAGGTCGGGGTGACGCCGGCGTCCTCGAACAGGTCGCGGACCTTGGCCGCGCCGGTCAGCAGGGGGTCGCATGCAAGGTCGGTCGAGGCGTGCCCGAAGGTGCGCATCTCGACGCCCATGTACCCATGGCGCGAGGCGGTCTCGCAGACCTCTTCCAGGGTCCACTCGGGGCAGGCGATGGTCGAGAAGGCGAACTTCATCCCGTTGTCGGCTCCGTATGTCCCGCCCCAGACGCGGGGAGGAGCAGGATCGTACCGCCCCGCGGCGCCCGCGTCCGCCCTACCGCACGCCCGGGACCGACAGCCCGGCCCGGAGCATGTCCACGTGCCCGGACCGCTGGGCCGCGCCGATGATCCGCCCGGAGCGGATCGGGAGCAGGCGCGGCTCGTCGAAGCCAACGTCCATCACCATCCGGCACTTGGGGCGGTCGGGGTCCGGGATGAACCAGTTCCATCCGGAGCGGTTGAGGTCTTCCTTGGAGCCCCCGAGCGGCTTGGCACAGGGCCGTGGTAGCGGGTGAGGCAGTCGTCGGAGTTCATGCCGGCCGACTCGATGAGGCAGGTCCCGGCGTCGCGCGTGCAGTTGAAGCAGAGGCGCAGGGCGAGCACCGGGTCGGTCAGGTGGTAGAGCACGCCGGCGAAGAGGACGTAGTCGAAGGTGTCCTGGGCGTCGGCGTCCGTGAACTGGTACAGGGACCTGGGCACGACGCGGACGCGGTCGCCCAACCCGAAGGACTCGGCGAGGAACTCGGTGCACGCCGCGTACTTGCGGACTTCCTCGAGCGCAACGACCTCGGCGCCCATCTCGGCGAGCAGGAGCGTCGTCCCGCCGGTCCAGCACCCGATGTCGAGCACGCGCGCCCCCGACAGGTCCATCGGCAGCGCCCCCAGCTCCCCCACCATCGCGGCCAGGATGTGCAGGTGGCGGTCGCCCATCTGCCCGTCGAGCCTGAAGGCGCCGAAGTCGTGGTTGTGCCCGAAGCGGAACTTGATGGACAGGTCACGCTGGCGCGAGGGGTCGGCGAAGCCCTCGACGTCCGGATCGACCTCGCCGATCATGGCGCGCAGGCGCGACTCGAATGACTCGGGCGAGATCCCGACCAGACGCTCGGTCGTCAGATGCGACATCACCTCCCGAAGCCCGGCAAGGGCGCGGGCGTCCTCGGTCTCGGGCAGGTATGACTCGGCGGCGTGCGCGGGCATGCGTGACCTTCCAGCGTGCGTCGTGGCGGAGTATACCGCCCGCCCGCGGACGTCCCCTCGCGACGTACGCCCGACCCTACACTCCGTCCATGACCCAGCGTGAACTCGAGCCCGGGATCCACACCGACCTGCGGGGCTCGATCACCTACTCGGGCTACCTCGACCTCGACCACCTGCTCGCGGCCCAGCATCCCCGCTCCGACCATCACGACGAGATGCTCTTCATCATCCAGCACCAGACCACCGAGCTGTGGCTGAAGCTGGTGATCCACGAGCTCGCCGCGGCGATGGCGCACATCCGCGCCGACGAGCTCGAGCCCTGCTTCAAGATCCTCGCGCGCATCAAGCACATCCAGCACCAGCTCGTCAGCCAGTGGGACGTGCTGGCGACACTCACGCCGAGCGAGTACCTCCAGTTCCGCCACGTGCTGGGCACGGGCTCGGGGTTCCAGAGCATCCAGTACCGCCTGGTCGAGTTCATGCTGGGCAACAAGGACCGGAACATGCTCCGCGTGCATGCGCACGATCCGGGGGCGACGCGGGATCTCACCGCCGCCCTCGAGGCGCCGAGCATTTATGACGAGTTCCTGCGCTACCTCGCGAGGCGCGGCCTGGCGATCCCCCGCGAGGTCGTCGAGCGCGACGTGACCGAGCCCTACGAGCCCAACTCGGGCGTCGTCGACGTCTTCAAGAGCATCTACACCAACCCCGACAAATACTGGGACGAGTACGAGATGTGCGAGAAGCTCGTGGACGTCGAGGAGCAGTTCTCCATCTGGCGCTTCCGGCACATGAAGGTCGTCGCCCGCATCATCGGCTTCAAGACGGGCACGGGCGGCTCCTCGGGCGTGCCGTTCCTCCGCAAGGTCATCGACCAGGTCTTCTTCCCGGAGTTGTGGGACGTGCGCACGCACCTCTAGAGGTAGGTCGTGAGGTGGGCAGATCGGCAGGTGGGGAGATCCTGAGCTAGCTGGACAGCTCGGGGAGCGTGATCGTGAAGTCGGTGCCCTTGCCGGGCTCCGAGTGGAGCTCGATCCGCCCGCCCATGCCCTCGATTATGCGGCGCGCGGTGGGCAGGCCCAGGCCCGTGCCGCCTGGCTTGGTCGTGAAGTAGGGGTCGAAGAGGCGTCCGGCGGTCTCGGCGTCGATGCCGGGACCCGTGTCGATCACGTGCAGCCGCACGACCGAGCGCCGGTCCGCATCCTGGACTCGCTCGGTGCGGAGGATCAGCTCGCGGGCGCGCTCGCCGGACGCGCCGCTCATGGCCTGGACGGCGTTGAGCATCAGGTTCAGCACCGCCTGCTTGAGGTGCGGGGCGTCGATGCTCGCGCGCAGGGGCGTGGTCGATGGTTCGGCGCGCAGACGCACGCCCTGGCTCTGCGCCTGTGGCAGGAAGAAGTCCACCAGCTCCTCGACGACCGCGTTGAGGTCCCCGGGCGTCGGCTCCAGACGCAGCTCCCCCGCGAACTCCAGGAAGTCCTCCAGGATCCCCCGGAGACGCTCGGCCTCACGCCCAAGGGCCTCGACCCGACGCCCCAGTCGGGCCCGATCCGCCTCGTCAAGCTCCAGCTCGGCGATCCCCTCGGCCAGCAGCTGCGCATTGAGCCCGATCGTTGAGAGCGGGTTGCGGATCTCGTGCGCCAGCCCCCGGGTCATCGAGGCGGCCTCCGCCTGACGCTCCGCGGCCCGCAGGCGACGTTCCGCGGCTCGCGCCCGCGCCACCGACCGGCGCACGATCACGCGGGAGGCGCCCGCGACCGCGAGCGCCCCGACGGCGCCACCGATGAGCAGACCGCTCACGTACAACCCGGCGCTCCCGGCGGGTCGCCCGTGATCGCGACGTGTCGGATGGAAGATCCCCGGATCGGGCGGCTCACCGACGCGGGGTCCTCGTGTACGAGCGGCGCGGGACCACGACCTCCGGGTCGGACTCCGAGCGGGCGACCCGAGTCGCCTTCCAGCCCTTGTCGCCCTTCTCGGCGTCGTAGTTCACCTTGGAGCCGTCCTTGAGCGCGCGGAAGCCGTCGCCCGCGATGACGGTGTAGTGGACGAAGATGTCCTGGCCCTCGGGGCCAACGATGAAGCCGAAGCCCTTTCGAGGGTCGAACCACTTCACTTCGCCCTCGATGCCCTCGATCCGCTTGTGGGGCTCATCAGTCATGCCAGCATCCCCGCACCCCGAGAGAGCCCGACCCGGGTTCCCCCCCAGCGGCCCTCGTCCCACGCCCGCGCACGGGCATCATCCGGACGTCCCCGTTGCGTCCGTCTCGCACGTTCCACGCACACAGAGCCGACGATCGTCGGGTGAGGTGCGGGTAGACGCCCGCGCACGAACATGACGCGCCACCCGTCCGACGGCGACGCCCCGCCCCAGATTACCAGACCTTCACGGGCGGTCAAACGCCCCCGAGTGAAGTCGGCGCGAGGGCCTCTCCGGCGTGCGAGCAGGCCCGCCCAGCGCCTTCCTTGGCCCCTTTGGCCCCCTCCGGGCGGGCGGTCAGTCGGCGGTCGGGGCGGGCTGCTTGGCTTCCCCGGCGCCCTTCTTCTTGGCGGCGTCGTCGGCCAGGGCGGCCTTGCGGCTGAGCTTGATCCGACCCTGGTCGTCCACGTTGATCACCTTCACACGCACGACATCGCCGATCTTCACGACGTCCGAAACCTTCTCGACGTACCCGTCGGCGAGCTCGGAGATGTGGCACATGCCGTCGGTGCCGGGGATGAGCTCGATGAAGGCGCCGAAGTCCTTGGTCGAGACGACCTTGCCCTCGTAGATGGTGCCGGGCTTGACCTCCTCGCAGAGCGCGGAGATCTCGGCCTCGGCGCCCTCGATGCCGGAGGCGTCGGGCGAGGAGATGGTGACGGTGCCGTCGTCCTCGACGTCGATGCCGACGCCGTGCTTGTCCTGGAGGGCGCGGATGGTCTTGCCGCCGGGCCCGATGAGCTTGCCGATCTTGTCGGGGTCGATCTTGAGCGTGACGAGTCGCGGGGCGTAGGGGCTGATGGCGGGACGGGGCTCGGGGATGACGCTCTCCATCGTCTCGATGATGTTGAGGCGTCCCTCGCGGGCCTGTTCGAAGATGACCTTGACCTGCTCGAGCGTGAGGCCACGGGCCTTGAGGTCGAGCTGGATGCCGGTGATGCCCTCGCGGGTGCCGGAGACCTTGAAGTCCATGTCGCCGAAGAAGTCTTCTTCACCGATGATGTCGGTGACGAAGACTTCCTTGCCGCCCTGCTCGTCGGTGAAGCGTCCGACGGAGATGCCGGCGCAGGTGGCCTTGATGGGGACGCCGGCGTCCATGAGGGCGAGACACCCGCCGCAGACCGAGGCCATGGACGAGGAGCCGTTGGACTCGGTGATGTCGGAGATGAGGCGGATGGTGTATGGGAACTCGTCGGGTGTGGGCAGGATGCCCAGGAGCGAGCGCTCGGCCAGGGCGCCGTGCCCGATCTCGCGACGACCGGGGCCCATGATGCGCTTGGCCTCGCCCGTGCAGAAGGGGGGGAAGTTGTAGTGGAGGTAGAACTTCTTGGAGTACTCGGGGAGGAGACCGTCGACGATCTGCTCGTCCTTGCCGGTGCCCAGGGCGCAGGTGACGAGCGACTGGGTCTCGCCGCGCTGGAAGAAGGCGGAGCCGTGGGTGCGCTCGAAGACGCCGACGGCGCCCTCGATCGGGCGGATCTCCTTGAACCCGCGCCCGTCGGCCCGCTTGCCGGACTCGACGATCAGCTTGCGGGTGATCTTCTTCTCGAGGGTGCGGAAGGCCTCCTTGGCGAGCGAGCGGCGCTTCTCGGCCTCGGCGGCCTGCGCGGGCGTGCCCTCGGCGTTGAGCGGGAACTTCTCCTCGAGCACCTTGTCGCGCACGGCCTTGACCGCCTCGTCGCGGTCGGCCTTGCCCGGGACCTGACGGGCCTTGGTCAGCTCGGCCTCGCAGGCGCCCTTGACCAACGCCATGATGTCGTCGGGCACGAGGAAGAGGTTGTCGCCCAGGCGCTTCTCCTTGCCCGCCTTGGCGACCAGCTCGTCGATCAGGCCCAGGATCTTCTTGATCTTGGCGTAGCCGAACTCCATCGCGGCGAGCACGCCCGCCTCGTCGACCTCGGCGGCGCCGACCTCGATCATGTTGATCCCGTCCTTGTGCCCGGCGAGCACGAGGTCGAGGTCGGAGTAGTCGAGCTGGGTGACGGTGGGGTTGACGATGTGCTGGATGCCGTCGTCGGTGTGGACGCGGGCGACGCGGACGGTCGCGACGGGGCCCTCGAAGGGCAGGTCGGAGATGGCCAGGGCGGCGGAGGCGCCGACGGCGGCGATGACGTCCGCGTCGTTCTCCGTGTCGTGGCTCATGACCCAGCACTGGACCTGGACCTCGTCGATGAAGCCGTCGGGGAAGAGCGGACGGATCGGGCGATCGATCATCCGCATGGTGAGGACTTCCTTCTCGTTGGGGGCGCCCTCGCGCTTGCGGAAGCCGCCCGGGAACTTGCCGGCGGCGGCGGTGCGCTCGCGGTAGTCCACCTGGAGCGGGAAGAAGTCGAGCCCGGGGCGGGGATCGGCGCGGACGACGGCCGCGAGGACGGTCGTCTGGCCGTGGGTGACGAGTACCGCGGAGGCGGCGAGCTTGGCGACCTTGCCGGTCTCGATGCGGAATGGACGCCCGCCGATCTGTGTCTCGACGGAATGGGTGGAAAGGAACTGTGCGCCTTCGTTCATGGCTTGTGCAACCCTTGTGCGCGGGGACGGGCCTTGGGCGCCGGCCGTCCCCAGTTTGTGCCCGGGGCGTCGATCGAACTTCACGATCGGGGGCCCTGGGAATGAGCCCATCGGGTCGCACGTCTGCCTGAGAGGCAGAAGGCATGAGGCACTGGAACGGGAGCCAGTGCGCCGTGCCCACTGCCACTCCGACGAGCGGCCCGATACGAAAAGGCCCGCCGACGCGTCTGCGCCGGCGGGCCGGTGTTTCCTACTTCCGCAGGCCGAGGGCCTGGATCGTCTCGAGGTACTTGGCTCGGTCCGTCTTCTGGAGGTAGCGGAGCAAGCGGTTGCGTCGCCCGACCATCATGACGAGGCCGCGGCGTGTGTGCTTGTCCTGCATGTTGTCGCGCATGTGGCCGGCGACCTGCTGGATGCGCTTGGTCAGCAGCGCGATCTGCACCTCGGGCGAGCCGGTGTCGCCCTCGTGACGGGCGAACTCGGTGACGGTCTGCTTCTTGATCTCGGCGGCGAGGGGCATCGGTCTGCTTCGCTCCTGCGAGGGGCGCTGACGCCCCGCTCTGTTCGGTGGATACAAGGTCCCGTGAGGGACGCCAACGCTAGGCCCGGCGGCTCCCGGGATCAAGATTCGATCGGGGCGCTCGAGCCCGCCGAGCCGGGGACCCGACCGCGTGAGGCCGACCCGTCGGGAGCCCCGGCGGGAGCCCGCCCCGCGAGTATGATCGCCGCCATGCCAGAGACCGCGGGGGCCCCCGCCCTTTCCAGGCGAGTCCGCACGTTGAAGCCGTCGGCGACGGTGGCGATGGGCGCCAAGGCCCGCCAGCTCAAGGGGGAGGGGAAGGACGTCATCAGCTTCGCCCTGGGCGAGCCGGACTTCGACACGCCCAAGCGAATCAAGGACGCGGCGATCAAGGCTCTGAACGAGGGGCAGACGCACTACACGGCGACGCTGGGGCCGCCGGCCGCCCGCGAGGCGATCGCGGCCAAGCTGCGGGACGAGAACGGGATTCCTGATCTTGGCGCCGAGCACATCGCGATCTCCGCCGGCGCCAAGCACGCGCTGTTCACGATCTGCCACTGCCTGTTCGACCCGCCCGGCGCGGGCGAGGAGGCGGGCGAGGCGATCATCCCCGTGCCGGCGTGGGTGAGCTACGCGCCGATCGTCGAGCTCGCCGGCGGGCGCATCGTCGAGGTTCCGACGACGCCCGAGTCCGATTTCAAGGCGACGGCCGAGCAGATCCGCGACGCGATCACGGAGCGGACGCGCCTGCTGATCCTGAACTCGCCCTCGAACCCGTGCGGGACGATGTACTCCGAGGCGGAGCTGCGCGAGATCGCGGCGGTCGTCGCGGAGGCGGCCCAGAACGTGGCGCCGCAGATGGTGATCCTCTCGGACGAGATCTACGAGAAGATCATCTACGGCGGGATCCCCCACTTCTCGATCGGGTCGGTCCCGGAGGTCAGCGAGCGGACGATCACGCTCAACGGGATGAGCAAGGCGTTCGCGATGACGGGGTGGCGCGTCGGGTACGCGGCCTGCCCCGGCGCGTTCGGCGCCGGCCTCATCAAGGCCATGGGCGCCCTCCAGGGCCAGATGACGACGAACATCACGTCGTTCATCTACCCGGCGATCCCGGTCGCGCTCACGCAGTGTGCCGACGAGGTTGAGGCGATGCGCCAGGCGTTCGCCAAACGCGCGGAGCTGACCGAACGGCTGCTCAATCAGATCCCGGGCGTGCAGGCGCCCAAGCCGACCGGGGCGTTCTACATGTTCCCGCGCGTCAGCGACCACTTCGGGAAGGTCACGCCCGGCGGGCGGGCGATCGGGTCCGCCCTCGACTTCGCCGAGTCGCTGCTCGGGGAGAGGCTCGTCGCGGTGACGCCCGGCGAGGACTTCGGCGGGCACGGCGACGAGCACGTCCGTATCTCCTTCGCCTGCTCCGAGGCACAGATCGAGGCGGGGATCGCACGGATCGCGGCGTTCGTCGCCGACCTGCGCTGAGCCTTTGGCGGGGACCCCATGAGCCAGCGGATCGGATACCTCGGGCCCGAGGGCACGTTCACGGGCCAGGCGGCCCGGGCGATGTCGTCGGGGGGCGACGAGCTGATCCCGCTCGCGGGCACGGACGAGATCGAGTGTGAGCTGCTCGAGCGCCGGATCGACGCGGGCGTGCTCCCCCTGATGAACTCCCGGGCGGGCGGCGTTCAGGCGACGGGAGAGCTGATCGAACGCCTGGGCGACAAGATCCGGATCACGGGCGATCACACGCTGCCCGTTACGTTCCGTCTGTTCAGGAAAGTGGGCGACGAGGCGACGCTGCGCGAGGTGCTGAGCCACCCGAAGGCGCTGTCGCAGTGCGCGGCGTTCATCGCGCGGGCCGGGGCGTCCATGCTCGAGACGAGCAGCACGGCCCAGGCGTGCGAGCTGGTCGCGGCGGCGGACGAGATAGGGCTGGGGGCGATCGCGGCGCCCGGCGCGGGGACGGCGTACGGGCTCGTCGAACTGCCCGAGCCCCTCGAGGATGAGACGGGCGCGATGACGCGGTTCGTACGCCTCGAACTGGCGTAGGGTCGAGCGTCACTAGGATGGCGGTGATGCCCCCCACTGCTCGTGAGAGAAAGGCGATCGCCGAGGCGCAGAAGCTGCTCGCGGGCGCGCGGTTCGGCGAGGCGCTGACGCACTGCGAGAACGCGCTGCGCGAGCACCCGCGCTCGACGACGCTCATGCTCATCCGGGCGGCGGCCCTCACTCGCTCGGGCGACGCCCGACGGGCGATCCCGGAGATCCAGAAGATCCTCGCGATCGAGCCGGATCGGGCGCAGGCGTACCTCGAGCTGGGCATGGCCCTCCAGGGCGAGGGACGCCTGGATGAGGCGGCCCACGCGTTCGAGCGTGCGGCGTCGCTGGCGCCCGAGAGCCCGGACACTGCGGCGGCGCTCGGATCGCTCCGACGCCTCCAGGGCGATCATGAGGCGGCGATGGCGTGCGTCGAGCCGCTGGTCCGGGAGGGCAAGGCGAACAGCGCGTGCGTGCTGCTGTTTGCGGAGCAGGCCAAGCGGCTGAAGCGCGAACGCGAGGGCGTCAAGGCGGTCCGCGAGCACCTCGACGCGGGCAAGGTCTGGCCCTTCTACGTGCGGCGCCTGACCTGGGCGCTCGGTGAACTGCACGACGCGCTGGGCGAGTACGACGAGGCGTTCGAGTGCTCCCGGCGCGTCAACGAGATGGACCGCCCGCCTTGGAACCCGGATGCGTTCAGCGCCGCGTGCGACCGGATGATGGAGGCGTGGACGCGCCAGGCGGTCCGGGCCCTGCCCGCTTCAGGCGTCGAGGCCGAACTGCCCGTCTTCATCTTCGGCATGCCCCGCTCGGGGACGACCTTGACCGAACAGATCATCGCGAGCCACCCGAGCGCCCATGGCGGGGGTGAGATCTCATTGGCCCACAAGTTCGCGATGCAGATCCAGCCGGAAGAGAGTGGCGGGTTCGCCCTGCTCCGCGACCTCGCGCCCCTCAACCGGGGGCGCCTCGCCCGCTTCGCGCGTGGCGTCGTCAAGCATCTCTCCGACCTCGACCGTTCGGCGGCGCGGGTGACGGACAAGGCGCCGAACTCGTGCTTCCATTTGGGCCTGATCGGGGCGGCCCTGCCCAAGGCGAAGCTGATCCACTGCGTTCGACATCCGCTGGACACCTGCCTGTCGTGCTACTTCCAGGACTTCCGCGACGCGCGGGCGACCGCGTTCAGCCGTGACCTGACCTGGCTGGGTCGGTACTACAACGACTACCGGCGCGTGGTGGAGCACTGGGAAGAAGTGCTGGAGACGCCGATCCACACGGTGGTCTACGAGAAGATGGTCGAGGACCAGCTCGGCGAATCAAGACGCCTGCTTGATTTTCTCGGGCTGGAGTGGGACGACGCCTGCGAGCGGTTCTACGAGCGCAAGCGCGTGGCCCGCACCGCCAGCGAGTTTCAGGTGGACCAGCCGATCTACACGAGGTCGGTGCGCCGGCACGAAAAATACGTGAGCCACCTGGGGCCGTTGATCGAAGTGATCAGTCCGGAGTGGCTGGAGAATCCGGCGTCGTGATCGCTGCGGCAAGCCCCGCCAGTGGATCGTCCGCGATGCCACCCGAGCTGCCGTACTTGAACTCTCGGCGCATCAAGCCGTGATCAAGGCCTTGTGAGAAATCCGCGACATTGCCGGTTGGCACGCTCTGCGGGCAGTCCGGCGGGCCGAACAGGGCAAGCTGTGATGGCTCGTGCGGGAGTCCGAACGTGGTGAAACCGGACCAGTAGATCTTGCCGCCCTCGCACCAGAGCGGTCTGCCTCGCCCGAGAAGCTCATATCGGCGAACGAAGTTCTGGTCTTCGTCGTAGAGCGCGAGCCACGCCTGCCCACGAGGCGCGAGCATCCCCCTGATGACGGCGTTCGCATACACGACATGAAACCGACCGTCCGCCGTCTCGATGTCTCCGATGTATGCAAAGTGAGTCAGCTGGAGCGAGGCCTCATCCGGGAAGTGCGGATCCTGCGCCTTCGACGCTTCGAGCAGACGCGACCTCACGTTGACGGTCTTCGGCGCGCACGCTCCGACCGCGAGCGTGACTGAGAGGATGGCCGCGACGGCGATCGCCCTCATCCAGGCGCCTCTCTCGATTCTTCCACCGCGTCGATTGCGACGCCTTCCTCTGCCTCGTCGCCGAGCGAGACCGTGATCTCGCCCCCGGCGCGCTCCTGGCGGACGCGGACGCGCTGGTCGCGGATGAGCACGAGCAGGGCGAGGAAGAGGCCGATCATCTCGGCGCGGGTGCGCCCTTCGAAGACGCGCCGGAAGGTGAACGACGGGCGCCCGTCGTCGTCGGGCTCGCCGTCGCGCCGGAGGCGGTCGAGCAGGTCGGCCTCGTGCAGCTCGATCGGGGTGTCGTCGGAGACGACCTGGTGGGCGCCGACGCGTGTGAAGTCGATCGAGGCGACGATGCCCTGGAACGCCGCGAGCAGGTCGGAGAGGCCGACGTCCTCGAGTTCGAGGTCATCGAGCTCGGCGATGCGCTCGCGCACGAGGTCGCGGTCGGCGCCCGCGGGCGCCGCGGGGGCGCGACGCTCCCAGTCCTCACGCCGTCGATCCAGCTCGTCCGCGGCGTCGCGGTACTTCTTGTATTCGAGAAGCTGACGGACCAGCTCCGCCCTCGGGTCGGCCCGCTCGCCCTCGCGCCGGGGCTCGGCGTCGTCCTCCTCGACCACCCCCGACGCCTCCGGGTTGATCATCCGCGACTTGATCTCCATCAGCGTCGCGGCCATCACCAGGAACTCCCCGGCGAGGTCGATGTCCACCCGCTCGATCCCCTCCAGGTACGCGATGTACTGCTCGGCGATCTCGGCGACCGGGATGTCCGTGACGTCCACCTCGGCCTGGCGGATGAGGTAGAGCAGCAGGTCGAGCGGGCCCTCGAAGGCCTCCAGTCTGACGCGGTATCCCTCGCTCACGCTCGCCCTCCGTGGTCGATCCCGGGCGGTTCACCCGGCGCGGGCAGTGTACCCTTGTCCGATGCCCCGCCCGACCTCCAGCCAGCAGGAGCCCAAGCCCACCCAGCAGGGGCGCCGCGCCGAGTTGGATGCCCATGATCTTGACGCCGAACGCGAGTTCATCCGGGGCGTGCTGCGTGACGAGGCACGGGCGGTCGCGGCCCTCGCCGACCAGGTCGGGGCCCCCTTCCACGAGGCCTGCGACCGGATTGAGGCGTGTGCCGAGCAGGGCGGGACCGTGCTGGTCTCGGGCCTGGGCAAGAGCGGGCTCGTCGGCGCCAAGATCAGCGCGACCTTCGCCTCTCTCGGGATCCCTTCGCACCCGGTTCACCCGACCGAGGCCGCCCACGGCGACCTGGGTCGCTTCCGCGCCGCGGACGTCGTGATCTGCCTGTCGCACTCGGGGGAGACCGACGAGGTGGTGGCGCTGGCCGCGAGTCTGAAGCAGGACGGCCTGCCCGTCATCGCGATCACGCGGGGCGCCGCGGAGGGCGAGGAGGCGTCGCGCCTGGAGCGGATCGCGGAGGTGACGCTGGCGGCGTTGGTGCGTGACGAGGCGGGTGGCGAGTTCATGGCGCCGACGTGCTCGACGACCGCCGCGATGGCGATCGGGGATGCGCTGGCGCTGGCCGTTGCGCGTCGGCGGAACTTCACGCACGAGGACTTCGCCAAGCGTCACCCGGGGGGACAGCTGGGCGGCATGCTCCGTCCGGTCACCGAGCTTCTCCGCTTCCGCGCGGGGGTGAACCTGCCCCTGGTCGATCCGGCGACGAGCGTCGAGCAGGCGCTCAACGAGGCCGACCGCGCCGGGCGTCGCCCGGGCGCGTTGCTCGTCGTCGAGCATGACCGCCTCGTCGGGATCTTCACCGACGGCGACCTCCGCCGCCTCGTCCTGCGCAATCCCGAGGAGCTGAAGCACCCGATGCGCGAGGTGATGACGCGGGGGCCGCGGACGATCCGCGACACCGCGCTCGCGCGTGACGCGGTGGCCGCCTTCCGCGAGCACCGCCAGGACGAGATCCCGGTCGTCGACGCCGAAGGTCGCCCCGTCGGCCTGCTCGACGTCCAGGACCTGATCACCATGCGCCTGGTGCGGGACTGAGCGGCGTGGGCGAGGCGAAGAACGTCCGCATGCTCGTGCTCGACGTGGACGGCGTCATGACCGACGGGTCCATCGTCTACGACGACGACGGGCGCGGGCGCGAGATCAAGGCGTTCAGCGTGCGTGACGGCTTCGGCGTGCGGCTGTGGCGCGAGGCGGGATTCGCCGCCGCCATCATCACGACGCGGGGCGGCGAGCACGTCCGGCGTCGGGCGGCGGAACTCCAGATCGAGCATGTCTACGAGGGCGCCCACGACAAGGGAGAGGTGGTCCGGCGCCTGGCAACTGAGTCGGGTGTGAGCCTGGGCGAGATGGCCTGCCTGGGCGACGACTGGCCCGACCTGGCGATGATGCGGCTGGTGGGCTATCCGATGGCGGTCGCGGACGCCGAACCCCTCGTCCGCGAGCGGGCGAGCTACATCACCACCCGCCCGGGCGGGCGGGGAGCGGTCCGGGACGCGGTCGAGCACCTGCTGGAGGGCCGCGGCCTGATGGGCGAGGCCCGCGCGCGGTACGATTGAGGCCATGACACGGAACGGACGCCGCGGCTTGGCCGAACGGACCGGCCTGTACATCGCCGCCACCATGGCGGGGATCTTCATTCTATTGGTCCTGGTGTTCGCGATCCGGGGCGGCGGCGGGGCGTCGGGCCAAGCCTTCGACGACGCGCCGGACCTGCCCCCGGGCGTCGAGCCCCTGACCAGCCCGGTCGGCTCGGGCATGTACGTGGAACTCGCGGACAAGGACGACCCGACGCGTCGGGCCGGGCTGATCACCGCCGAGTCCGTCGAGCCGCTTGGCCCCAAGGAGACGTCGGTCACGCAGCCCCGCGTCTGGTACTACCTGCGGGACGGGCGGACACTGCATGTCGAGGCCGCCAAGGGGCGGTTCTACTTCCCGAGCGGGCAGACGAACTCCGCGCCGGAGAGCGGCAACGTCCAGGGCAACGTCGTCATCCGCGTCTTCGACCCGATCCCGGGGGGCGAGCGCCCCGTCATCGGGCGGGACGTGCCGATCCTGACCGCGACGTCGGAGGAGCCGCTTGAGTTCGACCTGCGCAACGCGCGGATCGCGACGACCGGTCGCGTGGTGATCAAGACGCCTCAGGCAGAGTTCGCGGGGTCGTACCTGACGGCGGTCGTGAACCAGGTCAAGGAGCGGCTGGAGCTGCTCGAGGTGCGCAAGGGCGAGTACATCACGCTCACGCCCTCGGACGCGAGTGAGACCGCGAACGCCGAGCCCGCCCATGGCGACGAGAGCGTGATCGCGATCGCGGACGCCGGTGAGGCGAGCGACGCCACCACGCCGACCGCGCCGGCGCCAATCAAGATCGACGAGTATCAGATCGCGTTCCTGGATGGCGTGGAGATCTCGAGGGCCACGCAGCGCGCCTGGGCGGACAAGCTCGACCTCTGGGTCCGCCTGCGTGACAACCGACTTGCGCCCGATGCCTTCGGCCAGACGTTCGACAACGCGTCATCCCCCGCCGCCGAGTTGGCGTCGCCCGACGACGCGGTCACCGCCACAGACGAGGAGGGGACGGACGTCATCGCCTCGGGAGAGACAACTCCCCCTGAGGCCTCCGCGGCGCCTGCTCCCGATCCACGCCTCGCCCCGATCACGCTGCGCTGGACGGGCCCCCTGGTCGTCAAGCCTTTGAACACCTCGCCGACTGAGCTGGACGGGACGGACCTGGCGTTCCGCCTGACCGCCGAGAAGACGGGCCTGGTGAAGGGCGAGGACCCGGAGCTGGGCATCACCGGGCACATGGTCGCGCTCGAGGGACGCGCCTCGACGCGAGAGCTGATCCTCTCGGGGCCGGGCGGCACCATCGACCTCGACTGGCAGGGGACGGGGCGATACATCGGCTCGCGGGCGATGGTCAGCTTCTCCGCCGGCACGATCCACTCGCGGGGCCCCACCGTCCTCGAGGGGGTGCTCGACCCCGGGGCGACGGGCGGCTCGGACGCGAGAGGGAAGATCCGGTGCACCGAGCAGGCCGACTTCCAGTTCAGCGTCGTCGACGGCGCCATGACCTCCGACCTCGAGAGCGCAACTTTCCTCGGCGACGTCGAGGCGACGGACGGCGAGGCCAAGCTCGAGGGCGCCGACGCGCTCACCGCGATCTTCATCCCGACCGACGACGGCTCGACGCGCCTCGCGCAGCTCGAGGTCGAGGGCGGGCGCGCCACCGACAGCCGCGGGCAGTCCGCCGCGGGCGACTCCATGCGCATCGAGTTCTCGCCCGGGACCCACGGCGAGGAGTTGGACCCGACACGGTTCGTCGCGGACGGGGCGGTGCGACTCGCCTCGCCCGACACGACGCTGAACGCCGAGCACGTCGACGCGGACCTCTCGCGCGGTCCTGACGGGGACATCGTCACGGGCGAGGTGTACGCCGCGGGCGCGGTCGAGTACGCCGGCCCGGACAAGACGTGGGCCAAGGCCGACGAGATGCGGGGCGACGGCGTGCTGCAGCGCGTCACCGTCCTCGGCTCGCCCGCGCAGGTCGGCAAGGGCGGCGCCCTCATCTCCGGCTTCGAGATCGACCTCGATGCGATCGGGCGCGGCGCGGAGGTCTTCGGCCCCGGCCGCTTCGAGAAGGACGATTCGGTGGCGGCGCCCGATCGCTTGTCGGGCATCGCCTGGGCGTCGTGGGAAGAGGGGATGGTCTTCGACGACTTCGCCGGGCGGATCGAGCTGACGGGCAACGCGAAGGCCGAGTCGAGGCCCGATCCCTTGACGCTCGACTCGTTGTCCGCCGACCGGGTGATGATCGAGTTCACGCCGCTGCCCGAGCCGGGCTCGTCGAGTGAGGGCGTCCCGGGCGTGAAGGAAGATCGCAAGCTGCTCCGCGTGCGCGCGTACGGGCGGGCGGGGCCGGTGGCGACGAAGGCGAGCGTGGAGACGCGGGTGTACGCCGCGGACGCGCCCGAGCGCGCGGAGCAGGTCTACTTCCTCGCAGGCGCGCAGATCGACGCGGACGCGGTGAACAACACGCTCCACGTCCCCTCGGCGGGCAAGATGCTCTCCCTGGATCGGCGCCCGGAGCCGACGGACACCGAGCGCCCCGAGGGCCTGCCCCTGATCGCCAGGGGCCCTGGCCAGGCGCTGATCACCTGGGAGGGCTCGATGTCGCTCGAACGAGCGACCGGCCAGGCGCACCTGCAGGACTCGACGCGGATCGTGCACCAGAGCCTGCTCGACGGGCGGTACACGGAGCTGGAGGCGGAGGACCTGATGATCCGCTTCCGCGAGCTGGGCGAGCAGAAGGACGCCGGCACGCTCCGGGGCGAGCTCGAGTACGCGGACGCGTCCGGGTTCGTCTACTTCCGCAACGGGTCGCGGGAGATGGTCGCCGATCACGCCCGGTACGACGCGCAGCAGGGCGAACTGTTCGCGACCGCGGGGTCCGGCAACTCGGTGACGGTCTTCGACGCCTCGCGTCCCGCGCCCCTCAAGGCCCGCACGATGCGTTGGGACCTGATCCGAGACCGGATCGACATCAACGCCCCGTCGTCGGCGGGCGTCCCGACCGCGCCCAACGACGCCCCGTGACGGTTTTTTCTGAGTCGTCTCAGCTGGACGTCCGGTCCACGACGCGGTAGGACTCGCGCTCGCCGCGGCCGCGCAGGGGGTAGTCCTTGCGGAGCGGGTGCGCCGGGAAGTCCTTCCAGGTGAGGATGCGGCGCAGGTCCGGGTGGTTGCGGAAGCGCACGCCGAACATGTCGAACACCTCGCGCTCGGGCCACTCGGCGCCGGGCCAGATGTCCGTGACCGAGTCGAGCCAGAGCGCCGGGTCCTCCACGATCCCATCGGTCGGGATCGAGGGGTCGAGGTGCGTCTTGACGCAGAAGCGGTCGGTGCGGGGGTAGGAGCAGAGGATGTACGCGACGCCGAACCGCCCCGGCATGGGGCTCGGGTAGTTCAGGTAGTCGATCCCGACGACGTCGGAGAGGAAGTCGTAGTCGCACCTCGGGTCCTCACGCAGGAACTTCATCACCGCGTGCAGGTCGGCGGGCTCGACGATCAGCGTCGAGAGGCCCCGGAACTCGGTGGCGCGGAGCTTCTTGCCCGCGAACGCCTGCTTGACGGCGGCGAAGGTCGGGTGATCCAAGTGCGGCGTGCTGCCTGTCGCCATGGGCTGACTCCCTCGAAGGCGGGACTGTATCAGCCGAACGTGCGCGGCGCGGGTTCTGCGCCGGCAATGTCCGCGCGGGTTACACCCTGGAGGCCCGCGAGAGGGGGGTCCGATACCCACGAGCCCCGCGGCGGAGCCGGCGGACCGGAGATCCCCCGATGCAGACCCTCTTCGACCTCGACGCGTCCCAGACCCCCGACCGCCCCGCCCCCGGGCGATTGAACCGCGATCAGGTCATCGATCACATCCTCTCGATCAACCCCTCCGCGGGGCGGCGCTTCCTCGAGCAGTTCGAGTCGAGGCGCCTGGACGACTACCTCGACCGCCTGGTGGCGACCGGCTCGCCCCGGGGGCGCGAGGCGCGCTGGGTCCGCTCGGGCGACACACCGGCGATCGAGGTCAGGCGTCGGCGCGGGTGAACGACGGAGGAGTCGCGGCCGGGCGGGGGCGTGGTGGGCCCCCGCCCGGCGATTTGTTCTCGGACTGGACCCCGAGGCGCCGATGGTGAGGTCCGGGTCGTGCGGGCTCAAGACGCGGACGCGAGGCGTCCGATAAGCCTCGCAGGCCCACCCGGGTCGGAGACCCTCGGGGCGAAGCGAAAACCAGAGAGACGCCCGGTCGGGTGGAGCCCGGGGGGCGGACCGAGCACGCGGCCCCGGGGGGAACCGTCGGGGCGCCGGACTGCCACTGAGAACGGAGATTCCACCGATGTCCGCATCCACCCACCACGTGAGCGCCACCCTCCTGCTCGCGGCCCTGGCCGGCGCCGCCACCCTCACTGGCTGCGCGTCCGACTCCTCGACCGCGAGCAAGAACGAGGCGCGCGAGCCGGCGGTCGACCTGACCGACTCGCACTCGTCGTACCGCCAGGTCGAGGCCGTCCCCACACAGACCCGCTACCGCCAGGCCAGCATCGGGTCGAACGGCTCGTCCTCGGGTGCCCCCGAGTCCGGGTCGCAGGGCCTGTCCTCGAACAGTTGGTCGCACATCGACGGCGCCTGGACGATGGTCGGCGTCGCGACGACTGCCGAGCCCCCGGCCTCTCGCCGAACCGACCCGTACGCCGGGTCGGCCTTCCGCAACCGGGACCCGCAGAGCCGCGAGCTTTCGGTTCGCCTGTACGGCGAGGAGCTGGGCACGAGCCTGCCCCGCGAGATCAACCCCGATGCGCTGTCCAAGGCCGTCGCGAACATGCGTCAGGTGACGTTCTCGCCCGAGGGCGCGGACTTCGACCCGTCGGTCTCGCCGGACGGTCGCCAGGTGGTCTTCGCCTCGACGCAGCACCGCCCGACCAGCGACATCTACATCAAGGAAGCCAACTCCCGCGTCGTGACCCGCCTCACGGAAGATCCGAACCAGGACGTCATGCCGGCGATCAGCCCGGACGGGCAGTACGTGGCGTTCTCGTCGAACCGCTCGGGCAACTGGGACCTGTACATGATGCCGGTCTCGGGCGGTAAGGCCGTCCAGCTCACCAGCGACGAGTCGCACGAGCTGCACCCGTCCTGGTCGCCCGACGGGTCACAGATCGTCTTCTCTCGCCTCGGCGCCACCAGCCAGCGCTGGGAGATGTGGATCGTCGACGTCCACAACACCACCGGCGCGCAGTTCATCGGGTACGGCCTGTTCCCCGAGTGGTGCCCCGTCCCGGGCACCGGGCGACAGGGCGCCGACAAGATCGTCTTCCAGCGCTCGCGTGAGCGTGGCGACCGGGCGTTCTCGATCTGGACGATCGAGTACACGGAGAGCCCGTCTCAGGCCAGCCGCGAGACCGAACTGATCGCCAGCCCGAGCGAGGCGTTGATCAACCCGAGCTGGAGCCCGGACGGCAAGTTCATCCTGTACGCCGCGGTCCCCAACACCCCAGAGTGGAACAACGGTAACTCCGACCGCCCCGAGACGTCGAGTCTCTGGATGATCGCCGACGACGGGCGCGGACGCGTGAAGCTGACCGGCGGGTCCGCCGTCGACCTGATGCCCGTCTGGGGCGCCAACGGCAAGATCTACTTCGTGTCCGACCGTGGCGGGAACGAGAACCTGTGGTCCTTCGACATCGGGCCGGCGGTGCAGGCCGCCAGTGCCCAGATCCCGGAGATCCACCCGAACGACCGCCCGTACGTCGAGGCGCCCTCGTACTCCGACAACTGAGAACAGACGCCGGGCGCTCGTGACCGGGCGCCCGACGCTTGAAGCGCGGGCCGAGCGTCGGCCCGCGGACGGACACGGGGCAGGAGGCCTCGCGTGAAGGGCATGGACGCCGTGACAACCGAACAGCTCCGGCTGCTGCCCCGGGCGATCATCCTCGCGGTCCTGGGCATCCTGCTGACGTCTTGCGCCGGGAACGGGGCGCTGCGTTCGCCCGAGGTGCTGGTCGCCCCCTACGAGTCTGGGAGTGGCGAGCTCGTCTGGGCGGTCGCGCCCTTGCGCAACGAGTCGGGCGTGAGCCGTCTCGATTCACTCGCGGTCGCCGACCAGCTCGTCGCCGCGATCGAGCAGACGAGGGGTCTGCGTGCCCTGCCGGTCAACCGCGTGATCGAGACGATGCGTGCCCTGGACATGCGGGGCGTCAGCGACGAGGGCGACGCCCGCAAGCTCGCCCGCGCCCTGGGCGCGGACGCGATCCTCGTCGGCTCGATCACCGCCTGGGACCCCTACGACCCGCCGGTGATCGGGCTAAGCGTGGCGCTCTACGCCGAGCCCGGCGCCTTGTCTGGACGCGTCGACGAGCTCGACCCCCGCCAACTCTCACGCCTCTCGACCGAATACCACGACGCGGCGCACTCACGCTTCGGCGGACGTCCCGTCAACATCGCCTCCGACCACCTCGACGCGCGGGATCACGGCGTGCTGATGGAACTGCGCGACTACGCACGGGGTCGCTCGGACCCCGAGTCCGCCCTCGACTGGAAGATCTACACGGCCAGCATGGAGCTGTTCACGCAGTTTGCGGCGCACCACACGGTGCGCACCCTGCTCGACAACGAGTGGGTCCGACTCTCGCGGGTCGCCCACGCAGACGACTGACCTCGCCCGGCGCTCCTGAGCCGGCGACGAGCCGGCAAGGAGCCCACGTGAACACCCCCAAGCCCGTCCCCGAGCCCCCCCTCGACGCCTCGGACCTGAGCGTCCGCCTGGTGAGCGGTCGCCATCGGTGGCGCGTGACTTGCGCGAGGGGGGAGGAGCCCGCCATGCTCGAGTGCCTGGTGGAGCACGCCCTGAGCGAGGATTCGCCCATCAGGCTGGAGGATGTCGCCCTGATTCGGGCCCGTCTGGCCGGCGTCCTCAGGATCGGAGTCAACAAGGCCCCCGCCACGCCCGATAGAGCGTGAGCCTGAACCCCCTCCCGCACGGACGGACGGAACCGTCCGAGCCCAGGAGCGACCAGATGTCGACGCTGCCGATCACCCTGGCCTTCACCCGTTACCTGACTGAAGAGCGGCACTTCAGCCCGTACACCGCCAGGTGTTACGGCGCCGACCTCCGCCAGCTTGTCGAGTATCTCTCCGACGAGCTCGGCGTCGAGATCGACGAGCCCCGCGAGCTGGCCGCGATGAAGGCCCGCGAGAATGGCTCCAAGAACGCGGCCGACGGCTCGATCACCGCGACCGTCTGCAAGGGCGACCCGGACACCATCCGCAACTTCCTCGCCCACCTGGGCGAGCAGCAGTACTCCCCCGCCACCATGGCGCGCAAGATCGCGACTCTGCGTTCCTTCTACAAGTGGGCCGACCGGCGCGGGCTCGTCGACGGCAACCCGATGACCCTCATCCGCACGCCCCGCCAAAACAAGCGCCTCCCCAAGGCCATCACCATCGAGCAGGTCGAGCGTCTCCTCTCCGCCCCCGACGACAACGACGTCCTCGGGCGGCGCGACCGCGCGATGCTCGAGACCCTGTATTCGACCGGCATCCGCGTCTCCGAGCTCGTCGCCCTCGACGCCCAGGACCTGGACCCCTCGGGTGAGGCCCTGCACGTCCGCGGCAAGGGGCGCAAGGAGCGGATCGTCCCCCTGGGCTCGCACGCCCTGGGCGCCGTCCGGCGGTACATCGACATGCTCTCGCACGACCCCCGCTTCGCCGACTCCTGGCGGGCCGCGGTTAATGGCCAGGGTCGGTGCCCCCTCTTCCTGAACAAGCACGGCAGCCGGCTCAGCTCACGCTCGGTGCGTCGCAAGCTCGACAAGTATCTCCGCCAGGTCGGCCTCGACCCCACGATCAGCCCCCACACGCTGCGTCACAGCTTCGCGACGCATCTCTTGGAGAACGGCGCCGACCTCCGCTCCGTCCAGGAACTGCTCGGGCACCAGTCGCTCTCGACCACCCAGGTCTACACGCACCTGTCCGCCCAGCACACGCGCGACGCGTACAACCAGGCGCACCCGCGTGCCGAGGCGGGCTGAGGCCTGTCAGAAATCAAGACCCACCAGACGCCCCGCGGTTGCCGCAAGCCCGCGGGGCTATTCGTTTGTGTCGGGTGGAAGAGTTGAACTCGAAGGTCGCGAAGGGCTCGAAGACGGAATCACTCCCGAGCTTCGCGACCTTCGAGTTCAAACCAGGCGGGTCCGACTGATCAAACAGTGATCGCGGCCAAGAGCTCCCCCACTGTCCGGTGCGTCCCCGGGACGACCCAGTCAGAAGCAAGCTCGGCCAAGGGCGCCAGAACGAACTGGCGAGCCGACATCCGCGGATGCGGGACGCTCAGGCCCGGCTCCTCGATGATGGCGTCCGCGTAGAGCAAAAGATCGAGGTCCAGCGTTCGCGGCCCCCAGCGGGGTTGGCCATGACGCTCACGCCCGTGCTCGCGCTCGATCTCGTGCAGGCGTGTCAGGATCGCCTGGGGCGTGAGCGTCGTCTCGAAGATCGCGGCGGCGTTGAGGAAGCGTCCCTGCTCGACCGGGCCGACCGGTTCGGTCTCGTGGAACGTGGAGACTCGAAGGGCGCGCACGCCGGGCGTGGACGCGAGCGACCGGATCGCGCCGTGCAGGTGCGTCGCGCGGTCGCCGAGGTTCGAGCCCAGCGCGATCGCGCAGGGTGTCCAGGTCTCATCCGCGGGGGTGTCCACACGAGAGTCAAGCGCCCGGGCTTCGCCCTGACAACAACGCCGCCCCGGCTGGGCGGGGCGGCGGGTCCGAGGAGTCGGTTGGGAGGCGTGGGCCGGTCAGGGGGCGTCAGCCGGTGGGCTCGAGTTCCCGCATCCGGTGCTGCATTTGGGCCTTGAGACGGGCCAAAATCGAGCTGTGCATCTGGCTGACCCGGGACTCGGAGAGGTCGAGGGTGGCCCCGATCTCCTTCATGGTCATGCCCTCGTAGTAGTAGAGGATGACGATGAGCCGCTCGGCCCGGGTGAGGCCCTTGGTCATCAGGTCCTTGAGGTCCTTGCGCTGGACGTCGTGGATGGGGTCGGACTGGGTGTCGTCCTTGATGATGTCGATCTCGCGGAGCTCGCGACCGCCGTCGGAGCTGAAGGCGCGCCGGGTGATACTGGTCACGCCGACGGCGCTGGAGTCGCGCTTGTACTTGCTGAACTCCTCGGTGTCGATGTTGAGGCGCTTGGCGACCTCGTCGTCCGTGGCCTTGCGCCCGGTCTCCATCTCGACCTTCTGGCGCGCCTGCTCGACGCGGGCGGTGCGGTGGCGCACGAGTCGCGGGACCCAGTCCATCGAGCGCAGCTCGTCGAGGATGGCGCCCCTGATGCGCGGGGCGCAGTACGTCTCGAACTTGACCTTGCGCTCCAGGTCGAACGCGTCGATCGCGTCCATGAGGCCGAAGAGGCCGGCAGACATCAGGTCCTCGATGTCGACCTCGTCGGGCAGACGCGCGTAGATGCGTTCGGCGTTGTACTTGACGAGGTGGAGATATCGCTCCATGAAGAAGTTGCGGAGCTCCTGGCTCGGCTTCTTCTTGTACTCGACCCAGAGGTCTTCGACCGGTTTGTCGTCGAAGGGTGTCGGCGCCCCCGAGGGCTCGGCGTGCCTTGCCGTGTGTCGCCCGCTGCGGGCGCGCGCCGAAGACTTCATGGCCGTCATGGTCGACTCCTTGACCCACTCGCACGACGCGGCGCGAAAGAAAGCACCACGAATGCGTCGCCAACTCCGCCGAGCCGTCCTTGGCCCGACGGGGCGAGTATACAGGAATCCGGCGTGCTGCACGCCCGCGCGGGTTCAGTTGTCCTGAACAGGTCAGGCCGCCGCACGGGCTTGCGCCTCCTCGTCCGGTTTGGGGTTCGGGTTGTGCGGGCTGCGCGGTTCTTGCGCGTCCCTTGCCGCCACCTCGGGGGGGAGCGCGACCTCGGGGACCGGGCGTTCGGCGCGGCATCGGGCGGCGTGGTCGGCGACGGCGCGCCCCGCCGCCCACGCCAGCGCCAGACCCAAGACGTAGCCCCCCGCCATCGAGATGAGGGCGCGGGTCAGGACCGCGGACGCCCCCAGCTCGGCGCCCAGGCCGGCGACGCAGGCGACGGAGAACGCCGAGAGGGCGACGATCCCGGGAATCACGCGTGTGGGAGGTGTCTCGGTCATGGCGCCGGCGCGCCCGACGGCGGGCGCACACGGGCGTGTATCGAGCGGATCAGGGCCGGCCCTGAGAAAAACCGACGATCGAGTCGAGAAAAGCTAGTTGGCGCCCGGCGCGACCGGCGCGGCTTCATGCGCGGCGCCCTTCTCGCTCCACTCCGACAGGCTCTTGGCGAGGCGGGCGACGTCCCGCCCGACGCCGCTGCGCGGGGAGGAGATCATGAACGGGCGGCGGCGCTTGACGGCCGCCGAGACGCGCCGGTCCTTTCGCACCGACCCGATCATGGGCAGGTCGTAGGACAGGAAGCGACGGCAGACGTTCGCCATGCGGACGTGCACCTCGTCGGCCTCGCGCGGGCCGGCCTGGTTCACGATCAACGCGATCCGGGGCGGGTCCACCTTCTTCTCCCGCGCCGGCTGCACGACGCACTTGATCAAGGCGTACGCGTCGGCGATCGAGGTCGGCTCGGCGGTCGCGACCACCAGGCACAGGTCCGACGCCCAGATCATGGACGTGACGCTGTCGTGGATGCCGGCGCTGGTGTCGATGAGGACGAGGTCGCTGGTCCGCTCGATCTCGATGAGGCGTTCGATCAGGGCGTCGCGCGCCGAGCGTGGCAGGTTGGCCATGCGGGCGACCCCCACCGAGCCGGGCACGAGACGGAAGCCGCCGGGCGCCGCCAGGGCGATCTGGTCCAGGCTCTGGCGTGAGCCCCTGACGAGGCTGTGCTCGAGGCGTGTGCTCGGGAGCATGCCGCACAGCACGTCGGCGTTGGCCAAGCCAAGGTCGGCGTCCAGCAGCGTGATCTTCTTGCCCAGCGACGCCAGCGCGATCGCGAGGTTGACCGACGTGCTCGTCTTACCCACGCCGCCCTTGCCCGAGGCGATGGCGATGACCGGCGCGGCCCGCTTGCGGACCCGCTTGCTCGTCTGGGACTCCGAGCGCGGGCGCGACTCAGCGCGCGGACGCGAAGGGGGCGCCTCACGCTCGGGATCGAGCGCCCGGACGAGAGCCCGCAGGCGCGAGGCCTGGTCCTCGTGTCGCCCGGCCAGCGCGAGCGGGCCACCATCCGAGGCCTCGTGCCCCGCCGCGGGACGCGGAACGGCTTGCGTCATCTCCCTACCTCCACACCCGATCCGAGGACCATCCGGGCCAGTCGCTCGGGACGGGCGGCCTCCATGTCGTCGGGCACTTCCTGCCCGGTCGTCACATAGCTGATGGGCAGCCCGCACAGGCGGGCCGCCTCCAGGATCACGCCGAAGCTCTCGGCCTCGTCGAGCTTGGTCAGGATCGCGCGGTCGGGCTCGAGGGCGCCGAACCGCTCGATCGTCCGCTCCAACACCCGCCGCCCGACAGTCGTCGAGAGGACGAGGTGTGTCTGGTCCGCGCCCGCGGCGCCGAGGAAGGCCTTGAGTTCGTCCAGCCGCTTGGCGTCGTTCTGGCTCCGGCCGGCGGTGTCCATCACGACGACGTCGCAGTCGCTCAAAGACTCGATGGCGCTGGCGACGTCCGCGGGCGTCATCGCGACCTTCAGGGGCAGGCCGATGATCCCGGCGTAGGTCCGGAGCTGCTCGACCGCGGCGATCCGGTACGTGTCGGTCGTGACAAGCCCGACCTTCTTGGCGTGGCGGAGCTTGTATGTCGCCGCGAGCTTGGCGACGGTCGTCGTCTTGCCCACGCCGGTCGGGCCGATCAAGGCGATCACGCTTGGGCGCCCGTCAGCCTTGCGTTCGCCCGGCGCCTCGACGCGGGTCGGCAGGCGGCGCTCGATGCGACGCAGGGCCGTCTCACGCACGATCCGCTGGTCGCGGAGCTCGTCGGGGCCGAGCTCGTCGCGGACCTCGCCGACGATGCGCTCCGCCTCGTCCGCGTCCACCTCCGCCTCGGTCAGCTTCGTGTAGAGGTCGAGCAGGGGTTCGGGCGCCGCGCCGCCGAACGCGGCTCCCACACCACCCGACCTCGCCTCGGCCCGTCGGGCGGACTGGAGCACCTGGCCCATCATGCGGCGCAGCTCGCCCATCTCCCGCTCGAGGGCCTGGGGGGTCGACGCCGGCTCGGTCTTCAGGGGCTTTGCCTCGATCGTGGGCGGCGCCTCGGCTTCGGGCTCTTTGTTCGGGGGCGGAGTCTGCGCGGCGGAGATCTCGGCGAGCAACTCCAGGGTCTGGCTCTTGAAGGGGCCTTGCGCCACGCTGACCGTCTCGTGTAGCGGGACGTCCGGCGTCGGACGCCTCGTCTCCCCGGACTGGGCCTGCTCCAACCTCGCCGCACGCTCGGCCAGCACGCTCGCGGCGCGCTCGAGCATCTCGCGGCGTGGCTCGGGCGGCTCGGCGTTGCCGCCGGACTCCGGTGTGCGGTCCAAGACTTCCCGATGCGGCTCGTGCAGGGTGACGCGGGGCGCCGAGTGCCCGATCGGCACGTGCGCGGGCGGCGGGGTGTACGTCGCCGGCCCCTGCCGCACGAGCTCGTTCGGCGTCGCCGCCGCGCCCGCCGCGATCGCGAGATCCCCCGGCCTGGGTTCACTCGGATGCCTCGTCACGGGTCGGACCGGCTTGGTCACGATCGACGAGGCGAGCGAGGCCGCGGGATTCTCCGGCGCTTCGCTCCTCGGGATCACCGGCACGCGCCCGACCGCGCGCGTCGAGACACGCCGGGGGGCGTGCTGCTCGGCGGCTTTGCCGGTGGTTGCCGTGACCTCGACCATCGGGCGTCCGCCGAAGCCGAGCACCCCACCCACCCGGAACGAGCGGGTATGCACGATGACCGCGTCGCGTCCCAGGTCGCGTTTGACCTGGGCGAGCGCGTCGGCCATGGTCCGAGCGTTGTACGTCTTGAGCATCGTCGGCGCCGTCCCTGGCCCTCAGAGGGCGGTCGGCAATGTACCGACTTCCATCGACCCCCGCTCAGGTCTGGACACGATGGGGTCAGGCCGCGGAGTGGGCCCCCGCTCCGACTCCAACTCCTGATCTGACAGTGGCTTTCGGCTCCACCGGGGTCACGAGCCCCAGGGACTCGACCTCGACGCCCCCGACGATCTCGTTGTACCCGAGCACCGCCGCCTGGGGCAGATGCGGCTCGAGCACCTGGCGGACCACAGCCCGGACCTGGGGCGAGGCGATCACGACTGCGGGATGCCCCGCCCCGGTCACACGCCGGAGGGACTCGATGATCCGGGTCGCGAACCCGGTCGCGACCCGCGCGGGCATGTTCACGCTCGTCGCCCCGCCCGAGCGGTCGATGTACGCCTCGATCTGGGTCTCGAAGGCCGGGTCGAGGGTGACGCAGACGATCTTGGGCGTCCCGCCGTCGCCGACGCCAGCGTACATCTGGCAGATCGTCCGGCGCAGCGCGTGCCTCGCGTACTCGGCGAGCACGTCCGGGTCCTTGGTCTTGGCGCCCCAGTCGGCGAGCGTCTCGAGGATCGTCTCCATGTCGCGGATCGGGATGCGCTCGCGGAGCAGGCACTGGAGGACTTTCTGCAGTTCGCCGACGCGGATGACGCCGGGCACCGTGTCCTCGACCAGCTTCTTGGCCTTCTCCTTGAGGCCCTCGAGCAGGTTGTTGACCTCCTCGCGGGTCAGCAGCTCGTCGGCGTGCGTCTTGACGATCTCGGTGATGTGCGTCGCCAGCACACTCGTCGGTTCGACGACGGTGTAGTTCATCGTCTCCGCCCGTGGACGCTGCTTGGGGTCGATCCACCAGGCGTCGAGGCCGAAGGCGGGCTCCTTGGTCGCCTCGCCCGTGATCGTGCCGGTCGCGACGCCCGAGTCCATGGCGAGCAGCTTGCCGGGCTCGACGCGCCCCCGCGCGATCTCGGCGCCCCGGATCTTGACGCGGTACTCGCTCGCCTCCAACTGCATGTTGTCGCGGATGCGCACGGGTGGCATGACGAGCCCGAGCTCAACGGCGAGCTGTCGGCGCACCGCCGTCACCCGATCGAGCAGGTCCCCGCCCTGGTTCGGATCGACGAGCGAGACGAGGGCGTACCCGACCTCCAGCTCGAGCACGTCCACCTTGAGCAGGTCCTCGACGGGGGCGGGTTCCGGCGCGGGCGCGGCCTTCGCCTCGTGGTCCTTCGCCCTGGCCGCCTCGCGCTCGCGGTTGGTGAAGATCATGCCGCCGGCGAGCAGTGCAAGCCCCGCGCCCGTCGCGAGCAGGGGGAGCGTCGGCAGGGGCGAGAGCGAGAGGACACCCAGGAAGATCGCCGTGATCAGCAGGCCCCGCGGCTGGCTCGTCACCTGCCCGGTCAGCTCCGTGCCAAGATCCGCCTTGGCGCCCGAGCGCGTCACGATGAGCGCGGCGGCGATCGAGATGACGAAGCTGGGGATCTGGCTCGTGAGCCCGTCGCCGATCGTCAGCTTCGTGAAGACGTCGGCGGTCTGGCCCGCGGGCCAGCCCTTCTCGATCATGCCGACGGCGAACCCGCCCGCGATGTTGATGGCGGTGATGAGGATGCCCGCGACGGCGTCGCCCCGGACAAACTTGCTGGCGCCGTCCATCGCCCCGTAGAAGTCCGCCTCGCGGGCGATCTCCTCGCGCTTGGCCTTGGCCTCGTCCTCGTTGATGATGCCCGCCGACAGCTCCGAGTCGATCGCCATCTGCTTGCCGGGCATGGCGTCGAGGGTGAAGCGTGCTGCGACCTCGCTGATGCGACCGGCGCCCTTGGTGACGACGATGAACTGCACGATGAGCAGGATGCCGAAGATGATCGCCCCGACGAAGAGGCTCCCGCCCGCGACGAACGAGCCGAACGCGCTGATCACGTGCCCCGCGACGCCCATCGCCTCCTCGGGGCTGGCGGCGTTGGCGGTCAGGATCAGCCGCGTCGAGGCGATGTTCAGGACGAGCCGCAGCAGCGTCGTCGCCAAGAGCAGCGACGGGAAGACGCTGAAGTCCAGCGCCTTGTTCATATAGAGCGTCGTCAGCAGGATGATCACCGCCAGCGAGATGTTCGCGCTGATCAGCACGTCCATCACCGGCGGGGGCACCGGGATCAGGATCACGACCAGCAGCAGCACGAACCCGACCGGCACGATCAGCCCCCGGTGACGCGCGACCGCGTGCACCCACGAGGGGAGCGTGAACCCGGTTGTCCTCACGCGATCCGCCACGACCGATCAGCCTCCTACGCGCCCACCGCCTCGGCGCGGCGCCTGCCGCCCGACTCCTCGTCGAGCCTGTACACGTACGCCAGGATCTCCGCGACCGCCTTGTAGTGCTCGGGCGCGATCTCCTGCCCGACGTCCACGCCCCAGTACAGCGCCCGGGCCAGGGGGGGACGCTCCACGATCGGCACCTTCGCCAGCCTCGCGAGTTGACGGATGCGTAGCGCTAGGAAGTCCACGCCCTTGGCGATGACCCGGGGGGCGCCCATCGTCGCCTCGTCGTACTTGATCGCGACCGAGAAGTGCTCGGGGTTGGTGATGATCACGTCCGCCTGGGGGATCGCGGCCGCGATCCGCTGCTGGGCGATCTCGCGCGCTAGCTTCAGGCGGCGCCCCTTGATCTCCGGGTCGCCCTCCATGCTCCGACGCTCGTCCTTGACCTCCTGCTTGGTCATCTTGAGGTCCTGCGTGTGCTGCCAACGCTGGTAGGCGAAGTCCGCCAAGGCGAGCGAGAGCAGCACCGCGACCAGCCACACCGACAGCTCAAAGATGACCTTCGCGACGACGAGCAGCGCCGGCCCCGGCGCGAGGTGGGGCGTCGCCGCCAGCATCGCGACCCGCCCCGCGATCACGTACCACGCGACCAGGATCACCACCGCCAGCTTCAGGAAGTTGACCAGCGTCTTGACGAGGTTGCGCTTGCTGAAGAGGCGCTTGGCGCCCTTGATCGGGTCGAGCTTGTCGATCTTGGGGCGGATCGGCTCGCCCGTGAGCAACCAGCCGACCTGCGCGAACTGGGCCGCGTACGCGACGAGGGCCGCGATCAACGCGAGCGGGCCCAGCGCCTTCACGCCCTCGGCGAACGCATACTCGGTCGCGGTCCAGAGCGAATCCATCCCGAGCTGGTCGCCCGGCATGTCCCCCGCCAGCAGGCGCTCCATCAGACGGGCGAAGGCGTGCATGATGCTCCCGCCCAGGAGCACGAGCAGCGCGACCGCGGCGAACAGGCCGACCGCGGCGCCGAGGTCCTGGCTGCGCGCGACCTGCCCCTTCTGCCTGGCATCGGTCAGACGCTTGGCGGTCGGCTGCTCGGTCTTTTCCCCGAGGTCCTCGGCCATCTACCACGTCCCCCCGCTCGTGGGCGCTCCGAGCCCGCCCGCCCACTCCCCGACGCGCCCGACCACCTCGACGATGTGCTCGCTGGCGACGTCCGCCACGACGTAGATCGTCAGCGTGAGCATGAGCAGGCCGGCGAGCATCTTGATGGCGAAGCCGACACTCAGCACGTTGATCTGGGGCATCGTCTTCATGATGAAGCCCATCGCGACCATGAGGAGCGTCACGACGCCCATGACCGGCGCGGCGACGCTGATCGCCACCTCGAACCCGCTCTGCAGCACGTCGACGAAAAGCCCGAGGGGCGCGTGAGAGACGGCGAAGGCGCCGATGGGCACGTGGTCGTAGCTCTGCAGGAGCGTGAGCAGGAGCGCATCGAGGCCGCCGAGGGAGATGTAGAGGGTGATCCCCAGGAAGAAGAGGATCTGGCTGGCGACGTCGCCCTGGTTGTCCATGGCGGGGTTGAAGGTCTGGGCGATGCTCAGGCCCATCTGGTAGCCGAGCAGGTGGCCGGCGAGCTGGAGCATCGCCAGGGGGAGGCCGCCGATCATGCCGATGCAGACGCCCAGCAGCGTCTCGCCGAGCATCACGGGGAGGTAGGCGAGCAGGTCGAGATCGGGCATGTGCGAGGCCCGCGCCGGGCTCGCGGCGAACACGACCACCGAGAGCGCGAGTGCGAGCATCGCGCGCACGCGGATGGGCACCGCGATCCCGGAGACGAGGGGCATCGACCCCACCATCCCGCCCATCCGCGCCAGGACGAGCGTGAGGGGCGCCATCGACTCGATGATCGGCGCCAGCGTCGTCACGGGCCCGCTCCTCCCGCGCCCGCTAGAACAGCCGCAGCATCTCCGTCGCGAACTCGATGAGGCGCATCGTGATCCAGGGGAGCAACAGGACGGCGACCACGATCATCACGCCGATCTTCGGCACGAACGTCAGTGTCTGGTCCTGGATGCTCGTGACCGATTGGATCAGGCTGATCACGAGCCCGATCACGACGCCGGCGAGCAGGATCGGGGCCGCGATCTTCAGGACCACGATCAGCGTCTCCTGCACCATCTGGACCATCGATTCGTCGTAGACCATCGCCGAACCTCCGTCTCAGGCGCCCGTGGGGCCACGCGAGGACCAGGACCAGGGGCAGCGCCGCCGCCGAGGCGCTCAGGCGGGCGGCGTGCCCGTCCTGCACGAAGCTCTCCAGCAGGCTCCCCACCACCAGCGTCCACCCATCCACGAGCACGAACAGCAGCAGCTTGAACGGCAGCGAGATCAAGACCGGCGGGAGCATCATCATGCTCATCGAGATCAGGATCGTCGCGATCACCATGTCGATCACGAGGAAGGGCAGGTAGACGCGGAAGCCCATCATGAACCCGACCTTGAGCTCGCTGAGCATGTACGCCGGCACGAGCGTGACCATGTCCACGTCGGCGCGGGTCAGGTTCTGAGGCTCGGACGTGTCCACGCCCCGGTAGTTCAGGATCGTGTAGACGCTCGACCAGTTGTCGGTGGCCTCGATCTGGTCGAACATGAAGTCTCGCATGGGCTGCTTCGCCCGCGCCCACAGCTCGTCGTAATCCTGGATCTCGCCCGCCTGGTAGGGCTGGATCGCCTCGGTCCAGACCCGGTCGATCGTGGGCGACATCACGAGCAGCGTCATGAAGAGGGCGAGCCCCGTGATCACCTGGGCCGGGGGGATCGACTGCGTGCCGATCGCCTGACGCAACAGTCCGAGCACGATGATGATGCGCACGAAGCAGGTGCACATGAGCATGACCGACGGCGCCAGGGCGATCACCGTCAGCAGGATCATGATGTTGAGCGCGACCGAGAGCCCGCCCTCGCGCGGCTCGGGCGTGCCCGCCGCCCCGCCCAGGACGCTGGCGGCGTCGCCGATCATGCGCGCGGGGTTCAACGTCGTGCCCGCGTCGCTCGTGACGATCGGGGCGCCTTCCGAGACCGACGGGCCGTACGCCTGCGCACGGGCAGGGGCGGTCCACGCCCCCACCACGAGCAGGATCAGCAACGCCAGCGCCCGCCCGCCCCTCATGCGTACACGCCCCCGCGCATCGCGTCGAGGCGTCTCCTGAGCGGGCTGACCTGCTCGATCCCGAGGAGCTGTGCGCGGTCGGGCTCGGGCGTCGCGTGCCCGCCGAGCGCCAAGGGCTGCTCGTACATCGGCGCCCGCTCGAGCGCCGACTCGAACATCTCGTCCGCCTCGGAGATCGCCTCGCGGAAGCGGGCGTTGATGGAGCGACCGTCGCTCTCTCGCACGATTTCGAGCACGCCGGCGACCTCGGCGGGGTCGTCGAGCTCGCAGAGCGTCGTCGGCTCGCCGCCCTTGCCGGGCTGGGAGACGAGCAGCACGCGCTGGCCGAAGCGGAGGACGACGAGCGTGTGGCGGGGGGGCAAGGGATAGCGAGCGAGGACCTCGACGAGCCCGGAGGGCGCCCGGGCGCCGAAGCGACCGAGGGCGCGCCCGCCGGTGACGCGTTTGTACGCCCATGCGAGGGCGAGGATGAGCGCGACGACCAGGCCGAGGGCGCCGAGGGTGCGGACTGCGCTCGTGGACAAGGTCGAGGCGTCGGACCCGCCGAGGGGCGCATCCGCCTCGTCGACAACGTCGGTCTGCGCCGCGGGCGCGGGGCGGAGCGCCGAGTCCTTGGGCGCGCCGAGGGGGATGCCCGCCTCGTCATGCCGAGGCGTCGAGCCCGCGTCGTCTTTCCCGCCATCGAGTGTCGAGCTGATCGACCAGCCGACGGGGCCCTGCTCGTCGGGGCGGGGGCCGTGCAGGCCGCCGGACTGGGCGCGAGCCCCGAGCGTCGCGAGCGCGACCGCCGCCACGAATGCTGCGCCGCGTGAGCTGAACCCGTGCACGTGTCGCCTTCCTGGCCTGCGATCGGCGGGCTCCGCCGCCGTCCGGGTGTGAGCTTCAGTCCTTCGCCGCCGTCCGTGTCGCGTCGGCGAGCCCCTCGAGGATCTCGGAGACGCGGACGCAGAAGTTGTCGTTGAGCACGAGCACCTCGCCCCGGGCGACGTGACGGTCGTTGACGTAGATGTCGACGGGGTCGCCCGCGAGCTTGTCGAGTTCGACGACGGCGCCCTCGCCCAGGCGGAGCACGTCCTCCACGAGCAGACGCGTCCTCCCCAGCTCGATCTTGACGTTCAGGTTGACGTCGGAGAGCAGCTCGATGGGCGACGCCTTCGCGCCCGGGGCGCCCGGCGTGAACTCGGGAGGCGTGAACGCGCGGGCCTCGCCCGTGACCGCCTTGTCGACCTGCGCCTGGGTGTCACGCACGACCGCCTGCGCCTCGGTGAGCGCCTCCTCGGCGGCGTCCTTGCCCGCCTGGGGGGTCGAGGCCTCGGGCGCGGCGTCCTGCCCCGCGTCCTCGGGTGGCGTCGTCTCGGGCGTCTGGTCTTGGGGGGTGGTGTCGTCGTCGGGCATCCGTGCCTCGCAGAATGAACGGCTCCGCCGCGATCGGGGCGCACGCGCCCCGCCGTCGCCTCATCGGACCGGGCCTCGCCAAGGCATCAAAACTGCCGACTCGACGCGCAGGACGAGCCCGGACGCGCAAGAAATGCCCGTTTCACATAGACGCCCGGACGCTCGGGCTCAGATCTCGAAGCCCTTGCAGCTCGGGATCAGGACGCGCTCGACCTTGTCGTTGCCGTCGGCGTCCTGCCCGAAGACCTCGTTGACGTACGCCGTCACCTGGCGGTGGATGGTTTGCAGGCCCGGTTCCTGGAGGTTTCGGTGCTGGGCCCGGCGGAAGATGAGGGCGATGCCCTCCTTGATCTCGGCGTTGCGACGCTCGAGCGTCGCCTTGACGCCCCGGGGCCCGTCCAGGTTCTTCTTGCGGACCTTCAGGAAGATCTGCACCTGCCACTCCCAGACACGCCCCGACTGGAGGTTCTGGAACTGCTCGTCAATGAGCTCGATCTCGACCAGCTCGTTCTCGTCGGACGTCTCGGTCTCGACCTCGGCGGCCTTGGCGGAGCCGGCGCCGCCCCCGGTCATCGAGACAACCGCGTAGACCGCGCCGGCCTCGACGAGCATGAGCACGCCGACGATCGCCAGCATCAGGATGGGCGGCTTCTTCTTCGGGCTCTTGTCGCCCTCGTCGCCACCCTCGGGCTTCTTGGCGTTCTCCGCCATCGCTGGCCTCCGTCACTCGGTCAGGGCGCGACGCCCTTGGTCAGGTTGGGATCGGGGCTCGTATCCCCGGCCACCCGACCCGTCATCCACACCTGAACTCGGCGATTCAGGGCGCCCGCCTCCGGGGCGGTCGGGTCGATCTGTGCCGGTTCGGTCGCCCCCGCCGCTTCGATCCGCAGGATCCCCTCATCGATCGCGCATTCCCGGACCAGGTAGTCCTTGACGGCGTCGGCGCGCTGGAAGGAGAGCTCGTCGAACGACAGCCCCGAGGCCTTGTCCTCGAAGCCCCATGCGTGCCCCACCACCACCGAGAGGTACCGCTGGCCCCGGATCAGTGGCGCGATCTGGTCGTGCAGAAGCGCCTTGGCGGCCTCGTCGAGGTCCGCCGAGCCCGCTGCGAACGGGATCGACCCGCCCTGGGCGAAGCGGTTTCCCTCGTGGACGACGTTGGTGCTGGGGGCCTCGCCGGTGACGTTGTCCGCATGGGTCTCGTCACGGTCCTTCTGCGTCTCCTGGACGATGGAGGGGGAGATGCCGAGCCGCTCCAGTTGCTGGCGCGTCTGCTCGTTCGTTGGCATCACGCCTCGCCCGCCCTTGAAGCCCAGGGCCTCCTGGATCGACTCGATGACCTTGATGTACTCGCGGGGCTTCTTGAGCTCGCTGAACGCGGCGAGCAGGATGAAGAAGCACAGCAGCAGCGACATCAGGTCGCCGTAGGTCAGCACCCACTCGGGCACGCCCGGCTGCTGGATGGGCTTCTTCTTGGCCATCGCCGACGCTCCTTTCGGCTCAGGCCGCCTTCTTCTGCTGGGCTTCCTCGAACGCCTTGCGCTGGGCGGGCGGGAGGAAGGTCATCAGCTTGCTCTCGACGACGCGCGGGTTGTCGCCAGACTGGATGGACATCACGCCCGTGATGATGAGCGTCTTGATCAGGATCTCCTCGGCGTCGCGGGCCGCCAGCTTGTCCCCGATCGGGCCGGCGAAGATGTTGGCGATCAAGGCGCCGTAGAGCGTCGTGATCAGGGCGACCGCCATGCCCGGGCCGATCGCCGAGGGATCGTCCATGTTGGAGAGCATGGAGATCAGGCCCATGAGGGTGCCGATCATGCCGAACGCGGGGGCGTAGCGTCCGATGGTGTCGATGACCTGCTTGCCGGCGCCGTGCCTGTCCATGAGCGCCTCGAGCTCGGTGTCCATGATGTGCTGGATGAGCTCGGGGTCGGCGCCGTCGACGGCCATCTTCACGCCCCGGACGATGAAGTCGTCCTTCATCTCGGGGATGAGGTTCTCGAGGGAGAGGATGCCCTCGCGCCGGGCGACCTCGGCGTACTTGACGAGGTCGCGGATCGTCTCGCCGGGGTCCGCCTTCTTGGCGAAGATCGCCTTGAAGATGATCGTGTGCAGCTTGAGGACGCGGGCGAGCGGGAAGGACGCCGCGATCGCGCCCGTCGTCCCGCCGAACACGACGAGGATCGAGGGCACATCGATCAAGCCGGCGGGGTTGCCCCCGCCCATGATCATCGACGCCAGGATGGCGACGACGGCGACGATAAGTCCGACGACAGTCCCGATGTCCACGCCGACGCACTCCCTTGGGCCGGCCACAACCCGCGGGGAGGATCGGACGCCGGGCAATGGCACTTGACGCCCGCCATAGGCGTCGCACCTCCCGCGTCCCCCCCGACCGGCGCAGACCGGGCGCCCGTTCAGGCCTGACGTCGAGTCTCGCGTGTCTCGATGTTCTCGGACCCCTCGCGAGAGGAGGGGATCTGCCCGCGCAGCTCCTCGCGGAGCTCGTCGGGCGTGCTGAGGCGGCGTGTGTGGCGCTGGAACTCGATCACCCGCGCGACGACCTCCCGCACCGACTCGCGGGCGACCAGGTGCTCGCCCCCGACCAGCGTGATGACGGTGTCCGGGTTCTCCTCGACGAGACGGATGTGCTCGGCGTTGAGCACGAACCGCTGCCCGTTGAGTCGCGTCAGGCTGATCACGCCGCCTCCGATCCGCTCGCCCGGGGGCGTTATCGGCCGAGAACGAGCAACTGCTGCATCAGCTCGTCCGCGGTCTGGATGATCCGGGTGTTGGCGGAGTACCCGGTCTGGGTGAGGATCAGTTCGATGAACTCCTGGCCCAGATCCACGTTGGAGAGTTCGAGGGCGCCGGAGATGACGCGGCCGGTGTTGAGGACGCTGGGCTCGGCGATGATGGCGGGGCCCGAGTTGGCGCCGACGGTGAACTTCCCGTCACCGGCGTCGACGAGGCCGGCCTCGTTGGTGAAGGTGGCGAGGACGAGCTGACCGAGGTTGCGGATCGCGCCGTTGGAGAAGATGCCGGAGATCACGCCGTCCTCGCCGATGCTGAACGAGTCGAGCGTGCCGGGGGGCAGGCCGTCGCGGAAGACGTTGACGAGGGTGGAGGGTTCGTCGGCGAGGGAGGTCGTCCGCCCCGCGTCGCCGGTGAGCATGAGGTCGAAACTCAGGGGAGACTCGGCGCCGGTCGCGACGCGGTCGATCGTGATGCTGATGGGGATGTTGTCGAGAAGCTGGCCGGCGCTGTCAAAGTCGACCGTGCCGTTGGTGATCCGCAGGTCGAGGTCGGTGTCGTCGGCCGAGTCGACGAGGTAGCGCCAGGTCGTGCCACCGGTCGCGCCCTTGGACTCAAGCACCATCGTCACGTCCACGCTGACCTGGGCGCCGAGGGAGTCGAAGACGACGATCGTGGTCCGGACGGACTCTCCATCGGCGGCCGCCTGCTTGTCGGGGACGAAGGGGAGGTCCACCTGCACGCCGGCGCTGTCCAGGAGGTGGAAGTCGCCCGTGTCGAGGGAGAGGTCGGACTCGGTCCCGGTGTTGCCAACGATGGTGATGATGCCGGTGGTCGGGTCGACCGTCACGCCGGGGGTGTTCCCGTCGGGGTTGGGCATGCCGGTGTCGTGGATGCCCAGGCCCTCGACCAAGAAGTCCATGTAGTCCTGGACCGTCGTCGCGCCCGTGATCATGAACTCGGCGTCGGGCAGCTCCTTGCCGCCCTTCTCCGCGCCGGTGAGCAGCAGCGTCTGACCCGCGGCGAAGAGGGGCGTGCCCGGGTTGTCCGGGTCGTCGATGTCGGTCAGCAGCGTCGTCGCGTCGATGGGCGTGCCGCCAGAGACCGTGGTGAAGCCGTTGTTCGCCGAGTCCGCGGTCAGGTCGATGATCGCTCCCTGCGTCGGGAGGTCGCCCGCGGCGTTGAGGTTGCCGGCGAGCAGAGACTCGGTCGTCGCCTCGGCGATCGTCTGGCTGCCCAGAGGGATGTTGATGTCCTGGAGCTGACCCTGGACGATGTTGAAGTTGTCGTCGACGCCGTAGCCCTGGAGCTTCTCGCCGTTCAGGTTGACGAGGTTGTTCTCGAGGTCCTGACGGAAGGAGCCGGCGCGGGTGTAGTAGGTCTTGCCGTCTCGTTCGACGATGAAGTAGCCGGCGCCGTCGATGGCCAGGTCCCTGGGGTCGCCGGTCGGGCTGAATCCGCCCGAGTTGAAGTTGCGGACGACGCCCGCGATGTTCACGCCGAGGCCAACCTGGACCGGGTTGGTGCCGCCCGCGAAGGCGCCGGGCGAGGAGCCGAGGCGGAAATCGCGCGTGATGCTCGACTGGAAGAGCATGCGCGAGCTCTTGAACGCGGTGGTGTTGGTGTTGGCGATGTTGTTGCCGATCACGTCAAGCTTGCGGGCGTGAACGCTCAATCCCGAGAGGCCCGTGAACAACGCGGTGTAGGATGCCATGTCTCTTCCTTGTCTCGCCGGTGTCGGCGTGAAGCTGTTGTCTTCGCGGCGTGTCTAGGCGGCTTGCTCGCTTGCCCCGGACCGACGGCTGTCGATGCGCGCCAGCGCCTGGAGCAGCGAGGCGTTGCCCACCGGCCCGGCGGGCGCCCTGGGCGCGCTCGCCCGCCCATCCGCGTCCTCGGACGAATCGGCGCGGACGATCGAGTCGATCCCGGCGAGCACGCCGGCGGAGGCGAGGTTGGGCGTGTCCACGACCTGGCGCGCCGTCACGTCCAGGAGGAGCGTCATGTCGTCGAGGAGGACGAGCGCGTGCTTCGCGCCGGCGCTCTCGGCGCGGTCCGCCGCCCCGGAGAGCGCCGCTTCCTGCGCCGGAGTCAGCGACAGGTCGAGACCGGGCGCGATCGCCACGGGCGACTCGGTCCGCAGTTCCCCGTCGCACGCCTGGCGGAGCATCTGCGCGAACCCGGCGTCCGACGCCTTGGGCGTGGGCACGCGTGTCTCGCCGCCGACCGGGCGAATGCCCGCCCCCAGCGCCCTGAGCATCTCCGCGCCGCCGCTCATGTCGCGGCTCCTCGATACGGGTGGTGCTGGAGGTTGTCGGTGTCGGCGTTGCCGTCGTCACCGATGTTGCCGTCCTCGGGGTCGATGTCCTTGGAGATGTAGTTCGGGTCATCGCCCGGGACGTCGGGTGGATCCGGGTCGTCGGGATCCGACGGGTCATCCGGGTCGTCCACGAGCGGGCCGAGCACCTCGTCGACCCAGGCGAAGGGCATCCGCGATCCGTCGTAGAGATTCAGCACCGGGCCATCGGGCGTGTTGGAGACCGAGACGACGAGGTCGATGACGCGGATGCCGTCGAGCGTGACGCCGCCAACGACCTGCCCGACCATCGTCGCCGCCGCGGCGAACTGGTTCTGCTTGACGAGCGAGTCGAGGCGTTGGCCCATGTCGAGGTCGGACTGGATGGAGCGCAGGCTCGCGAGCTGGTCGAGCAGGGCCTTCGAGTCGGAGGGTTCGAGAGGATTCTGGCTCGACAACTCGGCGAACATGATCTTGATGAACTGCTCCGAGGTCAGCTCGGAGAAGCCGTTGGCGCCGCCCGTCGAACTCCCGCCAGCGATCGAACTGATCGCGCTCATGATGCCCCCGGCGCGTGCGACCGCGCCGCGTCGCTGCCCCGCCCTGTTCAGGCGAGGGTGTCGAGCCCGAGGAAGACGCCCTGGCGAGTCATCCCGCCCGCGATCACCCCGACGCCCGCGTCATCGGACGCGCGTCCCGCGCCGCCCCGACTCCCATGGTTTGCCCACGGCCCGCCTCCGGCGTCGCCGTCCGATCGGCCTCCATGCCCCTGATCCCCCGGGCTCCGCCCGTCGGCGCCCGACTCCGTCGGGTCGTTCCAGCTCGGCGAGTCCTCGCCCTGGAACCGCGGATCCTCCGCACGATGCGTCGCCGCGTCCCGCGGCGACTCCGACCCGCCCTCGACGCTCAGCCGCTCGACGCGAACGCCGTGCTGCTCAAGCGCCGTCTTGAGCGAGTCGAGGTTGTTCTGGAGCAACTCCCGTGCCGACGACTCGCTGGGCTTGAAGCTCGCCCGGACGCCGCCGTTCTCGAGGCGCATGCTGATCTTGAGCTCGCCCAGCGACTGGGGGCTGAGGCGGAGCGTGAGCGAGCCGCCCTTCTGGCGCAGGATCGACGCGACGCCGCGCGAGACCTGCGCCATCACCCGGCGTGCCGCCTCGCCCGTGTCCGGGCGAGTGATCGGCGGGGGCTTGCTCGCGTTCTTTGCCGTCTCGGCTCCCGGCGTGCGCCCGATTGCTCGCTCGCTCTCGCCCCCCTTGATGCCCGCCGCGTTCTGGAGCTCGGCGTGGAACGTCGAGACCTGCACGCCGCCCGCGCCGGCGCGTCCGGCGCTCTGCACGCCAACTCCTGCAGAATCGGCGCCCGCTTGCCCGCCCTTCTGCTCTCCGCCTCTCCCCCCGGCGTCGGCCCGGCTCGACTGCGCCTGACTGACGACATCACCCTCGACGCGGGGCGCACTCGACGTCTCCACCCGCTCCGCGCGCGAGGGTGGCGTCGGCGCCGGCGCGACCACAGGACTCCTGGCGCCCGCCGTCGTCGCCTTCGACTCACGCGAGGCGTTCTCTCCCTCGACACGCGTCGAGGGCGAACGTTCCTCGCCCGTCACGCTGTTCGTCTCGAGGCGTGCCGCGCCGCCCGAGGCCCGCTGCCCACCCCAATGCGACCGCGTCGGTTTGGTCAGCTCCTCGGCCGCCAGCTCGTCCAGGTCGACGTGGGCCGGACGCCTGACCTCGGCCCGGACGGACTCGTCAAACCGCAGCTTCGCCTCGTGATTGGTCGGGGGCGCTTGCTCGGCGGGGGTTGACGGCCCACGCGACGAGACACCCTCACCAGCCCCGGGCGTCACGCCGCCTACGCCGCCCGCTTCATCTCCGTTCGGGGTCGCACCGATCGCCGCTGCACTCGCCTCGACCTCGTTCGTGTCCGGGGCGCCGCCGGCCGCCTCCGACGTCTCCACATCCGCAAGCGTCGGGGTCGCGCTCTCGTCCTTCACATCGAGGTCAACGCCGTTGTCACCCGCTGACGACTCCCCATCGGTCGGTCGCGCCTCGCCCCCCGTTCCCTTCGTCTGCACGAGACGGGTCTGGCCCTCGGCGTCGTCCTCGTTGGCCTGCGCTGCGTCCGCCGCCGCTTGCTTTTTCGCCTCTGCCTCTCCAACCGGCGGCTCGTTGGAGACACCCTCCCCGCCCGTGTCACTCTCTTTGGACGTCGCCTCGGGCGGGGTCTGCGAGAGCGCATCGCCGACGTCGCCTGAGCTTCCGCCGCCCTGCTCCGAGTCGTCCTTGTCGGTCTTGTGGGGCTTCTTCTTCTCGTCAGGGGCGCCCGGTCGGTCCACGAGCCCGGCGTGCTGGGACGGCGTGTCGAGCTCGGACTTGCCCTTCGCCTCGCGCAGGGCGGCGCTGAAGTCGCGCTGTTCCGGCGCGTCGATCCCTGCGCCCAAAGGCGAGAGTTGCGCGGCCCGGGACTGGGCCGCGGCACGAACCGGCACGGGCTGAAAGAGCGGAATCCCTGTCGTCACGGATGAATCCCTCAGGAACCGGGGGGCTCGACGCCCCTCGTCCTGAGGTCTTCAAGCAACTCCGCGGCCAGAGTCTCCTCGCCGTCCGAGATGAACTGGGCGAACAGCTTGGTCCGCTTGCGCTCGTCCATCGCGTCCAGGTAGGAGACGACCTCCTCGCGCTTGCCCTGGGCGAGCAGCTCCATCACCGCCGCCTTGGCCTGGTCCGCCTTGACCCCCTCCAGGAGCGAGAGGGATTTCTTGAACTGCTCGTCACCCTCGATCGCCCTGAGGCGGGCCAGCATCGCCTCGAAGTTCTGCTTGCGGGTCTCGAACGCGGTCCGTTCGGTTTCGAGCATCCCCCGGTCGCGGGCCAGGGAGGCCCGGAGTTGCTCACCCTCCTTCTCGAGCTTGCGGCGCTCCTGCTCGATCATCTCGGCGCCGGCGCCGACCAGCTCGAGGGACTGCTCGAAGGTCACGGGTCTGACCTCGGGCTCGGGCGCGTCCACCGGCGCGGCCGCCGCGGCCTCCTCCGCCAGCCTCGCGTCCCGCTCCGCGACGGTCTCGGCGAACAGCTCGCGGACGTCGCGCAGACGTTGAACGTCCAGCCGGCCGGACGTCGCCAGCCAGGCCGCCAGCCCCGCAACCCCGGCCAGGTTCAGGATCGCGACCACGCTGACCCCCGACATCACCGTCCGCAGCGCCGACTTCATTACGAGGCCTCCCGTTCGTACCGCATCACGCTCAGGTCATCCAGCTCCCGGTCCTCGGCGCGAGAACGATCGAGCTTCCACTGGGCCAGGCGACGATCGCGCAGCGCCTCGACGCTCTTGCGACGCTTGGACGCCTCGATCAGCGCGCCCCGGGCGTTGAGGAGCTGCTTGTGCACGCCGGCGAGTCGGAGCACCGCCCGCTGCGCGAGGGCCATCTGGCGGATCGACGCCGAGGCCTGCATCCTCGCCCCGCGCAGGTCCACCGAACCGCCGCCCGCCAGCAGATCGCGCAGGTCGTCCCGCTCCTGCTCCATCGCCCGACGATGGGCGCGGATCTCGTCCTCGAGGGCCAGCCGCTCGCGCTCCAGCTCCGCGACCTTGCGCATGTGGTCGCGCTCCTCGCGCCTCCGCTGCTCCAGGACCGGGTCGAGCTTGAAGACGAAGCGTGCCATCGTCTACGTTCACCCTCTCGCCTGAGGCGCCGGGGTCGGGCGCTGCTGACGTCTGGCCTGGATCATCTCGCCGCCCTGGGTCGCAAGGCGCACCATCAGTGCGCGCGCCTGCGTGAAGTCCGGCTTTTCGTCGACCCCCTGGCGGAGTAGCGCGTTGATCGCGTCGTGCAGCTCGATCGAGGTGTCCGCGACCGGGTCCGAGCCGCTGACGTAGGCGCCGATCTGGAGCAGCTCCTCGATGTGCTTGTGGGCCGCGAGCAGCGAGACGATCTGGCGACGCGCGGCCATGTGCTGGCCCTCGCTGACGTCCTCCGCGACGCGCGAGACCGAGTCGAGGGGGTCGATCGCCGGGTAGTGCCCCTTGCGGGCCATCTCGCGTGACAGGATCACGTGCCCGTCGAGGATGCCCCTGGCCGCGTCCGCGACCGGCTCGGTCATGTCGTCCCCCTCGACCAGGACCGCGTACATGCCGGTGACCGAGCCGCCGCCCGCCTCCTGGCGCACGGCGCCGGCGCGCTCGAGCAGCAGCGCCAGCTCCGCGAACACGCTCGGCGTGTACCCCTTGCTCGCGGGGGGCTCGCCGATCGAGAGCCCGATCTGACGCTGCGCGTGCGCGAACCGCGTCACCGAGTCCATGATCAGCATGACGTGCTGGCCCAGCTCGCGGAAGTACTCGGCGACCGTGGACGCGTACCGCGCCGCCCGCACCCGAAGCACCGGCGATTCGTCCCCCGTCGCGACCACGACCACCGAGCGGGCCAGCCCCTCGGCGCCCAGCGCCACCTCGAGGAAGTCGCGCACCTCGCGCCCGCGCTCGCCGACCAGGGCGATCACGTTCACGTCCGCCGAGGTGTGACGCGCGATCTGCGCCAACAGCGTGCTCTTGCCCACGCCGGGGCCTGCGAAGACGCCCATCCGCTGGCCCCGCCCCACCGGGGTCATCAGGTCGATCGCGCGCACGCCGGTGAGCACCGGCGTCTCGATCCGCTCGCGGTCCATCGGGCTCAGGGGCGTGGGATCGATCGGGCGGCTGAACGCCTCGTGGATCGGGCCCCGCCCGTCGATCGGGCGCCCAAGCGCGTCCACGACGCGCCCGAGCAGGCGCGGTCCGACCGGCGCGACCGGGGCGGCGTGCTCCCCCACCACCGCCTCGCCCGATCGGATGCCCGACGTCTTGCCCAGGGGCATCACGATCGCCTTGTCGCGCTCGAAGCCGACGACCTCGCCCAGCGTCGCGCCCCCGACGCGCACCATCGCGCCCGTCGGCAGGGGCAGGTCATCGACGAGCAGCGTCAAGCCGCGCAGCGCCACGACGTGCCCCGTCACCCGGATCGGGCGGGCCCGCGCGACCGACTCGATCTCGGACGCCAGCACGCTCACGCCGCCTCCGCTCCGGGCGGGCTTAGGCGCCCCGCGCCCTCGCTGGGCGCCTGACTCTCGCCGGGCAGGAGGTCACGCACCAGACGATCGAGCTGCCCCGCGATCGAGGCGTCGATCTGACCGCCCTCGCCCGTGCGCACGACACACGACCCCCGCGCGAGCGCTGGGTCGGTCTCGATCTCGATGTGGTGCGCCTTCTCGAAGCGGGCCAGGAGCGAGGGGACGACCTCGCGGGCCAGCGTTTCGTCCTCGGGGTGCACCGCGACGCGGGCGCGGGTCGGCCTGGCGAGCAGGTCCAGAGCCTCGGCGATCTGGTCCTGCACCACGCCCGGGTCGTGCTCGATCGCGCGCTTGATCACGCGCTCGGCGATCAGCGTCGCCAAACGCACCACGTCCGTGCGCGCCTCGGTCAGCATCCCGTCGCGGGTCGCGATGAACTGGTCGAGCGCCTTCGCCCATGACGCTTCGAGCGTGCCGAGCTTTTCGCGCCACTCGGCGAGGGCCGCCTCTCGTCCCTCGGCGCGACCGGCCTCAAGGCCCTCGTGCTTGCCACGCTCCAGCCCCTGCGCGAGACCTTCTTCACGGGCGCCGGTGATGAGGCGCTCACGCTCGGCCTGCGCCTCGGCGAGGATGCGCTTGGCCTCCTGCTCGGCGTGCTCGCGGACCGCCTCGCCCCGCCCCTTCAGGTCCGACAGGTCGAGCACGACGGCGTCGCGCGCCATGGTCTTCGCGTCGGCCCGCCTGATCAGTCCCATCACGCCACTCCCAACGTCAGACGACCAGGTCCGAGTCCCCGCCACGCCCCTGGATCACCACCTCGCCCGCGTCCTCCAGGCGTCGGACGACGTCCACGATCCGCTGCTGCGCCGATTCGACGTCGGCGACGCGGACCGGGCCCATGTACTCCATGTCCTCCTTGATCAGGCTGGCGGCCCGCTCGGACATGTTCGAGAAGATCTTCTCCTGGAGCTCGGGGCTGGCCGTCTTGAGCGCCAGCGCCAGCTCGTCGTTCTCGACCTCCTTGAGCACCGCCTGGATGCCCTTGTCGTTGACGAGCAGGATGTCCTCGAAGACGAACATGAGGCGTCGGATCTGCTCGACCAGGTCCGGGTCCTCGGCCTCGAGGCCCTCCATGATCGACTTTTCCGTCGCCCGGTCGGCGAGGTTCAGCACCTCGGCGACCGTGGGCACGCCGCCGGCCTTCTCCATCGACTGCAGGAGCATGTTGCTCAGTCGCGACTCGAGCCCGCGCTCCACCTCGCGGATGACCTCGGGGTTGGTCTGCTCCATGTTCGCGATGCGCTTGATGACCTCGATCTGCTTCTGGAGTGGCAGGCCGGCCATGATCTCGGCGGCCTTGTGGTGCGGGAGGTGGCAGGTGATCAGCGCGATCGTCTGCGGGTGCTCGTCCTGGATGAAGGTCAGCAGGTTCTCCGACTCGGCCCGCTGCAGGAACGCGAAGGGCGTCTTCTGCACCTGGGTCTGGATGTGCGAGAGGACGCGTTCGGCCTGGGCGGGGTCGAGCGAGTCCTGGAGGATCCGCTTGGCGTAGTCGAGGTTGCCCTCGGTGGCGCCCATCGAGGCGATGGACATCGAGTAGAACTCTTCGATGACCGCGGTCTGGAGCGTGTCCGAGACGCGCCCGAGGCTGGCCAGCTCGCGCGTGACCTCCTCGAGCTGGTCGTTGGGCATGCGTCGCAGGACCGCCGCCGCCCCCTCCTCGCCGACGGCGAGCAGAAGGATCGCCGCCTTGGAGATCCCCTCGAGCTCGCTCGGGGTCATCGGCAGCTTCTCGTGGGGCTTGCGCGGCACGGCTCGTTCCTACTCGGTGACCTCGACCCAGCGCCCGATCAGCTTGGCGGCCGACTCGGGGTCTTTCTTGACCATCTGCCCGACCTGCTCGAGCAGCTTCTTGTGCTTGATCTGGTCGTCGCCGAGCTCGATGCCCGAGAGGGGGGCGTCGGACTCGTCGGCCTCGCCGACGATGTCCGCGTCGCCGCCGAGCGAGGGCGGGATGCCGACGAGCTCCTCGGGGCTGGGCAACTCCGCGGGGCGGGTCGTCTTGCGGACCATCATGACCATGAGCCCGAGGGCGGCGAGGGCGAGGACGCCGACGACGACCGTCTCGGCCATGCCGGAGCCTCCATCACCCGAGCCAAAGCCGAAGACGCTCATGATGCCCGCCTGGGCGGGTGGCGACGGGGCGGGCTCGAGCGCGACCGGGATCATCGAGACACTGACGTCGCCATCGATCATCGTGCCGTCGGGCGACTTGGTCTTGAGGTGCGGGGCGATCTGCTGCTCGATCGCCTGACGCTCCTGCGTGAAGCGGTCGGTGACCTCCTGCTCGCTGACGCTGATCGAGGCCGGGTCGGCCGAGGGGTCTGCGTTGGCCTTGCTCTGGCGGACCAGCTCGCGGATGTACCCCATCGGCACGCTGACGGAGGCGGCGAGGTACGTCGGCGCCCCGCGCGGATCCATGACGCTCTCGGTCCGCGTGCCGAACTTGTTCTCGAAGTCGCTCGACTCGTTGGACTTCTGGAAGGACGTGCCGTTCGCGGACGAGCCGGAGGCGATGTCGGCGGTCTGGTTCGAGCGGACGCCCGGCTCGCCCGAGCGCGTCTTCTGGCTGGAGGTCTCCGAGTCGGTGGTCTCGCTCTTGGGCAGCGAGACCGTGCCCTCGCCCTTGTTGAGGATCTTGGTCTCCTGAGAGTTGACGCGGGTGACGTCCACCTGGGCGGTGACCGCGACGACGACGCCCGGGACGTACGCGAGCAGGCCGGCGAGCTTCTGCTGGGTCGAGGCCTCGACGAAGGCCGCCTGCTCCAGGTAGGTTGTGGGCAGAACGTCGTCCTCGCTGGTGGGCTTGCGCTGGCGACCCGTCGAGCCGTCGATCACGCGGACGTTGGAGGGGTCGAGGCCGGCCCGGGCGCCGGCGATGAGGTTGGCGACGGCGTCGACGGTGTCCTGGCTGACCGAGCCGCCCGAGTCGGTGAAGACGGTCGCCGAGGCGGTGGGCACGCGGGTGACGCGTCCGAGGCCGGTGGGCTCCGGCGCGTCGATGATGACGCTGGCGGACTTGACGCCCCGGAACTTGGAGATGATCCGGGAGAGCTCGTTCTGGAGCGCGATCGTGGCGATCTGCTCGTTCTGCTGTCTGGAGTTCTTCCAGTCCTGCTTCTCGGGAAGGTTCTCGAAGAGGGTGGCGGTGTCCTCGGGCAGGCGCCCGGACTCGCCCAGGATCGCCAGCGCCTGGGTGCGATAGGAGTCGGGGACCATGACCTTGCCCGCGTTGACGCGAGCCGGGACGCCCGCGGCCTGGAGCACCTCGACCCGGCGCGCGCCGGGGTCGTCGGGCCTGAGCGCGCCCAGCGAGGGCTTGCCGGCGTATTGGCTGACCAGGAAGAGGCCCATGAGCGCGATGACCGCCAGCGAGCCCAGCAGGAGCTGGTGCGTCGCGGTCATGGACCCGAGCTGGGTCCGGATGGTCCGCAGGGTTGAACGAAGCCTGTCCATCCGACGCTCGGCCTCCGTGCCGCCTCCCGCGCGCTCCGCACGCGGCCACGAGAACGGCAACAGACCGCCCCGCGGTCACTCTGTCGGACAGAGTGCGCCAAGCGCTTGAAACCGCGCAGGTTTGAAGATCGTCCGCGCAGGAGTTGCCCGGATCGGCCGATTGTGCGCACTGAGAGACGCCGCCAAGGTCCGAGGCGGGTTACACCCGCATCTGCTTGATCTCCTCGTACGCGTCCATGACCTTGTTACGCATCGCCTGGAGCATCCGGAAGGCGTTGTCCGCCTTCTCCGTCGCCAGGATCACGCCGTCGAGGTCGTCCCGCTTGCCCGAGACCAGGTCCTCGACCGCGCGGCTGGCGTCCTGCTCGGCGGCGTTGACCTCCTCGAGATTCTGGATCAGGACGTCCTTGAAGCTCGGGGCGCCGGGGTTCTGACGCTGCCCAGCCTGAGGCGGGCGCGCCTGCAGCGGGCTGTTCCCGCTTGAGCCGACTAGGCCGAGGGGGTCGCTCATCGATCAACTCCGGATTCCGCCCGCGTGGGGCGGGATTCACGCCAGCAGACGCAAGGCTTGTGCCATCATCGTCTTGGTCGTCTCGGCGGCGACCACGTTTGCTTCGTACGCCCTGGCCGTCTCCATCGCGTTGATCTGCTCGATGATCGGGTTCACGTTGGGAGTCAGGACGTACCCGTCATCGTCGGCATAGGGGCTGTCGGGGTCGTACTTGGGGGTCAGGGGGGCGTCGTCGAGGGCGATCGACGCGACGTGGACGCCGAGGGACTGCCCGTTGGCGGTCGCCGAGTTCGGGTCGCCTGGGGCGAACTGGACCGAGCGACGCCGGTACGGGGCGTAGTTCCCCTGGGCGTCCACGAGGGTGTTGGCGTTGGCGATGTTGGCGGCGATGGTCGCCATCCGCGTGCGCTGGGCGATCATGCCGCTCGTCGAGATGTCCAGGGCGCCGTACATGGGTCAGTCCTTCATCAGAGGGCCCGCTCCGCGATGGCGGCCCGGAGCATCGAGTACCGCTGCCTGAGCAGGTCCGAGGCGACGCGGTACATGCCCGCGTTCTCGACCATCGACTGCATGAGGCGTTCCAGGTCCCGGTCGTTGCGGTCGTGGAACAGGACGTTCGGGGAGTCGGTCAGGGGATCGAGGGTGAGTCCACCATCGTCGGTGTGGCGGATCTGGCGGGTCTCGCGCCAGTCGAGGTCGCCCGAGGCGCCGCCGTTCTCGGCTCGCCTCGCCTCGATCGCGTCGCCGAGCATCTCCTGGAAGTGCTGGGGGGAGACGTCCTTGGGCTGGAAGTTGGGGGTGTCGATGTTGGCGATGTTGTGGGCGATGACCTTCTGGCGGGCGCCGGCGAAGCGCATCGTCAGTTCGAGGGCGGGGATGGCGCCGGCGTTGGCGAGGTCCTTGATCATCGCGTGGGGGCTTTCCGCAAATGAGGGGCCGGGGGGTGAGGAGAAACGGGCCGGTTGGAAACCGGCCCCACCGGGGAGGCGGGAGGGCTGGAAGCCCTCCCCTGCGTGAAACATCAGAGGGACTGGGCGACGAGGCTCTGCTCCTTCCACTTCTTGAGCTTGAGGCCGAGGGTGCGGACCCCGATGCCCAGGGCCTTGGCGGTCTTCTGGCGGTGCCCGTTGAAGCGTTTGAGGGTGTGGACGATGAGCTCGCGCTCGATCTCGGCGAGCGTCCGGTCGCCGGGGGTGTAGGCCAGCTTGGACTCGATCATCGAGGCCGGGGCGGGGCTGGGGGGCGAGAAAGAGCCGTTGGTCTCCGTGGGTGTCGCGCGCAGGGGCGTCGCTCGGCGGGGCGCCGCGCCCCCGAGCCAGGGCTCAAGCAGCGACCGCTCGATCGCGCCGCCCGAGAGCACGACGGCTCGCTCACAGATGTTCTGCAGCTCGCGGACGTTGCCGGGCCACGGGTAGGCGGCGAGCAGCTCGACCGCGCCCTCGGAGAGCGTGGGCGCGGGTCGCCCTTCCCTCGCTGCGATCACGCCAAGGAAGTGGCGGGCCAGCTCTGGCACGTCCTCGAGGCGCTCACACAGGGGCGGGAGCTGGATCGGGAGGACGTTGAGGCGGAAGAACAGGTCCTCGCGGAACTGGCCCTCGCCCGCGGCACGGGGCAGGTCGCGGTTGCTGGTCGCGATCACGCGGACGTCGGCGCCGATCGTCACGCTCGAGCCGACGCGCTCGAACGCCCGCTCCTGCAAGACCCGCAGCAGCTTGGCCTGGATCTGGGGCGGGACCTCGGAGACCTCGTCGAGAAGGAGCGTCCCGCCGTCGGCCAGTTCGAAGCGGCCCTTGCGGAGCTTGTCCGCGCCCGTGAACGCGCCCTTCTCGTGCCCGAACAGCTCGCTCTCGAGCAGGCTCTCGGAGAGGGCGGCGCAGTTGACGGCCAGGAAGGGCGCCCCGGCCCTCGGGCTCAGGTCGTGGATCGCCCGCGCGACGACCTCCTTGCCCGAACCGGACTCGCCCGTGATGAGCACCGTCCCGTGCGAGCCGGCGATCGCCCGGACCTGATCCTTGACGCGGCGCATCGCGGGCGAGGAGCCGACGAGGCGGTCGAGGCCCCGCCGTCCGGCGGTGTCGGTGGGGATGGCGGTCGCGCGGAGGATCGCGTTCTCGCGCGAGAGCCCGGCGTGTCGCAGGGCCCGCTTGACGGTGATGACCAGCTCGTCGCCCTCGAAGGGCTTGGTGAGGTAGTCGAAGGCGCCCTCCTTCATGGCGGCGACCGCGGTCTCGATCGTGCCGTACGCCGTCATGAGGATGATGGGCAGGTCCTCGTCGACCTCGCGGACCTTCTTGACGAGCTGGACGCCGGTCATGCCAGGCATACGCAGGTCGGAGACGATGGCGTCGGGGCGTTTGCCCGCGAGGTGCTTGAGGGCGGACTCGCCGTCGCCGGCGCAGACCACCTCCAGCCCGGCGCGCCGGAGCGTGGCGCCCACGCTGTCCCGCATCAGCTCTTTGTCATCGACGACGAGTACCCTGCTCATGTTGTGCGCTCCATACACCTAGGCGGCCGCCGTCCTGGCTCCGCTCCCCGTTGTGAGTGATCCCGACCCAGTGCTCGCGGCTCTCGGCGTCGACGATGGGAACCACAGCTCCACCGTCGCCCCCTGACCTTCCTTGCTGACCACCTCGACCCGCCCCGAGTGCGCGTCGAGGATCCGGTGCACGATCGCCAGCCCCAACCCCGTCCCGGTCGCCCTGGTCGTGAAGAAGGGGTTGAACATCCGCTCGACGACGTCCGGCGGGATGCCTGGGCCCGAGTCGTGCACGGACAAGACCGCCCAATGCCCCTCGGCGCCCGAGCCATCGAGCTCGCACGCCTCGCGGGCGCTGACCCGCAGGCGCCCGCGTCCCTCCATCGCCTCGACCGCGTTGCGCACCAGGTTGACCAGCGCCTGCACGCACAGCCCGGCGTCGCACGACAGGTCCATCGCCGCCAGGGCGGACCGGTCCACCTCGACGCCCTTGAGCTCGCACAGGCCCAGCGCCTCATCGAACAGGGCGTCCGCGTCGCACGCGTGTGCCCGGACGCGGATCTCGCGCGCGAAAGTGAGGACGTCCCCCACGATCGCGTCCAGGCGCGTGACCGCCCCGGCGATCTTCGTCGCCACCCCCCGCTGCTCCGGGCGGTCGGCGAGGTCCTCCTCGAGCATCCTGGCGTACAGGCGGATTGAGGCGAGCGGGTTGCGGACCTCGTGGCTGATGCCGGCGGCCATCTCGCCGAGCGCTGCCAGGCGGCGCGAGCGTTCGATCTGCGCGTTGGCGTGGCGGAGTTCCTCGTTGAGACGGGAGACCTCGCCCCGGAGCTGGGCGTGGGTCGCTTCGAGGCGAGCCGTGACGGCGCCGAATGACTCGACCAGCTCGGCGAGATCGGAGGGCGACAAGCGCCCACTGGGCGCGGGGACGCCGACCGCCGAGACCTCGACCGGTGTCGGAACCGTCTGCGTGCTTGTCGCCTGCTCGCCCACGTCTACGCCTTCCTGTCCTGGAACTTGGGGGACGGGCCCGAGGGCGAGGAGGCGTAGGCGTTCATCGCCCGCTGGCCGACGCCGACGCCGGCGAGGCGCCTGGCCATGTCGTCCCGCTTGACTTCCAGAATGGTCCGGTCGCGGTCGTCGCGGGCCGTGATGCGTCCCGCGGCGGCGGTGAGCCCGTCGAGCCCCTCTCGGAGCGTCGCGAGACGCCCGTGGTCGATCGAGCCGCTCATCTCGTCCCAGCGTCGGCGCAGCGCGTCCACGCGCTCCGAGGCCGCGACCACCTGCTCGACCACCGCCTCGCGCTTGGCGAGCAAGGCGAGCAGCTCGTCGGTCCGCTCGTCGGCGATCAGCTCGCCCTGCGAGTCGCCCAGCTCGTCGAGGCGCGCGAGCAGATCGCCCAGCTCTTCGATCCTGCGTTCGAGCGAGTCGGCCCACGCTTGCGCGTCGGCGCCCGTCTGTCCGTCGGTCATCCGTGACCTCCAGGGTTGTCGTCTCGGCGTCCTTGCCGAGCGTCGTGTCAGGCGTTCACTCCGTGGTTGCCTCGCCCCCCGCGTACAGGCGCGAGGTCGCTTCGAGCCACTCTTCCCATTCCTTGCGACCCATCGGGAGGGTCGGATCGTCCCAGACCTCGTCGGGCAGGGAGTTGAAGAACCGAAGCGCCCGCTCGTTGGCGGTCCTCGCCCGGGCGATGTCGCCCGATTCGAGGTGCGCGTTGACGATCTGGACCATCGCGACGAGGGAGGCCGGGTCTTCCGGGTACCGCTCGCGGGCGCGGTCGTACTGGCGGATCGCCTCCTGGTAGTCGCCCATCTCGAAGGCGAGATCGCCCAGGTAGAAGTAGCTGTTGCGGAGGTACACCTTCTCGAGGGGTGTCCGCTGGCGGGGGTCCTTGCCCTCGAGCCCGGCGCGGACCTGCTCGAAGCCGGCGATCGCCGCCTGGCGACGCTCACGCACGAGGCGCTCCATCTCCCGCCGGCGCGAGTCGGGCATCGCTTGACCGGCGAGCGTCTGCTCGAGCGATCGCGCCGAGAGGCGGTACGCGTCGGCGAGGCGGAAGCGGATGAGGTTGACGCCGTCGACGTCCGGGTAGCGGGCCCGCGCCTCCTCGAAGAGCTCGATCGCCCGCTCGTAGCGCTCGGTCTTGTAGAGCAGGTCGCCCAGGGCGAGCAGCGCCTCGCGGTACTGGGGCGTGCGGGCGTCGCCCATCGACCCGCCGACGACCTGGCGGAGAAGCTGTTCCGCCTCGGCGTCGTTGGCCTTGTCCTCGTCGGCGAGCAGCACCTGGGCCAGGGGCACGTAGCTCCGATCGGCGAAGGGGCCGACGTCGGCGCCCACGCCCTTCTTCTGCTCGTCGATCAGCTCGCGGAAGTACGACGCCGCGGTCGAGTAGTCCCGCATCGCCTGGAACGCGCGACCGAGGCGGTACCTCGCCTCGGCGTTCTTGCCGGTGCCGGGAACGCCCTCGGCGTATGCCCGGAAGGCGTCGACCGCCTCCTGCGTGTCCCCGGCCTGGTCATAGAGGTCCGCCGCGGCCCAGAGCGAGCGGGCGTACTGGTCGTTGTCGGTGAGGATGAACTTGTCCGCGTGCATGCGGTAGTAGGTCGCGGCGCTGATGAGGTGTCGCTGGGCCTCTGCCCGGGTGGAGGGGTCGGTCGGAGCGTTCTCTCCGTCGCCGAGCAGTTGGCGGGCGTTCCGCTCGTGCGCCAGCGCGAGCGTGGCGAGCACGTCCGCGGGCGCATCGCTCAGGGTGAACATGCCTTTGGCGAGTGTCGCGAAGGCGAGCGCGTTCTCAGGATCGCCCGCGTCGAGCAGCTCCTTCGCGCGGTCGAGCAGGCTCTCGCTCGCTTCGTCCTTGGTCGGCCCCTCCCTGGGCGTCGACGTCGCCAGCATCTCGACGAGGTGGGAGTACGCCTCCTTCGAGGTGTCGGTGTCGCCCAGGGCGCTGTCGGTCTCGCCGAGCAGCAGGTACCCCCTGGCAAGGAAGGCGCTGTCCGGGTAGCGGTCGATCATCTCCCCGAGGCGCTCGCGCGCCCGCTGCAGGTTGTTACGCTCGACGTCGATCAGGGCGAGGTGGTAGATCGCGTCGCCCTGGAGGGCGTCTCCCGACGAGATGAGCTTCTCGGCGGTCTCGAGCTGGCGTTCGGCCTCCTCCCACGCCCCCACCTCGACGTACGCGCGCCCCAGCAGCAGGTGAAGCTCGCCGAGCGAGCCGGGCGAGACCCCCTCGAGGCGCGGCATCGCACGAAGGAGCCTGGTGATCGCCTCGTCGGCGTACCCCTGCGCGAGGCGGATCTTGGTCTGGCGGTTCAGGGCCCAGGCGTGCTCCTCGGAGCCGAGGCCCGGGTCGGCGAGCATCGAGGCCAGCAGGTCCATCGCCTCGTCGTAGCGGGGCTTGGGCAGCGCGAGCCAGGCGTCGACGAGGCGCTTCTGAAGCTCGACGCGCCGGTCGGCGCCCGAGGCCGAGATCTCGTCCGCCCGCACCCGGGCGGTGGTGTACTCCTTGAGGGAGAGGTAGGTGTCGGCGAGGTTGAAGAGGTCGTCAGAGCCCAGGTACGCCCCCTCGCGCTCCGCCGCCAGGTAGTTCGAGACCACATTCTTGTGGTTCTCCTCGAGGTTCAGGCCCAGCTCGATCTGGGCGCGGTAGACCGCCCTGGCGACGGCGAGGTGGTACCGCTGGCGGATGGAAGAGGGCAAGTCCTCGTCCGCCATGTACTTGTGGAGCTGCGCCTCTTTCAGGACGTCGAGGGCCTTCTCGCTGTCGCCGTGCGCGATCAGGTGGTCCGCCCGGTCGAGGGCGGGGACGAGGTCGGGGCGGGGGGTGGTGGCGAAGGCGAAGACGACGCCGGAGATGAGCAGCCCGCCCGCCGCGACGAGCGTCGGGATCTGCCACACGCTGCGCCAGTTCTGCCGCACGCGCTCGATGGGGGTGAGGTCCCCCGGCGCGTCCGACTCTGGCGAGGCCTGGCTCGGCTCGTTCCCGTCGCCCATTTCCCGCATTCCTTCGCGGTTTTCCGTCACAACGACAGCGAGCGCGGCGTCCGAGCCGCGCTGATCCTGCGCCAGGTTATCGGGTTCGTCGGGGGCTCGTCTCCAGCCGAGACCCCGCTGTTCGTGCGCAAGAGTTGCGGTTCACTCGCTCTCGGGCTCGGGCGGGGGCGAGGGGACCACGACCGCCGTCCGAGAGAGGACGTCGCCCCTGTGGCGCGCCGACGAGTCGAGCAGGGCGAGGGCCGCGACCGGGGGCAGGGCCCACTTGATGACGTTGCGGACCGTGACCTGCCAGAGCAGGGCGCGAGCCATGGGGCGTCCGTTGGCCTTGGCCCGCTCGGCGTCCGGGGCACGGACGCTGACGACCCGACAGCCCAGGACCGCCTTGCCCAGCGAGCACCCGATGAGCCACTCGAGGACGATCCCGATGGCGGCGCCGACGCCGAGCGTCGCGGGCAGCGCCACCCATGACCCGTCCCCGTTGAACAGCACGCCGAATGTCAGGAGGTCGAGGACCGGGATCTGGAAGATGACCGAGCAGACGCCGGCGGCGATCGCGAGGTCGATGAGCGTCGCGATGAGACGGCGCCCGGGCTCGGCGAGCGACGCGCCCTCGGGAAGCACGGCGGGCGTCTCCCCCGGGCCCAGCACGATCAGGAGCGCGATGACCGCGAGCGCGACCAGCGCCGCGGCGAGCATCCGGAACTGCGTCGCGCTGATCGGCGAGACCCGGATCGGGTCACCCCGGTAGAGGACGTCTCCGGTCGCGAGCGAGACCTCGGCGATCTCGACGTCGTCGTCCGAGGTCGCGCCGGGCCCGGGCTCACGCGTCCAGACCGCGACGAGGCGCCCGCCGAAGTCGCTCGTGACGCCGATGACGGCGCCCTTTGGCGCCTGGGCCACACTCGCGAGCGATCGCTCATCGGATTCGTCGAGGGTCGTGATCTCGATCCCCCCGGGCATGGAGCGGACGGCGAGCCAGCGCCGCCCGAGGCGGAAGATCTTGCCATCACCGAGCGAACGGCGGGTGGTGAGGGCGGACAACTGCCAGGCCCGCCCGTCGCCGGCGGCTTCCCCACGCCAGGCCCAGGCGCGCCAGATCCCGGCGCTGCCCGTCTCGACGATGCCCAGCCCGTCCCCGGTCGCCGCCGTGAGCACGAGCGTGTCGGCGTCCTCCGCATCCTCGGGGAGCGTGATGGGGTTCCATGCGTTGGCGCCGAGTCGCGCAAGCCACCAGCGCCCGTCAAGGCGCCCGAGCAAGACCGGGGCGTCGTCGTAGGCGGACACGCCTCGCACCTCGAGGCCTTCGGGGAGCGGCTGCACGGGCAGGAAACGTCCGCCCGGCTCGTACGCCCAGAAGTCGCTCATGGGCGTGGGCGTGGCCTCGAGCGCGAAGCCCCGGGGCGCCGCGGGGGATTCCGCGCTTTGCCCACTGGTCGCCGCGGCGGAGATCAGGGTGACGGTGTCCCCACCTGCGGCGATTCCGACGGGCATGAACGTCAGACGGCGCACCACGCGCAACGTGCCCGGCTCCGAGGCGCGATACCTGGCGGTGTTATCGGCGTGTCTGGGCGGCGCATGCACGAGCACGGCTCCCCCGGATTCCGTATCCGGCAGGACGAGCCACACGTGCCCGGAGGTGGAGCCGGCGCCGACCGGCTGCGCCGACGCGGGCGAGGCGAACGTGTGCAGCAGCACGAGCAACGCCGCCACCAGCACACTCGCCCGGTCACACCGGGGTCGCGGGGCGTTCGGCGGTGGCGTGTTCGGGTCCCTCATCCGTCCGGCCCAGCGGCCCGTGGCGCATCCAGGTCCTCGCGACGCGTGACCTTGTACGCCCTGGCCAGGGTCTCCATGTCGAACGCGATCGAGCGGATCGGCTTGATCTGGGGATCGAACAGCTCGATGCGGACCAGCGCGTCCATGTCCGGCACGCGGATCTCGTACCGCGTCGCGACACGGACGTGTGCGGTCGCGTCGCCCTGCTTGGTGGCGGTGAGGTAGCGAGAGAGGTCCGCCGTCAGGGCGATCCGCCCGCCCGCGTCCGTGATCTGCACTCGTGCGGGTTCGAGCGAGTCGGGGTCGAGCCAGAGCGTCCGCTCGCCCCAGCGCACGGGCGTGGTCACGCGCAGCAGCCCCTCGTCCCAGGCGACCTCCCCCCCACCTTCGGGCATCGGCGTGATCGCGGTTGCGTCGATCAGGTCGAGGGGGTGGACCGGGACGCCGAGGGCGGCGACCTTCGCCGGCGTCGCCTGGTCGTGGCGCCCGAACGTGAGCGGGTGGTCGTCGCTCTCGATCAGCTCCATCCACCAGTAGACCTCATCGTTGGAGCCGAGGTAGAGGTGGGTCTCGCCGAGCTTGCCCAGGGAGAGGGCGAGTCGGTTGGGGGGCTCGATCTGGAGGTGACCCTCGCCCTGATCGTTCAGACGACCGCCCTCGGCATCGCGCCCCTCGACGCGGACGGTGGCGCGCGCCCAGAGGGCGTCGATGGGCGCGACACGCTCGTTGTAGCGCGCCGCGATCTCGGCGTACGAAGGCGCAGGGCCTCGGGCGCCAGGCTCGGTCCTGGGCGTGGACTGGCACCCCATGAGCGCAAGCGCCGGCGCCAAGGCAAGCATCCATGCGATCGCGCGTCGCATCACTCGTCCGTCTCGAGGTTCATGACGCGCCCGATCTGCTCGGTGACCGCGCCGAGGGTCTCCTCGTCGAGCCCCGGGTCGGCGACCTCGCTGACCGGGGCCTCGGGCTCGCCCTTGCGCGTCCAGGGGCGGACGTACATGACGCCCTCGACGCCGCGCTTCGCGTCGGCGGGGCGTCCGCCCTCGTAGACCAGGCGGCGCTTGCGGATGAGAAGGAGCGCCAGCACGTACCGGAACGCCTGGCGGGTCGGATCCTCGACGCCATCGAGCTGCTCGAAGAGATCCATGACCTCGTCGGCGCCGATCAGGGCTCGCTCCGGGCGGCCGGGCTCGGGCACGATGGATCGCCAGTGGGCGAAGAGGGTGGCGGGCGCCTCGGGGCGAGCGCCACTCGCCCAGGCGTCGGCGGCGAAGTCGAGGCGGGTCAGCGCCTCCGCGCCCGGCGTCTCGACCAGGGCGGCGACATACGCCTCGCCCGGCGCCAGCTCGCGCCCCGTGGCGGCGCACCGCCCCACCGGGCGGGAGATGTCCTGCGAGAATGTCGTCGCCTGCATCGCGGGAGTCTAGTGGCCCCCGACCGCCTCGGCCCGATCATGCACACGCCGCCGCGACAGAGCGCGGCAGGGCGGTCGCCCCGGACGCGCCGGGCCCGGGGCGGTACCCTGTCTGGCCCGAACCGGAGCCAGGCGTGGTCCGCATCCGCCGCATCTCGATCGATGACCCGCTGTACGACCAGGAGTGCGCGCTGCGCGAGGACGTGCTGCTGAGCGTGGTCGGCTGGACGATGGACGACTATCGGCGGGAGATGCCAGGGCGCGAGGAGCGGGGCGAGCACTTCGTCGCGGTCGCGAGCCATCCCTCGGGGCCGCGGGTCGTGGGGTGCGCCTGCCTGGTCCCGCCCGAGGAGGACGACTCGCAGGGCGCGGGCAAGGTGACACAGGTCTGCGTCGATCGCCAGCGCCAGGGCGAGGGGATCGGGCGCCAGCTCCTGACCACGATCGAGGCGCGAGCGTTCGGGGAACTCGGGCTCGAGCAGCTCTACTGCCACGCCCAGGTCGACGCACTGCCCTTCTACGAGCGGCTCGGGTGGCGCGTCACCAGCGACGAGTTCATCGAGGCGGGGATCCCCCACCGACGGATGACACTCTTCGAGCCGACGGCGGGGCTGCCGCCGAAGGGCTCGCTGGGCTGAGGCGTCCGATAGCGATCGCCGACGCCGACGCGCCGAGCGGGCGTTTGGGTCACGACTGGCCCCAAGGGCGTGAGGCCGCAATACTTGTGTTGATGGTTCCTGATGACCACGGCAACCCGTGCGGGTGTGAGGGGCATGAGCCCCGCGACCTGTTCCATGCCAACGGGCTGCGCTGCACACGTCAGCGTGAGCTGATCTACCGGGCCCTGTTGTCGACCAAGGCTCATCCGACGGCCGAGGAGTTGCTGGGGATGGTCCGGGCGGACGAGCCCGGGCTGAGCCTGGCAACGGTGTACAACACGCTCGAGGCCTTCACGGCTCGCGGCCTGGCCCGCCGGCTGCCGAGCCATTCAGGCAACGGGCCATGCCGGTACGACGCGGACGTGTCGCAGCACATGCACATCACGCTGGATGATGGGCGAGTGCTGGACGTGCCCCCGGATCTCGCCGAGCGACTGGGCGGGCGGCTGAGCCAGGAGCTGGCCGGTGAGCTGGAGCGCCGCACGGGCGTCCGGGTCACGGGCGTGCACCTCGAGCTGTTCGGGCGCGACGCCCGGGCCTGAGTGCGGGTCAGCGTCCGAGAACCAGATGATGAGCGTGAGAAGGTGTGACGGCTGAAGGGCTGGGGGCGATGCTCCGATATCCGGGCATACAGGTCGGCGCGCCAGGTTTGGCGACGACCGGAGCCCGGGAGCAGGACGTGAATCACCCCATCGATCGTCGCCAGCACGAGCGGTTCGCCGTCAGCCCGATGTACACGCCCGTGAAGGTTCGCCTCCAGTCGGAGGAGGAGTTCACGCGCGAGGGGCACGCGTACGACGTGTCGGAGGGGGGGATCCGGTTCGAGCTGGATGACCCGGTCCCGGCGGGGACGCCGGTGGCGCTGCAGGTCGAGCTGCCGCGGGTCGGGCTGTGGTCGCAGGGAGATCCTGGGCCGGGGCGGGCGGTGTTCGTCCTGGCCAACGTGGTCTGGTGCGACACCGAGGACCCGGGCCCGGCGAAGATGGCGGCGGCGATCACCCGCTACCCGCGCGAGGGCGACAAGCAGCGCCTCGTCCGCCAGCTCGCGAGCGGGCAGTTCCTGCGGGCGGCGTGACAGGCATCTCTCGCGTCGTCGGACGCCGAGGCCAAGGTCCCCCGAAGCCTCGGGTGGTTGTGCCCTCCAGCCCGAGAGTTCACTGCAAAGACAACCCGAGCGTTCGCAGAGCCTCACACTCGGCGTCCCGACCAGGGCGCGAGGTAGGGGGTGGGCCAACCTACGCTTGGGCGCATGTTTGTCGACCAGGCGGTCATCCAGGTTCGGGCGGGCAAGGGCGGCGACGGGTGCGTCTCGTTCTACAGGGGCAAGGGCAAGCCCAAGGGCGGGCCCGACGGGGGTGACGGCGGGCGCGGGGGCGACGTCTACTTCCACGCCGACACCGGGCTCAACACCCTCATCGACTTTCGGGGCGTGCGCCACTGGTTCGCGGAGAACGGGGAGCAGGGGCGGGGCAAGCAGCAGTTTGGCGCCGCGGGCAAGGACATGACCATCACCGTCCCGCCGGGCACGCTCGTCTACGACGACCAGACTGGGGAGCTGCTCGCGGACATCGGGCCGGACGAGACCGTGCTGATCGCGAGGGGTGGCCAGGGCGGACACGGCAACGAGCACTTCAAGAGCGCGACCAACCAGACGCCCCGCCAGGCGGACCCCGGCGAGCCGGGCGAAGAGTTCACGCTGAGGCTCGAGCTGAAGTTGATCGCGGAGGTCGGGCTGGTCGGGCTGCCGAACGCGGGCAAGTCGACGCTGCTCAAGGCGCTGACGCGGGCGACGCCGAAGATCGCGGACTACCCGTTCACGACGCTGAACCCGCAGCTTGGGATCGCGGAGCTCGACCCTGGGCGGCGGATCGTGCTGGCGGACATCCCGGGGCTGATCGAGGGGGCGGCCGAGGGGGCGGGGCTCGGGCATGATTTCTTGAGGCACATCGAGCGGACGAGCGTGATCCTGCACCTGCTGGACTGCGACCCGCCCGGGGGGGCGACGCCGTCGGAGAACTACCGCACGATCCGCGAGGAGCTGGCGGGGTACTCGACGGAGCTGGCGGAGAAGCCGGAGCTGATCGTGGTGAGCAAGGTGGACCTGCTCGGGGACGAGGGGCTGACGCGGGAGATCGTGCAGGATCTGTGCGCGGAGCTACGCCTGGGGGCGGAGCAGCGTGTGCTGGCGATCAGCAGCGCGTCGGGCGAGGGGGTCCGGGCGCTCTTGGAGGCGCTGTGGGAGATGCTGCACCACGGCGCCGAGGTGGAGGGGTGGAAGGCGTGAGATTGAGCAGGACGATCTTTGCATGAAGCCCGGAGCGTGAGCGACGGGTTCATTGGTATCTCGGTCGCGGAGGCAAACCGGGCGCTCACGCTCCGGGCTTGAAGATGCGTGTTCACGCCGTGGAGGCCGGTTCGAGGAGGGCCAGCCACTCGCGGTTGCCGGCGCCTTTCTTCTTCCGCTTGCCCGAGACGGCGCCGCCGAGGATCGGGGACTCGGTGAAGGCGAGCACGCGCACGCCGAGCGTCGGCATCGCGTCGCGGACGTCGATCGCGATCCGCTCTGCGTCCTCCTCCACCAGCACGCCACCCTCGCCGAGACTTGTCTTGTCCGCCTCGTAGTGCGGCTTGATGAGCGTGATGATTCGTCCGGTCGGCTTGACCCAGCGCGTGGCGGCGGGGATCGCCTTGTCCTGGCGCGTCCAGCCGAGGTCGATCACGACGAGATCGATTCCCCCGCTCGTGCGCACGTCCTCTGGCGGCTGGGCGTGCAGGGCGTTGGTGCGCTCCATGACGACGACGCGCGGATCGTTGCGGAGCTTCCAGGCGAGCTGGCCGTAGGCGGTGTCGACGCTGTAGACGCGCGCCGCGCCGTGCTGGAGGAGGCAGTCGGTGAAGCCGCCGGTCGAGCACCCGAGGTCGGCGCAGACGAAACCAGTCGGGTCGATCCCGAACTCGTTCAGGGCGTGCTCGAGTTTGAGGGCGCCGCGGCTGACGTAGCGGGACGCGGGATCGGGCGGCGGGTTCGCGGGATCCCCAGTCACCCGGCGGTGTAGACGGGGGTGACGCCCCGGGACTTGAGGCCGATCGAGGGCTCGGCGATGCCGTGGCTCACGGGCACGCCGACGATCGAGATCCCCAGGCGGTCGGCGGTCTGGATCATCTCCTCGCGGTCGAGCATGATGACGTCGCCGGCGGCGATGGCGAGGCAGCGTCCGCCCGCCTTGTGCATGTTCTCGAGGGTCTTGAGGCCGACGGTCGGGACATCGGATCGCTTGTCGTGCCCGGCGCGAGCGCCCTTGCAGAGCGTCCAGCCGGGCGTCTTGCAGATCTGCCCGGCGCGCTCGATCATCCGGTCCGTCCCCTCGACGGCCTCGACGCAGATGACGTCCTTCTCGCGGACGGCGATCGTCTGGCCGATGTCGAGGCGCAAGAGCTCGGTCAGCAGGGGCCAGGCGAACTCGATGTCCGACTCCTGCTCGCGGGTCGGGCGGGTGAGCGTCATCACCCCGGCCTTGGACAGATGGTCGGGGATCGGGCTGGTCGAGTCGATCAAGGAGACACCCTCCCTATCGAGTTCCTCGGCGATCGCGGCGAGAACCGCGTGCGAGCGCCGGTCGTGACGCAGGTGACGATACCAGGCCACCAGGGTGCGCACATCCGGGATGTTCTGCACCATGCGCCAGCGGTTGTGCATCAGGCTGGCCTTGTCGACGCGGCCGACCATGATCGCGTGACGGCAGCCGGCCTTGCGGAGTGATTTCGCCCACGTGCCGACGCGGAGCAGGCCAACGTCCCTGAAGCTGGCGCACAGGCGGGGCAGGTCGCGGTCGTATTGACGGGACAAGCCGAGGGCGTGAACGGGGTGCCCGGACTCGCGCAGACCCCTGGCGATCAGGACCGGGAGGCGCCCGCCGCCGGCAATGAGACCGATCGGCGTCGGCGGAGGGGGCGGGTCGGGGAGGATGGAAAGCAGGCCGCTCATACGCGGGGTCTGGATTCTCCGAAGCAGGGCAGGGAGGCCCCCAAGGCAGATTGTATTCAATACGTTCGGGCCGAGGGGCCTTCGCCCTCCAGGAACGCCCCGGGGCGGGGTGGAATCGGTTGCGGGCGCCGATCCCGACCGGTCGATAGAGGGTCGGGAAGCGGCGCGTCGGAGGACTGCCGATGGACGCAGGGGCTCGGGCCGAGGGCGGGCAGACCGGGGGCGCGAGGGCGGAAGAGCGTCCCTGGATCGGTGTCCACTTCGCCTGCTCGAACCGGTACGTCCGTGTCCACCGGCGGGCGGACGGGTCGGGGTACCTGGCGCGGTGCCCGGCGTGCGGGCGCGTCGTCCGCTTCCGCGTGGGCGAGGGAGGGACGAACGCGCGGTTCTTCGAGGTGAGCTGTTAGCGCCGACGTCGCGCCAGCCACCCGCCCATCGCGATGCCGATGATGGATGCGCCGGGCGATGGGACCCAGGCCAGGCCCGTGATCCCGTCGACCCCGTTCGCGCCGACGAGGGTCGGGGCGCCGGTGGCGGTGTCGATGATCCAGAGGCTGTCGCCGACGGCGTCGTTGACGTAGAGCGTGCGCGTGAACTCGTCGAAGGCGAGGCCGGACTGGTCAAAGCCGGTCGGGGGGATGTCCACCGCCCCGATGAGCGTGCCGGCGCCGGTGAGCGTGTCGACGGTGTAGAGGTTGTCGTCGAGGGAGATGGCATAGAGAACGCCGGCCCCGTCGTCGTAGGCCATGCCGCGACCGTCGGGGGTGGTGTCGCCGATGGGGGTGATGATGCCCGAGGGGGTGATCGAGAGCAGCTTGCGCTCGAAGCCGTCGATGCCGTAGAAGACGCCCGCGGCCTCGTTGGAGGCGAGGCCCTGGACGTTGATCCGACCATCGAGGTCGGAGACGTAGGTGACGTGTCCCGTGGCGAGGTCGATGTGTCCGAGGGCGGAGCCGGAGGTCGGGGCGCCCGGGATGTTGCGCAGGCCCGTGGCGTAGAGCTGGCCGCCGAGGAAGGTCAGGCCGCCGAGCAGCCCGAAGTCGGCGTCGAGTTCGACGACGAACGAGGCGGCGCCGGTGGCGGTGTCGATCTCGTAGATGACGCCCGAGCCGTCGCCACCGTCGGCGATGCCGTAGAGGTGGCCCGTCTGGGCAAGGGCGAAGCCGGTCGACAGAGCGACCACGAGGGTGGCGACGACAGCAGTCCGCATGTCTGGATTCTCCGTGGGCGTGCGCCTTGGGCGCCGTCGGATCTCGCCCGTCCCCATGAGCCCGACGGCGGCGGTCGCGTCCCCGAGGCGGGACCCCTGGCGGGGCGTGGGGACGCGTTGGGTGAACCATGCCCGAGAATCGGGGCGAGGCAAGCGAATCGGGGAGATTGAGACGGGCGGTACCCTTGTGCCGATGCCCGAGCGCGCCTGGGAGGACGAGTTCACTCTGCTGTGCGAGCGGTGCGGGTACGTGATCGAGGGGCTGGAGCCCAGCGGGAACTGCCCGGAATGCGGGAAGGCGATTGCGGAGAGTCTGCCGGAGCGGCGGGTGGGGACGGCGTGGCAGCGGAAACCATCGGTATTGTCGTTTTATGACCTTGCCATGGCGACACTCTTGCATCCCCTGGGCACATTGGACGCGATGCGGTTCTCGAGAACGAGCGGGCAGCTTGGCGCCACGTATGCGGCGATCGCCGCTGTGGGAGTTGCGGCCGGCGCGTTCGTGGCCTCGGTCAACTCTTTCGCTCGTCCGTTTGATCGCGTCGGAGTAGTCGGCTTGGTTGTAGCTGGGGTAGTTGCAATCGTCTCGTGGGCGATTTCGGTGGTTGCGCTGATGTTCTTGACGTGGGTCGAGACTCGGGGGTTGGTGTTCTTCGCGGCCCGCCGAGGTGGGCGCGTGACACCGGAAGTCGCACGTGCGATTACTGCGCATGGCAGCGTCGGATGGGTAATTGCTGGAATCGGGGCCGCCGTTGCGCTCTTTCCGATGTCGAGAGTGGAAGCAGCCGGACATGGAACCGCGCTGGATGCAAGCGTGTGGGCAATCGGAGTGCTGCTCGTCATCGCCGGGTTCCTCTTCTTCGAGACTTTCGCCTGGCTTGGATTGCGTCGGCTCAAGTACGCGAACCGGGCAAGGCCCTCCACTACAATGGAAGCATGAGAGCTCGACACTGCTTCGCGTTGCTTGCCTTGACGTTGGCTCCGTGTACGTTCGGGGCCCAGCCGCAGGATCGGGTGGAGACCGAGCGGCTGCGATCGAGTATCGCGGCGTTGCCCGTGCATCGGGCGATCCGGGGCGATGAAGAGGATCTCGCCGGGCTCGCGGAGGCGTCGGAGATTCTGGAGAAGACGCTCGCCGAGATGGGGTACGAGGTTCACGAGCAGGCGGTCGAGTGGAAGCCCTTCGGCACGGGCGAGCCCAGGCAGAGCCGCAACCTGTGGGTGGACATCGAGGGGCGGGGCACGCCGAGGGAGGTGATCCTGGTCGCGGCCCATTACGACGCGGTGGTGGGCTCGCCCGGAGCCGACGACAACGGGACGGGCGTTGCGGCGGTGCTCGAGCTGGCGCGGGTGCTGCGTGACGAGGCGATGGACAAGACGGTCCGCCTGATGCTCACGACGGCGGAGGAGGTCGGGCTGGTCGGCTCGCGCCGGTACGTCGCCCAGTACGTGAAGCGATCGCCGGCGAAGGGCGAGGAGCGGATCGTCGGGATGATCAGCCTGGACATGCTGGGGTATTTCTCTGACGAGCCGGGGTCTCAGAAGGCGCCGACGGGGCTGCCCAAGACGCTGCTGCCGACCGATCAGGGGAACTTCATCGGGATGCTGGCGATCCTGCCGCACGCGTCGTTCCACGTGCCCCTGGCGGAGGCGATGATGGAGAGCGCGCCCGGGCTGAAGGTGATCTCGACGGGGCTGATGCCGATCCCGCTGCCGGACATGGCGCGGTCGGACCACGCGCCGTTCTGGGGCAAGGGGGTGCCGGCGGTGCTGCTTTCCGACACCGCCGACTTCCGCAACCCCCACTACCACTGGTCGACGGACACGATCGAGACGATCGACTTCGAGCGGTACACGCAGGTGGTTCGGGGGCTGGCGGGCGCGGTGCACCGCCTGGCGGGGCCGGTCGGGGAGGGGGAGGCGTCGGAGAGCGCTTCGCCATAGGTTCGTTCGAGGGATCGCCGGAAGGTTGGGGCACGGGCATCTTGCCCGTCATCGCAGGCATCGGCGGTGTTTCGTACGGGCTGGAAGCCCATACCACCATTCAAGTCTCGCGCGAACCGGTGGCGGGGCGGCGGAATAGGATCGTGCGATGCAGGCGCGCCGCCCGTCCAGGATGATCGTCGTTGGGGATGACCGCGTTGGTCGCGTGGCGATCGGCGGGGGACTGGCGGCGGATCATCCGATGGCGAATCGGGGTTCGGGCCGGTTGGAAACCGGCCCCACCGGGGAGAGGGCGGGGGGGCTGGAAGCCCCCCCCTCCGTGAGGATGGGGGAGGCAGGGATCGCGCCGGTCTCGGTGCAGACGATGACCGCCGGGTACACGCACGACATTGATAAGTGCGTGGCGGAGATCCACAAACTGACGGCGGCGGGCGCGGACATTGTGCGGGTCGCGGTGCCGGAGAAGAAGGACACCGAGGCGCTGGCGGAGATCCTGAATCAGACGACGGTCCCGATCGTCGCGGACGTGCATTTTCACTTCAAGCGGGCGCTGGAGGCGGTCGAGGCGGGGGTGCACAAGATCCGGCTGAATCCCGGGAACATTCAGGACCGGGCGCAGGTCGAGGCCGTGATCGACGCGTGTAAAGAACGCAACATCCCGATCCGCGTCGGCGTGAACGAGGGCTCGATCATCGAGCGCAAGGACAAGCAGGCGCGGGCGAAGGAGCTGGGCGCCGTCTTCAGCGAACAGAAGCACGGGTACCTGCTGGCGATCATGATCGCCAAGCTCGAGGAGTACCTGGACATCTTCTACGAGCGGGACTTCTTCGACATCTGCATCAGCGCCAAGTCGATGGACGCGACGGTCGTCATCGACGCGTACACGGAGATCGCGGCGAGGTTTCCGCACCCCCTGCACCTGGGCGTGACGCACGCGGGGCCGAAGGAGACCGGATGCATCCGGTCGGTCGCGGCGCTGGGGGCGCTGCTGGCCAACGGCGTCGGCGACACCATTCGGATCAGCTACGCGAGCGATCCCATCTACGAGGTCGAGGACGGGCTGGAGCTGCTGTGGTCCTTGGGGCTGCGGGAGCGCAAAGGGGCCGAGCTGATCGCGTGCCCGACGTGCGGGCGGATCCAGGTCGACCTGTTCACGCTGACGCAGGACGTGCGCAAGAAGCTGGCGGCGGAGATCCAGGTCCCGATGAAGGTCGCGGTGATGGGGTGCGTCGTCAACGGGCCCGGCGAGGCGGAGGGCGCGGACGTTGCCGTCTTCGCGGGCGATCGCAAGGGGATCATCTACGTTCAGGGCGAGCGCGTCGCGACGGTGGGCGAGGGGGAGATCCTGGATCGCCTGCTGCGTGAGTGCAAGGCGTTCCAGACGCGTGTTCTCGCGGGTGAGGCCAGGCTTGGGGAGAAGAAGGTGGAGATCATGCCGCCCGATCCCCTGGGCGAGCTGGGCTCGGGGTGGGAGAAGATGGCGGGCGAGCGGATGCGTGAGTCGACGACGCCGCTGACCGTGAAGGGTTCGTGAGCATCGCGACGGCATCGGTCCCCGAGGAGAACTAGGGGTTCTCGCCCGGATCACGATCCGGTAGGCTGGACTCGCGAACACCTGCGACAGGGGGAGCCGATGAGGACACGTCGAGCACGGCGCCTGAGCATGACTCTCGGCGCCATCACGGGCGTCCTTGTGGTCGGCGCGTCCACCGCCCGGGCCGGCGGCGGGGCGTGTGTCGCGGAGTTCACGGGGGACTGCTCTCTCGACGCCACCGACGTGCTCGCGTTCGTCGCGGCGTTCAATGCCGGCGACCCCATCGCCAACATCGTGCCCGACGGCGCCCTCGACTGGACGGACGTCTACGCGTATCTGTTCGCGTTCTCGGTCGGATGCACGTTCGACGCCGACGGCGATCGCCTGCCGGACTGCGCCGAGACCAACACGGGCGTCTACGTCTCCCCCGATGACACCGGCACGGATCCCTCGAACCCCGACACGGACAACGACGGCCTGCGCGACGGCGACGAGGTGCTCGGCACGACGAGCGGGCTCGATCTCCCGGCCTTCGGCGTCAGCCCGGTGCGGCGTGACATCCTCGTCGAGACCGACTGGTTCTCCGGCGTGTTCGAGGGACAGTTCCGCAACTTCCGCCCGACCGACCAGGCTCTCCTGCTCATCGAGCAGTGCTTCGCCAGCGCTCCCCTGCCCAATCCGGACGGGACGACAGGCGTGAGCATGCACATCGACCGGGGCCAGGGCGGGGCGTTCACGGGCGGCGAACAGTTGCCCGGGACGCCCGTGTTCATCCTGTTCGACGCCGACTTCAACGAGTACAAGGCGGAGCACTTCGACCCCCGGCGCAAGGGGTATTTTCACTACTGCATCTTCGCGAACCGGTACGGGAACAGCAACAACGGCAGCTCGGGGTTCGCCGAGATCAACGGGGACGACTTCACGGTCACGCTCTCGAACTACTTCTCCTCGTACAACGCCGCGGCGACGTTCGTCCACGAGCTTGGACACAATCTGAACCTCCGGCACGGCGGGTTCGAGAACCGGAACTACAAGCCCAACTTCAACTCGGTGATGAACTACCGCTACCAGTTCGCGGGCGCCGACACCGACGGCGACCTCTACGGCGACGGCCTGATCGACTACTCCAGCGGGACCTACCTCCCGATCGACGAGAGCTCGATCGACGAGAAGGTGGGCGTGCTCGGCTCGCCCCTCGACCTGAACTACAACGGGATCATCGAGCCCGTCCCGTACGCGGCCAACATCAACTGCGCCTATTTCACGGCGGAGTGCGGCAGCAACGGGGGCGGGGAGTGCGGGGACACCGTCTGCACCACCATCTCTGATAGCGATGACTGGTCGCGGATCAACTGGCAGCGGCTGTCGGTCTCCCCGGACCGCCTGCCGAGCTCCTCGCGGGAGACGGTCGAGTGCGACAACTGGCCTGGAAGATAGGGAGGACGATGGCGTGAAAGGTCCGGCGAGAATGTTCGTGCTCGCACCATTGGCTTGCGTCTGTGTCTGCCGGGCGAACGCGTGCCCTTGCGTCGCCGACTTCAACGCCGACTGCTCGCTCGACGTGAGCGACGTGCTGGACTTCGTTCAGGCGTTCGCCGCGGGGGACGCGAGCGCCGACCTGGGCGCGCCCGCCTCCGTTCTCGATTACTCCGACGTCTTCGCGTACCTTCTGGCCTTCTCGGAGGGGTGCGCCGGCTTCGACGCCGACGGGGACGGGCTGCTCGACTGCGCCGAGACCAACGACGGCGTCTACGTCTCCCCCGCCCAGACCGGGACCGACCCGTGCGATCCCGACACCGACGGCGACGCGATCCCCGACGGCGACGAGGTACTCGAGACCGCGGGCGGGCTCGACCTGCCCGGGCTCGGCGCGAATCCCCTGCGCAAGGACATCTTCGTCGAGGTGGACTGGTACGAGGAGGACTGGGAGGACGACGGCCCCCAGGTCGGATGCCCCTGCGACAGCACGGGCGTCTTCCACTCGCACCGCCCGTCCGAGGCGGCGATGGAATTGGTCGTCGCGGCGTTCGACGCCGCACCAGTCGTAAACCGCGACGGGTCGACCGGCATCTCGCTGCATCTCGACTGCGGCCAGGGCGCGCCCTTCATGGGGGGAAACGCGATCCATGAAGGCCCATGCCCTGTCGCGGGTCCCTCGGCTCTCCACGCGGTTCAGGGCACAAACTTCGCGCCCGAGCGCGTCGGCTACTTCCATTACGCCCTGATGTCGCACGTCATCCGGCGGGCCTCCTTCTGCTCACAGGGCACCGGGGTGACGTTCGAGCTGGTCACGGACGCGTTCGTGCTGGGCATGCCCGCGGACGCTGGTGATATCGCCGTCGCCGGCACTTTCATGCACGAACTGGGGCACGCATTGGGCCTCGAGCACGGCGGGAACGAGTGCTCCGACCGCAAGCCCAACTACCACTCCGTCATGAACAACGCGTACCGGACGCAGGGCGTCCCCTTCGACTGCACCGAGACCTTCCCGAGTGGACGCATTGACTACTCGCACGGGACCAACATCTGCGTCCCGGCGATGCAGGCCGACGAGTTCCGCGGGATCTGCCCCGAGCCGGGCTACCCGGTCGACCTCAACGCCAACGGCTCGATCGACTTCGACCTCGTCAACGTCGTGTTCGAGAACTGCGGCGGGTCGTCGATGGTCTGCGACCATGACGATTGGTCGAACCTGCGGTACGAGGGGATTCTCGTCAGCGATCCCTGACCCCTACGGGCAGCCGTTCGCGAACAGCGTCAGGTAGGCGACCACGTCGGAGAAGTCCCACTGGCCCATCGGCGGGGCGAGGTCGGCCGCGGGATCGAGGGCGCCGAACGCGCCCAGGAACGCGACCACGTCGGAGAAATCGAGTTGTCCCGGCGGGTCGGCCTGGTCGGCGGCGCAGCGGACGATGACGTTCGTGAACACGTCCGCCTCGGCGTTCTGCGTGGAGACATACAGGGGATACGCGACCCAGCCGCCGACGGCGAGGCCGTGGTAGTCGCCCATGAACGAGTCGCCGAACCCGTCGTTGGCCGAGTTGAAGGAGGCGGGGGTGAGGCGTGACTCGTGCCAGGTGGCGCCGGCGTCGTCGGAGTAGGAGTAGTACGCGTCGATGAGGGCGTGGGCGCTGAAGTCGCTCTGGGGGGCGCCGTTGCGTGTGTCGTGGAAGACCATGTGGATCCGCCCCGACCGGTCGACCTCGATCCAGGGGAAGAAGGAGTCGCCTGGGGGGGTCGAGTCGTTCTGGTTCACGATGACGGGCGTCGTCCAACTCGTGCCCTGGTTGACGGACTTGGTGAAGTAGAGATCGACGTTGCTGCTGCCCGCCACGATGTTGGTCGTGTCGAAGTAGACGCAATAGAGCGTGCCGTCGTTGGGATCGACAGCGAGGTAGGCCAGGGGCGGGACGCGGAAATCGCCCGGGAAGCGGGAGCCGTCGATGCCCCAGACGTCCATCCGGGTGGCAACGTGGAACGGCCCCTGCAGGGTGGCGGCGTTGTTGAAGCTGCGCCAGAGCTTGATGCCGTCGTCGGTGTCCCAGAAGAGGATGTAGAGTTCGCCGTTGGGCCCGACGCGGGGGAGGAAGCCGAGCCCGAAACCGAGGCTCTGTGGGTTGGTCCAGGTGGCGCCCTTGTCGGTCGAGCGGATCAGGCCGTCGTTGTACGCGCAGTAGAGCAGCGTCTTGTTCGGGTTGGTCGGGTCGAGGGCGTCGGGGCCGGCGGCGAGCCAACCCTTGTCGATCGCGCCCGAGGGGCTGACCGAGTTGCGGGCGGCCATGACCACGGGGCCGAACGTCGTCGAGCCGGGGTCGAGGCGGGAGACGAACAGCCCGCCGTTGGACGAGAACGCGATCCCACCGGCCCACATCGTGCCGTCGCGGTGGTCGGCGGCGACCATCGGATCCCCCTCGGTCCCGGCTTGGAACTGGGGCGCGGGGCGGAGCAGCATGTCGGACCAGGTGCGCCCGCCGTCGGTCGAGAGGGCGACGCCCGTCTTCGCCGAGCCCTGGCGGTAGTCGTTCCAGCCCATGACGACGCGGCTGGGCGCGAAGTCCGAGGACGCCGCGGTCGTCTCGTTCTGGGGAAAGCCGGAGGCGTCCTGGTTCACCCGCACCTGTGGGTCGACCCGTGGCGCGTTCTGCGCGAGGGCGGGCGCGCCCAGCGCGCCGACGACAGCGGCGCCGACCAGCCATTCGCGTGTCCGTGTGTGCATCATCATGGCTTCGTCGCTCCGGGCTCGGGTGTGCGTTCGCGCAGGAGGACCAAGAACTGCGGCGGGACACCCCCGCCAAGACGCTCGGCCTCGCGGGCGTGGCGCCATGCGGCGAGGTCATCACCCAGGTAGTAGTCGAGGACGGCAAGTCGCCCGAATGACTTGGCGTCGGTCGGGTCGAGGCCGACGGCCTGCTGGTAGCTCGACCGAGCCGACTCGCGCTCTCCGTTCCGGTTGAACGCGTCGCCCAGGGCGGCACGGATCGGGGCGGAGCCCGGGTCGAGACGCGACGCGGTCTTGTACGCGTCGAGCGCCAGGTCGTCCTCGCGCTCGGCGATCAACGCCCGTCCGAGCGCCGCGTAGGCGGAGGCGTTGGTCCGATCGGCGAGCACGGCGTCGCGTGCAGCGCCGATCGCCCTGATGACCGCGTTGTGGCTCAGGAACTCGGCCGAGCGTGACACGCGCTCTCGTGATGCCGCCGGCCCGGGCTCATACTCCAGATCGCGCGCGAGGGCCTCGTCGATCCGGACGCCGTCGCCCGTGAACTCGAGCCCACGGCGTGCGAGCCAGACCTGCCGCTCCTCCCAATCGTCGGGTCGCCCGCCCTCCTCCTCGTGCTCGCGTGAGAGCGAGACGGGGGACGCCCCGTTGGCGTACGACTCGGGCGCTCGTCTCGCCGCGCAGCCCCACAGGCCCGCGGCGAGAGCCACGCCCGCCAAGAGTTCCATGCCCTTCATGGCTTCTCCTCGAACACACGCGTGCGACGTCGATACCGGGCGATCGCCCTCGAGATGCAGCAACAGATCCGCGGCGGGGCGGCGTGGGGTTCCCCCTCCGAACGAAGGGATGATCCTCAATCTCCGGACGGGGGCGCCATCTCCTTCACGGCCTCGATCTGGGAGTCGATCATCGACGAGACTCGCTTGCGGAAGAACTCGCCCTGGCGTGGGGGAATGCCCGACTCCTCGAAGTTCACGATGATGGCGGGGAGCCAGCGTGTCTCGGCGAGGGTGTAGCCATCGTCCTCGACCAGGGCCTTCTCGAGCCCGGGCAGGTGGCCCGAGCCGTAGAAGACCGCGATAGATCGCACGTCGCCCGGGTCCGCGAGCACGTCGCGCAGGTCCTTCAGAACGACCTCGTTGCGGCCGTCGAGGATGCGCTCCCAGAGCCCCTCGTCGAGGACGGGGTTGGCGGCCATCGCCATCAGCTCCTCGGAGCGTCCGAGCATCTCGATGAGGGTGAGGCGGAGGATGGCGCGGGAGTACTCGCTGGAGCCGAGGAGCTTGAGGACGAAGCCGGTGACCTTGGCGAGGAGGGACTCACCCGAGAGGAGGCCGATGAGCGGGTCGGACCCGCCCTCGCCGTCGTCGGGTGTGAAGGCGTCGCCGGTGACGCCGAGCAGCTCGTCGACCGTCATGTCGGCGTTCACCCAGCGGTCGCGCATGTAGTCGATGGCGTCGAGCTGGAAGACGAGGCCGGCGGCGCCGGCAAGCTGGGTCTGGATGCCGTCGGCTGTTGAAAGCTCCCCATCCGTGAGCGGGGGTTGGTCGGACCAGCGCACATCGGCGTCGGGCCCATCGCCCCCGGGCTTGGCGTCGGCGCCGAGGCTGGTGAGCTCAAGGGCGCCGTCACCAAGGGCGTAGGCGATCGGGTGGCCCCAGGCGTCGGTGAGCGCCTCCGAGATCTGGCGGCGAGAGGAGTGCTCCGCCTGCTCGAGGAGGGCTTGTGCGTCTTCGGGGTAGGCGCCGAGTGCGCGTTTGACGCCCTCGGCCTCGGCCGCGAGGAACCGGATCCGCCCGGTCGTGGCCTCGCGTCGGCGCGCGTCGCTGGCGTCGTCGGGAACGTTCATCCAGGGGGCGCCGACGCCCTCAAAGAGGACGAGGTCCTGCTTGTCGAGGAAGGACTGGAGGGCGCGGTAGTACGCGGGCTGGCCGATGTGCGCGACGCCGACGAGGTGGACGACAGGCTCGCCCGCCTTCGGCGGGTTCAAGGTCCGGATGGAGAGTTCGAGACTGACGGCGCCGGCGTCCTGGTCGTCGGTGATCCGCATGTACTGCGGCTCGTCGTCGGGCTGGGGCGGCGTGGGCTGGGCGCGACAGACGAGGGTCGGCAGCAGCGCCCCCACCACCGCCGTGATCGCCGCGAGCGTTTTGTTGATGGCCATGCGGATCCCTCCTGTGCCCGGACGATTGTTCGCCGAACGGTACCCGGGGATTTCGCATGGGGTTGCCTGGGAGCAAAATGGCTCAGGCGATGAGTTCCAGACGCTCCCGGACGCCCTCCTCGGGCTTCTCGCCAAGGCGATCGAGCATGTCGGAGGCGCCGCCTGGATCCGAGCCGCCCACGGCCTCCAATGCCGCCTTGAGGGCGGAGGGAGACAGGAGGAGGGCCGAGGGCGTCGCCTCGCCGTGTGCCGCGGCCGCGGCGCGGACGAGGTCGCGCTCGCGATCGCTCAGCCCCATCCGACCGGCAATCTTGCGGAAGGCGCGTTCCTCCGGCTCCGATGGCTCGCGGGCACGCATCCACAGGTAGATCGTGAGCCCGGAGAAGAGCACGGCTCCCAGAACGGCGAAGATCAACGCCCAATCCATCCCCGCGTTGAAGCTGGGTGGCGCCGGATCATCGCGGATCAGTTCGACCGGGTGTGAGTAGTCGGTCTGCGTCACGGCGTGCGCCCCTCCGCGAACGCCAGCGCCCCACCACGACGGGCCCGAATCTCGCCCAGGAGCCTGGCGGCGCACCGGGCGGCGCGTCGGCGGGCGTCCTGGCTCGGGTCCTCGCCGGCGATCCGCGAGACGCGCTTGGCCAGCTCGGCCCATCGCGTGCCGAGGCGTGCCTGGCCGGCGCCGGACATCGCACGCTCGGCGAGCCAGACGCCGGCGACACGGTGCTCGGCACGCGCGTCGGCGAGCATTGATTCAAGGGCGTCGACCGCGGCGGGCTCGAAGACGCGCTCGCGCCGGAGCGTGCCCGAGCCGAGCAGCACGCGCAGCGCGTTGGCGCGCACGCGGTGGCGCCCGTCGTCCTTGAGCTCGATCAGGGCGCCGTAGAACTCGGGAGAGGAGGTGGCCAAGTCGCCCTCGTCGTGGGACTGACGCCCGCGCGACTCGACGGCGTTGGCCCGCACGCGGTCGTCACGGTCCGACAACGCCGCTTCGACAGCGTGGCGTGCCGCCTCGCTCTTCGCCTCGGCGAGCGCGGCGACCGCGGTCGCGCGCACGCGGTCGTCCTCCGACGGGTCGTTCAGTCTCGCGAGGACAAGGTCGAGGAACCGGTCCCCGGCGCGCAGGAGACGGACCTGGCGGAGCGCGTCGACCCGGTCCTGGATCGTGCCCCGCTCGAGGCGTTCGGCGAGTTGGGCGGTGAAGCCCTCGGGTTCCTCGGCGAGCCAGCGCCTCGCGGCGAGGCGACCGGCAGGGCTCGCCGGCGAGAACGGACTGAGACGGGCGAGGTCGGTGTCGCCCACGCGTCGGACCGCCTCGTGGGGGCTGCAGGCCATGAGCGAGGCGAGGCGGGCGCGACCGGCCTCGCGCATCCGGGGGGGCCAGCGGACGCCGCCGGGGTCGCCGGCCAGCGACCACCGGTACGCCGCGTGACGAGCCACGCCGGCGTCGGCGTCGAAGCAGAGGTCGACGAGCTCGATCGGGTCGGCGCTGGCGGCGAGGCGCAGGCGGACGTGCGCGTCGGGATCGCTGAGCATGGGAGCACGGGCCAGGCGGCGTGTCGTCTCGTCGGCGCGAACGACGCCGATGTAGGCGACCAGACCCCGGCGTTCCTCAACGCTCAGGGCGGGCACGTCCACCTCGGTCGGGATCGGGCCGGTCGGGTCCAGGCGGACCAGCGTGCCGTTGGCGGAGGGCTCTCGCTTGGTGCGCGCGTCGATCAGGCGGCAGGCGCGCGCGCGCTTCGGGTTGAGGGCCAGGTGCGCCTCGGCGAGGACCGTCTGGTGCTCGATGGTGGTCGTGGCCCGCGCGACTCGCTCGGCGGCGGCGGCGGTCAGGCCGGGCGAGGTCAACAGGCGCCAGGCGCGCTGACGGAGGATTGGCGCCTCGCGCCGGCGGAGGACCGTCCCGACCGCGGCGTGACTCGGGTGCGTGGACTCGTCGAGGAGGCGGTGGAGGCGGGCCATCGAGGCGCGGGTTTCCTCGGCGGCGCGGTCGCTGTCGCACATCAGGGGCTGGTCGAGCAGGAGCAACGCCGCGAGCAGCGGGCCCGAGCATCGGTGTTCGGCGAACGACCATGCCGAGTCCGCGACGGCGCGGACGAGGCGTTCGGCGCCGGCGCCATGGGCGAGCTGACCGGGCGCCCTGTCGAGCCTGGGGCGGGCGGCGAGTTTGCCCAACTCGCCGCCGAGCAGCTCGGGCTCGACGTCCTCGAGCGCGACCAGCGCCAGGCGGATGAGGGCCCGCTCGCCGGCGAGGGCGACCTTTGGCTCCGGGGACTGCACGAGCGCCGCCGCGGACGCCGCCAGGAGCGGATCCGGCGCGTCGATGATCAGCTCCGCCAGGTTGAGGGCTTCGTCGGGCGACCCGTCGCGGGTGATGTTGGAGGCGATGCGCTCCCAGCGTGCGACGCCGACGGCGAGGGCGGCCTGACGCGTCGGTTCGTCAAGGCGTGCCCAGTGCGCGGCAAGGACCCGCAGCGCCTCATCGGCGGGTCGTGATGCCCCCGCCGGCGCCAGGCGACGGAGCCATGGCGGGAGGTCCACGCCCTCGGCGATGCCAATCTCGAGCAACTCGACCGCGAGCGCGCCCAACTCGTCGTCGGGCGCGACTCGGAGGGCGCCGGCAAGTGCGGTGACTCGCTCGCGCGCCGGCAGGCCGCGGAGCGCCGTCAGCGCCGGGTTTGTATGTGCGGTCGGTTCACGCACTTCGAGCGCCCCGTCCCCCCAGAGATCGGGGGGCATGTCGGAAACATGCAAGAGATTGTAGATTTTGACGTCGGGTCTCGCATATGTTGTGCCCTCCGTCCCAAAACCCTGTGTTCGCGGGGGACAACAGACCAGGGTTCAGCCGTGAAAGAAGCGTGAAAGTTCGGGCCTGGCCCGGGCTTGTGTCGAGTTCACGTGATCGCGGCAGTCGCATGACATACGGCGCAGGTCGCCGGGAAAGGGAAGCAATGACGCACATTCCCGCCAACCCGAACGCTCTCCAAACGTACCAGGTGGCACTGTACCAGAGGGCGCTGCACCCCGAGTTGTTCACGCTGAAGGACCGACGATCGCTGCGTCACGCGGACTACGAGTTCGAGGCGTGGCTGATGCCGGCGGGGCACGTGCTCCGGTTCGAGCGGGGGGGGTCGTGCGTGTGCGAGCTGGTGACCGAGCGGGAGGAGGGCCTGCCCGAGGTAGAGCGGGTGGAGGCGTTCTTCGCGGCCGGGGAGCACGAGTACGAGAAGTGCTTCAAGGCCCTTGGCATCAACTACATGACGAACGTCCAGACCGAGCAGCTGTCGGAGAACATCTACCTGGCGACGCTGGACGAGATGCGCCAGCACGCGGTGGAGATGGACGCCCTGGCGTTCGAGTGGGAGGACGAGGGGGGGCACAGCCTGTCGATCGTGGACGTGCAGCGGTTCAGCCGCGAGGTTCATGCCCAGTGCTACCACCTGCTCAGTCGGGGCGGGATCGTGGTGCGGACGCAGTCGATCTTCGAGCGGACGTAAGCTTTCGCCGGACTCATGCGGCCGGGGGCGTCCCACGGCGTTGAAAGACGCCGTTCACGAGTTCAGGCTTCTCGAGGGCCACGGGTTCCGTTACCGGCCGCAACTGAGACTGACAAGCCCAGGGCGGGGTGTCCCTGGGTTTTTTCGTGGGTGGGGATGGTCGATGAGGGGGGTGTGGATAGGCTTTTCTTGATGACGCAAGGGCACGACGAGCTTGGGGGGCCTCAGGGCCGCCGAATTAGCAGGCCCCGCTGACGGGGCGGGCGGGGTCGCGCCCTCGCCCTCTCTCCGGGGCCCGAGCCATCTCCGCCCGGCGCGAGATTCCGAACACAGACCGATACGATCCAGACCCCCGCGGCAGACGCTGCGTGGGCGGAGGCGCCCGAGCATGTCCGAGTCCACATCTGAGACGAAGCGGGACTACCGCAAGACGCTGAACCTGCCCCAGACCACGTTCCCCATGAAGGCGAACCTGGTCCAGAACGAGCCCGCCAGCCTGAAGCGCTGGTCGAAGGTCGGGGGCGAAGGGTTGTACGCGGCGTTGCGCGCGCAGTCCAAGCCGAAGGGCCAGTTCGTGTTCCACGACGGGCCGCCGTACGCGAACGGCTCGATCCACCTCGGGCACCTGATGAACAAGTGCCTGAAGGACTTCGTGGTGCGGACGCGTCAGATGATGGGGTACGACACGCCGTTCGTCCCGGGGTGGGACTGTCACGGCCTGCCGATCGAGCACAAGGTGATGACGGAGCTGGTCGAGTCGGGGGAGATCAAGAAGCTCGAGCACCTGGACGACGACGCGCATCGGATGGAGGTGCGCAAGGCGTGCAAGAAGTACGCGGGCAAGTTCGTGAAGCTGCAGGCGGGGCAGATGGAGCGGCTGCTGACGCTGGCGGACTACGGCGATCCGTATCTGACGATGGCGCGCGCGTACGAGGGGGCGGTGATCGAGGTGCTGGCCGGGTTGCTCGAGCGCGGGCTGGTGTACCGGGCGCTCAAGCCGGTGCATTGGTCGGTGGCGAACGAGACGGCGCTGGCGGACGCGGAACTGGAGTACATGGACCGGGAGGACCTGTCCGTGTACGTGGACTTCGAGGCGGCGGACGCGGCGAAGGTGTATGAGGCGTTTGGGTTGGGGGAGATCAGGAGGGGAGAGACGGGCGGGACGCCCGTACCACCGGGAGGAAGGGGAGAGAGGCCCGGGCAGACGCCGAGTTTCATGATCTGGACGACGACGCCGTGGACGCTGCCAGCGAACCTGGCGGTGGCGGTGCATGAGCGGTTCGAATACGCGCTCGTGCGGGTGGACGGCAACGTGACCGTCATGGCGAAGGACGCGGTCGAGCGCGTGACCAAAGCGGCCAAGAGCGAGGAGGTCGAGGTTCTCGCGACGACGACGGGGGACCGGCTCGTCGGGCTGGCGTACAAGCACCCGTTCATCGACGAGGCGCCGAGGCCGGTCGGCGAGCCGAGCGCGGACACGTCGAAGTGCTACTCGGTCGTGAGCGCGGATTACGTGACCCTCGAGGACGGCACGGGGCTGGTGCATACGGCGCCCGGGCACGGCAGCGAGGACTACCAGACCGGCATGCGCGTGGGCCTGCCGATCTACTGCCCGGTGCTGGCGGACGGGACGTACGACGCGAGCGCGCCGGAGTGGCTGGGCGGCATGTCGATCTGGGACGCCAACGCCCTGATCGCCAAGAAGCTGGAAGAGTCCGGGCATTTGTTTTCTGGGCACAAGTTCACGCACTCGTACCCGCACGACTGGCGGAGCAAGACGCCGGTGATCTTCCGGTGCACGGAGCAGTGGTTCGTCGGGGTGGACACGCCGGCCAAGGGCGGGAGCGTGGACGGGAAGACGCTGCGCGAGATGGCGCTGGACTTCACGGGCGACGAGTCGAAGCTGGGGTTCGTGCCGGCATGGGGGCGGAACCGGATGCGCGGCATGCTCGAGAGCCGCCCGGACTGGTGCATCAGCCGCCAGCGGGCGTGGGGGCTGCCGATCCCGAGTTTTTCATCGCCCGACGGATCGTCGTTCATGACGGCGGCATCGGCCAAGGCAATCGCGAAGCTGTTCCGCGAGAAGGGTTCGGACGTCTGGTTCCTGGCGTCGGCGGCGGAGCTGCTGGCGCACTACGACCCGGCGGGCGATCCGGAGGCGCCGGCGGGGCTGGATGTGGGCTCGCTCCGCAAGGGCGTGGACATCCTGGATGTCTGGTTCGAGTCGGGGTCGAGCTGGAACGCCGTCATGCGCGAGCGGATGGGGGACGCGGGGTTCCCGGTCGAGCTGTACCTGGAGGGATCGGACCAGCACCGCGGGTGGTTCCAGCTTTCGATGCTGCCGTCGCTGGGGGTGATGGGCAGGCCGCCGTACGAGACGCTGCTGACGCACGGGTTCATGGTGGACAAGGACGGGAAGAAGCTCTCGAAGAGCGCGGGGCACACGATCGAGAGCCTGTTCGAGCACTACGGCGCCGACGTGCTCCGCTGGTGGGTCTGCTCGCTGGCGTACGACAACGACGTCAAGGTGGACGACGAGTTCTTCAAGCTGGCGGGGGAGAGCTACCGGAAGGTGCGCAACACGCTCCGGTTCATGCTCTCGAACCTGGGCGACTACAAGGGCGGCGCGGACGTCGCGGACGCCCCCCCCACCTCCATCGACGCGTGGGCGCTGGCAGAGTTCGACAAGCTGGCGACGCGGGTCGTCGAGGCGTACGAGCAGTACAACTTCCGCGGCGCGCACAATGCGCTCTACGACTTCTGCAACGAGACGCTCAGTGCGACCTACCTGGCGGCGGTCAAGGACCGGCTGTACTGCGACAAGGCGGACTCGCCTCGTCGTCGGCGCACGCAGGCGACGCTGTTCGCGTTGGCGGACGGGCTGTGTCGTCTGCTGGCGCCGGTGATGTGCCACACGGCGGACGAGGCGTACAGGGCGCTGCATGGCGTGGATCAGAAGGACACGGACTCGTGCGTGCATCTGCTCGAGTTCGTCACGACACTGGGCGTCAAGGCGGATGAGGGGTGGCCCAAGATACTGCGGGCGCGTGACGCGGCGATGGTCTCGTTCGAGAAGGCCAAGAAACCCGAGGGCGAGGGCGGGATGGGCTTGGAAAACCCGCTCGACGCCGGGCTGGTCCTGCCCGACAAGGACGGCACGCTCGCGCGCTTTGACGCGGGCGACCTCGCCGACCTTTGCGGCGTGAGTGCGGTCGAGTTGGACGCGGGGGCGAGCGAGGTGCGAGTGCTCGATCTCCAGCGTGACCGCGACTACAAACGCTGCGAGCGGAGTTGGAAGCGGACGGCGGACGTGCGTGAGCGCTCGGACGGCGGGATGCTCTCCGACCGGGACGCGGAGGCGGTCGGGGTAGCGTGAGCGAGGCGGGCGAAACGCCTGCCCACGGGGTCCGAGAATCGCCCGGACTCGGGCGCCCCTACAGGCGGTGTTGCCTGCACGCAACACTCGGAACTTGGGCGAGTGTCGCCCGAACGCGACACGCGGCTGGATCGCCCCCCCACCCGCGCCGATCGTCCGGGCGATGAACGAGCACACCAACCCCCGCAACGGGCCGACGAACGAAGGGTCGAAGAGTGGCGCCACCCGGCGTCCCCCCGCGGACCCGGGCGCCTCGACCGAGGCGGCTGACCATCTCTCTCTGCTCGTCCACGAGCTCGGGCGGATGCTCGATGGGTCGAAGCGCGAGCTGGGGATCGCGTGCAACGCGTTGAGCCCGGCGACGGGCGGCGAGACGAACGCCGCCTCGGACCAGATCGAGGCGGCCCGGGCACAGATCCAGGCGGTCCAGGGGACGCTCGAAAGGATGAGCGGGATCGTCGGGGCGGCGATGAAGTCGCGGACGATCCCGATCGGCTCGCCACTACTCGGCCAGGGCGTCGCGGTGTCGCTGGGCGAGGCGATCGACCACGCGGTGGACGTGGTGGCGCCGACGGCGGCGGAGTACGGCGCCCGGATCTCGGTCGAGATCGAGCGCGAGGCGGGGCTGACCAACGCCGGGCCCTTGTACTCGGTCGTGCTGAACGCGCTGATGAACGGTGTCGAGTCGATCGCGCGGTGCACCGTGGCGGAGCGTGAGGCACGGGGCGGGCAGATCGTCGTGCGCGCGGCGCTCGTCGAGGACATGGGCATGCGCTGGGTGCAGATCGAGGTGAGCGACGACGGGCACGGGCTGCCGGCGGGGGCGGACCGGGAGTGGGCGTTCAAGCACGGGTTCTCGATCAAGGCCGAGGGGGGCGGGGTCGGGCTGTCGGTGGCGCGCCAGCTCGTGCACGAGGCGGGCGGGTCGGTGGAGCTCTTGGACCGGGAGATGGTGCTCGATCCGTCGCGTCCCGGGGCGCTGTTGCGGATCCGGTGCCCGTACCGGGTGCAGGAGGCCGCGTAGTCGGCTGGGAGCGGGACGTGCCCGAGACGAGGCGCATGCTGATCGCGGACGCGGATCCAATCTTCTCGGGTTCGCTCGCGGATTTCGCGCGCCGCGAGGGGTTCGAGGCGGATATCGCCCAGAGCGGCGCGCGGGCGCTCGAGTCGCTCCAAGAGGCGCACGACGCGGGTGAGGCGTACGCGCTGTGCGTCTGCGAGCTCGCCCTGCCCGGGCTCGATGGCGTCGAGCTCGTGCGCGAGGTCGCCAACCGGGGGATCCCCACGGCGACCATCGTGTTGACGGCGTACGGCACGATCGAGTCGGGCGTCGGGGCGCTGCGGGCCGGGGCGGCGGATTTCCTGACCAAGCCGCTGATCGAGACGGAGCTGCGCGCGGCGATCGAGCGCGCCCGCCGGCGTCAGAGTCGCTTGGCGGAGGGCGCCGCGTCGCGGGCGCGACTGGCTGGGACGCCCCAGCCCGACGCGGGGGTGATCGGCTCGGATACGCGGATGCGCCGCGTGATGCAGATGGTGGACGCGGTGGCGCCGAGCCGGACGACCGTGCTGATGACGGGCGAGAGCGGCACGGGCAAGAGCCTGATCGCCAGCGCGATCCACAAGAGGTCGCCCCGGCGCGAGGGCCCGTACGTCGAGATCTCGTGCGGCTCGATCCCCGAGACCCTGCTCGAGAGTGAGCTGTTCGGGCACGTCAAGGGGGCGTTCACGGGCGCGCACGCGGACAAGCCCGGGCGGTTCAAGGCGGCCGACGGCGGGACGATCTTTCTCGACGAGATCAACTCGGCGAGTCCGATGATGCAGCTCAAGCTGCTGCGGGTGCTGCAGGAGCGCAAGTTCGAGCCGGTGGGCTCGTCGCGCTCGATCGAGGTGGACGTGCGGGTCGTGCTGGCGACGAACCAGCCCCTGGAGGAGCTCGTCGCGGACGGACGGTTCCGCCAGGATTTGTACTACCGGATCAACGTGATCAAGATCGAGCTGCCCCCGCTGCGAGAGCGCGCCGGAGACATCCCGGCGCTCGCCGAGCGGTTCCTGCGCGAGCAGGCGAATGAGCTCGGGCGGTCGCTGATCGGCTTCTCCGCGGGGGCGATCGAGGCGCTGAGGCGATACCCGTTCCCGGGCAACGTGCGCGAGCTTCGCAATATCGTCGAGCGGGCGGCGGTGCTCGCGAAGGGTCAGATCATCGAGCGGGCGGATCTGCCCGAGCACGTGCTCGAGCCGAACGCGGGGGCGATCGAGACGCTGGGCTTTGCGCCCGAGTCGCCCGGCGTCGAGCCGGGCGAGTGGATCCCGCAGACCTTGGCGGACGCGATGCGTGGGCCGGAGCGCCGGATCATCGAGATGGCGCTCGAGGCGAACGAGTGGAACCGCCAGAAGACGGCCGACGACCTGGGGATCAACCGCACCACGCTCTACAAGAAGATGAAGCAGCTGGGGATCGACGAGGACGGGACGCGCCGGGTGGGGTAGGGAGACAGGCGGGACGCCTGTCCCACCAAGAGCTCAGCCGTCACGTAGTGAGCGGATGTAGGCGACGACGTCGGCAAGGCGCTCGTCGGTGAGGGTGACGACGCCGCCCTTGGGGGGCATGGCGGGATGGGTGTCGGTCGCGTCCTTGCCGGCCTTGATCATCTCGATGAGTTGGGCGTCGGTGGACTGACCGACGAACTCGGAGGTGCGGAGGTTGGCGCCGAGGCCCTCGAGGCCCTGGGCGTCCGTGCCGTGGCAGGCGGCGCAGGCGCGGGTGAAGGTGTCTCGCCCACGCTTGACCGCGGGGTCCTGTCCATCACACCCGGCGGCGGTCAAGGCCCCGACCAGCACGACGACGAGACAAAGCCACCGTCCCGGGGACGTGACGGCTTGCGTGGTGCTCTGGGCGGCGGCGGGCATGATCAAAGAAAAACCCGCCGCGAGGGCGGGTCAAAGCGGGTGAACGGATTCGAACCGTCGACATTCACGTTGGCAAGGCCTGAAAATGCCATTCTCTTGGCCCCAGAGCGGCATTTGCACTACACAACTCGCCGAAACTGCACTACAAATATGCGGGCGGCTTCCGCTGTGGGAGCCCTTCGCGACACGAGTGTACAGGGTCAACCGGCGTGCCCGAGTCAAGGCGAAAGCGACGCATCCCACAGCTCCGCCACACCGACACCCGTGGCATCGGGTGGCACGTCAGCTACCGCGACCCCGAGACCGGCACGCCCAAGAAGCAGCGCTTCGGGATGGTCTCGAAGAGCGAGGCCGTGCGGGCGTACGAGGCGTGGCTCGCAGCATGGCTTCAGGACGATCAGGAGACCGCCGCATCCATCCGACCGGGGCACTCCGCCAAGGTCGCCGCCCGTACAAAGCGGGCCGAGCAGGCGGCTGTACGGACCGAGGTCAAGGCCGAGCCGGGCTCGCTGGTCCATGTGGCGTCGGGGCTCTTCAAGTACGACGAGAGCCGCGTGCGTGACCCGAACCAGGCGAGGGCGGCGGGGACCATCGCCCCGCGTGCGATGCTCAACCGCCGGAAGGAGATCAAGGACTTCCTTGCCTTCATAAACGAGCGGCACGGGCGGGGAGCCTCCGCCCGGCTCCGTGTGAGTGACCTCGAAATGGGCGACGTTGAGGAGTACAACCGCGAACTCGTAGGGAAGGGCTTCTCTGCGGCTTCCGTCAACGGACGCATCCAGGCGGTGAAGCGATTGATCGACCGCTCCGGGCGACCCGAGTACGGTCAACAGGTTCTTGGCTGGAACTGGGACTCCCTTGACAGGACGCCAGGACGGGCCGCCGAGCGGCGAGAGCTACCGACGCTCAAGCAACTCAAGGCCCTGGTCGAGGCCGCGGATGCCCGTGGCCGTGCGATGATCTGGATGGGCATCGGGCTGGGGTTCGGGCAGAGCGACATCTCAAACGTTCGCGTCGGACAAATCGACGAGAAGGGGTACGACCTTCGACGCCGGAAGACCGGCATCGAACGGTTCGGCGAGACACCGCCCGGAGTCTGGAAGGCAATCGAGGACTACCTCGCAGAGACACCGCGTCCTGATGGGGAGCTGCTCTTCGTCACGAAGAACGGGAAACCCGTCGTCCACACTCGGTCGGACGGCGTGCTCCAGTGGTGGCAACGGCTGCGTGAGAGCATCGGCGAGACAAAGGACACGCTCGGCGGCTTCTACACGCTGCGACATCTTGGGGCGACCGAGTACGGGTCACGAAGCGGCTGCTCGATCGTTGCGATGAAGCAGTGGCTCGGGCACTCCGCAAGTTCCGCCATGGCGGACAGGTACATGAAGCCTGTCGCACCGGAGCACCGGAAGCTGATCGAATGGGTCCGTGCGTCTCTGCAATCGCCGGTGAAGCGGACCCGAAGAGCCAAGCCCGGCCGGGCTCGCTAGGTCGATGCCAGCCCCGTGCGATGGTTGCGCTCCACTTCGTCGGAAAGCACCGGTTCGACGCCGGCCTGTTCGGCGAACTCGCGCCAGCGTGACACCGCTCCGCACACCTCGTCGAGAATCTCGTCAGCCCGGCCTCTTTTCATCGACGCGGTTCGCTCCACGGCGCGAAAGTCCTCCCGGTCAAATCCGTCCCGCTTGCCGTTCAGGCTCATCTGGTGACGGCTCGTCCACTTGCCGCTTGGGTTGTAGCAGTACATGACGTCGTAGGCCGGAGACAGCGACCACCCGCCCCGCTTGTCCATCAGGAATGCGATGTTCTTGACGTGGTCGTCCTGGTTGCGGGCGACGACGTTGAAGGCCATCCGCCTGAACTGCTCCTCGATGTCCTGCATCGGAAGCTGAAGGCGGCGCATGACGGCGATGGCCTGTTCGTACGAGTACGCGTCTGCGTTGTTGAAATCGAAGTGGGCAATCGCGCCGAACGACTGCATGTGGAGCTTCTCTCCGCCGTCGAGCCGATCGAACCGTTTGGTCATGAAGTGGCGACGGCCGTTCTCCTCGAAGATACGACACTTGGTCATGTTGACGCCCGCGGCCCTGGCCATGAGCGAGTAGGCATACTCGACGGCTCCGTACCCCTGCGGGTCGGCGAGGTCCCTGTCCTTGTTGTTCCGGACACCGTCGAACTTGAGCAGCCAGTACTCGAACCCCGGCGGTGCCTGCACCTGACCCGAGCGAACCTCGTTGGTTTCAGGGTTCCAGGCGATGACGGCCTTGGCTCGGGCACCGCCCGCCGAGGCGCCGACTCGGAGGATCTCTCGGAGCGCCTCCTCACGGTCCTGACCAATGGTGGTCGTCAATGCCTCGCGTTGCTGAAGGACCTCGGAAGCCAGCTCGACGAGCGCATCGACATGGACCAAGGTGGACTCGGTCGCGTGTGGTCCGGTGGCCGGCCGGAACTCCAGCGCTCCCATGCCACGCGATCCCGTGTAGCACAACCGCTCGACCGCGTCGATCTCGTCCGGCAGTCGCCCCTGTGCGTCCAGCCACTGGTTGATGACCGCGTTGCCGAACTTGTCCGGCAGGGCGTCCGCAAGCATGCCGGGCAACCCGTAGAACGTGCCTCTCGGCAACTGAGGGAAGCTGTACACCTCGTCCGAGAGGGGCATCTGGAGCGGTGCGACCTCGATGCCGCTGCGTCGGAACTCGGGCGTGTACTCGAACGCGGCGACGCCACCCGGCCCGTCAACAGATACAGCGGCGATGGTGCGACCCCAGAGGCGCACTTCGGCGACCGTCATGGGCGACCCCCATGATCGTGATCATCATCGTCCTGCTGCTCATTGTCGTGATCATGATCGGGTTCGTCGGCATGTTCGTGATCGTGATCATCATCGCCCCACGTCCAGCCGGCCGGTTCAGATTCCGGTTCCTGGTCCGATCTGGACACGGCTCGCTTGCGCTGGCGATCCAGCGCTTCGAGTTGCTTGAGCGGGCTGGGAACGGGCGTCGGGATCAGGGTGTCCAGCCGTGCGAGCAGACCGAGGGCCCGCAGAACACGGACGAGGTTCTTCGTCTGGGTGGACTCCCCCGCCTCCAGCCGGAACACGGTGTTCTTGTGGACGCCGGCCTCGGTCGCCAGGTCGGCCTGGGTCACGTTCCGGTTGAGGCGATAGCGGCTCAGTCGCTCGCCGAGCTGCTCCAGGATGCCCTCGTCAGTCATTCGGTCATAGTCAGCCATGAATCACCATTTGTTGTGACTATATCGCCAATATGGCCTTTGGTCACCACATATTGTGATCGATTCAGGCCGCTTTTTGCACCCGAAGGCCAACCGTTAAACAGGTTTTTGTTCGGTATCGGGCTCGCGCGTAGGGGGAGCCGGTCCGCCAGTTGGCAACTACGGCAACCAGAGAAGACTCATCGTCTGACCCGTGCGGCCGAGGACCATCGAGTGCTCCATGATCGAGTCGCAGTCAAGGTCACGGGTTGACATCCACGCGTCGATGTCCACTTCTTGTGGCTGCGTGCCGGCAGTTCCGCCCTCGTACAACGATCGAGCGACCGTCAACTTCGACAGCGCGGACCCCGATTCGATCCAGGCGTCGCGCCCGAACGAATCGCTCAGCCTCCACCAACGGATCTTGCCACCTTCGGAGAACACGACGGCGCAGTAGTCGTCGCGGAGCTCGACATATCGAACGGCCGCCGCCGTGAGGCTGGTCGCGAACTCCGACGCAAGCTGCTCAATCAGATAAAGAGATGGTTCCTGTGCCCGAATGCGGTCCCGGAACAACGCGCTCGGCATGAGTAGCTCGGACGCGAAGTAGTTCGCCTCAATCTCGGGCGAGCTCGATTTGTATTTGGCAACCATGTCCTCCGCCGTACAAGCGAGAACCTGAGACACCCGAGCATGCAGGAACCAATGGCCGATCTCGTGAGCGACGGCGAACCGCTTCCGGCCAAGCTGAGTGATCTCCTGATTTACCCTGATGATGCCATTGGTGTCGTTCCGTATCAGTCTGGCTTCGGCACCGTCGAGACGGCTCTCCATGACGACGATGCCATTGGCATAGGCAAGATCCTCGAGGACGAGGTCCTGCGGATTCATAAAGCCGTACGTCTTCCACAGACGCCTCGCCTCGGCTCGCGCAAGATGTTCATTCGGTTGCGTCGGCATCGTCTGGTTTATTCGCCTGGGTCAGCGCGTCAAGGCGGGCAAGGTCGTCCATCAAGCTCTGAAGGTCTTCATCAGATGCGGCCTCATCGAGTTTACGGAAGTAAGCCGCTTGCCCAGAGCCCTGAAATCGCTCCTCTATGAAGCTGCGGATGCTTGTGCGAACCTGCTCCGCCGAATGAGACACAACACCGAACAGCTTTGCGGTCATAGCTGCTCTCTGCTGCTTGGCAGTTGCCAGTCTCGCCTGGGCTCGCCGGGCTTCCACTGCTGCCTTCACCGATGCGATAGCGGGTGCCGCATCAACACCGAACTTCTTGAGTTCTGACCTGACCTCGTCTCGCGTGAGTTGATCTTCGGATTCAGACACGAAGTCGAAAAAGCGATCCCAAGTCTGATCATCATCGCGTCGCGGGTGGTTCATTGTGTGCTCCTCCCCGCATGCCGCCGCATGGCCTTGTCAACGCGACGGCGCAATCGCTTCTGGATATTGTTGATGACGGTGACCTCACATTCGAGCAGTTCCGCAATCTCCCGCGGCCGGATGATGCCGGCCGCAAGACACTCGAAGACCTGTTCGAGTTGATCATCGCCGGCGATCTCCTTCTCGACGAACTGTCGGAAGGAGTCGGCCGCGTCGCACTCACAACAGAGGTCGGCCGGGTCGGATTCGAAGTTGCGTCTAGTGGTCTTCAACTCCTTGATCTGCCCGTCGGTCGTCACTGGTTCTCTCCGTGTCATCCGGTTGTCGGCGGACTCCGCCAAATGGTTGACCTTGCTGTCAATCACTCCCTCCAGGAATCGCCTGAAGTCAGGGTGAGCAGCCGGATCCCACTCGCGTGAGCCGTCGATGACAGACACGATGGCCTCCGAGGCCAGGTCCTGGGGTTCGATACCTCCCGGCGCATGCCCACCGCGCCGCGCCGGGACTCCGCGCCAGAATAGCTTGCTCATCTTGCGGGTCGCATAGAGCGACAGTCGCTCGGTGAGCTCGCTCCACTCGTCACCTGACAGGTCCGGAATCGTGTCCATTGGGGCCGGCCTCGTGCCGCTCTCGGCGGGATGCATCCTATCTGGTATTTGCCGGCAACTCCGGCCGGTTTGCCACACGACTGTCATCTTCTTGCCCGAGGCCACGGATCTCATCAAGCGTGAGCGACTGGCAACGACATGCCGCAAAGCACAAGTTCGAATCGAATTCAGAAGATCGGTGGCAAACCGGGCCGCATGGTCGGCAAGAGGGGGTAGGGACCATCACATCGACAACGACGAAGGGAGTCTCGACATGTCCGAAGCGACGAAAACCAGAAAAGAGCTGACGATCATCGTGAACGGCCGGGAGAAGGTCGTAGATTCAGGGGAGCTGTGCTACGACGAGCTTCTGGCACTCGCATTCGATCCGGTTCCTACCGGCGAATTCATCTGCTTCTCCATCACCTACCGCCGTGGCCACGGGAACAAGCCGGAGGGCACGCTCGATGAAGGCGAGTGCGTCCGGGTCAAGAAAGGCATGATCTTCAATGTCTCGTTCACCGATAAGTCGTAACGCAGACCTGAAACGGCTACGCGACGAAGGCTACGAGGTCGAGGTCAAGAGCGGATACCTGCTGGTCTCGTCGATCCCGTATGTCGACAGCAATCGACAGATCAAACGCGGGGTGCTGGTGTCGACGCTTGAGATGGCTGGGGACAAAGCCGTCAACCCGGTCAACGACCACACCGTGATGTTCGCCGGAGAACAGCCCTGCGATGAACGGGGTGGACCTCTTCAGCAGATCTACCACTCAAGCCAGCGCTCAGAAGTCGTGCCTGGACTCGTGGTGTCTCACAAGTTCTCGGCAAAGCCCCCGGGTGGCTACCTTGACTACCACCACAAGATCTCCGAGTACGCGGGAATTCTGGCTCGCTACGCTCAGAGGATCCAGCCCGAGGCTTCCGCAAGGACGTTCGCGCCGGTGATCTGCACGGAGGACGACAACGGTGTGTTCGAGTACCTCGACACGGCGTCAAGTCGGGCAGACATCACGGCGGTGAGCCGGAAACTGGCTGGCCATCGAATCGCCGTGGTAGGTCTTGGTGGGACTGGCTCCTACGTGCTGGATCTGGTCTCGAAGACACATGTAGCCGAGATTCGGCTCATCGATGGCGATCGCTTCCATTCTCACAATGCCTTTCGGTGTCCCGGTGCGGCTTCGCTCGACGATCTTCGCGCCGGGATGTACAAGGTTGAGTACCTGCGTCACCGCTACTCCGCCATGCGCCGCAACATCGTGGCCATCCCCGAGTACATCGGCGAGGAGAATCTGCACCACCTGGAGGGCATCGATTTCGTGTTCCTGTGCCTAGACAATGGGGGCGCCAAGGGTGTCGTGATGGATGCCCTGATCCGGCAGGGGGTGCCGTTCGTCGATTCGGGAATTGGTGTGACGAATGATGACGACCGAATCCGGGGGCAACTGCGAGTGACTGCCTCATCTGTGGAGAAATCGAGCCATGTGTCAAAGGTTGTGCCGAGAGGAGACATTGGTGGCGACAACCTCTACGTGACGAACATCCAGATCGCCGAGCTGAATGCGCTATGCGCGTCACTGGCCGTGATTCGATGGAAGAAAATGGTCGGGTTCTACGCCGATCTGGAAGAGGAACATCACTGCCTCTACGTGATCGATGGCAACTGCTTGCACAACGAGGAAACCAATGCGCCAGCCGATCCGGATGCGGCATGAATTCATCGAGAGCATACCGGCGGATGTAGCCGATGGCGTTCTCTACGTGTCGGTGACCTACGCGACGGTGGTCCACAAGTGCTGCTGCGGATGTGGCCACGAGGTCGTCACTCCGCTGACCCCATCTGATTGGCAACTGACCTTCGATGGCGAAACCGTGTCGCTTCACCCGTCAATCGGAAACTGGAGTCTGAAGTGCAGGTCGCACTACTGGTTGAAGCGGAATCGGGTGACATGGGCTGGTGAATGGACCGAGGAGCAGATCGACAGGGCTCGTGCAGCCGATCGTCGAAACAAGGTGGCACACTACGCCGCAAAGCCTGACGAGCGACCTGACTCACCATCCGGTTATCGAGCGAATCGACGCCGAGCGTCACAGGGAAGCATCTGGAGCAGACTACGGCGTTGGCTCTTCGGTGAGTAGCCCGTTGTCCCGGCCACGGGGTTGAGTTGGAGGCGGGATTGCGCTACCTTCGCATCGAACACTGGTTATCAAACAGTGTTTGTGCAACACCCGAGTCGGCCACCAGCCGCCTCGGCGGCCGCACACAGACTCCGACCCCCGGGAGTTCGGCCTCACCAGCCGGGCGAAGGGAGCGGGACTCATCACCCCGCCCACAGATTTGTGGCAGTCGGAGACGCGTAGAGCCGGATGCGTGGAGACATGCTTGTCCGGTTCGACGGAGGCTGCTGCGAGTAAACACTCGACGGTCCATCCCCGAGAACAATCCGCAGCTTCTATCCGATGACACGTCCCCCCTCCAACATCAGCGGAGCCGGGGCGACCTGGACAGACTCGTGTCCGTGAAACACGGACACGAGCCGTCATGCTTGAAGCGGTGAAGCGGCGTGCGGGGTTCGCCCCAAGCGTCGCGTAATCCGTCTCGGGGGGATCGGGGGTGCCGTCCTGTATGGATGGGCACCTCGTTCAACCCGAGCCGCCGTGGGGAGTTCGTCCGCAGTGATGCGGGCGACCGGGTGATGACAACACCCGGCGACCGGTCGAAACAACCGGCGACGAATAGCTCAACCATGAGAGGCCCGCGAGGGCTTGGCGGTGAATCGAGACGGAGACGGTGCCGAACAGCGAAACAAAGCCGTCTGTCGATGGGTAAGCCAGAGCTTCTGGGTTCTGCTGGCTGAAATCTCGCGTGCTGACGCCCGCGAGCAAACACCGTTCTGGGAGGAATCCCGGTGCGGACGACAGAGGGCCGAGCGACGTGACCGTCTCGGTGATGAGCATGGCTAACAGGGGATGGTCTCGGGCTTCCGGAATGATGATCCGGTGCCGGGTGCGTTCTTCGGAACGAGGTCCACCCGGTGATTCAAACGCCTGAGACCGGGAGTGTGCCGCAAGTAGACAGTCGGATTCGGCCTGGCCGAGTCCGAGCGGTGACCGCTGCAAGGCAGTGGCGGCCCGTTCGATGAATCATCGCAACGCGACGGGGTGGTGCCCGGAGCGGATGGTGTCAGCGAGGACGAAAGCGGCGACGCGTGGATTTGTGTGCGGACACCGGCTCATCGCACCGGAAGGTGTGGTGGGCGGTTTCCAAGCGGTCGGCGAGCGGGCGTGGGGCATCGGGGACGATGCTCCCGCCCGCTCGGCCGGAGGTGTTCTGCAAGGGCGGTGCGAGGGGCGATGGCCTCTGTTGCACCGCAACGTCCATGAATTGTGCAACAGCAATACATGGAATCTGGATCAGCGGGATGAAGCCGAGCACACCGAAGGGTGAAGCCGGGAATCTCGCGAAGGTTGGAGCCGTGTGGCTTCCGGTCACATGCAGGTGGTCGGTTGCTTGATGCGGCTGAAGGTTGCCGCCCCGGACACTGCAGAAGAACGGGCGGAAGAAGGTTGTGAACGAGGTTGTCGCATTGGGGCTCTTGGGTGTCGTGCCCGGACGAAAGGCCGAAACGACGCCCCACTTTGACTGCCAACACACGAGGAACAACATGACCTACCACTACCTACCGACGAGCGTGCCCGGCTTCGTGCAGCAGCTCGCCGTCGCCTACATCGCTCGCGGGTACTTCTTCTACACGGCGGGGCACGTCCCTCCAGGTAAGCCGCCCGAGTACGTCGATCGCAAGCTGCTCGCCCTCTACGGCGTGCCGATGTCACGGTGGCAGCGGGCTCGGCGTCGAATCATGGGCCGCGCGAGCATCCAGTACCTGCGGTACGGGTCGTTCTGGCTGCTCATCGCCACGCACGGCAAACACGAGTTCTTCGAGCGAGAACGCTCTGTGATCCGGGATGTGCGTCGCGAGCCCATCGCGTTCGCGGGCTACAGCATCGGGTACCGCCGCGGCTTCGACCGGAGCTGGCACGCCTCGGTCCGCATCCACCCCAATGAGTTCAGGTGGTTGAAGCAGTTCATGGTGCAGTTCGCCAGGAACGCAACGCGGAACGAGGTGGAAGAAGAGTTCCGGCGACTCCGCTTCGAGCCGTACGCCCCCGTGGTCCGTCAGCTCTACTCGGTGCTCGGAGCGGTGAACAAGGCCCGGAAGGAGTTGAACCTCGAACCGGTGCCAGCGGAGGCGATTCGTACGCGCAGGAGGGTGCTTTGTCCGTTCGATCACACCTGCGTGGAGAGGACACCTGTGGCATCCCATCCGTCACCCGCTGCGATACTTTCTAGCTCGTTCCGGCGAGGGTAGAACTCACTTCATCGTGTCCGTGTCATCGCTTGCGGCGAATCACGACCAGCGGCGTCATCCCGAGAGTCAGGAGCGTCGCTGGGGAGGGCACCCGAGTGACATTGAGCGTGGCGCTTGAAAAGATGTTCCCGAGACTGTTGAGGTCGTCGCCAAGCCATACATCAAAGAATGAACCGTCGGCGAGCGTCGCCTCCAGGAGAACGCCACTCCGGTCGTCTATCTGGATCGACTGACCCAGTTCGAGCTCGATCGACAGCCCATCGAGAAGAAGAGCATCGACGAACAGGTGGACATTGCTCCCGCTGGATGCAGAAAGGACATCGACAACACCACCAGAAAGGCTCAACGAGCTATTGCCAGACATGAGCACTTGATCAATCTCGCCACCGCTGACACTCACCGGAGATGAACCCGGCAACATACGCAGAACGCCAATGTCACCCCCGGACACACTGATATTCCCGACGTTTCCGGGCGGACCCGTAGGGCGAGCCACGAGCTGGTCGATCGTCCCTCCGGCCACGAGCATCGTGGCGAATGGCCCTCCAGAGACTGAGTTAAAGGTCCCGTTGTCGATGCGCAGCGCCGCACCGATTCCTTGCACCAGGAAAGATCCGTGCTGACCTCCCGACACTTGCCCAGTTCCGACAATCGTTGCGGATTGGATTGCTCCACCGGAGACAGTGGTCTGGCCCTCCGCGATCAAGTTTGTGATGCTGCCATCTGATACATCGAGCGTGCTTGTTTCAGTGGCACTGAACTGGTCAGCGACAATCTCGCCGCCAGTGATTCTGACCATGCCCTCAGCAACCAGAACCGGCGAGTTGCTACTCGAAGGCAGCCCGATCACCCCGCCGTCAATCTCGACTCGAGTCGCTCCGAAGGCAAAAAAGTCGCCTTGAACCATGCCCCCCGTAATGTGAACGACGCTCTCGCCAGATACCCACACGCCTCCCTCCACAACCGCTCCGTCGCAGACGTTGAGAAAGACGTTTGAGATGGAGTTTGGCCGGTTGTCACCGGGACCGACGAACATATCGCCTCGGAGCAACGCCCCCGCGTTCAGGTTGAGCGCTGAAAACTGCCAATCGAACGCCGTCCTCATTCCACCGCCAAGAGGAATCCCCGCAAGGCGATCGACCGCACCGCCATCGTTGACCTCGAAGGTGGTGTCAGTGCCCAGCGAGAACGATTGACCGCTGAAGAGCCCGGCGAGGAGATCCGATTCCGTCAGCAGTTCGCCGGAATCGACAATGACAGTCGTCGGCTGGGCCACAGCAGACAGGGCCGGCGAAAGCACAAGTGCCAAGAGAGTTCGTTTCATTCTGGTACCTCCGTGTCGCTTTCGAGGTCTGCGCGACTACCTACGCCCAGCGGTCATGTCTTCCAACTCGTTCCGGCGCAGATAGCGTTCAAGGCACGCTGCGTCTTCGTAGTCAGCGACGCCGTCTCCATTGATGTCCGTGGGGTGCTGCGTGATGTAGTAGAGGTCGTCGATATCAATCCGGCCGTCGCCATCGACATCGACCGGGCACATCGCTGCAAGTAGACGACCAAGAACGACGTCCAATCGGCCATAATCAAACGATCCTGCTCTCGGTACACCAATTAAAATGTCGTTGACCCCATCTTCATTGATGTCCCCACACATCGCTACGCTGGCACCCGTTTGATCTTCAGCGCTGCTTCCCGTCACTACGAATCCATTGGTTCCGTCGAATGAGTTCGCGGACACAAGACCCTTCGCCCCGAGACTTGTGCTCCCAAATACGACGACGCACGCCCCTGGGGTATTCAAGCCGGGGACCTGGGCAAAGGGTGCGCCAACAATAAAATCATCTAAATTGTCGTTGTTGACATCGCCGAGAGGAGCTGCGGACGCACCGAATGAATCGTAGTCTTCGGCCACAAGGAGAAAGCCGTTGCTTCCATCAAGATCCTCTGGGTTTAACGGCCCAACGCCACGATCGTCTTCCGAGCCAAAGACCACCATCACCCGACCTTGAAATGAACTCCAGTTTGGGAAAGCGACAAGAACATCACCGAGACCGTCGTTGTTGACATCACCGATTGACTCAACCACCGCTCCGCCGCGGTCACCTGGAGTTCCCGCTCCAATCACGAATCCATTGCTACCGTCGATGAGAGAGAGGTTAAACGATCCACTCGATCCCAACCCTGTGGCTCCATAAACGACATATGTCCTTTCGCCGCGTGAGGCAGACGGCAAATCGCCCTCGCCACCTAGCACCAGGTCATCAATCCCATCCCCGTTGATATCGCTACCTCCGGATACTTGTGTGCCGATCGCATCGTCTGACGCAACGCCATTGATCGTAAACCCAGCCGCACCATTCAGTGATGATGCCGCAATCGCCCCGGAAGCCCCCACCGTGGTGCCGCCATAAACAACATGCACCCGCCCGGAGTCCAGTCCGTTTACATCCGAGAGCGGTGACCCAACGGCCACGTCTTGAAAGCCGTCGTTGTTGATATCGCCAACGCCCGATATAGCCGGCGTCTGACTGTTGCCACTTTCAAGTCCTGTAATGATGAATCCATTTGATCCATCAAGCGTCGCCAACGAGACACTTCCATTGGCATTGCGAAGCGCGGCGGACCCAAAGATAACGTATGCGACACTAGGCCCAGTGATGCCGATCTCCGCAAGGCCGTCCCCAATGATGTCACCAACAAAGCCAACGCGACGGACAATATTCTCACCAAAGATGTTCAATGTTTGCGTTGATGGAAGCGAATTCAAGTCAAGTACCGAACTGCCAGCTAGCGAGCTGCCGCCGAACACCACTCTCACTCGACTGCTGCTCCCGGCACTTGCAGCAGCGGCGAAGTCTGAGATTCCATCGCCATCGATATCACCAAGTCTAGTGAGCGATCTGCCTAAGCGGGCATTTGCAAACAGCAATGAGGAGTCAGTCATGCTGAATCCGATGTCTCCATCAAATGTACCGACGCTCAGCTGCGGCGGGAACGGATCTGTCAATTGAGCCGTTGCGTCGAACGTGCCTGTGACAAGAGTAAGTATGACAAACAATATTCTAAGTTTCATTTTTATCCTCGAACATCTTTGATTGGTTGATACGAGATATGAGTCGGTACGAACCGATTGGCAGTGTTTACGTGACTGGCTCCGACTTCAGTCCTCCAAAGCACACGCTACGCAGGATCACTTGCTTCACCTGCGCCCAGCGGTCATGTCTTCGATCTCGTTCCGACGCAGGTAGCGTTCTAGGCACGCTGCGTCTTCGTAGTCAGCGATGCCGTCGCCGTTGATGTCCGTCGGGTGCTGCGTGATGTAGTAGAGGTCGTCGATGTCGATGCGGCCGTTGCCGTCGACATCGACCGGGCACAAGCTCCCGGCGTTGCCATCAACGACGAGCACGAACGTCCGGGATCTGGCAGGAAAGCATGGGCCCGCGACGGTGCATTGATAAACACCACCATCAGCAGCTTGGACGTTCTCGATCATCAATGTGTCTGTTTGAGCGCCCGCGATGATCGATCCCGACGGTGATGGCCCGTCTTCGAGTGGCTGTCCTTCCATGTACCACTGATACACACCGCCCCCAGCCGCCGCCTCGATCTCGATGGCCACGGTTGTTCCCGTCGTCGTAAAGATAGGCTCGTTCGGAGAGCTTTGGATGTACCCGGCGGCGATCCGTGGCGTGGTATCCTGACCCGGACGGCACCCTGAACCAGCGTCAGATGTGATCCATACGCTGCTCTCCACAGAGCATGCGTAGATGGCGATCAGACCACCGCCGCCACCGCCCGATCCGATGCAGTTAGATTGCCCCTGGTCCTGGCCATCGGCGCCGACAGCCGAGATGATCCCGGTTCCTTGCACGGCACTTGCTTGTATGAGAATACCGCCGCCAGCACCACCTGCCGCGACACCACTCTCGGTCGTACCGTTGGCCTCGATCGCCCCATTGACGAGGACGGTCCCGCCGACATCGAGGCGAATGTATCCGCCACCGTTGCCGCCGCCGCCGGGACCAAGGCCCGCGCCAGAGCCCATCGTCGTCGGAAAGTCTCGGTTGCCGTAGGAGTGACCACCCGTGCCTCCAAGGCCATCCCAGTTTCCCGTCCCGCCCTGCCCTCCATGCCCACCACCACCGGCCCCGTAGATCGATGTAATGCCGGTCGATCCGCCCGCTCCCGGTCCTTGGGTCGTCGGGAATCCGCGACCGTTCGCATCGATCTTCGAAGTGGCATCCACGACGAGATCGCCAGCGACATTGAGCCTGAAGTTATCCTGGGCGCTAGTCGGAGAGAGGCGCGTGCCGTTGAGGATCTGCACGCGATCAAACGTGGGCCCCGTGCTCCACTCGGTCACGCCACCGTAGACGCCGTGGTTGTCGAATGTCAGCGTCACACCATCATCTGCAGAAGACTTGGAGACAATCGAGCCCGCACCGGCCGAACCGTTGTTGAACCCACCGGCGGCGGAGAGCGTGACGGCGGAAGCACCCGATTCATCTGCATAGACGGCCACGCGACCCCCGCCACCGTGGGCACCGCTGTCCGTTGTCGAGAACCCGCCATCCGCGACGATCGCTCCCGAACCGAGCATCTGACCACACTCGACCAGAATGCTCCCCCCTGCGCCACCACCGCCGCGATCGGAACCTCCCTGCGTTGTGATCGTTCCGTTGATCTCCAAGCTGTCCGCGATGGTCAGACGCAGCACCCCACCGCCTGCGGCCCCTTGGGCGTTCGTCCAGCTCTGCCCGCCCGACCCCATCTGGTCGGGCATGAGGATGTCCCCGTACGGCAAGGTTGCGTTTCGGCCACCGGAGCCGCAGTGTGTGCCCCCCGCGTGCCCGCTTCCGCTTCCGGGTCCCACGCCCGGCGCAAAGCCCCGTGCGGCGGCGGACAGCTCCGCACCAGACCCCACGACCAGCTCGTCCGCGATGATGTGAAGCGATGGGTCGTTCACGAACGGCGTGACGCGGGCAGAGTCTGTGATCTCGATGCGAGGGAATGCAATGTCCCCCGAGAGAATCGTTACTTCATCGATCAACACACCGGTGTTCGCGATGCGGAGCGTGCCCTCGTGATCGACGCTCGATAGGTACACCGTGCCGGCGCCGGAGGAGCGGCCGGAGCTGAAGAATCCGCGAGCGTGGATGCTGAGAGCCGGGTCGATCTGGCCGACGGCATGAATCGCGACCCGCCCTCCTCCCCCGTGCGCGTTTTGGTTCGACGTTGAACCACCGCCATCGGCGACGATCAACCCGCTCCCGATGACCGAATCTGCCTCGATCCAGATGCTCCCACCGGCCCCTCCACCCCCGCGTTGCGAAGAGCCGCCGACGGCTGTGATCGTGCCATTGACCTCGAGTTGACCCGACACACTGAGGTGGATGACGCCCCCACCGGTGTTTCCCGTTCCATCATTCCAGGTTCCCCCGCCAGACCCGTGCTCGGTCGGCTGTGTGGGAGAACCATAAGGGGAGAATGAATTCGACCCGCCTGTTCCCGCATGAGTGCCCCCAGACCTCGGCGAACCGAGGCCTGGAGCAGGTCCACCGCCACGCGGGTAGCCCAGCCCGTTCGCGGTGATGAACGAGCCCGATTGGACCGCTGCATCACCGGAGATGACTAGGTACAAGCCATTCACGATATCAGAGCCATCGCCCACGTAGTCGAAACTGAAGTTCGGAGCATGAGCGACTCTGGCTCCGCCCGTCACCGTGAGTGATGCGATCTCGTGGCGGCCGTTGATGGTCAGGTCCGTCGCCGACCCGGTGACGACAATCTGAGCGGTCGCGAGCGGCGTCGGGATGCCCTCCGCACCCGTGATCGTGGTGTCGGTCGGACCGACCGTGACATCGGTGTTGATCGTGACCACCTGCGCACCCGCGCAAGTCACGAAGAGTGCGAACAGGAACACAGTGCAGAGCATCCGGCGGGCCATCTCATCCTCCCGTGCAGTGGGCATCCAGCGGCAGGAGGGAGTCTGACCCTCTCGCGGCCGTCACATGGCAAGCGCATTCGGAACGCCCGACCGGAACGGGAACGCCAGAAACTTCAGCCCGCCTGATGGCGCCCGCCCGAATCCCGTAGCCTCCACAGCGGTCGTCACTTACGATGCGTCTCCGTGGATGCAGCGAGTTCCCAGCACGAGCAGCTCGATACCGGGAACGGGGATATGTCCGCATTCCATGCCGAACTCGGCCGGATTGCTCGCCACCTGTTCGGGTCCGAGCGGGCCGACCACACCCTCCAGCCCACAGCCTTGGTGAACGAACTGTGGCTCCGCGTGATGCGGGATGGCGGCGTCGAGGTGCGGTCGGAGGTCGAGTTCCGGGCGTGGGCGGCCAAGGCGATGCGGAACATCCTGGTGGATCATGCCCGGGCGAAGCGTGCTCAGAAACGGGGTGGGCTCGCGAGCCGTGTCGTGCTGGTCGATGTGCCGGGGCGTCCGGGAATCGACATCCTCGGACTGCACGAGGCGCTCAATCGTCTCGAAACTCATCACGAGCGTTCCGCTCGGGTCGTTGAAATGCGCTTCTTCGGAGGGCTGACCCAGGCCGAGACGGCCGAGCGGCTCGGTGTCACCGAACGCACCGTCCGCGCGGACTGGAAGATGGCCCGTGCGTGGCTGCATCGCTTGCTGTTGGACGCGACTCCGGTATGAACGACTATGAGCGCATCCGGGACATCTTCGAGCGCGTGCTGGACGTTCCCGACGACGGAAGGCACGACGAGGCGGTCCGTCTGAGCGGAAACGATGAGCACCTGCGTGATGCTGTGCTCCGGATGCTCGACGAGGACGCCGCGGCCGAGGCCGACGGGTTCTTGGCGGAGCCGCTGCTTGACGGTCGCTTCTTGATCGGAAGGTCCCCATCAGCCGACAGAGCCCCGCTGCCGAGCATCCGCGGGTACTCGGTGGTCGCTTTGATCGGCTCGGGGAGCAGCGGGCTGGTCTACCGGGCCGAAGCGGCCGAGCCGCTTTCAAGAACCGTCGCGGTGAAGGTGCTGCGTGAAGGGCTGCCGGAGAGTGTGCGCGCGAAGTTCACCCGGGAGCAGCAGGCCCTCGCCCGATTGAATCACCCCGGTGTAGCGCAGGTCTACGACGCCGGTCAGACGGACGATGGGCGGCTGTTCGTTGCGGTCGAGTTCGTGGACGGCAGCTGGATTACCCGGTACGTGGAAGAGCACTCGCTCGATTGGCGGTCGCGCATCGAGCTGATGGCGCAGGTCTGCGAGGCGGTGCACGCCATTCACACGACGGGTGTGATGCACCGCGACCTCAAGCCCGCGAACATCCTCGTCACCGAGGTTGCCGGCGTCGCCAAGCCGAAGGTGATCGACTTCGGTGCATCGGCGATCGTTCAGCCGTCCGAGCACAATCTGACCGAGGGGCCGCGACTGCTCGGGACGGTCGCGTACATGGCCCCGGAGCAGCTCACACGCGGCGAGCGGGGCGATGCACGGGTGGACGTGTTCGCGCTCGGCGTGGTGACGCACGAGTTGATCTCGGGGCGGCATCCGTACGGCGCCCCCGAGGCCCCCTTGGCCGAGTTGGTCCGCGATCTGACCGAGAAGGAACTTCCGGAACTCCCGAGGTTGCTCGGCGCTGACCGTCGAGCACTCGAAGCCGTGCTCGCAAAGGCGACGGCCAAAGCAGCAGACGACCGCTATGCGTCGGCCCAGCACCTCGCCGACGACCTGCGTCGCGTGCTGACAAGACTCCCGGTGGACGCGACAACTCGGTCGGCGCTCGGCGAGGTCCGCTCGCTGTGCCGCCGGTACCCGAAGACGACGCTTGGCGGTGTAGCGGCACTGATCGCGATCGTTGTCCTCGCCATCGCCTTCGCTCACTCTGCCCACCAGAGCCGGGCCCGCGCGAACGAGATGACCGCGACGGTCGACACGCTCACCGAGCATGTCCTCGCCGAGATCAATGAACTCAGCGGTGCGAACGAAGCCAAGGAGCGACTCGCGTCGCTGCTGCTCGAACGTCTCGATGCGATCCCCGAGGTCGGTCGGGGGCCGCGAATCGAGCTTCAGCGGGCCGAGGCACTCCAGTCGCTCGCCTCGGTTGCGCTCGACCGGGCGGATGCAGCGACGGCCCTCGACCTTCGGCGGCAGGCCCACGACGCCCTGGAGCGAGCGCTCTCGGCCGATCCCGACTCTCGCTCGGTCCAAGACGCATTGCTGCGTGTCACCATCCTGATCGGCGATGCGGAGCAGAAGCTCGGTCGTCTCGATGAGGCGCTCGGCCACTACCAGACCGTGCACGACACGCTCAAGGAGCAGCTCGCCTCGTCACCAGACGACGCGCGACTGTTGGATGAACTGACGTGGAGCTACGAGCGGCTCACCACGTTCGTGTTCGCCCGGTCGCCGGAGGAGGCGATGCCGCTCTACAACGAGCGACTCGCGCTCGCGGAGAGGCTGTACGAACGACACCCCGACGATGTCCTTGCCAAGTTCGCCCTGGGGACCGCGCACGCGGCGCTGGCCTCGGCGATCCGACAGCTCGGCGACTCTGCAGCAAGCGAGAAACATGCCCGAGAAGCCCGCCGGTTGCTCGGCGAGGCATCGGCGATGGAGCCACACCGGCTCGCGATCCGCTTCCGGGAATTGACCGCGAACTTGGCACTGGCACGGGCTCTGCTCGATCAGGACTCCCCCGAGGCCGTCCAAGCGATGCAGCGCGCCGTATCGCTGTCCCGAGCGGTCTCATCCGAAAACCCTGAATCAGAAGCTGCATGGCTGTATCGCAGCACCATCTTGGAGCAAGCGGTGGTGCTCTACGGGCACTTCGGCGAACAAACCCTCGCCTCCGCGGCGGCTGATGAGCTGGAACACCACCACGAGTCGCCTCTCAGCGATCGCGTGCCGCCCTCCCCAGACGAGCCCGACTAGCCGCGTGGGCTTGCGCTACCGCACGCCGCCAACACGCCCGCCATAACCCTGGTCAACCGGGAGATGCTTCCAGAAGGGTTCATACCCAGAAAGGACGGCTCGCATGACCAGGAGAAAGCGTATGGAATCGTCAGAGAAGAACCAGCCAGCAGCGGAGTTCAGGATCAACGGCGTGAAAGCCGTGGTCTGGGAGAACGAGACCCGCAACGGCTCTATGTTCAACACCACCCTCGTCCGGGTCTACAAAGACAAGGACGAGGAGTGGAAGGAAACCAACAGCCTCGGCAGGGACGATCTGCTCGCGGCGAGAAAGGTGCTCGACGAGGCTCACTCATTCATCTTGGACGAGGAGCGGAACGCCCGGTCGGCAGAGTGATCACGACCGCCCGAAGGTTCTCGCGGATTGGACGGTCCCGTCCGCGACACGGTGATTCAAGGAAGCCCTCCCGGCTCCTTCCGATCTCTCAAGCTCACATCTCACGCCAATGTCCGTGGAGCGTCGGCGTGGGGCTCTCCAGCATTTCCACAACAGTGACGCCACACACGTCACGGCCGAGTTCTCGCCGCGGACCATGCGGCGGGAGTCTGGGCCTCGCGGAGCGAGGCGTACAATCCTCCCGTTGCGGCCGCGGCGGATCATGCCGCATCACGGTGCGAGCATTTTCTCCTCGACGAGCGTCGGCCCCAACTCGATGAGCAGGGCCTGAATCCGCCGAACCTCCGCGGCCTGGTCCTCGGTGAGCCTGCTCCACGTGTCGCTATACCCCCACTTCGGTCGCGTCTGGTCGGGGTGGCCTTGGCCTGATCTGATTCCATACAGGATGTGATTCGCTCGCGTGCAGCCGCGAGCGTTCGCAACACCAAGCAGCATCTGCAAGCCGTCAAGATCCGGATTCAACGCCCCAAACTCCAAGAGTGCCCGATAGGACATCGGCTCCTTGTCCGCCCGTTGATTCGGTCCCTTGTCCCCCGGCTGCCAGAGTCCCTCGGCAAGAAACGGGCGGAGGTCTCGCTGCACGGTTGCGGACCGGCACTTCGCAACGAGGTCGATCTGTTTCGCGTCTTCCGCTATCTGTCGTGCAGCCACATCCGCCTGTACGTCGCGGCGTTCTCGCTCGACCGCAGCAAGCTGATTCTCCCGATCGATCGCGGCGAGGCGTTCCTGGTACTCCCGCTCGGCGGCGGCAACCTGCTCTTTGAGCGTGATGTCGCGTTCGCGGAGGCGTCGCTCGAAGTCGATCCGCTCCTTTTCCAGTTGTTGCTGTGCCTCTCGCTTCAAACGCTCCGCTTCGAAGAGGGCTCGCTCAAGCTCGACAACGCGGGCGTTCTCCGCGATCTGAGGTGCGGCTTCCTTCTCGGCGGCCTGCCTCCCCGCGATGGTCTGGTCGATCCACATCTGGTGTCGCCACGCCAGGTAGGCATCGATCCTCTCGCGAAGCGTCGGGGCAGCGGCCACATCGGCATCGAGGTCCACACCGGCGAGTGTCTGCTTGAGCCATGCCTCGGTTTCCGCGACTCGGGCGAGACGGTCGCGTGCCCACAGATACATGTCGTCTACCTGGTCCACGCGAGATGCGTCGGGCACGTAGCCGACCTGCGATGTCTTCGGGTCGGCGAAGAAGGCGGTGAGTTCCTCGAGCGTTTGCTTCTTCGGTGCCAGATCGCTGAGCCGATAGACCGGCTGCTCCTGATACGCGAGGAACTGCATGCCCGCGTTCGGATTGAGGGCCAACCGCTTCCCGTCGTCGCTATCGAGCAGCGACTCCATCCACTCCACGAGTGACGTGTGCCGCTTCTCAAGATCGGCGAACAGCTTCTGGGTTTCGTCCAGACGGCCTTCGAGGCGAGCGAGCAGGCCACGGATCTCGATGGTCTGCTCGGTCTGCTGTGCCTTCTCACGGCCACGCTCACGGGCCTGCTCTAGAACATCGTCGCCCGAAACCTGGGCGTGTGCGAACGAAGCCGACAGGGCGACGGCCACGACCGGGATCACGAATCTCTTCAACCTGTTTGTCATGGCGATCAACCTCCACCTTCGGGCTTCGTGTTCATGGCTCGCTCGAGCCTTATCGCGTCGAGCATGACGCGAATGTGGTCAATGTCGGCCTGCATTCCTTCGGCCTGCTTCTTCCAATCCTCGGCTTGCTTGCCGATGTCACGGACTTCATCGAGCGATGCCCCGGCGCCACGGTTCTCCTCCGAACGGAGCCTCTCGTAGCCTCGTGTGATGGCTGCCTCAAGCTCGCTGGAACCATTCAGTAATGCCGCCCAAGCATCTCGAACGCTCTGCTTGCTGAGAAACAACTCATCCAGCAGTTCGGAATGAGACCCGGGGTCCAGTTCGAGGCCGATGTCGGAGACCACGGCGAGGCGAAGGGACTGCAACGCGGACTCTGCGGCGGCAACAGGCCTCCTCGCTTCCGCGATGACCTCATCGACTCGCTCCTCCTTCCAGTCCGTGAGAGCATCGGAATCGATCTTCTCCAAGAAGGCGTCGGTAAGCCCGCCCATGCTGGTTTCTGTTGCGGGCTCTAGGAGTCCAACCGTTGCTCCGGCGGACTGAAGGCTCTGGACCGCCGAGATCCAACGTGCGGGGGAGCGTTCATACAGATCAAGCACGTCTCCCGCGGTGAAGTTGCCGACGAGCAGCACCACCGCCCCCACCAACACCGGCGTTACCCTGGGCTTGCGGTGAACGCTGATCGGCCCACGCGGTTTGAACCAGACGCCCGGAGCGACCGAGACGAGCGGCTCACTTCCAGCATGAGCCGCCGCGTGTGCTTGCACATGCTCCTGGGCTTCATCGTCGAGCAGCTCGGCCACGTCTCCGAGATTGCCGAATGAGAACTCGACATCCTCACCGCGTGCGATCACGTCGCTCAGCGGCTCTGCGAACTCGCCCTGTGGATTCTGCTCCCAAGCATTGACACGACGGTCGCGTGTTGACTGCCACGCATCCGCGATGGACATGAGCACCAGGTACATTCCGATGACGCGGGTCCACGGGATGAAGGCCAGCACGACGCCCGCTCCGGCGACCAGTGCCGGTTCATAGCGTTCGAGCAAGGTCCACTCGTGCTCGACGTTGAACCTTGTCCGAAGCATCTCACCAGCGTGCCCGGTGAATCCGTCGTTCGGCCCGACAAGCCGCAACGGCCCCGCGTAGCGGAGCACACCGAAGCTCCTCCCGATCCACACGGCGATGAACACCAGCGTGAACAAGAGCATCGGGATGAGCATCGGCACGGCAAGCCATGAGGCGATCGCGGTGTCACGGGCGAAGCCCCGCAAGAACAGCATCGCCGCGGTGAAGAAGACCAGGCCCGACAGGGCGTGCAGCAGTGCGAGAAACCCGACGATGCGACCGCCGGAGTGCTGTCTCAGGAGCGTCGCGACAACAATGAAGCACGAACGCGGGAAGTCAATCATCGGTGCACCCCGTTCGAGGACGGGGTGCGAGGCGGGAAGCTCTGGCGGAACTTGGTCCGCACGAACCCGCGGCCGCTCTGCCGCCACGGCTCACCCGCCCGGAACACAATGGCCTCCGTGAAGTTGCGGTTGTACCCACCCCGTTGCAGCTCGGTGAACGTGCGAGCGGGGACGAGCGACTCCATGATCTCGCTCGTGCCGAATGTGGTCTGGAGCGGCGTGCCGTTGTGCGGTCCGTAGTCGGCGGGGTACGAAGTGGATTCGCTCCGGCGGAGCTGAACATCCCGGCCGATCAGGCGTTCGGCGTACTCGTTGGTCTCCGTGTCACCGTTGGCGTGGAAGACCTTGATGCCGAATGCCCCGAGCAGTTTCTTGGTGCGGGCGTGTCCAGCACTGTCGCCCCCGAACGAGTCGTAGTAGTTCGGGAGGTTCTGCGACAGGTAGACCGTCGCGGTCTTGGTTGATCGGGCGGTGGTCTGAAAGGTCGGGTCGTACCCGGACGTGAACAACTGAGCCTCGTCGGCCCAGAGGAACACCGGCCTCGTCGTGTCGGACCTCGCGTCGCGTCGCTCAACCATCCTCTGGAAGATCGTCTTGATGAGCACCTGCACGAAGCGTCCGGCGTCGCGGTACTCGTGCGTGGGCATGTCCAGCACCATCACGACGCCTTGGGTGATGACCTCCGGCACGATCGTCGTCTTGGTCAGGAGCAGCTCGCGGACATCGCCGCGAAGAAGCGTGTCCGTGAGAGCACCGACCATGCTGACGACGCTGGAGCGGGGCTTCCGGTCGAGCTTGGCGAACTCGTCCATGAAGTAGGTGGCGACGTGGTTCAGGTCGCCTTCGGCCGTCGGGTCGGTCTGCGGATGGTCGAGGGCTGCCTTGAGCAGCTCGGCACACCTGGACCGCGATCGCCAGGTGGCGTCCGATGCCTCCTCCGAAGAGAGCGGAGCCGACCGGATGACGGCGGCGACCTCGTCCATCGTGACCTTCTGGCCCGCGAGCTTGATGAGGTCCACGGCGTTGCGGAGCAACTGGGACCGGGCCTCCCGCCAGTACGGGTCTCCGCCCAGCACCTTGCCCGGGTGGTGCACCTCCAGCACCTCCTCGAACAGGGAGACGAGGTTGGAAGTGATCCCCGCCCCCCGGCCGGGGCGTCGCATCTCATAGTCGATGAAGTTGAACCGCCAGGGGTGGTCGGGACCGAACCGGACCAGGGAGGCTGACCGCCCGGTCTCCCGGCAGTACCGCACCCAGGTGTCCGCTTCGTCCGGCTTCGCGGTGAGGACGAGCCCGCCGTACCCCGCCTGAAGGAACGATCGGGCGATGGTCTGACCGCTCCCCGAGGTCTTGCCGCTGCCGAGGCCGCCGAAGATGTGGATGCCCTCAAAGGCATCCCGCAATGTGAGCACATCGCTCGGGGTGAGTCGAACGAGAGGCTGGGACAGCGGGAACCGCCGCCCCGGCCCGGGGGCGGTTCCGGGCTGTCCAGCGACCTGTGACATTGGGCCGATTATACTTGCAACGACCCCGAAGTTGCTGGGCCGACAGGCCTCCGGATTCCCGCCAAGGGCCTAAGCGGATGCTTAGGGGAGACGTCTGAGCCCAAACCGCCTTTCGGGCACCGACCCTCAATTCTCTTCCGACTCGTCCGGAATGCTCCCGGCCTTCTTCTTTCGGATGGTCATCCGCTCGATGAACGTGCCCGTCTGCTCCTGGTCGATGTACAGCTCCGAGACCTCCACGAGGATGGACGCTCTCCGGGTCACCACGGCGGAATAGAGCCCCTCCAGACTCCGCCCCTTGACCTCGATGATGTGGGAGCTGAACTCGATGGTGACGACCGCCTCGCCCTCGGGCTCGAAGCTCACTCGGCGAAGGGCCTCATAGGGGAGGGCGAGCCAGCCCCCCCGCTTGGGGCGGAGGTCCAGCATCTCCGGGCGGACGCCGTACACCACCGCCGCTGCGTCGTCCCCCTGGATGAGCTTGCGGAGTTTGTCCCGCTTGTCAACGTCCATACTGGAACCCTCCCAGGTCGTCCGCTTGAGTCCGGCGGTACCGGTAGTCGTAGTCGCCCATCTCCATCTCCACGTAGTCGGGGTTGTCCTGGAGGTCCGTGGCGTTCATCACCGGCCGAACGTGGGACAGGATGTTGCCGAATGTCTCCCGGTCATCGACGACGATACGGAAGTCTTTCCGGGCGGCTTCACCGGCGGCGGCGATGTCCTTGGACTCGGCCCCGCCCCAGCCGCCCGAGTCGGCCACGAAAGCGACTGCGTCTGCCCGCCGCCCCTGGAGCCGACTGGTGGTCGAGACGTAGTCGTGCTCGAAGTGACCCAGCCGCTTGGGGAGGACCCGCAACCCGGAGACAGCAATCTGGCCATACGGGTTGAACCCTGTGACCGTCACGACAGTCCCGGACTTCAAGGGCTTGCCGATGTACGCCCGCGTGTGGCGGGTCAACCGGATGCGGTCGCCGACCGCGAGCTTCGCCCTCTTGACGACCGACACGGAGAAGCGGTCCGTGTGTCCGAGGTTCAGGCGGACGGGCGTGCCAGTCTTGCCGACCACCCAGACACCGTTGAGGGGGTCGGTGGCGAATACTCGGGTTCGGTCGCCCGACCGGAACCCACGGGTGGGCTTGAAAAAGTCGATGACCATGCCCCGGCGGTAGTTCTCGCTTCGCTTCATCTCGTTGGCAGTCAGCCCAGCCGAGACGAACTGAACAACGCTGTGTTCCCTCCCGGTGAGCTTGCCTGACTTGCGGAGCCGCTCTCGAACCATGTTGGTGAGCAACGCGGCCCGATGAGCCGTTGGCGTCACCAGCATGGCTTTCTGACCCCGCTCTTCGTGCTCGGCGAAGTAATCCGCGGCCTCCTGCACGGCCTGGGTTTCGTCCCGGCTCACGCTGAGGATGTTGAGAGTCTCCAGCGTGGTCAACGCGGTGGGACTCGCGTCATTCTCGATGGAATCGACCGCTCGTTCGAGTCTGTTCTCCTCATCGACCATCACCCGTCGCTCGGCGGTGCTGAGGCCTGCCTCGTCCCGGAAGAGTCGGAACGGGTCGCCGCGTTCATACTTGCGAGAGCGGTTCTCGTCCCCGGTGAGAACGAGGCGGGCTCCGCAACGTTCTGCGACCGCGGCGAGCCGGGCGATGGTGCGGGTCCCGGCACGGCCCGCGTCTTCAACCCAGAAGACCGTCTTGAAGACCTTGGGCACGATGTTCTTCGCGATGCTGGTGTATTCGTCGTCAGTCAGCACCTGGCGGATGGTTCGCACATCCTTGATGCCGTACGTCTTCTCGGCCTCCCGGGCTGAAGTTGCGGTCGGGGTGACCACGACGAGATTGAATCCGGCCTGCTGGACACCGGTCATGGCGGCACGGACGAGTTCGGGCTTGCGAGTGGGTCCGGAGTTCTTGAAGAGCGTCACCCGGTCGGTGGACTCCAGAACCCGCTGAAGCACACGCCGCTCGTACATGTCGAGCTTGGATTTGCTCAGGCTGATGGGGTTGACGCCGAGGCGGCGGACGCTGTTGCGTCCCGCCTTGGCGAACCGGACGAGTTCACGTTCTTCGGCGACGGCCTCCTTGGTGGTCAGAAACTTGACCCCGCCGAGTTCACGCTGCACAAGCTCCGGCCGCTTCTCGATGGCGTCACGAATCTGCTGCCGTTCGGCCTTGCCGAAGCTGAGCTTCAAGGCCCGCTCGTAGAGCCGGTCTCGGGTGACGATGGCATCACTCTCGAACAGTTGTGCGATGGCAACCTTGACGGCGTTGTTTGCCGAGAGCGACACGAGCAGGTGGGGACCCCAGCGGCTCGGCTTCTTTGGGTCGGGTTGTGCATCTTCGGTATCGTTGAAACTCTGGCGGAGCTCCTCCACGATGCTGCCCTGTTCGGCTTCGACATCGGGACCGATAGAGCGACCTTTCAGGCTTCGGATTGTTTGAACATCTTCCGGGGAGAGACGCTCCGTCCAGCGGTCGTGCAGTTGTTCCAACGTGAATTCGTCAGTCTTTCGCTCCCTGGTCTTGGCACCGAGTTCGGCCTTCTTGTCTTGCTCGAAACCGAGTTCGCTCGCGATGGAGTCGATGACTCCACTCCGGCGAGAGCACTCCTTCATGGATTCGACCGGCACGCCGACAATCTCGAAAGCATGCTCCGTCCGTTCGACTTGGTATCCGACGCTGACGAGATAGGTCGCGAAGCGTGAGAGTGCAATAGCCTCGAAGTACGGTGCTCGTCGCTTGATGTTCCCCATCTGCACCGCCTTCCAGCGACGCTCGTCCTCGTCGTGCGTGCAGTTCATGACAAAGTTGTGGGCATGCAACTGCGGGTCGGGCTCACCGTCAACGGGTCGGGTGGTGAAGTGGATGTACTCCGACCACACCAAGTTGCCAGTGACTCGGTCGTGGTTGGCCCCGCGGATGCGGACACGGGTCTCGGCGGCCTCTTCAATCTCCCGCATGGTGTCCCAGACGGATTTCTTGAACGCCCAGAGGATGTCCGGGTCCTTGGTAATGGCGTACACCACCGAGACGGACTTCGGCGGGCTGAAGGTGATGTCGTAGCCGACACGGCGGTCGTCCTTGGTCCTCGGCGTGAGCCGCTCGTCGTTGAACGGGTGCCGGTTCTCGGTGAGCCGTGCGAACGCCTCGCGGTCAACCGGACCGGCGAGCCCGAGCATTTCCGCACCAACACCCCGCCAGATACCTGGCTGCTCGGTGCCCTTGGAGTAGTAGTCGTCCTTGCACAGAGCATCGACGAAGTAGCTCTGGATGGACGCCGCCCGGTACTGCGTTGTGATTCTGAGCATGAACCCTCCAAGGAGTAAACCGGGACGGGCATCGAAGCATTCTCCAGATTGTCCGTGGGCGGGCGCGGAATGGTTCCAGCCCCGCTCTCGTGCTCTAAGTATCGCAGAAACAGGATGTTGAAGCGGCCCGACCGGGCCGCAAGGGAGGCAGGTGGGTGGGGAAAGAGTCAGCCCCGGCGGAGCCGGGACCGTGGGTCATCGTTTGCGAAAGACCAGGCAGTACTCGTGCCTGATGGGGACATCTGGCATCCGGGCGTACGTTCGGCGGTCGGACGTGCAGTTGTGCTGGGTCTTGATGATGACCGAGCAGAGTTCCCCGATGCGTCCGCTGAGCTTCAGCACCTCGTGAGCGAGGCAGTAGTACGCACCGGTCTTGCGTACGTCCCCGATGAGCACCGCGAGGTGGCCGTTCGTTCTCAACGACTCCGCACAACGGAACAGGCACGTGACGAGCTGCTCCAGAAAGTCATCGAGCGATTGCGGTCGGCTCAAATCGGACGGGTGCTCCGAGTACTTGATGATGTCCCAGTACGGCGGGTGCAACCAGACGAAGTCGTACCTGCCGGGCAACGGGGAGTGGAGCAGGTCGAAGCCGTTCCGCAGGTCGCCCGACCAGAATCGACCGGAGAACCGACCGTGCTGGCCGAGCCCCTGTATCACGTCGCGGGTGGTTCCTGAGCCGACCATCGGGTCGGCGATGTGTTTGGCCCGATACCACTGGACCAAGTTCTTGAAGAGCGTCCCGTCACAGTTGCCGCGATAGCTGGCCTTGCCCCAGAGCGGGCATCGGTGCGGCCGGTCAACAACCGAGCAGAACGACTCGTCGGGGTCGTACACCGTGGGGACACGCTCCAGGCGTGACTTTGTTGTGTTCATACACCTCCTTGTTGATGAAGGGCGGCGACCCGCCTGGGCCGCCGCGTGTTGAGCTATGCAGGGAGCGTGATGAGCACGAAGGGCTCGCGGCTGTTGAGGTTCTGCCGCACGAAGAGTTCCTCGATGTCGAGGTCTCCGTACTGCACACGAACGTAGAAGGCATCGACCGGCGTGCCTTTCTGCGATGCGGCTCGCACGTGGCTGAGCCTCCTGACGACTTCTCTGCCGAATCGTCCCGGTCCCCCGTCAACAGCGTCCTTTGCCATGACGCGAATCGCTGACGCCGTCATGAGCACGGGGCACTCGAAGCCCGCCTCGCGGGCAAAGTCTCCGAGAGGAATGACCGACTCGTTCGCGTGCAGTTCCCAGCATTGCGTAGCCGTGTCCGGCATCACGATCGCTTCGCAGGCCGGTGTTGTTTGTGCGTGTTCCATTTGTCTCTCCAATCTCGCGACCGTGTCGTCCCGCTGGCGGTCGCACTATTCCATTTGCATTCACCCCGCAGCGGCATTGCTGCGAGGCAGGACACGCACGCCCGGCGGGACCGGATGTGCGTGCCCTGAAAGTTGTTCAGGCGTTGGCGGCTGCCGAGGGTTGCTCCTCGGACTCGTTCGACGGGATGAGCACCGCATCGAGGATGCGGGCGGCCGTCTTCTGCACGCGGTCGAGGACCGAGGCGAGCTTCTCGGCATCCCCTCCGTAGGTGTGGATGTAGTCCGAACACGCGGTCCCCGGCTCAAGCCCGATGCCGCTGCTGACCACATACGCGACGGCCTCTGCTTCAAGCTCTCGCGTCTGCTTGTCGCCACGCTGGGCACCGTCGCCGTGGTGCAGCATCTCGTGGGCCAGCTCATGCACCAGCACCGAGAACCGCTCCGCGGGGCTTAGCTCGGGTCGGATACAGATGTGCCCGCCCATGCTCACACCCGCGGCCTGTCCGATGTCCATTCGGAGTTCGAGCACAATGCCGAGCCCGGTGATGAACTGCTCCAACCGTTGCAGGTGTTCACGCGGCGTGCCCTGCATCTGGGCGGGCTGCGGGAGTTCATTGCCATCGGTCTGCGACACATCGAACACGCTGGTGGCCTTGAACCTCAGCACCTTCTCTGGGTCGTCTCCCTGTTGCTCTGCTTCTCGCTTGAGCATCATCGGGGCGATGATGGTGATGCCCTTCTCGCCCTTGCGAACCTGACGGCCGAGGGTTTGCCACGTGCGATAACCCGCGACGCGGCTCGCGTCGGGCCGCTGCGACAGAATCAGCATCACGTTGCCGAAGCTGTAGCGGTGGAACTTCCCCACCATCGCAAGGAACGCGGTGAGCGTATCGCTCTTCCCAGCGTTGAGTTCTTCACTCAACCGTTCCAGAGCATGGTCGATGTGCTGGCGTGCCTCTTGGGCCTTTGTCATCGGGCGAACCGCACCCGTCTCCGGGGGCGGTGCTGTCGGCTCAGCCGCGGGCGAAGGGTGCCCGCTCCCGGTCGAGAGCGGCTCCGATGCGAGGTCGATTTGGTTGCAGGCATGAGACGCCCGCTGTGCGGTGCTTCTCATGCGAACTCCTCCAGGTCAGGGTGAACAAGCCCTCGAATCGGCTGGGTGTCCTGCCGGAGCCGTCGTTCTTCCCACGCGATGACATCGGTGAGGCGGGCATACCTGATGCGGCCTCGTTGCTCGAACGGCAACTCGCCGCTGTGCATGGCGTCGATGACGGCTTCCCGCCTGCAACGCTGCATCTTGCGGACCTGGTCCACGCTCAACCACCGTGGCAACTGCGGCGGGCCGTGCGGTCGTTCGGGTGTTCCACCACCCGGGTCGGGTCGCGGGACTCCGAACATCGTGTCGAGCGGGCTGTTCGCTGGGCTGCCAGCTTCAACATTTGACATCATTTGTTTCGTAACGTGCGTCATTTGTCTTTCTCCTTTGGTTGTTACAGCGAAGAGGTGTGAGCAGGGCGGAGGAGGCGGTCAAGGAGGAATCCGGAGCGAAGCGGAGGAGCATTCCTTGAGGGCCTTCGACGCCCTGCTATGACACCGCTGTAAACACCAAAGGAGAGAGACATGTGAGCGATACGGAGATGACGACAAAGCAACGGCATGGCTACCTCGAACGGTCAAGACGGCATCGTTCAATGAGCCCGGCGATGGAGGACTCGAACTCCGCCATCGCCCGATGGTTGTCGTTTGGCGGTCGGACAAGACCGTGGATTGAGCGAGCCTCGGCGTGGAGCGACGCCTCGCACCGGAACGCGAACACCAGCAACGCCCGAAGAAGATTGCTCGGGCGAACGGTGACGTGAAGACTCTCACTCAGGCGGACACACAGCGACTCGAAACGTCGCTTGTCGTCGGGATGGATGCGGGTCCGCAAGGTTGTCTCGCTGGCCTGCGTACGACCGGCGGAATGCCGAGACGGCAGGCCAGCTTGAGCAGTCGGCGGTGACGCGGGCGTTGCCAGTGAGGCAGCAGAGATTCCCGCGAGCGGGGAGAAGGGGCGATTTCGGTCAGATGGGTGGTTCATCGTGCAACTCCGGGTCTGTGTGTAATTCATCAGCGAGGCCACGCTGTGAGAGAACGAGGCGTGCTTCAACGGCCTCGGCAAGCTCGCCGAACTCTCGGGCGACCGGGTGGTCGGGGAAGGCATCCGGCACGGGCCGACCGACCTTCTGGGCGGTTGGCACGACCGTGGAGCGGCTGATGGCTGGCGTAAACCGGAAGGTGTTCCCCGGCGGCATGGCAAAGGTCTGGTCGATGTAGGCGGTCAGCTCGCGTGCAAGCCGGGTCCGCATGTCCACGGCGTTGAGCACAACGCCGAGCAGTTGGAGTTTCGGGTTTGGGCCGGAACGAACAGCCGTCATGTCGCGGAACGCATCAGCCAAGCCAGTGACCGAAAGCGGGTCGGGCATCGCGGCGAGCACGAACCAGTCGGAGTGGGCGTATGCCGAGAGTGCGGGCGACAGCACAGTGCTCGGCGGCGTATCCAGGATGATGATGTCGTACCGGTCTCGGAGCGTTTGCAGCGACTCACCGAGCACGTCGAGTCGGTTCCAGAATCGGCATCTCCCGGCAAGCTCCGAGTCGATGGTCTCCAGTCTGCGCTTCGACGGGATGAGGTCGAGTCGGTCAGGGAGCCAGGGGTCTCCATCCATGCGTGCGACAACGGCCTCGGCGGCCGTCACCTCTCCGAGCAGCAACTCAAGAGTTCCGGGAAACACATCCGGGCTCAGACCGAGGTGCTTGGTAGCACCGGCGGATGGGTCCAAGTCCCAGAGCAGGGTGCGGTGCCCGCGGTTGGCAAGTCCGCGGGCGATGTGGACGGCGGTGGTCGTCTTGCCGACGCCGCCTTTCTGGTTGCCGACGGCGATGACCGTCCCGCCCCAGAGGGTTTCGAGTCCATTCATGGCTTCTCCTTTTTTGTCGTTATGGCACCTGTGAGGTCGCGTGCGCTATTGGTGCGTTTGGCCCACGCACCAACGGCCACTGCGACGCTCGGGCGGTGCGGCCCGAACGCTCACGGTGCATTGTGAGACTGCCACGAAACACGCGGCGGAGTCAAGACTCGATTGTGCTCCGGGCCATCGTGTCGCTTGTGCCATCAAGGCGTCCGGGCCATGACACCACCGTGCCGCACAAAGGGCTTGCACGGCCGCATCGAACTGAGACAAGGTGACGGGGAGAAGAGAGGCCGCCGTGAACACGGCGGCCACCGAGACTGGAGAACGGCTGCGGGACGCACTCCGAGCCGATACCTCGACGCTACGACATTCCGTGCCGCGTCGTCAATGGTTGCCGACCTTCGCCGACTCCAGCCTCTCCCAACAGCGACTTTGTCGCTGCATGTATGGAGGCATGATGGAGACGATTGAATACGCCCGAGGGCGGGAATGGCACATCGAGTCACGGAAGCCCAGAGGGGGTTTCTGCTTTGTTCACGAGAACAGCATCCACGCGGCCTGGTCGTGTTTGCAGAGTGGGGACATCGAGCTGCGTGACTTGCGGGTCTGGCTCGCTTGCCACGAACTCGTTGCGAGACGATGCACACTCAAGGCCGGTCGTACTCCCCGATACACATTCGAGGAGATTCATGTCTTGGTCGGCGGTGCAGGCGGCGAGCATGTTCGGCAGTCAGTCCGCCGTCTCGAAAGGAACGGGCTACTGGAGTTCGCTGAAGACACTGTGATTACAACCCCCTACGAGACTCGGGAACATGCCGGACGGCTCGTGCCCGTTCCCCGTCCCATCCTGCGACTGCTGGCCCGAAGCAGAGGCAGGGCGTTCATCGCCACGGTCCTCGGACACCTTCTCCGCTGCGTGTTCTATCGAAACGGCGTTTGCCGTTCCGGCGGGTGGTGCAAGGCCTCGTGGGTCTCGGAAGCATTCGGAGTCGCGGTTCGAGCAGTCAAAGAGGCGAGGGCTCGTCTTATCCGGCTAGGGCTCCTCCAGCGGGTTGCGGCCGACCAACTGCGACTCAACCGGTTGGGATCGCCGCACGTCGTGAGCCTGGACTGGGCCAGCAAACCCGCACCCCGGCAGCATCGATCCACGACCGAATCCGCACCCCCAAAGAAGCACAAGGAACTCTCCTCACGGAGAGTTGATCACCAGAAACCCGCCCGGTTGGCGGACCCGGCTGGTGCTCGCACACGAGCGAGAGAACCGGATCTGAACAACGTGACTGGGGTGGATCTGACTGACCCGTGGCGGCTGGCAGCCCTCTTCAAGCAGGCGAGATTGCGGGGTTGGGTACAGAGGACCGAGGCGGACATCCTTTCAGTGTTTGCGGCAGCCACGCATGTCCTTCGAGTCGGTACCCAGAACCCACCAGGGCTATTTCGCTGGATAATCGAACGTAGGCGCTTCGATGTCATCGCTTGCTCGGACGAGGACAAGGCCTGTAGCGCACTGGCCCGCCTCAAGAGGCCGCCGACCATGCCTGGTCAGATATCCTCTTCGAGTAGCTGACCTTGTTGCTTCAGCCACTCGCGAGCCTTATCCGTTAACGGAGCTTGAGTCCGAACAATGTTCCAGAAGCGGTCCGTATGGTTCAGCTCAAGGAGGTGGGCCAGTTCATGGACGATGACGTAGTCAGCGACGAACATCGGAGCTTTGATCAATCTCCAGTTGAGCCGCACCACATTGCGCACCGTACATGAGCCCCACCGGTAACGATCATCAACAACCCGCACTTGGGAGTACGACACACCAAGCTCGCGAGCGTGCTGAGCCGCCCGCGGGAGAAGCAAATCGTTTGCACGTGCGATATACCACTCACGCAGTACAGCCTTGCGTCGGTCGCGTGCTTTTGACGGAACGATGAAGTATTGATCAAACAGTACCGCCGTTGCGCCCTCATCGACTCGGACGAGGTACTCACGCCCCAGGTACAACGCGGCTTCGCCGTTCACAAGCTCCTTGCCCGGTGGATGAGGCAGTTCGCTGTACTTTTGTGGATGGTTGACCTTCTCATACAGCCACTGCCGCTTGGCGTCAACGTACTCACGAATCTCGGTGTCGGACATGCTCGATGGTGCGTGCACAACGACAGATCGGTCACGCTCGACGCTAATGGTGAGCTTGCGCCTTCGTTCTGACCGCTTGATGGTATAGGTCAACTCCACACGTTCACTCCGCATAGAGGATGATGTCGTTGTTCTTCTGTGCGATCTCCATCGTGCGGCTGATCACCTGAGCACGCTTCTGGACCAATCCTGGCACCTGTGCGAACTCATCGGAAAGCAGGGTGGACTGCACCTCGGCCCTCAGCTTGTTGCGGGCAGGGATGCTCTCCCAGAATCCCGTGAGTCTGAGCTCGATCTCAATGGCGGCTACTAGTTTCTGAGTCAGTTCGACCAGCGCCGAGATTTCGTCGTCCGCGAGATCACGCTCCCCGTACAACTCGCGGCGGAGGCTGCGGAAGAATGGCATTTGCTTCTTCCGGTGCAGACCGTAGGTGGGCTCTCGGCTCGCGTTGATGATCCGCTGGCGGAGCTTTTCTAGCTCCTCGTAGATCTTGTTCCAGTTGTCTCGGAACTGCTCGAAGATGGCGGCTAAGGCTTCGGCGAATGAAGCCCTCAGGTCAGGGTCGTCGTCGAGATCCACATCGAGGTGGTGGCGAATCGCATGCTCGATCTCTGCCGCCTTTGTCTTGGTACGACTATGAGTCTTGACGTTCTTCTCAAAGTCTTCGTCGAGAATTGAGATGGGGGGAACCTTGACGTCGATCCCTCGAGACTCCAGGTGGGCATCGGTGATAGCCCGGAGCTTGGCGGGAATGCCCTTCATGCTCAGTCGCTGGTCGCGAAAGTGCTTCCCAGCGAGTGCATTGATCTCTGCCAGCGCTTTGTAGTCACCCATGAACTCAAGCGCTTGGCGAGCCGGGAACAGCAGGTTCAACGACTTGGTGAGGCGCTTGAACGCGAGCATGAAATCAAACCGCAGGTCCTCGTCGTAGAACACGTCGTAGAACGCATCGTGGTCGGCGAGATTGGTGAGGCCATGCTTCTCTAGCAGGGCCATCACCGCCGTGTGTGCATCTCGAAGCTCCTTGATCTCCTCCTCCGGGAAACTCAGAGTGTCGATAATCTCCTTCTGCTCTCGCTCGTCGTAGGTGTCGATCGCCTTCTTCAGATGGTGTCCGATGCCGACGTAGTCGACCACAAACCCCTTGTCCTTGGCATCCCCACCCACGCGATTCACACGGGCGATCGCCTGAAGCAGATTGTGGGCAACGACCACTTTGTCGAGGTACATCACCTGTTCGACTGGGGCATCGAAACCAGTCAGCAGCATGTTGTTGACGACAAGTATGCCCAGGTCCCCGTTGACGCCATCCTCCTCGCTTCCGAATGCCAATTTGAAGCTCTTGATGCTGGCCTCGTGCCTGGTGCCGTCCGTGAATGCCTTGATGTGCGGCAGGTCGTTGTGATTCCCTGAAATGACGACATCGGTCTTCATGGTTTTGAGACGGGCGACATCGAGCTGACGAGGGTTAGAAGCTTCAAGCTCCGCAATTGCTGCCGTGATTGCGGAATCCAAGTGCGTCTTGTAGCGAACCGCCGCTTCGCGGGAGGTCGCGACGACCTGCGCCTTGTACCCGTTCGGGAATACGTGCGTGAGGTAGTGATCCACCATGTCCTGGGCCTTGGCCTTTATGGTGGGGTCTGCCTCCAAGTACGCATCGCGAGAACCGTAGCCGAGAATGTCGAGACGCTGCTGTATGTTGTAGTCGCTGAACACGTCCTCGAACGCCGCATCCATCCCCGCTTGGTCGGGCACCTCCGCATTGTGAGTGCGGCCCTCGTAGACGATCTCCAGCGTGACGCCGTCCTCGATGGACTGACGCATCGTGTACTTGTCGATGTAGTCGCCGAACACCTGCTCAGTCTTATCGATCGGCGTGCCGGTGTAACCAATCTTGGCAGCGTTCGGAAGCCCCTTGTCGAGGTTCGCTCCAAGGAGCTTGTACTGCGAGCGGTGGGCCTCGTCGGTCATCACGAGAATGCTGGCGCTGGCATTCAGTTCCGGGAAAGTCTCCTTTAGGTCAGCCTCCCGGAACTTGTGGATCATCGCCATCACAAGGTCGGATGTATCAGCCCGCAGCAACTCCTGAAGCCGTTTGATGCTGTCGGCGAGCTTGACACTGAAGCCGATGCTCTGGCTCGTCTCCGAGAGCTGCTGCTCCAGTTGAGTTCGATCTGTGACGAACACGACCTTCCAGTTCGAGAGCTTGGCGTGCCGGTACATCTCCCGCACCATGAACATCATGGTCAGGGATTTCCCAGAGCCCTGTGTGTGCCAGATGATGCCGCTTCGCTCGCGTGAGTTTCGTCCCTCAAGCAGACGCTTCACCGCTAGCTTTACCGCCCGGAACTGCTGATAACGGCCAACGATCTTGATCGCCTGCCCCTTGTCGTTCGTTGAGAAGAGCGTGAAGGTGCGAATCAAGTCGAGCAGGTTGGTCCGGTCGAGCATGCCCGCAACCAGCCGCTGCTGGTCATTGGGGCTCCCGGAGCCATGGTCGAGGTCATCGAGGGTTCGTGGATACGGGTCAGCCCAGCGATAGAAGTACTTCTCGGTGTGAGTCGTGATCGTGCCGAACTTGGCTTCCTGCCGGCACGTCGCGATGACGAACTGGTTGTAGTAGAAGAGCGGGGCGCTGCCCTCGCCCTTGGCCCCGCGTTGCTCGCTGTATCGGAGAAGTTGGTCGATCGCTTCTGGAATCGCATCACGGACCTTGGGCGACTTGCACTCGATCACCACGACCGGGAGGCCGTTCAGGAACAGCACGATGTCCGGATAGATGTGGTGCTCGGTGCCGAGAATCCGGAGCTTCGGTTGGCAGACAGCGATGAACCGGTTGACATCTGGGTTCGCGTAGTCGACGAAGCGAACCGTCGGGCTCTTCGCCCCGGTCTGACGGTTCTCGGCGACGCTCGTGTTCTCCAGCAACAGTTCAAACACATGCCGGTTGTTCTCAAGGAGCCCGGTTCCTGGGAAGCTAGCGGTGAGCTGTTTGACAACCTCATCGACTTGGTCGTCCTCAAGCCACGGGTTGATGGCCTTGAGACGCTCTCGGAGCACGGGGAGCATGAAGACATCGGTAAAGCTCTGCCGATGGGAGTCCTCGGGACGTTGATCCCCCTTCAACACGTCCTTGGTGAGGTCGATGATCTCCCAATGCAGCCCAGCGAGCTGTTCGAGCAGCGGCTTCTCGACGTGATTTCTCTCGTCGAGGCGTAGGGGGTCACTGGGTTGCGATGGGCTTGACATGGCGGTATCCATCGGATCAATGTGCGGTTACGGAGTTAGACCATCCGGCTGGGTGAGTCTTCCAGGTTCCCTCTGGTGGGGCATGGGCCGTCCCAAGTCTCCCAGCGAGCCCCCCTGTTGGGTTTCGGGGATTTGGTCTGTTGACGAGTTTCTCCGGGCAGATTTCCGCAAAGGCAATCGCTACCTGCGGTTGCCCATGCAGGTGAAACACCTGGCGATGAAAGGGTTTTTCAAACGGCATGAAGAACGAGCTACCGCCGAATTGGCCATTGTTCACCAGGAGTACGCCCTGATACATGTGGTAATGCAGCGCCTCCGACATACGGTCGAATGTGCCGACGTCCCGATTGAGCGCACAGATGATGTAGAGATCGCTGCGAGAACGCAGGTCGGCGGCGAGTGTTAGGTCGGTAGCGTCGTAGCACACCGACGCGGTGATGGTAAGCGGCCGGTCATTCTGCCGGTCCGAGCTCCACACGTATTCGACGAGCCACTGCGCCGGCCGGAACCCGAAAGGGGAGGGTACCAGCGATATTTCGTCGGCCGTGAGATGCAGCTTGCCCTGTTCCACGACCCGAAGATGGAATCCGCTCGAACGGCTCCACTCCGGGATGAGCCACTGGCATGAGTTGATCAAAGGCGAGCCGGGTAGTCTTTGCTCCGTGTGGTACACCATCCCAAAGAGCAGCATGCACCGGTGTTTCCGCGCGAAGGGCACGAGTAGGGGTGCGACATCATCGGGATGAACCGCGAGTTCTGGGAGAACCAGGAGGTCGATCGTCTGTCCATCATCCCGAGAGAAGTTGCGATGGGTGTCCCGTACCCGTCGCATCTGGTTGACCCCCTCAAGTGCTGCCGCCAAGTGGGCTCGGTGCTTTCGTCGGAATGCGGGATCGCCAGACAGGTCGGGGCTCGCGGCGTAGTGCGCGAAGTCACCAAGGTCGGGGGTCACCGTCTGCACAACCCCGATCCGGAGGGGCCGGCCCCAAGCCGCGCCCGTCTTCGGCCGGTATGGCAACGGCGCCGTCTGCTCCAAGAAGAGCGTGCGGCTATGTGTGCCGTAGCGATCCCGGAGCGCCTCTATGCGTTTCAGCACGGCCACCTTGATCTCTGCGAGGCTCGGGCTCGGGGCAGCGACACCGGAGCCCGGCCATCTCAGCAGGTCGTAGAGCAACTCTTCCACGAATGACGAGATCGGCAGCCACCGGGGACCGAACGCGCTGCGTCCTTGGAAGCCCGAGTATCTCTGCTGCTGCCAGTGGGACTTGGAACGGGTGTATCGCGGTACTTCGGCGCGCCGAGGCTTAGAGTCGCCGGAGTACAAGTCAGTCGTGCCGCGGATCGCAAACCGCAAAATCGCACCAATCTGGTACCGCAGTCGGTCCTCCTGCGTCTCGCACCATTCGGGGGGGGCGAACAAATGCGCCCCCGTGCTGACGAGCCTTCGTACCCGGAACGATTTGGGGTCGATATCGCCGAATAAGCCAGCCTGGTCGCGGGGCTTGAGTTGGCATTCGATTTGCCACGGCGTGAGCGGCGAGTCGAACGTCTCCGGAGGCTGCTCAAGTAACCACTTCGCCAGATGCAGTAGGTTTGGTTCGGTGAAGAAGGGATTGAGATCACGCCCGGCCAGATCCGGAAGGCAATGAGTCGATTCGCCGGCAGCGCGCGGCTCCAATCCCAGCCGTTCCGCTGTGACTCGGAGGGCGTTGCCCGCTGCTGCCCGCGTCGCTGTCCACAGCGAGGCTGCGGTGCTGGGAGAACAGTCGGCCAGGCGGCTGAGGAACTCGGGCGACACCCCTTGAACAGCAACGCGCTCAACCGCCTCAGAGTCGCCAAATCCTGTTCGGGCGATGACCAGAAAGCTGGATCGGTCGTCGAGCGATGCCAGACGGTCGCCGGCCAGGAACTTAGCGAACCGCCGGTAGAGCGCGAGCAATTGGCCACCTTTGGCCCGCAGTTGTGCCAAGCTGGCCGGAAAGGCACCGCGGGCTGCGAGATACAAGAACACCTGCTGCATGAGATACCACGGCAGCCGTGAACTGCTTGACTGCCCCGATACAAACTGGTCGAACACGGCCTGCGCCTCACGAAGGAGGCGCTCGTGGTAGCCAGCGACGGAAGTGCTCTGCGGCAGACACTCATCGTCGGCGACCATTCCTGTTTCGGTGGCGCCGGCCCGGAAGAGCTCCGCAAGGCAATATACTCGGATTTCGCGGCGGGCACCCTTTGACGCGCCGACCTCCCACCCCGGCCTGAGCACACGCAGGACCTCCTCAAGGAACTGCGGGTCCGGGTACATGTCGAGGGCGACGCGGAGGAGGCGGACGTTCGCCGGGTTGGCGGTCCATTCCTCGATTAAGAGGGCCGCGAAGAACTTGGCACGTTCGTCGAGCTGCGTTTTCGAGAGCACAAGGCTCCGCTCCCGATCCTCGTCCTCCGTCGATGCATCGGGATCCACCACTGCGGGCGCGGCCTCCTGGCTCCCCCCATCCAGCAGCGGCCGCAACGAGCGGAACGTACGCCGAAAGCGACCGGCGGCGAATCGTGCGGCGGTCTCGTCGCGCATGTCGGACAAGCCCACCAACAGGCCGGTGCGGCCGACGTCCTCCGGCTTCGCCTCGGTGGAGTATCGCTTTTGAGTGTGGAAGAAGCCCTCGATCGCGGCTATTAGCTCGGTACCGTGCAGCATGTCGAAAACGCCAGACGTGTCGCTCTGGATGCGTTGTGCGGCACGGGACTGGGGCACAAGGAATCGCCGGTCCCGTCCCTCAACGGTCACGGCGGTCTTTGACGGTTCGATCACGAGCCCGGGTGCCGTGTCGCCGAGTTGGCTCTGGAGCCAGCCCGACACAGAGTCGCGAACGGAGTCCTCTCTGAGACCCAGAGGCCTGCGCGGAATCTGAACGACGAGGCGGAAATCATCAACGTAATACGCGGCATCGAGAAGGGTAATACCCAGCGTCTCGTCGATGTCCTGGCCGAATGCGCCGCGCAGCCTCTCCTCGAAGTCGAGCATGACCACGTTCGCGAAAAACCCAGAGGCGACCAGGCCCTGCGGGAGCGCCACGTTCATGAATCCGGGCAGCTCGTGCTCCTCGGCATGGCGTGACGCTCGTTTCGTGTCCGCCCACCTCCAGTTAAAGACTCGCGCTGCTAGTGCGAAGAACCGAGGGTCATCGCCAGCTTTCCTGAGCTGTTGGATCTTCTGACGGAGCACCTCCGGCTGTACGCGGTCGTAGTACTTCGAGAGATCGCTCTGGACGATCGCGATCTCGAACTCCCCGGTGTCCGAGGCAAAACTCTCCGCGACGACGCGGGGCCGGCGGAGGAAGGTCTGGTAGTCTTGGAAGTACTGCCGGTACAGTTTTGAGCTGCCCCAGCGGTGTCGGAGTGCATCCCCCTCGGCATCACATACGAGCCGGTGACCGTACGCGATGGCACGCCGCCGATTCGTTTCAGAGTCTATAGAGAGACGAGTGTCACCCATCTGCGTTTCGACACGGTCGGCAAGACACAGCATAATGGCCGTCGCAACGACCTGATCTCGTAGCGAAGCGTGGGCTAGTGGACGGAGCTTCTTCTGGTAATCTTGATTAGGACGCGGGATCCAGTTCCCGTCATCATCGAAGCACCAGCGTTGAGTCTTCGGAGCCGGAACAAGTTCCAGCGGATCCGGTGTCCATCCCGCATATCCATCTATCGCCTGCTGAACTTCGTCGAGAAACGCTGGAATGCGGAGCGATTGATAATCGATCTCTAGGGTGTCGGCATACCAACTATGCGTCTGCAGATACGAGGAAGTCTTCTTCCAAGCCTGCATGAGCACGCATTCAAGGCGGAGGTCGTCCAGAGAGGGAATGAGGACTTGTTTCATGGGTGGTACCCAATGCTGGCACTCATGGCACTGCCTCTTGCCATTCGAGCTGATATGTCACCGTACTGTCACGGTGTATCTCTGAAGAGATGCGAGCGGCCATCACGCCTCCTCCTCTGCCGGACTGAGAAAGAGCAAAGACTCTCGCTCTTGGTCATCCTTGAACTTGAAGCCCCACCGCCGTTCCATGAATCGGAGAAGTCGGAGTCCGCGGTCGCGGATTTCTTCCGGACCCCATTGGGAGCACGCCGACACCTCGATCTCGGAATGTGAGCCGTCGGCGTATCCGTTTCGTTGCTTTGACCCATCAGCGTTCTGCTTCGGTTGCTTCTTCGAGGCGAAGCTGTCGTTCTGGAGGGACGAGTTGATGGACTGGGACAACAAGAGCAGGTTGCCCAAACTGCCCGCATGGTCCGACTTCTGGTCCTCGTCCAGCTCCCCGAAGAGAGCACGCCACTCGGCCGTCTCCGTTTGGGGATAGATGTGTTCGATCGAGACCTTGTCCTTCTCAGACTTGAGGAGGTCTTCCCAAGTGACCTTCTGCTGTCGGCTTTCCGATTGGAGGCTCAGCTCGTACTCGTACAGGAAGTACCTCAGCCCGGTCCAGCCGTAGTACCCGGTGCCGGCGTCGAACTTCTTACCGAGCACGACCTGGTACTCAGAGCAGTCGAATGTGCCATCATCGTTGAAGATCCACGACATGCCGCGATCGAGGCGTCCAATCAGGCTGTCAATATCGAGCTCTCCCGAGTCTACAGAGCGAGCCGCGTTGTAGAACTCGCTGCTCCGATAGTTGGCGCGAGCCAGTGTCAGTCGAAACACGATGAAGATGAACCGCTCGATGGCCTTAAAGGCACGAATCCGTTCGGCCTCAGAGGGCACGCGCTTCAGGATCGCCATGACCAGCGGCCTGAAGTACACCATGCCCACGCGGTTCAGGCGTTCAAGCCACTGGTGTTCGGCGGGTGAGAGCGAGTCGGCAAGATGCGGGTAGAAGGAGTTGAACCAGTGCACGGCTGATTCCCGGAGACTGATGACGAAGTCACGGATCTCCGTCGGCCGCAGATGGGCCGTCGGCTTCGGCTCAGTATCGACCTCTGCATCACCCTCGCCGTTCTCGCCCTCGGTCTCCTCAAGGTCGGCAAGGGAGGTCTGCTCCTGGGCATCTTCCAGCTCAACGTCGTGGACCACCTTCTTGTGGATCCGCTGGGGCGTGAACTGCTCTTCGAGCAGGAACTGGATGTAGTCACGGCCTGTCTTCCGCGAGTACTTGAAGTACATCGTCCAGTGTGCCCGGAGGAAGTCGTCGTCATTGAGCGGGCGCGACTTGTTACGGCCTAGCTGGTGGTACACCTCTTTCCAAGCGTCGTTGACCGCATCCCGGAGGCTCTTCCGTTCGGACGCATCGAGTTCGTGGTCGTCGTAGAGCGTGGTCAGATAGATGAGACGGTTCTTGAGCAGCTCCAGGTCGGAGAGCTTTTTGCCGCGGTTGTTCATCGTCTCGAATGCGACAAAGACGTCGAACTCGTCCTTGATCACATACTCGTTGAACAGAAATCGCTTGGTCAGCTTCTTGTAGACGTCCTGGAGCCCATCCGTCCCGTCTCGGGCATGGAGATCCCGGAGCTGGCCGGTGAAGTACCGCTTCGCGTTGCTCAGGTTCAGGGTGTAGAACGTCTCGGCGACCGTGCCGCCGCCCGGCTCGTTGAGGATGCGGTGGCGCAGGTACCGATCGCTCGGGTTGTCGGTGGTGTAGCCGAACTTGTACGTCCGGAATCGGTCGCCGGTTGGCTTCACGCGGTAGAGGTACTTCTCGCGAACAGCCTCCATGTTGAGGCTGTCCGAGATGAAGACTTCGTTGTCGGGCTTGTCGGCGTTCTCCGGCAGGCTCCGAACCAGCTCGACGAAGGCCTGGAGGAACACGACGAAAGTCGTCAATCTCTGCTGGCCATCGACGATGTGGTACAGCTTGTACGAGTGGTCATCAACGAGCCAAAACTCTTTGTCGTCCTCCGCCACCTCCGCCGCCGGAATCTGCTTGAGCGTCAGCACGCCGGTGTAGTGGGAGCGGCTCGGCGACAGGTTGACGAGGTCCTCCCAGAACGCCTTGAGCTGCTCGATCTGCCACGCGTATCCCCGCTGGTAGTCGGGGATGCGGAACAGCTTCTCCTTGAAGAGGCTATCAAGGGAGCGTGGCTCATCCATTGTTGCGACCCCCCGGTTGGTTCACGCCGTAGGTCCCGACGCTCGAACTGGACTCGTGGCGACGCTCGGATGTCATGCCGTCACCGCCTCTCGCGACTCCAGCAGAATCGTGACGCGGCGGTTGCCGGTGAGCAGGTCTTGCATCAGGCCGCGTTTCTGTGCCCGGAGCTTCTCCGCGGTGCCATGAAGCCAATCGATGAGTGCCTGCTGCTTGTCGAAAATGGCAACGATGCGCTCTTGTTCCTCAGGAAGAGGAACTCCAATCGGGACAGCGTGGAGCTCGTCCATATCGAAGCGTTTGGTGCCATGGGTTGCCGAAGTTGCGAGTTTCAGAAACTCGTGGGAACGAGACGACAGCCAGTAGGCGAGATAGCGACCGAGCACACCATCCTTTGGGACGATCGCCTTGACATCCTGATTGAATGCGACCTGGGCCGTTGAGATCCCCACCGGGAACGTGTGGGCAAGAATCATCCCCCGGATCACGATGAACACGGTTCCGACTGGCATGAGCCGTGTCCCAGCCGAGACCGCCTGATCGGTAAGCCTATCGATACTGTCCCTCAACTCGAACTGCTTCATGTCCTTTGGGCAGATCCAGGGGACGTTCCCGCCCCAGAACCTCCGAACAGCCTTCGACGGAGTGCCTCCACTGAACCAACGACCACAAGACCCGAATGGAGTCGGCTCCCACTCGGCGGGGATTCGCCCCAGCGGAGAATTCTTGAACTCATGCGTCTCCTCGGAGCGGAGGTTGCCGTGCTTGTCGATGCCGCGGGTGAGCAGGTCCTGCATCAGGCCGGTCCTGATGCGTTGCTGCTTGGCGATGACCGCCTCGGTTTGCCCAATCGCCCGATCCACGGTCGAGAGCACCTCGGCGATCTTGGCTTGTTCAGGCGGCGGTGGTGTCGGGGTCTTCAGCTTGTAAAGTACGTCGCGAGAGAGACTCGGTACTCCTGTTGCTTCATTCAGCGCCCTGAGATCACGGCCGCACAGCGAGTAGTAAAGCCACTTTGGAACCGACTCACCGAAGTCGCTGAGGAAGTAGGCGGTATCAATCGTCCAGAAGCGCCCCGAGGCGAAGTGAACGCGTTCAATCGTTCCCTTTCGTCCGAGGATGATGGATTCGCCGTCGTACAGGTACCCCGTACCCCAACGCTCGCTTCCGGATGTTCCGTACACCGGATACTCACCATCGTCGCTGAGAATGGCACGCGGATCACGTCCGTAGTTGATCGTGGCGAGGTCACGAATCGTCTTTGTGCGCCAACCATCTGGCAGCGTCATGACACGTACCCCAGCCGCGAAAGGAAGCCGCCCATAGTTGCAATGGTCGCCGAGCGATCGGCTTCAAGTGCGGATGCGTCAACCGCATACTTCTCCCACAGGTTCTCAACTGCTTGGACCAGCACGCGCTTTTCCGCATTGAGGTAGCGGGCCAGTTCAGCACGGGTGATGTCGTAGATCTTCTTGAGGATGAGTCGGCGGGCATCCTCCTCGCTGATCTGCCCACCGATCTCCTTGAGCACCGCATCGACCCGAGTGAGCCGAGCGTTCAATGCCTCCTTGTCCTTATCGAGCGCGGTGATGGTCTTCTTGTCGGCCTTCTTCTTTGGGTCCAGCTCCGCGAGTCGGGCATCGACCTGCTGGATGAGGTTGGCGGTCTCCGCCTTGAGGTCATCGGCCCCGAGCCGCTTGAGTTCGAGCTTGAACTCCAGCTCGGCCACTTTCAGCCGGTGCTCAGCCTTCGCATCCTTGATGCGCTTCTCGATGGCCTTGATCGCCTTGTCCTGGTCCTTCAGGGCCTTGAGTTCCTTCCTTGCCGACGCTCCGTCAGTGCCCTTCAGGTCGTCGATGAGGGCCTTGAGGGCTTTCTTGATGACCGCGGCGGTCACTTTCTCGTCTTCGTCTGGCTCGTAGGCCGTCACCTCTGCTGCATTCTCGACGGATTCGGCGAGTTCGCCCTGTGCTTCGGCGATCGTGGCCTCCAGGCCCTCGATGGCATCGGCTTCGGCTTGGAAGTACTCGGCGATCAGGTAGTCGTCTGGGATGAGCGAGTGGTGCCAGCCGGTGGAGACGATGGTCTTGAGGTCATAGCGGATCTGCTGCCACCAGTTGACGAAGACGCCCGCGCTCTTGAACTCGTCGAGGACACCGAGCGGCACGAGTTTGGCCTTGAGCGTGGTGAGCAGCTCGCTCCGGACCTCGGGCAGCTTCTTGCCGCCGTTCGCTGCGTGCTGGAGCAGAGCAAAGTCGTCCTTGGCGACAGACCACCAGGACTCCAGCGCATCGTGGTGCCGCGTGAGCGTGCCGACCAATGCGGCATCGGCCTCGATAGCAGGCTTGATCGCCCGCTTGGAGTCGATGCCAGCTCGGAAAGCGAGATAGCCAGGTCGTTCCGGTTCGAAGAGCAGATCGGGCTTCACGCCGAACTTGGCGAAGTCCTCTGATCGTGCGGCGATCTCTGGCTCTGGGATGCCTCCGATCAGGTGGGCTTGCACATCCTCTGGCTCAGGATCGGGTGTGTTGTCAACGTACCGGCGGATGTTGAGGTTGTAGTCGTGGGTGTCGACAATCGAGGACTTCGGGACGAGTTCCGAGTACTTGAGCAGTTCCCGCTTGTGTGTGAAGACGAAATCGATCTTCTCGATGTCCTCGGGCCGCAGCTTGTTCTGGTTCTTCCCCTCCGCGTACTCGCGGTCGGCGTTGATGAAGAGCACCTTGTCCTTCAGCTCGTCGGACTTGCGCTTGTTGCAGACAAGAACGCAGGCGGGGATACCAGTGCCGTAGAAAAGTCCCGGGGGCAGGCTGATAATCGCCTCGATCACGTCATCGTTGATGAGCAGCTCACGGATGAGCTTCTCCTTTCCGCCGCGGAAGAGCACGCCATGGGGCATGATGGTCGCCATGCGGCCGTTGGGCTTGAGGCTCGCCAGCATGTGCTGGACGAACATCAGGTCTGCCTTCTTGCCGGTCTCCGGGCACCACTCCCGGAAGCGGCTCGGGTACTTCATGTTTGCCCGGCTGTAGTTCTGCGAGAACGGCGGGTTGGCGAGCACGCGGTCGAACTTCCGCACCTGCCCGTTGTCGAGGATCAGCGGGTCCTCCAGCGTGTCCCCGTTCTCGATGGTGAACCGGGTGATGTTGTGGAGGATCATGTTCATGATGCAGATCGACCACACCGTGCCGTTAGAGTCCTGGCCGTAGAGAGCGAGGTCGTTCGCGTTCTGGCCCTGCTCCTCGACGTACTGGTGGGCCTGGATGAGGAAGCCGCCGGACCCGACCGTGGGGTCGTAGATCGTGTTCCCGGCTTCCGGCTCCGTCAGTTGGACGAGCAGACGGACAACCTCGGCCGGCGTGTAGAACTCTCCGCCCTTCTTGCCGGCGCTGTCCGCGAAGAACTTGATGAGGTACTCGTACGCGGCGCCGAGCAGGTCGGGAAACTCGAAGTTGTCGTTGACGAGCACGAAGTCGGGCTGGTTGAAGTGGTCGAGAAGGTCCTTCCACTTTTGGTCCGGGATCTTCGTCTTGCCCTTGACCGCGTTGAAGTCGATGTTGTTCTTGAGGACACCGTTGAGCGCATCGTTCTCGTCCTCGATGGCTGCGATTGCCTTATTGAGCATGTTGCCGATGTCGTGCTTCAGGTCCTTAAGGGCCGGCACGAGGTTTCCGTCCTCGTCCTTCCACGGTTGGTGCCACCGTGCACGGACTGGCACGAAGAACGTCTCGCCGTAGGACGTCTTGTCCTCCAGCAGTTCAGCGAGTAGCTCGGGCTGGTCCTTGAACCGAGCCGCGAACTTCTTGCGGATCTGCTCACGCTTGACGTCGAACTCGTCGGAGAGCCGCTTCAGGAACAGCATCCCGAAGATGAACTCCTTGAACTCCGAGGCGTCCATCTTGCCGCGGAGGATGTCTGCTGCCTTCAACAGGAATGACTCCAACTGTGCAAGCGTGATCTTCTGACGAGTCATTCAGTCGTCCCTCTTCGTCGTGGTCTTGTTCGCGGCGGACGCCGTAGGCTGCTCGGCTGTCGGATCCTCCAGCCACCGGTCAATCGCGGTCTTGCTGAACCGCCAGTGCTTGCCGACCTTCTGGCCGGGCACTTTTCCCTCTTGAGCGAGCTTGTAGAGCGTGGACTTCGCGACCTGGAGATAGGCGGCAAGGTCGTCGATGGTCATCACCTGCGGCGGGTCAGGAATCGCGCCAGATTGCCGCGGGGCCGGTGTCGCCATTGCAGCAGGATAGTGCGGGTTCTTAGCAGTTGCTGGGAGCAACCCGCTGAACGTCGCCCGCTCAGAGCGTGCGAGAACAGCCCGACAGCCAGCGTCATCGATCGATGCCGCAGCTGACCTTGCACTACATTTTGGGGCAAGCTTGCACTACAAAGGGCGTTTTATCGCCCGAAGGTCGTAGTGCAGAATGCCGCCAGAATCTCGTATCTCTCGATTCTGACGACACTTGCAAAAGCGGGTGATCGGATTCGAACCGACGACATTCACGTTGGCAATCGACACGGTTGCGTTGGATATATTCGCAATTGGCAAGGGGTTTCGGAGAAGATTTCCCTTGCCCCCAACCCGAGTCTCTTTAAGTTCACGCCGTTTCATGGTCACTCCCAATGACGGTTGTTTCCCCCCCCCATCAAGATCCATCGCGTTCGGCTTTGATGTGCTTCCTCGTCGTCGGTATTGTCGGCCCCGTCGCCATCCGGGTTGATCCCGTGCGAGAGGTTGCTATGCCACGGGCATAAAGAAGTTGAACTCCCCATGAGTGCCCTGCACTGTCAGCTTGTGACACCGTGACTTCCCCGCGTCTCCCGCGAACTGCGCTGACGGTCTCGTGCTCGGGGCGATGCTTATCCGGGGGACCCATTGACATTGAGTGTCGCGGGGACCAGTCTAAGAAGCGAAGTTTCATGTCCGTCGATCAGATCCGAGAGCGTCACCGCGTCGAGCGTGCCGAGGAACGCGTCGCGGGCAGTTCGTAGCGCGCCCGCGAGCCGACAGGGTCTTTCGAGGGGGCAGGCGCCCTCTTCACGCAGGCACTCGACCAGATGCAGGTCCGGTTCCATCGCCCGGACAACCTCGCCGACGGTGATCTCCGCTGGGGCGCCTGCCAGTTCGACACCGCCCCCACGCCCGGGCGTGGTCGAGACCCAGCCCTCACTCTGGAGCACCTGGACAATCTTGGTCAGGTGATGCGCCGAGATACCTAACGCCTCGGCGAGTGCGGGAACCGTGTGCCGCCGCCCGCTGGCGCCGAGCACCATCAATGTCCGGAGCGCGTAGTCGGTCCGATTTGTGAGCCTCAAGGCGTTGTCTCCGCGCTTCGCGCTGGATATGGTATTGTAAATACCAGTTTGGAGCAAGCGATGTCTGAGGCAAACTTACCGATTTCCAGCCAAGAGCCGCCGCAGATCCACGACGACGGTGAACGAGAAATCGCGGCGCTCGTCGATCGGTTTCCGCCGTGGCGCGAAACGACCCGCTCCTCGGCCCGGTGTTCGAGCGTCGCGTCTTGGATCGGCATCGGCACCTCTCGACCATGCGCGACTTTTGGTCGTCGGCGGTGTGCAGGGCCGGAAGGTACGCGGGGCGACCGCTCGAAGTGCATCGGCGCATCCAGGAGATCCAAGCCGAGCACTTCCCGAGGTGGCTGAGTCTCTGGCAGCAAACGGTTGATGAGGTCGTCGGCTCAGACATGAAGCGCCCGCTCAACGAGCTCGCGTCCCGCATGGCCGCTGCGATACCCGTACGCTTGAGCCTGACCCCAGACAAGACGGCTGTCAGTTGAGCACCTGGGACGCGCAATCGCTCACGATCGTGTGCGTGTTCTCCGCGGGAACGATGTTCGGGCTCTCCTTCGTTGAGACGCGAAGTTCGCCCAGAGATAAGGTGAGTTGAATGCGACGATGGATCAAGCGGCTGGGGGTGGTGCTCGTGCTTATCGGGGTCGGCGCGTTCATCGCGTACCAGCAGCTCTAGCGTCCCGTGCCGGTGATCGCCGCCGAGGTGACGACAGGCGATCTGCAGATCGAGGTGACTGGAACGGGCCTGCTCGACGCGCATCTCTCGGCCGTCATCTCGACCAAGATCGCGGGTCGCGTCGCCAGCATCGAGGTCGATCAGAACGACCCGGTGGAGGCAGGCCAATTGGTCTGTCGCCTGGATGACTCGGACCTGCACCGTCAGGTCGAGATCGGCGAGGCGTCCGTCGAGGTGGCGCGCGCCGCGATCGGGCGCGCCGAGACAGATATCGCACGATCCGAGGCCGTGTTCGAACTCGCGCAGCGCGACGCACAGCGCATCCAGTTGGCTTCTGAGAGCGGGGCGGCATCGGTCTCTGAGCTGGACACGATCGTGCAGCAGGTGAAGGTGGCCGAAGCTGACGTCGCCCGCGCCGAGGCGGTGCTCGTCGAGTCACGGAATCAGCTCGCCGCGGCCGAGCGGACGCTCGACTTCTACCTCGCCCAGCTCGGCGAGACAGTCATCGTGAGCCCCTTTGCGGGCATCGTCGTCCGGCGCGATCGCGATCCGGGCGATGTGCTCGTTCCCGGATCGTCGATCGTTCGGGTCATCGAGCCGGAGCAGCTCTGGCTCTCGGCCTGGGTCGATGAGACGGCGATCGCCGCGCTCGAAGCCGGTCAGCAAGCCCGGGTTGTGTTCCGGTCCGAGCCCGACCGCGAGTACATCGGGCGAGTCGCCCGGGTGGGCCTCGAAGTGGATCCGGAGAGCCGTGAGTTCCTTGTGGACATTGCACTGGAGGAGATCCCGCCCAGATGGGCTGTCGGGCAGCGCGCCGAGGCGTACATCGAGACCGAGGTTCTTCCGGACACGATCGCGGTCCCGGGCGAGTTCATCGCCGCGCGCGACGGACGCATGGGCACGTATGTGCTGAGCGGGGGGCGGGCAGAGTGGCGGGCGTGTGAACTCGGCAAGCGAGGGCGAGATCTGGTTCAGATTTGGAACGGCATGGACCCGGGGGATCGCGTTATCCGTCCTGCGGACAAAGGCGCCTCACGATCACTCCGGCCCGGCAAGCGGGTGGTCGTGCGATGAACCTGGCGTTCCGAGACATCCGGCACAACCTCGGGAGGTTCGTGCTCACCTCGCTGGGTCTAGGCCTGCTCGTCGTCATCGTCATGGGCATGGGCGGGATCTACCAGGGCATCGTCGAGGACGCCACGTTAATGATCGATGAGTTGGACGCGGATCTCTGGATCGTCCAGCGGGATACCAGAGGCCCGTTCGCCGAAATCTCGCGTGTACCGATGACGCTCGAAGATCGGGCACTCGCGGTCCAGGGGGTGGAGTCGGCGCGACGCTTCGTCACCCACACGATCCAACGCGAACATCATGGCAGCCCATTGCGGATCGCCGTTGTCGGTTTGGCGTGGCCACAGGACCGCGGCGATTGGCTCGTCCTCGCCGCCGGACGCTCGCTCCGTCAGGGGCACTACGAGATGATCGCGGACCATTCGCTCGGGCTTGGGGTTGGCGAACTGATCCGCTTGGGCAAGGACAACTACTCGGTGGTCGGCATCACCCGGGGTATGGTGTCATCGGGCGGGGACGGGCTCGCATTCTTTACGGTGTCGGATGCGCAGGCGATCCAGTTTGATACCAGCGCCGAGTCCACGCGGCTCGAACGGGCGGCGCGCCGAGCACGGGCGAAACGCATCGATCTCAGCGGTACGCAGCCCGCGCTGACCGAACGATCCTCGCTCCCGAGCGCTCAGATCCCCGCGCTCGCGCCGCCCCAGGTCAGCGCTGTGCTCGTGAATGTCCAGGCCGGGTATGACCGGGATGCCGTGGCGGCGGCCATCGCGGCTTGGCCCGACGTGTCCGTCTTCACGGCCGCGCAAGAGCGCGATCTCTTGCTGCGCGGACCCGTTGACAAAGCGCGTCGCCAGATCGGCATGTTCCGCGTGCTCCTCGTCGTCATCTCGGCGATCATTGTGGCGCTCATCCTCTACACCCTGACGCTCGACAAGCTCCACGACATTGCATTGCTCAAGCTCATGGGCGCCCGCGACTCGATGATCCTCGGGCTGGTCCTGCAGGAGGCCCTGACCCTGGGGGCGGCCGCCTACCTGATCGCCTACCTCGCGGGCCAGCGCCTATTCCCACACTTCCCGAGACGCGTCATCATCACGCCCGACATGTACCTCTGGCTCGCCGGCGCCGTCACGCTGATCTGTGTTCTCGGAAGCGCGCTGGGGATCTGGCGGGCCATGCGCGTCGAGGCCCGCGAGGTGCTCACATGACCGCGAGCCCGCCGGCGATCGAAGTGCGGTCCGTCTCCCAGGTCTACGGCGAGGGTGAGACACGCGTTGTCGCGCTCCGCGATGTCTCGCTCTCGATCGATCACGGCGAGGTCGTCGCTCTGCTCGGTCCAAGCGGCTCGGGCAAGTCCACCCTCCTCTCCATCATGGGCATGATCGCCACGCCCACGCGGGGGGACGTCCTGCTCGACGGCGAGCACGTGGTCAGGGGTGGGCAGTCCCTGGTCGATCTCCGCCGAACCAGACGCGAGCGACTCGGCTTTGTCTTTCAGAAGGCGAATCTCATCCCGTTCCTGACCGCGATGGAGAACGTGCTGGTCGCCCTCAATATCGCCGATGCGCCGACGAGAGCCGCCCGCTCGCGAGCGAATGAACTCTTGGAGGCTCTCAGCGTCGCCGACAGAGCGCACCACCACCCGGCCAAGCTCTCGGGCGGTCAGCAGCAACGCGTGGCGATCGCACGGGCGCTGGCGAACCAGCCGAGCCTGCTGCTCGCCGACGAGCCGACCGCGGCCCTCGACGGGACGCTCGGACGCCAGGTCATGGAGCTCTTCCGTGATCTCGGACACACGCATGGCGCGGGAGTCATGGTCGTCACGCACGACCAGCGGGCGTTGGACGTCTTCGACCGGGTTGTCGAACTCGAAGATGGCGCAGTGACACGTGACGAAACCCAACGTCATGACACAGCGAACTCACCCCGAGCGGTGTGCTGAAGATGACCCTGATGGTCACCGTGCCATTTGTGGTGGCGGCGATCTCCAGCTTGAGTGAGCTCATGGCGTAGCAGGCGCCCCCGGCTCAAACGGTTGCGTGACGGTGCACGAATCCATTGTCACCACCTCTCGCAGTCCCGGCACTGACTTCGGGCGGCCATCGTTCCCGCCGGAGAGCGTTCCGGACGCGGACCTCGATCTTCTCCCACGCTCACGCCGATTCTGCCCCGTCGGCGGCTGGAAGCCTGTTGGTCTGTGGGCACTTGATTGATGCCGCAGATGCGCTGTTGACACGGCACCCGGGCGCCTCTAGTGTATTTGTCGCTCCACTTTGCAGCACGGTGTCACCGCATGATCTCCCAGACCTCCGAGTACGCGCTTCGTGCCGCGATATACCTCGCCGCGCGCTCTTCGAGCGAGCCGGCATCAGCCCAAGAGATTTCTGCGGCCATCCAGGTGCCAGTGGGCTACCTCCAGAAGATCCTCCGCATGCTCGCAAGGAGAGGCATCCTAACCGTCCATCGCGGTACCGGGGGCGGCTTTGCGCTCGCAAAGGTGGCAACTGCGATCAGTGTTCTTGATGTCCTGAGCGCCTCTGACACCATTATTCAGCGGATCGAGCGATGCCCCCTCGGCATCAAAGGACACACGCAGCTTTGCCCGCTCCACCGCCTGCTCGATGCGGAAATGGCGCGGACGGAACAGACGTTCGCGTCGACCTCCCTAAGCGAACTGCTTGACGGCGAGGGCGGTGTTCGAGCGTTTTGCGAATCCTCGGGAGGGCTGCCGACGTCAGTCAGTCTCCGAGTTTCCACGAACGAATCAAGTCCAGAACCCAGAGCCTGAGCGTGGGGCAACTTGACACCAGTCACGGCCTTATCTAGCATGACTAGTGGCTTTGTGTGTCCACATATACACATTTCTGCGAGAGGAAACACGCGGAGGTATCGACGATGACGTCTGGCTCGAACAGCAGAATGGAGAGCGACCGGTTTCCGGTCCTGCAAATCCTGTTCGCGGCGGCCCTTTTGGTGACTTTCGCGGCCACCGTCATCGGCGGCGCCATCGCATCCAACTTCCGCTATGGCGAAACACTCCGATCGCAGCAGCTTCGTGAACAGCGGATCGCAGAGGAGCTCTCGCTGGATGTCACGGCGCTCCGACGCGGTCAGCAGTCATTCCAGACAGCTTGTGTCGTCTGCCACGGTCCCAGGGGAGATGGAGTGCGTGGATTGGGCAAGCCAATCCACAACAGTGCATTTGTTCAGGAGAGCTCGGATCAGGAGCTCTTCGAACTGCTCGTAGGTGGACGCGAGCCCAACGACCCTCTGAACACGACCGGGGCCCTGATGCCCCCGCGGGGGGCGCAGCAACTCGACGATGACAGGATCAATGATCTTATTGTGTATCTTCGCTTCATGCAGGAGCCCGGCGTTCCGCCCGTTTCGGTCGAGCCCTGGAACATCAAAGCCCAGGCGGGTAATCACGGGGCAACATTGATCGAGCTCACGGCTCATCCCGGGTACGACCTGTTCATCGCATCGTGCTCTGCGTGCCATGGCACCGGCGCCCAGGGTGTCGAAAGCCAGGGGCTCCCTCTCACGACGAGCGGATTCGTTCGCGGCAAGAGTGACCAGGACCTCATAACGTTTATCAAGACTGGGCGCCCGGTCTGGGACGCGAGCAACACGACCGGTGTTGACATGCCGCCGAAGGGGGGCAACCCGGCGATCACCGACGAGCAACTCCAAGCGATTGTGAACTACATCCGAGCCGTACAGGACGAAGCGATGGGATCCTGAGAGAAGATGACATCAATAAGGATGACACACAGACCGACAACACCGCACCGCCGTTCAGACAGAAAGGGCATCATTATGAGCATTCGAACGAGAATCCTGAGGCAAGTCACCGCCACGAGCACCGGAATATTCCTCGCCTGCGCCGGTTCTCCGGCCTCTGCGCAGTCGATGCGTGATGTCGAGACTATCGCAAAGGAACGAGGGCTCACGAACGCGGACCTTGTCGCCGCGGCGAAGACATACCTGCCGAGTGGACAGAAGGACGAGTACCTGATGTTCGCATCGGGCGGGCATGCCGGGCAGGTCTTCTGCGTCGGGTTGCCGAGCATGCGTTTGCTCCGCTCCATAGCGGTCTTTACGCCCGAGCCGTGGCAGGGCTGGGGGTACGGAGTCGGCAACGACATCATCGCCGAGGGGTTCCCGGGCGGCAAGGCCAACCTGTGGGGTGACACGCACCACCCGGCGCTGTCCGAGACCGGAGGCGACTACGACGGGCAGTTCCTGTTCATCAATGACAAGATCAACGCACGCGTCGCGGTTATCGACCTACGCGACTGGGAGACCAAGCAGATCGTCAAGAACCCATTGACGCTCAGCGACCACGGCGGCACGTTCGTGACACCCAACACCGAGTACATCATCGAGGGCGGTCAGTACGCGTGTCCGTGGGGCGCCGAGTATGTGCCGATCTCCGAGTACAAGGAGCAGTACAAGGGCTCGGTGACGCTGTGGAAGTTTGACCGCAACCGCGGACGGGTCGACAGCGACCAGTCGTTCGCGATTGAGCTACCACCGTACTGGCAGGACTTGTCCGACGCGGGCAAGCTAGCGAGCGACGGGTATTTCTTCATGAACTCATTGAACACCGAGCTCGCGACGGGCGGCATCCAGGACAAAAACCCGCCGTTCGAGGCGGGTGCGAGCATGAACGCGACCGACTTCCTGCACATCATCGACTGGAAGAAGGCCGAACAGGTCTTTAAGGCGGGCAAGGTCGAGCAGATCGAGGGGTTCCCTGTCATCACGCTCCAGACAGCGCTCGATGAGGGCCTGCTGCACGTCACGCCCGAGCCTCGAAGCCCTCACGGCGTCGATGTGGCGCCCAAGGGCGACTTCATCGTCGTCTCAGGCAAGCTCGACCCGCACGTAACCATCTATTCGATGGATAAGATCAAGAAGGCGATCGCAAGCAAGACCTTCTCAGGGACTGACGAGTTCGGGGTGCCGATCCTTGACTTCGACAGCGTTGTCGAGTCGCGCATCGAGGTCGGGCTCGGCCCGCTACACACGCAGTTCGGACCGGACGGGTACGCCTACACCTCGCTGTACCTGGATTCGGCCGTGGCGCGATGGACGCTCGGCGGGTCGTACGGGTCGCTGACCCCGGAGCCGGACTGGACACTCGTCCACAAGACTCCGGTGCACTACAACGTCGGGCACATCGCGGCGGCCGAGGGCGACACCGTCAGCCCGGACGGCAAGTACCTCGTCTCGCTGAACAAATGGTCTGTTGACCGCTTCGTGCAGACCGGCCCCCTGCTGCCGCAGAATCTGCAGCTCATCGACATCTCGGCGAAAGGTACCGACGCGCCCGTGATCTATGACATGGCGATGGGCGTCGGCGAACCGCACTATGCCCAGATCATCAAGGCCGACAAGATCCACGCGTGGGCGACCTACCCCGAGGTCGGGTGGGACCCGCACGTGCAGAACATCAACCCGATGGCGCCCAAGCCCAAGATGGAGCGGGTGCAACGCAACGACGACGGCACCGTCGACATCTTCATGACCGCGATCCGCAGCCACTTCAATCCCGAGCACATCTACCTCAAGCAGGGTGACAAGGTGCGCTGGCACATCACAAATACTGAGCGCGCCGTGGATGCCACGCATGGGTTCGCGGTACCTGTGTACAACATCACCGCGTCACTGGAACCGGGCGAGAACGTGACGATCGAGTTCGTGGCGGATACTGCAGGCACGTTTCCCTTCTATTGCTCCGAGTTCTGCTCGGCGCTTCACCTGGAGATGATGGGCTACCTCATGGTCGAGCCCAACTGACCGACCACTGCGCGGGGCGTGAGAGCGCCCCGTGCGTCTTCAACCTCGCGGGCGAAGATCGCCCGCACCCGGCGGAGGAATCAACCAATGAGCCCGCTCATCGATCGGATACTTGGCCCAAGAATCAGCCCCAAAGAGGCCTCGAAGCACTCGCTGAAGTACGGCACGCCTGGGTTCCTGCTGCTCGCGGCGCGGGTGCTGCTGCTGGTCTCGCTCTTCCTGCCCTACTGGCACATGGAGCTCCAGGCGCCGCAGTACCCCGACGGGCTGCACATGACGGCGTATCTGAACGTGCTCTCGGGCGACGTCGCCGAGATCGACGGGCTGAACCACTACATCGGGATGCGGTCGCTTTTTGAGGCCGCCGCCATTGAGCGGACGATCGGCGTGTTCATCATGATTGCGTTCGTCGTCATGCTAGAGTTGGCGGCGTACATCCACACGCGGTGGGCGGCGCTGCTCGTCGCGCCGGTCGTGTTTTTCCCCGCGGTCTTCCTGGTCGACCTGCACCTGTGGATGCGTCACTTCGGCCTGAACCTCGACCCGAACGCCCCGCTGTCGAACGCCGTGAAGCCCTTCGTCCCTACGGCGATCGGGAAGGGCGGCATCGGACAGTTCGTGACCATCGCGACACCCGGGACGGGGCTGATTCTGGCGGCTGTTGCGTCGGTCGTGCTGATCGCGGCGTTGTACTTCCACCGGCGCGCGTACCTGCCCCTTCTGAAACAGCAGCACGCAGCTTCCTGATCAAGGCACCGCATGAGACTCGCAGGCTTCGGCATCCTGGTTTCACTCGTCGCCACGGCGGTCGTGCGTGCGGATGATCGCACGGGGGTTGCCCCTAGGCCGGTCTCAGTCGTCACCGAGATGATCGAGCACGCCGAGACGGGCGACGAGATCCACGTTCCTGCCGGGGTCTACGAAGGGAATCTCGTCATCCGGAAGTCTGTCGTCCTGGACGGGAGCGAGGGCGCCGTATTTGACGGCCTCGGCAAGGGCACCGTCATCGAAGTGCTGGCGGAAGGCGTTACGATCCGGGCGTGCGCCATCCGGGCGTCGGGTGATGATGTCACCGGTGAGCCCGCGGGCATCCGGGTCGTCGCGGCGGACGCAACGATCGAGTCCAACACCATCGAGGACACCTTGTTCGGGATCGACCTCAAGCAGGCGCCCGACGCGGTGATCCGCGGCAACACCATCGCCGGAAAAGACCTCGATCCCGGGCGCCGCGGTGATGGCATCCGACTCTGGTGGAGCCACGGGAGCACCGTCGAGTGCAACACCGTTCGCGCCTCGCGGGACATGGTCTTCTGGTACTCCGAGAACCTCCGAATCGTGCGGAATACCGTGTCCGACAGTCGGTATGGGCTGCACTTCATGTACAGCCACGACACAGTGCTCGAAGAGAACGACTTGCGGGCCAACTCGGTCGGCATCTACCTCATGTACAGCAACCGGATCACGCTCAAGGGCAACCGGCTGACGAACAACCGGGGCGCCAGCGGGTACGGTATCGGGCTTAAGGACTGCGACGACATCGCCATCACCGGCAACGCCTTGCTCGCCAACCGCGTCGGTGTCTACATCGATAACAGCCCGTCCTCGGTTGACTCGACCGGGCTGTTCGAGTCGAACATGATCGCGTTCAACGAGATCGGTCTGCTCGCAACGCCGAACACGCACGACAACGTGTTCACAAGAAACGCGTTCGTCGAGAACGAAGACCCCGCCGCAACTCACGGGCGAGGTCGGCTGGTCAGCAACACCTTTGCCCGCGAGGGCGTCGGGAACTACTGGTCCGACTACGCCGGGTTCGATCTCGACGGCGACGGCGTCGGCGACGTGGTCTATGAACCCAAGAGCCTCTTCGGCGCCATGCTCGCGAACGAGCCGAACCTCCGCTTGTTCGTGCACAGCCCGGCCCAGCAAGCGATCGAGTTCACCGCCCGAGCCCTGCCCGAGCTGCGACCCGAGTCCACGCTGATCGACCCGTCGCCCCTCGCCGAGCCGCCAACGATCGAGCTGACGCTCGCGCACGGCTCGGGATCGGGAGGATGGCGCATGGCGCTGCTCGCCACCGGTCTGCTTTCGACCGCCATCGGGTGCGTCGTGGTCGTAGGCGTCGAGCGGGGACTCCCCGAACCGAAGACAGGAGAGCGGGCATGATCCACGCAGCGGGTGTGACCAAGCGGTTCGGTCGGGTGAGCGCCGTCTCGGACGTGTCATTCGGTCTTGATCCGGGCGCCTCGATGGCCCTGTGGGGAAGCAATGGCGCGGGCAAGACCACGCTGATCCGGTGCCTGCTCGGCGTGATGCGCTGCAAGGGGCGAGCGAGCATCGGCGGGGTCGATGTTCGGCGCCGAGGGCGTCACGCCCGTGCGCTCGTCGGGTACGTCCCCCAGGAACTCGCGTTCCACGACGATGCCCGGCTCGGCTCCGCCATGACGTTCTTCGCGAAGCTCCGCGGCATATCGCGTGATCGGGCGGCCGAGTCGCTCGGGCTGGTCGGGCTGAGCGGGCACGAGCGAAAGCGCGTGCGCGATCTCTCGGGCGGCATGAAGCAGCGCCTTGCGCTCGCCGTCGCCCTGCTGAGCGATCCCCCGCTGATCATCCTGGACGAGCCCACCTCCAACCTCGACGCGGCCGGACGCGGCGAGGTCGTCGAGACTCTCCGGCGACTCCGCGAGGGCGGCAAGACGCTGCTGTTCGCCTCGCACCGCCCCGACGAAGTCATCTCGCTGGCGGGTCGGGTGCTGGTGATGGAGCGGGGCCGCATCGTCCGTAACACGACGCCCGCCGAGCTGTGGCCGACCGAGAAGCCGGTCCAGGTCGTGCGTCTCTATCTGGAGATGGCGAGCGAAGCAGACGCCGCCGACGCGCTCCGTGACGCCGGGCACGCGGTGCATTTGAACGGGCACGGGCTGTGCGTCGCGGTGCCACGTGATCGCAAGGCCGAGCCGATCGGCGTGCTCGCGCGCCAGAATATCGAGGTGCGCGATATCGAGGTGCTCGAAGACGTCCAGATCCCCGGGGGTGACCGATGAGCGCGATCACATCATCACGTGCCGACACGATCCCGTCCGCCCCGGCGGCTCCGCCGCTCGTGCGCGGCATCACGCGGTTCGCCCGGCGTGAATTCCGCGACGCACTCGCGAGCAAGTGGTTCCTGCTCTACACGCTCGCGTTCACCGTGCTCGCCGTCGGCGTATCAGTGCTGTCCCTGAGCGGCGTCGGGTCGCACGGGTTCGCCGGGTTCGGGCGGACCGCGGCGGGGCTGCTCAACCTCATCATGCTCGTCGTGCCGCTCATGGCGCTCACGGCCGGCGCGGGCTCCATCGCGGGCGAACGGGAGCGGGGCACGCTGCTGTACCTGCTCGCGCAGCCCGTGTCGCGCACGCAGGTGCTGCTGGGCAAGTACCTCGGACTCGCGGCGGCGCTGGTCTGCTCGCTGTGCGTCGGATTCGGCGTCAGCGCCGGCGTGCTCGCGTGGCGGACGGGCGGCGTCGGCATCGGGGCGTACGCCATGCTCGTTGGGTTCACCGCCATGCTCGCCCTCGCCATGCTCTCGCTCGGGATGCTCATCTCGGTCATCTCCCGGCGCACCACGGTCGCGACGGGCCTCGCCCTGTTCGCGTGGCTCGCGCTCGTGTTCGTGAGCGATCTCGGGCTCATGGCCAGCTCGGTGCTGCTGAAACTGCGCGTGCAGGAAATCTTCGGGCTCGCGGCGGCCAACCCGCTCCAGTCGTTCAAGATGGCCGTCATCGTGAACATGAACGCCTCCCTCGACGTGCTCGGGCCCGTCGGCGCGTACGCCTCGAACACACTGGGCGCCGGGCTTCCCTGGGTGCTCGCCTCGTCACTGGTTGCGTGGACACTCGTGCCGCTCGCGTTGGCCGTGGTTCTGTTTGCAAGAAGGGGTTCGGTATGAGAAGGCTCATTCCTGTTGTCGCGGCAGCTACATCGTTCGCGCTGATCGCGGGATGTGAGGAGCAGTCCGCGGAGGCCCCGCCGACGATCAGGCTCGGCGACTCCGTCTGCGATCAGTGCAACATGATCATCAGCGACGAACGCTGGGCGACCGCCACGATCATCGACGGCCCGCGCGGTCCCGAACCCCGTCTGTTCGACGACTTCAACTGCCAGGTCAACCACGAGGTCGAGCACCCGGACCTCGAGATCCTCGCACGCTGGTCGCATAGTCACGCCACGGGCGAGTGGGTGCGGACCGAGGACGCGAGCTTCCTGATGTCGCCGAACCTCCACACGCCGATGGGCTCGAAAGTCGCGGCATTCGCGTCGCCGTCGGAGCTCGAAGCCGCGAGACAAGAACTGACCGGCGACACGATGACGTTCGACGTCGCGTGGAAGCGACTCGGCTTCGCCGGGGCCTGCTGCAGCGCTGACGAAGCCGAATCGTCTCACCCCAAACAGGAGCACGACGATGGCCCGTGAAATCACTCTGAGCATGACGGCCGGGCAGATCGCGACCGCCCACCCCGAGCTGATACCCGAGCTTGAGCGTCTTGGCATCGACTACTGCTGCAGGGGAAATCAGACGCTCGATCAGGCGGCAACCGACGCCGGCCTGAGACCGGAGGAAGCCGTCCGCACCCTCATAGCGTGCGAGCCCGATCCCGCCGCTGGCCCCGCCGAGACGATCGACTTCGCGGCGATGTCCATGACCGAGCTCGCTGATCACCTCGAGCAGACACACCACGTCTATGCCCGAGAAACGCTCGACCGGCTCGACACACTCATTTCCAAGTGCGTCGCAGCACATGGCGACGAAGAACCGCGCCTCGCCCAGCTGCAGAGCACCGTCGCGGCACTCACAGAGGACATGCACGATCACTTTATCCGCGAAGAACGCGTGCTCTTCCCCTGGCTTCGCCGGCTCGAGCGGAAGACCGAGATCCAGGGCGGGCCCCCGTGGAGCGTCCGCCGACCGATCGACTGCATGGTGCATGACCACGACGACGTGGGCGAGGCGTTCAGGCGGATCCACGAGCTCACGGATGGCCTGACGGCGCCCGAGGGGGCCTGCTCGACATGGACGCAGTGCTACCGCCTGCTCGGCGATCTCGAGCGCGACACCCACCGGCACATCCACAAGGAGAACAACATCCTGTTCCCGGCGGGCATCGCGGCCGAAGAACGCCTCGGGGGCGGCCCCGCGAAGAAACATCGGAGGGTACCGACGCAGCCCGGCGGTTTCACGCTCATCGAACTGCTCGTCGTGATCGCGATCATCGCGTTGCTGATCGGGATCATACTCCCCGCGCTCGGCAAGGCCCGCTCAGCGGGCCGCTCGGTCGTGTGTCTCGCGAACTCGCATTCGATCGCAACCGCGATGACGATGTACGCCGACGACGACCGGGCGGAGCACTTCCCCACCGCCCGCATGCCCGGCATGGCGATGGACGGCAACCCACCCGCGCCGTTCACCATCTCGTGGGTCTATCTCCTTGCGCCGTACGTCGGCGTCGAGGCCACGCTCCCCGACAACCCCACCGCCGAGGAGATCCGCGCGTTCATCGAGCGGATGCCGGTCTGCCAGTGCCCCGAGGACCACAGCCAGAACTGGGACGCGGTCATGATGCCGCGGCTCGCGTCTTACGGGATCAACGCTTACTTGACGCCCAACCACCCGCCCTACTGGGGCGTGAAGGCGTCGCAGATCGAGTTCCCGTCGCGGTGCGTGCTCAGCGCCGAGCTCACCGAAGAGATGGCGATGGACCACTTCATGCCCATGTTCTGGGGAGACCCGCCGACGGTCGCCAACCCGATGATCCAGGCACGCCAGTGGGATGCGTCCACGCAGCTGCCGAAGGTGATTCAGCACACCCGCCACGGGGGCGAGCGTGCGAACTATGTGTTTACAGACGGGCACGCGGGCCCCCACCCGTTCTCGGATACCTGGGTGCAGGTCGTCGGTGAAACCCCATCACGGAACTGGTACGACCCGAAAGCCCCTTGAACAACGGATAGACGGGCTTTGTCTGGGCACGGACGCACCGGTCGAATCTACAATCTTGACGTTCGGTTTGTTCTCAGCCTTCACTGTCGGCGAGGGAGACGCCGCGATGACGGATCGAGTAGACGCGATGCTGAATGATGAGCTGGCGTGTGCTGGACGTCACTCCAAGCGGAGTTGCTCTCGCGAACCGGCTCGAACACGGGCAATCCCGTGCGCCGTCCGACACAACGCCACAGCGCGTCTGCCCTGACTTGCACTACATTTCGGGGCGATCGTGCACGACATAGGTCGTTTTATCGTCCGAGCGGAGTAGTGCGTTGCTGGCTGAAATCACGTAAGCTCTGATTTCAGCGAAACTTCTGAAAGCGGGTGATCGGATTCGAACCGACGACATTCACGTTGGCAACGTGACGCTCTACCACTGAGCTACACCCGCGTCGCCGGCCCGGGGGTCGCCCCCGGGCAGGTCAAACGTAGCCCGGAGGCCCCGGGGCGTCAACGAGACTGGGTAGGTCACGTCGTCGGGGGGATTCAGAGAGAGGTTTGGCGACGATGATCGGGCCCAGAGGACGCGGGGGCGTTCGACGAGGATCAGTCCCGCCGCCCGATCGCGGGGGTCGAGCGTGCCCGCTCGATCGCGTCGATGACCTGCTCAGGGGTGTAGGCGTTGGACTGCCAGGGCTGGTCGAGGCCGGGGCCGTAGACGACCAGGAGGGGGATGCCGGTCTGGCCCAGCTCGCGGAGCTTGTCCCAGCCGGGGGCGGCGTTGCTGGTGACGTCCGCGATCAGGGGGACGACGTCGGACTTGACGAGCTCGCCCTTGACCGGCTGGCGGGAGAGGACCGCCGCCTTGAGGGCCTTGCAGTTCAGGCACCACTCGGCGGTGAAGTCCAGGACCACCACGCGCCCCTCGTCCCGCGCCTGCGCGAGCGTGTCGGGCGTGAAGGGGATCCAGATGTTGTTGTACGCGTCGTTGGTCCGGTCGGCGGCGGCGACGATGCCACCGGCGGCGAATACCAGGGCGACGAATGTGAACACGACGCGGGGCGCCGCCCGCTTCGTGATCTGGACGGTTCGGACGAGCATCCACACCCCGGCGGCCGCGGCGAAGAGTGCGACGAACCACCAGTGCACGACATGCCCCCACCAGGGCATGCCCGTCACGAACCGGTCCATGCCGCCGAGCAGCGCGAGCACGCCAGCGCCGACGAAGAAGGAGGCCGCCGAGAGCAGCAGCAGTCCCATCACCTGCTTGACCAGCTCGGAGGCGGGTCCGGTGCGCGGGATCTTCTCGACCCAGCCGGGCTTGGCGGAGAGGACGAAATACGGGAGGGCCATCCCGACACCCAGCGCGACGAAGATCGTGACGACGACAAGTGCGGGCAACGTCGGCGCCCCGGCGAGCAGGGCGCCGGCAACGAAGCCGAAGCAAGGAAGGCCGAGGACGGCGGTCATGACGCCGAAGAAGAACGACCCGCCGGCGCTGTCGGCCTTCGGGTTGAACGCGTAAACCGCCTTGGGGAGGTTGAGGCTGAAGGCGCCCATGACGCCGACGCCCATGGCGCCGATGAGGAGGCCCACGCCGAGGGTGAACCACCAGAGGCCGAAGACGCGGGAGGGGTCGGCGAAGGCGCTGACGCTGGCGGCGAGGACGCCGAGGGCGGCCCAGAACCCGATGACGCCGGCCGCCATCCAGAGGCCCAGATAGAGGCTTTTGCCAGGCGAGCCGGCGTGGCTCGAGATCGTCATGACCTTGATGGGGATGACGGGGAGCACGCATGGGGTGAGGTTGAGGATGAACCCGCCGAGGGCGGCGAGAAGGGCGACGATCGCGAGGCCCGCCGCCCCGTCCGGGGAGGGGAGTTCGAGGCCGAAGAACTTGGGTCGGGCAATGGGTCCGGCGGCTCTGGCCGCGGCGTGCTTGCCGAAGCTCTCACGATCCGCGAAGACCGAGGCGTCGAAACCGGCGAAGTCGGCAGAGGCGGACTGCTCCCCCCGCTGGTCGAGGGGCACAACGGGTAGCTCGATCACGCGCGTCACGTTCTCGGGGGGGAGGCAGACCGATTCGTCGCAGGCTTGATAGGAGACGTCGAGCGCGATCCGGACGCTGCCCGCGGCGTCCTCGCTCACGATGAAGGGCACATAGATGACGGCGCGCTCCGCGAAGACGGCATAGGGCGCCATCTCGCCACCACCGACCTGGATGTCGACGACGTGGGGAGTCGGCCACTGCACGGGCCCGGGCGAGACACCGAGCGTGTCCTGGACGACCACCTGCGTCGGGATCGCGAAGAAGCCGCTCTCGAGCAGCTTGGACGGGACGTCCGGCTTGTTCGTGTGCGAGTGCCAGCCCTCGGCGTGGTTCAGGACGACCGCGATCACGAGCTGGTCGCCCGGCGCGACGTTCTTTCGCGACGCCTCGAGCGAGAGCGTGACCTCCTGGACGCCCGCGTCGGCGAAGGGGTTCGAACCGAGGGGGTTGCCGCCGGGCTGAGCGAGGGCGAGCCTGGGCGCGAGAATCACCACAGCGAACGCGACGACGACACCCCCCCATCGTCCCCACCATCTCGACCTGGATCGTTCACGGCTCACGGATTGGTCCACCTTGGCTGTCCGATGGAATTGGGTGGCGACGCCCGGGTCAAATCGCCGGGCGCCCGGGATTGTTCCGGCACGGGGCGTCATGGGTGGCAGGTCTTGCGCCACCCTCTTCAAGCCCGCCGCGGTCGCGGTCCGATACAGCCCGGGGCTCTTCACCCGGGCGCACGTGCTGCGCCCACGCCCCATGCGAGGGATCGCCCGCCGTGTCCGAAGTGCTCGACCAGAACGAAGTGGACGCCCTGCTGGCGGCGGTCGACTCGGGTGAGATCGAGGAGGACGAGGGGTCCGCGCAGATCTTCACCGCCCGGCGGCGGACGGAGTACGAGAACGTCGAGATCCGGTCGTACGACTTCAAGCGTCCCGAGCGCGTCAGCAAGGACCAGATGCGGGCGCTCCAGACGCTGCACGAGGCGTTCGCGCGCAACTTCGGCGCCTCGCTCTCGGGGTTCCTGCGCACGATCGTCGAGATCAAGGTCGCGACCTGCGAGCAGATGACCTACGCCGAGTTCATCTCGGGCCTGCCCAACCCGACCAGCTTCAATCTCATCGCCTCGGACGGGCTCGAGGGGCAGATGTGCCTCGAGATCAGCCCGCTGATCATCTACCCGATCATCGACCGCCTGCTGGGCGGGACCAACCAGGACCTGTTCATCCCGCAACGCCCGGTCACGCAGATCGAGGGGCGGCTGATCGGGAACGTGACCAAGCGCGGGCTGGTCGCGCTGGCGGAGGCCTGGGAGGGCGTCCGCAAGATGGAGTTCAAGATCGCGGCGACCGAGAGCAACCCGCAGCTCGTCCAGATCGTGCCGCCCAACGAGGTGGTCGTGGTCGTGGGGCTCGAGCTGAAGATGTCCAACCGGGCCGGCACGATGAACCTGTGCATCCCGTACGCGGTCATCGAGCCCGTGATGGAGGAGCTGGCGGCCCAGAGCTGGTTCGCCGCGGCCCGCAACGCCCGCTCGGCCGAGCTCGAGACCCGGATCGGGGCGAACCTGTCCCGGGCGGCCCTCGACATCAGCGGCGTGCTGGCCGAGACGACCGTGACGCTGAAAGACCTGATGGGCCTGGAGGTTGGGGACCTGATCCTGACCGAGAAGCGGGCGGACCAGCCGGCGGTGCTGACGGTGGGCGGAGAGAAGAAGTTCCTGGCCGAGGTCGGGCAGCACCGGCGCGCGAGGGCGCTGCGGGTGATCCGGGCCAGGCGGTCGGAGGACCGGGTCTAGGACGCCCCACGGGGTGAAATCGGCGGGTCTGCGGGCTCAGTGCGGGGACGTCACGGACCGGGGATGAGCTTTCCCAGGTTGACCACCCCCGCGGGGCATCTCTACAGTTTGGGGACGTGTGGGGCGCTTCGCGCCCGGAAGGACATCGGTATGACGACGGTCATCAGCGATGTGCGGTGAGCGGCTGGCCATCGTGGTCGGTCCGCGCGCGGGCGTCGGTCGGGCGCTCGGCTCCCCTGAAAATCGGGAGGGCCGGGCCCCCTAGGGCCGGCCCGTAACCCGCGAACGGGGATCCCTCCCCGGCGCTGGCGACCACGAGCGTGCCGACACGCGTTCGTGGTTCGTGTTTTTTTGGCGCATGGGCGCCGACATCCAGGCAACCCGGCAACCGGGAATCCAGAGGGCGGCACAGACGCCGCCGACATTCGGGAGACGTCACGCGTGAACACCCAAGAGATGATGCGGATCCTCGACTCGATCGCACGCGATCGGAACATCGAGAAGAGCCTGCTGATCGGCGACCTCGAGGCCGCGATGGTCTCGGCCTGCCGCAAGCATTACAACACCCTCGACACCGAGGAGTTCCAGTGCAGCGTCGATCCCCTGACGGGTGAGATCGCGCTGACGCGTCACGGCGAGCCGATGGCGATGGACCCCGAGGCGTTCGGACGCATCGCCGCCCAGACCTTCAAGCAGGTCATGATCCAGCGCTTCCGCGACGACGAGCGTCAGTCGCTGATGGACGAGTACTCCAAGCGCGTCGGGACGATCGTGACGGGGACGGCCCAGCGGTACGACCGGGGGGCGTTGATCGTGCAGATCGACCGGGCCGAGGCGGTGATGCTCCGGTCCGAGCAGATCCCGGGCGAGCAGTTCATGCCGGGCGACCGCGTGCGGGCCCTCGTGCTCGACGTCAAGGACATGGGCTCGCAGGTGAAGATCTATTTGAGCCGGGCGCACCCGGACCTGATCGTGCGTCTGTTCGAGGTGGAGGTGCCCGAGGTCGCCGAGCGGATCATCGAGGTCAAGGCGATGGCCCGCGAGGCGGGGTTCCGCACGAAGATCGCGGTCAGCTCGATCGACTCGAAGGTGGACGCGGTCGGGGCGTGCGTCGGCGTGCGGGGCAGCCGCATCAAGAACATCGTGGACGAGCTCAATGGCGAGAAGATCGACATCGTCCGGTGGAACGAGTCGAGCCAGATCCTGATCCAGAATGCTCTGAAGCCCGCCGAAGTGCAGGAGATCAGCCTGTGCTTCGAGCTGGGTCGGGCGACGGTCGTCGTGCGTGACGACCAGCTCTCGCTGGCGATCGGCAAGCGTGGCCAGAACGTGCGTCTGGCGGCCCGCCTGACGGGGTGGGACGTGGACATCCTCACGCCCGAGGAGTTCAACAAGGGCCTGGAGATCATGTCGCAGACGCTCACGCAGGTCGAGGGCGTCAGCGACGAGATGGTGGACCGCCTGGCAACGCTGGGCATGGTCAGCGTGTTCGACATCGAGGAGGTCGGCGCCGACGTGCTCGTCGCGGAGTTGGAGATCAGTGAGGAGCAGGCCGAGCAGATCGTGCAGCTGAGCTCGGAGCGGGCCAAGGAGGTCGCCGAGCAGCAGCAGAAGGAGAAGGAGGAGGCGGAGCGTCGCAAGGCGGAGGAGCACGCCGCGGCCGAGCGCCTCTTGTCTGGCGACTTTTCCGAGGGGGACGTGGACCCAGAGACGGCGGCGGCGGCGATCCTGGGCGCCGGCTCCGTTCCCTTCACGCCCCAGAAGACGGACGGCGAGAACGAGGGGGAGGCTCCCCCGGCGCCCGACGAGGAGGCGGAGGCGCGGGCCGCCGACATCCTCGGCGGGGGCTCCAAGGACGAGTGATCGAGGTCGGACAGCATCGCCCGCCGCGCCAGTTCGCGTCGAGGCGTCCTTGAACGAGATACGCGGAGCCGGCGGATAGCGCCGGGAGGAACGGTTGGCCAAACGAGTCTTTGAAATCGCGAAGGATCTGGGGATCAAGTCCAAGGCGATCGTCGACAAGTGTCACGCCGAGGGCATCCCCGCGGACGTGATCAAGAACCACATGTCCACGGTGTCGGTCGGCCTGGAGCAGACGATCCGGGAGTGGTTCACCTCCTCGGAGGACGCGTCGCACACTGCGGTCGAGACGGCCGAGAAGGTCGACCTGGACAAGGTCCGCGAGGCGCCGAAGAAGAAGGCGCGGTCGACGTCGTCCGACGCCGACGGCGATGACGACGCCGGCGTCGAGACGCAGACCGCGGTCGCCGAGCCACCCACCCGCGTCTCGCCGGCACGCCCGGTCCCGGTGCGTCGCCCCCCGCCGGCGGCGCCGTCGAAGCTCCGCCCTACCTCGATCGGGCCGAGCACGGTCGAGACGCCCCCCGCGAAGCCAGCGGCGGCGTCACAACCCGAAGCGCCCGAGGACCAGGCCCCGCCCGCGGAGCGCCCGGCGGCGGCCGCCCAGACCAAGGCGCCCGAGGAGCCCAAGCCCGCGCCCATGAACGTGCCGACGCGTCCGAAGGTCGTCACGCCGGCGGGGCGGAAGCTCGAGGAGAAGCAGCAGGTCAAGCTGTCGGGCCCGAAGGTCGTGCGGATCGAGGCGCCCGAGCAGATCGAGTCGCCCCGTCGTCGCCCGCCCCGACCGGGCGGGGGTGGCCCGGGAATGGCGCCCGCAGGACCGATGGACATGCCGGGCGACGACCGGAGCGGGCGTCGCGGCAATCGCCGACGCACGACGGGCGGCGCGGGCGTGCCCGCGAAGCGCCGCGGGCGCGCGGACATGGAGGGCTCGGGATACACCGAGGCCGACCTCGCCGAGCGCGAGATGCGTCTGCAGCGCGCCGGTGGCTACCTCAAGCAGCGCCGCCAGCAGCTGCGGCGCCAGACGCAGGGCGACCGCCCCGCGTCCCCCGCCGAGCGGGGTGGCAAGGTGTCCATCGCCGCCCCGTTCACGATCAAGGACCTCTCGGCGGCGACCGGCGTCAAGGGCGCGGAGATCGTCAAGCAGCTCTTCATGCAGGGCGTGATGGCGACGATCAACTCTCCGATCGAGTCGGAGAAGGCCCAAGAGATCATGATGGAGTACGACATCGAGCTCGAGGTCACGGAGGCCAAGACCGCCGAGCAGAAGGTGTCCGAGGAGTTCGCCGAGCGCGACGTCGTGGACGAGCGCCCGCGTGGACCCGTCGTCACGATCCTGGGCCACGTCGACCACGGCAAGACGTCGCTGCTGGACAAGATACGCAACGCCAACGTCGCCGCGGGCGAGGCGGGCGGCATCACTCAGGCGACCAGCGCCTTCCGGGTGCCCGTGAAGGTCGGGGACGAGGAGAAGCAGGTCGTCTTCATCGACACGCCAGGTCACGAGGCGTTCACGGAGATGCGCTCGAGGGGAGCCAACGTGACGGACATCGTGGTGCTGGTGGTCGCGGCGGACGACGGCGTGATGCCCCAGACCGTCGAGTCGATCAGCCACGCCAAGGCCGCGGGCGTCCCGATCGTCGTCGCGCTCAACAAGATCGACAAGCCCGAGGCGACGGACACGAACATCCAGCGGATCCTGGGCCAGCTCGCCGAGCACGACCTGAATCCGGTCGACTGGGGCGGGGACACCGAGGTCGTGCGCACCAGCGCGACCAAGGGCGAGGGCATCACGGAGTTGCTCGAGATCCTGGACCTGCAGGCGCAGGTGCTCGAGCTGAAGGCGGACTTCGGCGGGCCCGCGCGGGGCACGGTCATCGAGGCGCGCCCCGAGGAGGGGCGGGGCGCCGTCGCCAACATTCTGCTCCAGGACGGCGAACTCAAGGTCGGGGACTTCATCGTCGCGGGGCGGGCGTACGGGCGCGTGCGCGACATCACGGACGACCACGGCACGCGGATCAGGAGCGCGCTGCCCCCGATGCCCGTGCAGATCTCGGGCATTGACATGCTGCCGGACGCGGGCGACAAGTTCTACTGCGTGGACACTTTGAAGAAGGCCGAGCAGGCCGCGGAGCAGCGTCGCCATTCGGAGCGCGAGCGCCAGCTCGCTCAGCCGAAGCTGACGCTGGACCGGATGTTCGACCAGATGGCCGAGCGGGAGTTGAAGGAGATCCGCGTCGTCCTGAAGGCGGACGTGCAGGGATCTGTGGACGTCCTGAAGCACGAGATCGAGAAGGTCTCGGGCGACGAGGTGAAGGTTCGTGTGATCCACGCGGCGGTCGGCGGGATCACGGACTCGGACATCCTGCTCGCCGACGCGTCGCAGGCGGTCATCGTGGGCTTCAACGTCATCGCGAACGCGAAGGGTCGGTCCCTCGCGGAGCAGAAGGGCGTGGAGATCCGCAACTACCAGGTGATCTACGACATCGTGGAGGACATGAGGAAGGCGGCGGAGGGCTTGCTGGCGCCGGAACTGCGCCAGGAGGTCATCGGGCACGCCGAGGTCCGCAAGGTGTTCAAGGTCACGAAGGCCGGCTGGATCGCGGGGTGCTACGTCACGGACGGCCTGATCCAGCGGGACGCGTTGGTCCGCGTGACGCGCGACGGGATCGTCGTCGAGAACGATCGCAAGCTCGAGCAGCTCAAGCGCTTCAAGGACGACGTCAAGGAAGTGAAGAGCAACATGGAGTGCGGCATGAAGATCGCCGGCTACGACGACATCAAGGAGGGCGACGTCCTCGAGTGCTACAAGCAGGTCGAGGTCAAGCGGACGCTCTGACCGGGGCGCGGGCAACGGAGTAAGGGAGCGCGATGGTCGTCGGGGTCCTCCAGTTCGAGCTGCACGTCCAGGGCGCCGAGTCGCTCAAGGACAAGCGACGCGTCGTCCGGTCGGTGCGCGACCGCCTGCACCGCGAGCACATGGTCTCGGTCGCGGAGGTCGGGGCGCTCGATACCTTGAACCTCGCCGTCATGGGGCTGGCGGTCGTCGGGAACGACGGCAAGCGGGTCGCGGACGTGCTGGACAAGGTGAGCGCGAAGCTCCGGTCGCTGCACGACGCGGAACTGGGCGCGACGTCGCGCCAGATCATCGTGGGCGAGGACTCCCCAGGCGCCATAGTCGATGAGATGGACGCCGAGGCATTGGCCCGGGAGATGCTCGCCAGGGCGGAGGGGGCGGCGTGAGCGGCGAGGGCTTCGATCGACGTCTCAAGCGTCTGAACGCCAACCTGCAGCGCGGGTTGGAAGAGGTCTTCGCGCGAGGCCTGAACGACCCACGCGTCAGGGGCATGGTCTCGATCACCTCGGTCGAGATCGCCAAGGACCTCAAGACCGCCAAGATCGGCGTCTCGATCTTCCCGCACGAGCACGAGTCGCTGACGATGCACGCGATCCGCGACGCCGCGGCCCACATCCGGCGTCGCCTCATGGAGCAGGTCGAGATGCGCGACATGCCCCGTCTCACCTTCGAGCTCGACGAGGGGCTCAAGAAGCAGGCCGAGGTGATGGGCCTGCTCGCCAAAGTCCGCGAGGAGCGTGAGGCACGCGAGGGCGCCGCCCCAGACGACGAGGAGACCGGCGCGTGACGACGCCCGACCAGGCCAAGAAACTCGACGCCCTTCTCAAGCGGCTGGAGAAGAAGAGCGGCCCGGACGCCGAGAGCGCCAAGACGCCCCCGGCGCCCGAGGGCGTCGACCCGATCGTCCACGCGCTGGTTCATTCGTTCATGGTCTGGGAGGCGGGCCCGAAGGCCGCGGCCAAGGCGCTGAACGCCTTCGCGAGCGAGTTCGTCGACTACAACGAGCTGCGGATCTGCATGAGCGACGAGCTGGCGGGGATCCTTCCCAAGAAGTACCCCGCCGCGGAGGAGCGGTGTGAGCGGCTGCGTGTCGTCCTGAACGAGATCTTCGCGCGCCAGCACGCCCTGACCCTCGCGCCGCTCGCCGAGCAGCCCAAGCGCGAGGCGCGTGCGTATCTGGACGCCCTCGGCGGGATCACGCCCTTCGTCGCGGCTCGCGTCTCGCTGCTCGCGCTCGGCGCGCACGGCTTCCCCGTCGATGCTCGCCTCGCCCAGCGGCTGGCCAAAGAGGGGGTCTGCGACGCGGACGAAACCCCCGAGTCCGTGAGCGTGCGCCTGGAGCGCCACATCCGCGCCGGACAGGCGGAGGGGGCGTACCTGCTGATCGAGGCGTGGTCCGACGGGCGAGCCGGTAAGATCGCGGCCACCGGAACGCGGGGCACGGGACGCTCACGCTCGTCACGCGCAAGCTCGAGGGCGTCGTGAGGGCGTCGGCTTGCAGACTGACTCCTGCTCGCCTCGGCGTGATGGGTGTCGTATTCGGGCTCGTGGTCGGCGGGTGCGCATCATCGGGGGGCTCGACGCGAGCGCCGATGACGCCCGAGCATGCCGCGGCGGTGCTGGCGCCCCGTGGATCAGGGTCCGCGATCGACGAACTTGCGGCGCTCGCCGCGCGCGAGACGGAATCGCCCACCTCGCCCACCGAGGCGCCGGGCCTCGCCACGCTCCTCGGCATCGGAGAGCTGGAACAGGCGGACACATCCGAGATCGCTCGGCTCCCCTTGGACGCCGCGGTACGACGCCTGGTCGTCGCCCCGACACCCGCCGATCCGGGGGCGCCCGTGCTCGACACGACGACGCCCGAGGACCGTGATTCGGCCTCGTACCTGCTCTCGGTCGGCGAGGAACACGCGAGCGCCGGCGAGACGGAGGAGGCCCTGGAAGCGTTCCGGCGTGCCGCGGCGCTCGACCCCGCGAGCCGGGAGATCGCGCTGTCGCAGATGCGGGCGCTCCTGAGCGCTGGTCGTCGAGCGGAGGCGGTCACGGCCGCCGAGCGGGCTCTCTCGCTCGGCGCGGACGACGCGAACGCCAACATCCTCGTTGCCCTCGAGTCGGCTCCACGAGCGGCGCCCGGCGAGACGCTGCCCGCCTGCTCGGGGCGATCTCGCGCCCTGGGACGCTCGAGCCCGCGCGCGAAGCCTGGCGGCGATCGCCGCGGGCGAGGCGGCACGATCGAGCAAGGCTGGCGGCGCGCCGGCGCTCGAGGCGATCTTGCAGGGATTGCGAGGGATGCCGGCGCCCACGCCGGATTCACCCTGGCGGACAGACATCGCCCGCACCCTGGCGCGCCAGGGAGAACTGCAGCGCAGCGCGGGCGACGCCCTCGTCCTCGCCGCCGACTCCGAGGGCGCTCTGGACGCCTATCGCGCCCAATCCGAAGAGGTCACGGGCCCGCGCATCCTCCTGGCCTTCGTCCGCACGGGACGCCCGGCTTCGGCGGCGTACGAGGTCGTCCGGCGGGTTCGGGCCGAACGCTCGCCACCGACCCGGGGTGAGATCGCCGCTCTTCAATCCGTGTCCCGATCGCGCCCGCTTGCGTCCACCGTCGCGGCGGCGCTACTCGAGCTCCGGGCCGATTTCGAGCCTGGCTCCCCGACGCTCCGCGCCGAGTTGGCGCGAGCCGCGGCGAGCGCGCTAGGCGGAGAGCCAGGCGCGGAGTTCCTCCGAGCGCACCTCGTGGTCGACTCGCCCAGCGCTGCCGCGGCGACCGACCTGCTCGAGCGGGCGCCGAACGTCCGCGCCCGGATCGGCGAGGCGATCACGCTGACCCGGGCGCGTCCCGAGCACGCGAGGCGCTGGGGCGCCGCCCTGCTCGCGGGCGACGCGAGGCCGATCGACATCACCGCCGCGCTAGACGGCGTCGGCGGCTGGGAGGGCGCCCTCCTGGGCGCCGGCGTCGACCTTCAGCTGCGACTGCCCAGGCGGGCGCTCGATCGTCTCGTCTCGATCAACGATCTCAACGCGCCTCGCAACGTTGTGGACATGCTGCTGGTCGAGGCGGGCGCCGACGCGGGACGCTGGGATGTCGTGGACGACGCCATGAAGAGGCTCACTTCATCGCCGGACGTCGATCCGGTCCTCCTGCTTGGCGCCCTCCGCGCCGCGCAGCGCCTCGACGAGGCGTACGAGATCGCCGAGCGTGTCATGACCGAGCGGGACCCCGAGGTCGAGAGCCTTCTCGCGGCGAGCGAGCTGGCGATGCAGCGGGGCGAGCCGCGCGACGCCGAGCTGTTCCTGCAGACCGCCTCCGAGCTGGATCCCTTCGAGGAGCGTGTGTACGCCGCCCAGCTCGCGCTGTATTCCCCCGACGGCCCGCTCGCCGACGAGTCGCAGGAGACCCGTGTGCGGCGTGCGCTGCGCGAGCGGCTGCCCGAGGGCGTGCTCGTGGGTCTCTACGACGCGCGTGACTTAGCGGAAGGCGGTGTGCTCGACGAAGCGGAGCGTCGCCTGCGCGATCTCGTCGAGCGGGACACCGACGAGCCGAGCGCGTACGAGCTGCTCCTGAGCGTGTGGGGGCAGATGGCGGGCTCCGGCGCGAGCGGCACGGAACACGCCTACGAGGACGCCGCGGCGTGGCTCGCCGAGCGACTGCACGCCCGTCCGGGCTCGCCGCCAATCGGCGCGGCCCTCGCCCGCGTGCTCATCACGCTCGGGCGGACCGACGAGGCGATCGCGACGCTCGAGGGCGTTGACGAGGCGGTCGGCTCCCCGGTGCTGTCCGCGATGCGCGAGCAGATCATCGCCCGCGAGTTGAAGGACCCCGACCGCGCCCGCGCGATGGCGCTCGCTCGCCTGGACCACCCGACCCTCTCGATCGACGACGCCCTGACGCGGGCGATGCTCGAGGTCGAGGGCGGGAGCTCGAAGACAGCCGTCGAGACGCTCCGCGCGAACCTGCCCGAGTCGGTCACGCTCACGCCCGAGCAGGGTCAGCGCCTGGCGCGCGTGGGCGCCCTCTCGATCGCGACCCTCAGACCAGGCACGTGGAAGGAGGGGGACTACGAGGCGCTTGCGGCCCCCGCGGTCGCGCTCGTGGATATGGCCGCGGCTCGCGGCGTGCCCCTGGGACAGGCGATCCAGGACGCGCGGATGAGCCTGGCGGCTCTCAATCCGAAGGCAACCACCGAACAGCTCGCCGCCCTCGCCCTGCGGGACGAGACCGGCGACGACGCACAGACGACCGCGACCTTCAAGCGGCTGGCCGAAGGGCTCATCGCCAACGGGCGGGCGTCCGAGGCGGTTGCGCTGTCCATCACGGGGGCGCTCCGGGGCGAGAAGCTGGACACGGACCTGCTGAGCTACGCGATCATGATCGCCGCCCAGTTCGGCGACGCCCAGACGACGCGCGTGCTCATCGACCGCCTGGAGTCTTCGGGCCGCTCGGTCGAGGCGGCGCCGGTCGCGTGGGACGACGCGCCGCCTCCGGGCGTCTCGGCGTCGGGCGTGCATGCCCAGCTCGCCTACCAAGTCGCCTCGCTCGCCTCGTTCCTCGACCGAGACGAGGTCGCGGAGTCGGTGTACCGGGTCGCACTCGAGCAGGATCCGACGCACACCTGGTCGAACAACGACCTGGGGTACATGCTCGCCGACGAGGGACGCGAGCTTGACGAGGCGGAGCGGCTGATCGAGGTCGCCTACGGGCAAGACCAGACGAGTTCGAACATCGTGGACTCGCTCGGGTGGGTGCGGTACAAGCGGGGCGAGTTCGAGGATGTCGGCGGGCGCGAGGGGGCGGTGACGCTGCTCAAGCGGGCGTTGAGCCTCGAAGAGGGGGACTCGAACGCGACGCTCCACGACCACCTGGGGGACGCGCTGTGGCGCACCGGGCAGCGCGAGGCGGCGGAGCAGGCCTGGCTGGACGCCGAGGAGATCGGCGGGAACCAGATCCGCACGGTCAGGCGCCAGGGGATCGACAGCCCGGCGGCGCGGCGTTTCGAGGCGCGTCGGCGCATCGTGCGTGCGAAGCTGCTGGCGGTCCAGGCCGGCGAGGACCCGCCGGTCGCGCCGATCGTCGAGCCCCCTCCCGACGAGTAGCCTCGCGCCCGGGGCTTTGATCACGACAACAATGTGCAGCGGCGGCGCCGAGGCGTCGGTGACGATCAGCGAGGAGTTTCGCCAGATGGCCGGACACAGCAAATGGGCGAACATCAAGCACCGCAAGGAGCGGCAGGACAAGAAGAAGGGGAAGATGTGGTCCAAGTGCTCCAAGGCCATCATGGCCGCGGCGCGCCAGGGCGGGCCCGACCCCGACACCAACCTCACGCTCCGCTACGCGATCGATGAGGCCAAGTACGCCAACATGCCCAAGGACACGATCAAGCGCGCCATCGAGAAGGGTGCGGGCGCCTCGGGCGGCGAGGACTTCGCCACGATTACCTACGAGGGCTACGGCCCCGGCGGCGTCGCGATCATCGTCGACGCCCTGACCGACAACAAGACCCGGACCGTCTCGGACGTCCGCAACATCTTCAACAAGGGCGGCGGGAACCTGGGCTCGGCGGGCGCCGTCGCGTTCATGTTCGACACGAAGGGCAAGATCGTCATCCCCGCCGACAAGATCGGCGAGGAGGACCTGATGGAAAGGGCGGTCGAAGCCGGCGCCGACGACATCCAGGCGCCCGAGGACCCGACCGACGCCGAGCCCGGCTTCTGGACCGTGCTCACCCCCCCGACTGAGTTTTTGAGCGTGAAGGACTCGCTCGAGCAGGCGGGCGTGCCGATCGAGGACGCCGAGGTCTCCAAGATCCCGTCCAACACCGTCGAGGTGACGGGCGAGGACGTCCGCAAGCTGATGAACCTGATCGACGCGCTCGAGGACAACGACGACGTGCAGAAGGTGTACACGAACGCCTCGATCGCGGACGAGGAGCTGGCGGGGATCGAGTAGAGCAAGGACAGGCTGGAAGCCTGTCCCACCGGCAAGATCGGGTATAACACCCCCGTGCGAGGCTGGGCGACCTTCGACGAAACCAGGGCGTATCGCTACACGCTGCACCGGCGCTGGGCGTCGGGCGGGCGTCGCGTCTGCTTCTGCCTCCTCAACCCCTCCACCGCCGACGAGTTCGTGCTCGATCCCACGCTGACGCGCTGCCTCGGCTTCGCCCAGCGATGGGGGTTCGCAGCGATGGAGGTAGTCAACATCTTCGCGCTGCGATCGACCGACCCCGCCGCTCTCCGCGGACACGAAGACCCCGTGGGCGGCGAGAACGACAAGGCGATCCGAAGGGCGGTCAGACGCTCGGACCTCGTGGTCGCCGGCTGGGGGACGCACGGCGAGCTGCGCGGGCGGGGAGCCGCCGTCGGCATGATGCTGGCGAACTTGTGCGAGCCGGTCTGCCTGGGCGTGACCGCCGCGGGCCACCCGAAGCACCCGCTCTACTTGCGTGCCGACACCGAGGCGGTCGCGTTCACGCTGGCGTCACCCGTCTAAGACGTTCTCGGCAGCGTCTCGCGCCACGCCTCGATGATGCGTGTGGCGGCCCGATCTTGTCGGGGCAGACCCCGCAGATCGACGACGATCTCGGGGTCGGCGCCGCCCGTCGCGATCGCGACGCTGTACGCGACCATGTCAAGCCGTCCGGCGGCGTCGCCCGGCAGGCATCGCCCCTGGGCGTTCGCATCGCTCAGCCGCGCGACGACGACTCGACCGCCGAGTCTCGAGACAGCCTCGGAAGGATCGCCGCCGGCGAGCAGCACCGTCGCCGGATCGACGCCGACGCCGATGCCCGCGGAACGTTCTTCAGCGCAAGGCCACGCGTGATCGGCAACAACGACCCCCGCGATCTCTGCCGCAGCGGCGATCGACCCGACAACCGTGGGGTCAACCTCGCCCGGGAGGATGACCGAGACCGAGCGTCGGCTCGCGCCCCCGACGAGCGCGGCGAGGTCCCCCGCCAGCTCGATGGCGCCGAGTGTCGCCGCCACCGCGCGGTCCACGCGGGACGCGTCGGCAAAGTGCGTCGGGGGGATCCAGAGGTCGAGGCCGCCCAGGCTTCGCTCGGTGCGCCGCAGCAGCGCCGCCAGGTCGCGTCTGGCGGATCGGTCGAGGTCACGAGCCCGGACGCCCGCCGCCGCGGCGTCGAGGCGGACACCTCTCACGGACAGCGTCCCGCCCCACGCGATCGCCGCCCTCGCGCCCCCGGACCATGGACGCCCGGGCGCATCATCAAGCCCGGCCAGCGAGACGCTCGTCAGGAACGCTTCCGACATGCGGGAGTTGTATCCGCGAACGGCGCGTGTCGCCCGGCGCCACTACGATCCCGGGATGGCGCCCCCACGCTCGACCGGACACCGCCTCTGCGAGACGATCCACCTCGCCGCCGCCGGGATCTGGCTGGGCGTGCTGTTCATGAGCGGCGGCGTTGCCGCGATCATCTTCAAGACCACGCCCAGGCTCTCCCCCCACCTGGGCGCGTTCGACACCTACACTGGCGACCACGCCCGCCTGGCGGCTGGCTACATCCAGAACGAGGTCTTCAAGCTCACGGACGTGACGCAGTTCGTCGCCGCCCTGGTCTGCCTGGGGTCGATGATCGCACTGATCGCGGCGTACAAGATGCCGTTGCGCTCGATCGTGGGCGCCGTTCGTCTGATCGCGCTCATGCTGGCGCTCAGTGCGCTGAGCTACTACATGTTGATTCTGACGCCCCGGATGAGCGAGAATCTGCGGGCGTTCTACGCCGCCGCGGCGGCGGGTGAGAACGAGACCGCCGAGACGTTCCGCCTGGCCTTCGACGCCGACCACCCCGCGGCGACCAACTCATTCGCCGTCGTGACCATCGGCGTGCTCGTCGTGTTCATCTCGGGCCTCTGGAGCGTGACCGGGAGCGCGCGCCGCGAAGCCCCGGCGCGAGCCCGGAGGAGCGAGCTTGAGGAGCCGGCCCTGGCGAGGGGATCGCGTTCATGACCGCCGCGAAGGGCGCCGCACGCAAGACCAAGGCGGGGCGGGAGGCGCTGACGCCCTCGAACCCGCCCGGCCTGCGAGACATCCCGTTCGAGCTGCCGAAGGTCGCGCCCGAGGCCAAGCGACGCGCCGCCCGGCTCGCGACTGCCCTGGCCAAGCACTACCCCGACGCCCACTGCGAGCTGGACTACGCATCGCCCCACGAGCTGCTGGTCGCGACGATCTTGTCTGCGCAGACGACGGACGTCGGCGTCAACAAGGCGACGCCCGCGCTCTTCAAGAAGTTCCCGACCCCCGCCGCCTTCGCGAAGGCGACGCCCGCGCAGATCGAGCCCTACATCAAGACGCTCGGCTTCTTCCGGTCCAAGGCCAAGTCGGTGCGCGAGGCGATGAAGGCGGTCGCCGAGGAGCACGGGGGCAAGGTCCCGCAGACCATGGACGAACTGCTCAAGCTCCGGGGCGTCGCGCGCAAGACCGCGAACGTCGTCCTCGGCAACGCCTTCGGCATCAACGACGGCTTCGTCGTCGACACGCACATCCAGCGCCTCGCCTGGCGCTTCGATCTCGTGACCAAGGCGGAGAAGGACGACCCCAAGAAGATCGAGAAGAAGCTGATGGCGCTCTTCCCCAGGGCCAAGTGGTGCACGCTGAGCCACCAGCTCATCTGGCATGGGCGAAGGGCGTGCCCCGCTCGCGGCTCCGCCCCGCACACCCACCCGATCTGCAAGACCTTCGGCGTCCGTTGCCCTTGAGACGACGGCGCCCGTTCGATCGGATCCGCTCAGCCGCCCGACGCGTCGGTCTTCTTGACCGCGTCCGCCGGCGGCGAGTAATCGTCGAACCCGTCGTCGACATCGACGCGGACGTTACGGTACTCGTACTTGGCCAGGACCTTCCCCTCGGGCGTCATCTGCGTGATCTTGGTCGGGTACTTCGCCCCGCCGAAGTCCTCGTACGCGTCGACGACCGTCAGGATCTGGACCTCGGAGCCCTCCTTGGTCGGGATCGAGTACTGCACGCCCACGTAGTACCCGCTGTCGCGGTCGAAGATGACCTGCTCGGCGACGCCCGAGGGCCACACCGCCCGGACGATGTAGACGGAGCGTCCCAGCAACTGGCCGACCCCGATGGTCTTGATGCTCATGTACCTGTTCTTGTAGTTGGCCTGCCCGTAGAAGTCGGCGGCGTCGCGGAGGTTGGCGGCGGCCGACTCGTCCAGGATGACGACCGGCCCGTCCTCCATCTGGCGCCAGGCCGTCTTGCCGTCGTACCCGATGTCGATCGAGCGTCCGGCGGGCTCGGCGATGTGCGAGCGGAGCTTGTCCGGGGCCTCGAGCCAGGTGGTAAGGCGCGCGGGGAACTTGAAGGGCGGGCCCTCGAAGACCCCGATGATCCGCCGGTTCTTCTGCGCATAGATCTTGTCGTGCCCGCCGGCGGCCGCGATGTGACGCTCGAAGAGGTCCTCCGCGGTGGGCAGGTCGGACTTGGGCGCGTCCTCGGTCAGGATGGGTGTCGTCCCGCCGCTCTCGGAACCGAGCGGGGGCGTCGTGTCCTGCGCGTGGGCCGGGGCGGCGCCCATCATCGCGCCGAAGATCGCGAGCGTGGTCAGCCTGGCAAATGGTGACGCCATCGTGCGTCCTCCTGTCTGTGATCGATTCGTGATACGCCGCGCCGCCCTGGGGGTTCATCGGCGTCGCCGGCGGGGTGGGATCACGCCGCGGTCGAAAATATGCCCGTCGGGACTCGAACCCAAAACCTCTGGCTTCGGAGGCCAGCGCTCTATCCAATTGAGCTACGGGCACGCGCTCGAACGCGGGAGTCTACGATCGCCCCCCAGGCATGGCAACGTCCCGAGCGACCCCCTCCCCCCTCGCGCCGCTCCCGGGTGTTCTCGCCTTCGCCTTCCTCGCCAGCCTGGGCACGGGCGCGATCACGAACGGCGTCTACTTTCTCGCCGAATCCGCCCTCGGGTACGGCGCGGCGCTGAACTTCTGCCTCGCCATCCTCTTCGGCGCGGTCTATGTCGGCGTCGCTTCCTCCTCCGGACGCGGGATCCGACGCGCCGCCCAGAGGCGGTCCTGGATCACCACCCGGGGCGCCCTCGGCGCCAGCGCCGTCCTCGTCGCCGCGGCGTGCGTGATGCCCTCGGTCGGCGCCTGGCTCAGTGGGCAGGGCGCCACCCCCGCGTGGACGTTCTGGGTCCTCATCGTGCTCTTCGCCATCGCGAGCGGCGTCCTCTGGCCCGTCTGCGAGGCGTACGTCTCGGGCGGACGCCACGACCGCCAGCTCCGATCCGCGATGGGACGCTTCAACCTCGCGTGGTCCAGCGCCACCATCGTCGCGCTGTGGCTCATGGGCCCGCTCGTCAAGGAGCACGCGACGCTCGTGCTGCTGGGTGTGGGCGCCTCGCACGTGATCGGCGCCGGGCTTCTCGTCTGGTTCCCGCGCGATCCCGCCCCGCGCGAGCACCACCACTCCGATCTGACGCCCGAGTCCCGCCGGCGCTCGGTCGAGCTTCTCGCGTGGTTCCGGGTGCTGCTGCCATTGAGTTACTTGCTCAAGACCGCGCTGCTACCCCAGCTCCCCGCCGCCCTCGCCACCCTCGACACCGACCCCTCATGGAAACCACTGATCGGGAGCACGTACTTCGTCGCCCGCTTCCTCGGCTTCGGGCTCTTCGAACGCTGGCACGGCTGGCACGGGCGGCGCGCCATGCCAATCCTCGGCGCGGTCCTGCTCGCGACCGGGTTCATCGCGGGTGTCCTCGCCCCGCTGGCGCCCTCGCCGGACACCGGCGTCACCCTGCTCATTGTCTCGCTCGTCGTGTTCGGGTTCGGCGGCGCGACGGTCTACTCGGGGGCGATCTTCTACGCGATGGAGGCGGGCGACTCCGACGACGTGGACTCGGGTGGCGCCCACGAGGCCTTCATCGGGCTGGGCTACACGCTCGGCCCGTTGTGCGGCCTGGGCGCCGTCGCCCTCGCCTCGACGGGTCTCATCCAGTACGAGACCGCGATGGTCGCCCTCACTCTGGTCGTTGCTATTTTGTTCGGGTTCTCGGCCCCTCGCTTGCTGAGGCCCAGGGCGCGCGGGAAACTTTGACCGCTCTCGGGCGTATGACCCTCGTCCGGCCCGGTATTGTCACCCGGTCGTCCCGTGCGACCGGCATGAAACCCCAACGCGATACCGGAACAGGACGTTTCCGCCCACGGTTCACCGGATGGGAGGCCGATGGTCGAACTGGTGGGATGATGGACCGTCGCCGAGTGGGCCCCCGGGGCGATTCCCCCGGGTTTCCGGCGCGACACAGCCTGGAGCGAGCATGATCAACGTGATGACCGATCGGGCAGGGATGCGGACGCTCGCGGCGATCGCCGCGGCAGCGATCGGGCTCGGCGCCCCGGGGGCGCTGGCGCAGCAGGACGCGGTCCAGGTCGCCTCGGTCGCCGACTGGTCCGAGCGTGTCTGGTCCCTCGCCAAGTCGAACAACGAGTCCGGGCTGGCCGAGGCCTTGGCCGATTCGCCCGGCGCGGATCAACGCTTCACCAGCGAGGTCGAGCTCTTCAAGGCAAACTGCGAGAAGCGCGAGCAGACCCGGGCCGAGAAGATCGCCGAGGTCTCCAAGCAGCTCGATGAGGAACTCGCCAAGGGCAACGACGACACGGTGTTGAGCCACGCGCTGGTCGCCGCGGTCGAGCTGCAGCTCCTCATGCACGACGACGACGCGTTCTTCACGGACCCCCGGATCAAGGAGCTGCTCGACGAGACCGAGACCGCCGCCCGCGCCGCCGAGGAGCGGGGTGACTGGCTGGTCGCCAACGAGCTCTACTTCCGCCTCTCGACGATGCTCGAGAAGGAGGGGGCGTTCAAGGAGGACGTGGACCGCCTGACCAAGCGGCTCACGATGATCCGCATGTACGCCCCCGAGCGCCTCTGGCAGCTGCGCAACGACCGGCGCGTCGCCGAGGGCGAGGACCCCTTCCCGCCCTACAACGAGTACGGCGACAACTTCCGCGAGAAGCTCTCGGGCATCGATGAGATGATGGTCCGCCGCGCCCTCCAGAACGCGGCCATCCGCTACGTCGACCGCGCCGCCGGCGACCGTGACGGCGTGGACATGCGCCAGATGCTCGTCAGCGGCGTCGAGGCCATCCGCACGATGGCGACCACGACCGACCTCCAGGCCGCCTTCCCGGGCCTCGCCGACGAGACCAAGCTCCACGACTTCCTCGCCTCGCTCGACTCGATCGAGAGCGACCTCTCGACCTCCAAGAACGTCGGCGCCCTGCGGATGACCACCGTTCTCCAGGACCTCGTCGAGGCCAACGACGCCACCGTCGGGATCATGCCCGAGGCCGTCCTCCACGAGTTCGGCAACGGCGCGATGGAGAAGCTCGACCCGTACTCGGCCATCATCTGGCCCGACGAGCTGGCCCGTTTCCGGCGCTCGACCCAGGGCGAGTTCATCGGCGTCGGCATCCAGATCCAACTCGACGAGCTGATGAACATCAAGGTCGTCACCCCCCTCGAGGGAACCCCCGCCCAGCGGGCCGGCATCCGCGCCGGCGACATCATCAAGAAGGTCGATGGCGAATCCGCCGCCGGCTTCACCCTCGATCAGGCCGTCGAGGTCATCACGGGCCCGGCGAACACGAAGGTGACGCTGACGATCGAGCGTCCCGCGGAGGGGGCCGACGCCGCGGAGGCCGCCGAGGGCGACACCGTCACCAAGGAGTTCACGATCGTCCGCAAGCGGATCGACCTGCCGACCGTCAAGGGCTGGGAGAAGACCGGCGCAGGCGACATGGACTGGGACTGGTTCCCGGACGACGGGATCGGCTACGTCCGCCTGACGGGCTTCACCGAGCACACCACGCGTGACTTCGACGCCGCCATCGACCAGATGCGCGCCAAGGGTCTGGACGCGCTCATCCTCGACCTCCGCTTCAACCCGGGCGGCCTGCTCGACCAGGCCGTCTCCATCGCCAGCCACTTCATCGACCGTGGCCTGATCGTTGAGACCAAGGACGCGGACGGCATGCCCGCCAGCGCCCCGCAGCTCGCCCAGTACGTCGAGCCCTCCAAGATGCTCACCGACATCCCCGTCATCGTGCTCATCAACGAGGGGTCGGCCTCGGCCTCGGAGATCGTCTCGGGCGCCATCCAGGCCGCCGCCCACCAGGGCAAGGTCCAGGCCATCGTCGTCGGCCAACGCTCCTTCGGCAAGGGCTCGGTGCAGAACGTCTACCCGCTCAACGGCGGCGAGGCGGCCATGAAGCTCACCACCCAGTACTACTTCGTCGACTCCGACCGCATCATCCACCGCCGCCCGGGCGCCAGCGAGTGGGGCATCGACCCCGACCTCGAGGTCGAGATGCTGCCTGAGCAGATCACCGACAGCATCCTCCTGCGTCGTGACGCCGACGTCCTCCCGATCGACGAGAACGGCGAGGTCATCGCCAACGCCGAGCGCCCCGATCCGGACACGCTGATCACCGACGGCATCGACCTGCAGGTCCAGACCGCCGTCCTCTTGCTCGACTCGCAGCGCAGCGCCCGCAAGCAGACCGCCCGGCGCGAGAACTGAGCCGAGCCCACCGGTCCTCTTCACACGCCGCCCGCCGAGGGCGGCGTTTTTCATGCGCCCCACCCCGAACGCCGCGCCCGGATCCGAGCCGCGAGCGTGAGCTCGTGATTCTCGACCCCTCTCGCGAGCTCACGCTCGCGGCTCCGAAATGCCCCCCACGCCCCCCTGGCGCCCCTTCTAGACTTCCCGGGCGCCTGAGGCTCCCCTCAGCCGCTCCCCCGCCCAGGCCGATCTTGAAGGACACGCGGGCCCGCCAGGGCCGCCGGGAACCGCCCATGACCGCCCAGCACGCCACGACCAAGAGCAAGGCCCGCCCCAAGACGGACGGCCCCTCCTCCAAGCTGCCCAACGAGACGCTGCTCAAGTGGCTCCACGACATGCAGCTCATCCGGGAGTTCGAGTCCCGGACCATGCAGGCCTACCAGCAGGCCAAGATCGGCGGCTTCTGCCACATCTACTCCGGGCAGGAGGCCTCGGCTGTCGGCACCCTCGCCTGCGTCGAGCACGATGACCCGGTCGTCCTGGCCTACCGCGACCACGGGCACGCCCTGGCGCGTGGCATGGACCCCAAGGCGTGCATGGCCGAGATGTTCGGCAAGGTCCTCGGGTGCGCCAAGGGCAAGGGCGGCTCGATGCACATGTTCGACAAGCCCAACCACCTCTTCGGCGGGCACGGCATCGTCGGCGCCCAGACGCCCCTCGGCTCGGGCCTCGCCTTCGCCGCACGCTACGAGTGGGAGGTCCTCGGCACGGGCAAGAAGAAGGTCGCGCTGTGCTATCTGGGCGACGGCGCCATCGACCAGGGGGCGTTTCATGAGGCCCTCAACCTCGCCGCCCTCTACTCGCTGCCGGTCATTTACATCATCGAGAACAACGGCTACTCGATGGGTACCTCCATCGAACGCCACACCGCCAACCCGCACAACCTCATCAGCCGTGCGATCGGGTACGACATGAAGTCGCTCGACGTGGACGGCCTGTCGATCCTGAACCTGTACGACCACTTCAAGCCGCTGGCGGACGAGTGCCGCGAGATGCAGCGCCCGGCGTTCGTGGATCTGAAGACGTACAGGTACCAAGGCCACTCCATGTCCGACCCGCAAAAATACCGGACGAAGGAGGAGGTCGAGAGCTTCAAGGAGAAGGACTCGATCGCCCATCTGGCCCACCACCTGCTGAGCGAGCGTGAGTGCCTGAGCGAGGACGAGTGGAAGGCGATGCAGGACGAGATCAAGGGCGTGGTGCGCGAGGCGGTGAAGTTCGCCGAGGAGGCGCCGGAGCCGGATCCGAGCGAGCTGTCGACGGACGTGTACGCGAATCCGCAGCCGCATCTGAGCCCGACCGAGGAGTACCGGCACGGGGCGAGGAACCCGCTGCTGTGACCGATGATCGTGCACTATTTCAGCGCGGCTCCCTGGTGGTTCTGGCTGATCGTCATCGCCATCGCAGGATTCGTCGCCTGGATTACGACACACGATTCTGACAACTGATCCAAGTCCCCAGGCCCAGATGAACGCCGTCCTCCCCATCATCCTCATCGCCGCCCTGTTCCTGGGCATGCTTCTGATCCGCGTCGTCATCCTCCTCGTCCTCCGCTCGGGCGAGACATCGAGAGTCGCCCGCACGAACCAGCCCCCGCCGACCGTGATCACGTTCGATTCACGCCTGGACCAATAGACGCAAGTGCTTTCCATCGCCGTGAACAAACTCCAGTCCGCATTCTGGGCCCGGCGCGTCGCGTTTTATGTTGAACGCAACGCGAACCGGTACTCGCTCAGAAGCTGGCTGCTTGCGTTCGCAGGTGTTGCACTTGCCGTGGCGATTTCGATCCCGCTCGGCATCACAATGACGGCCATGGAAGCGCCACCCGCGCTGACCATGACCGTCTTGATTATCCTTATCTTTCTGATTGCGTTCACGTCCCAGCTCCCAACAATCCACGAGGAAGCCCGCCTTCGGAAGAAATGGCTCTCTCCCAAGCCGCCCGCAGAGCTCAAGGAGTTGCGGATGCGTGAGCCTCGCTACGAGCGGGCCTGGCAGCGCTGGGGCAAGCGAGTCAAAAGCCCTTCTTTGTCCGCGTCCGTGTTGATGGATATCGACTTTGACGAAACAGACGCGCCCCCACCCGACCAGCCCCAAGGCCACCATCCATGAGCACACTCGACCTCCCCCCCACCATCGAGACCCAGATCCACCCCGCCGTCGGCGAGTGGGAGTTGCCAGAGTTCGTCTCGGAAGACCGGCTCCCCGCGCGCGAGGGTGACCGCGTCATCCAGTTTCGCGAGGCCCTGCGCGAGGCGATGAGCGAGGAGATGCGCCGCGACCAGCGGGTCTTCCTCATCGGCGAGGAGGTCGCCGAGTACAACGGCGCCTACAAGGTCTCCCAGGGCATGCTCGACGAGTTTGGCCCCAAGCGCATCATCGACAGCCCGATCTCCGAGAACGGCTTCGCCGGCACGTGCATCGGCGCCGCGATGGCCGGCCTGCGCCCCATCGTCGAGTTCATGAGCTGGTCGTTCTCGCTCGTCGCGGCCGACCCGATTCTGAACAACGCCCCCAAGATGCTGTACATGAGCGGCGGCCAGTGGGGCTGCCCCATCGTCTTCCGCGGCAACGACGGGGCGGGCGGGCAGCTCGGCTCCACCCATTCCTGGTGCGTCGAGGGCTTGTATGCCAACGTCCCCGGCATGAAGATGGTCATCCCGAGTAACCCCTACGACGCCAAGGGACTCCTCAAGACGGCCATCCGCGACCCCGACCCCGTCTTCTTCCTGGAGAGCGAGCGCATGCTCGGCGACAAGGCCCACGTCCCCGAGGAGGAGTACTACATCCCCTTCGGCCGCGCCCGCAAGGTCCGCGAGGGCGACGCATGCACGCTTGTTTCGTTCGGCCGCCCGGTGAACTTCTGCATGGAGGCCGCCGAGGCGCTGGCCGCAGACGGGATCGAGGTCGACCTGCTCGACATGCGGACGATCCGCCCCCTCGACATCGACTCGATCGTCGAGAGCCTCAAGAAGACCAACCGTGCCGTCGTTGTGGACCAGTCCTGGCCCTTCGCGGGGATCTCCAGCGAGGTCATCACCCAGATCACCGAGCACGCGTTCGACTGGCTCGACGCGGCGCCCGTGCGAGTCAACACGCGCGACGTGCCGACGCCGTACTCCAAGCCGCTTGAGCACGACTACCTGCCGAACCCGGAGCGGATCGCCGAGGCCGTGAGGCGAGTTCTCGCCTGATGAGATGGCCAGATAGCAGATGGCAGATAGCAGATCTCGGAGGGGGGAATGGGGAGGCTGGACGACGATTTGCTCGGGCGATTCGAGGCGTTCTGTGACCGATGCCTGAACGTGATCGAGGAAATGGAGAAACAAGGGCGAAGCCGGCGAATACTGGATCAGCTTACCGGGTCAGCGACAGCCGTCGGCGCAAACCTGTTCGAGGCCGACGAGGCCATGAGCCGAAAGGACTTCGTCAAGTGCATGGCGATCGCGCTCAAGGAGCTGAATGAGACCCGCTTCTGGTTGCGCCTGATCGGAAGACGAGGCTGGATCACCTCTGCAAGGCTCGAAAACCTCACCGACGAGGCCGAACAACTCAAACGCGTGCTCGGCGCGATTCTGACGAGAACCCGGGCAAACAACACCTGACCCGTTCATAGCCCATCATCTGCTATCTGCCATCTGCTATCTGGAGATCTGCATGAAAATCCTCGCATTCACCGGCTCGATGCGTGCCGCGTCGCTCAACCGCCGCCTGCTCCTCGTCGCCTGCGACCGCCTCAAAGAGCGCGGCGCCGACGTCACCGAGATCGAGCTGCGCAACCTCGACATCCCGATGTTCGGCCTCGACCTCGAGAGCGACATCAAAGCGGGCAAGACCCCGATGCCCAGCGGCATCAAGATACTCCGCGAGCTGATGGTCGCCTCCGACGCCTTCGTCATCGCCAGCCCCGAGCACAACGGCGCCATGACCGCCGCCCTCAAGAACGCCATCGACTGGGCCTCGCGCTACGTCGATGACACAGGCCCGCTGGCCTGCTTCCGAGGCAAGGTCTGCGGGCTCCTCTCCGCGTCGCCCGGGCGTCTGGGCGGGATCCGGGGGCTCCCCGATGTCCGGCGCGTGCTCTCGAGCATCGGCACGCTCGTCGTCCCGGCGGACTTCGCCCTCCACGCCGCCCACGACGCCCTGGGCGGCGAGAGCGAGGACGACGGCTCCCGCGACGAGCAGGCGATCAAGGGCGCCCACCGGGTGGCCGATGCTGTCTACGACGTGACCCAGGCCCTGCTCGCCGCCCGCTGAAGCCGCCGCCAGACGCCCTCACGAGGCTGGAGCGCCCGATGCCCGCGATCGACAAGCTCGACAAGATCCGCGCGGTCTGGTCCGGGTACGACTGGTCCCGCGCCGGCGACGAGTGGTCCGACCGGTGGGGCGGGCCCGCCCCCCAGTGGTATGGCTCGATCCTCCCCCGCATCGCCCCGCACCTCCCGACCCGTCACGTCCTCGAAATCGCCCCCGGCTTCGGTCGCATGACCCAGTTCCTGCTCCCCTGGTGCGAGCGGTACATCGGCGTGGACATCACGCCCGAGTGCGTCGAGGCCTGCCGCGAGAGGTTCGGAGGCGCTTCGCACGCGTCCTTCGTCATGAACTCCGGGCGCGACCTGAACACGGTCGATGACGCGAGCGTGACCTTCGCGTTCTCGTTCGACTCGCTCGTGCATGCGGGGCAGGACGTGATCGAGGGGTACGCGAGCGAGCTGGCCCGAGTGCTCGCCCCGGGCGCGGGCGCGTTCATCCACCACTCGAACCTCGCCGCGTGCGTCGGCGCCGACCGCCCCCAGACGACGCGCTCCCGCCACCCGAGCGTGTCGGGCCAGAGCGCCGCCGAGGCGTTCAAGAACGCCGGGCTCCACGTCGTCGCCCAGGAGCTGATCACCTGGGACTCGGACGCGCTGCTGGACTGCTTCACGCTCGTGCGCCGCCCGGCGAAAGTCGGCGAGCCCGCCCCACCCGCCGCGCTGTTCGAGAACCGGGCCTTCGACGAGGAGGCGTCCGGCGTCCGCCGGACCGCCCTGCTGTACGCGAATCCCGAGCCCAAGCCCGCCACCCGAACCCCGACCCCCTGAGGGCGTTGTCTAGAATCGCCCCTCACGCGTCCCCCGCCCGCCCAGAGAGACCCCCGATGCCGATCGAGATCACCATGCCACGCCTCTCCGACACCATGGAGCAGGGCACGGTCGTCAAGTGGCACGTCAAGGAGGGGGACAGCGTCTCCTCGGGCGACGTCATCGCCGACATCGAGACCGACAAGGCGACGATGGAGCTCGAGGCATTCGACGACGGCACCGTGGCCAAGCTCGTCGCGGGCGAGGGCGAGAACATCCCGATCGGGGGTGTGATCGCGGTGCTCGCCGAGAAGGGCGAGTCGGTCGAGAACGCCGCCTCGGGCGCCTCGAAGGGGGCGAAGCAGAAAACCCAGGACGCCGAGCCTGAGCGGAGCGAAGGCTCGGGTGCGGGCGTCCCCAGCGCCACGGCGCTCGCCGACGCGCCCGCGACCAGCGCCCCCGCGCCCTCGAGCAACGGCGCGAGCAGTGACCGCGTCTTCGCCTCCCCCCTGGCCCGCAAGCTCGCCGACGAGCGGGGCGTGGACCTGGCCTCGATCCACGGCTCGGGCCCGTCCGGGCGGATCGTGAAGGCGGACGTCGAGGCCGCCGCGGGCGGCGCAACCACGCGCGTCCCTTCGCGCCCCGCGGACACGACCCTGGTCGCCGCCGGCGTGACGGGCGCTCCCGAGCCCGCGCCCCTCCCGGGCGCCGTGGCCCTCGAGGACAAAGCGGTCACCCTCTCGAACATGCGGGCGACGATCGCCCGCCGCCTCGTCGAGTCCAAGTCGACGATCCCCCACTACCAGGTCACGGTCAGCGCCCGCCTGGACGCGCTCGAGACGCTCCGCGAGCAGCTCAACGAGCAACTCGTTCCCCAGGGCGTGAAGCTCTCGGTCAACGACTTCCTCGTCCGCGCCTGCGCTGTCGCGATGCACGAGCACCCCTTCGTCAACAGTTCCTGGGTCGAGCAGGGCCCGAAGATCCAGTTGCATGCGCGCGTCAACGTGGGCGTCGCCGTCGCTCTGCCCGCCGAGCGCGGCGGCGGGCTCGTCGTCGCGACCATCCGCGACGCCGACCGCATCGGCCTCCGCCAGATCTCCACCGAGACCAAGCGACTCGCCAAGAAAGCCCGCGAGAAGGGCCTCTCCGTCGAGGAGATGGCCGACTCGACCTTCACGATCTCGAACCTGGGCATGTTCGGCGTCGATCACTTCACCGCGATCATCAACCCGCCCAACGCCGCCATTCTCGCCGTCGGACGCGCCATCGAGAAGCCCTTCGTCGAGACCGGCGAGGACGGCGAGCCCGAGCTGGTCGTCGGCCTCGAGATGTCGATGACGATGTCCTCCGACCACCGCATCATCGACGGCGCCATGGCCGCCCAGTACCTGGGCAGCGTCAAGCAGCTCCTTGAGAACCCGGCGACGCTGCTCGTCTGATCGGGCGCTCTCGGACGCGCCGACGCCCGCACGGTTCGCAAAATCGCGGTTGGCGATCCCTTACATCCCCTGGTTGGAAGAAGCCCGCCCCAGTTCCCGTATACCGTTGGGACGGAGGAACGCGTGACCAGGCCATCCGCGAGCGAGCACGACTTCGGGACGGGGCTCACAGGCCCGGGCCTCGACATCGACCCGCGCCCCCTCATCGGCCCCGACGGCCTCATGGACCGCGCCCGTGCCGAGGCGAGGCGCGAGGACGACGAGCAGCGCGAGGCCCGCGCCCTGCTCCGCCGCCTCGTCATCGCCTTCGTGCTGATGTTCGTCCTGATGGGCGCCTTCGTTGTGCTGGTCGCGGAGCTGCACGTCCGCGTCCCGCCGATCGTCTTCCTGCTCTCGTTCATCGCGATCGCGGCGGGCTCGCTGCTGACCGTCATGCTCCCAGGGCAGGCGCCCACCAAGCGCCGGGACGCCGCCTGCTGCTCTGAGTGCGACGACGGGCGCCCGGTCGGGTGCTGCTCCGGCCCGCGCCCCCTCCGCGCCTTCCGCGACGACCGCCCCGCCGGCTGAGCCCCCCGCGGGATCGCCAACTCCACTGGACAATCGGCCAACCCGATCTATCGTCACGGCTTGCCTCTGCGAGGCTTCGTGCAGGGTCCAATGACGCCGACGTCCTCACTCGACCGGTACACCCCCGCCCTCGTCGCCATCGTGCGCAAGGGATACTCCCCCAGGGCGTTCGCGGGCGACCTGCTCGCGGGGCTGACCGTCGCGATCATCGCGATGCCCCTGGCGATGGCCCTGGGCATCGCGAGCATCCCCGCCGACGTCGCGGCCCAGCTTCAGCAGATCCACCCCTGGCTCACGCCACCCGCGATGGGCCTGTTCACCGCCGTCGTCGCCGGCTTCCTCATCTCCGCTCTCGGCGGGTCGCATGTCCAGATTGGCGGGCCGACCGCCGCCTTCATCCCCATCGTCTTCGGCGTCGCCAGCGCCCACGGGTATCAGGGCTTGGCGGCCGCCACCCTCATGGCCGGCGTCATCGTCGTTCTCATGGGCCTCTTCCGCTTCGGCGCGCTCATCAAGTTCATCCCCTACCCCGTCGTCACGGGGTTCACCTCCGGCATCGCCGTCACCATCCTCGCCAGCCAGGTCAAGGACTTCCTGGGCCTCTCGATCCTCACCCCCGACGGCTCGCCCGCCTCCGTCCCCGCCGACTTCATCCCAAAGATCCAGGTCCTCGCCTCCAATCTGCACACGAGCAATTGGCAAAGCGCCGCCATCGGCGCCGGCTCGCTCCTCGTCCTCGTCGTCCTCCGAAAGCTCATGCCCCGCCTGCCGGGCGCGATCGTCGTCGTCGTCGCCAGCGCCCTGCTCGTCTGGGCGACCGGGTGGTCCACCACGCTCGCCACGCTCGGCACGGGTCACACACGCCCCCTCGTCGAGACCATCGGCACACGCTTCGGCGGCATCCCGGGCTCTCTGCCCGCGCCCCACGCCCCGCCCTTTTCCTGGGCGACCATCCCCGACCTCGTCCCCGCCGCGACGACCATCGCCATCCTGTGCGCGATCGAGAGCCTGCTCTCGGCCGTCGTCGCCGACGGCATGACCGGGCGACGTCACCGCTCCGACCAGGAGCTCGTCGCCCAGGGCCTGGCCAACGTCGCCAGCTCCTTCTTCTTCGGCCTGCCCGCGACGGGCGCGATCGCCCGCACCGCCGCCAACATCAAGACCGGCGCCCGCTCACCGATCGCCGGCATGCTGCACGCGGTCTTCCTGCTCGCCTTCATGCTCGCCGCGGCGCCTCTCGCGAGCCTGATCCCCCTGCCCACGCTCTCGGCGATCCTCATCCTCGTCGCCTGGAACATCGCCGAGATCGACCACTTCCGCGCCCTCCTCCGCGCCCCGCGCCCGGACATGCTGGTCCTGCTCACCACCTTCGGCCTCACCGTCTTCACCGACCTCACACTCGGCGTCGGCGTCGGCATGGTCCTCGCCTCCTTCCTCTTCATGAAGCGGATGGCCGACCTGGGCGCGATCAACGGCATGCGCAAGGGCCTCGAGACCGGTCGCGAGCCCGACGCCCACGACCCCAAGGACCCCGCCCAGCTCGCCGACCTCGACATCCCCCACGGCGTCGAGGTCTTCGAGGTCAACGGCCCCTTCTTCTTCGGCGTCGCCGATCGCCTCAAGGACGTCCTCGATCAACTCGAGCGCCCGCCCAAGGTCTTCATCCTGCGCATGCGCTACGTCCCGCACATCGACGCCACCGGCCTGCACGCCCTCGAGGAGTTCATCGCCAAATGCCGCCGCCAGGGCGTCACCCTCCTGCTCGGCGGCGTCCACGCCCACCCCATGTTCGAGATGACCCGCGCCGGCATGGACCAGCAGATCGGCGTCGAGAACATGTTCGACAACCTCGAAGATGCGCTCGCAAGGGCGCGGATGCTGATCGGAAGCCCGGAGATCATGCCAACAGCTTGAGCAGGATCGCCGCCAACGCGAAGACCGCGACCAGGACGATGCTCAGCTTCAAGAGCGTCTTGTCGGCCCGCTCCAGGCGGGGCGAGCGTCGCGGCGGTGGACCAGGGTTCCGCTGAAGCGAAACCAGAACATGCAGTGGGTGGCCACACTCCGGGCACACCGGCGCCCCGTCGCCGAACGTCAGATCCTGCAGGTTGTACGAGCAACTGGGACATGGCACGCGCTTCCCCCGAAGGTACACCTCCAGCAGCGTGTTCTCGTTGCCTCCCCCCATCGCCTCACCCCTTCTCCGACCGCCTCCGCTTCAGCTCCGCGTCGATGAACCCGCCCAGGTCACCGTCCAGCACCGCCTGCGGGCTGCCCGACTCGAACCCCGTCCGGTGGTCCTTCACCCGGTTGTCATAGAGCACGTAGGAGCGGATCTGCGTCCCCCACCCCCGCTGCTCGATCTTGCCGCCCGCGGCCTCGGTGATCTCCGCCTCGCGCTTCTCCTCCTCGATCTGCTCGAGCTTGGCCTGCAGCAGCGTCAACGCCTGGCGCTTGTTCTGGAACTGGTCCCGGTGCGTCGAGCTGACCACCATGATCCCCGTCGGCTTGTGCACGAGGCGGATCGCCGACGCCACCTTGTTCACGTTCTGCCCGCCCGGCCCGCTGGACCGCGCGAACGCCGTGATCTCCAGGTCCTTCTCAGGCACCTCGACCTCGAGCTCCTCGAACTCTGGCGTGACGTCCACCGTCGCGAAGCTCGTCTGCCGCTTGCCCTGCGAGTTGAACGGGCTCACCCGCGCCAGGCGGTGCGTCCCACGCTCGCAGGCCAGGTACCCGAACGCGTACGCACCTTGCACATACAGCGTTACGTGGTCGATCCCGACCTCGGTCCCGAACGTCTTGGAGACCTCCTCCAGCTTCCACCCCTGCTTCTCGCAGAAGTAGATGTACATGCGAAGCAGCATGTCCGCCCAGTCATTGGCCTCGGTCCCCCCGTCGCCCGCGGAGATGGAGAGGTAGCAGTTCCGGTGGTCGTGCTTGCCGCCCAGGAGCGACTGCATCTCCACCTGCTCCATCTTCTGCTGGAGGTCGTAGAGCTTGGCGTCGGCCTCGCCGAGCAGCTCGTCGTCCCCCGCCTCGCGGCTCATCTCGTACGCGAGCTTCGCGTCCTCGAAGTCCGTGATCACCGCCTTCAGCGGGGTCACCTGGGCCTTGACGACCTTCAGCTCCCCCACCGTCGCCTTGGCCTTCTCCTGGTCGTCCCAGAAGTCGCCCGCCCCCATCTTCTCCTCGAGCGCCGCGAGCTTCTTCAGCTTGCCGTCGTAGTCAAAGAGAGTCGCGGATTGTCAAGATCCGCGCCTCGAGGTCGGCGATCACGTTGTGATGGGCTTCGAGCTTCATCCTCTGGCTCCCTGGCAAGGACCCGAGTCTAGGCGATCGAGCCGCCTCACCCGCACGACGCCATTCTCGACTTTCTCTCTCGATCCCGCGCCAAAACGACCACCCCGCGGCGTTCTCCCTCCGACACGCCCGTCCCAAGGGCGAACCCGAGGAGCCCCCATGCGCCGCATCCCCCGATCGCTCGCCCCCCTCGCCCTGGCCGCCCTCGCCCTGACCGCCGCCCCCGCGCTCGCCCAAAGCGATAAGGTCTCGGGCTTCAAACCCAGCGCCCAGCGCTTCGCCCTCGACATCTCCTTCCCGGGCGGCACGCTCCAGGACTTCGTCGAGGCGATCAAAGCCGCCGTCCCGGAAAACGTCACGAACGTCCTGCTCCGCCACGAGGCCGCCACGCTGGAGGTCCCGCCCATGGAACTCCGCTCGGTCTCCACGAAGACCGCGTTTGAGCTCGCTGTCCCGACGCGGGGCCAATGGACCGAGCCCCAGCCCGACGGCTCCAGCATCGAGTACTACCGCGACCTCGACGTCGTCGGGGGTGATGCCATGTCCGCCCCGGTTTTCGTCGTCGACGCCAAGCAATGGACCCACCCCCGCGAGCCTGTCATGAACAAGGCCTCGCCCGAACCCCGTATCGACGTCTTCTCCGTCGAGAAGGCGGTCAAGGACGACGCCGACGTCAAGGAGCTCCTCACCGCCATCGACACCGCCCTTGCCCTGGGTGAGAGCGACAGCAAGGCCGAGGTCAAGTTCCACCCGGACTCAGCCCTCCTCATCGTCCGGGGCACGCCCGACCAGATCTCGACGATCGACCGGGTCATCGAGCGATTCCGCGAGACCGGCAGCGCCCGCACGAACGAGCACAGGGAGAAGATCGCCCAGGTCGCCGAGCTGAAGGCGAACCTGATCGAGCGCCGCGCCGACATGCAGCGGTGGGAAGCCCAGCTCGAACTCGACGCGGGCGAGGTCGATCGCCTCAAGCAGCTCGCCGAGAAGGAGATTGTCTCCGACAAGGAGCTGCATGAGGCGGCGATGCGTCTGCGGATGAGCGAGGCGGAGGTCCAGGCCGCCCGCGCCCGCTACGATGCCGCGGAGGAGAAGATGAAGATGCTGGGCGGCGATGAGGCGGGCCCGAAGGCTGAGGCGAGGGTCTACACCCTGACCGCCCAGGGCTGGAAGGCGGAGCGGGTCCGCCGCTTGCTCGACGCCGCCGACGGCATCTCAGAGCACATCGTGTCCGTACAACCTCCGAAGGAGGCCGGCGGGGTACTCTCGACCGAGGTCGAGGCCGACGAAGATGGGCACATGTTCGTCAAACTTCTCCTCGAGGCGCTCGACGCCCCGGGCAATGGCGGCAAACCTTGACGCCCTCTTGGCGTCATCCGCTGTGCCCTCGGCACGCCCAAGCCCCACGAGACCCGTCGCCGCCGCGTCCCACACGCAAACCGGGTCCGGCGGCGACGGCGTGCGCGAACTCACCCGTGCGATCGCCCGGGGCGACGAGGCCGCCTTCGAGCGCTTCTACAACGACTGGTTCGAGCCCGCGTACGCCATGGCCCGCCGCCTCACCCGGCGCGACGAGTCCTTCTGCCTCGACGTCGTCCAGGACGCCATGCTCCGAGCCGCCAAGTCCATCAAACCCCTCGACATGCACGACCAACTCGCCGCCTGGGTGCGTCGCGTCGTGCACACCGCGGCCCTCGACCGCCTTCGCGCCGAGCGCCGCCGCCTCGCCCGCGAGCGAGCCTCCTACGAGAACCACCCCGCCCTTGCCCCCCTCGACGAGCGGATCGAGTGGATCCGCGCCGAGCTGGCCAAGCTCCCCCCCGAGGAGCGTTCGCTGCTCTCGATGCGCTTCGGGCGGGACAAGACGCTGGAGACGACCGCCGCCGCCCATTCGATGACACCCGGCGCCGCCCACGGGCGCGTCCGCCGCCTGCTCGCCCGCCTGCGAGACGTCGGCGGAGGGGACACGTGATGCACGACACCAACGAGCCCGAGCCGATCACACTGAGCCCCACCGCCCGCGCGAGGCGTGACGACATGCTCCGCGAGCTCAAGGGTGTGGTCCGTGCCCGCCGTCGCCGGCGCGTCGCGTTCCAGGGCGCGCTGGCCGCGACCCCACTCGTCCTCGTCGCCGCGGTCGTGCTCGTGCTCGCCGCCCCACCACGACAGCCATCCCAGCTCCAGGCCCAAGCGTCCGACGACGCGACGAACCCAGCCGGCATCACGCCGCCGCAGACGCCGACATTCTCACACGTCTCGTACTCCACCCTCACCGACGAGGAACTGCTTGAGCAGTTGCGTGCCGCCGGCTACGACGCCGGCATCGCCCGCCTCGGCACGCGCGTCGTCGTCACAGGCCTCCCCTCGCGTCCCGAGCCCTCATCGAGCGCGCCCGACCAAGGTCCCGGCGCCGACGCCGCGCCATCCCAGTCCGGGACGACGACGCGCCACAGCGTCTGATTCCGAGGCAACTCCGAGGTGCATATGCACGGATAGACTGCGCGCATGCTCGACGCGCTCACGATCGCCGCGGCGTCCGCCACGCCCGACCCCGCGCGCGTGCGCAATGCCTTCAGCCTCCTCCTCATGCTTGCGCTGCTGGGCGTGGTGCTGATCACCTGCCTGACGCTGATCCTGTGGCTCCGACGCCACCGCCTCGCGCCCTCGAGCCGCCGCCAACGCGCCGCGGGGCCACCTTTGGACCCCTGGCACGAAGCCGGTCGCCGCCTGATCCCGCCCGATGACACCGACGCGGACCCTGAGCTGGGCCCGCCCGCGAGTTGACTGTGTTCACCCGCCGCTGAGTCGGGTCGCCATCTTCGCGCCGCCCTCGTGGCCCAGCGCCCCCGCCCGGCGTGCCAGCTCGAGCGCCCGACTCTTCTCGTTCGCACGCTCGGCCCACAGCGCCGCCTCGAACAGCAGTTCCGGCGTCGGCGCCCGTGCCGCCAGCGCCCGCTCATAGAGCGCCAGCGCCTCGCCCGGCTCGCCAAGCATCCCGTCGCACTCGGCCATCGCCTTGAGCGCCTCGTCGTCGGCGAGCACCGAGTCCCCGAGCGCCTGAAGCGTCGCCAACGCCTCCTCCGGGCGACCCAGCCGCTTGAGCGCCCTCGACTCGATCAGGCGCCAGTCCCGGCTCTCCGGCTCGAGCGCCCGCGCCTTGGCGATGTGCTGCAGCGCCAGATTCGCCTTGTTCTCCGTCAGCGCGATGTTCGCCAGTGACCCCCAGACCTGGGCGTTCGAATCATCGATCACGCTCGCGCGCACGAGACTCGCCATCGCCTCGGACTTGAGCCCCAGCTTGAGCTGCACCTGCGCCAGGTACAGGGGATAGCGCGCATTGCCGGCATCCAGCCGCTGCGCCAGGTCGTAGTGCCTCGCCGCGTCCTCCAGGCGACCGACCGACACCGCAAGCGTCCCCGCGGCAAAGTGCTCCTCCGCCGAGATCGCCCCGGCCCGCGACGCCGCGTCGTACTGCTCGAACGCCTCCTCGTTCCGCCCCGCCTGCATGAGGAGCTGCCCATACGCCAGGCGCAGATCCTGATCGTCCGGGTGCTCCTTGACGGCGGTCTCCAGGATCGCCTGGGCCTTGGCCGTCTCCCCATCCCGCACATACGTCTGCACCGATTCCAGCAGACGCTCGACCGTCTTCTCCCCCGCGACCGCCGAGGCGTCCTGGCCCGCCTCGGCCTTCGACGCCCCGCCCCCGACCGCGCGCACGAGCGCGAACGCGACCAGCGCCCCGACCGCGACGACGACGACCCCGCCGAGCACGACGCCCGCCGTCCCCCCCCGCCTGGCGCCCCTCGCCCCCGCCCGACCCGCGATGTACCTCATCCGTCTCATCTCACCGACTCTATCGGCCCGACTACACTCGCACGCCCACTCGCCGCAAGCCCGAGCAATGCCCGAATCCAACGCCCCATCCGAGGCCGTCTCCCTGCCCAAGCAGTACCGCCCCGCGGACCACGAGCCGCGGATCTGGTCACGCTGGGTCGAGGCCCGGGCCTTCGAGGCTGACCCCAAGCGCGTCCTCTCTGGCGAGGCCAAGCCCTACTGCATCCTCATGCCCCCGCCGAACGTGACCGCGGCCCTCCACCTCGGGCACGCCCTCAACAACACCATCCAGGACATCCTGATTCGGGCGCACCGGATGATGGGTTTCGAGGCGCTCTGGATGCCCGGCGCCGACCACGCCGGCATCGCCACCCAGACCGTCGTCGACAAACGCCTCCGCGACGAGGGCAAGCCCGCCCTGGCCGACTACAAGCGGAAGGAACTCGCCGGCGAGAACGGGCGCGAGCAGTTCATCGCCCTCGTCCAGGCCTGGAAGGACGAATACGGGGCCAAGATCAAGGCCCAGTCCGAGGCCATCGGGTGTGGCGCCGACTGGCGTCGCTATCGCTTCACCATGGACGACGTCTGCGCCCGCGCCGTCCGCGAGGCCTTCTTCCGCCTCTTCCGCGATGGCCTGATCTACAGGGGCAAGCGCCTCGTCAACTGGGACCCGGTCACCCAGACCGCGCTGGCCGACGACGAGGTCGAGATGAAGGAGGTCGAGGGCAAGTTCTACTACCTCCGCTACCCCCTCGTCCGCTCCGACGACGCGAACGACCCCGAGGAACCGATCACGCCCGTGACCTGGGGCGAACTGGCCCGACGGGGCTACCCGGGCGCGGCGCAGCACGCCGACGACGATCTCGCCTGGGTCACCGTCGCGACGACGCGCCCCGAGACCTACCTGGGCGACACGGCGGTCGCCGTCAACCCGAACGACCCGAGGGCCGCGGCCCTGCGCGGCTACCGCGTCCGCCTCCCCCTCGTCGGGCGCATCATCCCGATCATCGAGGACGACTACGTCGTCCTGCCCGACCCCGACTCGTCCGACCCCAAGGCCAAGTACGCGACCGGCTTCCTCAAAGTCACGCCCGCGCACGACCCCAACGACTACGAGCTGGGCCGCCGTCACGAGGCCGAGATCATCGAAGGCTCGTCCACCGACACGGTCATGGTCAACGTGATGGCGCCGGACGCCTCCATCTCCGATCAGCACGGCTGGACCGACGTGGGCGACGCGCACATTTTCGTCGGCAAGAGCCGCGAGGAAGCCCGGACCCTCGTCGTCCGCGAGTTCCAGCGCGAGACGATCAACGACGAGCCGCTGCTCGAGGCGACCAAGCCGTACTCGCACTCGGTCGGGCACTCGTACCGGAGCCACGTCCCGATCGAGCCGTACCTGAGCGATCAGTGGTACTGCAAGGTGACGGACGACACGCTCAGGGGCAGCGCCCAGCGGGCGCTCGTCGCCACACAGCGCACAGACACATCGCTGAAGTCGTGGCCGGAGTCCGCACCCTCCCCCCACTCCGGTGGTATGGGCGTCCCGCCCGTCTCCTCCCCTTCCCGCCGCGGCATCCCTGCCGCCCTCACCACCCATTCCCGCCACCTCCCCCACTGGCAACTCGGCGGCAGCACCTACTTCATCACCTTCCGCCTCCTAGACGGCGAACTCTCCACGGAAGAACGCAAACTTGTTCTCGACGCCTGCTTTCACTGGGACAGCAACCGAGCGATCGTCCACCTCGTCACGGTCATGCCAGACCATGTTCACATGTTGGTCACACCGCTCCAGCGCCCCGACGGCGACTGGCACGCCGTTCCCGACCTCCTCCACAGCATCAAGAGCTTCACGGCACACGAAATCAACAAGCGGCGAGGGTCGAAGGGCACGGTCTGGATGCAGGAGTCGTTTGACCGGATCGTTCGCGACGAGGACGAGTTCCGGGAGAAGTGGACGTACATGATGAACAACCCGGTGAAGTCTGGGTTGTCACGTACACCCGAGGAATATGCGTTCACGAAACGAGGAGAAGGAGGAAGAGGAGACGGGCGGGACGCCCATACCACCAAGAATGGGGAGCGTGGCGACGCCGCCATGACCTTCTACCCCGAACGCTACGCCAAGACCTACGAGACCTGGCACGACAACCTCCGCGACTGGTGCATCAGCCGCCAGCTCTGGTGGGGGCATCGAATCCCGGTGTGGACTCGGCAACAAGCTGTCCTGCCGGCGTTTCAAATGCTGCTCGGCGAAGGCGCTGACGATCGGCTCACGCATGTGACCACAGAATGGACCGCGCAGGGCTGCGCCCACTTCATTCAGGCGATGGACGCTGACCAGGTTCTGGAGTTTGTCTGTGTGCCACCAAACCCGGCCGAAGTTCGCGGCATGAAGAAGTTTCCGGCGCCCGACTCCCAGATGGACGAGGCACAGATTGTTGAGGCCCTTGAAGCTGCAGGCTTTGTTCAAGACCCCGACGTCCTCGACACCTGGTTCTCCTCCGCCCTCTGGCCCCTGTCCACCATGGGCTGGCCCGACGCCGCCACCGCCTCCTCCCTCGACCCCGGCTCTCCCGACGACTTCAAGTCCCTCCTTCCCGCCTTCAACCCGACCTCGGTCCTGACCACCGCGCGCGAGATCATCACCCTCTGGGTCTCGCGCATGGTCATGTTCAACCGCTACTTCCTCCCCTCCGGTGGTATGGGCGTCCCGCCCGTCTCCTCCCCCTCTGCCTCCTCTCCTGCTCTGCCCCACCAAGCCACTCCCCAACCGAAACACGGGCGGGACGCCCATACCACCACCACCCAAGGCCCCATCCCCTTCCGCGACGTCTTCATCCACGCCATGATCCAGGACGGCGAGGGACGCAAGATGTCCAAGTCCCTCGGCAACGGCGTGGACCCCTTCGACATCATCGCGTCCCACGGCGCCGACGCGATGCGCTTCACCCTCGCCAAGATGACCACACAGACCCAGGACGTGCGCATGCCCGTGGTCCTGGACGAGTCCACCGGCAAGAACACCTCGCCAAAGTTCGACGAGGGTCGCAACTTCTGCAACAAGCTCTGGAACGCCGCCCGCTTCACCCTCTCGATGCTCTCCGCCTCCTCCTCTTCCTCCGGAGCGGGGGGCTTCCAGCCCCCCTCTTCCCCCTTCTCCCCCGCCGACCTCTCCCTGGCCGACCGCTGGATGCTGTCTCGCTTGGAGACCGGCGTCCGCGAGATCGAGGGCGCGATCCAGAACTACCAGTTCTCGGCGTACGCCCTGTCCGTCTACGACCTGCTCTGGCGCGACTTCTGCGACTGGTACCTCGAAGCGATCAAGCCACAGGTCGCGACCGACCCCGGCACGCGGGCGACGCTCCGGGTGGCCCTCGACGTCATCCTCCGCCTGCTCCACCCGATCACGCCGTTCGTCACGGAAGCGATCCACGAGCGCCTGCGCGACGTCCCAATGCCGACGATCGACGGCGTCCGCTTCGCCGCGACCAAGTCGTCTGACACCCTCTGCCAATCCGGCTGGCCCGAGATCGACCCGCCGGTGCGAAACGAGGCGGGCGAGGCGGAGTTCGAGTGGGTGCGCTCGCTCGTGCGCACGATCAACGAGACCCGGGCGGCCCACCAGGTCGAGCCCCGCCGACGCATCACGCTCCACGTGCCCGACACGCTCGCCAGGCAGATCGCCAGCACGAATGGCCTGGTCGAGACGCTCGCGGGCCTGGCGAGCGTGACGACCGACGCCGCGCCATCGAACGCTGCGGTCTTCACATTCGAGACCGGTGAGCACCATCTCTCCGACCTCGCCGACGCGATCGACGCCTCCGCCGAGCGCGAGCGCCTCGAAAAGCAGAAGCAGGACCTGATCAAGTCGATCGGCGCCCTCACCGGTCGCCTGTCCAACCCCGGCTACGTGGACAAGGCGCCCGAGCACCTGGTCAACCAAACGCGCCAGCAGCTCGAGCAGGCCAAGGGCGAGCTGGCGACGGTGGAGGCCGCCCTGGAGAAGCTCTGATGAGGCGACGGACCGCCTTGACGACCGCGATCACGCTCGTTCTTTGTCTCGCGGGGTGCGCCTCGACGCCCCCGAGTGAGAGCGCCCTCACCGACCTGGGCGCCGATGACCGCCCGATCAACGTCGTCGTCTCCGCCGAGCGCTGGAAGTTCGACGACTCACCCGGCTGGGTCGTGACCACCCCCTCCTTCCGCGTCTACACCACGGGCGATCCCAACGTCACGACCGACCGCCTGCCCGCCTTCCTCGAGTTCGCCCTGGCCCATTACACGACCGAGCTGGCCCCCCTGCCCCGCCCGGAGCGCAAGCTCGAGACGTACATGATGCAGTCCCGCCACGAGTGGGAGCGGCTTACGAGGCGGACGATGGGTGACAAGGCGGACATGTACCTCCGCATCGTGCGGGGGGGGTACGCCGCCGGCGGTCGCGGCGTCTACTTCAACATCGGCCCGCGCGATTCGCTGCTCATCGCCGCCCACGAGGGCTGGCACCAGTACACGCAGGCGACGTTCAAGCGTCCGCTCCCGGTCTGGCTCGAGGAGGGGATCGCCGTCTACATGGAGGGGTTCCGCTGGGACCCCTCGCGCCCAGACCGTCCGATCTTCCTCCCCTGGTCGAACCCCGAGCGGTTCGACGCCCTGCGTGACGCCGTCAGCAAGGGGCGTCTCCAGAGCCTCACAGACCTCCTCTCGTCCACGCCCCAGGAACGGATCACCAAGGGCGGCGACGAGATCCTGACCTACTACGCCCAGCTCTGGGCCCTGACGCACTTTCTGAGAGAGGGCGACGCCGGCGCGCACGCGGGCGACCTCTCCCGCCTCCTCCAGGACGCCGCCAGCGGGCAGATCGAGCGCACGATGGACGCGCGTCTCGGCGCCGACCGCGCCCGCGCCGCCCTGCGCCGTCGCGCCGGCCCCGAGGCCATGCTGACCTACTTCGCCGACCCGAACGACCCGTCGTCGCTCGACGGGCTGTCGCGCCGGTACGAGGCGTTCGTCTACGACATCGTCCGCTCGGGCGCCCGCCACGCGGTCACCGCCGGCAAGTCCCCGATCAGCGCCGCGTCCCCGAACTAATCGCCCTGGGCGACGACCGCCTGCTCGCCGTCTGGCATGTCGGGCTCGACGCCCATGTACGCGAGCGACCGCTCGACCACGCGCCGCACCACCGGCCCCGCGACGTACGACCCGTAGTGCTGACGGATCCGGATCCGCCCGGGCCCGGGGTCGTCGATCACGCACAGCACGACGATCCGGGGCGCGTCGAAGGGCGCCCCGGCGATGAAGCTCGAGTTGTACTGGTTCTGGAAGTACCCGCTCGTCCCCGCCGGGCGGCGCAACCCGGGGGGCGGCACACACGGGATCTGGGCGGTCCCGGACTTGCCGAACATCGAGTACTTCGGCGCCTCGCTCAGGTGCAGCTGCTCGATCTTCTCGTCGAGCCGCTCGGCGACCCCCACCATCGCCGATCGCGCCCGCAGCGCCACCTCGGGCTGCAGCACGCGCTCAGTCAGCCCCGCGATCGCGGCGTCCCCGTCGCCTGCGACCAACGCGACGCGGGGCATCGTCCCGCTCAGCTCGCCGTTGCGCGCAAAGCAACTGAATGCCCGGACCATCTGGATCGGCGTCACGCCGATCTCGTGCCCGATCGCGACGTACGTCTGCGAGTACTTGCTCCACCTCGACATCGGCGTGACGATGCCGGTCGACTCGCCGGAGAGCCCGACCCCCGTGCGCGATCCGAAACCGAACCGGACCACGCCCTCGTGCAGCTGAGCGAAGCTGAGCCGCTCGGACAGGTGCGCCATCCCGACGTTCGACGAATACTTGAGCACGTCGTCCCACGTCAGCTCGTTCCGGTGCGTCACGTCCTCGACCGCCCGCCCGCATTGAGTCACGTAGTGGTTCGCGTGATTTTCGATGATCTCGTGATCGCCGAGCAGCCCCTTCTCCATCGCGACCGACCAGACGAACGGCTTGAACGTCGAGCCCGGCTCATACAGATCCTCGACGCACCGGTTCCGCCCCAGCGCCGGATGGATCTGGCGTCCGGGATCGGGACGCTCGACGAGGTATCTCGTCCGCTCGTGCGGGTCCAACGGCGTCTGGCCCTCGGGCGTCACCCACTTGCCCGTCGCCTCGTCCTTGACGAGCCACGGGTACGCCTTGGCGCCCGGGACATCGCGCAGGATGTCCACCATCGCCAGCACCTCGCCCGAGCGAGGGTCGAGCATGACCAGGCGCCCGCCCGCGGCGTCCGCTGCCTCCACGCCCTTGCGCAGCTCCTCCGTTGCGATCCGCTGGAGCTCGAGGTCGATCGAGAGGCGGACCGACTCGCCGGCGCTCGCGTTCTGCCATGCGCCCTGCTCGATCCACAGGGGGCGCCCCCAGGCGTCGCGCATGTACGCCGCCCGACCGTCTCGTGCCTGCAGCGACTTGTCCAGCGTCCGCTCGGCGCCGATCAGGCCCGTCTGGTCCAGCGACCGGTCCGCCAGGCCGACCTTCCCCACGATCGGCGCGACGTCGGCGCCCCCCGCGTACTCGCGGATCGGGCGGCGCTCGAGCCACACGCCGGGCAGGTTCAGCGCGCGCACCATCTCACCCTGCTCGAGCGTCAGTTCGCCGCCCATCGGCAGGTACCGGATCAGCCGCTTGGGCGCCTCGCCCGCCTCGTCCTCGGGCGACTCGTCGTGGGCGACGTTGACCACCTGCGCCGTCGGCGTCGTCTGCTCCAGCCCGAGCCGCTGGCGGATCGACGAGAGCAACGACTGGCTTGGCTGGGCCTCCGGCTTGGCCAGCAACTCGCGCCGTCGATCGTTCTCGATCAGCGCGTTCATCAGGCGACCGCCGACCTCGCCGGGCGAGAGCGACAATGCCTCACTCAAGCTGACGATAACCTCGTCCGCGCGAGGCCCGGCCGCCTCGGGGTCCACGATCACGCGGTACCCGAACCGCGTCGTCGAGAGCACGCGCCCGCGCCGGTCGCGGAGCTCTCCCCGGGCGCCGTCGAGGCTCTGGTGGCTGACCCGAGCGTCCAGCGACGCGTCCAGGCGCGCGCCCGGGTCCGCCTTCAGCTGTGCGATCCGACCCAAGAGCAGCACGAGCATCACGCACACGCCAACTGACAGCAGGCGTGCGACGCGCTCCGCCCGCGCCCCCGCGCGCCCGGCGCTTCCCTCACCCGCCACGCTCACGGCCTGGCCCCCCAGCTCGCCGGGAGCGCCGGCTGCACCGCCTCGTGCGTCTCCCCGATCAGCTCCGGCGAGACCAGATCCACCCGGCGCGTCCACCCGGGCGACATCCGATCCAGCTCCTCGCCCCCGAGCATCACACGCACCTGCTCGGGCGTGATCCGCTCAGCGATCTGAGCCCGCAGCTCGCTGATCCGCATCTCGTGCCGCTCGATCCGCAGCCTCGCCTCCGCCAGCTCGTGCGCCGCCTGGAGGCGCGACTGGCGCATCGCCAGCAGCCCGCCCCCGCAGGCGCCGAATCCGAGAATCAAGGCCACGAGCTTCGCAAACACGCCGGGCTCCCGGGGTTGATGACTACCGGGACGGCAGGCGGAGCTTCATCCCGACGTAGATCTCGTCCGCGTCGTCGATGCGGTCCTTGTTGAGTTCGAGGATCTCTTCCACGCGCTTGGCGCTGCCGCACTCGCGCTGCGCGATCTGGCCCAGCGTGTCCCCGGACTTCACCTCGTACTCGCGGGACGCCTTGGACTCCGTCTTTGTCGGCGTCTTCGTCGGCGCGCTCGTCGCGGGCCGATCGGTCTTCGTCGGCGTCGAGGTCGCCTCGCGGCTCGCCGGCACCCGCAGGCGGATCCCGATCCGGAGCACCTCCCCGTTGGGCAGGCGGTCCTTGTTCAGATCTCGCAGCTCCTTCCACCGCTCTCCCGAGCCGAGGAACCGCTTCGAGATCGAGTACAGCGAGTCGTCCTTCTGCACCACGTACTCGCCGTACGTCGGCTGGGCGACCGTCCGCTTCGGCTCGGGCACATTGACCGATCGCGACTCGGGCATCGACGCCGTCGACGTCGTCAGGGGCACCCCGTTCTCACGAGCCTTGCGCATCAGCTCCGCGAGCGGGTCGTCCATCGCGAGCGTGCTCGTCTCGGCGGGCGGGGACCCCTGGTGAATCACGATCGGCGCCGCTGACGCGCCCTCGAGCGGGTCCTGCGTGTCGCCCAAGGGGTCCGGGTCGGACAGGGCGAGCTCGGGCTCCTGGGACGGCGCCGAGTCGAGCGCCTCCGACAGCAGCCCGTGCCCCGTCGCGCCGGACCGTTCGAGGCCCGGCGTCCTTCGATACGAATCCGCGATCGTCGAGTCGTCGTCCCGGGTCAGCGGGTCAACCAGATCGCCCGACACGCTCCGCGGGTCGTCCTGGACCTGCGTCAGCTGGGCCTGCCTGGCCTTGGAAAAGTGATCGGAGACGAGCACCCCCACGACGAGGATGATCGAGAAGCCGACGATCAGCGCGAGCTTGTTCTCTCGGGTCACGGCGACGCGTCCTTGCGTTCGTTCTGGCCCCGCGCTCGGTCCGCGTCTCCGCGCCGCCGAGCAACTCGATTGTCCGCGTCCCGGTCCCTGGGACGACGCATTACATCCTACACATCCGAGCGCCGAGGCGCTGAGCTTCCCACGAGGCATCCACTCATTGCCCGCCCCCGATCCGGATCGCGCGCAGCTTCGCCGACCGCGCCCTCGGGTTCGACTCGCACTCGGCGTCCCCGGGCGTGATCGGCTTGCGCGTGATCGCCTGCGCCAGCCCACGCTCCACGAGCGCCGCGAACGCCCGCTTGACGGGCCGGTCCTCGAGGCTGTGAAAAGTGATGATCGCCACGCGGGCTCCCGGGTTCAGCCACGCTCGCCGCCCTTGGGCGACACCCTCGCCCGCGCGCGCGACCGAGGCGAGCAGCGCCTCCAGGCTCCCGATCTCGTCGTTGACGGCGATCCTGAGCGCCTGAAACGTCCGAGTCGCCGCGTCGATCCGCGGGCGGACGCCCCGCGGCGGGCGCGGGCACGCCGAGCGCACAATCTCGGCGAGCCTGATAGTGGTCTCAATCGGCGCATCCGCCCGTGCCGCCACAACTTTCCGGGCGATCCGCCGCGAGTGCCGCTCCTCCCCCCACCGCCAGATCAGCTCCGCCAGCTCCCCCTCCGGGAGCGTGTTGACCAGCTCGCCCGCGGTCACCGGGCCCGAGGGGTCCAGCCGCATGTCCAGGGGCCCCTCGGCCCGGAAGCTCAGCCCCCGCCCCGGGTCGTCCACCTGGGGCGAGGCGAAGCCCAGGTCCGCCAGCACACTGTCCGCCCCGATCCCCCCCTCCTCCAGGCGCCGGGGCAGATCGACGAACGACCCCCGCATTGTCACGACCCGCCCGACCCCCGAGGCCCGGACCCGGGCCTCGGCCGCCTCCAGATTGGCGGGATCGAGGTCCCCCAGCACGACCCGCCCATCTGAGCCGAGGCGCTCGCCGACCGCCAGCGCATGCCCCCCCAGGCCGGCGGTGCAGTCCACGTAGGTCTCGCCCGGCGCGGGCGACAGCACCGAGAGCGTTTCGTCGAGCAGGACCGGGGTGTGTTCGCGTGGGGAGGTCACCACGCGATTGTTCGGCAGTTGTGCGCCCCGCGGTAGAATCACGCCGGAGTGGAAGACGCCCAAGAGCATGCCCCGAGGAACCCCGAGGCGATCGTGCCCCTTGGCTCGACCCCGAGCGAGGTGGACGCCCACCTCCTCGCCGACGCCCTTCGCCAGGCCGGCATCGACGCCCGCGCGATGTCCGGGCATGCGGGCGGCGCCCTCCCCTTCGCGACACTCTTCCCCGCGAGCATCCTCGTCCACGCCGGCGACTACGCCGCCGCCCGCGAGCTTCTCGGGCTGATCTTCCCTGACGATTGCAAGGACGGGCGTCGCGTGTGCTGCCCCGTCTGCCGCTACGACACCGAGGGGCTCGCTGATGGCGCGCCCTGCCCCGAATGTGGCGCCGACCTCGCCGCCCTCTCCCGCTCCCGCCGACAGTTCCGCTTCGCGCCGCCCCCTGATTCCGGTCGGTTCGTCAAGTTCTTCGGCGCAGCCATCGGCCTCGTCGCCGTCGTCTGCATCCTGATGTTGATCATCTCGCTGACGATCGGCGGATGACCGAGACGCCGTGAACACGCCCATCCCACCAACCAACGCCGACGACCTCGAACTGCTGACCTCGTGCGCCACGCGTGAGGAGGCGTTCCAGGTCGGATACGCCCTGGGCCTTCGCCGGATCGCCTGCCGCATCGGAGAGCCCCGCCCATCCACCCTGGGCGGACGGCGCGGCGAGTTCCGAGTGCTCGTGCCCAAGGAGAGCCTCGAGCGCGCACGCGAGGCGCTGCCCTACATCGTGGGCGCGATGTTCGGTGAGGCCCTCGCCCTCGACGCCCAGGGGCGGTGCGTCATGTGCGGGTACGACATGCGTGGCGTCACCCGCACGACGATCTGCCCCGAGTGCGGCGTGGACCTGGCCTCCGCGGAGGCCAAGCGCCACGCCGCACGCCGTCAGTAGCGGATCATCCCCGCCCCGAACTCAGCCCGGGCGGACCGCGCCCGCCTCCACGCTCGCTCGGCATGACGCACCCGCGCCGCGCCCGCTCGCTCGCGTCGTACCGGAGCAGCCCGAACCGCCGCCCGCCCGTCTGCTCGCCGATCGAACGCCGGCGAGGCAGGACGAAGGCGTGTGCGGCCATTATGAACATCTCGAACATCCAACCGGTCTCGTGCGCGCGCATGGACAGCGCTCCTTGGTTTCGTTCCAAAGGTGGTCGTGTGCAAAAACAACAAGGCCCCGGGGGAGAAGCCCCCGGGGCCGTCAGGATCGTGCGATGCCTGGGCGGCTACCTCATCGGGGACCTCGTGATCGCGTCGTCGTCTCGCGGCTCGAAGCCGAGCGAGACCTGAACACAACCGGACGCGGCCGGGACGTAGATGTTGAACTGGCTCTGCTTCATCGACCGCTCCTTTCCGATGCTCAGGTGGCTCGCGAAAGCGGGGCGAACGCCCCGCGTGGCTGGCAAGATACGCATAGATCGGCCCACGTCAAGGGACGCATCGAGAAAAAACGGTCAAAGGCGGGGCGCCCCGTTCAGTCGTTGCCGGGCCAGCCGGCGCCCTTGAAGCGTCCGTTCTCGTGGAAGACCTCACCGTCGGCGGCGATCGATCCGCCCTCCCGCAGGTCGCACACCATGTCCCAATGCAGCGCGGACTCGTTCGTGTTCCCGCTCTCGGGATACCCCGCCCCCACCGCCGCGTGGAACGTCCCCCCGATCTTCTCGTCGAAGAGCGTGTTACGCGTGAACTCCTTGATCGCGTAGTTGGTCCCGATCGCGATCTCGCCCATCGTGCGCGCGCCCGCGTCCTGGTCGAGCATCTTGATGAGGAACTCTTCGTTCTTGCGCGCGCTCGCGTCCACCACGCGCCCGCCCTTGAAGACCAGGCGCACGCCCTCGACCTCGCGCCCGTCGTAGACCGCCGGAAAGGTGTAGTTCACACGCCCCTCGACGCCCTGGGGCCCGGTGAAGACCTCGCCGTCGGGGAAGTTCTGGTCGCCGTGACAGTTGATCCACGTCCCGCCCTCGATCGCGACGCGCAGGTCGGTCCCGTCGTGCCCGTCGCGAGCGGGGGCGCGGAAATGGAGTTCCTTCTTCGGCTGGAGGAAGTCGCAGGCGCGTTGCTGCATCTCCTTCAGACGCATCCACCCCGCGACGGGATCGTCGAGGTCGAGCATCCCGGCGCCGTACACGAACCGCTCGTACTGCGCCAGGCTCATCTCCGCGTCCTGGGCCGACGCCTGCGTCGGCATCAGCGTCCCGACCCAGCGGAGCGACTTGTCCGCGACGCGCTCGAGGAACCGCTTCATCACGGGCTTGTACGTCTGGCGGGCCCGGGCGGCGCGGGCGGCGTCGATCCGGCTCGCCGCCCGCGTGTTGGTCTCCGACCAGAGCCCGATGTTGACGTCCACCTTCTCGACAAAGTCGACGCGCAGCGGGTTGAGGTGCGCGATCTGCTCGTCCGAGCCATGTTCGAGCATGATCTCGTCGAGCGCATGACACGCCGGGCGCCAGAAGGGGTGTCCACCCGCCTGAAGGACGCGCTCGAAGACCGCCTCGATCAGGGGCAGCGCGATCGGGTCGCCCACGATGCCGACCAGGTCCCCCTTCTTGACACCGGTGGAGTAGCGGACAAGCACATCGGCGAGGCGATCGAGGCGTTGGTCACGCATGAAGACACTCCCGGGAGGCCGCCCTGGCGACCGAGTGAGCAAGCATAGACTCTTTCACGATCGGCTCCGGCCCAGGGCGTGTCGCCTCGGCTGGAGGACCGCGAGCCCAGGGAGAACCCGACCATGCGCCGACTGGATCTTGCCGCTGTTGTTGTGATCGGCGCCGCGAGCGTCGCGCTGCTGCACGCCGCCGCCCCGAGCATCGCCCAGGACACCCCCGCCGTCGCGGGTGAGTCCCGCGTCGGCGTCGTGGACGTGCTCGCGCTCGTCGAGCAGATGCTGCAGAAGGACGAGTACGCGACGGTCCGCGAGAGCATGGCCGACGAGCTCACCAACAGGATCCAGGACATCCAGAACGAACTGGCGACGCTCTCGAACCAGCTCAACACGATGGCCCCCGGCGACCCCCAGGGCCAGGACGTCTACAACCGCCTCCAGCAGCAGCGTCAGTACGCGCAGCAGTTCCAGGAACAGTCGCTGACGCGGTTCCAGGACTTGAGCGCCCGCCAGGCGAGCGAGGCGTACGCCGCGGTCCGCACCGCGATCCGCGCCGTCGCCGCTCGCGAGGGGTACACCATGGTTATCGCCTCGCGCGAGGGGGACGACCTCTCCGACTCGCACACCCTCCCGGCGGTGACCCAGGAAGTCCTTGCTCGCCCGGTCGTGGTCGGCATGAGCCGGGACAACCTGACCGAGCGAGTGCGCACGGAGCTGGGCCTGCCCGAGCCGAGCGCCGAGCCGGCGCCGGCAGAGAACGCCGACGAGGGCGCCGCCGACGACCAGGGCGCCGACGAGCCTCAGCCCACGCCCGAGCCGGAGGACGGCGACGCGCCCTGACGGACACGCGCCCCAGCGCTGATCAGTCGTTCATCGAGCGCACGCACGAGCGCGCCCTTCACCTCGTCCATCGAGGGGCACTTCCCGCCCAGCATCTGGGCGAGGCTGGTGACCGGTCTGTCGTGCAAACCGCACGGCACGATCAGCGCGAAGTGCGACAGGTCCGGGCTTACGTTGATCGCCAGGCCGTGCATCGTCACCCAGCGGCGCACACGCACGCCGATGGCCGCGACCTTGGCGAGCTGACCGTCGTGCTCGGCCCAGACGCCCGTCGCCCCGGGGTCGCGCCGCGCCTCGACGCCGAAGGGCGCCAGGGCATCGATGATGGCGCCCTCGAGCGTGCGCACGTAGTCGTGCACTCCCAGGCCCAGACGCTTCAGGTCGAGGACGGGGTAGGCGACGAGCTGGCCCGGGCCGTGGTACGTGACGTCGCCCCCCCGGTCGGTCTGGCGAAGTTGAACGCCCCGGCGAGCAAGCTCGTCCTCGGGAAGCAGGACGTGGTCAGGCGCCCCCGGGCGCTTGGTCAGGGTGACGACCGGGTCGTGCTCGACGAGGAGCAACTCGCCGAAGGGGTCGCCCGCCTTCGCGCCCTCCCGGGCCTCCTGGACGCGCCGGTTGGCCTCGTCCTGGAGGGCGTACGCCTGGTCGTACGACGCCCTGCCCAGGTCCCGCACGATGAACGCCTTGGGGCTCACGCGATCGACTCTACGCCAGCTACAGTTGCCCCATGATCGAGGCCCCCCCGAGCATCCATCCGACGGCGATCGTTTCCGATGACGCGGTGCTCGAGGCCGGCGTCGAGGTCGGTCCCTACTGCGTCATCGAGGGCCCCGTTCGCCTCGGCGAGGGCGTCCACCTCCGCCCGCACGTCGTGCTCACCGGACCGATCACGATCGGCGCCGGGACCAGCGTGGGCTCATTCGCGACGCTCGGCGCCCCGCCCCAGGACTTCAAGTTCGGGCCCGACTCGCCCACCGCCGGCGTCGTCATCGGGAAGAACTGCAAGATCCGCGAATACGTCTCGGTGCACGCGGCGACCAACGCCCAGTCGCCCACCACGCTCGGCGACAACGTCTTCATGATGGCCACCTCGCATGTCGGGCACGACTGCCGCGTTGGGAACAACGTCGTGATCGTCAACGGCGCCGCGCTGAGCGGGCACTGCGAGGTCGGCGACCGGGCGAATCTGTCGGGGCACACGGGGGTGCACCAGTTCTGCCGCATCGGGCGCCTGGCGATGCTTTCGGGCGGGGTGTCGGTCGGGATGGACGTGCCGCCCTTCTGCATCGCCGACGAGCGGAACCGCCTGGGGAGGGTGAACCTGATCGGGCTGCGTCGCTCGGGGATGGACCCCAACGAGATCGACGCGGTCCGCAGGGCGTTCCGCGAGCTGCTCCGGGGGTCGACCTCGCGCGAGGAGTTGCTGGGCGAGCTGCGCGAGCGTGGGCGCGAGGCGCCGGCGCTGACCGAGATGGCGGACTTCATCGAGGGGTCCAAGCGGGGGATCTGCCCCGCGGGCCGGGCGCCCCGGATGTCGGATCCTGGATGAGCGCGGGGGCTCGCCCCGGTAGGATGGGCCCATGCTGTGCGCGCCGACGCGACCGCCTGAACTGAACGAGGGCGAGGCCGCTCTGTGCGTGCTCGCGTCGGGGTCGCGGGGGAACTGCTCGCTGCTGGTGACGCGCGTGGGGGGCCAGACGCGAGCGATGCTGATCGACGCGGGGCTAAGCCCGAGGCTGACGCGTCGTCTGCTCGGCGGGGCCGGGATCGAGCCCCACCAGCTCGACGACATCGTGGTGACGCACCTGGACTCGGATCATTTTCATTCGGGGTGGGTCCCCGCGCTGTCGCGCCGGGTCGGGCCCCTGCGGGCGCGCCTGCGGATGCACTCCCGGCACGCGTGGTCCGTGCGTCAGGCCCACCCCGGGCTCGAGTGCCTCGAGGCGTTCGAGGACGCGTTCGAAATGGGCGGCTCGCGCGTGGACGTGACGCTCTTGCCCCACGACGAGCTGGGCGTCGCGGCGTTCCGCTTCGAGTTTGAGCGCGCCCGCTCGCTCGGGTACGCGACCGATCTGGGACGCCCGACCAGGGAGCTGGGCGAGGCGCTGGCGCGGGTGGGCACGCTCGCGCTCGAGTCCAACTACTGCCCCGAGCTGCAGCTCGCCTCGCGTCGCCCGGCGTACCTCAAGCGGCGCATCATGGGCGGGAGGGGACACCTGAGCAATCAGCAGTGCGCCGAGCTGGTCGGCTGGATCAGCCCCGCCTCGCAGGTCGTGCTGCTCCACCTGTCGCAGGAGTGCAACACGCCCGAGCGTGCCGCGGCGCCCCACGACGGGGCGGCGTACACCCTGACCGTCTCCAGCCAGTCGCACGCGACGCCTTGGATCCCCATCGCGCCCGGGCGCCCACGCCAGCCCAAGGTCGTGTGCGAGACGATCCCGCTGTTCGCGCCGGCGGTCGGTCGATGAGCCGCACGGCTCGGACACCGGTCGCGCTGGGCGCCTCGCGTCGGCGTCAACGCCCGGACGCGTTCGCACGCCGCCTGACTCGCCTCCGACGGCGTGTCCGCGACGCGGTCGGCGCGATCCTGCACCTGCCCCGCACTTGGACGGTCGAGGGCGTCCGCTACCGCGAATGCACCCGCGAGCCCCTGACGCGGGCCCTCGCCCCCACCGGCGAGGGAGTCAAGGAGTACGACGTCCGCTTCCCCGGGCTCGACGCCCCGCCCCCCATGACGATCCGTTTCACGCGCACGAGGCGGTACGCGGACCTGGCCGCCTCGGCACGGCTCCCCGCCTACCGCGCGCTCGATCAGACCATCCGCCCCGGGCAGCGCGTCTTCGAGCTCGGGTGTGGCGTGGCGAAGGCGCCGCCTACCTCGCGGCACTTCGTCGGTCCCTCCGGGGGCGTCGTCGCGGTCGGGACGGACCGCGAGTCGATCCGGTACGCCAGGCGTCGGTACCGCTCACCCCAGCTCGGGTACGAGCACGGCGGGGCCGAGACGCTCGCCGGCGAGCTGGACGGCTCGTTCGACACGGTGCTCATGACCGACGCCCCGAGCGAGCTGACCGACGACCCGAGCGCGCGACACGAGCTGCTGGCCGAGCTGTGGCGGGTCGTCGCCCCGGGTGGGGCCCTGATCCTGTGCGAGACCGCCCCGAGTCCGAGGGCCCCGGGCCCCGCCGGCGAGCGGCTCGGCGCCTGGCTGCTCGATGCGCTCGAGGGCGTCGGCTCGAGAGCGATCACGCCGTCGGGCGGCGGCGTGTGCGTCGTCGCGACGAAGCCAGAGTCCGCGGAGCGACCCCCGGGCGCCTCCTAGGCTGTGCCACGATGAACGAACTGGAGCAGCGACTGTCCGACCCCGCCCGCACCGCCGCCCGATCGACGGGCGACCCCGCCAAGACGAGGGCGTTCGCAATCGACGCCGCGGTCTCGCTCAGGGGGGACAAGTGCGAGGACGTGGTCGTGCTCGACGTGCGGGAGCTTTCGCCCGTGACCGATTACATCGTGATCGGGACGGGAACTTCCGATCGCCAGATGAAGGCGGCGTTGTCGCACGTCGAGGACGTGGGCGAGGAGGACGGGTTCAAGCGGTTCGGCGCGCACGCCGACGAGCGGGCGACATGGCTGCTGGCCGACTTCATCGACGTGGTGGTGCACGTGTTCGAGCCGAACGCGCGGGCGCACTACGACCTCGAGATGCTCTGGGGGGACGCCCCGAGGCTCCCGGTCCCCGAGCCCACGCGCGACGACGGGAAGAAGGCGGGCGGCGCATGACGCAGAGCGTCCGCGTCGAGCTCGGGGAGCGCTCGTACGACGTGCTGATCGGCGCCGGCGTGCTGGGACGCGTCGCGGACTACCTGGGTGACGCCGATCCGCGCCCCTCGCGCGTGCTCCTCGTCCGGGACACGGGCGTGCCCGAGTCACAGGCGGGGGCGCTCGCCAGCGCGCTCGCGGGCGTCGGCGTGCAGGTCCATCGAGCCGAGGTCGACCCGAGCGAGCGGGTCAAGACGCTCGACACCAGCGAGCGCCTGCTCGCCGACGCCGCCTGGGCGAGCCTCGATCGGCATGACGCGGTCGTTGCCCTCGGCGGGGGGATCGTGGGAGACGTCGCGGGCTTCGTCGCGGCGACGTACCGACGGGGCATCCGCGTCGTTCAGGCCCCCACCACCCTGCTCGCGATGGTGGACGCCTCGGTCGGCGGCAAGACCGGCGTCAACCTCGCGCTGGACGCCGGACGTCTGCTCAAGAACTTCGTCGGCGCCTTCCACCAGCCCTCGCTCGTGGTCGCGGACGTCGCGACGCTCGCCTCGCTCGAGCCTCGCGTCCTGCGGTGCGGCCTCGGCGAATGCATCAAGCACGCGATGATCGCCGGGGACGATTCGCTCTTCGCCTGGACCAGCGCCTCGCTCGACGCCGCACTCGCGGGAGACGTGGATGTGCTGACCGAGCTGGTGCACCGAAACGTCGAGGTCAAGGCGCGGATCGTGGCGGGCGACGAGCGTGAGACCGCCGCCGAGGACGGGCGGGCCCTGCTCAACCTTGGACACACTTTCGCGCACGCGATCGAGACCCTCCCGGGCATCAGCCCCGATCCGAATGACGCGTCACTCGCGCCACTCATGCATGGGGAGGCGGTCGCGCTGGGCCTGGTCGCGGCGGCGGCGCTTGGCGTCGAACTGGGGGGGATGACCCAAGACGAGCGCGACGCCGTGCTGACACTCGTCTCACGCGCGGGGCTCCCGACCTCGGTCGCCGGCCTCCCCCCCAGCGCCGAGGTCTCTCGACGGATGCTCGACGACAAGAAAACCCTCGGCGGGCGCCTCCGCGTGATCGTGCCCCGGGGCCTCGGGTCGGCGGGCGTACTCGGGGGCGTCGAGGCGGGCGTGATCGAGCGCGCGATCGACGCGATCCGCCGCCCGTAACCCCAGATCTCACCGGGCCTTCAACCTTTCAAGCGCGGTTTCCGCGCGGGCCGATAACCCTGCGGGTCGGGGCGTGCGCCGGGCGCGCCCAGGCCTTCGTTGGTCCAACGACGGCGGGGTCGATCGTGCGCACGATCGCGATCATCAACCAGAAGGGCGGGTGTGGGAAGACCACGACGGCGATCAATCTCGCCGCGGTCTTCGCGCGCCGCGGCTTCCGGACGCTCCTGGTCGATCTCGACCCTCAGTCGCATTGCGCCGCGGGTCTGGGCGTGCCCGAGAGTCACGTCGAGCGGGACGTGGGCGATGCGATGCTGGCGCCGACCGACCAGCCCCTGGCTCGCGAGCAGTACCTGTGGCGCGTGACGCGGGGGCTGGACCTGCTGCCCAGCCGGACGCGCCTGGCGGGGCTCGAGGCGGGACAGGGCATGCTCGCGGGACAGGAGGGCAAGGAGCGTCGCCTGGAGTCCGTGCTCGAACGGCTCAGCCGCGAGGACGAGAGCCCGGGAGTCGCCGCCAATGGCGACGAGCCGCCCCGGGCGTTCGACGTCTGCGTGATCGACTGCCCCCCGTCGATCGGACTCTTGACGTACAACGCCCTGGTCGCGGCGAGGGAGCTCCTCATCCCGGTCGAGACGAGCTACTTCAGCCTGCAGGGCGCCGACCGCCAGCTCAAGACGATGCGCTCGATCGCCAGGCGTCTGGGCGTGCGTCACCGGGCCCGCCTGGTGGCGACGATCTACGACGCGTCCATCCCGATCGCCCGCGACCTGCTCAACGAGCTGCGGACGCGGTACCCGAGCCAGCTCGCGCCGACGATCATCCGCTCGGACCCGGCGCTGCGCGAGGCGGCCTCGGTGGGACGACCCATCGTGGATTACGCCCCGGATTCGCCGGGCGCGGAGGACTACACCTCGCTCTGCGAGTGGCTCGTCGAGCACGCGAAGATCGAGCGGGGAGACCTCGAGGACGAGGGCGACAGGCCGAGCGTCGAGGTCGTGCCCAGCGCCGGCGCTGTGGTGCTGGGTTCGCCTCGCGAGCCGGTCGGCGCCCCGCCCGTCGCGACGTCGGCGCGCCTGGCCGAGCTTGCCGACCGCGTCCGGCGGATGAAGCCGGCGACGATCACACCCACGAGCGTCGCGCCGGCGCCCGTCGAGATGCCCACGCGTGCCGAGGCGCCGCCGAGACCCGCGCCGACACCGCTCCTCCTCGTCGAGCCCGAGCCCGTGAAGGCGCCGGCGGCGATCGACGACGACGTGCGCCGCCTGCTCGGCGCCGTCCCGACCTCGAGGGGCGTCCTCTTCCTCCAGCCCCTCGCCCTGGGCGAGCGGATCTTCATCGCCGGCGACTTCAACGGGTGGTCGTCCACGAGTCACGAGATGCGCCGCAACCCGGAGCGGGGCGTCTTCGAGCTGCACGTCCCGATGCCGACGGGCCCGCGTCAGTACCGCCTCGTCGTCGACGGACGCTGGATGCCCGACCCCTACGCCTCGCAGAGCGTCCTCAACGAGTTCGGCCAGCCCAACAGCGTCGTCCGCGTCCCGCCGACGGCGTGACGACATCAGCGAGAGACCCCATGGACCACCACGAAGACCACCAGGAATACGTGCCCGACCACCTCGTCCGCGACGAGGACCGCGAGTTCGACGCCCTGGCCGACCTGTTCCTCGGCGACGCCCCCCTCGCCCCGGGCTCGCCCGCGGGTGACGACCGCCCCGCAATCCGCGCGACCGGGACGGCGCCTTCGCCGGCGCCCCGCCCCCGTGTCGTCACCAAGCCCCACGCCCGCATTGAGGGCATCATGCTCGGGCACCTGCCCGTCCGGGCCGGGATCTGGGTCCGTCAGTACGCGGCGTCGGTCGCCGACGCGACCCACGCGCCCGTCGCCCTGCTCCGCCATGCGCGCGAGCTCACGACGCTCGACCTGGTCGGCCCGGGGACTCCCCGCGACATCGAGCCGTGCGAGACGCTCGAAGAGGCGATCGACGCGGCCCGCGCCGTCTGCTCGCGCTGGATCGTGCGTGTCGACGAGGTCGACGAGCCGGGCCTGACCGACGCGTCTGGGATCGACGAGGTGACGGTGCTCACCGGCGCCGACGAGGCCGCGGTCGTCGCCTCATACCGCCTGGTCAAGTCGCTCGGGGGTGAGTGGGACGGGAAGTTCGGCGAGGACGAGGGCCCTCGTCTGCGCTTGGCGATCATGGGCTCGGTCGCGGAGCAGGCGACCGCCGCGGGCGAGAAGCTCGAGCGGGCCGCCCGGGCGTTCCTGCGCCGCCCGGTGCAGGTCAGCGCCCGCGTGCCGCGGATCGGCGCGAACGCCTCGGCGTCGATCTTCCGGGGCCAGGCCGAGACCACGATCGAGGACATGCTCGGACGCATCCGTGGCGAGCAGAAGCGCCCCCAGCTTCGCCTGGCGAAAGACGACGCCGCAGCCCACGAGGTCGAGATTCGGTACGCCGACCATGAGGCCACGCCCTCTCCCGCGCCCGCCGAGCGAAAGCCCGAGATCGTCGTCCGTCCCCAGGGCGGTCGTCAGGCGGCGCCGACACCAGAGCGGCACATCGAGCGTTCGCTGCCGCTCAGTTCCCTGATCCCGGGCCTGACCGGGCTCGAGGCGCGCTGCCCGAAGGCGGGGAGCGTCGAGCTGGCGGCGGACGATCTCGGGCGCCTGCACCTGCTCGCCTCCTCGGGTAAGGATCCGACGCACCCGATGGACCGCCTGATCGCCGCCGCGGCGTGGGCCCGCGAGCACCTGCCCTTGCTCCTGCGTGCGGAGCCGACGCTGGCGATGCCCAGCGCCGAGCGCGACGAGGGCGACGCCTTCACGCTCCACCTTGTCACGCGCCACCCGAAGCTCATCCGCCCGCTGCTCGACGCGGACGTTCGCGTCCACCTGCTGACCGAGGTCGAGGTGGGCGGGCAGACGGCCCGCGTCACGACCGAGCTCAACTGAGCGTCCATCGGCGCCGAGCCGTGCTTGTGACACCGTCGTGACGGATCGCCCGCGCGGTCTTGCCGTATGGTGTCTCATACCGGAGGCGCCACGATGGCTATCGCGATGTGCAGATGGATTGGTCTTGCGGCGATCGGTGCGAGCGCGACGATCTCCCGCGCGCAGATCCACGAGTGGCGTGCCGAAGACGGCGGCAACGGACACCGGTACAGCGTGGTCGTCGCGCCGAACGGGATCAGTTGGTCCGACGCCCGGACGATCGCCTGCATGTTGGGTGGTGATCTGGCGAGCGTCGAGAGCGACGCGGAGAACGTGTTCATTTTCTTGATCGCCGCGGGGGTCGAGGGAGCATGGACCACGACGCCCCTCGGGCATGGACGCTCGGTCGTCCTCGGGCCCTGGCTCGGCGGGCTTCAGCTCGACGAGAAGCACGAGCCGAGCGGTTCATGGGCGTGGGTCACCGGGGCCCCGATCGGGGCACGAGGCGAGAAGGGCGTGTGGTGGGCGGAGCGTGAGCCCAACAACCGCCCGGACCGCTCCGGCGGTGGCGACGAGAACCGCCTCTGCTTCATCGGGATCGACGCCAAGCCAAGCCCGTTCTGGAACGACGCCGAGGAAACCCCGAGAGGGACCGGCGGCGAGCCGGGCGTCCGGGTGACCTCGTTCGTGGTCGAGTACCCCGCCCCTGGCGAATGACAAACGCCCCGAGCCGATGGCCCGGGGCGTCGTGGTGTTCAGGATTGACCGCGGCTTAGGCGGTGTTTGCCCGCTTGACGCGGAGGTCCTTGAGGCGGCGCGGGTTGCGGATCGAGTCGGCGTCGATGACGTACTCGACGCCCTCGTTGTCCTGCTCGGGCAGCTCGTACATCATGTCGAGCATCATCTCTTCCATGACGGCGCGGAGGGCGCGGGCGCCGGTCGCCCGCTTGGCCGCCTTCTTGGCGATCTCCATCAGGGCGTCTTCGGTGAAGGTGAGCTTGGCGCCCTCGATCCCGAACATGTGCTGGTACTGACGCACCAGGGCGTTCTTGGGCTGGGTGAGGATCTGGACGAGCGCGTCGTTGGTGAGGGGCATGAGGGGCGTGATCACCGGCAGGCGCCCGACGAGCTCGGGGATCATGCCGTACTCGACCACGTCCTCGTTGGTTACCTGCGCCAGCAGGCTGGCCCGCTCGAGCTTCTCCTGGCCGGCGTCGCCCTTGCCGGCGGCGAAGCCGATGCGGCTCTTGCCGGTGCGCCGCCGGATGATGTCCTCGAGGCCCACAAACGTGCCGCCGCAGATGAACAGGACGTTGCGGGTGTCGAACTGGATGTACTGCTGCTCGGGGTGCTTGCGTCCGCCCTGGGGGGGGACGTTGGCGATGGTGCCCTCGAGCATCTTGAGCAGGCTCTGCTGCACGCCCTCGCCCGAGACGTCCCGCGTGATGGAGACGTTGTGCGAGGTCTTGCCGATCTTGTCGACCTCGTCGATGTAGATGATGCCACGCTGGGCGGCCTCGACGTCGAAGTCGGCGGCCTGGAGCAGCTTGAGCAGCAGGTTCTCGACGTCCTCGCCGACGTACCCCGCCTCGGTGAGCGTCGTGGCGTCGCCGATGGCGAAGGGGACCTTGAGCATGCGCGCCAGCGTCTTGGCCAGCAGCGTCTTGCCCGAGCCGGTCGGCCCGATCATGAGGATGTTGGACTTGTCGAGCTCGATGGTGTTGGCGTCGTCGCTCTCGGCGTGGAGCAGGCGCTTGTAGTGTGAGTGCACCGCGACCGAGAGGGCCCGCTTGGCAAGCTCCTGCCCGATGACGTACTCGTCCATGAACTTGACGATGGTGCGGGGGGAGGGGATCTCCTGCAGGGCGCTGGAGATGGTGCTGACGCGCCGGCGCTCCTGCCTGAAGATGTTCTGGCAGAGGTCGACGCAGTTGGAGCAGATGTAGACCTCGCTGGGGCCTTCGACCATGGGGCCGACGTCGCGGGATGTCTTGCCGCAGAAAGAGCAGGTGGTGACCTTGCGTCCGCGGAAGCCGCCGCCCCCGCCGCCTGAGCCCGAGCCGCCCCCACCACCCCCGCCGCCGGTGGGCGGGTTGTCGGAGCCGCCGCCGCCGCCCGAGCCGGAGCCCGAGCCGCCGCTCCCACTGGACTTGCTCGCCGCCGCGGGGGTGGCGATCTTGCTCTCGTCCTGCCTGCTCTTCGACATGCGCACCTCGGAACGGTAGAGGGCGGGTGGGCCCGGCGATGGTATCGACCGTCGGGCGGATGCTCTGGATCCAGGCCCGGCGCTCGGCGAGAACACATTGGAGGGGTCCGAAAAGCTCGCTTCGGGGGGTCCTCCGTCACCCCGGAGCGTACTCGCCGATCGGCGACTCGCCCACGTCTTCGCACCCCGTCCGGGTGTGGGGCCGCCCGGACGCCCCTTCAGTCGGCAGAGTCCCCCCCGTTTGTCTAATCCTCACCCTTGGAGGGTCCGGGTCACTTGTCGGAAGGCCCGGGAAGGGGCTCGCCCGTCAGGTCGTACCCCGGACGGGCGACACGACCCGACTCTCCTGCCCAGTCCACCGGGCTGGGCGGCTCGGGGGGCTCTCGCCCCGCCGCCCTGGCGGCAATCGTCCGCCTCGTCTGGTCGTACTCCTCCTCGCTGATCTCCCCCCGGTCGCGCATGCGACGGAGCTCCTCCATCAGTGTCCCAGAACCGTCGGTCGCGCTCTCCTGCTCCAGGAGGCGTCGGCGGACGACCAGGATCACCACGCCCGCCAATACCGTCCCCACGATGAGCACGAACAGCCAGACCCAGAACGAGGAGGTCGAGCGTCCGGCGTGCTGCGCAAGGGGCAGGGCCGACGCCAGGATCTGCGCGTTGGAGATCACGTCAGAGATTGTTCGTCGCGATTGCCTCGCGGATCGGCGTCAAGAGCGCCGGGAGCACCCGCTCGTCCACCAGCTCCTGGCCCCGCCTCGCCAGGCGGTCGAAACGGTCGGGCAGCTCGCGCAGGTCGGTGACCGGCTCGAACTGGCGGAGGGTGAGGTAGATGCTGATCGGCTCGTCGCGCCGCTCGACCTCGCGGACGCTCGCGGCCGAGCGGGTCTTGACCTCGAAGTGCGCCTCGACGTCCGTCCCCTTGCCCAGAGTCAGGCCGATCAAGGGTTGGCAGTCGACCGCGATCGCGCCAGGCACGTCCACCAGCGAGGACATGGGGGAGGAGCCCATCAGCGCCTGGGCGACGATCGCGTCGTGGTTGCCCCCGGAGGCGAGGTCGAAGCCGTAGAGCAGCTCGACGTACTCGAGGTCAAGGGGGCTGATGCTCAGGAAGTAGGGCGCGACCTCGAGAACGCACCGGTGCAAGCCGTAGGCGTCGTCGTCGGTCTGGGGGTTGACGACGCCGGAGCGGATGGAGTTCGAACGGATGGCGATCCAGCGGTGAACGCCCTCGTCCTGTGGGCTCTCCAGGGCGACCTCGTCCTTGTACCGTCGGAATGAGCGCATCTCGGGGTATTCGCGCCGGACGCGCTCGAAGAGGTCGAGCACCGTCTCCCTCGAGCGCGGCAGGTCGAGCTTCACGTTGAGCTTCTGGTTGACGTAGAAGTCCGTGCACAAGGCCCGGTAGCTGGACGGCATCCGTGCGCCTCCTCACTTGTCGCTCGGGGTCGAGTCTAGCGGTCGCCCCAGGGGCCGCCACGCGCCCCAGGCTGTCCACAACAAGCGACATGCCGGAGGCTTACGCCCCCGGCGCCCCGCGGGGTGTGAACTCCCGACGGATCGGCTGGAGCTTCCAGTACGTCAGCGACCGCCAGAGCCATTCCGCCGGGCCGAAGCGGAAGAAGCGCCCCCAGACCAGACTGAACGCGATGTTCACGATCCAGACACACCCCATGAACACGAAGAGCGCCGGGTATTGCATCTCGCCGAAGTGACCGAGCCCGTACCCGTAGAAGTATGTCGTGCAGAGAATCGTCTGGAGGAGGTAGTTGGAGAGCGCCATCCGCCCGACCGCCGCGAGCGCGATCGCGACCGGGCGCAAGAGCCGGCGCCTCGCCAGCAGGATGAGCAGGGCGGCGTACCCCAGTGCGGTGGGCACGCCGAGCAACTGCCCCACCGTCTGGAAGACGAACCCGGGCATGGGCACGCCCGACGCATAGATGATCCAGCGGACGATGATCGTCGCCGCGAGCCCGCCGCTGAGGGCGAAGAGCGCGAGCCGGGCATAGAAGCGTCCCGAGCGCTCGCCGGTCAGGACCCGGAGCTTCGTAAGCGCGATGCCCCAGGCGAACATGCCCGACGCCATCCAAAAGAACGCGAAGGGGATCATGAAGACGTACATCGCCCCGAGCGTTTGCGTGCGCTTGGCCAGCACGTCGGCGTAGACGCCCCGGTGCGCTTCGATCTCGGGGATCACACTTTCTCTGAAGCTGTGGTATCCCATCTCCTGCGCCCACAGCGCGGAGAGCATGAGGAAGATCATCCCGAGGTTGCCGAGCAGGTAGAGCGCGCCCCCGAGGACCATCAACTCGTCGGGGCGCAGGCGCCTGGCCCACCAGATCAGGCCGAGGGCGGCGACGGCGTACCAGACGAGGATGTCGCCGTACCACAGCCCGAAGGCGTGGACGAGGCCGATCACGAGCAGCCAGGCCGAGCGTCTGTACCAGAGGCCCGCGCCGTTGGACAGCGGGGTCCACGAGCCGTCGGGAGACTCGAACTTGCGGGCATACATCACCACGCCGGCGCCGAAGAGGAGCGAGAAGAGCAGCATCATCTTCCCGAAGAAGAAGACGTCGACGATCCAGTGCCCGATCTGGTTGGCCTCGGTATGGGGCGTGAGACCGAGATAGGACACCGCGATGTCGATCGCGCCGGCGTCGTACAAGGCGGCCTGCGGCAGCGCGAACGCGAGGATGTTCGGGCCGAGGATCCCCAGCAGCGCGAACCCCCGGATCACGTCGAGCGACTCGATCCGGGACCGGGCCTCGACCGGGCGCGGCGGGTCGATGGCGTGCTCATTCACCCCAGCAGCCACCGCACCACCCCCGCGGTGTCTCGCAGGTCGTCGAGCACGAGGTCGGCGCCCGCCGCGACCAGACCCTCGCGCGTCGTGTACCCAGTCGCGACGCCGAGCGTGCGACAACCGTTCGCCCGCCCACACGTCACGTCATGCACCGTGTCCCCCACCACCACGACCCGCTCGCCCGGGATCGGCTCGCCCATCTCTTGCTCATAGCGCTTGATCGCGATCGGGGGAAGGTGATGTCGCTCCGGCGGCTCATGGGGTGAGTCGCACCCCCAGACCCGCACGCGGAAGGTGACCGGGTCGAAGCCCGCGGCCCGGAGCTTGAGCTCGCCCGACTCGGGGAAGTTGCCCGTGAGCACGCCGAGCGTCACGCCCTGTTCGGCGAGCAGCGCCTCGACGAGTTCGCGCGTGCCGGGCAGGGCGCGGGCGACGCCCTCCCGCGAGAGCGTCCGGCTCAGATAGCGGACGTACCCCTCGCGCATCCCGCTGAACGCCCGGGGCGTGGGCTCGACGCCCGAGACGCGGAGCAGGTCCGCGATGATGGCCGGGTCGAGGCGACCGCCGAAGGAGACGCCCTCGCCCGTGAACGACTCGCCGAAGAGCTCGCGCCCCGCGGCGAGCATGGCCCGAAAGCCGGCGCCGTCCGTCGCGACCAGGGTCATGTCGATGTCGAAGAGGATGAGCACGCCGGCCCCCGTCTCCCGCACGGTCGCGGGCAGGACGCTAGCGCCGGATGTCGAAGCCGGCCTCGCCCCCGACGATCGGCGCGGGCTCGGCGTCGTGCCCGGAGATGTAGTCCCCCATCTCGTCGAGCACCGCGTGAACGAACGCCTCGACGTCGTCAGGGTCGCCCTGGGCCTCGAGACGGACCGACCCGTCCGACTCGTTGCGGACCCACCCGCTGACGTCGAAGCGACGTGAGAGGGCGACACAGGTCGCCCGGAAGCCGACGCCCTGCACCCTGCCCCGGAAGCTGACCACACGCCGTTCCACCCTGGGGTTGTACCTTCCCAGGGCCGCGATCGCCAACCGGCAGGCGTCCGAGAGCACTCGCGAGCACGGTTCCCGGACGCGTCCGAGAGGGCCCTGAGGGCGATCTGGGCGCCGATCCGCCCGCTTGGTTGATTCAACCGCGCCACGTGCTAGCCTTTTCCCAGTCTGACAGGCGTCGCACCGACCAGGGATCTCGGGCTGGCCACGGGCCAGGAATGCCCGCACGATCAACCCCCAACCGGGCGAACGACCAGCAGCGGCAACTTTGTGCTCTTCGCCGTGCTTCGCGTGTTCGTCGAGTCTCGGCCACTTCTCGTGGGCCGTGAAGGGGTATGGGCGGCGCATTTGCATATGCCGGTGTACGTGACTGAGTGAGGGATGTGGCGAGCGGGCGCGGGCCCGTCGCTGTCGCCGTGCGCATGGACGTGACGGGGGTCGCGAGAGAATGAACGGGGCGGGCCAACAGCTCGACGATCGCCAGCGCGTGCGCGACGCGTCGGAGATCGCCGCCGTCATCGGCGAGCACGTCACGCTCAAGCCCAAGGGGCGCGAGTACGTCTGCCTCTGCCCGTTCCACGACGACCACAACCCGTCGATGAGCGTGGTGCCCCACAAGCAGATCTTCCACTGCTTCGTCTGTGGCGCCGGGGGGGACGTCTTCACGTTCGTCCAGCGGTACCACCACATGGACTTCCGCGAGGCGCTCGAGTTTCTCGCCGAGCGGGCGGGGATCGAGCTGACCAGGCGGGCGCCAACGCCGAGCGCCGCCCCTGGTTCGGGGGGGTCCGACCGGGGGGCGATCATCGACGCGAACAAGGTCGCCGCGGACTTCTTCCGCGCGATCCTCTCGCACCCCGAGCACGGCATCGCGGCCCGCAAGCTCGTCGAACGTCGCGGCATCAGCCCGGACATGGTCGACGCCTTCGCGATCGGCGCCAGCCCGGACCGCTGGGACGGCCTGCTCGCCACCCTCCAGGCCAAGGGTCGCGACATCCGACCCTACCTCGACGCGGGGCTGCTCAAGCTGCGTGACAACGGCGGTCAGTACGACGCCCTCCGCAACCGTCTCGTCTTCCCGATCCACGAGCACCCGACCGGGCGCGTCATCGCCTTCGGCGCCCGGCGCATCGACGACGCCGACGAGCCCAAGTACCTCAACAGCCCCGAGACCCCGGTCTTCAACAAGTCGAAGACCCTGTTCGGGCTCCACCAGGCGGCCCGGTCCATCCAGTCCGAGCGCCTCGCCGTCGTCGTCGAGGGGTACACCGACGTCATCGCCTGCCATCAGGCCGGCTTCACGAACGTCGTCGGGACGCTGGGCACGGCCCTGACGATCCAGCACGCGACGGTCCTCCGACGCCTGTGCGACACGGTCGTCCTCCTCTTCGACGCGGACGACGCGGGTCAGCGGGCGGCCGACCGGGCCCTCGAGGTGATGTTCAACGAGGAGATCGACATCCGCGTCGCCTCGATCGCGAGCGTCGTCCCAGATGAGGCAGGCAAGTCGTATAAGGACCCCGATGAGCTGCTCAAGAGCGAGGAGGGCGGCGCCGACTTCGCCCGCGTCATCAAGCGCGCGACGGACCTGCTCGAGTTCCGTTTCGCCCGCCTGCGAGATCGCCTGCGTGGCGCGGGGATCGCCGAAACCTCGCGCGTGCTGACCGAGGAACTCGCCCGCCTGGGCGAGCTGGGCCTGGACAGAGTCCGCCCGATGCGTCGGCGCCTGATCCTGCGTCGGATCGCCGAGATCGCTGGCGTGGACGAGGCGACGGTCCGCGAGGCGGTCCCCGGCGGGCGGCGTCATGCCCGCCCCGAGCCGTCGATCGAGCCCAAGAACGTGCTGGGGCGCGCCCTGGGCGCCCGCGAGTCGCTGCTCGGGTGCATCCTCGCGGAGCCCTCGCTCTGGCTCTCGCTTCATGAAGAGGAGCGGTTGCTGGTCGCGACCGACCGGTTCGACGCTCCCGCGCTGCGGGCGGTCGCCGACGCGGTGCACCTGCTGACCGAGGAGGGGCGGGCGCCCAGTCTCTCCGAGACGCTCTCGGAGCTGGAGACCCCCGAGATCCAGGCGACGGCGGTCGAGCTCGAGCGGGCGGTGTCGCTCGCGTGCGACAACACGGGCGAGCGTCGGCACGCCCTGTGGCGCGACTGCCTCGACCGCCTGCGGTGCGACGATCTGCTCGCGTCCACGTCGGCGCAGACCGCCTCGGGCGAGGATGACCCGGGCTCGGGCGGCGAGAATCAGTCCAAGGAAGACCTGGCGAGGCTCGAGTCCCTCCGCCGGGTGCATCAAGAGGTCGGAGCAAATCGGCGGGCAAGGCTGCTCGCCGAGTGAGAGAGGCCAACAATGCCCCCGTCGTCCAGACGGCTGGGGCGCTCACCAGGGATTCGGTGAAGGAGCGACGTCCGTGATCAGCAACCTCCACCCGGCACTGGCAGAACTGATCCGCCTCGGCGAGAAGCGAGGCTGGCTCAGCTACGAGGAACTCAACAACACACTCCCCGACGAATGGGTCGACCCGGTTCGCGTCGACGAGCTGCTCGTGCTCATCGACCGTCACGGCGTCGAGCTCATCGACGAGATGTCCTACCGCGCCCGCGTCTACCGGGCCGGCAAGAGCCGCTCCAAGTCGGACGCCGACATCAACGAGCCCAACGTGCTCCCGCGTCGTTTCCGCGCGATGAGCGTCGCCGGCGGCCTGCGCGACGAGTCGGAGCAGGTCCGGGCCCGGATGAACGCCCCCCACCACCTCAACGGCGCCTCCGACGCTCAGGCCCAGGCCGACGTCGCCGAGGCAGAGGCGATGGACGCCGAGACCGTCCAGCGTGATCTCGAGGAGGCGGTCGCCGAGGACAACTCCTCGCGCCGCATCGACGACCCGGTGCGGATGTACCTCACGCAGATGGGCACGATCCCGCTGCTGACGCGTGAGGAGGAGATCCGCCTGGCCAAGAAGATCGAGACGACGCGGATGATCTTCCGTCGTCGTTGCCTCGAGAGTGACTACATCGTCATGCAGGCGGTGGAGATCCTGAAGATGGTCGACCGGGGCGAGCTGCCCTTCGACCGGACGATGCGGATCTCGACGGCGGAGGAGAACCACAAGGACATCCTCGCGGCCCGCATCCCCGCCAACCTGCCCACGATCGAGCGTCTGCTCGAGAAGAACCGGGCGGATTGGGAGGAGATGCAGGCCCAGCCCCGCGGCGCCGCGGGCGCGGCACGCAAGAACGCGATCCGCAAGCAGGTCGAGATCCGTCGTCGTCGCATCGCCGCCCTCGTCGAGGAGCTGTGCCTGCGCACCGGGCGGATCATCCCCCTGATGCGCAAGCTCAAGTCGATCAGCGCGAAGATGGACGATCTGGCCGCCCGGGCCGCCGACGCCGAGAAGAAGCCCAAGAAGTACGACCCGGACGACGTCGAGGTGATCCGCGAGGAGCTCGACGGCCTGCGACGCCTCGTGCTCGAGGGCCCGAACTCAAGACCGCGTCCAGGCCATCGGCACCGTCTTCTGGGAGTACGAGCAGGCCAAGCGCGTCTGTCTGGCGGCAACCTCCGCCTCGTCGTCTCGATCGCCAAGAAGTACCGCAACCGCGGGCTCTCCTTCCTGGACGTCATCCAGGAGGGCAACACGGGCCTGATGCGCGCCGTGGACAAGTACGAGTACAAGCGGGGCTACAAGTTCTCGACCTACGCGACGTGGTGGATCCGCCAGGCGATCACGCGGGCCATCGCGGACCACGCGCGGACAATCCGCATCCCGGTCCACATGATCGAGACGATGACCAAGCTGCGGAACATCCAGAAGGCGGCCCTGCAGGAGTCGGGCGTGGAGCCGACGATGGAGGAGCTGGCTGAGCGGGCGGGGATGAGCATCTCCGAGACCCGTCGGGTCATGAAGATCTCGCGTCACCCCGTCAGCCTGGACCGCCCGGTCGGCGAGAGCGAGGATTCGTACTTCGGCGACTTCATCGAGGACACGAACCAGTCCGCGCCGGACGAGTCCGCCGCCCAGGACATGCTCAAGAACCGCATCGAGCAGGTCCTCAAGACGCTGACCTACCGCGAGCGGGAGATCATCAAGCTCCGGTACGGCATCGGGGACGGGTACACCTACACGCTGGAGGAGGTCGGGCGGATCTTCAAGGTCACCCGCGAGCGCGTCCGCCAGGTCGAGGCCAAGGCGATCCGCAAGCTGCAGCACCCGGTCCGTGCCCGCAAGCTCGAGGGCTTCGTGGACATGGCGGCCGGGCGCCAGACCCCACCCGAGGCGATGCCGGGCGCATGAAAAACGGGCGACGCGCCGCTGGCGCGTCGCCCGGGGAGTGGTGTCGAGACAGACGATTCGCGAGGACGCTCAGGCGTTAGCGACGCCGACGACGCATGCCACCCAGGCCCAGTGCCGCGAGAGGCGCCAGCGTGGAGGGCGCGGGGACCGTCGAGGCCCACGCGAAGTTGTCGTACCCGTAGCCGGCGCCCAGCTCACGCTGACCGACGAACTCGATCCGGACGCCGTGGATGTCGTCCGTGCCGTGGGTGAACGTCCAGGTCCAGGGGGCGGAGTCGAGGCTCTGCTCAGGATCATCCGAGGCGCCCAGGGGCGAGAGGATCGTGTCGATCACGTTGCCGCCGGCGTCGAGGGCGGAGACGAGGAACTGCTCGGTGCCGAAGTAGATGCTCTCCTCGTCGGGCAGACCGTCGATGTCCCAGATCTCGCCGGAGGCCATGTAGACGGGGACGTCGAAGAGGACGAGCAGCGGGCCGGGCTCGGGCTCGACGGTGGTCTTGGTGCGGAGGAACCAATCGCCGAGCTGTCCCTCGAAGCCGGGGCGGGCGCTGTCGAAGTCGCCGTTGATCTGGCTCCAGTAGGCGTCCTGGACGTCGTTCTCGGGGATGTTGGACTGCCAGCCGACCTGGCTGAGGACGGGGGTGACGCCGGCGTCGAAGACGCCGTCGAGGTTCGCGTCGATGCCGAAGGCCATGCCGGTGGTGGACAGGAACTGGGAGCCGACCGCGCCGCCGTTGACGGGGGTGACGCCGGCGGCGGAGGTCTCGGCGTTCTCGAAGCCGAGCGAGCCGGTGATGTCGGCGAGGGCCGACGAGGGTGCAAAGGCCATGCCCGCGGCGAGCGCGAGGGCGCCGCCGACGCCAATTCTCTTGGGGTTCATCTCACGTCCTCTCTTGGAATGTCTCTCTCGCCGGATCGCTGGATCCGGTCTCTCCACCTCGAACGTACACCGACGCCAATGGCACGCCAGCCAACGGGGCGTCGAGCGTCATGTCGCGTTCGGGGTGCGAGGACGGGAGGGGCTGTGCGGACGCGAGAAAACGGCTTGTGCGGGTGGCGCCGATCCTGTCGGCGGCGCCCCACTACGATCGGGCGGACACGGGAGGCCCGCCATGAGCGACAAGATCAACGAGCTGCTGCGCCGGATCGACGAGCTGAAGAAGGAACTGACCGAGGCGAGGCGTGCCGCGGGGCCCGAGCCGGTCCAGGACTACCAGCTCCGGCGCGCCGACGCCTCGCCTGTGCGCCTCTCCGAGCTGTTCGCGGGCAAGGACGATCTGCTCGTCGTGCACAACATGGGCAAGGGGTGCGTGTACTGCACCCTCTGGGCCGACGGCTTCACGGGGTACGCCCCACACCTGCTCGATCGCGCCTCGTTCGTCCTGTGCTCCAACGACGAGCCGGCCAGGGCGCGCGAGTTCTCGGAATCACGCGGCTGGAACTACCCCGTCGTCTCCGGCGCCGGCTCGAGCTTCGCCAAGGACATGGGTTTCGCCTCGCCGGAGGGCAAGCCCTGGCCGGGCGTCTCCGCCTTCCACAAGAACGCCGACGGCACGATCGTCAGGACCGGCTCGGCCCCGTTCGGCCCCGGCGACGACTTCTGCGCCGTCTGGCCCATGCTCGATCTGCTCGAGGGCGGCGCCGACGGGTGGCAGCCCAAGTACAGCTACGCCTGATCCGGACCCCGGGGCCTTCCCCACGCGTTGCAGACCGTCGGCGTGGCGTCACGCACTGATCGGACCCACCGATCGGCGTGAACACGACGCCGCCCGGGGCCGATCTCGCCCGCGTGAAGCTGCGTGAGTCGATCGACATCGCCGCCCCGCCCGAGGTCGTCTGGCCCTTCGTCGCCGACCCGGTCATGGAGTCGGCGTGGAACCCGAAGATCGTCGGCGTGGATCGCGAGCGTCGTCAGACGGTCGGCGCGGGCGAGCGGTACCGCATGACGTTCCACATGGGCGCCCGCGACCACGAGTACGACGTCGAGGTCCTCGCGGTCGAGGAGCCCCTCCGCGTCCAGTACGCGATGAAGACCACGGATCTGACCGCCGGCGAGGTCCGCGTCCTCTACGAGCTGGCCAAGACGAGCAAAGGCGTCCGCTTGCGTCAGACGATCGACCTCTCCCGGGCGCCGATCCCGCTCCCCTTCCGCGCGTTGATCTGGCTGATCACGCGTCTGGGCAGCTCGAAGGAAACGCCCTACCTCGACCGCCTGCGAGAGCAGGCCGAGCGCATCGCCGAGGGCGTGCCCGCCGCCGCATGATCCTTACGGGCACCCCTGCGCGAAGAGCGTCAGGAACTCGACGACATCCGAGAAGTCCCACTGCCCGATCGGCGCCGCCACGTCCGCCGCCGGGTCCATCGCCCCGAACGCGACCAGGAACGCGACCACGTCGGAGAAGTCGAGCTGCCCGAACGGCTCGGCGATGTCCGCCCCGTTGCACCCACCCCCATCGACCACAACGGCGCCAGGCCCAACGATCGTGTTGGTGAACTGGCCGTTCGGGCTGATCGAGTCCCACTGGCTCGTCACCCAGTGGTACGTCTCGCCCGCGAAGAGAAGCTGCGAGAAGCGAGACGTTCCCCGCGGCATATTGAACGGGCTGAACCCGTTGCCCAAGCCGTAGTCGACCAGGTTCGCCAGGGGCGACGCGTCGTCGAAACCCCCCTCGTAGAGACAGCTCCAGTGGTCGTCCCCGTCGTCCCGGACGCTCTCGAACCGGTACAGCCCGGACTCACTCACCTGGAACGTCAGCTCGTGATAGTCCACCGGCCCGAGACCCGAGACCCCCGCGATGAAGTACGGGCGGCTCCAGGAGTTCCCTTGCCCGGTCGTGTCCGAGTACGCATACGTGACGTCCTTGGTGTCCGCGAGGAGGTAGTAGGTCACCTCCCGAAGCCCCGCGACGAAGGGCGCGACGACGCCCGAGTCGAAGGCGACGGTCCACGTCCCGTTCCCGTTGATGTTGAAGAACCCGCCGAAGGCGTCCGAGACCGGGTAGTCCACGAACGACCGGTCCCCGAACCACGGCGTGGGGGAGAAGGCCAACTGCGCGCCCGGCGCCCTGGCAAACATCGCGAAGTCCGAGGACCACGGGTAGAGGCCGTCCTGCTGGTCCGCGACGGGCGAGGTGAACCGGGCGACGACGCCGAAGCCCGCGACGGGCTCGGCGACACCCGAGAAGGTGACCTCGTCGGTCGCGCCCGTGGAGGGCACGTTCACGTCCGACCCCGGCGCCGAGGCGATCACCCGCAGGCTCTGCCCCATCGCCGGCGCGCACACCAGCACCGCCGTCACAACGCACAGTCTCCAACGCATCCGATCTCTCCTCTCGACCGGCGTGCCGGCCGCACGAACTTCATTCCCAGGTGTCGGCGGTCTTCACCTTCTGCCCATTGACCTTGGCCTCGTCCTGCGCCTTGGCGGACCGCACCTCGCCCGGGGCGAAGTGGTCCTGGCGCCAGGACTCGGGGTAGTGCGGGTCGTCGATGCCAAGGGCCGCCTTGGTCGGGTACATCGGGCGGAACGTGTCGCACATCACCGCCAGCTCGCTCGTGTACTTGGCGCCCAGCGACGCCTCGACCGTGCCCGGGTGGGGTCCGTGCGGGATGCCCTGGGGGTGCACGCTGATCGAGCCCGACTCGATGCCGCGCCTCGCCTTGTAGTTGCCCTCGACGTAGTACAGGATCTCGTCCGAGTCGATGTTGGAGTGGTTGTAGGGCACCGGCACCGCCTCGGGATGGAAGTCCAGCATCCGCGGGCAGAACGAGCAGATCACGAAGTTGTGCCCCTCGAACGTCTGATGGATCGGCGGGGGCATGTGCAGCTTGCCGACGATCGGCGAGAACTCGTCGATGTTGAACGTGTAGGGGTAATAGCACCCGTCCCAGCCCACGACGTCCAGCGGGTGGTACGGGTACGTGTACGTGTGCACGCTGTCGCGCGCCTTGATCCGCACCTCGAACTCCCCCTTCTCGTCGTACGTCAGGGGCAGCTCGGGCAGCTTCAGATCACGCTCGCAGTACGGCGAGTGCTCCAGGAACTGACTCGTCTGCTTGGAGAGGTACCGGGGCGGCGGCAAGATGTGGCTGGCGTTGCAGGTCTCGAAGCACACGAACTTGCCATACGGCATCTCCTGCTTCGTATACCCGTTGAACGCCTCGACGTCGGATCCATCGTCAGGGCGTTCATCGAACTCGATCCGGTAGATCGTCCCCTTCGGGATGACGAGGTAGTCCTTCTTGCAGAACCGGACGGTCCCGAACATCGTGTAGGCCGTGCCAGACCCATAGTGAAAGAAGAGGCACTCGTCGCCCTGCCCGTTCTTGAAGTGGTAGTCCATCTTCTCGCTCGGCGTGCAGACGGACATCTCGACGTCGGTGTTGCCGAAGAGCACGACCCGCCCGGTCACCGGGTCGCCCTGGGGCTTCATGCCCTGGGTGCGGGCGTGGCGCATCCGCATGACGTCGGTCTCGACGTACTCGGGCTTGGTCTTGTAGAGGCACTTCCAGCCGCTGACCTGGGTCGGGGGGTGGATGTGGTAGAGGGTGCTGGTGGGGCCGACGAAGCCCTCGGTGCCGAACAACTCCTCGGAGTAGAGGGCGCCGTCGGGCCTGCGGAACTGGACGTGGCGCTTGGCGGGCAGGTTTCCGAGCTTCGTGTAATACGGCATCGCGCGTTCCTCGTTCTTCCCCGAGCCGTCCGCGGGCGCTCGGTCAAGCCGGCGGGGCTGGGGAGGGCGTTGCAAATGCTGTGCGGCGCCCATTCTACGCGCGCGGGCGCCCCGCCGAAACCCCGAGCCCGCCGACGCCGACCGCCCCGCCTCGGATGGTGTTCACGCGCCAAACCCCGCGTCCTACCATCGCCCCACATGAAGCTCAAGCTGCTCCAGATCGACGCGTTCACGTCCGCCGTCTTCAAAGGCAACCCGGCCGCGGTCGTCCCCCTCGACGCCTGGCTGGCCGACGAGACGATGCAGGCGATCGCGCTCGAGAACAATCTCTCCGAAACCGCGTTCTTCGTCCCGTCCGAGAACGCGAGCGCGGACTTCCATCTCCGCTGGTTCACTCCGGCGCTCGAGGTCGCGCTCTGCGGGCACGCGACACTCGCCAGCGCTCACGCCCTCTGGAACCACCTCGGGCACGCCGGCGACACCCTCCGCTTCTCCACCACTCGCAGCGGCGTCCTCCGCGTCACGCGCGACGACGACCTCATCGTCCTCGACTTCCCCGCCTACACCCTCGAGCCGGCCGACATCTCCACGCCATTGGTGCGTGCCCTCGGGCGCCAGCCGACCGAGCTGTTCACAGCGGGGCCCAAGCTCCTGGCCGTCTTCGAGAACAAGCGCGACGTCATCGAGATGGAGCCCGACTTCCGCGCCGTCGCGGATCTTGGTCATCTCAGTGTCATCGTCACCGCGCCCGGCGCCAAGCACGACTTCGTCAGCCGCTTCTTCGCCCCCCATGCCGGCATCGACGAGGACCCCGTGACCGGCTCCGCCCACTGCGCCCTGGCGCCGTACTGGTCCCAACGCCTCGGGCGCAAGGAGCTCTCCGCCCACCAGGTCTCCAAGCGGGGTGGCGTCCTCCGATGCGTCGACCACGGCGACCGCGTTCACGTCGCCGGGCACGCCACCACCTACCTCGAAGGCCAGATCACGATCCCGGACTGACTCCCCCCGGTGGGGCCGGTTTCCAACCGGCGCGGATTCCATGACGCTCGTGCGTTCCAGTGCGCGCATCGCACAACGCTGGCGAAGGCGCGGCGCGACGTCGCGCTCCCCGAGATTCGAGCCGGTTGGAAACCGGCCCCACCAAGGGAGTTCACTCCCGCGCCGCCCTCGGGATCACGATCGGGCTCCGGTACCCGTCCCGGTCGTACGCCCGGACGCCGAAGAACCAGTTGTCCTTGCTCAAGTCGATCGTCGCCTCGTTGACGTTCCCGACGTCCTCGAAATGCTCCCACTCTGGCGCGGTCGTCGCTCGCCACACGACCTCGTACCCCGCGACGTCCGGCTCCGGGCTCGCGTCCCAGCGCAGCGTCGTGTCGTTGGAGAGCTCCGCGACGATGACCCGCGTGTTCGGGGGCGGGCTGGGTGCGTTGGCGAGGTTGAGGATCGCCGCCGCGTTCAAGCGAGCCACATCCGCCAGGTACGCCTCGTCGACGTACTCGGGCAGGTCGCCGTACTGAACGCCGTCCTCGACGCGGACGTCCTGGTGCTGGCGGTCGTAGTTCTCGTACACCTCGCAGAAGCGGACCGCGGGGTACCCCGCCTCGTTGAAGCCAGTATGGTCGCCGCCCCGCAGGAACCGGTCTGGCCTGAACACCAGCATCGGCTTGACGGGTAGGTCATGCACGCGCGCTACCTCCGCGACGTAGCGCGCCAACTGGCGGCTCTCCGAGTCGCTCTCCATCGCGTACGACCGCACCGTCGCCAGCGCTTGCGTGCCCGCGCTCGGATCGGAGACCATCGCGATCGGGAGCCCCTCGGAGAACAGGCGGATCTGGTCGCGCGCCACCTCGCCGCCCGGCCCGGTCGGATCGCCGACGATGTCGTTGGAGAGGACGCCCCGGATGTCGAGGCCCTGCTCGCGCGCCGCGCGGGCGTGCGCCCGCGAGCCGAACAGCCCCTGCTCCTCACCCGCGACGGGCATGAGCACGACCGTCGCGTCCATCCGGTGCTTGGAGAGCACCCGAGCCAGCTCGAGGCAGACCGCCGTCCCGGATCCGTCGTCATCCGCGCCTGGCGAGTCGCCATCCACGTCGTTCGCCTCGGAGTTGCGCGAGTCGTAGTGCCCGATGACGTAGTAGAGCCGGTTCTTTGCCTCGGGCATCGAGCCGGGGATCGTCATCTTGACGTTGACGACGTCCACGTCCTGGAAGACCCGCCGCCCGTCCGCCTCGACGTGGTGGGAGTCGAAATCGACGCCGATCTCCTCGCCCCGCCGACGCCCGGCCTCGCGGGCGACGCGGTCGAACTCGCCCTTGATCCACCGGCGAGCCGCGCCGATGCCGCGCGTCTCGCTCTCGGTGTCCGAGAGTGTCTGCCGCGTCCCGAACCCGACGAGCGTGTCGATGTCCGACCGGATCCGCTCTGCCGAGACCTCGCCCGTGACGTCGTCGACCTCCTTCATCAGCACGCGTCGGACAGCGTCGATCATGGGCCCCTTGCCCGCCATGCCGAGGGGCGCCGCCTGGTGGATTGCCTCGCCCGCCGGCACGCCACGCCTGGTCGCCAGGTGCGTCGCCAGCAGCGCCGCCGCCCGCGTCCCCGACGCGCAGTGCATCAGCACCGGGCCCGGCTGCGCCTCGATCGCGTCCGACACCGCCGCGACGTCAGAGTCGGACAGCGTCGCCGGGCTCACGGGCACGTGCACGTACCGCATCCCGAGGTCGTGGGCCAGCCTCGCCTCGTCGTACCCAACGTGCTCGGCCATCTCCTCGTCGCGCCGCAGGTTGATGACCGTCACCCCGCCGAGGCCCGCGAACTCCCGCATCGCCGCCTCGCTCGGCTGCTCGGAGATGTAGATCCGCCCGAGGCGACGCTGGCGATCGATCTGGGCGGCGCCCTCGTGGAACTCCGTCCCCGCCCCGCCACGTCTCGCGTACGAGCCCGCGCACCCGCCCAGCACGACCGCGAGCAGCCCCAGTCCGATGATCGATGTTCTCATGCCGCGATGCTACCCCTCGCCCGCCACCGACCACAACCGCCCGGCCCATCCGCCGCGAATACGATCCGCCATGCCCATGCCTCACCCCGGCCGACGCCTCCGCGATCTGATGGACAAGTCAACCGTCGCCGCCCCAGGCGCCTTCAACGGACTCGTCGCCCGGGCCGTCAGACAGGCCGGCTTCGACGCCTGCTACGTCTCCGGCGCCGCCACCTCGGTCGCGGCGGGCGTCCCGGATGTCGGCATCCTCACGCTCGACCACTTCGCCCGGGTCGTACGCGAGGTCTGCCAGGGCTCGGGCCTGCCCGTCATCGCCGACGCCGACACGGGCTTCGGCGAAGAAGAAATGGTCCGGCGCACCGTCATCGAGTACCACCTCGCCGGCGCCGCCGGCCTGCACATCGAGGACCAGGTCTTCCCCAAGCGCTGCGGGCACCTCGACGGCAAGACGCTGATCCCCAAGGACCAGTCCGTCAGCCGCCTCGAGTGGGCCGTCAAGGCCAGCAAGGACTGCTCGAACGGCGACTTCATCGTCTGCGCCCGGACCGACGCGGCGGGCGTGGAGGGCTTCGACGCCGCGATCGACCGCTCCAAGGCCTACGCCACCGCCGGCGCCGACATGCTCTTCCCCGAGGGCCTGCACAGCGAGGACGAGTTCGCCAAGTTCGCCGAGGCGATGAGCACCCTCGGCGACAAGCGTCCCTACCTGCTCGCCAACATGACCGAGTTCGGCAAGACGCCGATCATCCCCCTGTCCCGCTTCGCCGAGCTTGGCTACGACTTCGTGATCTTCCCGGTGAGCACGCTCCGCACCGCGATGGGCGCCGTCACGCGGATGCTCGCCGACTTGAAAGCATCCGGGAGCGTCGCGGGCTCGCTGGACGCCATGCAGACCCGCCAGGAGCTCTACGACCTGATCGGGTACACGCCGGGGGAGGCGTGGGAGTTCCCCTCAAACTAATTTTCCCCGATAGAAAGCCGGAGCCGCAAGATGGGTCCAACGACAGTGCCACTCTCAGCCGTCAGGCGATACGCCGACGCCTTCAATCGTTCGGCACCAGACTCGATTGCACTTTCGGCCTGCCCACATTGTCACGAGCGAGTCACGATCAGCTTCACTGGCCACGATCACGACCCGCGCCGGAACACAATTGCGGCCTCAGGATCTTGCCCACACTGCAACAAACAATCACACATCTGGTCAGTGTATCAGCCGAGATCCAACACGGAATCGTGGACTCCAGTTCTCATTTTTATGTTCCCGCCAATGCTAGAACGACGCAAGCCGTTCATTGGACGAGATCGCTTGCCAGCAGATATCAAGGGCGCATACGACCAAGCTGTCGATGTATTCAATGCAAGAGTTTGGACGGGCAGCACAACGCTATGCGGACGAACCCTTGAGGCAATCGTTGAAGATCTTGGCCGAAGGCACAAGCTCAACACGGACAAAAAACAACGTGCACCAAAGCGCATTCGGGAGATTCTTGCCGCACATCTCGACGCAGATGATTCACTAACACGGCTCGCAGACAGCATCCGATTGGGGCGCAACATTGGCGCACACTTCGATCCGGACCACACTCCAGACGAATGCGTCGCAACTCGGATGCTGGATCTCGTCGAGTATCTATTGGAGTACGTGTATTCGTTGCCTGCGATGATTGACGGCGCGCGCGAAGCTCTCGACAGTCTGGAACAGGCCGATTCGACCGCTGAGTCTGACGGGGATTCTGGGGCCGGCTAGAATCTTCTTCCAGGATTACAGGAGGACCGATGAGCACCGAATCCCCCACCATGGCCAAGGGCCTCGAGGGCGTCGTCGCAGGCGAGACCGGCATCTGCAAGGTCGAGCAGCACGCCCTGATCTACCGCGGCTACGAGATCGCCGACCTCGCCGAGCACGCCTCCTTCGAGGAGGTCGCCTACCTGCTGCTCGTGGGGGACAAGCCCAGCGCCAGCCAGCTCAAGGCCTTCAAGGACGAGCTCAAGGCGGAGCGGAAGCTCCCGGGCCACGTCCGCGATCAGCTCAAGATGTCGGGCGAGCTGGTCAAGAAGCAGCACGCCGTCCCCATGGACATACTGCGCACCGCCGTCTCGGTCCTCGGGCACTTCGACCCCGAGTGCCAGGACAACTCCGAGGAGGCCAACCTCCGCAAGTCCAAGCGGCTCCTGGCGAAGGTCCCGACCGTCATCGGGCACATGCAGAACGCAATCGACGGCAAGGACTACGTCGAGCCCGATAGCTCCCTGGACCACGCCGCCAACCTCCTCTGGATGATGACCGGCGAGAAGCCCAAGGACGCTTACACCAAGGTCATGGACGTCAGCCTCGTCCTTTACGCCGAGCATGACTTCAACGCCTCCACGTTCACCGCCCGGGTAATCGCGGGCACGCTCAGCGACATGCACGGCGCCGTCACGGGCGCCATCGCCGCCCTCAAGGGCCCCCTCCACGGCGGCGCCAACGAGGCCGCCATGGACATGCTCTCCGAGATCCGCAGGGACATCGGCCCCGACAACGACTTTGGCAAGATCCAGGCCTGGATGCACAAGGCGTTCGAGGAGAAGCGCAAGCTCATGGGCTTCGGGCACCGCGTCTACAAGCACGGCGACCACCGGGCGCCGATCCTGCACGCCCTGGGTCGCAAGGCCGCCGAGGCGCGCGGGCCGGAGTACGTCAAGCTCTTCGACCTGGGCGAGGCCGTCCAGAAGATCATGCTCGACGAGAAGAACATCTTCCCCAACGTCGACTTCCCCTGCGGCATGACGTACTACACGATGGGCATCCCGGTGCCCCAGTACACGCCGATCTTCGTCGCCAGCCGCGTCTCCGGGTGGTGCGCCCACATCAGCGAGCAGCACGCAAACAACCGCCTCATCCGCCCGCGGGCTGCGTACACCGGGCCCGAGCTGCGCAAGTGGAACGGCTGAGGCGGGAAAGATCCAAATGGCAAATTTGCAAATGGCCAAATAGGATACCGAGGCACTGAATCCTGTTGTCCTATTTGGAAATTTGGCAATTTGCCATCTGGCAATTTTGGCTCGCCTCGCCCACCCGCCGCACAAGTCGCCGTCCCCGCGTCCAAACAACGCTCTTGGTACGCTTCCCCCAGAGCCGGCGAGCCATGATCCGCATCCACTGCGACAACTGCGAGCGCCTCATCGAGGTCCCCGACGAGCAGGCGGGCGAGAAGATCGCCTGTCCGGACTGCGGCGACATCAACCGCGTCCCGGGCGCCGCTCCCGATGCACGCCGCCCGGGCGAGGCGCCCGCGAAGAAGCAGGACCGCGCCGCCGCCGCCGGCTATCCCCCGGACTCGGGCCCCGAGAAGACCGTCCGTACGCTCCGCCCCAGCCTCTTCCGCGCCCGCCCGATCACGTTCAGCGTGACCGCCCTGCTCCTGGTCGCGGCGATCATCGCCCTCGCGACGGGCCTCGCCCAGGGGCGGGCCTGGCTCTGGGTCATGGGCGCCCTGGTCGCCCTGGTGGCCCTGGCCTTCATCCTCTACTGGTGGGTCAAGACCCTCTCCGCCGCCCTGGTCGTCACCAACAAGCGGACCATCCAGAAGCGGGGCCTGCTCGCCCGCTCGACCTCCGAGGTCGTCCACGACAACATCCGCAACATCCAGATCGACCAGACCTTCTGGCAACGCGTCTGGGGCGTGGGCTCCATCGGCATCTCCAGTTCGGGCCAGGACGGCATCGAGGTCCAGATGGGCGATCTCAAGAACCCCGATGAGATACGCCGAATCATCGACCTGTACCGCCCGCTCTAGCCGCCCGTCGCGACTGGACGTGCGGGGACGGATCGGCTTCAATGGTTCCTACGGCGAAGGCCCGCCGAGGAATCGGGGCGGAGCCCCGGGGTTTCCCATGAGCATGCCCTTCCTCCGAAAGCTGCGCCTCCGGGTCTTGGCGATCCTCGTCGCCGGCGGTCTGGCCGCCTTCGGGCTGCTTTCGATCGTCTCGCTCCCCGCCCTCCCCGTCCTCGGTGTCGCGGTCATCACCGTCGCCGCCGTCGTCCACCGCGTCACCGCCCGCCTCTCGCACCCCACCTGCCACGGGTGCGGTCAGAACCTCACCGATGTCCCGGGGGACGCGATCGGCGTTGTCTGCCCGGACTGCGGCGCCGTCAACCTGCCGCTCCCCTCCCCGGGCCAGCACCGGCGCAACGCCTGACGCCCCGCTCCCTGAAAACAAATCGGCGGACGGTCCTGTGACCGCCCGCCGATGAGTTGTGGCCGCGCGCCCAACCGCGCGCCCTCAAACGGCAATCCGTACTATTCCTTCTTGGGCTTCGAGCTCTTGCTCTTGGATGCCGAGCCGCCCTTCTTCTCCGCGTCCTCGCGCATCCGCTTGTTGAACTCGTCGCCGGACATCTCCTCGATCTCCGCCTGGGCCAGGATCGTGTCCATCGTCTTCTGCTCGCGGACCTGCTGCACGAGGGCGTTGACCCGCCCGGTCGAGATCAGCTCCTGACGCAGCTTCTCCGGGCGCTCCCCGCGCTCGGCCGCCATCTGCGCGATCCGGCCGTTCACCTCCGCCTCGTCGATGCCCACGCTCAGGGCCTCGGCGGCCTTGTTCATGATGAAGAACAGCTTCAGCTCGCGCGCCGCGTCCGCACCGCTGGCCTGGCGCAGCTCCGCGATGTGCTCCTCGATCTGCTGCTGGGTCGCGCCCCGGGCCATCAGCTCCATCCGACGACGCTCGAAGTTCCGGTACGCCTGCTGCGCCGTCAGCCGCTGGGGCAGGTCGAACTGCGTCGACTCCACCAAGTACTTCGCCACCTGCTGACGCATGACGACGTGCTGCTGCTCGATCGCCCGCTCCTGCACCCGGGCCTCGATGCCCTGGCGAAGCTGCTCCTCGCTGTCGAGGCCGTACTTCGCGATCACGTCCGTCAGGGGCGCCGGGATGATGCGGTCGATGCGCTCGACCTCGAAGGTGATCTCCAGGTCCGTCCCTCGGATGTCCTCGACCTCGTGACTCTCGGGGCCCTTGACCTTGATGGTCGCCGTCTCGCCGGCCTTGGGCTTGCCCAACTGCTTGGCGAAGTCGTCGACCATGACGCCGAGGATCATGCCCTTGCCGTTGTCCTTTTCCTCGGGCACGCGCACGACCGCGCCCTGGATGTCATGGAAGACCCGCTCCTCGCCCTTGACCTGACCCTTCATGACGCCGCGACCGGTCAGGTAGTCCCCCTCTGAGGGCGTCTCCTCCTCTTCGAGCGAGCCCTCGTTGATGCACAGGCGTTCGATCTCTTCGTCGATCAGCCCGGCCGGAACCTCGGCCGCCGGCTTGAGGATCTTCACGCCCTCGAGCTTGGGCAGCTCGAAGTCGGGCATCACCTCCACCTCGACACTGAAGGTGTAGGGCTGGCCCTCCTCGATCTCCGACTCGGTGAACCCCTCGCTGGTCGGCTCCCCGATCACTTTCAGGCCGTTGGCCTCGACCGCCTCGGCGTACGCGCTCGACATCAACTGCCGCTTGGTCTCCTCGCGGACGGCGCCACCGAACCGGCGCTCGATAAGCCGACGCGGCGCGTGCCCCTTGCGGAACCCCGGCACCGCCGCCTCATGCACCAGCGCGTCGATCGAGTCCCCCAGCTTCGAGTCCACCACCTCCGCCGGGACCTCCACGTTGATCCGCTTGCGGCACGGACCCGCGTCCTCAACCGAAACTTTATTCGTCGCCTCTGAAATGCCCACGTCCGTCATGTCACAAGTCTCCGCGCGTGTGAAAGATGCCGACGCCCCAGGACGCGCCCCAGACCAGCATCGGCCAGACCGCGAATCCTACCGCCCGCCCCCGCCCGGACCACCCGCGAAACCAACCCTCACCGTCCCGCGGATCTGTCTGAGAGATCCGCCCCCATCGCGCAGAAACCCCACGTGAGCCCGTCATCCAGGCCTTGCGGCTTCCGCCCCACTGCCCGATCTGGTAGCGTCTGAGGCGGTTTCTGGAGGAGTCAGCCCAATGAGAATCCGAACTGCGATCACCACGATCGGGGTGCTCGCCTCCCTCGCGTCCGCCGGCCCGGAGTGGACCGAGGGTGGCCAGGACGCCGGCAACCTCCCGGGCAACGCCCAGGCCGCCAAGGGCTCCGGGCCCCTCCATCACATCGGGGGCGAGCTCGCCTCCTCGTTCTTCGTCCGGGGTCTCCCCGCCGACTTCCAGGACATGTACCTCATCGGGATCGACGACCCCGAGAACTTCACCGCCACCACGCTCGTCGGCTTCGGCGGCTTCGCCCAGTTCGACGCCGAGCTCTTCCTGTTCTTCGCCGACGGCCGCGGCCTGCTCGCGAGCCTCGCCTCCCAGGAAGAGGGACGCGATCCCCTCATCCTCCCCTTCGCCAACGACAACACCAAGGCCTCCATCCCCTACAAGGGACGCTACCTCCTGGCCATCTCCGGACGCCCCTCCTCGCCACGCTCGCAGATGGGTGACAGCCCCATCTTCAACTTCCAGAGCTTCGACGAGGTCTCCGGCCCCGACGGGCCCGGCGCCCCCTTCCCCATCGACGCCTGGAGCGGCCCTGGCGAGCAGGGTCAATACCTCATCGCCCTCACCGGCGCCACCCTCGTCCCCTTCGGGTGCAACATGGCCGACCTCGCCGCCCCCTTCGGCGTCCTCGACTTCTCCGACGTCGTCCAGTTCCTCATCTACTTCAGCAACGGCGACCTCATCGGCGCCGACATTGCGCTCCCCTTCGGCGTCCTCGACTTCACTGACATCATCTTCTTCCTGGACCTCTTCGCGACCGGCTGCCCTTAGCCCCTCGTCCGCGCCAGCGCCCCCCGCGCCTCGATCAGCAGCTTGTCGTCCTCCGGACGCTGCCCCGCGAGGATCTCCACCCCGCGCGCCGCCGCCTCGTGCGCCTCGTCACGCCGTCCGACCGCAAAGAGCGACTCCGAAAGCAGCACTTCCGCCTCCCCGACCTGCCAGTGGTTTTCGCCGAGCCGCTTTCGCAGCATCGACGGCGCCTCTTGCATGATCGCCAGCGCTCCCTGCCCATCTCCATCCGCGAGCATGTACCTCGCCTCGAGCATTCGCGCATTCACCAAGTCCGGGTGATCCCGATCCAGCAGCGACGCCAAGATCCCGACCGCGCCCTCGCACAGCCCCCGCCCCTCCGCGGTTACCCCCTTGCTCGCCAGCAGGACGCGAGAGAGCTGGAGCGCCGTCAGCGCCTCCGACCGCCGATCGGGGTGGGCCTTCTTGATTGCGAGCGACTCGCGGAGCAACCTCTCTCCCTCGTCGTACTCGCCGATGTCGAACAGACAGGCGCCCAGCTCGTGCGCGACCCGCGCCACCCGCCAGTCGTTCGGCACGCCCTTGGACCTGATGATGCCCAGGGCTTCGCGCAGGGGCTCGGCCGCCTCCTCCATCCGCCCCGCCTCCCGCAGCAGGTGTCCGTACCCCAAGAGCGAGTTGGCAATGTCCGGGTCGTTCGGCTCCAAGAGGTTGCGCCGGATGCGGATCACCTCATGCCACAGCGCCTCGGACTCGTCGAACTTCCCCTCGACGTGCAGTGTCGCCGCCAGATGGTGCATCTCCCGCGCGACGTCCAGGTTGTCCCGCCCCGCGAGGCGGATACGCATCGCCAACGCGTCGCGGTACGTTTGCTCCGCCTCTTCGAGCTTGGCCCGGAACCAGAGTACCCGCCCGAGGTTGTGCAGCGCGTCGGCGACCTCGCCTGAGTCCCCGTGGTGCGCGCTCTGCGCCAGGCGTAAGGCCTCTCGCAGCTCCCGCTCCGCGTCCTCGAAATCTCGCTCGCCCAGGAACGCCAGGCCCAGGCTCGTGCGCACGCCCGTCTCGTACCGAGGGTACTCGCCAAGCTCCTTGTCGACCTGCTCGGAGATCAGGCGCAAGCGGTCGCCCGTGTCGAGCACCGCCCCCGCGCCCTCCTCACGCGTCTCGTACTCGATGCCGGTGATGTAGTCGAGTGCGACCTTCATCCCGCGACCCGACCCCCTCGCCTCGGCCGCCCGGATGTTCGCCCGGTACCCGAACCACACGCCCACGACTCCCAGCCCCAGGATCGCCACCCCCACCGCGATCGGCGCCTTGCGCTTGCGCACGAACCGTGACGCCAAGTACAGCCGCTCGCCCTCGCGCGCCCGCACCACCTCGCCCGCGAGCATGCGGTTCAGTTCGTCGCGGAGCTGGTGGACCGACTGGTACCGCCGGGCCGGATCCCGTTCGAGCGCCCGGCGCAGGATCGCATCAAGATCACGGCTGACCGCCCCGTTCAACCCCGACGCCCGCGGCGCATCCTGCTCCGTGACCGCACGAACCGAGTCGGCCAGCGACATCCCCTCCACCTGGCCCGGACGACTCCCCGTCAGGCACTCGAACAGCATCACGCCGATCGCGTACACGTCCGCCCGCGTGTCCACCAGCTCGGGCGAGCGTGCCAACTGCTCCGGCGCCGCGTACGAGAGCGTCCCGACAAAGTCCCCCGTCTTGGTCGTCCCCTCGCGCGACCCCGCCAGCTTCGCGATGCCAAAATCGAGCACCACGGGGCGCCCGTCACCCGTCACCAGCACGTTGCCGGGCTTCAGGTCCCGGTGGATCACGCCCAATCGGTGCGCATACGCGATCGCGTCGCAGATCGGGACGAACAGGTGCACGATTTTCGCCACCTGCTCCGCGCTCTTGGGCGCCCCGCCCCCGCACAGCTCCCGGCACGCCTCGTCCAGGCGCACGCCGTCGACCAGCTCCATCGAAACATACCGACGCCCGCGCCGCGTCCGCCCGCTCTCGTGCACCGTCACGATGTTCGGGTGGCGCAGCTGCGCCGCCAGCTCCACCTCCCGATCGAACCGTGCTTGGTCGGTCTTCGAGGCGAGCGCCCCATCGAGCATCAGCTTGACGGCGACCTCTCGCTTCGTGCTCTCCTGGTACGCCGCAAGCACGACGCCCTGCCCGCCCCTGTAGATCTCCCGGTCGAGGCGGTACCCCTCGATCTGCTCGTCGAGCGCCGGCGCCCCCCCGCCGGGATCAGACCTCAGCGCATCGCCCAGTTCCGCGAGCAGGTCGTGCTCGGAGCGCATCGCCTCCAGGCGCGCGCACAGCTCGGGGTCCTTGGCGACCTCAGCCTCCAGCACCGGATCGTCGAGCTCCCCCGCCGCCATCGCCGCGAGCGTCTCGTCACTCACCCGCCCCGGCGAGCCCACGCCTCACTCCTCCCCGTCGTAGACCGCCTCGATGCGGGTCACGACCTCGCGCAGCCGCTGCGCCACCCGGCTCTTGGCCCGGTACACGTCCTGCGCGCTCAGCCCCATCTCCTCCGCGACGTCCGGGGCGCTGCGACCGTCACGCGCCAGCATCTCGAAGATCTGGATCGACTGGTCGCTCGTCTTGCTCACCTTGCGCAGCTCGTCGATCGCCTGGAGCAGGATCGCCCGACGACGCTCGGCCTCCCAGGCGTCGGACGCCGTCCGCTCGTCGGCCATCGCGCCCAGACGCGTCACGCCGACCTCCTCCTTGCGCACGGCCCGCGCCCGGTACTGCTGGGCCACGCGCGTGCGCAGGATCGTGAGCAGCCACGAACGCAGGCGCCCCCGCCCCCGGTCATACTTCTGCTGGCGGTACTCCCTGACGAACGTCGCCAGGGTCTCCTGGGCGGCGTCCTGGGCGTCGGCCTCGGACAGACCGAGGCGCCGGGCCACCCCGATCAGGATGGGCACGTACCGCGCGTAGAACGACGTCCACGCCTCGGCGTTCTCCACATCGTGCAGGCCACTGAGCAGGGCCGTCGTCGTTCGGGTGGCGTCATACATCCGGAGTGCCGCAAATCCTCCGACCGCCCCATTGTACGTTCCGACCCGGGGCATTCCCCCCAGATCCGTCCGGGGGCCTCTCCCACTCTCTATCATCGCCCCGCCAGGCGTGTTCCCGGGCCGGAGTGGCGGAACTGGCAGACGCGGCGGATTCAAAATCCGCTGGCCGAAAGGTCTTGGGGGTTCGAGTCCCCCCTCCGGTATTCACGACCCCGCGGACCCCGCCCTGTCGATCGCCAGTGCGCACTGGATCAAACCGAGGTGTGAGTACGCCTGAGGGTGGTTTCCCAGGCCTCGCCCTGTCTCCGGGTCGAACTCCTCTGGGATCAGACCTGTCTTGCCCGCGCACGCCGTGTACTTCTTGAAAAGCTCGCGCGCGTCCTCGACACGACCGACGAGCAGGTAGCACCGGATCAGCCATGAGGTGCAGAGGTTGAACCCGCCCTCGCTGCCGGGCAGGCCGTCGTCGCCCCGGTAGCGGTAGACCGTCCCCCCGCCGAGCAGGGTCTTCTCGACGTCCTGGACCGTCGCGGCGAGGCGCGGGTCGTCCCCCGCCACGAGCCCGCACAGGCCGACCTGCAGGACCGCGGCGTCCGCGTCCTCCCCGCCGTAATACCCGCTGAACGCCCCGCGCCCCTTGTGCCATCCGTGCTCGAGGACGTCGGCGGCGATCTCGTCACGCAGCGTCGCCCACTCGGGGCGCTCGACGCCCGCGAACTGCTCGGCGATCTTCGCCCCCAGCTTCGCCGTCTGCCAGCACATCACCTTGGAGTGCACGTGGTGGCGCTTCTCGGCGCGGATCTCCCAGATGCCGTGGTCCGGCTCGCGCCAGCGCGATCGCACCGCCTCGACCATCGCCTGCACGAGTCGCCAGTGCTCGGCGGACAAGGGCGCCCCCCACACCACCAGCTCGTGGATGAGCTCCACCACTGGCCCGAACACATCGAGCTGGAGCTGCCTCGACGCCGCGTTGCCGACCCGGACCGGACGGCTGCCCGCGTACCCACTCAACTCAGAGATCTCCGCCTCGGGACCGAGGTGCCCGCCGGTGATCGTGTACAGGGGCGCGAGCCGGTCGGGTGAGGGTTCGCGCTCGAGCACGCCGAGCAGCCAGTCCAGCAGCGCCATCGCCTCGCTCATGGAGCCGAGGCGGACGAGGGCCATCGCGGCCATCGCCGCGTCCCGGGGCCAGCAGTACCGGTAGTCCCAGTTGCGCACGCCCCCGATGGATTCGGGGAGGCTCGTCGTCGCCGCCGCGGCGATCGCGCCGGTCGGCCCGTAGCACAGCGCCTTGAGGGTGAGGGCACTCCGCTTGACCAGCTCCGGCTCGACGCTCGGCAGGCGCAGCTGCGCCGCCCACCCGGACCAGAGCGCCGCCGTCTGGTTCGAACGCACGCTCTCCTCGACCACCGCGGGGCTCAGGGCGCCGGTGCCGTAGCGGAGCACGAGGCGGATCGGCCCGCCATCGAGCGTGATCTCGGCGGTGGCGACGTCGTGATCTCCCTCGCGCGTGATCTCCCACTCGACGCCGGGGCTGCGGAGGACGACCGGGTCGAAGCTGTCGTCGATCGTCAGCCCGCCGTCCTTGCGCGCCAGTCGCGTCGGCACGCGCCCGAAGTCCAGTCGCGGCACGAACTCGATCCGGACGCGCCCGGCGCCCTCGATCGTGCGCACAAGATCCGTCCGCCCCGCTCGCTGGCTCGATCTCCCGCCCGTGCAGTCCAAGTAGTCCACGACCCGGACGTTCCCCCAGTCGGTGCAGAGGTGGAACGTGTCCCCCTGATACGACTGCGTCGGCTCGGCGTGCCCGCCGACCGGCGAGATCGAGAAGTGCCCCGCCGCCGGCCCGCCCAACAGCTCCGCGAACAACGCCGACGAATCGATCCGTGGCAAGCACATCCAGACGATCCGCCCTTTCGGCGAGACCAGCCCGATCGTCCGCTGATCGCTCAACAGCCCGTGCTCCTGGATCGGCGTCGCCTCGGCGCCCCGCGCCCACGCTCCGCGCAGCTCCGCGAGGCGCGCCAGCGTCCGCGCGACCTCGTCCACATCGTCGATCCGCAGGCGCGCCGCGGTCTCCCCGGCGCCGACCTTGATCCCGATGTCCGGCCCCCCGAGCGTGACGAACGCGTCCTCATCGGTGACGTCGTCCCCGATGAAGACGACGACGCCGGCGCCGACGCGCTGGCGGATGGTCGCCAGCGCCGCGCCCTTGCTCGTCTTGACGACCGAGAGCTCGACGACCTCCTTGCCGTGCTTGATCGAGACGCCCTCGAGCGTGGCGGGCCCGGACTCGACGAGCGCGCACGCCTTCGCCGCGTCCTCGCGTGATGCCTTGCGGAAATGCAGCGCCACGCCCGCGGGCTTGTGCTCGAGCTCCAGACCCGGGCCGAGCTGGGCGATCTTCTCCAGCTCCCGCCCCACCTTGTCCCGCAGCAGGCGGACGTCCTCGGGCAGCGACCTGGCGAAGTCCGGCTCGAACTCGCTCCCGTGGCTCCCGACGAGCAGGATCCCGTCGGGCGAGCCGGTCATCCGCCCCAGCTCCGAGAGCGCCCGCCCCGAGATGATCGCGACGTGCGTGTGAGGCAGCGACGCCAGCGCCCGCAGCGCGACCAGCGACTCCCGGACCGGCGTCGCGTCCGACGGGTTCTCGACGATCGGCGAGAGCGTCCCGTCGTAGTCGCTGGCGACGAGCAGCGTGCCCGTGCGGGCCGCGGCCTCCAGACGCCCCTCAAGCTCGGAGTGCGGGCTCATGGCGTGTGGAGTCCTTCCGAGACGCGTGCGAGAGTTCAGTCAGGAACGAGTCCGCCCAGCGGTAGACGTCGTGCTGTGCGATCGTCCGGCGCAACGACCGCATCCGCCGCTGACGCTCCTCCTCCTCCATCCGCAGCGCCCGATCGAGGGCGGCGGACATCCCGTCGATGTCGTAGGGATTCACCAGCATCGCCTGCTTCAGCTCCAGCGCCGCCCCCGCGAACTCCGAGAGCACGAGCACCCCGTCCCCGTCCGCCCTGGCGGCGCAGTACTCCTTGGCGACGAGGTTCATCCCATCGCGGAAGGGCGTCACCATCATCACGTCCGCCGCGCGGTACGCCCCGACGAGCTCATTGAACGGCAAGCCCCGATAGAGGTAGTACACCGCGGCGTTCCCGCCGCTCGCGAACCGCCCGTTGATCCGCCCAACGTACTCGTCCACCTGGCGGCGCAGGTCCGCGTAGTCCCCGACCGATTCCCGCGAGGGCACGGCGATCTGCATCAGCACCACCTCGTCGGCGCTGGCCCGCCCGGTCTCCAGGAGGTCCTCGAACGCGCGAAGTCGGACGTCGATGCCCTTGGTGTAGTCCATGCGGTCCACGCCGAGGATGATCCGCCGCCCGCCAAGGCTCTCTCGCAGACGGTTCGCCATCCGGGCCGTCTCGTCTTCGCCACCAAGCTCGTCGATGGCCTTGTAGTCCACCGAGATCGGGAAGGCCTTGCAGACGATCCGCCGCCCCTCGTAGTCGAGGCGGTAGTCCGAGCCCTTCGCGCTGGTGAACTGGCGGGCGGCACGCGAGAAGTTCTGTGCCGACAGCTTCGTGTGGAACCCGAGCACGTCCGCCCCGAGCAGCCCCTCGAGCACCTGACGACGCCAGGGCATCTTCGCGAACAGCTCCTCGGGCGGGAACGGGATGTGCAGGAAGAACCCGACGCGGGCTTTGGGCGCCATCTCCCGGATCATCGCCGGCGCGAGCTGCAGCTGGTAGTCGTGCACCCAGACGTCCGCGCCGTCCGTGGCCAGGCCCGCCGCCACGCGGGCGTACCGCTCGTTGACCTCGCGGTAGGGCCACCACCAGCGTCGATGGAAGCGTGGGAATCGGATCGCGTCGTGGTAGAGGGGCCAGAGCGTCTCGTTGCTGAAGCCGTGGTAGAACGATTCGAGGTCGTCGCGTGTCAGCGCGATCGGGTAGATGCGCATGCCGTCGTGCTCGAAGGGGCGGACCTCGCCGCTGCCCTCCTCGTCGACGGCGGTCCCGTTCCACCCGACCCAGGAGCCCTGGCGCGCCCGCAGGACTGGAGCGATCGCCGAGACCAGACCGCCCGGGCTCGTCTGCCACCCCGCGTCGGCGCCGTCGCCCACCCACCGGACGGGCATCCGGTTGGCGACCACCACGAGGCGGCGCCCTGCGTCCGCTCTCTGGGCGTGGTACATGGTCCCTCCGCGTCGATCCCTGCCTCGTACCCTATGGCCCCCATCGGCTGTTCGCCGCCGGCGCCCGAATCCTTCCCCCACATCGCCCCTGAGCCGTCGTCCCGCGCACACGCGGGCCTAGGCTTCTCTCCGCACGAAACACCCGCCGAACCTCCTTTATCCGGAGCCTCACACCCATGAGCGAGAATCAGCCAGGTCAGCAGGTCCAGCTCCGCTTCGACGACAGCAAGATGACCACCACGTACGCCAACACCATCCGGTCCATGACGACCGGGGACGAGATCGTCCTCGACTTCGGCATGAACCTCCCCATGCAGGGCCCGAACAACCAGCCCATGGTCGTCGTCTACCTCGGCTCGCGCATCGTCCTCAACTGGGTCGCCGCCAAGCGCCTCGCCATGCAGATCGGTGGCGCGGTCCGCCAGTACGAGGAGCGTCACGGCGAGATCCAGCTCGACCCGGGTCGCCAGTCTCCTCCCGCCGGCTGAGGCGTGACGGGACGCCCCGCGCGGCGCATCCAGGTGTAGACCGGGCGCCCCGCGCCCCGAACCCGCGCCATCCCGGACGCGTTGTTCCATACGGAGGTCTCCCACGATGCCGACCGCCACCAGCGAGCTGCAGCAACTCGTCGACGCGCACTCCGCCCCGATGCGGACGCTCACGCAGGCCGTCGAGCAGGTCGTCGTCGGCCAGGCGCCGATGATTACCGGTCTGCTCACGGGCCTGCTCACGGGCGGGCACGTCCTGCTCGAGGGCGTCCCGGGCCTGGCCAAGACGCTGACCGTCTCGACGCTGGCCAAGGGCCTGCACGCCGACTTCTCGCGCATCCAGTTCACGCCGGACCTCTTGCCCGCGGACGTCGTGGGCACGCTGATCTACTCGCCCAAGGACGGGACGTTCAGCCCGAAGAAAGGTCCGATCTTCGCCAACATCGTCCTCGCCGACGAGATCAACCGGGCGCCCGCGAAGGTCCAGTCCGCCCTGCTCGAAGCGATGCAGGAGCGGGCCGTCACCATCGGGGACACGACCCACCGCCTCGACGACCCCTTCCTCGTCCTGGCGACGCAGAACCCGATCGAGCAGGAGGGCACGTACCCCCTGCCCGAGGCGCAGGTCGACCGCTTCATGCTCAAGCTGCGGGTGGGGTACCCCTCGAAGGACGAGGAACGGCGCATCGTCGACCGCATGGCGGCCAGCGCCCCGCCCATCGACATCGAGCCGGTCGTCACGCTCGACGAGGTGCGCCAGTGCCGCTCGATCGTGGACCGGGTCCACCTGGACGAACGCCTGCGTGACTACATCATCGAGATCGTCCACGCGACGCGTGAGCCGAAGGAGCACGCGCTGAAGATCGGTCGCCTGATCGAGTTCGGCGCCTCCCCCCGCGCCTCGATCGCCCTGGCCCAGGCCAGCCGCGCCCGGGCGTTCCTTGACGGAAGGGCGTTCGTCACGCCGACCGATATCAAGAACGTCGCGCCCGACGTCCTGCGCCACCGCGTGGTGGTGAGCTACGAGGCCGAGGCGGAGGACGTGACGAGCGAGGACGTCGTGCGCACAATCCTGGACAACATCCCCACGCCGTAAGGAGGCCCGCTGTCATGCTCACCGAGGAGCTGATGCGGGAGGTGCGGCGCCTGGAAGTCCGGGCGCGTCGGCGTGTGGACGAGTTGTTCGCCGGCGAGTACCACTCCGCGTTCCGGGGCCAGGGCGTCGAGTTCGCCGAGGTCCGCGAGTACGAGCCCGGCGACGACGTCCGCTCGATCGACTGGAACGTCACCGCCCGGACCGGGCGCCCGTTCGTCAAGCGTTTCACCGAGGAGCGCCAGCTCTCGGTCGTGCTCGTGCTGGACCTGAGCGCTTCGACCCTCTTCGGGTCGGGCGACCGCCCGAAGGCGAGGCTGATGGCCGAGATGAGCGCCGTGCTCGCGCTCGCGGCGTCGCGCAACGCCGACAGGGCCGGGCTGCTTACCTTCTCCGACCAGGTCGAGCTGTACCTTCCCCCCCGCAAGGGGCGCACGCACGTGCAGCGGCTGATCCGGGAAGTCCTCGACACCGAGCCCCGTGGACGCGGGCGGGCGATGCCCGACGCCCTGGCGATGCTCCGGCGCGTGCTCTCGCGCCACTCGGTCGTGTTTCTTGTCTCCGATTTCCTCGACGAGGATTCGGCTGGGGACGCCGAGCCCGCGTGGGAGCTCCCCCTGCGACTGCTCGCCAGGCGTCACGACGTGACCGCCCTGCGCGTCACCGACCCCCGCGAGCTGGACCCGCCACGCCTGGGCCTCATCGAGGTGCACGACCCCGAGACCGGGCGGCGCGTGCTCGCCGACATGGGCAGCCGCTCGGTCCGACGCCGCCACCGCGTCCGCATGATCGAGTCCGAGCGCCACCTGGAGCAGCGACTGGGCAGAGCCAAGGTGGACCTGGTCCGTTTGTCGACCGACCGCCCGTTCGTGGACGATCTGCACGCGTACTTCCGTCGCCGCGAGGGGAGGCGCCGAGCGGGATGACCGGGTGCGTGCGTCGCCAATCTCGTCTTCTCGCCGCCCTGATCCTGGGCGCCGCCGCGCTCGTTGCGTCATCCTGCTCGCGCGACAGCGCCGACTCAGAGCCGGCCCCCGCCATCAGCACGCAGACTTCGATCGGCCCGGTCAAGCTCGGCGTCGACGCCGACCGGACCGAGCTGCGCGCCGCCGACCGGGTGCGGGTCAATGCGACGCTCGAATGGGAGGCCGGCGCGCAGGTCGAGCCCATCGAACTCCCCGTGGAGAGCGCCGGCTGGACGCTCATCTCCCGCGAGGACAGCAGCCCGCACGTTTCGAAGGACGGCAAGCTCTCGCGCACCACGCGCTTCATCCTCGAGCCGGGCCTGCCGGGCGACTATGAGATCCCCCCCGCTCGCGCCGCCTGGACCACCCCCGACGGGCGTTCGGGCGTCGCCCAGACCGAGCCGCTCGCGCTCAAGGTCACCCCGCTCCTCGACGACTCGGCCGATCTGCTCACCCTCTCGCCCGAGCGCGAGATCCCCCCCGCCCCTGTACCCCAGAGCCGGAGCACGAACCAACTCATCATCGCGGGCGCCGTCGCCCTGCCCGTCATCTTCGTCCTGGCGGCGGTTACCGTGTGGTTGATCCTCCGTTCCCGCCCGACGCCGGCGAGCCCGCTGCGCGCGCGTCTCCGTGCCCTGGAAGACGCGATCGCGAGCCCGTGCCCCGAGCCGCGCACGCTCTGCGACGCCGCCGCCGCGACGCTGCAAGTCGCCCCGCCCGACGCGGCGCCCCCCGAGCTACGCCGCCGCCTCGACCTGGCCCGCTTCGCGCCTCGGCGCCTGACCCGACCACCGCCCGCGACCTCGCCAGGCACACGCTCGACCTCTTCGCCACGCCCCAGACAGCGGAGGTCGCGCCATGATGGAGTTCGACCGCTTCGCGTGGCCCTGGTTCTTCGCGCTGACCGGCGTGATCCCGCTGCTGCTCGTCGTCTGGGCGCTGCGCCGCAGGCCGAGCGTGCTCTACTCCGCGACGCCGGTCGTCGCCGCGTCCGGCGCCACGATTCGCGCTCGCCTCGCCTGGCTCCCGGGCGCGATCCGCCTGGCCTGTCTCGCGCTGCTCGCGATCGCCCTGGCGCGCCCCCAGTCGATCGACCACAAGACCAATCGCACGACCGAGGGCGTCGCCCTCCAACTCGTGCTCGACCGCTCGGGCTCGATGGACGAGGAGGCGACGGTGATCGACGGGCGCCAGGTCCGACGCCTCGACGCCGCCAAGGAAGTCCTCACCGAGTTCATCAAGGGCAACGGTCGCGACCTCAAGGGGCGCGAGGGCGACCTGCTCGGCCTCATCGCCTTCGGCTCGTACGCCGACACCATCGCCCCGCTCACGCAAGACCACCAGCCCATCGTGGACCTGCTCGACGGCGTCGACGCCTCGCTCATCCGCGAAGAGCGTGGCACCGCGATCGGCGACGCGCTCGCCCTCGCCGCCGCACGCCTCGCCAGCGCTGAGAAGGCCCTCGCCGACTCGCACGACGACGCCGACTTCAAGCTCAAGGGCAAGGCGATCGTGCTGCTGACCGACGGCGAGAACACCGCCGGCTCCACCGACCCCCGCGACGCCGCCCGCCTCGCCGCCAGCCTCGGCATCCACGTCTACGCCATCGGCATCCGGGGAGGCGTCCAACGCGGCTTCTTCCGCACCCAGTCCATCGACGAGGGCCTCCTCACCGACATCGCCGAGATGACCGGCGGGCGATTCTGGGCGGTCGACTCGGGCGACCAGCTCCGCGACATCTACGCCGAGATCGACACGCTCGAGAAGACCGAGATCCGCGTGGACGCGATGACCGAGTACCGCGAGCGGTTCACGCCCTTCGCGCTGGGCGCCCTGGCGTGCCTGGTCGCCGAGATCCTCCTGCGTGCCACGTGGCTGAGGAGGCTGCCGTGAACGCGCACGACGCCCTGACGCTGACCGATGCCGTGCGCCTTGGCGCTCCCGCGTGGATGCATGCGCTCTGGATTGCGCCGGCGCTGGCGCTCGTCCTCCTGCTCGCGTCCGCCCGCTCGCGCCGCCTGCTCAAGCGGTTCGCCTCGCCGACGATGCTCGCGAGCCTCGCCGCCAGCGTCAGCCCGGGTCGCCGGCGCCTCAAGCACGCGCTGGTCGTTCTCGCCGCGGCCCTGGCCGCCCTCGCCCTCGCCCGCCCGCAGTTCGGGTACGAGGAGCGAACCACGACGCGCCGCGGACGTGACGTCGTGTTCGTGGTCGACGTCTCCCGCTCGATGCTCGCCGCCGACCTCGCCCCCAACCGCCTCGAGCGCGTCAAGCTCTGGATGAAGGACCTCGTCGCCGCCGCCGAGGGAGACCGCATCGGCCTCGTCGCCTTCGCCGGCGCCCCGGTCGTGCGTTCGCCCCTGACGCAGGACCGCGATTTCCTCCTCATGGCAATCGACGAACTGAGCCCGGACGCCGCGCCCAGGGGCGGCACCAACATCGGCGACGCCATCCGCAAGACGCTCGACGACGTCTTCTCCATCGACCCCGAGCACCCCGACGAGCAGGCGCCCTACCGCGACATCATCCTCATCACCGACGGCGACGATCAGGAAAGCTTCCCCGTCGACGCCGCCCGAACCGCCGGCGACGAGGGCGTCCGCATCATCGCGCTCGGCGTCGGCTCCAGCGGCGCGGGCGCGCCCGTCCCCGACGCCGCCGGACCGGGCTACGCCGAGTACGAAGGCCAGACCGTCCGCTCCGCACTCAACCCGGATTCCCTGGCCCAGATCGCCGCAGCGTCCGACGGCGGTGTCTTCCTCAACGTCGGCACCGGCCTCGTCGAGCTCGACGAGGTCTATCGCGATCTGATCCACAACGCCCAGCAGGGCGACCAGGGCCAGGCCACCACCCGCGACTACTTCGAGCGGTACGCCTGGGTCCTGCTGCCCGCGTTCGTCTGCCTCGTCGCCGAGTCCCTCGTCGGGGAGCGCAGGAGGAGGTCGCCATGAACCCGCTCGCCTTGATCACGCTCGCGCTCGCGACGGGCAGCGTGCCGCCCGCGACGCCGCCCGCTCCGGCCCCATCCGAGTCGTCCAGCATCTCCGTGCCCGCGACCGACGCGACGACCGATCAGACCGCCGAGCCCGCGCCCGATCAGGCGCCCGAGCTCGACCCCGACACGCTCACGCCCCGAGAGATGCTCTCCGCCGCCGCGGACCGCCTGGAGACCGACCCCGAGCTCGCCCTCGACCTGTACCGCAAGGCGGACCTCGAATCGCGCGAGGGCGCCGTCCGCGCCGCGGCCCGCTTCAACCTCGCCCGCGCCATCTACCGCGCCGCGATCCCCGAGGGCGCGACGCTCGAGTCGCTCGCGGGCGCCGACGACTTCGACAAGACGATCGACCAGCTCCACGCCGCCGAGCGGGCCTTCCGCTCGACGCTCGACGTCGCGCCGTCGGACGAGGCGGCCCCCCGCGAGGTCGAGCGCGTCCGCCGCCTGATCCAGCAGCTCCAGGACAAACGCCGCCAGATGCAGGAGCAGGCCAAGAAGATGAAGGACCTGGCGGACAAGCTCGACCAGCTCGCCGACAAGCAGCAGCAGGAGGCCGAGCAGAACGAGTCCCAACCCCAGAACCAAACTCAGGATCAGCAGCAATCACAGGACCAGCCGCCGCAACAGGACCAGCAGGACTCGCAAAGCCAGGCACAGAATCAGCAGGGCGATCAAGCGCAGGATCAACCACAAGGCCCGTCGACGCCTCAGCAGAATCAGAGCGATCAGCAGCAGGGCCAGCCCCAGCAGAGCGCCGACCAGGCCCGTCAGGACCAGCAGGACATCGACAAACAGACGCAGGACCTGCTCGACCAGCTCCGCCAACAGGAACAGCAGTCACAGGGCCAACAGCAGCAGGCAAACTCGCCCTCGCAGAACATGGAGCAGGCCCGCCAAGCGCAGCAGCAGGCGAACGACTCGTTGCAGCAAGACGACCAGCAGGGCGCCTCGGCCGCCCAGCGCGAGGCCGCCGACCGGTTGCGTGAGGCCGCCCAGCGCGCCCGCGAGCAGGCCGGCGAGCAGCAGCCGGGCGATCAATCGCAGGACAAGGGTTCCGAGAGCGACGAAAAGCAGCAGTCCCAGGACCAGCAGCAACAGCAGGCCCAAACTCAGCGCCAGCAAGAGGGCCAGCAGTCGCAGCAGCAAGCCCAGAAGCCCGCCGAGACGCCCCTGCAGCGGGCCGTGCGCCGGCTGCTCGAGCGCGAGCAGATCCAGCGCGAGCAGCGCGACCGAGTCCGCCGGGCGTACATGCCCGCCCCCGCCAAGGTCGACAGAGATTGGTGACCATGATGATGCGCACGAAGCTCGTTCAGATCATCCTCCTTGCGGCACTGTTGTTCCTGGTCGCGCCCCCGGCGCGCGCCCAGACCGGCGATGTCAGCGTCAAAGCCGAGCTCGCCGCCCGCAGTGTCTACCTCGGCGACCCGATCATGCTTCAGGTCGTCGTCGAGGGCAGCGACACGCCCGACGAGCCGACCGTCCCCGCGATCGACGGCGTCGACATCGTCTCCGCGGGCGGCGGCTCCCGCTCCTCCAGCTACATCAGCATCCTCAACGGCCGCCGTCAGGAAACACACCGCCTCGCCTACGTCTTCCAGTACTCGCTCACCCCCCGGCGCGAGGGCACGTTCACCATTCCCCCCTTCCGCGTGACCGTCGACGGCAAGACCTTCACGACCGAGCGTCTCCAGTTCTCCGCCGTCGAGCCACCCGTCGATCCGGACTCGCTCGTGCGCATCGAGCTGGACGCCGAGGACGCGTACGTGGGCCAGCCCGTGCGGGCGCGCGTCTCCTGGTTCTTCGAGGGGCGTGCCGACAACGTCAGCTTCCGCGCCTCGGACCTGCCCGACGCCATCGACGTCCTGCCCCTGCCCCCCCAGGCGCCCCAGGGGACGAACGTCTACCGCCTCAACGCCTTCGGCCAGGAGGTCCAGGCGGTCGAGGTCCGCGCGGTCCGAGGCGGTCTGACCCGACCCGCCCTCGCGTTCGAGGTCATGCTCATCCCGCGCGCGCCCGGCGAGTACCAGGTCGGCCCCGTCATCGTCGCCTTCGACCGCATCGGGTACCGGACCGAGCGCCGCATGTCCCGCTCCGAGGCGCCGACACTGAGCGTCAAACCCCTGCCCAGCGAGGGACGTCCCGCCGACTTCACGGGCCTCATCGGCGACTTCTCCCTCGACGTCTCCGCCGAGCCCACCGACGTCAACGTGGGCGACCCGATCGCGCTCCACCTGACGATCCACGGCCCAGAGCCCCTGGGCGCCGTCGATGCGCCGGACCTTGCGACAGACCCTGAAATCGCCGAGCGCTTCAAGCCCTCCGCCGACGGGTGGCAGCGCCAGCCGCAGGACACCATCGGCGTGCGCACGTTCGACACGACCATCCGCGCGCGTACCGCGGATGTCGACGCGATCCCCCCCATCCGCCTGCCCTACTTCGACCCCGTCTCGGGTCAGTACAAGTACGCGCAGACCGACCCGATCCCACTCGAGGTGCAGCGGACGCGCCGCGTCACCGCCGCCGACGCGATCATGGCGCCTGGGCGCGCTTCCCCGACGTCGTCGCGCCGTCTCGAGCGCGCGGATGGGGGCGTCTGGGCGCTGCAGACCGACCCCGACCTGCTGCTCGCCCAGAGCGCCCCGGACCTGGGCGCCTGGGTCACGCGACCGGCGGTGGTCACGCTCCTGGCGACGCCGCCCGCGGCGTACCTCGCCGCCAGCGTCGTCGTCTTCGCCAGACGTCGATCGGACCCGGCGCGTGGTCGCCGACGGCGCGCCCTGCGGCGCTCGCGCGCCCTGCTCGCCCAAGGCCAGGCGCCCGAAAGCGTGCGCGCGTGGGCGTCCGGCGTGACGGGCCTGGAGGCCGACTCGATCACCGCCGCCGACGTGCGCGCGCTCGGCGACGACGACACCCGCGACGACGCCGCCCTGCTCGCCAACGTCCTGATGGGTGGCGAGCGTGCCCGCTTCGGCGCCGACATGGCGGCGTCCGGCTTCGACGCCTCCGACCTTCGGGGCGCCATGCGACGTCTCGAACGACACCTCGACCGGGAAGGAGGCGCCGCGTGAACCGCCTGAGCCGATCCATCCTGCTCGGCGCGCTGACGCTCCTGCCAGCGCCCCTCGCGTGCGCACAGGATAAGGCGCCCGCGACGCCGCCAACCTCGACCGACGCGATGGTCGCCCGGGCCTCGGACCTGCTCCAGGACGCCGAGGCGTCGTGGGGCGAGGACCGCGAGCACGCCGAGAGCGTGCTGCACGAGGGCGTCGCGCTGCTCGACGCGGTCGAGAGTTCGTCCGCCGCGCCCGGCGCGGAGTTGGAACGCACACTCGGCGCTTCGTACTTGCTTCTCGGCGAGAATGGGCGGGCGATCCTGCACTTGCGCCGGGCCCAGAAGCTCGACCCGACGAGCCGCGCGATCCGCGAGACGCTCGACGCCGCCCGCGCCCGCGTCGGCTCACCGCCCCCGCCCGACGCGAGCGAGCGGGCCAAGCGTGCCGTGCTGTTCTGGCGGGGGTTCGTCTCGCGCCGGGCGCTGCTCGTCGCGGCGATTGGCGCGTGGGTGATCGCGTGGACGCTCCTGCTCGCCCGACGCCTGGGCGCCCCCACGTCGATGGCGAAGCTGGGCCTCGCCTCTCTCGTCCTGAGCTTCGTCCCCGCCGGGGCGCTCGCGAGCGAGGAGGTCATCACGCGCCTGCGCGAGGACGCGGTCGTCGTCCAAGACGGCGTCATCGCGCGCAACGGCCCCTCGAACGACCTCTACCCCGCCACCTTCACCGAGCCCGTCGAGCCGGGCCTGGAGGTCGTCGTGCTCGAGCGGCGTGATGGCTGGGCCCGCGCCCGACTCGCCTCGGGTCAGGACACCTGGCTGCCCAACGCCGCGATCGAGGCGGTCACTCCCCGGCGCGCGTCTCGCTGAGCTTCACGCGCCGTTCGAGACTCCCTGCCTTCTGCCCCGAGTAGCGAAGCGTGATCTCCTCGCCCTCGCCGCCCTCGACGTAGAAACGCTGGATGACGCTCCCGCGTCCGGGCACGCCCCGGGGCAGCTGCACCCGGGCCGGCTCGAAGCGCGTCTCGTCGATCGTCTTGTCCCGCCAGTCCTCGAGCGAGCCCGAGGCGACGACGCTCGCGCCCGACAGCTCGAGCAGGTCGTTGACGCCGATCCCCCGCTGGGCGGCGACCGCGGTCCGCGTCGGGATCAGCATCTCGTTGCGGACCTCCGCCGTCACGCTCCAGAGGCGGGGCCCCACGCGCTCGACCTCGACTCGCCCGAACGCGACCCGCGGCATCTGCGACGCGTGCACCATCGTGAACGCGAAGTTCCGGTGGCACTCCTCCTCGAGCATGAACGTGGGGGTCGAACGGCTGGACCACTTGTTGAGCCCGCCGACCAGGACCTTGCCGTACTGCGGGTGGTCCACCTCGGTGTAGTCGGTGAAGGTCTGCCCGAACTGGAGCTTGTCGCGGAAGGTCCACATCCGCTCGTCGCTCGGGTCGGCGCCGTCGCGCTGGAAGTACTTGCCCTCGTTCCAGATCTCGTTGGTGAAGGAGATGATGCCGAGGGACTCGGCGGTCCAGTCCACCTCGCCCCCGTGGACGTCGTAGAGCGCGGAGTAGACGACGAGGTAGCTGTAGTAGGGAAGCAGCTCCTCGCCGAGCTTGCCGATCTCCTCGTAGACGCGCTGATCGGCGCGGGGGTAGCGGTCCTGCATGTAGGAGGCGCCGGGCCCACGCAGGATCATGCCCGCGGCGTTGTGGAAGCTCTGGAACGCCGCGATGTTCGGATGCTCCATGATCCACGTCGCGATGCACTTGACCTCGGGATCGGACAGCGGGTACGTGCCGGCGCCGTACTGGATGTAGTTGGGCTTCCAGTCGCCCGGCCAGTTGCGGTTCATGTCGTCGCCGCCGGGCCCGTCCTCGTTGATGCGCCCGTCGCCGTCGTTGTCGATGCCCTCCTGGCCCAGGTACGTCCACTCGCCCTTCTGGTCGTCCTTGACGCGCCGGAAGATGCGTGGGTCGTGCGTGTCGCGCTCCCAGCGCCCGTCGGGGTCGCGGACCCACATTTGCGTGATCGAGCCGTCGCCGTCGAGGTCATCGGGCGGGTCCTCGTCCACCAGCCCGTCCCGGTCGTTGTCCACGGGGCGCTGGTTCCACCTCGGATAGTGCGGCGTCGAGGGGTCCTCGAAGAACGCCGCCCGCGAGTCAGGGTTCACCATCGGCAGCAGATAGAACGCGTACGTGTCCATGAGCGTGGTGAGGTCGTCGTTCACGCCGTACGCCTTGGTCAGGTACCAGAGCGTGTACAGAACGACCTCGGAGCCCTGGATCTCGTTGGCGTGGATGCCGCCGTCGATCCACATCGCGGGCTTGTCCTCAGGGGCGCCGGTTTTCGGATTGTTGAGGACGGCGAGGAACATGTCCCGCTCTTCGCCGCTCTTGCCAATCGTTTTGAGCGTGACCAGGTCCGGATACGCCGCGGCGATGTCACGGAAATCCTTCTGGATCTCCTCGGGCGTGTGGTAGCGGTTGAACGCGATCTCGACCTTCCCCTCGATGTGCGGCTGGGCGATGACGGGCGTCGTCGCGAGCGAGGCGCCGGCGATCGCCCCGCCGATCAGTGTGTGACGGAACTTGCTCATCTCACGAATCCTCCCGCAGCGTGACCTTCTGGCCCCGGTCGCCGAACGTCTTGGACCGAGTCCGGATCTCGACCGTCTCGCCCTCGTCTCCCTTGATGATCCACTCGGCGTCCTCGTGGGCGCCCGAGCCCGGGATCGACCAGAGCCGGACCACACGATCCCCCGAGACAACCCGCTCGGGCTCGACCTCGATCGAGATCACCTCGGGAGGGAGGCGCCGGGCCTTGACCCCGATCGCGTTTCGCGTCGGCAGGTAGCCGGGGTTGGTCGCGCACACGCGCACGCGCCAGAGACCGGGCCCGACGCGCTCGACCTCGGGCTCGCCGACCTCGAGGCTCGGCAATCGATCCAGCAGCGCCACCACAAAGTCGGCCTGCTGCGTGAACAGCGCCTCGTGTGCCTCGTCGGGCGGGTTGGTCCGGAAGCCGGGCACGAACCCGCCGACCTCGACGCGTCCGAGCTGGGGGTGATCCACCTCGGTCCATTCGACGAAGCCGGCGCCGTCGCACTCCTCGTCGGAGTACTTGAGCCAGGCCAGCTCGCCCTCGTCGGCCTTGGGCTTGGCGCCTTTCTTCTTCTTGGCGCCGGCGTCGGGCTTCGGAGCGCCATTGTCTGCCGGCGCTCCGGGGTCCGGGGCGCCCTGGGCGAGCGCCATGATCCGGGCGCGGATGTCCTCGGGCTGCTGGCCGATCTGGGCCATCCGCGCCTGCTGCTCCTCCGGCGCGAGCGACTCGAAGTCAGCCAGGATCGCGGCCCGCTCGTCCGGGCTCGCGGTGATGAACCTGACGAGGTCCTCGGGCACGCCGCGATCACGCAGGGCCTGAGCCTCGTCCACCTCGGGCGGCGCCTCGGCGTCGGGCTTCCCCTTCTCCTCGCCCTCCTTCTGCGCCTTGTCCTCGCCGTCCTTCTTGTCGTCCTCTTTCTTGACCTGATCGGGGCGGACCCAGATCGGCGTCGAGAACGCCCACACGCCGAAGTCGGAGTACGCGTACGTGACGAGCGAGCCCTCCGTGTCGCCCGTGGGGGCGCCGGTCATCTTCGTGATGTCGGTGAACACCTCGCCGATCTTCTTGTGGTACGCCTCGTCGTCCTTCTCGAGGCCCTTGGGCAGACGACCGGTCTCGTCGTACTTACCCGTCCCCGGCGCCTTCACCAAGTTGTCGCTCGTCCCATACTCGAGCACCGCGACGATGTTGTCACGCTCCACCATCCACGCGACCAGCGCGAGCGACTCGGGCTCGCTCAGGGGGTACGCCCCGGCGCCGTCGGCATGCTCCGGGTAGAGCGAAGGAAAGTTCTTCTCGAGGTCGACGCCCCCGCCCCCAGAGCCACCCGGGCCGTCCTCGTTGATCTTGCCGTCACCGTCGTCGTCAACGCCCTCGACGAGCAGCGCGTACCGCCCCACCTCCCCCTCGGCGCCCTCGGCCTTGCGCATCAGGCGGGGCTCGTCCTCGTCGATCACCCACTCGGCCTTGAGCCCGTACTCGGGCGGCGGGTCGAGGACGCGCATCATCGTGATCATGCCGTCGGCGTTGATGTCGTCGGCGCCGTCCTCGCCGATGCGCCCGTCGTGGTCGGCGTCGACCTGGGCCGCGTTGCGCCCAAAGTCCATGCGGGGCCCCTGCTCGCCGGCGAGCCACGCCGCCCCGTCCGGGTTCAGCGACGACACGATGTAGACGGTGTACGACTCGAGCAACTCGCGGTGCTCAGCGAGCAACCGCGCCCCCACCGCCTCCGCCGCCTCGCGACCGATCGCATGGCGCCCGTCCGCGCCCGCGACGATCAGCAGGGCGGGTCGCTCGTTCGGCGCCCTCCCGAGAGCGTCCTCGCCCGGCTTGGCGAGCGTGACGAGCTCGATCGCCTGCCCCCGGTGTGACCGCCCGATGGTCTCGTGCTTGGCCCACGCGTCGTCCTGAGCGAGCGCGGGGGAGAACGCCCCCACCGCCACGCCCAGGCCCGCCGTCCACCCGATCACGCCTCTCGCACACATGGTCATCCACAGTCCTCCGCAGGGCACGCCGGAGCCGGCGCGACGAGCCACGATACCGCCCCGGGCCCTCTGGGCGGCGCCCCAGCCGCGATTCTCCCCCGGACAGGGGGTCTCACCCACTCACAGGGGTGTCGCCCTCTCGCTCCGGCGCGCGCGTTCTGGTAAGCTGCCCAGCGGAGGATATTTGGAGAGGGATCGTGCCAGGCCACGTGCCCGAAAGGAGTCACGGATGATCGGCAACGACCTGCTCCGTTGGCGCCTGCCCGAAGAGGACGCCGACGCCCGTCTCGACCCGAACTTCCGGGCCGACATGGACCAATCGGGGGATTGGTACGTCTGGCGGCGCATGGGCGCCAACGGCTGGGCGACCCTCCGACGGTGCGACGGGCGTGAGGACGCCCAGCGCCTCGCGACCCAGCTCAACGCCCGCGAGATCGCCCCCCGCTGAGCCCTCCGGTGGTCTCCGCTCCGGGCGTTGCGGGAATCGCGCGCGCCCTCCTATAGTTTTTGACGCGAGCGGGCCGCCCGCCGCTGACAAGTCGCGGGTGTAGTTCAGTGGTAGAACGTCAGCTTCCCAAGCTGAATGTCGTCGGTTCGATCCCGATCACCCGCTTTGCGCAACGATCGGCCGAGTGCGAGGGGCAGGGTTTTCGGCACGCTCTTTGATCCCGCGATCCGCGTGGCTTCAGAGTGCTGGTCAACCGCAACAACGACTGAAGGGGAAGAGATCGGTCTGGCTGGCCGCTGCACAGACGCGCTCGAACCGGAAGGGGACCCGATGAGGAAGCATTGCCTGCTCGCTTGCGTGCTCGCCACCGCCCTGCTGGGTGGCTGCGCCTCTGTCCCGATGACTTCGGCCTCGCTCGACTCGGAGGCCAAGAACTTCACGCCCGAACCTGGCAAGGCGAGCATCTACGTCAACCGCGGCGGCGGGATCGGCACGGCGCTGGTGTTCCAGACAGTCTTGGACGGTCGCATCGTGGGATCCTTGGCGCCTCACACCTATCAACTCCTCAGCGTGCCCCCCGGAGAGCACACCCTGGCCGTGACCAGCGCCGAGAACGTCGAGCAGATGCAGTTCACCGCCGACGCGGGGGAGAACTACTTTTTCAAGGTCAGCGTCAGCATGGGCTGGGCGACCGGGCATGCACGCCTCGAGGCGATCGACGAAGAGCGAGGGAGAAAACAGGTGTTGAGCTCGAAGCGGGCCGAGGCCACCACCTACCAGTAGTGGGTTGCGAGACCGGCGCCTGGGAACGTCTTGCGTCGGCAATGTCCCCCCGTCCATATGATGCCCCCGAGGGCCGCACGTGGACGCCGTGCAAGGACGCGACCAACCCGATCCCCCGCCCACCCGCGACGACACCCCCGTCTTCCGCGCCCGCGCCGTCACCAAGACCTACTCCGTCGGCGACGTCCAAGTCCACGCACTCCGAGGCGTCGACCTCGACCTGTACCGTTCGGAGCTCGTCGTCCTCCTCGGGCCCTCGGGAAGCGGCAAGTCCACCCTCCTCAACATCCTGGGCGGCCTCGACGCCCCCACCTCCGGACACGTCGACTACCTCGACCACGATCTGTCCGCCTCCGACGACGCCGCCCTCACACGCTTCCGTCGCGAGCACGTCGGCTTCGTCTTCCAGTTCTACAACCTGATCCCGAGCCTCACCGCCCGCGAGAACGTCGCCCTCGTCACCGACATCGCCAAGGACCCCATGGACGCCCGCGACGCACTCGAGATCGTCGGCCTGGGCGCCCGCGCCGACCACTTCCCCTCCCAGATGTCCGGGGGCGAGCAGCAGCGCGTCGCCATCGCCCGCGCCATCGCCAAGAAGCCCGACGTCCTCCTCTGCGACGAGCCCACGGGCGCCCTCGACGCCTCCACGGGCGTGGTCGTCCTCTCCGCGATCGAACGCGTGAACCGCGAGCTGGGCACCACCACCGCCGTCATCACCCACAACGCCGTCATCGCCAAGATGGCCGACCGCGTCGTCCGCCTCTCGGGCGGCGAGATCACCGACGTCTCGCGCAACCAACACCGCACGCCGGCCAGCGGGCTCTCCTGGTGAGGGCCATCAACCGCAAGCTCGTCCGCGATCTCTGGCGCCTCAAGACGCAGGCGGGCGCGATTGCCCTCGTCATGGCGTGCGGCGTCGCCACCTTCGTCATGTCCCTGAGCATGCTCGACTCGCTCAGTTCCACGCTCGACAACTACTACGACCGCGCCCGCTTCGCCGACGTCTTCGCCCACCTCGAGCGCGCCCCCCTGCGCGTCGCCGACCGGATCGCCGCGATCCCCGGCGTCGCGAGCGTCGAGTCGCGCATCGTCGAGCCCGTCATCCTCGACCTTGACGACATGCCCGAGCCCGCCTCCGGGCGGATCGTCTCCCTGCCGATCGAGCCCCGCGCCGGGCTGAACCTGCTGCACCTGCGCGAGGGCCGACTCCCGGAGCCCGGGCACAGACGCGAGGCGCTCGTCAGCGAGGGCTTCGCCACGGCGCACGAGATCCGCCCCGGCGACAGCGTCAACGCGATCCTCAACGGGCGTCTCGAGTCCCTCCACATCGTCGGCATCGCCCTCTCCCCCGAGTTCATCTACCTCATCCCCCCCGGCGGCATCCTCCCCGAGGACGCCCGATACGCCATCTTCTGGATGGACCGCGACGAGATCGAGACCGCCTTCGACATGGAGGGCGCCTTCAACGACGTCGTCCTCCGCCTCTCCCCCGGCGCCGACGAGCAGGAGGTCATCGACCGCCTCGACGACCTCACCGCCCGCTACGCCGGCTTGGGCGCCTACCCCCGCGCCGACCAGGCTTCCCACGAGTTCGTCGCCAACGAGATCCGCGAGCTCCGCGGCATGGCGATCATCGTTCCGGTCATCTTCCTCGGCGTCGCCGCCTTCCTGCTCAACATCGTCGTCTCGCGCATGGTCGAGGCCCAGCGCGAGCAGATCGCCGCCCTCAAGGCCCTGGGCTACACCAACTGGGAGATCGGGCGCCACTATCTCCTGCTCGTCCTCGCCATCGCCGTCATCGCCGTCTCATTCGGGATCGCGCTGGGCGTGCGCATGGGCCTGGGCCTGACGGGTCTGTACGCCGACTTCTTCAACTTTCCGGAGTTCGATTACCGCCTGCGACCCGCCATTGTGCTGCTCGCGTTCGGCGTCGGCATCGCTGCCAGCGTCGTGGGCGTCGCGGGCGCCCTGCGCGCCGCGATGAGACTCCCACCCGCCGAGGCGATGCGCCCCCGCGCGCCCGCCTCCTTCCGACCCACCCTGCTCGAGCGTCTGGGCCTTTCCCGCTTCGCCCCGCCCAGCCTGCGCATGATCCTGCGTGAGATGGAGCGTCGTCCCGTCAAGACCGCCCTCTCCTGTCTCGGCGTCGCGCTCGCCGCCGCCATCCTCGTCGTCGGCAGCTACACCGAGGACGCGACCGACCATCTCCTCGACCTCCGCTTTCACCAGGTCGAGCGGTACGACATCGACGTCGTCCTCACCGACCGCACGGACGACGAGGTCGTCTCCACGCTTGCGCACATGCCGGGCGTTACCCGCGTCGAGCCCTACCGCACGCTCAGCGTCCGTGTCCGATCCGGGAACCTGTCACGCCGCACCGGCGTCCTGGGCCTCTCGCGAGGGGATGGGCTGCACAACCTCCTCAACATGTACGCCCAGCCAGTCGCCCTGCCCGAGGGAGGGGTCGTCCTGTCGGAGACGCTCGCCCAGATCCTGGGCCTGCGCCCGGGCGACCCCGTCATCCTGGAGGCCCTCGAGGGACGCCGCCCCGTGATCCAGACGCGCGTCGCCGGGACGATCTCCGACTTCTCGGGTCTCGCCGTGTACATGCGACTCGACGAAGTCAACCGAGTGATGCGCGAGCCGGACACCATCACCGGCGCCTTCATCAGTGCTGATCCCCGGAAGATCGACCGCCTCTACGCCCAGCTGCGCGAGACCCCCCGCGTCGCCGCCGTCAACGTCAAGTCCGCCACGCTCCAGAGCTTCCAGGCCACCATCGCCCACAACCTGGGCCTGATGCGCCGCTTCCTGATCAGCTTCGCCGTCATCATCGCCTTCGGCGTCATCTACAACGCCGCCCGCATTTCCCTCTCCGAACGCGGACGCGACCTGGCCACCCTCCGCGTCCTGGGCTTCACCCGGCGCGAGATCGCCGCCATCCAACTGGGCGAGCTCGCCATCGTCACGGGCGTCGGCATCCCGCTGGGCCTCGTCCTCGGGTACGCCCTGGCCTGGGCCGCGTCGCAGGGCACGCAGTCCGAGCTCTTCCGCATGCCTTTTGTCGTCAATCGGTCGACCTTCGCCCTCGGCGCCATCGGGGTGATACTCGCCGCGCTCCTCTCGGGCGCCCTCATCGCCGCGATCCTGCGTAAACTCGACCTCATCTCTGTCCTCAAGGCGCGGGAGTGACCCCCCCGGTGAAGAAGGCGATCCGCTGGGCAATCTTCGTCGTGATCATCGCGGCGATCGTCGGGGCGATCGTCTTCGCGCTCATCCCCGCGCCCGTGGACGTCGAGGTCGCCAGCGTCCACGTCGCGCCCATGCAGGTCAGCGTTGACGAGGAGGGCAAGACCCGGATCAAGGAGCGGTACGTCGTCTCGAGCCCGCTCGCCGGCCAGCTCGGACGCATCACCCTCGACCCGGGCGACCCGGTCGTCGCGGACGAGACCGTGCTCGCAACGATCGAGCCGGCGGACCCCGAGTTGCTCGACGCGCGGGCGCTCGCCGAGGCGCAGGCGCGTGTCCGCGCCGCCGAGGCCGCGGTCTCTCAGGCCGAGGCCAACGCCAAGCGCGCCCAGACGACCGCCGGCCTCGCCGAGGAGACGCTGACGCGCACCGAGGAGATGGCCGCCCAAGACGCCGCGACGGACTTCGAGTTGCTCAAGGCCCGCGCCGACCACCGGGCGGCGGTCGAGGAGTCCCGCGCCGCCGACCACGCCGAGGAGATCGCCCAGTACGAACTCGAGCTCGCCAAGAGCGCCCTCCTCTACGCCACGGGCGAGGAGGGCAGCGAATCAACCGGGCGCCTGCGCATCCATTCCCCAATCACGGGCGCGGTCCTCCGTGTCTTTCAGGAGAGCGTCGCCGTCGTCTCCCCCGGCACGCCCCTGCTCGAACTGGGCGACCCCCGCGACCTCGAGATCGTGGTGGACGTCCTCTCGACCGACGGCGTCCGCGTCCACCCTGGCGATCGCGTCATCATCGAGCAATGGGGAGGCGACGAGCCGCTGGAGGCGATCGTCCGCCTCGTCGAGCCCGCCGCCTTCACGAAGGTCTCCGCCCTCGGCATCGAGGAGCAGCGCGTGAACGTCATCGCCGACTTCATCTCGCCGCGTGAGGACCGCGCGACCCTCGGCGACGCCTACCGCGTCGAGGCCCGCATCATCACGTGGGAATCCGACGCCGTCACGCAGATCCCGGCGAGCGCCGTCTTCCGCGACCAGGATGGATGGGCGGTCTTCGTCGCCAACTCGAGCCGCGCCACCAAGCGCCGCGTCGAGATCGGCAAGCGCAACGACCTCGCCGTCCAGATCCTCTCGGGCCTCGACCAGGGCGCCAGCGTCGTCCTCCACCCGAGCGATCGCGTCCACGACGGCGTCCGGATCACGCCAGGGCGCCCCTAGCCTCGGAACGCCCCCGCGAGCTGGCCAGCCTCGACCAATCCGGCACTTTTCGGACGCATGTCGCCCGCGCCCCCGGCACATCCCCGAGTTCTTCCCCCTCCACGCGCCCCAGGGCTCGCCTCCCACCGGGACGAAATGCCGATATCCCGGGGTCCAACCGCGCGCCGGCGCGGCGAGCAACCCATGGCACGCCACGACCCCCAGACCGCCACCGAGAACGCCGAGCACGGCGACGTCGCGCCCTTCGACGACGGTGTCGACGAGAGCGCCCTGCTCGACATGATCTCCGGGATCGAGTCGCGCCTGGGCGACCTCCGCGCCGCCCAGCAGCACGCCGCGCCGCCACCGCCCGCGCCCGCCCGGCCCCACGCCAACGCACAGGACATCGCCGACCCGTCCGAGATCCGCGAGCGCGCCCGCCTCCTCGACCAGCGCGAGCGCGACCTGTCCAGCCGTGAGCAGGTGCTGGTCGCCCAGACCGAGCGGATCGACGAGGAGTGCAAGCTCCTGGAGCAGGCCCGATCCCAGATCGCCACCCAGCGCGAGGCCCAGCGCCAGCGTGCCGAGGAGCTCGCTCGCGAACGCGTCGCCCTCGACGAGCGTGCAAAGAAGATCGCGGCGCAAAGCGAATCCGGCGAGTCGGACCGGGCCGAGCTCGAGTCCGAACTCCAGAAGCTCGCCGACGCCAGGGTGCGGTCCGAAGCGCGCGAGCGAGAGCTGAACGAGCGGGCCACCGCCCTGGACACCCGCGCGACGAAGCTCGACGCCCAGAACACCGAGCTCGTCACGTTGCGCGAGCGCCTCGCCGAGCAACAGTCGAGCCTCGAGGCCGAGGCCGAGCAGTACGCCCAGCTGCAGGTCGAGATGGCCGCTCTCTTCGAGCGGCTCTCGGAGGCCGAGCAAGCCGCCGGCGCCCACGCCCGTGCGGGCGACGCCTCCACGCCCGAGCTCGAGGAGAACTGGCGCTCGCTCGAGAACGAGTGCACGAGGCTCAAGCGCGAGCTCTCCACCACCCGCAAGGCGCTCCGCGAGGTCGAGGAGTCCTCGAAGACCCGCGCCAAGAGCGACGACCCGGCGCCGAAGCGCGCCCCGAGCGTCGAACGCCCGCCACGCGCCGTCTGGGTCTTCACCGCGAGCTGGCTCATCGGCGCCGCCCTGCTCGCCCTCGGCGTGATGGTCGCGTTGACCTCCGCCTCCCCCGCGCCCGCCGCGATCCTGCTCGGCCCCGCCTTCACCGTCTCGCTCATGTGCGCCGCCTACGTCGCGCGCAAGCTCCTGAGCCCAGCCGTGATCGCGCTGTCCCTCGCCGCCGCGACCTTCGGCCTCTGGGCCCCCGCCTGGGTCGAGGGCCTGCGCGAGACGCTCAACCTCTGGCAGCTTTCTCTCGACCCCCTGCCCCAGTCAACGCACCACCTCGTCCCGTTGGCCGTCGCGGCCGCCACCTGCTCGCTCGCAATGACGTGGGCGCTCTACCTAACAACCAACTCGATGAAGGTGCTGGGCGCGATGCTGCTGGCCACGATCCTGATCGTCCCGATCCTGCTTGCGCCCGTCGCCGAGCCCGTGCCGACGGTCATCGCCGCGCTCGTCTGGCACGCCATGACCGCCGGCGCCCTGACGCGCTGGGCGCTCGAAATCGTCAAACCCGCCACCAGCGTGGTGACATCCCCGCCCCCTCTCGCCCAGCGTCCGGCCGTCTTCTAGCCGTACGCCCGTCCGCCCGGTCCCGTGATACCCTCTCAGCGAGCGATCCGAGCATGCAAACCAACCGCGCCCCCAAACCAGCCCTTCATCATGCCAAGCCCCTCCCGGTCGATCGCCTGATCCGACCGTTCCAGGAGTTTGCCAAGTTCAGCAGCGCCGGCGGCATCGTCCTCCTCTTCACCGCCATCGCCGCCTTTGTCATCGCCAACTCCCCCCTCGCCGCCGCATACCACGGCCTCTTCTACGAGCACGAGATCGCCCTCACCATCGGCGGCTGGCGCTTCGTCCTGCCCAACCTCGAGCTCTTCATCAACGACGCCATGATGGCGATCTTCTTCCTCCTCGTCGGCATGGAGATCAAGCGCGAGATGCTCGTCGGCGAGCTCGCCGGCTTCCGCAAGGCCTCGCTCCCCGTCGCCGCCGCCGCCGGCGGCATGATCGCCCCCGCGCTCATCTACGTCTCCATCAACTGGAACTCCGGTGCGGTCCACGGCTGGGGCGTCCCCGTCGCCACCGACATCGCCTTCGCCCTCGGCGTCCTCATGCTCCTGGGCAAGCGCATCCCGACACCCCTCAAGGTCTTCCTCACCTCCCTCGCCATCGCCGACGACCTCGGCGCCCTTCTCGTCATCGCCATCTTCTACACCCACGACCTCAACGTCGAGGCCCTCCGCACCGCCGGCCTCCTCGTCGCCCTTCTCGTCGCCATCAACTGGCTCGGCGTCCGCAAGACCCTCCCCTACCTCATCATCGGCCTCCCGCTCTGGTACTTCATCTTCCAGTCGGGCGTGCACGCGACCATCGCCGGCGTCCTGCTCGCCATGACCATCCCGGCCCGCGAACGCGTCGACCCCGACGCCTTCATCGAGTCCAACCGCAACTCGATGGACATGTTCGAGCAGGCCACCCGACAGGAGGCCAGCGTCCGCAAGAACCCGGACCTGCTCGCCGCCGCCCGGACCATCGAGCTCAACTGCGAGCACATCGAGCCCCCGCTCTACCGTCTCGAGCACAAGCTTGCCGGCCTCGTCGCCTTCTTCATCATCCCCGTCTTCGCCCTCGCCAACGCCGGCGTCCACGTCGGCAGCCTCGACGAGTTCTCCAGCCCCATCACCCTCGGCGTGATGCTCGGGCTCGTCTTCGGCAAGCCCATCGGCGTCATGGCCGCCAGCTTCCTCGCCGTCAAGTTGCGGCTCGCCGACCTGCCCCGGGGCGTCACCTGGAAACACCTGCACGGCGCCGCCTGGCTCGCCGGCATCGGCTTCACCATGTCCCTCTTCATCGCCAACCTCGCCTTCGCCGGGAGCGTCGAGTTCCTCGACGAGGCCAAGCTCGGCATCCTCTCCGCCTCCGGTATCGCCAGCGCGATCGGCCTCACCGTCCTGCTCATCAGCTACCGCAAGCCCGCGCAGACCGAGTTGGCGGATGCCACGGCGCACGAGACTGGGCACGCCGTCGAGACCGACGACGAGGATTCACACGCCGAATACGCCGCCTGAGGCTACGGCGCGTCCGGGTCGTAGTACTCGTCGATCGGGATGCCGTTGTACGTGTACGGACGGATCTCGTAGCGAGAATGGTCGCGGAGGATGTCCTCATCCACACTGTCGTGTGAGGCGAGGTAAGTGTCGATCAGCTCGCCCTCGGCACGCACGAACCGCGCCGAGCCGTCCGCGAACGACATCTGCACCCCGTCTTCCTTGTGGTTGTTCCACTCGTTGGGCCAGTTCGAGTCGCCGTCCAGGCGCCCGGGGATCCCCAGCGCCGCCGCGATATTGCTCAGCTTGTCGTTGTCGTTGTCGAGGAACAGAATCGTCCGCGTCGGGAACTTCACAGACCGCTGTGTTTTGAGCACGCCCGGCGCCTCGTCCGGGTCGTCGTACAGGGGCACCGCCGCGTCCGGCGTCGGCAGGCGGAATCCCAACTGGCTCCGCACCGACCCCGCGAACGGCGCCGGCACGACCACCGTCCCGTCCGGATACCGCCCGGGGCTGAACCACATGAAGAGCTCGTACGAGTGTCCCCCCCGGTCGTCGTCCCGATCGGCCGCCGGCGCGAACAGCTGCATCGGGAAGTCCCGCCCGATCGCGTCCGGCAGATGCATCAGCGCCCCCGGCAGATCGCTCAGCATCGTGTCCAGGTCGTTGATCACGTTCTGCGTGGACGGGCAGAGCCCCACCTCGTACGAGTTGATGTACTCGGGGTACAGCCACCCCAGGTTGTCCTCGAACGAGTGGAAGCTCGGGACGAACAGCTCCTTCTCCGTATCATTCGAATAGGACTGCGCCGCCAGCGCCATCTGGCGCAGGTTCGACAGGCACCGCCCGCGCCGGGCGATGTCCCGCGCCGCCCCGAGCGCCGGCAGCAGGATCCCGATCAAGAGCGCGATGATCGCGATGACCACCAAAAGCTCGATCAGCGTGAACCCACCCACGCCCCAGCCGCCTCGTCCCGACTTTCCAACCACGTCCGGAGCCCTCCAGGCCTGCCCGCGGCGAGTCTAACGCATCCTCCCCGTCCCCAAGCCCCTGGCTCCCCTTTCAGGATTGGCCCCGGGGCCAGGACATCCGCGTTCCACCCCGAACGCCCCGCGTGTACCCTGGTGGCCTCAGCCCAGGAGAGAGCCCATGCCCCCTCGCCCCACCCTCGCCCTCGTCGCCGTCGCCGCCGCCGCCCTCCCCACCATTGCCCAGCCTGACAGTGACGTCGCGGTCGACCTCACCGGCGTCGAGCTCCGCTGCCAGTTCCTGGGCCCCTGCTTCGTGGACCAGTTCCGCGACTCCATCAACGACCCCTTCCCCGCCGGCCCCGCCCAGTACATCGTCCCCGCCACCGGCTACTCCTGGTTCATCACGGGCCACCTCAACACCACGATCCCCCTCTCGCTCATCGTCCCCTCCGGCTCCTCGCTCGCCAACTTCATCGACATCGTCGACCCCGGCGCCTCCTTCCTCACCAGGGGCTACGTCCGCTACCCCCTCGCCTCCTTCCCCAACCCCGAGAACACCCTCTGGAGCCAAACCTTCTCCGGCGCCTTCGGCAACTCCGAGTTCATGCTCGACATGTCCCTCGACATCAATCTCGTCGTCACCGACCAGGGCTCCATCATCGGCTCACTCACCGACATCGACATCCCCACCGGCTTCCTCACCGGCTCCGCCACCTTCACCGACGGCTACTTCCAGGCCACCACATGGACACCCTCGCGCCGCCAGCAGACCGAGTGGCACTTCGACGCCGACTTCGACTCCGCCCCCGGCTCCGACTTCTCCAAGCTCCGCTACCTCGACGACCCCGCCTTCGGCCCCATCCAGCACGACGATCCCAACAACCCCGATGACGACGTTCCGCTCGGTGTCACCGAAGCCCAGTCCTCCTTCATGACCACCACCGCCCTCGGCATCCCGGGCCCCGGCGGCGAAGTGGACACCGTCTACTGCACCAGCCCCGCGCGCAACCTCTCCGACAGCGAACCCTCATTCCGCCGCGGCATCGGCCTCGCCTTCTACCCCGCCACACAGCCCATCTACCCCGGCAAGTTCTTCGGCCAGTGGACGCTCATCTTCGACCTCTACATCCCCGCCCAGGCCTGGTACGACGACTTCCCCACCAACTCCCACGCCCGCGAGTTCGTCTGCGCCCTCATCCAGGGCAATGACAACAACGCCGGCACAGCCGACGCTTTCTTCCGTAACTCCCCCGGCGTCGGCATGACCTTCGGAACCTCCGGGGACGACTTCAACCCCCCCATCTACCAGCCCCTGCCCGTCTCCCCCGATACCTGGTTCCGTCTCGCCCTCGTCTGCGACGACTTCACCGACGGCGCCGTCCGCGTCTACGTCGACGGCACGTACCTCTTCGACACCGAGTCGAGCTGGGTCTACAACCAGGTCGACCCCACCGACCCCACCTACGCCGACACCCAGCCCATCGACCCCGCCGACTGGGCCGCCTGGGGTCAGTTCCCGAGCCCTTGGGCGCAGTCCGACGGCACGGCGCCAAACTCCCAGGGGCCCACCGACTGCAACTCCACCATGTGTCTCTTCGCCGATCGAGAGGGCGGACGCTCCGAGACCGTCTACCTCGCCAACATGTACTTCGCCGACGACATGCTCTCGGACGGTGAGATCGCGGCGCTCGCCGGCCCGAGCGCCGACGGCATCGTCCTCACCAACCCGGGCTGCAATCCCGCCGACCTCGCCGAGCCCTACGGCTCTCTCGACTTCTCTGACGTCCTCGCCTTCCTCGTCGCGTTCGGCGCGGGCGATCCGTCCGCCGACCTCGCCCCACCATCAGGATCGTTCGATTTCTCCGACGTTCTCGCCTTCCTGACCGCGTTCGGCGCGGGGTGCCCCTGAGAAGGCCGCGCTTGCCTCATTTCAGGACATGTGCGATACTGTACGCAAGATGCGAACACGCACATCGTTAGGCATCGCCGTTCTTGCGATTGCGCCTGCACTCGCCTTCGCGGACGATTACTTCTGGGCGGCCCCCCTGGACGGGTATTGGAGCAGCGCCGACAACTGGCTCGGAGGCGTTGTGCCGGCCGAACCCGACGCCGATGTTCTCCTCGATGTGCCTGGCGATTACACCGTCACCGTCACCAACTTGGAGGGCATCAGCCGCTCAGTGAACTCCCTCTCGTTGCTCGCCACGGGGGCTGAACTCGTCGTCGCTACCGGGGGCGGCTGCCACATGGACTGCACCACCGGCCTGACGCTCACTGTTGCCCAATCCATCGTCAACGATGGACACATCATTGTCCCGGAGTGGTATTTCTGGATCCCACCGGCCCAACTCGACGTCGACTCTGACTCCGGCTCTCCGCCGACGATCTCTGGTTCGGGCGCGATCATACTCGCAGGCGGAAGCATCCAAGGAAACGCGCACCAGATGGCTGGCCACACCATCGAAGGCGCCGGCCACGTCGAACTCTCAACCAACGATGGGACGATCCGCGCATCCGCTCAAGTCGATTACATGGGCGAGCCGCACGCCAGCCTCTCGGTCACGCTCGACACCAACAACGGCCTCCTCGAAACCACGCCCGGCGCCCATCTCGGCGCCGTCATCAACACCAACAACGTTCCCATCAGCCTCCCGCCCAACGCCTCGATGTACCTCAGGTTCGGATCCAACACCGCCAACGTCGTCGGCGACGCCGACGCCTCACTGACCCTCGGTGAGTGCCACAACGCGTCAGACGTTCTCATCGACGCCGCCGGCGCCTCGCTCGACATCATCGGCCCCATCACCGGCGGCACGATCCGCAGCACCCCGGGCGCCGACGCACTCATCCGCGGTAACGTCCAGGCCACGCTCGAGGGCGAGTTCACCCTTGGCCCCGATCTCACCGCCCTGCGCTTCACCAACAACGCCGTCATCTCCATCCCGAGCAACCTCGAACTCGACGAGCCCTGCGACATCGATGGCGTCGGAGAGATCCGCCTCCTTGACAACATCAGAATCGGCTCCAACGCCACCGCCCCGTCCTCCATCGGCGCGGGACAGACCATCGCGGGCGAGGGGCGCCTCCGCTTCTACGGTCCCTGCTCGTTCTGGGGCGACTTCGAGCCCGGCGATGATGACAACGCCGCCCAGATCTACATCTTCGGCGCCTGGACACTCCACCCCACCTCTGATCTCCGCATCGACATCTTCTCCCACGACGATTTCGATACCCTGCGTTCCGGCTTCATCTTCGACAACATCACCCTCGACGGCGATGTCACCCTCCGCTTCCACGCCTACGTCCCGGCACTCGCCGACGAGTTCCCCTTCTTCACCGCCAGCCCCAGATACCACGGCGGCTTCGACACCCTCCACACCCAGGGCCTCAACCCCGCGTACAAAGCCGTCCTCATCTATCGCGGGCTGGAGGTCGTCGCCCGCATCGTCAGCGCCACCTGCCCCGCCGACCTCGACCAGCCGGAGGGTGTCCTCGACTTCGCGGATGTCCTCGCGTTCCTCGTCGCGTTCGCAAACGCCGAGCCCCCCGCCGACCTCGCCCCACCCCTAGGCGTCTACGACTTCTCCGACGTCTTCGCCTACCTCACGGCCTTCGCCGCCGGGTGCCCCTGACCGCCCAGCTCTCCCTCACCAGTTCTCCCTCATCAGCTCTGGCGCCAGAAGCGCCCCCGAGAGCCTCTCCCGACCGGCCCCGAGCCGATCCGCCCCCCCCCCCGGGTGCGAATCCGCCCGAATTCCTATTGAGTCACGCCGCGATCTCTCGACAATGCGTGCCGGGAGGGGTCCGGTGCATTCCAAACATCCTCTCGCCTTGCTGGGCGCTCTCGCCATCGTCGCACCAGCGATGAGCGCACGCGCCGGCGCCCCCGTCCCGCTCCTGAAACTCGTCGACGCGTTCCCGAATATCCGCGTCCAGTTCCCCGTGGACATCCAGTTCGCCCCCGACCACCCCGACCGCATCTACGTCGTCCTGCAGAAGCTCGGTCAGGTGAAGTTCTTCGTCAACGAGCCCGCGCCCTCGCCGCCGAAGACCTTCCTGGACCTCTCCTCCCGCATCACCACCATGGGCCCCGAGGCCGGCATCCTCGCCCTGGCTTTCCATCCTGACTACGCCAGCAACGGCTACATCTTCGTCACCTACACCTCCTTCGACGGCTTCTGCTGGCACAGCGTCGTCTCTCGCTTCACGCGCTCCGCCTCCGATCCCGACGTCATCGACGACACGACCGAACTCGTCCTCTTCGATGTCCTCGAGGACCAGCCCGATCACAACGTCCATCGCCTGGCCTTCGGGCCCGACGCCTGCCTCTACATCGCCGCGGGCGACGGCGGCAGCCCGAATCAGGACGTCGAAGGCGACGCACAGAACCCCGCCACCCTCAAGGGCTCGATCCTGCGCATCGACGTCAACGCCGCAGATCCCCCCCTCAACTACGCCATCCCCCAGGACAACCCCTTCGCACGCAACAAGCTCGGTTACCGCGAAGAGGTGTTCTGCTATGGCCTCCGCAACCCCTGGCGTTTCTCCTTCGGGCCCGACGGCAAGCTCTGGGTCGGAGATGTCGGCGGGCAGCTGCGCGAGGAAATCAGCTTGGCCACCCCGGGCGCCAACCTCGGCTGGAACCTCGTCGAGGGCACCCACTGCCGCACGTCCCCGGACTGCCTCGACGCCGATCTCACACCGCCCGTCGTCGAATACCCCCACGAAGTCACGCCCGATGGCGGTCACGCCGTCATCGCCGGCCAAGTCTTCACCGACCCCCGATGCCCCGCCCTGTACGGCGCCTTCATCTACACCGACCACATCTCAGCGAACTTCTGGGCCATTCACTACGCCGACGACGCCCTCGTCGCCAACACAAACGTCCTTCCACTCTCGGGCGCCCGCCCCACCGCGATCGCGCGAACCCCCGATGGCGAACTCCTCGTCGCCGACTACTCCAGCTCGGGCCGCGTCCTCCGCCTCGAGACTGTCAACATCTGTCCCGCCGACTTCGCCCCGCCCCTCGGACAGCTCGACTTCACCGACGTCACCACATTTCTTCAGGCGTTCCTCGACATGATCCCGACCGCCGACCTCGCCGAGCCCGCGGGCGTCTTTGATTTCTCCGACGTGACGAGGTTCCTCGCGAAGTTCGTCGCCGGCTGCCACTGACGGGAAATAGCCAGCGCCCGCCGCCCTCCGCACGCTACGCTATTGGTGAGCCCCTTCCGGTCGACACCCCCGCTCGTGGGCATGACAGGAGGCGCCCATGCCGCACCTCGCTGCGCCCGCCGCGATCGCCCTCTGCCTCGCCGCACCGCTCGCACACGCCCTCACGGTCGTCTTCACGCCGACTGGCCCAGTCCCTCCCGGCGCCGACGCCGTCCTCGCCCAGGCATCCACCTACCTCGCGTCCCTCTTCACCGACCCCGTCACCATCGAGATCGGCATCGTCTTCGACGAAGGCGGCGCCACCTTCGCCATCCCCACCGACGTCGAGATCGACTACGAGATTTTCCGCGCCGCCCTCGTGGACGACATGGACGCCGACGACTGGATCCAAGACTTCCTCCCCCTCAGCGAGCTGCCCGCGCTCGTCCCCACGGACGCCACACCCGCTCAAGTCGATCGCATCGTCGTCCCGACGGCCGTCGCCCGTGCCGTGGGACTCGCCGCCCCAGGCTCCGCCGGCATGATCACGATGGGCGCCGAGTTCGACACCGACCCCTCCGACGGCGTCGATCCCGACAACTTCCCCATGATCGACGCCCTCATCCACGAGGTGGGCCACATCATGGGCTTCGCCTCCTACTCCATCGACTTCCCGGGCTTCGAGGGCCTCGCCTCGCCCTTCGACATCTTCCGCTTCCCCGCCGACGACGGCGCCAACGACGCCAACCCCGACACGCCACCCGAGTTCACCGCCCGCGCGCGCACCCTGACCGCCGGTCTTCCCGCCGGCGGGCACGTCATCGACCTCGTCTTCGCCGAGTTCCCCGCGTGGGACGGCTCGGTGGTCCAGGCCTCGCATCTCATGTTCGTCGACGAGCAGACCTCCGGCGTCATGGCCGGCATCCCGCTGGGCTCCACCCTCGCCCCCGACTACTTCCGAATCGCCGACCTCGCGGTCCTCGACGCCATGGGGTGGGACCGCGCCATCGGCTGCTCGCCCGCCGACCTCGCCGAGCCCCTCGGCACGCTCGACTTCTCCGACGTCCTCGCCTTCCTCACCGCCTTCGGCGCAATGGACCCCGCCGCCGATCTCGCCGACCCCGAGGGCGTCTTCGACTTCTCCGACGTCCTCGCCTTCTTGTCCGCATTCGCCACCGGCTGCCCCTGAGGGCAATCCCTGATGCCCTCCCGCCCCTGTGCGATACTCGCGTCGCGAGGAGGGCTTCGCCGCGTGGCATTCCACCGACGCATCCCATGCATGGTCATCGCGCTCGCCGCGGCGCCCGCATCGGCGCAGGTGTACTCCTGGGCGACGCCCGCCAGTGGCCTCTGGTCCGAGCCCGCAAACTGGGACCTCATGTCCGCCCCGAACAGCCCGACCGCCGACGTCGTCGTCGACCTCTCGGGCGACTACACCGTCAGCCTCTTCGGCGCGATCGACGTCCCCACCATCCCCCCCACCTTCATGATCAACTCGCTGAGCATCGACGCCCCCGGCGCGATCGTCCGAGTGACCTGCATCCAGCACCCCAACACGCCCAAGGGCGACACGGGCTACCGCCTCACCATCCTCGACTCGCTGCACGTTGACGGCATCCTCGAGATCAACCACGCCTGCTATTTCGAGACCCAGGCCCCCCTCGTCACGCTCCAGGGCCCCCCGGACCAACCCGCGATGCTCACCGGCTCCGGCTTCATCCGACTCGTCGGCGGTAGGCTCGACGCCCCCGAGAGCGTCCTGCCCGACACGATCCAGGTCGAAACGAGCTATCGCAACTGCCGAGTCACCTTCGCTCGCATCGACGCCACGATCCGGGCCCTCTCCTCACCCAGCGTCCGCGACCGCCTCTTCATCAACGCCGGCGAGTTGAACGCCCCGATCGAGCTCGCCGACCGCATCGACCTTGTCGCCAACATCGGCTCCAACAATGTCCCGCTCACCGCGGTCCAGGGCTCCTCCATCGACGCCACCATCGCCCTCAACGCCGCCGACGTCGTCGGCGCCCCCGACGCCTCGCTCATCATCCGGGAGTGTCACAACGCGCCCGACGTCGTCATCGACGCCGCCGGCGCCTCGCTCGACCTCATCGGCCCGATCACCGACGGCACGATCCGCGGCACACCTGGCGTCAACGCTCGCATCCTGGGAGACGTCCAGGCCACCCTCGAGGGTGAGTTCACCACCGGCCCCACTCTCCCCGCCCTCCGCTTCACCAACAACGCGATTGTCTCCGTCCCGACCGACCTTCAACTCAACGAACCCAGCGATATCGACGGCGTCGGAGAGATCCGTCTCCTCGACAACGTCACACTCACCTCCAACGCCACCACCCCCTCCTCCATTGGCGCCGGCCAGACCATCACGGGCGAAGGCCGCCTCCGCTTCTTCGCCCCCTGCTCCTTCTGGGGCGACATCGAGCCCGGCGACGACGACCACGCCGCCGAGATCAACCTCGTCGGCGCCTGGACCCTCCACGCCACCTCCGACCTCCGCATCGATGTCTTCTCCAAGGACGACTTCGACACGCTCCGCTCCAGCTTCCTCAACGGCGGCATCACACTCGACGGCGACGTCACCCTCCGCTTCCACGCCTATCTCCCCGCGCTCGCTGACGAGTTCCGCTTCTCCGTCGCCACGCCCAACTACGCCGGCGCCTTCAACGCACTGACCACCCAAGGCCTGAATCCGGCGTACAAAGCTATCCTGATCCACCGCGAGCACGAGGTCGTCGCCCGCATCGTCAGCGCCACCTGCTCCGCCGACCTCGCCGAGCCGAGGAACACGCTCGACTTCTCCGATGTCTCCGAGTTCCTCGAGGCGTTCGCAAACGCAGAGCCCCCCGCCGACCTCGCCCCGCCCGCCGGCGTCTACGACTTCTCCGACGTGTTCGCCTACCTCACCGCCTTCGCCGCTGGCTGCCCCTGAGACCAGGCCGCCGCGCCGCAACGCCTGAAAGAGACGAACACCGCTCGCGTGTGCTCAGTCCCGCCCGCCCGCCGCCGCGAGACGATCGCGAAGCGTCTCCACCCGCCCCCGGAGTTCGCTCATCCCCTCCTGGTCGTCCGCCGGGCAGAGACTCACCGCCCGCTCCTCGACCTCGAGCGCCTCGCCAAGACTCCCCGCCGCCTCGAGCGCCACCGACAGAGTGTCGAGGTACCCGTACAAGAAGGGGTCCGCCGACGCCTCCGCCTCGTCGCACACGCCCCGCGCCATCTCGAGCGCCAGCCCCGTGTCTCGCGCCGACTCGGGCTGCATCGTCGCCAGCACCATCGCGAACGAGTTGCGCGTCGCGAGCGGCAGCTCCCCCTCGTTCGCAAGGCGGATCACGCTCACGAGCTTCGCCGCCAGCCACTCGGGCGCCCCCGACCAGTCGTCCGCGTACACCAGCGGGAAAGCCGCCACCGCGTACCACACCATCTGATGCCGCGCCGGGATGTGCTCCGGACACGCCGCGATCACCTCTAGCAGCAACTCCTCGCCCCGCTTCGTCTCGCCCAGCCTCAGCGAGTTGGCCGACAGGTTGTACGCCGACATCAGCGTGTTCGGGTGCGTGTCCCCGAAGACCCGCCTGCGATCCGCCAACACCTGCTCCATCAGGGGCTGCGCCTCCCGGTTCCGCCCCGTCCGGAAGTACATCATCGCGAGCGTGTGCCGCACCATCAGCGTCGTGGGCGCATCCGCGCTCAGCGCCCGCTCGGCGCGCCCCAGCGTCTCGGTCAGCAACGCCTCCGCCTCATCGATCCGCCCGACGTCCATCAGGGTGTTCGCCAGGTTCTGCTCGGCGCCGATCGTCCGGTCCCCGTCCTCCCCGAACACGTCCCGGTTCAGCCCGATCAGCCGCTCCTCCGCCGCCAGCGCCCCCTCCACGTCCCCCGACGCCTTGAGCATCAGCGCGTAGTTGCCCAGCGCCCCCATGTACGTCTCGTCGTGCTCGTCGTACACCTTCTCCATGTGCTCGATCAGCCCCTCGCTGAGCTTGAGAGCTTCTGCCAGGTCACCGCGCTCGTACACGAGCGACGCCAGGTTCGACGTCGTTGACAGCGTGGCCCGATGCTCCGCCCCGTACACCGCCGTCCGGATCGCCACCGCCTCGCGCAGCTGTGACTCCGCGTGCTCCCAATCCCCCAGCGCCCAGTACGCCAGCCCCAGCACATGATGCAGCCGCCCCTTGACGGCGTCACTCGCCTCGAGCCCCCCCGCCTCCAGGTCCGCCGCCGCCCCGTCGAGCAGGTCGGCGACCTTCACGTCCCGTCCCTTCTCCTCCGCGTCCACCGCCGAGATCATCGTGCTCAGGAAGTCCGTCACGCCCTGCGCCTCGTCGAGTGCCGCCTTGGCCGTGTCGCGCTCCTGCTCAGCCTGATTGAGCGCCTCGCGCGTCTTGGTCTGCTCCTGCGTGACCTGCTGAAGCGCCTTGTGCGTCCGCGCCTGCTCCACGCCCACCCGCTCGAGCGCCCAGAGCGCCGCGCCGAGCCCCACCACCAGCGCGATCCCCACCGCCGTCCCCGCGCCGACCGCGACCCGGTGCCGACGCACGAACTTCCGCGCCAGATACGCCCGCCCCGCCGGGCGCGCCTCCACCGCCTCGTCGTTCAGGTACCGCTCCATGTCGCGGGCGAACGACTGGGCCGTCTGGTACCGGCGTGACGGCTCCGCCTCGATCGCCCGCATCGTGATCCAGTCCAGCTCGCCCGAGAGCGTCCGCCCCAACCGCTCCCCATCGACCGAGCGCGCCCGTGCGATCTCCTCTCGCTCCTCCCCCAGCTCCTTCAGCCTCGACGACGGCGCCGGGAACCGCCCCTCGCTCAGGATCCGCGACAGATCCGACACCCCCGACGACTTCATCGCCTCCCCCGTCAGAGGCGTCGTCCCCGTCAGCAGCTCGTACAGCACCACGCCCAGCGAGTACACATCGCTCCGCGTGTCCACCGCCGCCGGATCCAGCGACGCCTGCTCGGGCGGCATGTACCGGGGCGTTCCGATCACCTGCTTCGCCAGCGTCAGCATCGACACGTCCGTCAACGGCTCGTCCAGCGCCTTGGCGATCCCGAAGTCGATGATCTTCGGCGTCGCCTCCCCGTCCACTTCCGATACCAAAATGTTCGACGGCTTCAGGTCCCGGTGGATGATCCCCTTCGAGTGCGCATGCTGCACAGCCTGGCACACTTTCACGAGCAGTCGCACCCGGTCTGACGCCCCCAGCCGCTTCCGGTCGCAGTATGCCGTGATCGGCTCGCCCTCGACCAGCTCCATCGCGAAGAACGGCAGCCCCGACGGCGCCGTCCCCGCGTCGAAGATCCGCGCAATGGAAGGATGCGTCAGCCGCGCCAGCGCCTGCCGCTCCGCGTCGAACCGGGCCAGCACCGACTCACTCCCCATCCCCGCGCGCACGATCTTGAGCGCCAGCGTCCGGCGTACCGGCGACTCCTGCGTCGCCTTGTAGACCACCCCGAACCCGCCCTCGCCCAGCTTCTCGACGAGCGTGTACGCCCCGATCTGATCCCCGACGCGCTCCCCTGCGAACTCCGCCGCCCGCCCGCGCACGAGTGACGCCCGCGTCGGCTCGCGCAGCGCCGTCGTTGCCCCGTCCCACGCCTTCAACAGCTCCATCACGCGCTCGCGGAGAGGCTCGTCCTCCCCCGCCTCGCGCCGGACGAACGCCTCCCGCTCGCCCGCGGGCATCTCGACCGCGCGCACGAGCAGATCCTTCAGCCGGTCTCCCCCTGTCTGTGTGCTCATCCCTCGCCGCCCATCAGCTCCGCCAGCCGAGCGCGGGCGAAGCTCCAGTCCCGGATCGCGGTCCGGCGCGACACCCCTGCCATCTCGGCCGCCTGCTCCAGCGTCAGCCCGCCGAAGAACCGCAGCCGCACCAGCTCCGCCGCCCGCTCGTCCTCGAGCGCGAACTTCGCCAGGGCGTCATCGAGCTCGATGAGCCGCTCGGGCTCCATCGTCACCGCCCCATCGTCCTCGAGCAGCGCCCGACCCCGGGCCCCCCCGCCCCGCTTCTCCGCGAGCCGCGCCCGCGCGTGATCGATCAGAATCCGGCGCATCGCCTCGCTCGCGACGCGGAAGAAATGCCTCCTGTCCTCGAACTCGATCGACGCCGTCCCGATCAGCCGCACGTACGCCTCGCTCACCAGCGCCGTCGCCTGCAGCGTGTGGTCCGCCCGCTCCCCCCGCATCTGACCCGCCGCGATCGCCTTCAGGTCCGCGTACACCGCCTCGAACAGCTTCGCGGACGCCGCCCCGTCCTTGCCCGCCTCCGCCAGAAGCTGTGTCACGTCCGCCCTCATCGCCAATTCTGCCCGAGCCCCGCCCCGAAGCAAGCCGCGCCGTCGCCCGACGCCCCGTGGCCCTCCCCGCCCCGCCTTCACGCCTATCCGGGGGGTTTCAACCATGCCAGACCGCGCTCCGTCCTCTGCGCTCCCCTCGGCCCGACCCGGGCGAACGCCGTCACGTCGAGACCGGGAAGCATGAGCCCCGCCCCGCTCGAGCCCCACGACCTCGCCCTGCTCCGCCGCTTCCGCGACGGCATGCTCGAGCCCGACCCGCGTCACGCCGACCTCCTCACCCGCGCTCTCTGGATCCACGCCCACCTCTGGGACTCTCCCACCGCCGCCCGCCAGCTCGCGCGGACCACCGCCGCCGCCCACGAGGGCGCGCGTCACACCATCGAGCGTTTTTTCGCCCTCGTCCGAGCCGCGCACGACGCGGATTTCACCCCGGCCCGCTGCTCCAGCGAGTTCCTCTGGCGTCATCCCGAGCTCGCGGCCCTCCTCGCCCGCGAGCTCGAACGCACTCCCCCTACGCCACCCTAGTGGCACGGGCGTCCCGCCCGTGACTCCCTCTTCCTACTTCTCCAAATCCCCCTCCAATCGCCGCCTACGCCCCCTCCCCAACCTGCTCCTCCCGCCGCCGCGGCAGCGCCTGGGGATGCTCCCGCTGCAAAAACTCGATCAGCTTCTCCCGCACCAGGCACCGCAAATCCCACGCCTTGCCCGAGTCCGCCGCGCTCACCAGCGCCCGCGTCTGCACCGTTCGCTCCGTCGCGTCCGTCACCACCAGCCCCGCGACCCGCCCGTCCCACAGATCACTCCCCTCGCAGATCCGCTTGACCTCCTCGCGCATCGCCCCGATCGGCGCTGTGTAGTCCACGTTCACATACACCGTCCCCAGGATCTGCGCGTTCGCCCTCGTCCAGTTCTCGAACGACTCGGTCAGAATCTTTGAGAACGGCAAGATCAATCGCCGCTGGTCCCAGATCCGCACCACCACGTACGTCGTCGTGATCTCCTCCACCCGCCCCCACTCCCCGTCGATCACGACCACATCGTCCAGGCGGATCGGCTGCGTCAACGCCACCTGCACCCCCGCGAACAGGTTCTCGAGCACCGGCCGCGCCGCCAAGCCCAGCACCAGCCCCGCCAGCCCGGCCGACGCCAGGATGCTCGCCCCGAACTGGCGCACGCTCGGGAACGTCATCAGCACCGCCGCCCCGCCGACGATGATCAGGATCGTCGCCAGCACCCGGTGCAGCACCTTGAACTGCGTGTGCACCCGACGGGCCTCGAGGTTGTCCGCGACGCTGACGTCGTGTCGCTCGAGCACCACTTGCACGAACGCCCCGACCCCCGCGATCGCCAGCCACGTCACGAGCACGATCAGCACGATCGCGTTCGCATGCCGCAGCAGCGCCACCACCTCCGGCCCCCGCGCCGCCAATGTCGGGATCACCAGCTGCACGCCGAGCAGCGCCGGCACGAGTAGCGTCGGCCGCTCGAGTCGTTTCACGACCACGTCATCAACATCCGAACCCGATCGCTTCGCGATCCGCCGAAGCACCGCGAACACAACCCGGTGGACGACCACCCCGAGCACCATCACCGCCGCCAGCACGACCAGCGGCCACCCCCACGCCGCCAAAAACCCCTCAGAACTCGCGATCACCGAATCCACAACCCCATCACCCGCCGTCTGCGTCGTCTGCCCCAGCATGAACGCATGCTATCCCCCGCGCTCCCACCCTCTCGCCTTGGGGCAGAGGGCAGGGGTGAGGGCTCCGTCTCCTCTCTTCCGGCGCCCCGTCACGCAGAACTCAGTACTCAGTACTTCCCCCGCCCGTGCCTACCCTTCTTTCTCACCCACGCACCGCACTTTTCGGGAGCCGGCCATGTCCCAGACCCCCGTCATCGTCGCCGCCAAGCGCACCCCCATCGGCCGCTTCTTCGGCTCGCTCGCGAGCACCCCCTCCCCACAGCTCGGCGCCTACGCCATCGAAGCTGTCCTCAACGAAGTCCCCGCCATCAAGGCACACGTCGACGAGTGCATCATGGGCTGCGTCCTCCAGGCCGGCCTCGGCCAGAACCCCGCACGCCAGGCCGGCCTCAAGGCCGGCCTCCCCTCCACCCTCTCCGCCAAGACCATCAACAAGGTCTGCGGCTCGGGCCTCGAAGCCGTCATGATCGCCGCCCAGTCCATCAAGGCCGGCGATAACCAGTGCGTCATCGCCGGCGGCTTCGAGAACATGACCGCCGCCCCCCACTACGCCAACCTCCGCAACGGCGTGAAGTTCGGCGACGCGACCTTCCAGGACCACATGCAGCACGACGGCCTCTTCTGCGCCTTCGAATGCTGGGGCATGACCAACGCCGCCGACCACATCGCCAAGAAGTTCGGCGTCACCCGCGAGGATGCCGACCGCTTCAGCGCCCAGTCGCACCAACGCGCCGCCGCCGCCGCCAAGAACGGGTGGTACGACGCCGAGATCACACCCCTCACCGGCGCCCAGCTCGGCAACAAGAAGATCCCCGGCCCCGAGGGCGGGTGCAGCGCCGACGAGGGCATCCGCGCCGACTCCACCGCCGATGGCCTCGCCAAGCTCCGCACCGTCCCGGGTCACGAGCAGATCACCGCGGGCAACTCGTCGCAGATCTCCGACGGCGCCGCGGCGCTGGCCGTCCTCTCCGCCACCAAGGCCGAGGAGCTGGGCCTCAAGCCGATGGCCAAGATCGTCGCCTACCACACCCACGGCGTGGACCCCAAGGACATCTTCGCCGCCCCCATCGGCGGCGTTCAGGGCGTCCTTGCCAAGGCCAACCTCAAGCTCTCCGACATCGACCTCTTCGAGCTCAACGAGGCCTTCGCCGCCCAGGTCCTGGCCGACAACAAGGAGCTCCACATCCCCGAGGACAAGCTCAACATCGCCGGCGGCGCCATCGCCCTCGGCCACCCCATCGGCGCCTCCGGCGCCCGCGTCCTCACCACACTCCTCCACCAGATGGAGCGCACCGGCGCCAAGCGAGGCCTCGCCTCCCTCTGCCTGGGAGGCGGCAACGCCGTCGCGATGATCGTGGAGAGGTGAGCCCGATCGGGACTATGCCCACACCGCTCGCATGGACAAGCATCGGGCTGTTCGCCTTTGGCACCGTCGGCTTGTTTGTGACGTACATCGCGGTCGTGGTGGACATCGGCCGGGAGGATAAGAAGGGAATCGCGCATCGAATCTGGCTGAATCGATTCCCACTGCTGTACGGCAGCGCTTCGCTAATCATTGCTGGACTCGTGTGCATGGGGATCACGAACGGGACTTTGCACGCTCCGTGATGGGGCGCCGCGCCGGGCGCCGTGGAGACGCCGTCTTCGGCTTCTCCACGACTCTGTCCGACCACGCCCGCGCCCGCCGTGCAGAAGCCGCAGACGGCGTCTGCACGCCACCCAATCGTGATGCCCTCCGGCGCCACGCCTAACCCGCAAGGGCAGCCGTGCTCCCCCTCCCTCTCCCCACCGGGGAGAGGGCCGGGGTGAGGGGCTCCGTCCTCTCCGCTCCTCCCACTTCTACCATCTCCCACCACCTGACCACTCACCACCTCACCACTCACCCGGACCCCCCATGCCCACCTACCTCATCACCGGCGCCAACCGAGGCATCGGCCTCGAACTCACCCGCCAGCTCACCGCCCGCGGCGACCGCGTCATCGCCGCCTGCCGCAACCCCGCCGGCGCAGACGAACTCAAATCCGTCACCGACTTCGTCACCACCGTCGACGTCGCCAGCGAGCAATCCATCAACGCCATGGCCGACGCCTCGCCGGCGAGCCGATCGACATCCTCATCAACAACGCGGCCATCTTTCCCGACCCGGGCGCCCGCTCCTTCAACGACGTCAAGCCCCAGGACATCCTCGACGCCTGCCGCGTCAACGTCGTCGGCCCATTCCTCGTCACCCGCGCCCTCGTCCCCAACCTCGAGCTCGCCGATCGCAAGCTCGCCATCCAGATCACCTCGAACCTCGGCTCCATCGACGAGGGCGTCCGCGAGAAGCGCACCGGCCAGCTCGCCTACGCCTCGTCCAAGGCCGCACTCAACATGCTCAGCGTCCACATGGGCAACGAGCTCGCCAGCCGCGGCCTCGCCTCCATCGCCCTCCACCCCGGCTGGATCAAGACCGACATGGGCGGCGAGCACGCCCCCCTCGACCTCACCCCCGCCGTCACCACCATCATCAAGACGATCGACAAGCTCACCACCGCCGACAATGCCCGCTACGTCCGCTACGACGGCAAGACCATCGCCTGGTAACCCCCTACCCCCGCTCCCAGCGGGGGAGGTGTCGAGCAAAGCGAGACGGAGGGGGTGTCTCCCCCCTCTCCCCTCCGGGGAGAGGGCCGGGATGAGGGGCTCCCCCTTCTCTTCTTCCTCTTCGTCCTCCCCCCCGACCTGCCCACCTGCCGATCTGCCGATCTGCCCCTACAAGTTCGACCTGTAGCTCAACCCCTCCCCCACGTCCTTGATCGCCTGCTCCGAGACGTCGGCCGCCCGGATGTACCGCGCCCCCTCGTTGTTCACCCGCAGCAACGGCTTGCGCTTGTCCACGCTCGCCGCCACCCACCCGTCCTGCGCCATCACCTCCAGCGCCTGGATCGCTGCGTTCTGCGCCTCCCCCCGCTGCGACGGCGCCACCGTCTCCACAAGCAACTTGATCAGCGTCTCGGCGTCCGACGTCGCCTGCAGCGCCTGCGTCACGCGCCCCCACGCCCCCGTCATCGGCAAGCGCGAGTGCCCCCGCTCGTAGCACTCCACCGGCTCGATCCGCCCGTCCTTCATCGACGCCAGCATCTTCTTCTGCGCGTTCCGCAGGTTCAGCTTGAACACGTTCGTCCCGTCGATCACGTACTTCGTCTTGCGCCCCTTCGAGTCGAACAGCTCGAGGAGCTGCTTGGTCGAGGCGACGTCGAACCCGCCGACCGACGCGCTCTCCAGCACCCCCTGCGTGAACCCGCCCTGGCTCAGCCACCGCCACGCCTGCCCCGGGTTCATCTTCAACCCGCACTCCTTGGCGATTTTCTGGCAGTGCTCCTGGATGTCCGTGAACTGGCCGTTCGCCGAGTACCAGAACTCCGCGAAGCGGATGTGCTGGCGGATGTTCATCCGCGTCGCCTCGTCGTACTGCGACCGCAGCCACGCGGCATCCTGCTCCCCGCGCTCCAGCTCCAGGATCATGTACGCCGTCGCCCGCGCCGACGAGTGCGCCAGCGTCAGCCCAGCCGCCAGGATCGGGTCCGCGAACCCCGCCGACTCGCCCGCCAGCACCCAGTTCTCCCCCACAACCCGATCAGCGAGGTGCGACCAGTCCTTGCAGCTGCGCACCTGCTCCACCGGGCGAGCGTTCACGATCAGCTTCGCGATGTCCGGGTCCGCCCGCACCGCCTGCTCGTACAACTCCGCCGGGCTCTTCCCCGACGCCTTGTAGTACTCACTCGGGCAGATCAGGCCGATGCTCGTCCGCGTCGGGCCGAGCGGGATGAACCAGATCCACCCGTAGGGCAGGCTCCGCACCTGCACCCGAGTCCCCCCCACCCCGATCTCGATCGCCCACTCGGCGTTCTCCCAGTAGTTCCAGACCGCGATGTTGCGGAGCGTCATCGGCGCGTCCGTCTCGACGCCCATCGCCCGTCGCAGCAGCCCCACCGCCCCGGTCGTGTCCACGTAGTGACGGGCCGTGACCGTCTCGCCGGAGTCGAGCCGCAGGCCCGTCACCCGGTCCCCGTCGCGCGTGATCTCGGTGACGCGCGTCTCCTCGCGGACCTCGCACCCCATCCCCGCCGCATGCCGCAGCAGGATGTCGTCGTAGATCGCCCGTTCCACCTGGAACGCGGTCGCACGCCGCTGCCCGACGAACTTCGCCGGGCGTGGCTCGTCGCGGAACTTCTCGGCCGGATAGAAGTCGAGGTCCCACCGCGCGCGATGCACCCCCCACGTGTACGACGCCCCGAGCTTGATCGGGAACCCCGCCGCCTCGACCTTCTCCCACACCCCCATCTCGTCGAGCACCCAGCTGCACGCCGGCAGTTGGCTCTCCCCCACGTGCTCGCGCGGGAACTTCTCCTTCTCGAGGATCAAAACCCGCAGCTCGGGGCCGTACTTCTTGAGCAGTGAGCCAACGGTCGTCCCCGCCGGCCCCCCGCCCAGTATCGCCACGTCATAACCCGCCGATCCGTTCGATCCGCTCATGCCCCGTATGTACCACCCCGCCAACGAGATGCCAACCCCCTTGCTCCACCCCCACCCACGCCCGAGAAACCCATCCCTCCCCCGCTCCCCAGCGGGGAGGTGTCGAGCAGCGAGACGGAGGAGGTGTCTCCCTCCCTCCCCCCTCCGGGGAGAGGGCCGGGGTGAGGGGCTCCCCCTCCTCCGTCTTCGTCTCCCCCGACCTACCGACCTACCGACCTGCCCATCTGCCGACCTGCCCACCTCACTCTCATTCACTCTTTTCTCACCCCGCGCTGGTAGAAATCCCGCGCGAGCGCAGTACCCTTCCGCCTCACCGCTCCGGCGCGCGTGCGTCGGCGGTCCAGTTGGCCCCAGCCGAAGGAGATCCCCATGAGCGATCACGACCAGGTCGTGCCCGTCACCCGGGCGATCGACCCGATTGTTTGCGTCGTCGCCAAGACGCCGCGAATCGTCGTCGAGTTCGGCTGGCTCGTCGCCGGCTGATATTCCGCCACATGCCGTCGTCGTTCGGGTCCGCTTGTGCGTGCGCAGGCCGCCCGGGAGTCAAGACCAGTCAGTCCACGCGCCGGCACGCCGCCGTCGCTGTCCGAACGGGCGCACGACGCGCCCAGAGAGGTGTCCGATGAACCGCCACAGCCGCAGCGAGCTCTCCGAGCGCGTGCGCGCACAACTCGAGCAGGCGCTGCGAGAGCGTCTGAGCGAGAACGCCGCCAGCCGCGAGGAGCTCCGCCGCCTGGTCTGGGAGGTCCTCCGCCGTGAGGCCTCCGCCAGCCGCGAGCACGAGCGGGCGGGGTCGTCCGCATGACCCCCCCACCCAAACCCACACGGGACCGCCACGACGGGCGCGGCCCGGGGTCCGCCCCGCCCGCGCCCTTTTCATGCGCCCGCCGGCTGTAACCCCGGAATCGGCTGAGAGATCTGGTTCTGGAGCGCAGAGCCCACTCGGCAGAGATCGCCGGGTGGGTTTGAGATGGCCCGGTCTGGCGGTGGAAGCCGCCTGTTCTCCGGGATTCATGACAGGAGGAACGGACATGCGGGCCGAACGAGTGATGCGGGCAGGCGCTTCGGACAGTCGCCGGGCCAGGCGCCTCGCGACGACCCTGGCGGTGACCCCCGTCTACAAGGACGGGCGGGAGGCTGTCTGGGAGGAGCTGCGCGGGGAGCTGCGCGAGCATGCACGCCGATCGCTCCGCCCGGTTGTCCGGGCGCGGGCGCTGACGCTGATGTACGCCTGAACGACGGGACTCAGTGGCGGCGGCGGCGACGAGCGCCGAGGAGGGCGGCGCCGGCGAGCAGGCCCGCCGAGCCGGGCGCGGGGCTGACGACCCAGATGGAGGAGTCGCCGGCGCCGATGCCCTGGACGTGACCGGCGAGGCGAAACGCCGTCGGGAAGTCCGGGTCGAGGAGCGAGTCGATCACCATCTGGTACGTCAGCCCGCCCGAGTAGTCGAAGCGGGTGGTGAGCGACTCGCCCGGGTTGATGGCGTTGACGTTGGGTTGAGGGGTGTCGGGGTCGGCGCTGAAGATGTTGCCTTGCCAGGCGCCGCCGAAGAACTGGATCGAGCCGGCGGGATTGGGCGGCGTGGCGGACGAGGAGTATTGCACGCCGGCGACGTTCATGATGTTGGCGTTGGAGAGCAGGCCCGCCGCGTTCGAGTTCTCGATGTAGATCGACGTGAGGTTGGCGGCCTCGGTCGAGTCGTTGTGCCAGACGAAGTCGATGGTCGAGCCGTTGTCGACGACGTCGACCCAGATGTCGATGTTGCCGGTCGGGACGCTGTCCTGGTTCTCGAAGACGAAGAGGTCGACGCGGACGCCGGCGAGGGCGGTGGTCGACAGGGCGGCCAGGGTCAGGGCGGCGGTGATCGATCGCATGGGTCTCTGCTCCTCTCGGAGACCACGATGCCGACAAGCCCCGGCGGTGGCGGGTCTCCCGTCGGAGGGTGCCACGCGTCGGGGTGGATGCCAGCAAACTCCGATAACTGCGCGCGGGCGGCGGGCGGACCGGGGGAGGGCCGCGGGACGCCGTCCGGCGCAATCTCTTTCCTCCCAGGAGTTTGCGTATCAATCCCAGGACTGGGATGGAAGGGAGCGGGCCCCGGAATCCCGGGGTGGCGCGCGGGCGGGGCGGCGGGGTTGGATCGGGGGCATTCTTCTGGGACTGGGGGCGCGGGGGGTGTGCTTGCTCGCGGGGTTGGGGGCGCGGTGTCGAGGGTGAGGGTGGTCGTGGCGCGGCGTGGGGCTGTGGCGGGCGCGGGGGGTTGGGTCCGCGGAATTCGAATCCCGCGGCTTTGGGGAAGAGGAGGAGAAGGAGAGGACGGAGACGCCCCCTCCGTCTCGCTGCGCTCGACACCTCCCCCGCTGGGAGCGGGGGAGGGGGCATCAGGGATCAGGCATCGGTGGGAACCCGAGGCTTCGAAGACTCAGCCTCGGCGTCGGTGTGGGTATGGAGCATGCGGCAATTGTTTTTGGGGTCGCATGCGTGGGCAAGTTGGGATGGGGGGGAGGGCAGGGAGATTGCGCACGGGGTGGTGAAGTATACGAAAGAACGTGGAGAAGCCGAGGACGGCGTCTCCACGACACTCGGCAGCACATACGGCAATCAACTTGACTCATCAGTCCGCAGTGATTGCCTTAACTCGTACAACTTGCTACGACGCCATTGCACAGGCGGGAGATGAGTATTTCTGAGCAGAGAGCTGACCCGGTATCGCGCAACAGGACCAAGCTTGACCGAGAACTCATCTGAACGCTGACGGGAGACATATTCCAGGAACGAAAGGGCCCTGATCTTGGGACTACGATGAGCAGTATTTAGGTGCCGCACAACGCGCCCCAACTCCTCCAGAGTATCTTGATCCCAGTAGTGATCTGTAAAGTATGTTGCCGTAAAGCCCGGCAGCGTGTTTGGCGCACCGCACTCGGCGCATTCCAAGAGAGATCCAAATTTCAAACTTCCGCACACTGTGCAAAGAGCAACTGTCACGCCACTACAACTCCGATGAGAAGCACCACACCATGATGTCTTCGTAGGAAGCTCAGTGCTTAGCTCCCTCTCCCCTTGGGGGAGAGGGTTGGGGTGAGGGGTCTACCGCTTCTCCTGATTCTCTTCTACTCGCTCTCTCGCCCTTCGGGCGATCGATCGCAGGACGCCTTCTTCGTTGTCGCGCAGGTCGCGGGCGTGGATGCGGAGGGTCTCGATGCCTTCCGTCCTCATCCAGGCGTCGCGGCGATCGTCGCGCTGTCGGTCGTGCATGTCGCTGTCGAGTTCGATGACGAGTTTGGCTACGGCGCAGTAGAAGTCGGCGACGAAGGGGCCGATGGGTTGTTGGCGGCGGAACTTGAGGCCGTCGAGGCGGCGGGCTTGGAGGTGGCGCCAGAGGATGCGTTCGGGGGGTGAGGACTCGCGGCGGAAGCGGCGGGCGATTTCGGTGTCGAGGTTGCGGCGGGGCACATCGAGAGTGTACTGCCCCTCACCCGGCTCGCTGCGCGAGCCACCCTCTCCCCCGAGGGGAGAGGGTTAGAGCTCTGGCGCAAACCCTCGGCGCATGGTGTTTTCGCAGCAGGCTCTGGGCTCGACGAACTGGAGGAGGTATTCGCGGCCGCCGGCTTTGGAGCCGACGCCGGACATGCCGAAGCCGCCGAAGGGTTGGCGACCGACGAGGGCGCCGGTGATGGGGCGGTTGATGTAGAGGTTGCCGACGCGGAAGTCGCGTTTGGCCTGGTCGATGTGGGCGGGCTTGCGCGTGAAGACGCCGCCGGTGAGCTTGTAGGGGTGGTCGTTGGCGAGGGCGAGGGCGGCGTCGAAGTCGGGGGCGTGGGTGACGGCGAGGACGGGGCCGAAGATCTCCTGTTGGTAGATGGTGTGGGCGGGGGTGACGTGCGAGAAGATGGTGGGCGCGACGAAGCGACGGAGCGACGAATCGACGTAGGGGTTGGCCGCGGGGAGTTGCATCTCGAGTTCCAGCTTGCAGCCCTCGTCCTTGGCGATCTGGATGTAGCGCTTGATGTTGGTTGCGGCTTCCTCGTCGATGACGGGGCCGACGTCCGTGCCGGGCTTGGTGGGGTCGCCGACGACGAGGGAGTTGGTGGAGGCGACGAGGCGGCGTAAGAAAGTCTGGGTAGCGCGGCCGTCTGGCCCCTCGGGGTCGACGACGATGCAGCGTGAGCAGGCGGAGCACTTCTGGCCCTGGAAGCCGAAGGCGGAGACGCGGACGGCGAGGACGGCTTCGTCGAGGTCGGCGGAGGAGTCGATGATGATGGCGTTCTTGCCGCCCATCTCGCAGATGACGCGTTTGACGTGGGGCTGGGGGTAGGCGGAGGGGGGGTAGGAGACAGGCGGGACGCCTGTCCCACGAGAACTGGTAGGAGGAGAGGAGGGGGTGTGGGCGGCGGCTTGGATGATGTCGAGGCCGACGGCTTTGGAGCCGGTGAACGCGATCAACGCGACGCGGGGGTCGCGGACCATGGCGGCGGCGGTGGTCTCGCCGGGGGCTGGGCAGAAGTGGAGGAGGTCTGAGGAAGCGACGGAGCGACGAAGCGACGGAGCGACGGAGTTGAGAACCTCGGTGAGTGCTTCTTGGAGGATGTCGTGCATCAGGCGGGCGATGGCGGGGGTTTGCTCGGCGGGCTTGATGACGACGGTGTTGCCGGTGACGAGGGCGGCGGTGGTCATGCCGCAGCAGATGGCGAGGGGGAAGTTCCAGGGGGAGATGACGAGGGCGACGCCCCTGGGTTGATGCCAGGTCTGGTCGAGCTCGCCGATGAAGCGGCCGAGGCGCTCTCGGGTGAAGAGGCGTGGGGCTTCGCGGGCGTAGTACTCGCAGAAGTCGATGGCCTCGGTGACGTCGGCGTCGGCGTTGCGCCAGTCCTTGCCGTTCTCTTTGATGATGACGGCGGAGAGGTCGTCGCGCTTCGCTCGCATCTTGGCGGCGGCGCGGACGAGGACGTCGGATCGCTTGATGGGGTCGAAGTCGCGCCAGGCCGGGAAGGCGGCGTGGGCCTTGGCGATCATGGCCAGGCCCTGGTCGGGCGTGCGGTCGTTGGCGACGGCGGGGACGTTGGCTCGCGCGATGGCTTCGGCAAAGTTCTTGCGGAGGTCGGCGCGGGAGAAGTCGTGGACGGGTTCGGTGAAGAAGGGCTTGGCATCTCCAACGCCCGGGTTTGCGTCGGAGAGCTGGTGGCGGTCGGGGGCGATGGTGGAGAGGTCGGTAGAGGGAGAAGAGGGAGAAGGGGGAGAGACAGGCGGGACGCCTGTCCCACTAGACATGGGAGATGACGCAGACCCCTCGCCCCGGCCCTCTCCCCGGGGGGGAGAGGGAGGTCGGAGGAGGACGTCGGGGGTGGCGTTGTCGAGGAAGCCGGCTTTGAGCCAGGATTCGTTGGAGGTGTTCTCCAGGAGGCGGCGGACGAGGTAGGCCATGCCGGGGATCATCTCGCCGACGGGGACGTACTCGCGGACGCGAAGGCCCATGTCGGTGGCGGCGGCCTTGAGTTGGTCGGCCATGCCGTGGAGCATTTGGAGCTCGATGGCGTCCGTGCCGAGACCCTTGGCTTCGAGCGATGCAAGGGCGTGGGCGATGGAGCGGACGTTGTGTGAGCCGAGGGCGAGCTTGAGGCCGGGGTCGTTCGCCAAGCGCGGACAGGCGCCGAGGATGACGTCGGTCATCTGCTCGAAGCAGAGGTCGGACTGCCACTTGGCGCTCCAGACGGGGCAGGGCCAGCCTTCTTGTTCCGCGTGGATGGTCTCGTAGTCCCAGTAGGCGCCCTTGACCAATCTCACTGAGACCGTTCGCCCGACGCGCTTGGACCACTCGGCGAGGCGCTTGGCGTCGGCGACGCCCGAGCGGAGGTAGGCCTGCATGGCGATGCCGGCGTCGAAGTCGAAGCGCTCACAGCAGCGCATGAAGCACTCGAGGGTGAGATCCTTGAGGGCGTGGCTCTCCATGTCGAAGTTGATGAAGACGTTGTTGGCCTTGGCCTTGGTGAGGATCGGCTCGAGGCGGGAGATGAGGTCGTTGATGGCGCCGTCGGTGTCGATGGGGTCGCACTTGGCGGACAAGGAGCTGAGCTTGATCGAGACGTTGACGCGGGGGATGGAGCCCAGGTGGTCGCGTTCGAGGCGTTCGTTGGCGGGCCAGACGCCCGCCTCGGCGTGGAGGTTCTCGACGAGGTCGAGGTACTTGTCGCGGTAGGCGTCGGCCTCCTCGTCGGAGACGCAGGCCTCGCCGAGCAGGTCGACGGAGAAGGCGATGCCGTCGTTCCAGAGTTTGCGGAGCGAGGGGAGCGCGTCGGCGGCGTCCGTGCCGGCGATGAAGTTGGACGCCATGCCCTTGATCTGGCTCGAGATCGTCTTGGCGGTGATGCCCTTGGCGATGGCGCCGGCCTTGAGGGCGAGCTCCATGCCGGGGGGCGCCTTGACGCCGGGCTGCGTGAGATAGTCCACCAGATGGTCGTGGACCATGTCGGGCGTGGTGAGGACGGGGAAGGCGTCGACGAAGCGGAAGAGCTGGACCTTGAAGGCGTGGTCCTTCATGGCCCAGTCCATGAGCTTGTCGGAGTAGAAGCGTGCGGAGAGGAGGCCGGACTTGTGCGCGCGGGCGCGGTCGAGGAGGTCGCGCCCGATCTCCTGGGTGCGCTGTTCGACGCGTGGATCGGTGGTGTGGGTGTGCAGGGCGCCGTTGGTTTGCGACACGTTCTTGGGCGCGCCCTGGGCGGGGGGCCCGGGCTTGGGTTTGCGAGTAAAGAGGGCCATGGTGAGGATGTTCCTTGGGGGGGCGCCGAGAAGCGCCGGAGTATATGTGGGAGGGGGCGATTGAACCGGTTTTGCGCTTGACGGGTGGGCTGGAAGCCCACCCCTCCGTGATGCACGGGGAGGCTACTGTCTGTGGCTGTGGCGACCGCGCTGACCATCGGGAACTTCGACGGGGCCCATCTCGGGCACGCGGCGCTGGTCGCACGGGCGCGCGAGCTGGTCGGCGTGGGCGGGCGCGTGGTGGCGCTGTCGTTCGACCCGTCCCCGGCGAGCGTGCTCCGCCCCGGGGCGGAGCCGGCACGACTGACGACATTCGGACGGCGGGCGGAGTTGCTGGGCGCCCTGGGCGTCGACGAGGTCGTCCGCCTGGAGCCGACGCGGGAGTTGCTCGGGTGGAGCCCTGAGGAGTTCGTCGGGCGGGTCGCGGGCGAGTGGGCGCCTGACGTGATCGTCGAGGGGGCTGACTTTCGGTTCGGGCGCGGGCGTTCGGGCGACGTCGAGACGCTGCGCCGGCTTGGAGAATCGCACGGGTTCGCGGTCGATGTCGTGGACCCGGTCCGGGTCGCGCTGAGCGACCAGAGCGTGGTGGTGGCGTCGAGTTCGGTTGCGCGCTGGCTGCTTGAGCGCGGGCGTGTGCGGGACCTGGCGGCGGTGCTCGGGCGTCCCTACGAGTTGGGCGGCGAGGTCGTGCGCGGCGACCGGCTTGGGCGGACGATCGGGTTCCCGACGGCGAACGTCGCGTGCGAAACCGCCCTGCCCGCCGACGGCGTGTACGCGGGGGTCGCCAGACTCGCCGACGGGCGGCGCTTCGGGGCGGCTCTGAGCGTGGGGACGCGGGAGACGTTCGATGGGGAAGATCGGCGGGTGGAGGCGTATTTGTTGGGGACTGAAGGAGGAGAAGAAAGAGAGGACGGAGCCCCTCACCCCGGCCCTCTCCCCAGAGGGGAGAGGGAGGCGGAGTGGAGCCCGCTGCCCGGGCTGCCCGAGTATGGGTGGCGGGTCTCGATCGAGTTGGTGGGATGGGTGCGCGATCAGGCGCGGTTCGCGTCGGTGGAGGCGCTGGTGGAGCAGATCGGGCGGGACTGCGAGCGCGTGGGCGAGGCGCTGGCGTTGAGCGGCGTGAGCGCCACAGTTGGGGGGCGGGTGTGAGCGAGGCGTGGGGCACGAACGCGACGCTGGCGGAGATCGCCCGGTGGCTTGCCGACAAGCGGTCGGTGGTGCTGCTGACGCACGCGAAGCCGGACGGCGACGCGATGGGGTCGACGCTGGGGCTCGCCCGAGCGATCAACCTGTCGCGCGGGACGAGCGGGGCGGCGTCGACGGCGGAGTGCTGGTACTGCGGGCCGATGGCGTCGTGGACGAAGCTGCTGGCACGCTCGACGAAGGTCCGGACGGTCGAGCCCGGGCAGGCGCCTGAGTTCGCGCTCGAGCCCGAGGCGGTCGTGATCTGCGACACGGGGTCATGGAAGCAGCTCGATTGCTACGAGGGGTGGGTGCGCGAGCACGCAAGCCGCACGGCGGTCATCGACCACCACCTCCAGGGAAACGCGGAGATCGCGGCGCTGCGCCATGTGGACACGTCGGCGGCGGCGGTCTGCCAGCCGGTCGCGGAGCTGTGCCGCATCATTCTGGGGCTGGAGCGGGTCGCGGACTTGCCGACGGAGGTTGCCGAGGCCCTCTACTTCGGCGTGGCGACGGACACGGGGTGGTTCAAGCACGGGAACGTGAGCGGGGAAGTGTTCCGGGTCGCGGGGGCGCTGCTCGACGCGGGGGCGGAGCACGAAAGGCTCTACAACGCGACGGAGTTGAACGACCGCCCGGAGCGGCTGCGGCTGATGGCGCGGGCGCTGACGTCGCTGGAGTTCCACAAGAACGAAACGGTCGCGTTCATGTCGCTGACGGTCGCGGACTTCAAGGAGACGGGGTCGGCGCCGGGGGACTCGGGGGGGTTCGTCGATATCCCGAGGACGGTGGGCAAAGTGCTGGTGTCGGCGGTGCTCACGGAGGTGGAGTCGCACTCGGGGGGCGCGGTGACGAAGATCTCGCTGCGGAGCAAGGGGGGCGAGGGGGCGGTGGACGTGAACGAGGTCGCGCAGAAGCTCGGCGGGGGCGGGCACGCGCGGGCGGCGGGGGCGCGCGTCGAGGCGGGGCTTGACGAGACCAAGAGGCGGCTGCTCGAGGCCCTGGCGTGAGCGAGGGCAAGAAGCGAGGGCCCCGGTCCGACTTTCGCCAACGGGTCGAGAAGGCGGCGCGGGAGTCCGATCGCGAGCCCAAGGGCGTGCGCCCGGGGAAGCGGCCGCCACTGCGAGTGTTCACGACGACGCTGTGGGCGTACCCGAGCCAGCACTACGACGCGAAGGCGTCGCGCGAGCAAGGGGACAAGGAGTACGTCGGGGCGACGCCGAGCTGGGTGATCTGGCAGTTGCTGACGCGGTACACGCGCGAGGGGGACGTGGTGCTCGATCCGATGTGCGGGTCGGGGACGACGCTGGACGTGTGCGCGGATCTGGGGAGGACGGGGATCGGGTTCGACCTGGCGCCGACGCGGGGAGACATTCGGCGGGCGGATGCGCGGGAACTGCCCCTGGACAACGAGTCGGTGGACTTCGCGTTCGTGGACCCGCCGTACTCGACGCACGTGAGCTACTCGGATGACCCGGCGTGCATCGGGAGGCTGGACGCGGGGGAGGCGTCGCGGGACGAGGGCGGGCTGATGGGGGCGGCGTACTACGAGGCGATGGAAGAAGTGATCGCGGAGATCGACCGGGTCTTGAAGCCCCGGCGGTACATGGGGCTGTACGTGTCGGACTCGTACAGGAAGGAGAAGGGGGTGAAGGGGGGTGTGTTCATGCCGATCGGGTTCGAGTTGTTCTCGATCATGCGGGACTACTTCCGCCCGGTGGAGATCGTGGCGGTTGTGCGCCACAACCAGAAGCTGGGACGGGGGAACTGGCACAAGGCGGCGGAGGAGGGGAACTTCTTTTTGCGGGGGTTCAACTACCTGTTCATCATGAAAAAGGAGTAGGCTGGGGTGTGGACGCTTGAGGGGACGGCCGATGAACGCGCGCGGGGGACATCGCGGGGCGTACTGGAGCTTCGTCGGCGCGATTGTCGCGCTGGCGGTGACGGGGCTGGGACTGCTCGCGACGACGGTGGTCTACCTCGACTGGGCGGACGGGCACGAGGACAAGGGGTTGATCCGGGGCGCGGCGTGGCTGGTCGTGGCGCCCGGGTTCGATGAACGGCGTTCGTCCATGGACATCACGGCGTGGACGACGTCGCTCGGCTTCGTGCTGAGCCTGGTGAGCATGGCGTCGTTGGTCGTCGCAGGGGTGACGTTCCGGTGGTTTCGCGAGGAGCAGTTGCGCCGGTACCACCGGCGGACGCGACGGATCGCCGAGCGCGTGGCGCGGGGGGAGGGGACGCTCAGGGGCTCGCGGGCGGTGGCGTGCGCTCCTCGTCGGGCAGCCACGGGGCGAGGTCGTCGAGCAGGGGTTTGAGGTGCTTCTCGTAGCGCCTCCACTTGGCGCGTGAGGTCGTGTAGACGGGCAGGCCGACCTGGTCGACCAGGAGCGTGCGCGCGGGGCGGTTGCGCTCGTGGAAGCGGAGCACCTCGTCGGTCCAGTCGAGACCCAGGAAATCGAGCAGGCGGCGCGAAGCGCTCTCCTGGTCGGCGAGGACCTCCTCGTAGCGCAGCTCGATCATCTCGAAGGGGAGGCCGGACTCCGGGATGACGCGCTCCCAGTGGTGCATGAGTCGGGCGTAGACGGCGTAGAAGCTGGCGATCCAGCGGAGGTCGGTCGTCCACGCGAAGGCGTGGAGGAAGTTGCGGAAGTAGCACGACAAGCCGATGTCGCGGGGATCGCGGGTGGTGTGGATGAAGCGGGCGCCTGGGAAGAGGAGGGCCATGAAGCCGAGGTAGATGAAGTTATGCGGGCGCTTGTCGATGACGAAGCGGGCGTCTGGGGCGATGGCGTCGAGGGCGGAGAGGTACTGGGAGCTGGCCGCGGCGGCGTCGCGCTCGCTGAATCGCTTGAGCTGGTCGGCGAGGGGCTTGCCCTTGGGGAAGTGGGCGGTGTAGATGTTGGGGATGAGCATCAACTCGCCCGCCGCGTGGATGTCGGGGTGGGCGTCGAGGATGTTCTCGACGAGGGTGGTGCCCGAGCGGGGCATGCCGACGATGAAGGTGGGCTTGCGCGAGGTGTCGCGACCCGGCGGCATGGCGCGCAGCCGCTGAGCTGTCCAGGCCTCGATGATCTCGTCGGTGTATCGCTCGTCGACGCTGGCGTCGTAGCGCGCCGGGACCGCCTTGTTCGCCTCCTCGAGCTTCGTGAAGGCCTCGTCGTACCGCTTGAGCTTGTCGAGGAGCGAGGCGATCTGGAAGAGGATCTCCTGGCGGTGTGGCGGGGGGACGCGCTGGTCGTGGGCGTAGCGCTCGAGGGCCTCGATCGCCTCGGACTCGCGCCCGACGCGGGCGGCGCTGCCCGCCAGCGCGATCGCCAGGGCGGGGTGCTCGACGCCCCGGGCCCGCGCGGCGTCGAGGATCTCGACCGCGGCCTCGTGCTCGCCCTTGCCCTGGCGGATCGCCGCCTGGAGCGCCAGCGACTCGGGGTGGTTCGGGTTGATGGCCAGCGCCGAGCGGACGGCCTGGTCCGCTTCTTCGAGACGGTTGGCGAACTGCAGCGACTGGGCGAGGTCGTACTTGGCCTGCACGTCGGTTGGCGCCATGAGGGCGGCCCGGCGCAGGTGCTCGGCGCCCTCGTCGAACCGGGCCTCACGCACCAGGCAGGCGCCCATGAGATGGTGCGCCTTCTGCTCGGCCTGACGCGAGGGCGGCTTGTCGATCAGGATTTGGAGGGCGCGCTTCGCCTGCCCGAATCGCCCTTGGTTGAACAGGGCGAAAGCCTGCTGGACGGCTTGCATCCCGGCGGGGGTGGCGCCCGGGCGGGCGCCCGCGAAGGGCTGACGCGGCGGGTTGTTGCGACGGGGCGGGGGCGGCATCGGGATGACAGTATCAGCCGAGGCCCGGGCCCGTGATGGTGGCGTCGCCCGGCGTGTCGTCGTCGTCGGGGGGGAGGTCGTCGCGCAGGCGCTCGACGAGGTCGATTAGACGCTTGCGGTCCTCCTCGTCGAGCAGGCGCCCCGCCTCGAGGAGTTTGGCGGGGGTGAGAAGCTTGCGGACCGACGAGCCGTCGGGCAGGCGGCGGATCGCGGTCCCCGGATCGGCGCTGAGCATGTCGGGGGTCTTCTCGATCATGTCGGCGGCCTTGCGGAGCATGGCGGCGGCGGTGGCGGGGGCGACGCCGTGGTCGATGCGGATCTTGACAGGCACGAGGTTGCCCGTCGGTCCGTCGTGCTTGAGGATCGTCGCGTGGATGACATGGCCGTCCGAGTCGGCGGTCGGCTCGTCCAGCTTGTCGAATGTCTCGACATTGATGCCGGAGATGTAGATGGCGATCTGCTTGTGGTCGGTCATGGTCATGCGTTCAAAGCGGCGGAGGTCGGCGTATTTCGGCTCATCGGCGTGGCGCGGGCGATCCAGGCGCCGCCCAGCACGAGGTCGGGGTCGTGGTGACTGTAGAGGACGACGGCCTGGCCCGGCGCGACGGCGGGCTGGGGCTCGTCGAATCTCACCTCGATGGCGGCGGTGCGGCCCGAGGGCGTCGGGGCGTCGAGGTCCGGGATGACGCGGACGCGCGCGGGGACGGCGGAGGCGTTGTAGCGGATCTGTGCGTGGCAGGGAGTCCAGTCCACGAAGTCGCGGGAATCGACAAGCCAGTTAGCCTCGGCGGCGAGACAGCCGTCGGCGAGCAGGTCGTCGCGGTCCCCCACCGTGATCGTGTTGTTCGTGGCGTCCTTGGCGACGACGTAGACGGGACGCCCGAGGGGGAGGTTGAGGCCGCGGCGCTGGCCGATGGTGAAGTGATGGGCGCCGTCGTGCTCGCCGATCTCGTGGCCGTCGGTGTCGAGGATGGCGCCGCGGGTGGCGAGGTCCGGGCGGCGGCGCTCGACGAGGCCCGCGTAGTCGTTGTCGGGGACGAAGCAGATCTCCTGGGAGTCGGGCTTGTCGAAGACGGGGAGGTGGCGCGCTTCGGCCATGGCGCGGGTCTCGGACTTACGCAGGTGGCCGATGGGCAGGAGCATGCGGGAGAGGTGGTCTCTGGGAACGCCGAAGAGGACGTAGGACTGGTCCTTGGTGTGGTCGATGGCGCGGAGGAGGGAGTAAGAAGAAGAGAACGGAGACCCCTCACCCCGGCCCTCTCCCCGAAAGGGAGAGGGAGGCAGGACTCGGGCGTAGTGCCCGGAGGCGACGAGGTCGGCGCCGAGCTGCTGGGCGTAATCGTGGAGCTTGCCGAACTTGAGCCAGTCGTTGCAGCGGACGCAGGGGTTCGGGGTGCGTCCCGAGGCGTACTCGTCGACGAAGTAGTCGATGATGCGGTCGAAGTCGTTCTTGAAGTTGCAGACGTAGAAGGGAATGCCCAGGTGGGCGGCAACGAGGCGGGCGTCGGCGGCGTCGCCGACGGAGCAGCAGCCCTGCTTGCCGAGCTTGATCTTGGTCGTGTCGCAGGCGTCGGGGAGCGGCGTGTCGAGCGTGTCGCCGGGCGAGCCCAGGCGCATGAAGACGCCGACGACGTCGTAGCCCTGCTCCTTCAAGAGGGCGGCGGCGAGGGAGGAGTCGACGCCGCCGGACATGGCCAGGAGGACCTTGGCGCCCGGGCGTCGTGGGTTTTCAGGGCCCGATGGCATCGGGGGACTGTAGGGGATCGGGTCTCGCTCGCGGCTACGGGGCGCCGGGATCGGGGGAAGCAAGCGGGGCTCGACGCGGTGCTCGGTGTAGTGCTCCTCGCCGGCGTCGGACGTCGCCGGGCGGGGCGCCGGGGCGCGTCGTGGATGCTCGCGTGGCGCCCGACCGGGGGGAAGGTCTGACGCGGGAAACGGATCTTGGAGGGACGCGGACGCGTCTCGACGAGTTCGTCGAGCTGCGCGTCGATCTCCTGGTCGGCGTCCGCGAGCGGGAGCGCGTCCTCGGCGACGGGGCTGGGCGGGGGTGGCGCCGCCCGCTCGTAGGGCACGGCGTCGTCGAGATGCGTGACACGCGCGGCCAGCTCCTCAGCGGCGCGCTGGCGGCGGATGGCGATGCGCTCGTCACGCTCCTCGCCCGTGATGTGGTTGCTCACCGCCCAACTCGTCAGGCGCCCGAGCTCGAAGATCGCGAAGACGAAGAGGCCGACGGCGAGGAAGAGGAACAGCGAGGAGGCGGAGCCGACAAAGACAAGCGAGGGGATCGCGCCGGCGAGGAGAGCGGAGGCGAGCGAGAGCAGGCCGCAGACCGCGATGCCCCACGCCGAGGCGCGGAGTCTGTCGGCGACGCCCGAGTCGCCCGCCCAGTCCGCGAGAGCGGAGAGATAGGCGCACAGGGCGGAGGCGCCGAGGAAGGCGACGGCGCCGAGAATGCCCGTGACGATATAGAGCGCGGGGACGAACGGGGGCGCGACGTAGGAGATCGCGACGGCGGCCATGGCCGCCAGTGGCGCCGCGGCTTGCGTCAGGCGGATCACGAGGCGGAGCTTGGGGGTGTCGAGAAGGGGGTCCGGAGCCGTGATCTCCGTGCGAGGTCGCGTGGCGGTGGCGAGCCAGACGCCGAGGGTCCAGCAGGCGGTGGAGAGGACGAAGGCGGCGTGGGCGAAGACGGGGCGCATGACGCCGAGCGCGAAGACACCGAAGAAATCAAGCGTGTACGTGACGACGGCGATGAGGATCGAGACCGAGAGGATCCAGAAGGCGAGGGTGAGCTGCCTGAGGTAGGGGAGCTCGGCGTCGGTGAGCGTGTCGGCGAAGCGCTTGTCGAAGCCCTGCGCCTTGATGGGGGCGCCGCACTCGGGGCAGGAGCCGTCGGCGGTAAGACCGAAGAGGTCGTAGCCGCAGCGCCGGCAGGGGCGGTGGTCATGGACCTCGGCGTGGACGGGCGGGAGTGACATCCCGAGTCAGTGTACGGATGGGGTGGGGTGATTGATGCGATGCCGTTCTTGCGCGAGACGAGGCGGAGAGAACATGGAGCTTTTGGAGCCCCTCACCCTGCCCTCTCCCCAGCGGGGAGAGGGAGAAGATCAGGCGGGGAGCTTGGCGGCGGCCGCGACGGCGGACTTGAAGATGGTCAGGCCCGGGGTCTGGCCTGACTTGGTCTCGTCGTCGAGACGCGTCCAGAAGGGGTGAGTCGTCCAGTCCAGGTAGCGCTCCGGGTGGGGCATGAGGCCGAAGATCCGACCGGTGGGGTCGCAGACGCCAGCGACGGCGCCCATGGAGCCGTTGGGGTTGTCCGAGTATCGCAGGGCGATCTGGCCGTGCGCTTCGAGGGCGGCGAGCGTCGCGTCGTCGGTGACGAATCGGCCCTCGGCGTGCGCGATGGGCAGGCGCAGGACGTCGGGGCCCATCGCGTTGTCGAGACCCTCGGTCCAGACGCAGCAGGTGTTGGGCTCGACGCTGACGGGGACCCAATGGTCGATGTAGCGGACGGACTCGTTCTCGGTGAGCGAGACGGTCTGCTCGGGGGGCGTCGCGGGCCAGGGCTCGCCGGCGGCGGGGCCCGGGAGCATGCCGGTCTGGACGAGGATCTGGAAGCCGTTGCAGACGCCGATCATGGGGACGCCCCGGTCGGCGGCGTCACGGAGGCGCGAGTAGAGGCGTTCGCGGGTCTTGACGGCGAAGATGCGTCCGCTGGCGACGTCGTCGCCGAATGAGAAGCCGCCGGCGAAGGCGATGAGGTCCGCGGCGTCGAGATGCCCCGGGCGCTCGATGACGCGGTCGAGGTGCATCAGCTCGGGCTGGGCGCCGGCGAGCTGGAAGGCGCGGCAGAGCTCAACATCACAGTTCGTGCCGGCCGCTCGGAGGACGAGGGCACGGGGGCGGCTCATATCCACATCTTATCTGACTTTGGGTGTGGCGGCATGAATCCACTTCGGGGAAAGAGGAGAATGAGGGAACGCTAACCCCCCGGTCGGGGCATGCGGAGGGGGGGTCGATCGGGCGGGGTCGGCCGGGCGGATTGGCGGCCTAGTGTGCGGGGCCTCGGGGGGAACGCGTCACAGCCGGATGGTCAACTCAGGGAGGGGTGGTTCATGCCGACGGTGTACCCATTCAGGGCGGAGCAGTACCGGGGCGGACGCGGGGACGTGAGCGATGTGGTCGCGCCGCCCTACGACGTGCTCGACGCGAAGGGGAAGGCGGCGCTGCTGGCCAAGAGCGCGAAGAACATCGTGGGGATCGACCTGCCCCACGTGCCGGCGAAGGAGCTGGGGCCGGCGTCGGCGTACGAGGGGGCGGCCAAGGCGTACAGCGCGATGCTCGCGGACGGGACGATCTCGCGGCGCGAGAAGCCCGTGATGCTGGCCTACCGCCAGCGGTTCGGCTTCGGCGGGGCGACGCACGAGCGCTGCGGGATGTTCTGCTGTGTGGAGACCGTTCCCCTGGGTCCCGACACGGGCGGGTCGCGGGGCGGGGGGATCCTGCCGCACGAGCAGACGTTCTCCGGTCCGAAAGAAGACCGGATGGCGCTCATGAAGGCGACAGGACGCCAGCTCTCTCCCATCTTCGGGCTGCACCCCGATGAGGACGGCGTCGCGACGCGGATCGTCCGGGACGTCATGACCTCACGCCCCGCCGACATGACGGCGGACCTTGGCGACGGGGTCACGCACGAGGTGTGGACGGTGGAAGACGAGAAGACGATGGCCGCGTACCGCGACGCGCTGTCGGGCGAGGACGTGTTCATCGCCGACGGGCACCACCGGTACAACACGGCGGTCAACTACCTGGCGTGGCTGGAGGGCAAGGGGGAAGTCCCCCCCCACCACCCGGCACGCCGGACGATGTTCGTCATGGTCTCGATGTCCGACCCGGGGCTGGTGATCGGCCCGACGCACCGGGTGCTCGGGGGAATGAAGCACTACACGATCGAGAAGTTCATCGAGGCAGCGGCGGGGATCCTCAACGTCGAGGCGGTGGACAACGACCCCAAGAAGTTCGACTCGCAGATCGCGTACATCGCGGCACGAGAGAACACCAACGTCTTCGGGGTGTACGACTTCCCGACGGGGCTGTGCTTCTGCGCGTGGCCCGCGGCGCCGGATCCACTGGAGGACCGCTTCAGCGACAAGCCCGAGGCATGGCGCAAGCTCGACGTCGCGATCATCCAGCACCTGATCGTCGAGGAGGTCTGCGAGCCGGAACTGAACGACGGGGAGCCCATCAAGTGGGCGTTCCCTCACTCTGTCGAGGAGATCTTGGCGATCGGTCGGGGGGAGGAGACGGGCAGCGCGATCGCGGGCGGGGGGAAGCCGCAGATCGCGATCGTGGTGCGTCCGACGCCGCTTGAGGCGGTGCGGGAGATCAGCCGCGCTGGTGAGCTGATGCCGCAGAAATCGACGTTCTTCTACCCGAAGCTGGCGACGGGGCTGGCGCTGAATCCGCTGGTGGAGTAGGCGTCAGGGGGCGGCCGAGGCGTTCCGAGACTCAGGCGCATCGTCGGCGGCGTGCTCGAGCCAGGCCGTGTACGCCTCCGCGGGGAGGTAGCCCTCGTGGCGCGCGACGACGACGCCGTCGCGGATGACGAGGGTGGCGGGCAGGTACATGTAGGGAAGTCGGCGGGCGTCGTCGGGCGCCTCGCGCTCGTTGATCACGACGGGGATGAAGCGGTCGGCGATGAGCGAGGTCACACGCCCGTCGGGGAGCGTGTCTCGCTCGAGGCGGGTGCAGGCGAGGCAGGCGTCCGAGGTGACGAGGGCGAGCACGGGCTTGCCGGTCTGCTTGCCCTGCTCGATCGCGTCATCGAGCGTGGAGGAGTCCGCGAAGACGGGCGGGAGGGGGACCGAGCCCTGGACGAACCGTGGCACGAGCAGGATCATCGCCAGGAGGAGGAAGACCAACAGCAGCGGGAGTGCGGGCGATTGCTTGGCGGGCGTCACACTCATGTCATCGGGTCAACAACTCGGCACGAACTGATATTCCGTGTGGGGGCGACTGGCGGGCGCTGCGTCCATAGGGGGTCTTCTCGGACCTCACCAGGATTCGAGCTCGCCGACGAGGGGCTCGAAGAGGTCCTTGGGGGTGACCAGACCGACGGGGCGCCCGTGACGCTCGACGACGGCCAGGCGGGCGCGGGCCGCCCGGATCGTGATGAGCGCCTCGTGGACCAAGTCGGTGGGGGCGAGGCGTGGGACGGCGGTGATGAGGTCGCGGACGGCGGCGGCGGGGTCGAGGTGGGCGTCGAGCTGGTCGAGGACGCCGAGGACGCGCCCGGAGGCGTCCACGACGGGGTAGCGGGCGCGTTTGGCGCGTGAGAAGAGGGGGGGGAGTCGGTGTCGGGGCGTGTCCGCGTGGATCTTGTGGACGGCACTCCAAGGGACCATCTCGAGGGCGACGGTGGCGGCGCCGAAGGCGAGGGCGCGGTCGGCGAGGCTGGACTGGACGCCGGAGAACGCGCCCTCGGCGCTCGCGCTCTTGAGCATGGAGGCGACGCGTTCGCGTGGGGCGTCGAGGGCACGCTGGCGGGGGATGCCGCAGAGGCGGGCGACGCCGCGGACGACGGTGAGCACGATCGGCAGGGCCAGCGTGATCGTGGTGAGGAATCGGAGGGCGACGACGAGCCCGGCGGCGGCTCGGCGAGGCGGTCGGCGTTCTGGCGGAAGATCTCCTTGGGCAGGGACTCGGCGAAGACGAGCAGGAGGGGCGTGAGGACGAGGGCCTGGAGGATGATGATGGAGGTCTCGGAGAGGTTGGCGAGGGTGAGCAGGCCCGCAATGCCGAGCGAGGCGACGTAGCTGAACGCATTCGTGCCGATCAGCAGGGCGGTGAGGGCGCGATCGGCGTGGTCGAGCTCGTGCTGGAGGATGCGGGCGGCGCGGATGGGTGGGTGGGCGGCGGCCCGGGAGCTGAGACGGAGACGCCCGACGCGATAGAGGCCGGTCTCCGTGCCAGAGCAGACGGCCGAGCCAAGCACGCCGACGAGGGCGGTCGCGATCCAGAGGACGTGCTCCCACGTCATGACTCGTCCTCCTGCCCGGTCTCGGGCGGCGGGACGAGGCGGACGCGGACGGTTCGGATGGCGAGGCCCTCGACGCCCTCGACGGTGATCTCGAGCGCGCCGACGCGGACGCTGTCGCCCTCATGGGGCAGGCGTCCGAGACGGCTCTGCATGAGCCCGGCGATCGTGCTGACGCGTGTGGGAACGTCGTCCAGTTCGTGGGCCGCGGCGGGGAACATCTCGACCAGCTCGCGGACGGGCAGCCGACCCGGGGCGATCCACTCGTGCAGGGCGACCATCATCGCGCTCTCGGAGGCGTCCTCGTCGGGGGTGGCGAGGCCGGAGAGGATCTCGTCGGCGATGTCCTCGATCTCGACGACGCCGGCGATCGCGCCGAGCTCGTCTACCACGATCGCGATGTGCTCGCCTCGACGGGTGAGCTGGGAGAGAAGGCCGTCGAGCGTCGCCTGCTCGGGGACGAAGAGGGGCGCGCGGGCGTGGTCGCGCGGGGTTGCGCCCGCACGGGTGTCGGCGAGGTACGCGTTCACGTCGAGCAGGGCGGTGACCCCGGCGTCGGGCGAGTCGTCGCAGAGCGGGAGCGTGGTCTGGCGGGCGCGGGCGGCGGTCTCGAGCACCTCGGCGCGCGTGCACGACTCGGGCAGCCACTCCAGGTCGACCCGGGGGGTCATCACCTCGCGCACGCGGATCCGGCTCAGTGCGACCACCTCGCGCAGGAGCTGGCGCTCGCGGGCGCTGAGCGCGCCCTGGTGGGCGGCGGCGTCGATGAGCGTCTCGAGCTCGCGGGCGGGGGCGTGCTGGCCCCGCGCGTGCTTCGGTTCGTGGACCAGGCGCGACAAGGGGGCGATGACGCCCTTGTCCAGCACGATCAGGACGGGCCAGAGCAGGCCCTGGAGCGCGAGCATCGGCGCCGCGATCAGGGTGCTGAAGGGGCGGCGCATCGCGGAGGCCAGCAGCTTGGCGAGGACCTCGCCGACGAGGATGATCGCGAGCACCCCCCCCACCGAGATCGCGACGCGGACCGCCGGGGCGTCGGCGCGCAGCGTGATCACGGACGTGATCACGAAGTACGTGACGTTGACGACCATGTTGAGCAGGAGGACCTGGATCAGCAGGGTCCGCGGGCGGGCAAGCAGGCGCTCGACGGCGGCGGCGGCGTGCGGGGCACGCTCGCGCAGGGCTTGACGATCCGTGCGCGTCAGGCTGAACAGCGCGGTCTCGGAGGCCGACGCCAGGGCCGAGGCGAGCATCAGGAACGGGAGCGTGAGCAGGAACGGGAGCATCTCGGCTCAGGCGTCCCGTTCGCGGCGGGCGGGGGCGTGGTCGGGATCGAGCTGCTCGACGAGGCGTTCGATGTAGCGCCACGCGTTGAGCTCACGGCGGATGTCGGCGAGGATCGCGGGGTCGGGCGCCTGGGCGCGCGCGAGGAAAAGGTCTCGAACACGGTCGATCCGCTCCCGCCGGCGATCGCTCGCCCACGACAGCCAGCGGGGGCGTGCGGCGTCGGCGTCCTCGTCCAGCTCTTCCTCGATCTGGACGCGGGTCTGCATCATCTCCATCAGGAACCCATCGGGCAGGGCTCGGTCGTCGGCGGCGGGCGCCCCACCCAGTCGGGCGAGCAGGGCGACGGCGCGACGCTCGGGGTCGAGCAGGGTCTCGCGGGCGGCGTTGAGTCGCGCGGAGCGCCTGGCGGCGTCGGCCTGGACGAGGGGGTCGGGGGCCGCCAGATCCGGGTGGATCGCCGCGGCGCGGGCGAGATAGGCGCGCTCGACGTCGGCGGGATCGGTGTCGAACCCGGGAGGCAGACCGAGGGCGTCGAAGGGGTCCTCGTGCGTCGCGTGCCGGGGCGCAGGCGGGTCTTCGGCGTCTTGGCTCATTGGATCCGTGTGACGCAGGCGTGGCGGGCGGTCGGGGGCGCGGCGATTGCCGGGGCGCCCGAGTGGAGGATAGTCTGGGGCACGGGAGCGTGGGAGGTCGTCAGGAGGCGGTGTTGAGCAGGCGGGTGGGCATCGTCGCGGTCAGCCCCGAGGGGGCGGCGCTGTGCTACCGACAGATCTTCCGGCACGCGTCGCAGCAACTCGACCCGGAGGACCATCCGGTCGTCTGCCTTCACAACCTGCCCCTGGCGCGGTACGTGCGGGCGGTGCGGGGCGGGGACTGGGTGACGGTGGGCGCGCTCCTGCGGGAGTCGGCGGAGGTGCTCGCCTCGTGCGGGGCCGAGGTCTGCTTCACCCCCGACAACGCGGTGCAGCACGGCGTGCACCTGGCGGAGGCGAACTCGCCGATCCCCTGGCTGAACATGACGGAGCTCGTCGCCAAGGCGCTCGAGGCGGACAAACGCCAGGTCGTCGGCGTGGTGGGCACGAGCGTGGTGACCAAGGGGTCCGCGTACCAGACGCACCTCGGGATGCTCGGGATCAAGGTGGTCGCGCCCGAGGACGAGGACGCGGACGCGCTCGACGAACTGATCTACGGCGAGCTGGCGTTCGGGCGGGTGACGCCCGAGGCGAAGCGGTCGATCGTGGGGATGATCGAGCGGTTCAAGAGCCGTGGGTGCGACGCGGTCATCCTGGGCTGCTCAGAGGCGCCCCTGGTGGTGGCGTCGGAGGAGTCGGCGCTGCCCTTGTACGACGCGAGCGACATCCTGGCGGGGTGCGCGGTGCGCTGGGCGATGGAGACGCCCGGGGACGAGGCTCACTCGGAGGCGTAGAGCGAGAGACCGGCCTGCTTCCAGGCGGCGACGCCGCCGTCGAAGAGGCGGACGTTCTTGTAGCGCGCGGACATCAGCCGCTTGGTGAGGGCCTTGGCGGGGGCGCTGTTGGGGTGGTCGGCGTAGACGATGATGTTGTCGAAGCGGCTGATGGACGGGTCCTTCCCAAGCTCGCAGTCGACCTGGAGGGCGGTGAAGTTGCGGGCGCCCGGGAGGTGGGCGGCGTGGAACTCCGCCTCGGGACGGGTGTCGAAGAGGATCAGGAGCTTGCTCTCGTTCGCGGCGCGGGCGACGAGGCGCTGGACCTCCGAGGTGGTCACGAAATTGATGTCGCGCTCGTCGATCTTCTTGCACCCCGTGCATCCGGTGGCGAGAACGGCGAACAGGAAGGCGGCGGCGAGCACGCCGGCATGTCCGATCTTTGTTTGGGGGGCGGTTCGTTGCATAGGATTCGGAGAATATCGGGTCCCGGGCGTGCGTTCCTCCATGCGTGGGGATCCGGGGCCGACGGAGGAGTCGATGCACCCAGTCGGAATGGGCATGCGACGGGCGAAAGCGGCGGTGACGGCGTGCATTCTGGGCGCCATCGCCCCCGGGGCGGTCGCGCAGCTCGACCAGCTCGATCCCTTCGCGGCGGAGGAGAGCGAGCCCCACACGCGGATGAGCCTCGTCGCCGATCACGCGTCGGTGGCGCCCGGGCAGACGTTCGCCCTCGGGGTCTCGTTCGAGATCGACGAGGGGTGGCACATGTACTGGAACGGGAAGAACGACACGGGCTTCCCGCCACGCTTCGAGATCACGGGCCCGCCCGGGTTCGAGATCGGCAAGGGCGAGTGGCCGGCGCCGCACCGGATGGTCTCGGCGGGCGACATCCTCGACCACGTGTACGAGGGGCGCCTGACGATCGTCGTGCCGGTGAAGGCGCCCGAGTCGCTCGAGGACGGGTCGCAGGTCGAGTTTCACGTCAAGGCGGACTGGCTGGTGTGCGAGGCGGTGTGCATCCCCGAGGAGGGCGAGGCGACGCTGACGGTGCACACGGGGGAAGCCGTCAAGAGCGATGCGAAGACGTTGAAGCTGTTCGAGGAGGCGCGGAAGCGGATCCCGAAGCCGGCGCCGGCGTCGGTGTGGAAACCACTCATGGCAGACACGCCGTTCTCGGTGCAGGTGTCTGAGGGCGGGCCGGCGACGGTGCAGATCTCGTCGCGCGGCGTGCGGGGCATCCGGTTCTTTCCCAGCGCCGACTGCCCGACGATCACGAACCTGATCGAGGCGGGCGACGTGAAAGGGGGGCGGACCGCGCTCCGGTTCGATCGTCACGAGGACGCCGCGGCGATACGCGGCGTGGTCGAGATCGTGGGCGAGGAGGGATCGGCCTTCTACACCCTCTCCAGGCGGGGCGGGGAGGCCCAGACGGCGGACGAGTGACAATCCGGGCGGGCCGCATCGTCGCGGGCCGTCCAGTGGTATGAATGGGAACGCCCCCTCACGGGCGTTCCCGAGCGAAAACGATTGACAGAGGACACACAAGGAGTTTCCCGCATGTTCAAGAAGACATCGATCCGAGTGCTGGGCCTGGCGGCGGTCGCGCTCGCCGGGGCGGCGATGGTCGGTCTGGCCAACAAGCCCGAGAGCGCCAAGCCGCAGGACGTCGCCAAGATCGGGGAGAAGGCCCCGAACTTCACGCTCAAGGACCTCGACGGCACGGAGCGGACCCTGGCGGACTACACCGCCGAGGGGAACGTCGTCGTGCTCGAGTGGTTCAACCCGACGTGCCCGTTCGTGAAGAAGCACTACGCGGGCGAGCGTCAGACGATGAACGAGACGATCAAGGGGTTTGAGGGCGAGAAGGTCGTGTGGCTGCGTGTCAACTCGGGCGGCCCGAAGTCGCGGACGACGGGCGTCGAGCTGAACAAGAAGATGGCCGAGGAATGGCACATGACCACGCCGATCCTGCTCGACGAGGAGGGCGAGGTCGGGCACATGTACGGCGCGAAGCGGACGCCTGAGCTGTACGTGATCGACGCCGAGGGCGTGCTGCGCTACCACGGCGCGATGGACTCGGACAACCGGGCGACGAAGATCGGCGACGAGATCTACGTCAAGACCGCGGTGCAGCAGGTGCTCGCGGGCGAGACGGTGACGACCGCCGAGACGCAGCCCTACGGGTGCGCGATCAAGTACGCCAACTGACCGCTTGGGCGACCACTTCGTGATCGTCTTGGACCGATCCTGACGCCCCGGGGACGCTTCCCGGGGCGTTTCTCGTTGGATGGCTGGGCATGGTGCAAGGGGGGCGTGCCCGGGCCGATAGAACGGGGGGGAGCCCCCCACCCTTCGCATAGGATGTCGCGATGTTCGGACTGACAGGGACGTTCGGGACGCTCGTTGATCTGGCGGTGATCGCCGTCGGGTTCGGGCTGATCATCTTCGTGCACGAGCTGGGGCACTTCCTGGCGGCGAAGTGGGCGGGGATCCGCGTGCTGGCGTTCGCGGTGGGGTTCGGGCCGGCGATGGTGAGCTATCGCAAGGGGCTGGGGTTCCGGCGGGGGTCGAGCGAGGAGGAGTACCACGATCGGCTCGACGCGCTCGCCAAGGACGCGACAACGCACGAGGACAAGCCGGCGAGGCCGTCCATCAGCCCGACGGAGTACCGCCTGAACGCGCTGCCCCTGGGCGGGTACGTCAAGATGCTGGGCCAGGACGACATGGACCCGGGGGCGGTGAGCGCGGCGGCGGACAGCTACCAGAGCCGCCCGGTCTGGAAGCGGATGGTGGTGATCTCGGCGGGTGTGGTGATGAATCTCGTCACCGCCGCGGTCGTGTTCGTCGGCGTGTTCATGGTCGGGCTCCAGGTCGAGCCGGCGACGGTGGGGATCGTTTCGCCCGGCTCGCCGGCGGCGATGGCGGTCGCCTCGAACGGCGCGGCGCTGGGCGTGACCGAGCCGGGGCTCAGGACCGGCGACCGGATCGTCTCGATCGACGGCGAGACGCCCCAGTCGTACTCCGATGTCGTTCTGGCGACGGCGATCGCCGGGCCCAAGCAGACGCTCACGTTCGACGTCCGGCGCGAGGGCGTGGACGGCGTGCTGTCGTTCGACATCCACCCCAAGAAGAGTGAAACGACGGGGCTGCTCGACGTCGGCGTGACGCCGGCGCTGAGTGGCGAGGTCGCGAAGTGGGCGGACTGGGATCAGGTCGTCGAGCGGTACGGGCTCCAGGGCGTCGAGCCCGGGATGGAGTTGGTCCGCGCCGGGGGGCGCGAGGCGCGCTGGGCGGCGGACCTGACCGAGGCGAGCCTTCGGTCGGGCGGCCAGACCTTCGACGTCGTCTTCAAGGACCCAGAGACCGGGCACGAGGTCACGGTCGAGACGACGCCCCGCGCTGAGCTGTGCGAGGACTTCGTGGACCTCAACGGGACGCCGACGCCGATCGAGCACCTGCTGGGGCTTACCGGCGTGCTGATGGTGAACCCGGAGGCGGGCGAGGAAGACACCGCGCAGGGGCTCAAACCCGGCGACATCTTCGCGCGCATCGGAGCCGTGGAGTTCCCGAGCCTGGTCGAGGGGATCCGGGAGATCCGGGCGCACAAGGGGCGTCGCCTGCAGGTCGTGGTGTTGCGGGGCGAGGGGCCGGTGCTCGAGCGAGCGCGCGTGACGCTGGACGTCGAGGTTTCGCGGGCCAGCGGCGGGCGGATCGGGTTCGCGCCCGACGACACCGCGAGGCATGACGCGCTGCTGGCGCTACCGCCCGAGCGGGTGACGGATCCCACGACGGACAAATCACGGACGCCGCCGGCGACGCGTGTGATCGACGTGCCGGGATCGCGGCTCGTGCGGGTGGGCGAGACGGAGGTCGGTGACCTCCCGGCGGTCCGCACGGCGCTCGTGGCGCAAACCCAGGCGGCGTACGAGAGCGGGGCGTCCTGGGCGGACGTGGAGCTGACACTCGAGCTTCCCCAGGCGTCGCATCCCGTGGTGACGCGCTCGTGGCGGCTCGGGCGGGACGACCTGGAGCGGCTGCACGACCTGTCGTGGGACTCGGGGATCCCGCTCGCGCTCTTCGAGTCGGAGAAGACGACGCTGCAGGCCAAGGGCCCCGTACAGGCGGTCTCGATGGGGCTGCACGAGACGAAGCGGGTGATGCTGACCACGTATCTCACGTTCGCGAGGCTGGCGCAGGGGACGGTGAAGGTCGAGCACCTCAAGGGCCCGGTCGGGATCGCGCACATGGGGACGCTGATCGCGGAGCGCGGCTTCGTGTGGGTGCTGTTCTTCCTGGGGCTGATCAGCGTGAACCTGGCGGTGATCAACTTCCTGCCCCTGCCGATTGTGGACGGTGGGCAGTTCCTGATGCTGTGCTACGAGGGGGTGCGTGGCAAGCCGGTGCCGATCCCGGTGCAGAACGCGGTGACGATGGCGGGCCTGGTGCTGATCGGGTCGGTGTTCATCATCGTGACGTTCAACGACGTGCGGGCGCTCTTCGGGGTGTAAGGGGCGCCGGCCTCCGAACGGCCCGCGAAGAAGACCAAGAGACGGGCGGGACGCCCATCCCACCCTCATACCCCTGCCCATGCCCCAAGTGGTGCTAGGCTCGACGCGTGGAGGCGCCTGGGCTCAGTTCGCTCTTGGGGTTCTTCGGGCTATTCGCGCTCGGTCTGGCGGTGTATCTGTCGGTGCTGATCGGGTTCACGATGTGGCGCCTGACGAGGCCGCCTCGGCGGACGTACGCGAGCGCCGTGGCACGGGGGCTGGCGGGCGACCCTTCCGAACTCGACACGCCCAGGCGGTTCGAGGCATGGGCCCTGGCGCCCCGGGGGCGTCGACTCGAGGCGTGGACGATTCAAGGGGATGACCCCGCGGGGCCTGTGTGCGTGATGGCGCCGGGATGGGGGGACGGGCGCGTCGGGGCGCTGACGAGGCTGGACGCGCTGACGCCCGGGTGCTCGCGCATCGTGGCGTTCGACTCGGCGGGGCTCGGGGAGTCCGAGGGCGTTTGCACGCTCGGGACGCGCGAGGTCGGGGATCTCGTGGCGTTGATCGAGCGCGTGCGCGAGGAGGGGAGATCGCTCGTCGTGTACGGGTGGTCGCTGGGGGCGGGCATGGCGATCGCGGCGGCGGCGCTGGGGACGCCAGTCGACGCGATCATCGCGGAGGCGCCCTATCGGCGGGCGGACACGCCGGCTCGCAATGTGATGCACGGCGCGGGGCTGCCGTGGCGGGCGAACCTGGCGCCGGCGATCGCGATGCTCGGGGCGAGCTTCGGAGTCGGGATCGGGTGGCGCGGGTTCGACCGGGCGGAACTGGCCCAGCGCGTCGCGTGCCCGATCCTCGTCCTGCACGGGAGCGAGGATGAGATCTGCCCGGTCGAGGACGGGCGGGAGATTGCAACGCGCGCCCCCGCCGGCGAACTGTTCGTGATCCCGGGCGGGCGGCACAACGATCTGTGGATGGACGAGCGGCATCGGGCGGTGTGCGTCGAGGCGGTACGGGGTTTTGTCGAGCGCGTGTCGGGGATGGTGGACACACAAGGCGGACGCTCTCTGCACACAGACTCACCACAGAGGCACGGAGAGCACAGAGAAAGCCATTGCCTGGGGAAGCCGGAGGAAGTGAAGCGAGGCGGGATCTGATCTCCTCCTCTGTGTCCTCCGTGCATCCGTGGTGAGTCTGAATTCTCTTCAGGCCGGTTGGAAACCGGCCCCACCGGGGGGAGGGGCGCGAGTTCCTAGGATTGGGGCATGGTGCAGTCCCCCACTGTCGACGCGGTGATGGCCGACCAGCGGGCGGCGAGCTTCGCGACGCGGTCGATCAAGACCGAGAGCAAGTTCGCGGCCCTCAAGCTCGCCCTGTCGATGGTGGACCTGACGACGCTGGAGGGCAAGGACTCGCCGGAGAAGGTGCGGGGGTTGTGCCGCAAGGCGGTCCGCCCGTTCGAGCGGGACGAGGAGCTGCTGGGCGAGCGCCTGCCCCACGTCGCGGCGGTGTGCGTCTACCCGAGCATGGTGAAGGTGGCGCGGGAGGAGTTGGCGAAGGTAGAAGAACGTAGAAGTGGGAGCCCCTCACCCCGGCCCTCTCCCCAGGGGGGAGAGGGAGCAAGAGTCAAGGTCGCCAGCGTCGCGACGGGGTTCCCGAGCGGGCAGTACCCGCTGGACGTGCGCGTGCGGGACGTCGAGGAGGCGGTCGCGGACGGCGCCGACGAGATCGACATGGTGATCAACCGCGGGGCGTTCCTGGCCGGTCGGTACGGCGAGGTCGCGCGCGAGATCCGAGAGATCAAGGGCGCGTGCGGGGCGGCGCACCTGAAAGTCATTCTCGAAACGGGCGAACTCGAGACGTACGACAACGTCCGCCGGGCGAGCGACATCGCGATCGAGAACATCGCCCCGGGCGACTTCATCAAGACGAGCACGGGGAAAGTGTCGCCGGCGGCGACGATGCCGGTGACGCTCGTCATGCTCGAGGCGATCCGCGACGCCGCGATCGGCGCCGGGCCCTGGCGGGGCGCCGACCCCAAGATGATCGGGATGAAGCCCGCCGGGGGCATACGCACCGCCAAGCAGTCGTGGCACTACCTGTGCATGGTCAAGGAGACGCTGGGGGACGGGTGGCTCAGCCCCGAGTGGTTCCGCTTCGGCGCCTCGAGCCTGGCCAACGACCTGCTGCGGACGATGGTGAAGCTGAAGACCGGGAAGTACCCGGCGGGGTACTCGTTCTCGGAGGCATGAATGATCCGACGAGCGGTGACGCGTTCGGGCGTGCTGCTGCTCGTTGGTGTCGTCGTCAATGTCCTCGTCGCCTGGACGCTCGTCGCGATCCCGCATCAGATGTCCTGGCGGATCGAGCACTTTCCCACTGAAGGGACCATCGCGTCGGCGGGGATGCGGACGCCTCCCGGGTGGGAGCCGCGGACGCTCGTCGTGCGTCGGGGCTTCGGCGTGCGGATGCGCCTGCTCACCGAGATGGAGTGGATGGGCTCGCGCCTCGGGATGATGATGGACTCGCAGAATCGGTCGGTGAACGTCTGCGAGGCCGGGTGGCCCATGCTCAGCCTGCGGCTCGACGGGGTGCAGAGCGATCGCTACGCCGGTGCATCGGGGTGGCTCGCTCGGACATGGATCGGCGGGCTCGAGGCGCCCTTGCGGCTCGTCGGCGGAGGGGGCGGGTACGGGGTGTACCTGTGGCCCGATCGCTTGCCGGTGCGCCCCGTGCCGCTCGGGTTCGTGGTGAACAGCGTGGTGTACGCGGCGTTGGTCTTCGTGATGGCGCCGATGCCGCGCCGTGCGCGGCGCTGGTGGCGGGGACGGCGAGGGAAGTGCCGACGGTGCGGGTACACGCTCGCCGGTCTGGAAAGCTGTCCGGAGTGCGGCGAGGCTCGCCAGGGAGCAGGGCGGGTCGAAACCGCCACCACCGGGAGAGCGCGTGAAAAGGGCCGGCTGGAAGCCGGCCCCTCCGTGAGGCAATGACCGGGTCGTCGATGCTCAGGCGGCGGCGCTGGCGGCGCGGCGGGCAATCGCCAGGTCGTAACGCTTGCGGCTCGTCGGCTCGCCCAGCACCTGGTACACGCGGGCGATGAACGCGAAGCGCTCGGGCGCGTCCTCGTCGCGGCAGACGTCGGGGTGCATCGTCTTGGCCAGGCGGCGGTAGGCGGCGTGGATCTCCGCCTGGCACGCGTCGGGCGTGACGCCCAGGACAGTGTAGAAGCAGGGCAGGTCATCGGTCGCGGCGTTCGCGGTCGGCGGGACGAACGCCGTGGCGGTCGAGGCGCCGGTGTTCACGTTGATGGTGGCGGCGCGGGAGTCACGGCTGGGGATGAAGCCGTAGACGGCCCAGTGCTCGAGGATCGCGCCGACGCCCGGCTTGAGGTTGGTGAAGACGACGCCGAACTCGTGGGTGCGTGCGAGCAGGGAGGTGCGTTTGACCCAGACGACGCGGGCGGTGAGGCGCAGGCACTGGGAGGTGGACTTGATCTCGACGCGGTAGGAGGAGCCCGGCTTGACGTCGGGGCGTGCGTGCGTGCGGACGCGCATGCCGGTGGCGGAGAGGTCGACGAGCGAGCCGCCCAGTGCGGCCAGGGCGTGGGTGCGGTGGCGCTCGGCGGCGCGGGGGACTCGTCTCTTGGATGTGCTGGGCATGTGTGAAACGTGCCACGGCGGGATCGGGGGGCACGCGATCGGGGGAGTCGGGGGCTCGGATCGGGGCGATGGCGGCGGTGTAGGCGGTCGAGGCGTCACAGATGGGCGATAACCGGGGGCGCCGGGGGGACGGGTGGGTCGCCGTAGAATGGGGTGATGACGACCGCGACCCGAGGGACCGGGCAGCCAGCAGGACCGCAGGCGGTGCTGACGCCGCTGGCGTTCTCCGGGGTTTGGGAGTACGACCCGGCGCCGGAGAAGGTCCGCCCCGCGATCCGGGAGCGGTACGGGCTGTTCATCGGGGGTGAGTTCGTCGATCCGGCCGGGGGCAAGTGGTTCGCCTCCGTGAGCCCGGCGACGGACGAGACGATCTGCGAGGTCGGCGAGGCTGGCGCCGAGGACGTGGACCGGGCGGTCAAGGCCGCCCGCAAGGCGCTGCCGGCGTGGAAGAAGATGCCCGCGAAGGAGCGGGGCAAGCTGATCTACCGCCTGGCGCGCCGGATCCAGGAGCGGGCGCGGGAGTTGGCGGTCCTCGAGTCCATGGATGGCGGCAAGGCGATCCGCGAGAGCCGTGATGTGGACGTGCCCCTGGCCGCGGCCCATTTCTTCTACCACGCGGGGTGGGCGGACAAGCTGCGGTTCGCGTTCGCGGGCAAGGAGCCCGAGCCCATCGGGGTGTGCGGGCAGGTGATCCCGTGGAACTTCCCGCTGCTGATGGCAGCGTGGAAGGTGGCGCCGGCGCTGGCGTGCGGGAACACGGTGGTGCTCAAGCCGGCGGAGACGACGCCCCTGACGGCGCTGGTGCTCGGAGAGATCTGCCGCGAGGTGGGGATCCCCAAGGGGGTGGTGAACATCGTGACGGGGGCCGGCGCCACCGGCGCCGCCATCGTCAACCACCCTGGCGTGGACAAGATCGCGTTCACGGGCTCGACGGAAGTCGGCAAGGTGATCGCCAGGGCGGTCGCGGGGACGCAGAAGAAGCTCACGCTCGAACTGGGCGGCAAGAGCCCGAACATCATCTTCGAGGACGCCTCCATCGATCAGGCGATCGAGGGGATCATCCAGGGGATCTACTTCAATCAGGGGCACGTGTGCTGCGCGGGCAGCCGTCTGTTCGTGCAGGAGAGCGTTCTCCCAGAGGTGGTCGCGAAGCTGGAGCACCGGCTCAAGAGTTTGCGCGTTGGCGACCCGCTCGACAAGAACACGGACGTCGGGGCGATCAACTCCAAGGCGCAGCTGGCGACGATTGAGAAGTACCTCGACTCCGGGCGGGAAGAGGGGGCGACGCTGCACGAGGCCAACGGCTCGGCCCTGCCCGAGCGGGGCAACTGGTGTCGCCCGTGCTTCTTCACGGGGGTGCAGCCCTCGCACACGATCGCGCGCGAGGAGATCTTCGGCCCGGTGCTCGCCGTGATGAGCTTCCGGACGCCCGAGGAGGCGATCTCGCGGGCGAACAACACGCCCTACGGCCTGGCGGCCGGCGTCTGGACGGACAAGGGCTCCAAGATCTTCGAGATCGCCAGCAAGCTCAAGGCGGGCGTGGTCTGGCTGAACACGTACAACAAGTTCGACCCGGCGAGCCCGTTCGGCGGGTTCAAGGAGTCCGGGTTCGGTCGCGAAGGCGGGATGCACGGGCTCCGGGCGTACGTGCGGGTGTGAGTGGGCTTGGGTCGTGCGGAGGGACGGCGCGTGATGGAGATGGAGGCGGGCATTGGTTCCGGGTTCGAGGTGCGGGCGCTGACGCGCGAGGACCGCGCGTGGGCGCAGCGGGTGCTGCGCCAGTACTGGGCGACGACGGTCCAGGTGTCGCGCGGGCGCCGATTCGACGCGGACGAGCTGCCCGGGTTCGCGGCGTGGCGCGGCGACGAGCCGATCGGGCTGATCACCTACAACATCGATGGCGACGACTGCGAGATCGTCACCCACAACTCCCTGGCGGGGCACGGGGGGATCGGCACGTGTCTGCTGGCCGAGGTGCGGGCCGTCGCGCGCGAGCGCGGCTGCAAACGTCTATGGCTCGTGACGACCAACGACAATACGCCGGCGATGCGCTTCTACCAGCGACGGGAGTTCGAGATGGTCGCCCTGCACCGCGGCGCGGTGACGGAGGCGCGCAAGCTCAAGTCGGAGATCCCCGACATCGGCATGGACGGGATCCCGATCCGACACGAGATCGAGATGGAGCTGCGGCTCTGACGGGAGGCGGACGATGACGGCGAGGCGGACAGGCTGGAAGGGCGTGGTGTCGGCGGCGATCGTCGGCGGGCTTGCGATCGGCTCGCTCGCGATGTTCGGCGCGGCGGGGCCCGAGGACGCGACGCGCCCGGCGCCGGACGCGACGCGCGTCAACGTCGTCGGCTCGGGAGAGGTCTCGGTCGAGCCCGACCGGGCGCAGATCACGCTGGGGGCGACGGCGCAGGCGGATACCGCCAGCGACGCGCAGCGCCAGGTCAACGAGATCCTGGGCAAGCTGATCGCGGACGTGAAGGACCTCGATGTCGAGGGGATGATGCTCCAGACATCGCAGATCTCGCTCAGCCCGGTGTACGAGAGCGGGCGGGGGCGGGACGTGCCCCGGATCGTCGGATACCGGGCATCGAACACCGTCATGGTCCGGGTGGACGACGTGAAGCGCGTGGGGGACGTCGTAGACGTCGCGGTCGAGCACGGCGCCAACGAGTCGATGGGGATCTCGTTCCAGCTTCGCAACCCGGAGCGGGCGCAGCTCGAGGCCCTGCGGCGCGCCGTCACGACGGCGCGGGCGAAGGCGGACGCGGTCGCGGGGGCGATGGGGATGAAGGTCGAGCGGGTCGAGGAGGTGAGCGAGCAGGGAGCGGAGCCGCCGCGACCGGTGTACGCGGCCAGGGGCATGGAGATGATGGCGATGGACGCGTCGGCGACGCCCGTCGAGTCGGGACAGATCACGGTGCGGGCGCAGGTGACGATGACCTGCCGCCTGGGACAGTGAGGACGCGATGGGCAGCCGCCTGGACGTGACCAAGACGTACAAGCTCCTGATCGGGGGCAAGTTCCCTCGGTCGGAGTCAGGACGCGTGACGCCCGTGGGCGGGACGGAGGAGACGCCCGCGGCGTACGTCTGTCGGGCGAGCCGGAAGGACCTGCGCGAAGCGGTCGAGGCCGCGGCCAAGGCCCAGCCCGGGTGGGCGGGGGCAACGTCGTACCTGCGCGGGCAGATCATGTACCGCCTCGCCGAGATGATCGAGGGCAAGCGCGACGAGCTGGCGACGGCGCTGGCGGTCGCGCCTGGTGGTCGCAAGAAGGGGGAGCTGGAGCGTGAGGTCGCGTGTGCGATCGACCGGGTGATGCACTACGCGGGGTGGTGCGACAAGTACCCGCAGGTCTTGGGGTGCGCGAACCCGGTGGCAGGCCCGTACCACAACTTCAGCGTGCCCGAGGCGACGGGGGTGGTCGGGGTGGTCTGCCCCGATGATTTCCCGGTGCTGGGGCTCGTCTCGCTGGTGGCGCCGGCGCTGTGCGCCGGGAACGCGTGCGTCGTGCTCGCGGGCGAGACGAACCCCGTGCTGGCGTGCGTGCTGGCGGAGGCGCTGGCGACGAGCGACCTACCCGGGGGCGTCGTGAACGTGCTCACGGGGCTTCGCGAGGAGCTGGCCCCCCACTTCTCGAGCCACTCGGGGATCGACGCGATCCACGCGGCGGGCCTGAGCGACGACGAGGCCAGGACGCTCCGCGAGGGGGCGGCCGAGAACCTCAAACGCGTCACGATCCGCGAGGTGTCGGGTCACGACTGGCTCGACGACGAGGTCTGCGAGGACCCCTGGTGGATCGAGGCGTTCGTCGAGGTGAAGACGATCTGGCACCCGAGCGCGACCTGAGCCCCCCGGTTGGGCCGGTCGGGCATCTTCGTGCGCGACGACGGCGTCATTTGCGATCGCGTCACGATGCAGGAATCAGATCAAAGAGGAAAACTTGGGCCGGTTGGAAACCGGCCCCACCGGGGGGAGCGCAGGCAAGGCTTGGTCAACTCGTGACGCGGGTGTCCTGGTCGAGGACGACGCGGGGCTGCTCGTGCGTCCGCGGCTCGGACCAGATGATGTCGAGGTCCACGTCGAACAGCGCGAGCAGGGAGCGGAGCTGGCGCTCGACCGCCTCGCGGGCCTGGGCGGTGTAGCGCTCGTCGGAGCGATCGAACAGCTCCGCGGCTTGCTGCTGCGCGACCTTCATCAGCTCGCCCTGGCGATCGGCGTTCATCGCGATGACGTCGAGCAGGCCCAGCACGCGACCCTGCTGGATGTCGTAGGGCACGACGTCCACGAGTCGCAGCGAGCCCTGGATCGGCGGGAGCGTCAGGCGGTACCGCCCGCCGCCCAGCTCCTCGACGTGGTCCTGCGTCACCACGCCCAGCTCGACCGAGTACTGCTTCTCGAACTGGAAGATCATCGCGAGCTTGGCCTGGGTGAGCAGAATCGGGGGGATCCACGACCAGCCTCGCTTGGCGGTGGCGATCTCCTTGGCGTGGACCTCGAGGCCGACGAGCTTGCCGACGGCGCGGACGCGCTCGGTGATCAGGCGGAGGTCGGTGGTGGTCTGGGGCTTGTGCGCGCCGGAGCGGAAGAAGCGCATGACGAGGAAGAAGACGAGCCCGCCCAGGCAGAAGACACCGGCCAACAGCACGAAGACCGTGAAGAGGTCACCCATGCGGGATTATTGGGGGAAAATCGGCGGCGGTTCCGCGGGTCAGGCGCCGGCGGCGTCGTTGTTCGGGCGCTGGTCGTCCAAACCCACTTCGTAGGCCCGGATGACGTTGTGGACCGCGGCCGAGAACATGACGGCGAGGACGACCGAGCCCAGGACCAGGACGCCCAGACGGAGGATCTCGATGGGCCCGGTCTGGGGGGTGAGCAGCCAGGGACGACCGATCTTCCAGGCGATGGCCAGGGCGAGGAGGACGGGGAGCCCGAGCCCCGCGCCGATCAGGAAGTGGCGCCACGACCTCGGGTTTCGCGAGAAGACGGCGAGCGTCGCGAGGAGCGCCACGACGCCGGCGAGCGAGACGCGCGCGACGACGAGCCCCTTGAGCACACGGGCGGCGTCGGGCGAGGTCAGGAAGTTCGGGCGCCCGTCGATGTACCCCAGCGCGCTGGCGGCGAAGACGGTGCCCGCGACGCAGGCCATCGCCAAGGCCCAGCCGTCGGCGAAGCGACCGAAGGCGGCGAGGACGGCGAAGACGACGGCGACGAGCGTCACGAGCTCGAATGCGAACATGCCGACGACGACCGCCGGGGCGCCGAACAGAGCCAGGCCCAGGCCGACCAGGCTCGACAGCAGGAGCAGGGCGGCGACGAGCTTGGAACCCAGGAGGATGACCCCGGAGGGCGGCGGCGTCGGGACGGGCGTTGGCATGGGCTCTGGATCGGTCATCGGGGGGTTGATCCTACGTCGGAAGCGCCGGGAGATGTTCGGCGGGCGATGAGCGCACGAACTGCGCGATCCGGCGTGGATTGCGGGCAAGGGGGGCGTCGATCCTGCCGATCCAGGGGGGAGGGACCGACCTCATCAAGCGCGCCCGCGGGTGGATTGCAGGCCCGGCGTGAGAGGGGCCGATGCAGGCGCACGGGCGGTTCGGACGCCGGAGACATCGGCATGAGCGTTGTTGAGATCGAGCGGACGGCGCGGGGAGAGGCGGCGCGCGAGGAGGCGCGTCGCGTCTTCGGGCGCGTGCTGGCGCAGTGGGCGGGGGACTGCCTGCGGCTGCGTCGGGCGGGTCTGGACCGCCCGTGCCGTCGCGAGGGGGGCGTGAGCGGGATCGGGTGGGGCTCGGGCTCGGGGGCTCGGGAGACGGGCTGAGGCGCCACGGGGCGCGGGAAGGGTCAAGGGCATGGGCGGCATCACGTCTGGCGTCGGGCTGTTCAGCGGGATCGACACGGCGTCGCTGATCGAGCAGTTGCTGGCGGTCGAGGCGCGCCCTCGGACGCTGGCGCAGAACAGGCTGCTCCAGCTCCAGACCCAGCAGGCGGCGTACCTGGACCTGAACTCGAGGCTGAGCGCGCTCAAGACGGCGGCGGCGAAGTTCCGCACGTCGCTGACGTTTGACGCCAAGAGCGCGACGAGTTCAGACTCGGACGTGCTGAGCGCGACCGCGGGCGCCGGGGCGGCGCCCGGGACGTACTCGTTCATCGTCGACCGGCTCGTGTCGGCGAGGCAACTCCTGTCGCGCGGGTTTTCGGATCGCGACACGTCCGCCGCGGGCATCGGCAGCCTCACCTTCGAGGACAACCGCGCCCGCCTCGATCGGATCACGAACCTCGCGCAGCTCAACGGCGGGGACGGGATCGAGCGCGGCAAGATCCGCATCACCGTCGGCGGCTCGACCACCACCGAGGTGGACCTCTCGCGGGTGGCGACGGTCGAGGACGTGCTCAACGCGATCAACGACTCGGGCGCGGGCGTCACCGCCAGCGTCGAGGACGGGCGGTTCGTCATCGACGGCAACGGCTCGACCGTCAGCGTCGCAAACGTCGGCACGCGCGACACGGTCGAGACGCTCGGCATCGCGGCCGACACCGACGCCGGGACGACGACGATCCTCGAGGGCTCGACGGTCTACGGCCTCAACGCGAACACCGCCTTGAGCGCCCTGCTCGACGGGTCCGGGATCCGGTTCAAGTCGGACTCGCTGCTCGGCGCCGACTTCACGATCAACGTGGGCGGGACCAACGTCAAGATCAACCTCGGGGACATCTACGAGACGGTGGACGGAGAGCTCCAGGTCACTGAGGCGGCGGTCTCCACGGTCGGCGGGCTCGTGGACCGGATCAACGCCGCCCTCGACGACGCGGGCGCCGGCGCCGTCAGCGTCTCGATCGACTCCGACAACGGGCGCCTCTCGCTGAACACCGGCGGCTTCCTGATCACCCTGAGCGACGGCGGCAAGGGCACGCTCCAATCGCTCGGCTTCGACGAGGGCGTCGTCGGCACGAACCCGCTCAACGGCGATCGGATCTTCGCCGGCATCGGCGAGACGCTCCTCTCGAGCCTCAACGGCGGCTCCGGGCTGGCCAGCCTGACGAGCCTGGACTTCACGACCGCTGACGGCTCCTCGTTCAGCGTCGACGTCTCCGGGCAGACCACGATCCAGGGCGTCATCCGCGAGATCAACGAGCAGTCTGGCGGCGACGTGGTCGCCTCGCTCAACGACGCGGGCAACGGCATCAAGATCGTCGATCAGACGACCGGCGGGAGCAACCTGATCATCACGTCGGCGGACACGACCGCCGCGGACCTCGGCATCGACACCGGCGCCGGGGGCGTGACGACGGGCAAGGTGGATTCGAGCTCGCTGCAACTGAGGTACATCTCGACGGCGACACGGCTGAGCGAGATCGGCGGCGGCGTGGGCTCGGGCACGCTCCGCTTCACCGACTCCCAGGGCATCACCTTCAACGTCGACGTCGGCTCGGACTCGAAGACGCTCGGCGACGTGATCGACGAGATCAACGGCCAAGCCTCCGCGAAGGGCTCGAGCCTCATCGCGCGCATCAACGACACGGGCGACGGCCTGCTGATTGAGGACACGTCGGGCGGGGCGGTCCCGATCAAGGTCGAGGACACGACCGGCTCGGTCGCCAAGAAGCTCCGGATCCTGGGCGAGTCCGAGTCGTCGGACGCCGAGGATAATCAGATCGACGGCTCGTTCGAAGTCACGGTCGAGTTCGACGCGACGGACACCCTCGAGGACGTCCGGGACAAGATCAACGACGCGGGGGCGGGTGTCGGCGTCTCGATCATCAACGACGGGGGCGGGGGCAACGCCTACCGCCTGAGCTTCACGTCCAACCACACTGGCGTGGACGGACGCTTCATCCTGGACACCCACGGCTTCGACCTGGGCCTCGACGTCCTCGACGAGGGCGACGACGCGGTCGTCTTCTTCGGCTCGACCAACCCCGCGACCGCGGTGCTCCTCCAGGGCGACTCCAACACGCTCGACTCGGTGCTCAGCGGCGTGAGCATCGACCTCAAGAGCTCGAGCGACACGCCCGTGCAGCTCACCATCGCCCGGAACGACGCGACGATCGAGACCGACGTCAAGGCGTTCATCAAGGCGTTCAACGACGCGATCGATCGCGTCAACTTCCACACGCGCTACGTGCAGGAGACGGAGGAGCGGGGCACGCTGCTCGGCGACGGGACGGCGATCTCGCTCCGCTCGGCGCTCTTCAGCACCGTCCTTGGCAGCAACGACGGGTTCATCGAAGGGTTCGACTCGCTGGCGGACGTCGGCATTACGATCGGTGACGGGGGTAAGCTGACACTCGACAGCGACCGCTTCCGCGAGGCGCTGGCCGAAGACCCCGACGCGGTCGAGGCGCTGTTCGCGCGGCGTGTGGTCGATCCGAACTCGGGGACGCAGCAGTTCGACGGGGTGACGGTGACCGACCCCGAGGCCGCGACGCAGTTCACGGAACTGGGCGTAGTCGGGCAGATCGAGGAGTTCGCCAACCGGTACATCGACTCGATCTCGGGCGTGCTGACGAACAAGCGGAACTCGCTGGACTCACAGATCAAGCTCCAGCAGGACCGGATCGACTCGATCACGGACAAGCTCGAGTCGAGGCGCCTGGTGCTGCAGCGTCAGTTCCTGGCGATGGAGCAGGCGATCGCCCAGCTCCAGAGCATGAACTCGACGCTGGGCTCGATCGGGTCCGTGCAGTGAGCATGGGTCGGGGGGCGGCGCTTCAGCGGGGGGCCCCTGACGCCGATAAGCGTGGCGAGATGAGCCAGGCCAACACCGCCACCGCGTACCTCCGCACCCGGGTCATGACCGCCAGCCCGGAGCAGCTGCGCCTGCTCCTGCTCGAGGGGGCGGTCCGCTTCGCCCAGCAGGCCCGGGAGGGGCTTGAGGCCAAGGACTACGAGAAGGCGCACTCGGGCTTCAGCCAGTGCCGGGCGATCGTGCTCGAACTGCTCGGCTCGGTCCGCCCGGGCCCGGACCCGGAGCTGGGCGAGCGGGTCAAGTCGCTGTACTCCTTCATGTATAACGAGCTGATCGAGGCGAGCTTCAACAAGGACGCGGCGAGGCTCGGCAAGGTGATCGACCTGCTGGAGTACGAGGTCGAGACCTGGAAGATGCTGATGGACAAGCTCGCGGTCGAGCGCGGCGGACGCCCCGCCGGCGGCGACGAGGGCGAGCGGGCGCCGCTGTCGGTCGAGGCGTGAAGCACGGGGA
>JAWKTB010000005.1:0-442005 GCA_041402005.1 Phycisphaerales bacterium | reverse complement strand
TACGGCATGGACCAGCTCCGCGACGCGATCGGGTTCCGCGCGTTCAGCCAGCTCGACCCCAGGATCGAGTACAAGCGGGAGGGGCAGCGGCTGTTCCTGCAGATGATGGAGAACGTGCGCGACCGCGTGACGGACTTCATCTTCAAGGCGAGGCTGAGCCCGCAGGCGTCCGGCCCGGGTGGGGGCGGGCGCCCGGTGGCCCCGAGGGCGCCGTCGCGTCCGGCGGCGCCGGTCGGCGCGCCCTCCGGCTTCTTCGGGTCGATCTCGGGGCCCGGCCTCGATGGGCTGGGCGCTCGGCGGCCGACGAACCCGCCTCCGGCGGGAGGTCAGGGGGCGCCCGACGGCGGGGCCTCGTAGGCGGATCAGGAGCGGACGCGGGTTCGTATAGTCTGGCGGCGGTGGGACGCGGGCGTGCGCCCGCTCGAAGCGACCAGGCGTCGAGTGAATCGACGCGTCGCGGGGACGCCGTCGCCTCGCGAGCTCCGAGGAGGAACTTTCATGACCCGGACAGGGCACGCCCCGGGACGCCGAGCCTTCACGCTCATCGAGATGCTGGTGGTGATCATCATCGTCGGGATCCTGGTGACGCTGGTGGTCGCCGTCGGGGCCAAGGTGACGACCTCCGCCAGGGCGAGCGCGACGCGTGACGTGATCCGGGCGCTGGACACGTCGCTGGAGCACTACATCGCCGACAGCGGCGAGGACAAGCCCAAGGGGTACGTGGCCTACGAGGAGAACATGGCGGTCGGGAACCGGAACTTCCCGATCATGGACGGGGTCGTGCCCACCAGCAGCGGCGGCGCCCCCATCAACTCCGTCGGGTACTTCCTCCTCCAGGCCAAGGCCTACTCGAGCGCGATCGGCGTGGTCGAGGGCCTCGACTCGAACTTCGTGCATCTGTACACGCCCACCGAGAGCAGCGGGACGGTCGGCATGGATGACGAGCAGCCCGAGCTCACCACCGTGTTCGACGCGTGGGGGAACCCGATCCGGTACGTCCATCCCCTCTTCGACGGCGAGGTGGTTGCCAATCCACCCCGCGCGGACTGTCAGCCAGGGACTGGGGTCAACATGCGCGGGACCACGAACGCGAACAACGGGTACTTCTTCGGCGAGTCGCCGATCTTCTACCAGGAGTTGGCGTTCATGCGCGTGCGGCGCAACTACATCACAGAGCGGGAGCGGAACCCGGCGGAGTGCCCCAACTACATGGACTTGATCCCCGGCGACGGGGACGGGGGCGAGTGCGTCGGAGGGCGCCCGTACTTCTATTCGGCGGGCCCCGACGCCGACCCGTCGGACCGGGAGGACAACGTGTACACGACCGAGCCGCGGTTCATCAAGCCGGGCGAGTGAGCGTCCGGGGGTTCCCTTCGGTCCGAGAAGGGGCTGGTTCACCCCCGGTTCTTGAGAGCGATGGCGGGGCGGAGGGGGCGGGGCTATAGTCGCCCTCGACGGGGTGTAGCGCAGCTTGGTAGCGCGTCTCGTTCGGGACGAGAAGGTCGGAGGTTCGAATCCTCTCACCCCGACTTTTCGAGAGTTCAAGCCCTTCGACGAGCACGTCGAAGGGCTTTCTCATTGTGGGGGCGAGGTTTGTGCCGTCGAGGCGGCAGTTCAAACAGACGATTTCGAGGATGCGCCGCTTCGAGGCGTAATCCGCGTCAACCCATTGCGACGTACTCGCTATTGATGCGTTGGCTTCGTTCCCTTCACGGTGATCAGAACGCTGTATGTAAACGTTCGGTCGTCGAGAAGGTGATTTTCGAAGCCTTTGGCAAGCGCATCTGCTCGCTCCTCCGGCCAGCCCAGATCTGCGAGAGACCGACGCACACCGTCCAGCTTCATACGCCAGTGGATCAACGCAGGCTCGGTGAGCCGCCCACAGACGATGTGATAGGCACGGATGTCGACGTCAATATCGACAAGCCCGCTGGCGAGAAACATCGCCGGTAGTCTTCGTCCAACTCCCGGGTCGAACCCCGGTCCAAACGAATCGATCGCCGCGGCAATCTCGCTTTGCAGAGCCGATCCCATTCCGTCGTGCCAGATGCAGTTGCCGTCGAGGTCGCTGACAACCACTGTGCCTCCGGGCTTGGTTACCCGAATCATCTCGCGGAGTGCTTTGTCGGGCTCAGGGAGGTACTCGTAGAGAAAGCGGCTCCACGCCAAATCGACGGCGTCGTCCTCCAGCGGAACCGCGTCCGCGTGGCCATGTCGAAACTCCGCGTTACCTGAAGCGGTTCGGTGCCGGGCGTCCTCAACTCGCTGACCCGACGCATCAACGCCGATGACTTGGCCGGCCGGGCCGACAATGTCAGCCATGATGCGGCTCGTCGTTCCCGCGGCGCATCCAAGATCGAGCACGCGTTGACCGTGCGTCAGCCCCGCCCAAGCCAATTGCTCCCGCGTGAGTACGGAGTCCGTCTTCTGCTCGATCCGTTCACCCTCGGCCTCGTTGTCCATGATGTACGAGCTCACGACGATGCCTCCTCCGCGGACTTGCTCATCATCCGGGCTATGCGACGCTCTTCGAGCTCCATCACGCGCTGATAGAAGGAATCAACGTGGCAGTACCAGTCCCAGAAGCCCGACCTGGTCCAGATACAACGTTCGTACGTTCGGATGTGCTGACCGTGCGTCCAGTTGAGCAACACCTCGAGAGTCGGCTCATCGCACGTGACGAGAATGTAAGGCAGTGGGCAGTCTTCGTACGTCGAACGGCTCGCGTCAAGAAGAGCGGATGCAACGCTGCGGCGTTCGGTCTCATCGAGTTGCCTGTCGAGCCAGATGTCACAGCGATTCTCAAGAAAGGAAAAGTTCAGCCCGAGTGGGCCTCGATATGCACTGGCTAGCCCCACCGGCTGAGCATGGCCCGGGATCGTCGCCATGTGCACTCGCCGTGAACGTTGCAGGCCAACCCTGGCATATGCCTCGTTCAGCTCGTTGAGCGAAACATCGCCAGTATCCAACTCCTCAGCGGCGGCCACTACTGGATCAGTGAGGCGGGCAAGAACATCACGGGCGACGATACCGGCGTCGTCGCCGACCAAGTGCACCTCAACTGGAACATCAGGGTTGTGCTCATGGTCTCGGCCTGACGCAAAGAGTGCGCGGCGTTCGAGCGTACTGTTGGCGTGACCGAGTCGGTCTGGCACAGAGCCAAAGATGCGATTGGGATACTTGTTTTCAGATCGGAACCACTTCTCGGCAAACTCCACGCCGGAGCCATCCCACCAGTCCTGCGCGGCAAGCATCACATTGCGAGAGCAGCCAGGCCACCCAGAAGACACAAGATGCTGACTATGAGCGCGTCTGGCGGACGATCTCCACATGGACACCGTACCCCACGCACCGCGCTCTGAATTGGTGCAGGTCAGGCAATGGTGGACGCAGTCCGCCATGTCCGCCTTGAGGCTGGCATTCCATGTTGTCCTGACGGTGTCGATGAACGGAGCAAGCTGTTCACGCTTCGCGGGGTAGAGGAACCCGCACGCCTCGTAACGATCGAACAACTCCTCGGCCGTCATCCCGTTGCACACAACACCGTACGGCTCATAGCCGCCGAGCCAGCGAGGATGATCTGTCGATGTCGGTGAGTCCAAAGAGGATCTCCGAAACAAGCGCAAAGGTCATGTTAAGATCGAATCGAACAGCCCGCGACGCATTGTACCGGTATCACGCCGTGACCTTCACAGATACGCCCTGGCCCCCGGCTGTCTTTGACTCCGGGTCGATGGCGACGTCTTTCCCGGGCCGATTGCCGGCGAGTGTCTCGAACTTCTGTTGGGGCTGGAGACACCCGTCCGGTTCATCCGGGGGAACGGCGATCGAGCGGTGCTCGCGCTCGCGCGCGTGGGCGACGCGTCGGGCATTCCCGAGGCGCACCGGGCGGCGATGCGCTGGGAGGCGGAACAGCTGAGCGACGAGCAGGCCGACGCGATCGCGAGTTGGCCTGAGACCGTCCGCATTGAGGTCGAGGGGCTTGGTGGGGTGTTGTTCTGCCACGCCACGCCGCGGAGTGACAGCGAGATCTTCACACGCGAGACGCCCGAGGGGTCTCTGCGAGCAATCTTCGAGGCGGCGGGAGCTTCGGTCGTGGTGTGCGGGCATACGCACATGGCGTTTGACCGGATGATCGGGGATGTGCGCGTGGTGAACGCGGGGAGCGTGGGCATGCCATTCGGGGAGGATGGGGCGCACTGGCTGAGGCTCGGTCCTGGGGTGGAGCCGCGGCGGACGACGTACGACGCGCACGCCGCCGGCGAGCGGATCCGCGCGTGCGGACATCCCGGGGCTGAGGAGTTCGTGGCGCAGAACGTACTGAGTACGCCATTGGAGCGTGACATGCTGGACATGTTCAGGCGTGCTGAACTGAGGGCTTAGCGCTCACGCTTGCCGACGGCGGTGATCTTCGTGCTCAAGGTGAAGTCGTGCCGGTCGGCGTCACGTCCTTCACGTCGGGCAGGGTGGCGGGTTCAGGCGGCGGCTCGGACGCGGATTCCTCAGGCGGGCTTTCGGTTGGCGCCTCCTCCTCGTCGGGGGGCGCGAGGCAGAGGTCGCCGATCGTGAACATGACCTTCTCGTTGATATACGCGCCGTAATCCTCGCCGTAGAGCGTGCGCAGCTCCACCGCCTGGTCGTGGAACCACTCGAGAGTGCGAGGGTTCCCGTCCGCGTCGGCGTAGAACTGGAGGACCTGATCGGCGATCTTGCGGACGTGGCGTTTGATCGGGCCGCGCATGCCGATCTCGAAGACATTGGGGTTGAGCGCCTCATTGAAGTGGTCGGAGAAGAAGGGCTCCATGAAGCCCGAGTCCGGGCGGACATGGAAGTTGAGGCGCCAGTACCCGTCGCGCAGGATGAGGAGGGGCGGGCGGTCCTGGCCCTTGAGCGTGACGGGGGCGGTCAGGTTCTCGTAGAACTTCATGCCGGCGTAGTTGGAGGCGAGGTCGGCGTTGGAGATCACGCCGGTGGCGAGCGAGCCGATCGCGAGGGTCTCGGAGATGGGGCCCCTCGAGTACCACCAGACGACCCACTTGCGGGCCTCTTCGGGCGTGTCGCCGTCGCCCATGCGGGCGAGGTAGCTCTTGAAGTAGTAGTGGCCCAGGTCGTGGAAGTGGGCCATCTTGTCGGTGCCGAAGTACGACCCGTGGACGCGGACGGTCGAGGACTGAACCAGCAGAGGGATCCGGCGGGGGTCGATGGGCAGGTGCGCCCAGGCGTAGATCCAGCCGAGCGTCTTGTAGGCGGTGTACTGGTCGGGGTAGGCGCGCTTGGCGGCGCTGGTGCGCACGGCCCGCTCGATGTTCAGCGTCTCAATGAAGCCGGGCATGAACTGGCCCCGGACGGCATCGGCGACCGCGCCGGGCGAGGTCAGGTAGTCGATCTTGCCCTGGTCGCCTGCGAAGCGCGCGGGACGGAGCTGCTCATTGAGCAGATCCACCGCCCTGGAGAGCACCTCGTAGTGGACCGCATCGAAGTAGGGACCCAGGTCGGCGAACGGCTTGTCGATCGGGAGGGTGTACTGGTCCGTCTCGTTTGCGGCGACCGGGGTGGCGGCGAGGGCGAGGGCGGCGATCGCCAGGGGGACCAGACGGCGGGCACGCTTCGCGGTTCGGCTGGGCATGGCGGGTCTCGGCTCGTGGGCAGGGCGTGTCAACGCCTCGGGAAAACCGTATTCTCTGCCAACCTTGTTCGGCTTGGGGGAACGTCGCCGTGAGAATCGCTTCATGATATGGGATCGTCGGGGAACACGGGGCTGGGGGCTCGCGTGCGGGCTCGTCGCGCTATTTGCGATCGCGGCGGGGGGGGCGGGGTGCAGCAACGTCTTCCAGCAGGTCGTTCGCGATCGGAGCGCCTCGGGGTCGGACTGGCTGGCGACTCGCGCGGAGGAGTCGCTGGCGATGCACCGGGAGGCCCTGAAGATGCTCGCGGACACCGCGGCGGGGTTCGACGACACGTGGCTCCGCGATCATCCGCTCCTGCTCTGGAAGAGTTTGGAGGAGTGCCGGTACGAGGCGGGCGAGGAGATCTGGGAAGCGCGCAAGCGGACGGCGTCGATCGGAGACGTGCTGCGGATCGTGGGTGATCCGTCCGCCGGGGCGCCGCCGGGCGAGATCAACGACGTGCAGCGCCAGCACGCGGAGCGTGTGATCGAGTTGCTCGATCAGGCCGCCGACGGGCTCGACGCCTCGCTCGAAGCGGTCTCCGTGATCGTGGACACGTGGAAGGGGCAGATGACGGCGGACGAGTTCGACCCTGGGACGATCTCGGGACCGCTCTCGGGCATCGAGGCGTTACTCAAGGAGGCGTCGGGCGAGGTGGAGGCGTTGCGCGCCAAGCCCTAGCGAGCTCAGCGTTCCGGCGAGCATCCCTCAGTGGCGGGGTGTCCACCCCTTGGCGCGTTCGACGCTCTCGCGCCAGCGTTCGAGTGCGGCGCCGGCCTCTCTCTCGTTCAGGCGAGGCTCCAGACGACGTCCCTCCTGCCAGATCGCGCTGATGTCATCGGTGGAGTTGAAGACGCCGGTCGCGAGCGCGCCGGCGCACGCCGCCCCGAGGGCCGTCGTCTCCAGCTCCCGGGGTCGGACGACCGGGCGTTGGAGCAGGTCGGCCTGGATCTGGAGGAGCAGCTCGTCGCCGGCGGCGCCGCCGTCCACTCGGAGCTCCTTGATCGGGCGCCCCGCGTCGGCCTCCATCGCCTCGACCAGGTCCACGACTTGGCAGGCGATCCCCTCGAGGGTGGCCCGGGCGATGTGGGCGGCGGTCGTGCCGCGGGTGATGCCCGCGATGATGCCCCGGGCGTTGGGGTCCCAGTGAGGCGCCCCCAGGCCGGCCAGAGCGGGCACGAAGACAACGCCGCCCGAGTCCTCGACCGAGGCGGCCAGGGGCTCGACCTCCTCGGCCCGGTCGATGACGCCCAGCCCATCTCGCAGCCACTGCACGGCCGCGCCCGCGACGAAGACGCTCCCTTCGAGGCAGTATGCGAGGCTGTCCCCGAGGCGCCAGGCAACGGTCGTGAGCAGGCGGTTCGCCGAGACCGTCGCTTGGGCCCCAGTGTTCATGAGCAGGAAGCAGCCTGTGCCGTAGGTGCACTTGGCCATGCCCGGGTGGAGGCAGGCCTGGGCGAGCGTTGCGGCTTGCTGATCGCCGAGAAGGCCGGCGATCGGGAGTTCGGCGAGTTCAAGGGAAGGGTGGGTGGTGGCGAGCACCTCAGCACTGCCTCGGACCTGAGGCAGCACAGCGCGCGGGATCGCGAGTCGTTCGAGCAGCTCGTCGTCCCAGTCGGCGGTGTGGATATTGAACAGGAGCGTGCGTGAGGCGTTGCTCGCGTCGGTGACGTGCAGGCGCCCGCGGGTGAGCTTGTGGACGAGCCAGGAATCGACGGTGCCAAAGGCGAGCTCGCCCCGGGCGGCCCGCTCGCGGGCGCGGGGGACATTGTCGAGGATCCAGGCGAGCTTCGTGCCGGAGAAGTAGGGGTCGAGGAGGAGGCCGGTGCGGTGCGTGAAGAGGGGTTCGAGCCCGTCGGCGCGCAGGCGTGCGCACAGGGGCGCCGTCCGACGGTCCTGCCAGACGATCGCGTTGCCGATGGGCTCGCCCGTCGAGCGGTCCCAGACGACGGTCGTCTCGCGCTGGTTGGTGATGGAGAGGGCGGCGACGTCGGCGCGATCAACGCTTTGGGCGTTCAGGGCTTCCTGCGCCGTCTCAAGCTGCGACCGCCAGATCTCGTGGGCGTCGTGCTCGACCCAGCCGGGGCGGGGGTAGATCTGGGGCAACTCGCGCTGGGCGCTCGAGAGGACGCGCCCGTCCGGGCTGAAGACGATCGCGCGCGAGCTGGTCGTGCCCTGGTCGAGGGCGAGCAGGCAGGGCATCGGGCGCCTCCCGGGCCAGGGGGCAGGCTACACGATGCGCGCGCCCGGGCGGGGCGGCTCATCTGGCGACGCGGATCTCCATCCGCCACGCCTGGGCCTTGGCGGAGGTCGAGTTGCCTTGGAACTGCTGCTCGACCTGGGGGGCGAGGGTGGTGAAGCGCCACTGGGTCGCGCCGATCTCGACGCCGGTGTCGTCGTACCAGAGGATCCGGTACTGCGTGTGCACGTCGTAGTCGGAGAGGCTGCGGATGGGGACGGCGAGGCGCGCGGGCTGGCCCGCGCTCCCGGCTCGCCACACGATCCGGTCCACGTCCGAGACGATGACGTGCTCCAAGCCCCGGTCCACGACGATGTCCGGGTAGAGCTCGACGGGGAGGGGATCGCGCTCGGCGCCGGCGGGGGCGACGTGCTGTTGCTGGCAGCCGATGGGCGCCAGGGCGGCGAGGGCGAACGCGGGAATAAGGACCAGGAGTTGCTGACGGTTCATTCGGAGGTCTCCCCGTGTGTCTGGGCGTGCATCTCCCGGAGGATCTGGTTGGCGGTCTCGCCCCTGGGAGCGTACGGCGGGTGCGGTTGGCAGAACAGGCGGACGAAGCCGGCGCTGCCCGCCGGCGGCGTGTACATCGCGGCGCCCCCTTCGAGGACGTGGCGACCGGTCGCGATGACGCCGGTGTCGGGGAGCGCGATCCCCTCCTCGGCGTACATCCGCTCCAGGTCGGCGACCGTCACCCACGCGGGCAGCCCCGCCCGGCGGTACTCGCGGAGCAGATCTTCGCTCGGCGTGCGCACGCAACGCCCGCCGAGGATGTAGGGCAGGTCGGGCGCGTCGGTCGCGCCGCCCGTCGCGTCGTTCGAGTAGACGACGCTGGGCGGGGTGGCCCAGGGGGCGCCGGCGGTCGGGAGGCGGACGTACCAGAGGCGCAGGTCGGAGGGGCCCCTCGAGGGGAGGTCGGGCAGGACGAGGCGGCTCTCGGGGCGTCCGTCGACTTGGATTTCGACTCGTGAGGCGCCCTCGGGGAGGGTGACGAGGGCGAGGTAGGTGCGCTGGGGGAGCGCCTCGAGGTGGCGCGTGTCGGCGCTGGAGGAGGAGCGGAGGGCGGCGCCCGCGAGGAGAAGGCCCAGGCCGATGAGCTGGGCGGTGGAGTCGTCGCTGGCGATGGCGGTGATGCCGCCGCCGACCATGAGGGCGGAGCCGATCTGGCTCTTGGCGATGCGGACGTCCTCGAAGTTGTTCCACTTGAGATCGGCCGACAAGCGGTTGTAGTCGGTGAGGACGGGGAAGCGGTCGAGGGCGCCGTTGACGTTGACGGAGAGTGGGGCGGGGTCGGAGAAGGTGCGGGCCTGGAAGCCGGCGATGGCGCCGTCGGGGCCGGTCTGGATCTTGCGTGGGCCGAGGCCGTAGTCGACGACGAGGATCGTGTTGTACGAGCCGTTGCGGATCTGGTCGGCGAGGTCTTGGAGCTGGGGGTTGACCGCGACGAGCTTGCGGAGCGACTCGTCGAGCTCCTCGTGGAGCCCCATCTCGCGCTCGGCGAGGGCGGCCAGGGCGTAGCCGGGCTCGAAGTCCGACGCGGTGAGCGGGAGTGAGTTCTCGTACGCCTCGTCGGTCTCGGCGTGCTCGTTCCGCTCGACACCGGCGACGAGCAGCTCGCGGTCGGTGAGGGCGCCAGCGCGGGGGTTGCTCCCGCGCTCGCCCTCGACGACGCCCTCGAGGTCTCGGAGCTGGAAGAGCGAGCCCAGGGCGGAGGCGCGCATGTTGCCCCAGTCGCCGCTGAGGCCATCGACGATCGCGACCGCGGCGAAGCCGGCGGCCTGCTCGAAGGGCTCGCCCTTCCAGACGAGCACGCTCGAGTCGCCCACGAAGAAGCGACCGACCGCCTTGCCCCGGTTGACGCCCTGGGTGCGCAGCTGGTCGTAGACGTAGTCGGCGCTCGCCTGGGCGGTGTCCATGTCTCCCTCGGCGAGCGACGCCCAGAGGATCTTCTGGCGGTCGAGGAGGTAGGAGCGGTCGCGGAGGTTGTCGGTGGCGGTCGTGAGGGCGATGGTGCGGGAGCCGCCGAAATCGGCATGCGCGATGGTCGTGAGCATCCCCGGGTCGCCCTGGTAGGAGGAACACCCGCCGACGATCGCGCCGAAAAGGGCGAGCGCGAAGAGGACGGGGATGGGCGGGGCTGGTCTCAGGTCTTGCTCCGTCAGTTGAGGATGACGCCCCGGGCGACGCGGGCGAAGCGGGTCTGGCCACTCCAGATCGCCGCCCCTGTGCCCAGGTCGATGATCTCGGTCTGGATGAGGAAGAGGTCCTTGCGCTCGTCGGTCCCGGCGGTGTCGGTCGCCTCGCGGGTCGCGGAGAGGAAGGTCGTGTTGATGGCGTGGGTGGCGATCGAGTTCTCGCCGAAGACGATGGTGGGGGGTGTCTGGCCCGGGATCTCCTGGGCGATCGCGAAGCGTTCAAAGAGGCGTTTGCGCTGCTCGGGCATGACGATCGAGACGTTCTTGGAGCGGAGCAGCTCGAAGATGCCCGGGTCGTAGAGGATCATGGAGATCATGGCCCAGCGATCGGCCTCGCCGATGCGCTCGTTGGAGACGTTGCGGAACTCGCCGGGCATCAGGCGGATCTCGGGGGAGTCGGGGGCTCTGCCCTGCAGGAACGGGGCGGCGGCGAGTTGGGCGGAGAGCTCGGCGGAGGTGTACTCGATGTCGGAGATCGTGAAGCGGGTCGTGGCGCCACGGCGCGGGCTCTGGGCACACCCACTCATGTGCGGGAGCAAGCCCAGGGCGGCGATCAGCACGATCGCGGCGCTCGGTCGGCCTCGGAGGATGGCGCTCATGGCGTCCTGCCCCTCACGCGCGGCGACCGGGCGTCAACGCACGAACTTCTGCACGATCTGCGAGCTGAACACTTGGCGCCCGGTCTTGAGCTCGAGCAGCGTCATGTCGAAGACGTACAGGCTCTGGGCGCCCCCGCCCCGCGTCGCCTCGGACATCTCCGAGTTGAGTACGAAGATGTCGTCGGCCGAGTACAGGCGCCCGTTCATCTCGTCGTCGGAGACCCGCCCGGACTCGGAGGCCGCCAGACGCTCACGCAGGCGGGCGAGCTGCTCGGGGTCGGCGTAGACCGTCGCGTACTGACGCACGATGTCCGAGTTGATGATCGAGTTGCGGACGATCTGGCGCGCCAGGCGGAAGTCGTTGGTCGGTGTGTTCGTCCGGTTGATGAACTCGCCGAGGTAGAGCACCGCCTCGTGGTCGCGGTTGGCCAGCTCCGGTATCGAGGCGATGCGGGCCGGGAGGTCCTGGGCGACCTGGTCGGCGAACTCGATGAGGGTCACGCTGTTGACGGCGGGGTCCTGGGAGTCCGCCCGGGTGCTCACGCCGGGGTCGCGACGCCCCTGGGTGTCCCCGATGGGGCCACGCGGCCCGGACTGACAGCCAAGCGATCCCAGCACGACCAGCGTCAGGGCGACGCCCGCGACTCGTTGCATGACAGGGCTCCTCCTGCGGGACGACCCGCCCGCGGGGCGAGGGGAGTGGGGGCAATGTGGTGGGATCAGGCGTTGCCGTCCCGCTGGGCCATCATGGCCAGCATGTCCACGCACCTCGTGGCGTAACCCGCCTCGTTGTCGTACCAGCTGACAACCTTGAAGAAACGATCGTTGAGTTCGATGCCGGCCAGGGCGTCGAAGATGGAGCTGCGGGGGTCGCCGATGAAGTCGGAGCTGACGACCTCCTCCTCGGTGTAGCCCAGGACGCCCTGCATGGAGCCCTCGCTGGCGGCCTTCATGGCGGCGTTGATCGCCTTCAGGCTGGTGGACTTCTTGGTCTTGAAGGTCAGGTCCACGCACGAGACGTCGGCGGTCGGCACGCGGAAGGACATGCCGGTGAGCTTGCCCTTGATCTCAGGGATGCAGAGCCCGACGGCCTTGGCGGCGCCGGTGCTCGCCGGGATGATGTTCTGGTAGGCGTTGCGTCCGCCTCGCCAGTCTTTCTTGGAGGGGCCGTCCTGGGTGGGCTGGGTCGCGGTCGCGGCGTGGATGGTGGTCATCAGGCCCTCTTCGAGGCCGAACTCGTCGTTGATGACCTTGGCGACGGGGGCGAGGCAGTTGGTCGTGCAGCTGGCGTTGGAGAGGATGACGTCCTTGGCGGGGTCGTACAGCTCGTGGTTGACCTTGTAGGCGAAGGTGCGGACCTGCTCGGGGCTCTTGGTCGGGGCGGAGAGGAGGACCCGCTTGCACCCGTTGTTCTCGATGTGCTTGTGGGCGTCCTCGAACTTGGTGAACAGGCCCGTGGACTCGAGGACGTAGTCGACGTTGTGCTGGCCCCAGGGCAGCTCGGCGGGGTCGCGGACGGCCATCGTCTTGGTCGTCTTGCCGTTGACGGTGAAGGCGTTCTCGGTTGCGCTGAGCTCGGCGGGCTTGCCGTTGATCGTGAAACGCCGGTGCATCGTGTCGTACTTCAGGAGGTAGGCGAGGTTGTCCGCGGGGACGAGGTCGTTGATGAGGTTGACCTCGAAGCCGGGTCGATTGGCGGCGATGCGGTAGACGAGGCGTCCGATTCGTCCGAAGCCGTTGATGCCAACGCGGATGGCCATGCGTCGATCTCCTTGGTCTCTGAGGCGGGTCAGGGGGCTGGGATCCGTCCCGCGCAACGGTAGGGGGGCGGCGGGCGGGGGGGCCAGGGCGGCGGTCGGGGCGGGGCGGTCAGTCGCGGATGTCGGAGAGTCTGGCGGGGGGCGCGGCGACACGCACCGCGTTGAGGACCGCCAGCACGTCGATGGCCTCCTGGGCGATCGCGCCCGCGACCGGAGGGAGCAGGCCGAAGGAGGCCAGGATCATCCCGACGATGCTCAGCGCCATGCCGCCCAGGGCGCTCTGGAGCGCGATCCGGCGAAGACGGCGCGAGATGTGGAAGAACTCGTCCACGCGTTCGAGGGCGTTGTCCAGGACGACGACTCCCGCGGCCTCTGTGGTGATGTCGCTCGCCTGGCCGAAGGCGATCCCGACGGTCGCCAGGGCGAGGGCGGGGGCGTCGTTGATGCCGTCGCCGATGAAGCAGGTGCGGGCGGACTCGGTCTCGCGCTTGACGATTTCGACCTTGTTCTCGGGGGACTGGGAGGCGAGGACGTGCTCGATGCCGACCTTGTCGGCGAGGTAGCGGACCTCGCTCTCCCGGTCGCCCGAGACGAGCATGACCTTCTGGAAGCGGTGCTTGCGGGTGAGGTGGCGGATGAAGGCGGCGCCGTCGGCGCGGGGCTCGTCGCGGAAGCGGAGCGTTGCGGCGAGCGAGCCGTCGATGACGACGACGCACTCAAGGCCGCCGGCGAGCGGTGGGAGGGCCTGGGCCTCGTCGGGGTTGGCGCGCTCGAAGGCGGCGCGTCCGGTGACGAGGACCTGGCGCCCCTCGACGATGCCTCGCAGGCCCTCGCCGGGTCGCTCGGAGATCTCGTGAGGCTCACGGGTCGCGAGTCGCTTGGCGTCGGCCGCCCGGACGACGGCGCCGGCGAGGGGGTGCTTGGAGTACCGCTCGAGGTCGGCGGTGAGGGCGAGCACGTCGTCGGCCTCGAAGCCCTCGCCCGGGATCACTTCGGTGACGCTCGGCTTGCCGTAGGTCAGCGTGCCGGTCTTGTCGAAGATGATGGTGCGGCAGGTGTCGATGGCCTCGAGGGTGGTCGGGTCCTTGACGATGACGCCCCGCCTGGCGGCGAGGGAGATCGAGCCGATGATCGCCGTCGGGATCGCGATCAGCAGGGGGCAGGGTGTCGCAACGACGAGGACGGCGAGGAAGCGGACCGGGTCACCGCTGATCGCCCAGGCGATGAGGGCGAGGGCGACGGCGATCGGCGTGTAGTAGGCGCCGAGCGTGTCGCCGAGGCGGCGCAGGCGCGGGCGGCGCTGCTCGCTCTCGCGCATGACGCGCATGATCTTGGCGTAGCGTGAGTCCTCGGGGAGCTTTGTGGCGCGGATGGTGAGGGCGGACTCGCCGTTGATCGAGCCGGAGATGACCGCCGAGCCGGGCGCCTTGGACATCATGTAGGGCTCGCCGGTGAGGTAGGACTCGTCCATGACGCCGTGCCCGCTGGCGACCTCGCCGTCGACGGGGCAGATCTCGTGGGGGTAGACGACGACGCGGTCGCCGATGCGGATCTGGTCGATGGGGGCGTCCTCGACGCGTCCGTCGCGCCGGATATGGGCGGTCGTGGGAACGCGCTTGGCCAGGGCGCGCAGCACCGACCGGGCGTTCTGGACGGCCATCGCCTCGAGCGTCTCGCCCCCCGAGAGCATCAGGACGACGAGCGTGCCCGCCAGGTACTCACCCAGGATCACCGAGGTGACGATGGAGATGCCCGCGAGCAGGTCGGAGCCGAACTGGAGGCGGATCGCCTTGAGGGCGAGGTCAATGACGAGGGGGATGCCGCCGACGGCGAGGGCGATCCAGAGGGGGACTCGCGCTTCGGCACTCTCCGGGGCGAACCAGACGCGCAGGAGGAGGTGTGCCGTGATCGCCGCCAGGGCGACGATGGCGATGTAGATCTCCTTGGTGCGCCAGGGCGATCGGGTGGGGGCGTCCATGCCGTCGTTGCCTTGTCGCTAGGTCGCGGGGGCGGAGGGAACCCGGGAGGGGAGCTCGTGGCGGACGCGTCCGCCGACGATCGTGCCGACGGCCCGCCCTCGCGCGCGACGCCCGAGGAAGGGGGTGTTGTACGACATGCCGCGCAGGTCGTCGCGTGAGACGGTCCATTCGAGGTCGGGGTCGATGAGCGTGATATCGGCGGGGCCACCCTCGCTCAGGCGACCAAGGGTGAGGGCGTCGAGGCCGCACAGCTCGGCGGGCGCGATCGTGAGCAGCGCGATCAGGCGGGGCCAGTCGATCGCGCCAGACGCGACCAGCGCCTCGGCGTACAGGGGCAGGGCGGTCTCCAGCCCGATGATCCCGAACGGGGCGTGCTCGAAGGGGAGCGACTTCTCGTCGTAGGAGTGGGGGGCGTGGTCGGTCGCGAGGATGGTGATCACGCCCTCGGCGACGCCGGCACGCAGGGCATCGACGTCCGCCCTCGTGCGCAGCGGCGGGTTCATTTTGGCGCTGGTGTTGTACCCGTCGCAGGCCTCGTCGGTCAGGGTGAGGTGGTGGGGGCTCGCCTCGGCGGTCACGGGAAGGCCGCCCTCGCGCGCCCGCCGGATGATCTCGACCGAGCCCCCCGAGCTGACGTGCTGCACGTGGTAGCGGCAGCCGATCGCCTGGTTAAGGCGGACGTCGCGCTCGATGATGCACTCCTCGGCGATCCGGGGCCAGCCGGTCAGGCCGAGGCGGATCGAGACCTCGCCGGCGTGCATCGAGGCGCCTTGGGTCAGGGAGGGCTCCTGGCAGTGCTGCATGAAGGGGGTGGCGGTGGCGGCGACGGCGCGCAGGACGCGCGACATCATGCCCTCCGACTCGACGACGTCGCCGTCGTCGGAGAAGGCGACCGCGCCCGCGGTGTGGCACAGTTCGATCTCGGTGAGTTGCTCGCCCTTGCGACCGATCGTCGCCGCGGCGACGGGAAAGACACGGCAGGCGCCCGTCTGCCCCGCGCGCGAACTGACCCACCGGACCAGCTCTGGCGAGTCGATCGCCGGCGTCGTGTTGGGCATGCAGCAGACGGTGGTGAAGCCGCCGGCGACCGCGGCGGCGGTCCCGCTCGCGATCGTCTCCTTGTGCTCGCCCCCGGGCTCGCGTAGATGCACGTGGGGGTCGATCAAGCCGGGCGTGACGAGCAGCCCATCGGCGTCGATCACGCGGGCCGCCGGCGACCGGGCCAGATTGAGGCCGATCTCGGCGATTCGTCCGCCCGTGATCGCGATGTCAACGAAAGCGTCGAGCCCCGAGGCGGGGTCGATGACCCGTCCGCCCTGGATGAGCAGTGTCCGGTCGCTCGCGTCCACGTGGCAAGGATACGGCTGCCGCCTGTGCGGGGGCGCCGGGCGGGGCCTATCCTCCCAGACCACCGCCCCCAGGGGCGGCATTCCGGGGTGTAGCGCAGCTTGGTTAGCGCGTTTGACTGGGGGTCAAAAGGTCGGCGGTTCGAATCCGCCCACCCCGATTCAGCGACCGTGATGGCCTCGGCGGGGGCTGGGGCCGTCAGTGTTGCCGGGCTGGATCACACCCGTCCGATCGCGAGAGAGATTCGGCGTCGGATCGAGGGGTTCATCGCGAGCGCGTCATGTCGGGATAGCCCTGGCGGCCGAGCCCGAGCGGTTGGTGGTACGTACCTCGGGCGACGGCTCAGGTCGGGTCGGTCGATCCGGCTCGGAGCGATCCTATGTGGCGATACGTGTTGAGAAGCACGCCCGTCGGTGTGGCCTTGGTGCTGACGAGCGCGAGTTCGCAAGGGTCGACGCTCTCCGAAAAGAAGCGTTTGCCCCGGCCCAGCAACACGGGGTAGACCATCAGCACGATCTCGTCGACCAGCCCCTGTCCGAGCAGTACGGACGTCAGGGTCGAGCTTCCCCAGACGATCAGGTCGGGGCCGTCAGTCGACTTGATGGCGCGAACACCCTCGATGACGTCTGCACCCAGGTCCATGGCCGGTTCCCATCCGAGGCTGTCCGGTCTGTGGGTAGCGACGTACTTCGTCGCGGCGTTCAGAGCGTCCGCCATCGGGCCGGCGCCTGCCCTCGGCCAGTAACTCGACCAGAGGTCGTAGGTGCGGCGGCCGAGCAGGAGATCGAAGCTTGCGCCCTGCGCTTCGAGGACGGACGCCAGCCCGGGTGGGCTTCGGTACGGCGCCGTCCATCCGCCATTCGCGAACTCGTCGCAGTATTCGCTCGGCGCGCCGGGGGAGATCACGCCGTCCAGCGAGGTGTGCTCGAAGATCCTGATTGCCCTCATGTCGTGTTTCCATGGCGGGTGGCGATGCACTCGCCAAACTGGTCTCGCCGTCACGCCGGGTTGACAGTACACCGGTCGCATTTTTCTTGGATGGCGTTGGGGTGGGGTCCGGAATCTGCGTTTCGCTCACTCACCGGCCGCGCCAGGGGCCGTTTGCCTGTGAGGTCGCGGCATCCGGCGAGGCTCCAGAGAAGGTCTGGCCTGCCGAAGGGGGTCTGCTGATCTGGTGCGGCATCCTGGAGGCGTCCTGATAAACTCCGGTTTGGTCTTGGCACGCCGCCTCGACCAATCGTGGGTCAGCCGGACGGTTCTCGTCCGATGCGACGCGTGCTAAGGAGGGGGGAACCGCAGGTTTCAAGACGGTCGTCTCTGGAGAGTGCATCGCGGCGGCGCCGTCGGCGCGAGCCGCTGGGCGACGAGCCAGCCCCCGGGTCTGGCAAGATGAGGAGATGGCGATGAGAACGGCGGAGAGCATCCTCGCGCTTGCAATCTGGATCGGATCGGCCATGCCGTCGATCGCGTGTGCGCAGACAATCCTTGATCACGCCGATTTCATGGTGAGCGGCGGCGCCGGCGCCTACGACCAGAACGGCATGAACTTTCAGCAGAATGCCGACAGCAATGGGTCGTACAACACCGGATTGGACTTCAGTGACACTCGGGGCGCTTCATTTTCAAGAAATGGCTTCGTCGGGACCGGCGTCGCGCAAAACGTCACCCTGTTCGTCCCGAGCAACCCCGGTCTGCTCGGCCAGTTCTCGGGCGTGAAGCTGGACCTTTGGTCGTCCGCGGAGACCACACAGTCGAGCGGCATCAATCTTTGGGAATCGAGCTACGCGGCTGCATCGTCATACATCTATTTCACACTCGGCGCCCCGACCGCATGGACCTTCGACGCGGATGTCGCTTCGTGGACCAGCCCCGGCCCTCCTGGTCTGGCCCTCACTAGGATGTCAATCAGCATCTTTGACTTGTCAGGGAATGGCGCCGACCAGCTGATCGACTATCAAGAGGTCTTCAGCGGCGCCGGGTACTCGTACAGCATCAGTGATGGCGGGGTTCTCCCGGCGGGCTCGTACGTTTGGGAACTTGGTATGGAGACCACATACAATGCGTTCGGGTTCGAGCAAGCGAGCGGAGCCTGCTACGTCGAAGTCACCAACGCATGCTTCAACATCCCATCGCCGGGGACGTTGTTCCTCCTGGGCGCCGGGAGTCTAATTGGCAAGAGGCGTCGACGATGACCGCGGCGTCTCCTGTCCGCAGCGGGTTCGCGCCGTGAAGGGCGCCTCGGCGTTCGTAACCCATGCCGGAGGGGTTGCCGGGAAGCGCGATGGGAACTGTCGAGCCGAGCGGGATCTGAGCGTGTCGGTCGCGCACGCGATGCCGCGATGCGTCTGACCCGTTCGTACCCGAAACGGGCCAGAGCGGCCAGGCTCCATGGCTCTTGGCGAACGCATGCTCGAATGGGAGCGTTGCGGGGCAAGCCGAGGCGGGGTTCGTTGCATGTGTCCCCCGAAACCCCCCATCTTGACGCCCGAGAAATTTGATTTGTTATCGGCTTTCCCCTCGCTAGCCTCATTTCTGAAGGGGAGTTCTATCCCGAGGGGAGGATTTGAGATGTGTGGTCAGTTGCGCCCGTTGTCCGTGGCCGCGTCGGTTGCGGCTGTTGTCATGAGCCTTGCATCCGCGTTCGGCGCGCCTCCGGCCGGTACTCCGGTCCGGCACGCCGGCTTCGAGGCTCCACCGCTCCGTGAGGTCCCGGCCAGGATCGGCGACATGGCGCCGTGGTCCGCTCGTGGGGCGTCGGGGGTGTTCGACTCGGCGGTGTCGCCGCACGGCGCCTCGACCCGCGGCGTCGACTTCATCGTTCCCGACGACGTCATGACGATCCAGGGGGCCATCGACATGGCCCATGACGGCGACCGGGTTCTCATCCAGCCCGGCACGTACTACGAAGCGCTCGACTTCGACGGCAAGGACATCTACGTGGGCCCGCTGGAGGGCGGGAAGAGCAAGGGCAAGGTCATCATCACCCGCCCAGAGTTCACGGTCACGCGTGACGGGCTGCCGCCGAGTCTCGTGACGTTCAAGTCCGGGGAGACTGCGGCCGCGGTCCTCGAGGGCGTGATCCTCGACGGCGGCGATATTGACGTCGAGCGAGGCGCCCTCGTCTGCATCGACAACGCGAGCCCCACGTTCTCATATGTCGAGTTTGTCGGGGGCCACGCCGACACATTCGGCGGCGGCGTCTGGATCGCGCACGGGCGTTCCGAGTTCTACAACTGCTACTTCGACTACAACTTCGCCTCGCTGGCCGGTGGCGGCGTCTATGTCGGGTCGCAGGGGAGTCCTAACTTCTACGGGTGCTATTTCTACGAGAACCACAGCGAGTACGGCGGGGGCGGCGCGATCTACGTCTCGGACCGGGGCGACATCGAGCTTCAGGAATGCACATTCGAGGACAACGAGGCGCTGACCTTCGGGGGCGCCATCTGCCTCGACACCGACCACAACAACTGGATCACCCTGTGTGATTTCTATGCCAACTATGCGCTCGTCGGCGGCGCCGTCTCCGGCAAGGAGACATCCGTCATGTTCGCCGAGTGCTACTTCGCAGGCAACGAGTCGTGCGGCGACGGCGGCGCGTTCTTTGCCTACGAGAGCCTTAGCACGTTCATGTACTGCCAGTTCGATGAGAATACCAGCTATGACTGCGGCATCAACTTCGACAGCGGGCGCGGCATCGAGGGTCACGTCGGCGGCGGCGCCATCGGGCTGAATCTCGGCGAGGCCGACCTCGTGCACTGCAACTTCTACTACAACGACAGCTACGGGTACGGCGGCGGCGGCGCGCTCGGCGCCCGCGACGTCGATCTCGGGGTGACCGACTGCCTCTTCGAGCACAACTACTGCGAGCACTACGGCGGCGGCGGCATCCAGGCCGTCAACGGCTACTCCTCGATCCAGCGCACCTACTTCAACGGCAATGCGGCTTCCGAAGACCTCCGCTGGGAGGGTGACACCGTCGGCGGCGGCGTCGCCCTCCGCTTCGAGGGGATTTACGTCCCCTCTGGCGGTGTCGAGCCCGCCCCGCTCGGCGAGATCATCAACTGCGTCTTCGATCGCAACTACGGCCAGAGTGGTGGCGGCGGTGTGTTCGTCTACGGCACCGGTGTCGACATCGTGAACTGCACCTTCTACCGCAACGAGACCGGCGGCGACGACAACGAGCCCGATCTGCGGGGCTACCCGCCCTTTGGCGGCGCCATCTTTGCCTACAACATGGGTCCCCTCGACATCAACATCGCCAACTCGATCGCATGGGACAACTACCCCGATCAGATCTACAACCCGGGTGACGAGCTCGGTGGCGGGCCCGCCCCGATCGTTCAGTACAGCGACATCGATGGCGGCATCCCCATCTACTTCAACGACGCCGGGGGCAACATCGACGCCGACCCGCGATTCGTCGACCCGGACGGGAACGACCCATGGGATTTCGAGTCGCACGATCTGAGCCTCAGGGAGAACTCACCCTGCATCGACGCGGCGAACACGCCCCTGCTCGAGTCGTTCGACGGCGACGAGTACGACATCCTCCTCCAGGAGCGCGTGCTCGACGACACCGGTACGGCGGACACGGGCGTTGCCGGCTCCTCGGGCGACGTCGTCGACATGGGCGCCTTCGAGTTCCAGGGGACCAGCGGGCCCGAGCCCGTGGTGTGCGGTCCCGCCGACATGGCGGATCCCCTGGGCGTGCTCGATTACTCCGACGTCCTCTACTTCATCACGGCGTTCGGCGAGCAGAACCCGGTCGCCGACCTCGCCGAGCCGTTCGGCGCCTACGACTTCTCCGACGTCTTCGCGTACCTGCAGATGTTCGGCAGCGGCTGCCCGTGACCGAGCGGTCGAGCACGGCGGGTGGTTGACCCGCTTCAGACAACAAGCCCCGCGTCGGCGAACCCGACGCGGGGCTTTCGTCTTTGGGAATGGCGTGTGCGTTACCGCATCGCCTGGGAGAACGCGTCCAGGTACGAGCGCAGATCCGCGGCGTCGACCGTGCCGTCCTGGTTGAGGTCGGCTTTCGGATCGCGCCCGGCAAAGTCCTGGACGTAGGCGAGCAGGTCGCTCACGTCGAGGTGGTCGTCACGGTTGTGGTCGGCGGTCCGCGCGACGCCCGCCGCGTGGGTGAGGAGACCGTAGACGTACTGGGCGAACCAGGCGCCGCCCGCGGCGGACATGTGGACGTCGTCCTGCATGAAGCCGAGGTCCTGGAGTTCGCTCAGGCCGGAGTACAGGTCGTAGAGGTTGATGTACCCGATGTTGCGCTCGCGGGCGATCTGGTAGTACCAGTCGGCCTCCGTCTCGATCCCGACCTTGAAGGCGTGATGCGTCATCAGGATGAACTTGGTGTCCGGCATCGCGGACTGATAGAAGTCGAGGAGCTCGTTGGTCTGCTCGACGAACACGCCGAACCACGTGGGCGAGGACCAGTCGAGCATGAGGATCATGAGGTGGGGGCTGAGCTCACTGAGGAAGGTTCGGGTCGGCTCGCCGAGTCCGAGGAGGAAATCGTCCGGGCCGACGCCGTTGCGGGCCAGGCGGTGATAGACGAACCCGGGCTGGTTGGAGCTCATCTCGAGGCCGTCGATGAAGACCTGTCCGCCATCGACGTGCCTCAGCTTGAGGGAGCTGGTGGTGTCCGGCGTCGCGGGGTTGAGCTGGACCGTGTAAGTGGCGTGCTCGGGCTCGCCGTCGGTCGAGGCGTCGAGGATCACGATGTCAACGTTGTTGACGAGGATCTTGAACGACCCGGCTCCCTGCTCCTTCACGTAGTGCACGGTCACGGAGTCCCCGAAGACGGACGAGACAAGGAACCCGTGGATGCCGTCGACGAAGCCGAGCTGGCCATAGTTCCCGTCGACGTCGAGGCCGTAGGAGCGGGGGTTGCGTTCGGCGGTGTTCGTGGAGACACCAGCGCCGATGGAGTTGGACATGGTGATCCCGCACCGGACGTAGGCGCTGCCGGCGCAGTTCCCGTTCATCCCGCTGGGTGAGAGGAAGCCCTCGCCGCCCGAGCCGTAGTCGGCCTCGAACAGGCCCTTGAGATGCCAGACGTACTGGTTGGCGATGAAGGAGACGGAGTCGCCGATGATCGCGAGTTCGCCGCGTTCCCCGCCCTCGAGGGCGTTGAAGAGGGGGAGCACCTGCGGGCCGAGATTCCAGGCGAGGGGACGGGGGTGCTGGGTCGGGCGCTTCCCGGGGGCGGCGCCTTGATATGCAACGGTCGGATCGGGTTGTGCGCAGGCGATGGCGCCCGGCAGGATCGCCGCCAAAGCCATGCACGCCGCGATATCGCCTCTCGGACGCAATGGTCTCCTCCGCGCGAGACTCAAAGGTACATCAGGCGGAGCCGCGATCAAGCGAGAATCCGCGCGACCCGGACACACTCCGAGCGGGTTTCCCATCGACCGCGGGTGGTCGCGCGACGGGTGGGCTCGGGGCTGGCCTCGCTGGCGGGTGGTTCTCGGGCGTCGGGGCGGGTTGGTGGTGGAGGGGCGTCAGGCCGGTTGCGCGTTGGCCATTCCGCCGAGGCTCGCGTCCAGCGCCCCCGCGAGGCGGTCGATCTGCTCCGGGGTGTGCTCCGAGCTGACGCTCAGGCGGAGGTACTCCCTTGACGGGCCGCCCGGGTAGGCGACCAGCGGGACGAAGAAGCCCGCGTCCAGCAGCGACGCGGCGACTCTTCGGGCGGCGGAGCCAAGGTCGATCGCGAAGACCGGGACCGGGGCGTCGTGTGGGCGAAGCCCGCACGCGTCCAGAGCGCCTCGCACAAGGCGGATGCTGCGGGCCAGCCGCTCGAAGCGGAGTGTGTCGTGCCCGAGCACGTCCAGGGCCACCCGAGCGCCCTCGACGAGCGCCGGGGGTGTGGGCGTCGTGCAGACGAACGCGCTCGCCCGGCGCGCTCTCGACACGAACGAGGCGTCGCCCGCGATAACGCCCCCGGCGCACCCGAGCCCCTTGGCCAGCGTCGTGGTCAGGACCACACGCGGGTCGTCGATGCCGAAGTGGCTCAGCGAGCCCCGCCCGTGATCGCCCAGGACGCAGAAGGCGTGGCAGTCGTCTACGAGCAGTCTGGCCCCGCGCGGGGGAAGCGCCGCGAGGAGCCGGTCGAGCGGGGTGATCGAGCCGTCGGCGGCGAACACGCCGTCCGTCATCACGACCACGCCCCGGGGCGCGAGCTGGGCGGCTTGCACGCCCGCGTCGACCGCGTCGAGGTGGCGGTAGGTCCGCACCTCGAGTCCGGCGCACCGGGCGGCGTCCCGGAGGCTCAGGTGGGCCCGCTCGTCCAGGAGGGCGACGGCGTGGTCCTCGGCGAGCGCCTGAGCCGCGGCGAGGTTCGCGATGTACCCATCGGGTGTGAGCAGCCCTGCCTCTCGCCCCACGTAGCGGGCCAGGTCCCGCTCGAGTTGCTCGTGCGGGCGCGTGTTGCCGGAGGTGCAGCGGGAGGCCGAGGCGCTGAGCCCGAAGCCCGCCAGGGCGTCGCGGACCGCCCCGACGACGGGCGGGTGGTGCGAGAGCCCGAGGTAGTTGCACCCGGCGAAGACGGTGACCCGCCTCCCATCGATCACGCCCGAGGTGGCGTCAAACCCCCCAAAGGCGGGGGCGAGGGGCGATTCGCGTGTGTCGAGCGTTTTTGTGTCAGGCATGGTCGCGTCCGTGCGGTCCTACCAGCCGCAGCGTACACCGGCGGGCGTGCCGCCGTCGCGCCTGCCCGGATTGAGGATGCCCCTGGGCTCCGCTACCCTACGCGACCCCGTAGGCCGGTCGGCGGCGCAGGATCCAATCAGAAGGCGAACGGGACGCCGGGAGGACGGACATGACGCAAGAACGATCGGCGTGGTCCGCTTGGCGGGTCGTCGTGGGGGCGGTGTGCGTGATCGGGGCGGCGCTGAGCGCCTCGTGCGGTGGTGGAGACGGCACGCAGAAGACCGCGGACAAGGTGCTCCGGATCCCCATGCAGACCTCGGGCCCGGGCACGCTGGACCCGGTGATGGGCTCGACGACGTACGAGAACCGGGCGGCGTCCTGTCTGTACGAGACGCTCCTGCAGTACAAGTACCTGAAGCGTCCTCTGGAACTCGAGCCGCTGCTGCTGGCGGAGATGCCCGAGGTCACCGAGGGCGGGAAGCACTGGAAGTTCACGCTCAAGCCGGGCGTCATGTTCCACGACGATGCGTGCTTCGAGGGAGGCGTGGGTCGCGAGGTCACGTCCGAGGACGTCCTCTACTCATGGAAGCGGCTGGCCGACCCGGAGCACCGGTACAAGAGCTGGTGGCTCGTCGATGGGTTGATCAAGGGCTTCAACGAGTACAAGGAGGCGCAGGCCGCGCGGATCGACGCGGGGGAGACGTTCGATTACGACGCTCCGGTCGAGGGCTTCAAGGTCATCGACGACCACACGTTCACGGTGGAGTTGAACGAGCCGAACCAGCAGTTCATCTGGCGCCTGGCGATGTTCCAGCTCTCGGTCGTGCCGCGCGAAGCGGTCGAGAAGTACGGCGATGGATTCGCCGGGCACGCCGTCGGGACGGGGCCATTCATCCTCAAGCGTGAGGCGGACTGGGTGCGCAACGCCCGCCTGACCGTCTACAAGAACCCCAAGTACCGGGACGCCTACTACCCGACGGAGTTCATGCCCGAGGACGAGGCGCTGGGGCTGGCGAGTGCCGCGGGCCAGAAGATCCCGTTCGTCGACCGCATCGAGTTCACGTTCTTCGTCGAGGCGCAGCCGCGGTGGCTGGAGCTCAAGGCGGGCAAGCTGGACTACTCGACGGTCGGCCAGGCCGAGTTCCCGGAGGCGTTCAACCAGGAGACGAAGGCGCTCAAGCAGTCGTGGGCCGCCAAGGGCTTCCGCGAGGTCAAGGTCCCGCTGCTCGACTTCATCTTCCGCGAGTTCAACATGGAGGACGAACTGGTCGGCGGGTACACCGACCAGAAGCGTGCCCTCCGCCAGGCGTTCAACCTCGCCATGGACTGGGACGAGATGAACGAGACGCTGTACAACGGACTGGCGATCGCGTACGACGGCCCGATCCCGCCGGATCTCGACGGGCATCCGAACAACCCGGATCACCGGGCGCCGTTCTCCACGCGGGGGCCCAACTACGACCTGGCGCGTCAGAAGCTCAAGGAGGCGGGGTACACCGTCGTCAACGGCAAGGTCACCGACCTGCCCGTCATCGAGATGTACACGAGCAACGGACAGGAGAGCGTCCGCATCGTCGAGATGATGAAGCGGAACCTGGCCGAGGTCGGCATCCAGATCAACGAGCGGTACCTCGACTTCGCCCCGCTCATGGAAGTCGTGGACAACAAGAAGGCCCAGTTCTTCAGCTTCGCCTGGGGCTCGGACTACCCGGACGCGGAGAACAACCTGGCCCTGTTCTACGGGCCGAACGAGTCGCCCGGCGCGAACCATTCCAACTACCACAACGATGAGTACGACAAGCTCTACAAGCAGATCCGCACGATGCCGGCCGGCCCGGAGCGGACCGCGATCTACACCACGATGCGTGACATGCTGATCAAGGACGCCCCGTTCTGCGGCTCGCTGGCGCGGACCCGCCAGTACGTCATCCAGCCCTGGTGCCTGAACTTCAAGCCCACCGAGGACTTCTTCACCTACTTCAAGTACCTCGACGTGGACATGGATCACCCGGACCGAGGGCGTTGACCCCCGCCGCCCCGGGCGCTCGGGCCCGGGTCGGCCATCCTCTTCCCGAGCACGACGGGCCAGACGCGTATGTGGGCGTTCATTCTCCGAAAGCTTCTCTACTACATCCCCGTCTACCTGGGGATCATCTTCATCCTGATGGGGGCGCTGCGCATCAAGGGCGACCCGGCCCACGCCTACCTCGGCAAGAACGCCACGCAGGAGCAGCTCGATCTCCTGCACAAGAAGATGGGCCTTGACGATCCGTTCATCGTGCAGTACGTCAAGTACCTGGGCAAGATCGTGACCTTCAACTTCGAGGAGGAGAGCTGGGCGCAGGACGGGCGCAGCGTCCGGGACATCCTCGTCCGCTCCATCCCCCCGAGCCTCTCGATCACGATTCCGGAGCTCTTCGCGTCGGTCTGCCTGTCGATCGTGATCGCGCTTGTCTCGGCGTACTTTCGGGGGAGGGCGGTGGACCAGACACTCATGGTCCTGGCCGTTCTCGGGATGAGCATCAGCTATCTCGTGTACATCATTTTCGGGCAGTTCTTCGGGGCGGGGCTCCCGCAGGCCGAGGGGGTCTACACGCCGTTCGCGATCCAGGGGTACGAGCCCTGGGCGCCGTTCCTGAGCGAGGGCGCAAGACCGATCAACTGGGTGACGTACTGCCTGCTGCCCGTGATCATCGGCGTGGTGGTCGCGATGGGGTACGACACGCGATTCTACCGGGCGGTCATGGTGGAGGAGTCGAGTCGCGACTACATCATCACCGCCCTGGCGAAGGGCGCGTCGAAGCGCAAGGTCATGTTCGTCCACATGCTCAAGAACGCGATGATCCCGATCATCACCCGGGTGATGACGACCCTGCCCTTCTTGATCACAGGCGCGATCCTGATCGAGATCTACTTCATCATCCCGGGCATGGGGTTCCAGCTCATCAGCGCGATCCGGGCGAACGACTTCCCGGTCGTCCAGGGCTTCGTGGCCGTCTTCGCGGTCATCTTCATCATCTCGGTCATCCTGACCGACGTGATGTACGCCCTGGTTGATCCGAGGATCCGCCTGTCATGATCCGGCGATTCCTCCGATCCCGAGGTGTCCGCAAGTTCCGGCGCAACCGCCTCGCGCTGTTCGCCAGCGGGATCATCCTCGTCTATTTCCTGATCTTCCTCGGCATCGTCGGGACGGAGATCCTCGACGCGACGGGCGCGACCGACGCGCAGCTCCGCTACGGCACGCGGATCCGCGTCCTTCCCCGCCTTCACCCCGGCTTCCTGGAGAAGCCCACGATCGACCAGCGCTACCTCGAGGTCGCCTGGCATCACGATCGGCTGAAGCGGGTCTTCGACCGCGATCTCACGAGCGTCGAGTCGCCGCGTGAGGCCTTGGGCGAGCTCGACCTGGCCGAGCGGAAAGTGATCGATTCCCCCCTGCCCGAGGTCATCGAGCGATTCCGTGCCTTCAGCGAGAAGTTCGCGGTGCTCAACGCCTTGTACTACAAGCGCGACGCCCTGCGCGACACCATGCTCGGGCACGAGCTGAGCCTGAAGCGGGCGGTCGATTCGGGCGACACCGCGGGGGCCGAGTCCATCCGGGCGAAGATGGCCGAGTCTGAGCCCGAGGCGGAACGGGTCTTCGCCGACTTCGACGAGGCGCTGACCGAGGCCGAGGCGAGCCTGCGCGAGCTGATGCCGATGCCGACGGGCTGGGACGGCGTCGTCTACGCCTTCCGCACCTTCCTGGGCTCCGACGTCTCCGGTCGCTCCATCGCCTGCAAGGGCTTCTACTCGATCAAGACGGCGTTCCAGATCGGCTTCGTCGTCGCGACGGTCGCGGTCATCATCGGGACCGCGCTGGGCGCCGCGGCCGCGTTCTACGGAAGGTGGGTCGACAACGGCGTGATGTGGCTCGTCTCGACGCTCTCGAGCGTGCCCTACCTCGTGCTGCTGGCGGTGCTCGCGTACATGTTCACCGGGAGCCACTACTTCGACAATCCCACGCAGTACCCGGAGCTGCAGCTGGTCAAGCTGTACACCGCGATGGGCCTGGCGTTCTGGATCTCCACCTGCCGGGTGATCCGGGGCGAGGTGATGAAGATCAAGGAGCTCGAGTACGTCCAGGCCGCCACCGCGATCGGCTTCGGGCGCCCCTACATCCTCGTGAAGCACGTCATCCCGAACACCGCCCACATCATGTTCATCAACTTCTCGCTCCTCTTCATCGGCGCCATCAAGAGCGAGGTCATCCTCAGCTTCCTGGGCCTGGGCGTCTCGGGGCAGCCGAGCTGGGGCACCATGATCTCCAGCGGCAAGGACGACCTGTCCAACTTCTTCTTCTGGGAGGTCGGATCGGCCAGCGTACTCCTCTTCATCCTCGTCCTGGCCTTCAACATCGTCTCGGACGCGCTCCAGGACGCGTTCGATCCCAAGCACGTCTGAGGCGAACAGCGCACCCACCGCATGACCAAGACCGAGCCAATCCTCCGCGTCAAGCACTTGACGACGAGCTTCAAGACCGACCGGGGCGTCGTGACCGCTGTCGACGACGTCTCGTTCGAGGTGATGCCGGGCGAGACTCTCGGGATCGTCGGCGAGTCCGGGTGCGGCAAGACCGTCACCAGCAAGTCCGTGATGCGTCTGCTCCCCGAGCACATCACGATCTACGGCAAGCAGAGCCAGATCCTCTTCAAGGACGTCGACATCCTCAAGGCGGACGAGGGGGAGATGCGCCACGTGCGGGGCGACAACATCGCCATGATCTTCCAGGAGCCGATGACCGCGCTGAACCCGGTCTTCACCGTCGGCTGGCAGATCGACGAGGCGCTCAAGTACCACACCAAGCTGAACAAGCGGGAGCGCCGCGACCGGGCCGTCGAGATGCTGCGGCTCGTCGAGATCCCCAACCCCGAGGAGCGGATCAGGGAGTACCCCCACCAGCTCTCGGGCGGCATGCGCCAGCGGGTCATGATCGCGATTGCCCTGTGCTGCGAGCCGGACATCCTCATCGCGGACGAACCGACCACGGCCCTCGACGTCACCATCCAAGCCCAGATCCTGGACCTGATGAACGGGCTGAAGGAGAAGACCAACACCGCGATCATGCTCATCACGCACGACCTGGGCGTCGTCGCGACGGTCTGCGACCGCGTGATGGTCATGTACGCCGGGCGGGTGATCGAGTCGGGCCCCGTGCACGACATCTTCCACAAGCCCCAGCACCCCTACACGCAGGCCCTGCTCGGCTCGATCCCGAAGCGCGGACGCAAGGTCAAGGGCGCCATGCTCCCCACCATCCCGGGCATCGTGCCGAGCCTCTGGGAACTGCCCGAGGGCTGCCGGTTCGAGGCCCGCTGCCCGTACTCCGACGGCGAGCGCTGCGTGCATGAGGAGCCCGACCTGCTGCCAGGCCCTGACGACCGCCCCGTCCGCTGCCACTACCCCATCGGCTCCGACAAGGAGCGCCCCGCCAAGCTCACGACCGGCGTGACCGGATGACGACACAGACCACCGATATGTCACTGATCGAAGTCCGAAACCTGGTCAAGAAGTTCCCCATCCGGGGGGGCGTGCTCAACCGCGTCGTCGCGAACGTGCATGCCGTCCGGGGCGTCACGTTCAACATCGCCTCGGGCGAGGTTCTGGGCGTGGTGGGGGAGTCCGGGTGCGGCAAGTCCACGCTGGGCAAGTGCCTGATCCGCCTTATCGAGCCGACCGAGGGACTCGTCGCCTATGAGGGCGAGGAGATCACGGGGCTCTCTCACGCCGAGCTGATGCCCTACCGGCGGCGGATGCAGATCGTCTTCCAGGATCCCTACTCGTCGCTCAACCCGAGGCTGACCGTGCAGGCGACGCTCGCCGAGGCGATCAAGCTCCACGGCGTGGTGAAGTCCAACGGCGCCTCGATGGACGACTACATCGACGAGCTGATGCGCCAGGTGGGTCTGCGCCCCGACGACAAGACCAAGTTCCCCCACGAGTTCTCGGGTGGGCAGCGCCAGCGGATCGGCATCGCCCGCGCCCTGTCGGTCCGCCCGGACTTCATCGTCGCCGACGAGCCCGTCAGCGCGCTCGACGTCTCGATCCAGGCCCAGGTCCTGAACCTGATGAAGAAGCTGCGGGACGAGCTGGGCCTGACGATGATGTTCATCTCGCACGACCTCAAGGTCGTCGAGCACTTCTGCGACCGCGTGCTGGTCATGTACCTGGGCTACGTCGTCGAGGAGCTCTCGACCGAGGATCTCGACAATACGGCGCAGCATCCCTACACCCGTGCCCTGCTCGGCGCCAACCCGATCGACGACCCCGATGACCGCCGCCCACTGACCGTGCTCCAGGGCGACGTGCCCAGCCCGATCAACCCGCCGGCGGGGTGCCCTTTCGCCGGGCGCTGCCCGCTCGTGATGGAGCGCTGCCGGCGTGAGATGCCCCCCCTCGAGAAGAAGAACGGCGCCCCGGTCGCCTGCTGGGCGGTTGAGGACGGCAAGGCCCCCGAGCCCATCTCCTTCGGCTGACGCTCCCGCGGCGAGGGTGTCGTCGGCGCAAGAAAAAACTCGGACGCGCGGAGTTATCCCCGCACCCGAGTCCTAGGAGGAGAGAGAGACAAGACGTAGACACTGTGCCCGATTGTGCGGGTTACGCCAGTTGTTCCGGTGGAAATGGTCGCGTCGGCGCGTCCGACCGGCTGTTACCGGCCTCCGGGGTGGTTCGGGCTTGCCCAGGTTCGCGACGAGCCGGATCGCCCGAGCCCGGCGTGCTAGGCGCCGGTCGCGGCCTTGAAGCGCCGGGCGATCTCGCCCCAGTTCACGACATTCAGGAAGGCGTCCACGTAGTCGCCCCGGCGGTTCTGGTACTTGAGGTAGTAGGCGTGCTCCCAGACGTCGACCCCGAGCAGGGGCACGAGGCCCGGGAAGAGCAGCTTCTGCTGGTTCTCCATCTGGAGGACGACGAGGCGCTGGCCCAGGGTCTCCCAGGCGAGCCAACCCCAGCCGGACCCCTCGACCCCGCCGGCGGCGCTGCGGAACTGCCACTCGAAGTTGTCGTACGAGCCGAAGTCCCGGTCGATCTGCTCGCGCAGCGCGCCCTGGGGGCTCCCGCCCCCGCCCTGGTCGGCGGGCGCCATGCCCTGCCAGAAGAGGGTGTGGTTGATGTGCCCGCCGCCGTTGAAGCTCAGCTTGCGCTCCCAGTGCTGGAGCAGGCCTGCGTCGGACTTCTGCGCGCGGAGCGAGGCGAGCTTCTCGAGCGCCTCGTTGAGCCCCTTGACGTAGCCGGCGTGGTGCTTGTCGTGATGGATCCGCATCGTCTGCTCGTCGATGTGGGGCTCCAGGGCGTTGTAGGCGTAGGGGAGGGGGGGCAGGGTGTACTCGCCCGCGGCCTCGTTCCAGCCGAGGCGTTCGCGTGAGAGTCCCAAGCGTCCGAGCCCACCCATGGCCATCGTGCTTGCGCCCAGGGCGCCCATCGCGCCGATCGCCTCGCGTCGCGTCATGCCGGTCATGTCGTCCTCCTGTCTAGCGCTGTCTTCCCTCGATGGCCGCGATGAGGCAGGCCGCCCCGAGCAGGGTCAGTTCGTCCAGGACCGGGTCGTCCCGGTGGATCGCCAGGCCCATGCGGAACACGAAGAGGTTGAAGTGCTGCCTGAGCGTCGCGATCGGGGGCGTGCCCTCACCACGGATCACCTCGAACTTCTGGGGGAACAGTAGCGCGACGTAGTCGACGTAGCGTCGGGCGAGCGGGGCGAAGGAGCCCTTCTCGCGGATGATCGCGATCTGTTCGCCGTGTGCGTCGAAAACAAGCCACTCGTCGCGGATGAAGGAGCTCTTCATCCCCTTGCGACGGAGAGAGGCGATCGCGTCGCCGCCGGGTGTGGTGACGTCGTAGGTGGCGCCGAAGTCGATCACCTGGCGCGCCTTGAGGACGAGCAGCTCCTTCGAGCAGGATTCGTCGGTGAAGAGGCGGATGTCCTCCTTGAGCTTGAAGGCCTTCTGCTTGCAGTAGCCGACGAGGGCGCCCTGGGCGTCGTAGACGTGGAAGGCGGCGCCGAGGAGCTTGAGCACCTTCCGCCTGATCGTGTACTTCTCGCCGGGCGCTGCCTTGATCGCCATGCCGATGTCTCCTCTCGGGATTGGGGCGGAGTCTACCAGCCGGCTCAGGGAGCGCACGAAAGCGGGCGCCCCGAGGGACGCCCGCCGATCGATGCCTTGAGTGGCCGGCGCCTCAGCCCGTCTGGCCGACCTGCCAACGGTAAAAGCCGACGATCGTCGCGTCCTTGCCGACGATCTCCTTGACCGTCTTGGCGGTGTCCATTACGAACGGCTGCTCCAAGAGGGCGAGCTCGGCGAAGAACTTCTTCATGCCGCCCTCGACCATCTTCTCGGCGATCTCCTGGGGCTTGCCGCTCTCCTTGGCCTGCTCGATCCGGAAGCGACGCTCCTTCTCGACGACGTCCGCGGGGATGTCGTCCGAGGTCACGCCGAGCGGTCTGGGCACCGCCGCCGCGACGTGCATGCACAACTGGCGGAGCGTCTCGTCCGAGATGGAGCCCTCGGCCTGGATGAGGACGGCGGTCTTGCCGTCGTGGTGGACGTACTTGCCGAAGGCGGTCTTGCCCGTCTCGCCGTCGACCTTGTGGGCCCGCCCGAGCGAGATGTTCTCGCCGGTCGAGATGCGGAGGTCGTCGATGATCGCGGTCATCTCGGGGGTGGGGGAGATCTCGCCCTCGCCGCTGGCCTTCAGGGCGAGCTCGGCGAGCTTGCGGGCCGCCCCGACGAACTTCTCGTTCTTGGCGGTGAAGTCTGTCTCGGCCTTGAGCTCGATGATGGCGGCCGCCGATCCATCGCCCGTGATGGCGACCTCGACGCGACCCTCGCCCGCGGCGCGGTCGACCTTGGTCTCCATCTTCTTGCCCAGCTCCTTGCGCAGGAGCTCCTCGGCCTTCTCGGGGTCGCCCCCGGCCTCGGTCAGGGCCTTCTTGCACGCCATCATGGGCAGCCCCGTGCGGTTGCGCAGGGCCATCGTCTTTCCGCGCTGATCGGGACATCGACGCCTCTCCAGCTCGCTGGTTCTCTCTGGCTCGGGAGCCGACCGCCGCACGCACCAGGTTCATCTCCCGGTCGTGTCGCCCGCGCCCCTTTCGAATCGTGTCTCGCTCAGGACTCTGCCTTGGCGGGCGCCGCGGCCTCGTCCTCGGCCTGCTCTCCCTCGCCCGCCGGCTCCGCCAAGCCCGAGTCGTCCGCCCGGTACTGGGCCCGCCTCGAACGACGACGCGTGGACTCGCCCGAGGCTCCTCGCGCGTCCTCGCTGCCGGTCACTCCTGGCGACCCTGCTTGCCGTCGGAGATCGCCTTGCACGCTCGCGGATCACGACGTCGATGGAACGCATCGAGTCGTCGTTGCCGGGGATTGGGATGTCGGCGTACTCGGGGTCGCCGTCGGTATCGATCAGGCAGATCGTTGGGATGCCCAGCTTGTGGGCCTCTTTGAGGGCGGTGACCTCGCGCCGGACGTCGATGACGACCAGCGCCGGGCAGCTGGACATCGTCCGGATGCCGTCGAGGTTCCGCTTGATCTTGCCATCTTCACGACGGAGCTGGGACTCCATCTTCTTGGAGTAGCTCTGGAAGTTGTCGTTGGCCTCGATGGCCTCGAGCTCCTCGAGCCGCTGAGGCGGGAGCGGATGGTGCGGAAGTTTGTCAGGTGCCGCCGAGCCAGCATCGGTGACGTAGTGCATCTTGACGTCGCCAACCCGCTCTCGATGACGCCCTGGCCTGGCGTCGTGCCGACGAAGCAGACGTCCTTGCCCTCGGCGACCGTCATCCTGTGATGTACCGCTTGGCCAGCAGCAATCCCTTGACGGTCTCCTTGATGTCGATGATGTGGATCCCGTTGTGCCGTAGATGTACGGGCGCATCTTGGGGTTCCAGTTGCTCGATCGCTGGCCGAAGTGGATACCGGCCTCGATGAGGTCCTGGACAAGTGAACTCTGCTCAGCCATGACGTGTGCCCGATCCCTTGTTCAGCGACACCCGCGGGTCACGATCGAGGCGATCCGCCGGGACCATCCCGGCCAGTCGCGAGACGCCGCGCTGGGGCGCTTGATGCCCGGTGGGACGCCAGACGTCCCCGGTCGGGCTCGTTGTCAGAGAAAACACCCGCCCGCGGCATGCCACGGGCCACCCCGGCCCCCTCGATGCGGGCCGAGTCTTGGAGTATAGGTGCCCCCCAGTTCCCGGCAATGCCCTCCACGACACTTCCACCGGCGGGCTGCCAGGACCGCAATCCCCGCCAAATCTCTCCCGCCCGGGATGATCCGCCCAACCGGGGCTCAACTCGGACCTTGCCCCGGTCGAAACTGGCCCAGGGGTGGGTCCCAGCGGGCTCGGAGTCCGCGCCGCCCCGGAGGCGACCTGCATGAGCGGTCATAACGGCCTTTCAGTCCGGCGATCCGCCCGGTTCGAGGTCGCTCTGCCCGGGCGTGTTCGCATCGCCGCCGAGCACCGCTCCATCGTCCGTTTCGCCCCATCCTCCGGCGCCCGCGACGGATGGATCGAGGTCGACGTGATCGACGTCGGCTCCGGGGGCGTCGGCCTCTTCAGCCCGATCTTCCTCCCCCGCAACGCCGACGCGGACCTGGGGATCCTCGGGCTCGAGGAGCGAGGAGCGTCCTGCTGGCCTGCCGCTCGCGGGTTCAGCGGGCCGTGATGACCGACCGCCGCCCGGCGTACCTCATCGGTATGGCCTTCGTCGGGCACTCGCCCGAGACGGTCAAGAAGATCTCCGAGCTGCTGACCGCCCTCGAGGGCGGGGATGCCGACGCCGACGAGCAAGGGGGCGCCGTTGCTTGACGTCGCCCAGTTCGTGGTCCGCTCGATGATCGACGAGGGGCAGGTGTCCTCGGAGGATTTCGAGCGCGCGCAGGAGCATGCCGACCGCACCGGGACGGATGTTGAGGACGCCCTTGTCGCCCTGAAGATCGTCACGGGGCGTCAGCTCGCGATCGCTCGCGCGCGGATCTGCGAGTACCCCTACGTCGACCTGGATTGGTTCGAGATCGACTTCCAGAACGCGTTGAAGATGCCCAAGAGCGTCGCCGAGCGCCTCGGCGCGTTCCCGCTGTTCATCCTGGGCGACGTCGCGACGGTCGCGATGGAGGATCCGCTCAACCTCCAGGCGATCGACGAGATCAACCAGCTCCTGCGCCGTCAGATCGAGCCCATCATCTGCGATTCTGGGCAGCTCACCTCGCTGATCAACCGGGCGTACTCGCTGGCGCGGACGACGGGCCTCGCGGGCGTCGATCACACCGACGACGAGGAGCTGACGACCGGCGAGGAGCCCATCGTCGCCGCGGTCAACCAGATCATCGCCGCCGCCATCGACGCCGGCGCCTCCGACGTCCACATCAACCCCGACGAGCACACCTTGAACATCCGCTACCGGATCGACGGCGTGCTCCAGTCCCAGCAGGCGCCGGACCTTTCCGTCCACCCGGGTCTCATCCAGCGTCTCAAGGTCATGTCCCAGCTCGACCTGACCCAGACGCGCCGCCCGCAGGACGGCAAGTTCCGCTTCACCCACGCCGACCAGACCGTCGACGTCCGCCTGAGCCTCCTGCCGACGGTCTACGGGGAGAACGCCGTCCTCCGCCTCCTTCGCCCGGCGACCGCCATCGGCTCCATCCACGACCTGGGCATGCCCGCCGAGATGACGGCGTGGTTCGAGCGGATGATCACCAAGCCGCACGGCATGATCCTCGTCACCGGGCCCACCGGCTCAGGCAAGACGACGACCCTCTACACCGCGCTGTCGCACATCAACTCGCCGAGCCGGAACATCATGACCATCGAGGATCCGGTCGAGATCCGCCTGCCGATGATCCGCCAGATCCAGGCGAACCACGAGATCGGCTTCGACTTCGCCAAGGCGCTGCGTTCGATCCTGCGTCAGGACCCGGACGTGATCCTGGTGGGCGAGATCCGCGACGAGGAGACCGCCAAGATCGCCGTTCAGGCGTCGCTCACCGGGCACCTCGTCTTTTCCACGCTGCACACGAACGACGCGGTCGGCTCGATCGCCCGTCTGCGCGACTTTGGACTGCCCGCATTCGCGATCAACAATGCGCTGCTCGGCGTGATCGCCCAGCGGCTCGCCAGATGCGTCTGTGAGAAGTGCGTCGAGATGGAGCCTGCACCGGAGGAGGCTCTGGCCGCGATCGGTATCACCGAGATCCCGCCCGGCTCGTTCGTCCGCGGTCGCGGATGCCCCCGCTGCATGAACACCGGGTACCACGGGCGCCTGGGTGTCTTCGAGATGCTCAGGATCACCGCGGCGATCAAGACCATCATCGAGGATGATGGCAACACCACCCAGATCCGCGAGCGGGCCAGCGTCGAGGGCATGCGGACGATGCTCGACGACGGTATCACCAAGGCCCAGCTCGGCCTCACGTCGATCGAAGAACTCGCGAAGCTCAACGCGACGATCGACGGGGCGTTGATGATCACCGGGAGGGCCGCCGCATGAGCATCCAGCGCTACAGCTACGTCGCGCTCGACAGCGCTGGGCGGCGCCACCGCGGCGTGCTCGAGGCCGCGTCGGAGCAGGAGGCGTACCGCCAGGTCTCTTCCCAGGGTGTCACCCCGGTCAAGATCTCGCCCAAGAGCAGCTCGCAGTTCCTGTCGCTCTCCGGGCGCGACGCGATCAAGCCAGTGGACATCGCCGCCTTCACGCGTGAGCTCAATGTCCTGGTCGAGGCCAAGATTCCCCTGGGGCGCGGCCTGCGCAGCATCGCCGACAACGAGACGAACGTCAGGCTCCGCGACATGGTCCGCGACCTTGCGGCCATGATCGAGGCGGGGTCAAAGATGACCGAGGCACTGACCAAGTACAAGGACGTCTTCGGCGAGGTCTACATCGAGACGATGCGGGCCGCCGAGCGCACCGGAAACCTCGGGGAAGTCTCCGCGCATCTGGCCGACATGCTCGAGAAGCAGATCGAGAGCGGCCAACAGCTCCGACGCGCCCTGTCCTATCCCGTCATCGTGCTGTTGTTCGTCGTGCTCGCGGTGACGGTCATCGTGGTCTTCGTCGTTCCCAAGTTTGCCGTCATCTTCGAGCAGAACAACGTCACGCTCCCGATCACCACGCGGATCGTGCAGGCCATCGGCCAATCGGTGAAGGCCGGGTGGTGGGGGTACGCGGCGGTCCTGGCGGGCGCGATCGTCTCGCTCATCGCGACGTGGCGGAACCCGAAGGGGCGCGCCTTCCTGGAGCGAGTCCTGGTCAGGTCTCCCCACATCGGCAAGATCATCGTCGCCAGCTCGGCCGCCCGCTTCAGCCACGTCCTGAGCATCTGCCTCGGCTCGGGCCTGGACGTCATCGAGTCGATCGAGATCGGCGGGCGCGCCACCGGACGCCCGACCTTCATCCAGGAGTGCGACCGCATGGGCGATCGCCTCCGCTCGGGCGACCCGCTTCCCGACGTGATCCGTGGCTCGGAGTACCTGCCGGGCTTCGCGGTCCGCATGCTCTCGGCGGGCAAGGATGCCAAGGAGCTTGGGCACGCCAGCGCCGTCATCGCCCGCCACTACGACCGCGAGGCGGACCACCTCATGAAGAAGATCAGCACGATTATCGAGCCGCTGATGACCATCGCGCTCGCCGGGATCGTGCTGCTGGTTGCCCTGTCCGTGTTCCTGCCCATGTGGCAGATGGTGAAGCTGAACCACTGAGGGACGATTCCCATGACGCGACGCCAAGCCCACATCCCGTTCGTTCGTCGGGCGTTCTCCCTGCTCGAGGTGATGGCGGTCGTGATCGTGCTGGCGATCCTCGCCGCGGTCGCGATCCCGCAGTTCGTCGGCGTCTCCGACGAGGCTCGCACTTCATCCCTGCAGAGCACGCTCTCCGGCGTCCGGTCCTCGATCGCGAGCTTCCGCTCGACGGCGGTGATCAACGGCTCCGACCCCTACCCGACGCTGGCCCAGCTCACCACCTCGGGCGCCGTCCTCAAGTTCGATCTGCCGACCAACCCGTTCACGAACGTTTCGGGCGTGCAGTCCGTCGACGCGACGCAGGCCGCGGCCCGCGCGGTCGTCAGCGCCGACAGCTACGGCTGGAACTACTACGTGGACAACACCGCCGACCCACCGACCGCGGTCTTCTACGCCAACACGGACACACCGACGACCGCGCCCGACGGCTCGGGCGGCGTGGTGACCGCCAACGACCTGTAGGAGGCGCCGTGACCCGCGCCGCGCCCGCGACAACCCGACGCCGGGCATTCACCATCCTCGAGTTGATGGTCGTCGTGCTGCTCATGTCGATCCTGGCCGTTGCCGTCCTGCCCGCCCTCGCCTCGCTCGACGAGGCTCGCATCGGGGCGGCCGCTGACGAGATCGAACGGACACTCGTCCTGGCCCGCTCGATGGCCATGGCCTCCGGCGAGCCAACGGGCGCCGACTTCGACCTGACCAAGCAGACCGTGTCGCTGGTCCGCATCACCTCCGTCGGTGGCGCTCCCGAGCCGGCGCTGGACGCTCTTTCGCAACCCGTGTCGCCCCTCCGGGTGGGCGTGACTTTCCCGCACGTCGAGGTTCTGAGCCTGACCAACGGGAACGGCTCGGGGGGGTCGGGCGCGATCTGGTTCCGCTTCGACGGGGCCCCGGAAACCAGGGCTGCGGACGGCTCACTCGTCGGCGCCTTCACCCAGGACGCCGTAGTCACCCTCACCGGCCCCAAGACGGTCGTCATCCGGATGGGCGCCGGACTCGTGGAGCAGCCATGAGACGGCGCACGTTGCCAAGCCGGCGCGGCGCGACCCTGATCGAGGTCATGGTGATCGTCATTGCGCTTGGCCTGGCGGTCCCCCCGGCACTTCAGTTGCTCGACTCGGCCGCCGCCTCGCGGGCTGATTCAGTGAACGCCACGCGTGCCGCGCTTCTGGCGACCAGCGTCATGGAGACGGTGATCGCTGACGTGGACTCGGACGATCCCGGCCTCGGCTTCGACGCGCTGGCGGACGACGCGACGTACCTGGCCGGCCTCGCGACCCGCGCGGCCCCGGTCACCGACGCCTACGCCGGTCTGAAACTGACCTACCAGGTCACGATCGGCCCGCTCTCGCAGGCCGACGGCACGGTCTCGGGCGACGCCGACCTCGACGTCTACCGGCGCATCACGGTTACCGCTCGCTACCCCTCGGCGACGGGCGGCACGGTCTCCATGCCCGTCCACGCCATCGTCACGGACCTGACTCCATGAGCACCCGGCGCGCCATGACGTTGCTGGAGATGACCGCCGCCATCACGGTCCTCGCGATCATCTCCGTCGCGGTGCTGCCCGTGATCGCGTCGTCGGCGGACGCCTATGCCTCGGCCGCTCAGACGCGCCGAGAGACCGAGCGGATCGCGTTCGCCGCCGAGCGTTGCCAGCGTCTGCTCCGCGAGGCCCAGGCCGGCGCGGTGGCGGGCGAGCTCGACGTCGGCGTCGCCACCCCGGACCAGATCCTGTTCACGGACGGGCGGGGACTCCGGCTCGATGGGACCGACCTCGTCCTGGTCATGCCCGGCGAGCCCGACGCCCCGATCTGTCGTGGGGTGGACACGTTCCAGATCCAGTACCTCGGCTCCGACGGCGTCACCGACACGAGCGCCACGCCGAACGCGACGTTCCGCTTCAACGTCACGGTCGCGTCGGGGGACGTGTCTCTGAGCATCACGGCGTTCGCCCGCGCCCAGATCGGCGGGTAGTGGGGGCATACGCATGACTGACAGAAATACACCATCCAGACGCCGGTCGCGCCCGGGCATGGCCGTCGTGATCATCGTCGTGATCCTGGCGTTGATCTCCTTGGTGATGATCGCCGCCGTCGGAGGTGGCCAGGCGGACGCGCAGGCCTCCGCGCTGCGTGTGGAGACGATGCGGGCGTTCTACGCAGCCGAGAGCGGCTCGGTCATCGTTTTCAAGTCCGTCGTGGACGGCGACACGCTCCCCGCCGAAGGCTCGCAGGTGACCCTGGGGGCGGAGACGGTCGAGTTCATCGCGGTCCCCCCCTCGGGTGTGGGCGAGGTGACGGTCGAGGGGCGTTCCGGCTTCGCCCGCCGACGCGTCTCGATCGACATCGAATAGCCCCCGAACCCGGCGTGAAGCCCGAAAGTCGGGTTCGCCATGGGCCGATAGCGACCACGGGCGAACTCCGCGCCGACCCGACGCCCATCGCCCCGCGAGGGCCCGCACTTGGTTATCGGCCAGACACGACTTGTCGTCACCCTGACCCCGACGCGGATCGAGGCCGCGGTCGTCTCGGGACGCAAGATCCGCGCCTCCAAGCGGGTGCTCATCCGGGCGCACGACTGGGAGCAGGCCTGGGGAGAGGGTTTGTCGCCCTACGACACGGCCCTGGCGAACCTGCTCAAGGCCCTGGGGGTCTCGTCCGGCGCCCGCGCAGACGTCCTGTACACGAGCCCGACGACGGTTTCCGAGGTTCGCTTCATTGCCGGCGATCGAGACGCGGCGCCCGTCGCCGCCCGCCTGGCCCTGCTCGAACGCATCTCAGGCGGCTCTCACGAACACATCGCCGCCGCGACCGCGCTCGACGTCGAGGCCGTCGAGGAGGGCGCGAGCGTCGTGCTGACGACCTGCGACGCGGACGCGCACTCGCAGGCCATCTTCGCCTGGCTCGCTCGCGCCGGGTGCCGTCTGGGCGTGATGATCCCGGAGCACGCGATCCGCCTCCGGCGTGCCGTACAGATGATCGCCTCCTGCGACGAGGACGACCGCGTCGCCTGCCAGCTCGACGAGCGCACCACGATCCTGCTCTGCGGCGGGCGAGGCAAGCTCCGGGCCATCCGATCGATCGACTTCGGTTACGCGCTGCTCTCCGAGGCGTACGCCCGAGGCATGCGCTCGGAGTCCGATGACACCCCCGAGCAGAGCTCCGGCCAACCGGACTCGCTCGAACGACTCTTCAAGAGCGGCATCCCCGCGAAGAGTCAGGCGGCCGCCGAGCGCGAGGCGCTCCGACGCGTCATGCCCCTGCTCCAGCCCGTCCTGCAGCGGTACTGCATCGAGCTGAAGCAGACGGTCCGGTTCGGCATGCCCGGGCTGGAGGCGCCGCCGTCGCACATTCTGTTCACCGGGCCGGGCGCCGCCATCCCGCGCTTGTGCGCCTCGATCGCGGAGAACACCGACGCCTACGCCGACATCGACCCGGCTTACGAGAGCTTCGACCCGAAGGTTGTTTCCCCCCCGGGCGGGTCGGAGTTGGAGCTGATCGAGAATCCGGGCGAGGAACTCCGCCTGGTGCCGCGGATCGTCGCGGAGCAGACGGCCGCACGCCGGATCGCCTCGGGTGTCCGCACGGGAGCGCTCTGTGCCGCGCTCGCTCTCGCCGGCGAGGGCGCGATGCTGTACGCCCAGCAGCGGCGCCTGGACGCGGCCATCCGCGACGGCGAGCCCGTTCTTCAGTCCGTCCGCGAGCATCGGGCCCAGAGTGAGCGGGCCGTCGAGATGGATGCCTCGCTCGGGCGCGCGGTCCGGATCACGGAGGCGAAGATCAGCGACCAGCCGGACTGGTTCGCCGTCCTCGCCGAGCTGGCGGCGCTCGTGCCCGAACCAGTGACGATCGAGGACGTCCGCGGCTTCGAGGAACGGGGCCAGTCCGTGCTCACTGTCGCGGGCTCGATCGAGATCGATCCCAACGCCAGCGCGGGCTCGGGCCTCCCGGGACTCATGGAGGCGTTCCGGACCTCTCCCCTCTTCGCCGATGTCCAGCTCGGGGCGACCAACCTGTACCAGACCGAGACGGGTTCGGCCAAGCGGTTCGTCCTCCGGGCCACGCCGTATGCCTTCGATGCCGACGCGCTGGTCGACGGCGCCACTGACATCACCGCGGAGGTCGAGCCGTGACCCACTCCGTCACGCGAACCTACTTCATCCGGCTGATCGTCGTCATCAGCCTCGCGGTCGCGGGCTGGAGGTTTCTGATCGGCCCCATGCACACGCGCGTGAATGAACGGCGCGCGACGCTCGACGCCATGCGTGACGAGATCGACGCGGGCTCAGACCAAATCCAGCTGCAGCCCACTTCACCCGCGGAGGTCATCGCCGAGCTGAATCATCGCGCGGACGCGCTCCGTGATCTCTGGGGTGTCTCCGCGGACGCCTCGCGGCTCTACGAGCGGTTCGATGCCCTCGCGCACAGGTACGGCGTGACGATCGAGCGCATGGAGCCACGATCGGGCCAGAACCAGTCGAGCTCACGCGCGGACAATCCGGACACTCCGCAGGTTGCGGAGATCGGCTACTCGATCGAGCTCGTTGCGACCTACGACGCGGTCGCGCGCTTCCTGCACGCCGTCCAGGGCGAGACGGGCATGGTCCGAATCGAGTCGTTCCGGGTCGCCCCCGAGCCGTCGAGGGGGCATGAGCCGATGGTTCGTGCCTCGGTGCGGACGGTCCACTACCAGGTGACCGGCGGCCTGACCGCCTTCGCCGACGCGGGGGGGACGCCGTGAACTCCGTCAAGCGTTCTTTGAGACAGTCGACGGCGCTGTACGCCATCGGGGTGGGAACACCGGTCCTTGCTGTCATCGTCGCGCGATTCGGGGGCCCGGCATCGACGCTGGGCGCCACGATCGCCGCGCCTCAACCAGCCGTCGTCCTGCCCGTACTCAAATCCGAGCGTGCGCCCGCCGACGCCGCCCACGTGCGGGCGCTCGACCGGGCCAACGCCCTCGAAGAGTCGGGCGTCAGCGATTCCCCCTTCCGCGACGCGGGCTTCACGCCGTGGTCACTCGACGCCGACTCCGACACCCCCGAGGACGTGCCCGTGTCGCCGGCGTCCCCAGCGACTCGCCGGATCGAGCCGCCCAGCCTGGAGATCTCCGCGATCCTGTCACTCCGCTTCGGACCGCTCGCGGTCATCGACGGGCGAATCCGGCGCGAGGGCGACCTGGTGGCCCCTGATTGGATCCTGCTGAGCATCGACGCCAGCCACCGGCGTCTGGTCCTCCGCCACGTCTCGGGCTTGCGGAGCGAGGTCACGCTGGCGACGCCTTGACCGTCGCCTGGACTTCCCGGGCCCGCGCCCAGATAATCGACGCCCAGGGCGCATAGCTCAGTTGGCTAGAGCGCTGCCGTCACATGGCAGAGGTCACAGGTTCGAGTCCTGTTGCGCCCATTTCCACCCCGGGCATGACCCGGCGCCTGCGCACGAGGCACGCTCGCGACGGGCGCGCAAAGAAACGCCCACCCTCTCGGGTGGGCGTCGTGTGAATCAACGTAGCGTGTGAGACGGTGTCAGATCGGGCGGACGTCGCTGTTGCCGTCGCCCGGGTGGGCGGGCCCGCCGCCGCCGGACGTGCCGTTGTCGCCCTCATCGAAGCTGCAGAATCCAGGGGTCCACCCGATGAAGTACAGATAGATGTCGTTGTAGGTCCAGGCGCCGTCGCCGTCCCAGTCGGCGACGGGTTCGAAGTTCTGCCAGAGCTCGATGAAGAGGAAGAGGTCCGCCGGCGTGACCTTGCCGTCGGCGTTCAGGTCGTACGGGCAGAACGAGTTGAAGCGGTTCTCGCACACGTTGGGGTTCTGGCGTCCCACGTCGTAGCAGTAGATGCGGACGATGTAGTCCTGGATCGAGATCTCCTGCCCATCCGGGTTGCCCGGCAGGGTGGGGATGTTCCCGTACGTCGGGAAGAACGAGAAGGCGTCGGTGATGGTGCCCTCTTCGTCGATGTCGCCCTCTTCGAGCTCCTCGTTCGGGCGGTAGTCCCTGAAGAAGAGCGTCCACTCACCGCCCGACGGCTCGCCCCAGTGCTTGTAGGTGAGGAACCGGTTCTCGATGAACGCGGCCTCTTGGTCGTCGATCATTCCCGCAAGGTTGTCCACGTGCGGCATGTGCAGGGGTGAGATCGTCCCGTGCGGGCTGATCAGGCCGATGTACAAGTCGCCGGGGCTGTTGCCCGTCGCGTTGATGATGACCTCGACCTCTTCGACGATGTAGTCGTAAGGCACACAGAAGGTCACGGAGACAGTATCCCCGGGCACGGCTTCCTTGACCATATCCGCGACGTCTTCCATCGTCGCGTCCGGGATGTCGTAGGGCAGCGAATCGTCGTTGTCTTCGTTGCGTTCACGCTCCAGGACGAGCTGCTTGGGCAGCCCGGGCCAGACCTTGGCCAGCGCGACCGCCGCCTCGGCGTCGATCACGCCGAACCCGACCGCATCGCTGTGCGCGACGGCGCGTCCGTCCACCTGGAAGGCGCCGTTCACTTCCCAGAGCGACGCGTTGAGGCCGCCCCTGGCGAAGTACTCGTTCATGTCGTGAATCCAGTCGAAGTTCACGCGAACGGCGGTCCGCTCGATGATGTGGCGGATATCGCGGAGCGTGAGCGTCGGCCTGGCGCCCATGATGAGCCCGATGATGCCGGACGCGATCGGCGCCGCGGCGCTCGTGCCACCGAAGTCACTGGTGAACCCCTCGCCGAACACGGTTGGGTCGTACGAGAAGAAGTCGTTGATCGCGTCGAGCGTGTAGACGCCCCGTCCGGGCTGAAGACCCGAGCTCACGAAGCCGGGCGCCGAGTATGCCGCTGCGAAGACGGCGGTCCCCGTCGTGGTGTAGCCGGAGGGCACGTTGTGATCGGTCACCGCCGCGATCGCGAGCGTGCCCTGCGCGTTCAGGTACCCGTTGTACTCGGTCCGTGGTCCGAGCGTCGCCAGCGGCCAGAACCCGACGTCGCCGACGTTGAAAGTCCCCAGGTCGCCGTACTGGAAGTCGAGCGAGGGCAGTGCGATGGCGTTGCCCGGCCCCAACTCCGGGATCGTGAGGCCCGTGCCGTCGTTGCCGGCGGAGAACACGATCGCCGTCCCTCGGTTGGCACGCCCGTGCTCCGAGCCAGCCTTGATCGCCAGACCGACGTTCGAGCTGGGGAAAAGGTCGCCAGAGTTCAGGTTCTGTGGCGTGTAGAAGGGGGCGAAGAACTCTCCCTCGAAGACCTGGATGGCGCCCGGGTAGGCGACCGGACCCCACGAGTTGTTCTTGACGTGCGTGATCCCGTTCTTCCACTGGTGTGCCTGGGTCTCGAGCACGGTCGACCCGTTGGACAGCGCGATCAGGCGCGCGTTGGGCGCCACGCCGACCATGCCCACGCCGTTCGCCTTGGCGGCGATCAGACCCGCGACCGCCGTCCCGTGCGAGGGGTTCGGGACCAGCGGGTCGAGCGTCATCGAGAGGCTCTCGGAGAAGTTGGGGCGAAGCTCGGGATGGTTGACCTGGAACGGGGTTCCGTCGACCTCGAGGACGCCGATGGTGATCCCGGCGCCGTTCAGCCCGGAACTGAACACCGGCGCGATGTTGTGGTCGGCGTCCATGTCCATCGTGTTCAGCAGGTGCCACTGAAGGTTTGCGAAGGTGTCGTTCGGGATCGCCCCGTGGCTCGCGCGAGGGGGCTTCGTTTCGAGTTCGACATGCTCGACGCCGGGCATGCCCTGGAGCCGCTGGGCGAGCGTGATCGCCTCGCCGACGCTGCGTGCCTGGAAGACGGTGGCGCCGGTGTGATCGCCGAGGTTTTCGATGCTGACCGTCGCGTTGATCCCGCCGCCGAACTGGGTGACGGCCGCCTGGGCCGCCGCCGTGCTCGCCGCCCGGACGACAACGCGGTTGTAGAACTCGTATCCGCCGACGGCTTGATCGCTGTCCGCGGTGCGCAGGGCGTCGACGAACATCTCGGCGGCGCTGTGCTCGGCGTTCGCATGTTCGATGCGGAAGGAACGGGCTCCCTTGCCCTGCGGCACGCGCATGACGCGCGGGGCGTCGATCCCGACACCGCCGCCCGAGCCGACTTGGGCGCCGCCGCTGCCACCCGTGCCAACCTTGCCAGACTCGGGTCCGGCGGCGAAGGCGCTGGCCGTCCCGAGAGCAACCGCGAAGCCCGCGACCGTCACGAGGTTTCGACGCCTCCAACCCGAGTCCGCCGAGTGCCGATTCGTCATCGCCGAATCCTCCGTATCTGGTCGGGCGGGCCCTGAAAGGCCACGCATCCAATTTGCTCCCGAGGGGTCATTCGGGGCCTCGCGTCCGCGCGGGGGGTTCGCGCGCACGGCCCGCCGTCGGCATTCTACACGCCTGCTCGCGATCTGGACCCTCTGGCCTCGCCAAATCGGTCCACCCGCGGGGCGTCGTGCCGCCATGCTTCAGATCGGTCGTCTGGCCTTCAGACGCTCAGTTCGAGGGTCCCCCGGCATCGGCGTCCGACCCGCCCGCCACGCCTCTGCGTGGGGGCCATGGACCCCAATATACGGGATCCCGCCTCCGCGTGGATCCCCGATTCCATCCCAGCTTGCCAAATTCATCCCCCCTCAGAGCCCGCGAGGGGGATCTCAGGCCTCATCTGGCTCGGTCATTCGGCGTGGATCCAGCAGGCGATCCAACTCCTCGGCGGGGAGGACCCCCTGCTCGCGGGCGACCTCGCGGACCGTCTTGCCCGTCCGGAAGGCCTCCTTGGCCAGAGCTGCGGCACGGTCGTACCCGATCACCGGCGCCAGCGACGTGCACATCGCCAGCGAGCCCTCGATCAGCCCCTTGCACCGTTCCTCGTCGGGCTCGAGCCCCGCGAGCAGCTTGTCCGTCATGATCGTGCAGGCGCCCGCCAGCAGGCGGACCGACTCGAGCACACCCGCCCCCATCATTGGCATCGCGACGTTCAGGTCGAGCAGGGATCCCACCCCGCCGAGCCCCCCTGTTGTAACTGCCACGTCGTTCCCAATCACCCGGCAGCACACCATCACCGCTGCCTCGCAGATCACCGGGTTGACCTTCCCCGGCATGATGCTGGAGCCGGGCTGCACCGCTGGGAGCTTCAGCTCCCCGATCCCGCACCGGGGCCCGCATCCCATCAGGCGGATGTCCCCCGCGATCTTGCTCAGGCTGACCGCGATCGCCTTGAGCTGCCCGCTCGTCTCGACGATCGCGTCCTTGGCGTGCTGGGCCTCGAAGTGGTTGGCCGCCTCGCGGAAGTGGATGCCGGTCTCCTCCATCAGCTCGGCCGCCACCTTCTCGCCGAACTCCGGGTGCGTGTTGATCCCGGTCCCGACCGCGGTCCCCCCGATCGCCAGCTCGCCCAGGGCGTGCAGAGCCCGGTGCAGGCGTTCCTCGGCGTGGCGCATCTGGGCCGCGAACCCGCTGAACTCCTGCCCCAGCCGGATCGGCGTCGCGTCCTGAAGGTGCGTCCGGCCGATCTTCACGATCGAGTCCCAGGCCTTCGCCTTCGCCTCAAGCTCTGACGCCATGCGGTCGATCGCCGGCAGCAGCTCGGTGTTGATCGCGACCGCCGACGCGATGTGCATCGCGGTCGGGAAGGTGTCGTTCGAGGACTGGCCCATGTTGACATGGTCGTTGGGGTGGACGCCGCCCGCCTCGAGATAGGCCTTGTCCTTGCTCGACCCGATCGGGGCTCCCCGGGCCTGGCAGATGAGGTTTGCGATGACCTCGTTCGCGTTCATGTTGGTGCTCGTGCCCGAGCCGGTCTGGTAGATGTCGATCGGGAAGTGGCGGGCGATCCCGCCGCGATCGTCGAGCCCGCCGAGGATCTCCCGGCAGGCGCTCATGATCAGGTCAGCCCGCTCCTGATCGAGCAGTCCCAGCTCCGCGTTGACGCTCGCCGCCGCCCCCTTGAGCATCGCGAACGCACGGATGATCTCCTCGGGGACCGGGACGCCCGAGACGGGGAAGTTCTCGACGGCCCGCTGCGTCGAGGCGCCGTACAGCACGTCCGCGGGCACCCGCATCTCGCCCATCGTGTCCTTCTCGACGCGGGTCTCATGGCTCGTGGCGGCGGTGGGGGGCACGTCGGTCCTCCGTTCGTGTCAGCGTTGTTCGGCTTCCGACGGTCATGGTATGGTGGGCGTCCGCAAGGGGTCCGCCCGAGGACCCGGAACCCGCCCCCGCCCGGGACGTAGCCTCCCGGGGAGGAGGAGCGCGCCGCCCCGCGGCGCAGGGTCGCCACGCCAGGAGCCGATCGATGAGCCGTTCCCGCCGAGGACCGCTGTACGCGAGCATCCTGATCGCCGCCGGCGCGCTGCTCCTGCCCACCGCCCCCGCCCGAGCGCAGGACGAGAAGGCCGCCGCCGAGCCCGTCGGCAACCGCTACCTCAAGCTCGTCCGCAAGCGCGAGTGGACCGTCCGCATGCAGGTCACGCTCGAGGCCTCGCGCGAGCCGCACATCGTCAGCTACTCCAACATCGATCGCTTCCGTTACGAGCGGCTCTCGATGTTCATGCCCCTGCCCCCCAAGACGGCCTCCAGCCTCCCACGCCCGGACTCCGAGGAGGGCACGCTCTTCCTCGACGGCGTCGAGGGCGACCAAGACCCCACCGTCGTCGGCCCCTTCCACTCGGACACCAACTACGCCCGCTATGACGCGGAGAACGGCGACACCCGCGTCGTTCGTGTCGTCCACAAGTACGACACCATCAGCTGGGACACCGTCTTCGACGAGCGTGCCGCCCTCGAGGTCCCCTGGCCCACGGGCGAGTGGCCCGACGAGGCCAAGTCCACTTTCGGCCCCCAGCAGTTCATCAACCCCGCGGGCGTGCCCGATCCACCCGTCGCCGACCTCGTCAAGGCTTGGACCGAGGGCAAGGACCCGCGCAGCGTCCCGCCCGTCACCCTTGCGAAGTGGCTCGCGGGGCGCGTGCAGGAACTCGTCCAGCTCCAGGGTGACGGCGTGAACCGCGCTCACTACATCGGCGCCGGGAACGCGACCGAGGGCATCGAGCTCCAGGGCGCCGCCGAGACCGCCATCGAGGCCCGGGGCTCGCGTCACGACATGGCCCTGCTCCTCGTCGCCGTCTACCGGGCCGCGGGCCTGCCCGCACGCCTGGTCATCGGCGCCGACGACAACCCCGAGTCCTCCTCCAAGGAGATCCGCTCCTGGGTCGAGTTCTGTCTCTATGACGAGAAGAACGAAATCGTCGCCTGGATCCCCGTAGACGTTGCCGAGTTGCGCTCGCGCAGCTCACGCATGCAGGCGATGGACCGCCCCTGGGAGTACTTCGGCACCAACGACGAGCTGCACGAGATCGCCGTCATCGGCTGCCACTTCATCCCCCCCGCCCAGGTCCGCGCGTTCAACTCCCCCGCGTTCTACGGCATGCGGATGTCGCCCCTCATGCCGCCCTATGCCAAGCAGCTCTTCAACGTCGACGTCTATCGCACGCCCAAGCGCGGCGACGATCCGGACTGATCCGAGTCTGGCTTACGGCTGCCCCTCGAACTGATCGATCCAGTTCGGGCGTGGCAGGAACGTGTAGTCCGGCGTCGTGTGCGCCCCGTGCTCGCCGTCCTGGGGCTCGGGGACGACGAGCGACATCTTCACGTGCCCGTCCAGGTACACGAGGTTCGCCTTGATCAGGTCCCCCTTGAACCAACGCATCTGTGAGTCCATCCCCGAGTCGTAGTTGTAGATCGGGTGCGTCCCGATCACCCACGTCTCGGTCGGCGTCACGACCTGGGGCATCTTGCCGCCCCGCCCGCCGGGCACCAGTGTCGGGTACTCATCGCCGAGGGGGTCGAGGTCCGGCGCGTGGTCGTTGAGCGTGTAGCTCGACCCGACCAGGTCGTACATCGAGTCGGTTGAGGGGATCCCCAGGAAGTCGAGCCCCGTGTGGTCCGCGCCTCTGTCCATGGGCGACTTGAAGACTTCCATCTCGAACACCGAGTCGTCCGAGTCGGGCGGGACCTCGCCACTGAAGACGTACGAGTTGAGCGGGCGGCGCTCGGCGCCGTACTCGTCGATCCCCAGGAACGGGAGTTGCCCCTTCTTGCCGCCGAAGAGCGCCCCGACCACGGTCGCGTCGTCCACGACGACCTGGGGGAGCTGCCTCGGGTAGTCGTTGAGGTACATCTCGAGCGCGACGCCGAGCTGTTGGAGCCGGGCGCCGCAGGTCGCGACCTTGGCCGACTCCCTCGCCGCCCCCAGGGCGGGCAGCAGGATCCCGATCAAGAGCGCGATGATCGCGATGACGACGAGCAGCTCGATGAGGGTGAACGCGCGGGGCCTTCTCATGGCGCGGAGTGTACCGCCCACGCTCGCCCGGGTCGCCGAGCCTTGTCCGCGTCCAGACCGGTCCTCACCCCTCCAGGGCGTTGGTGAAGACCCGCTCCTGCACCGGCGCGACGATCTCGAGGACGTGCTGGAGCACCGACGCCGGCGACCCGATCGCGTCCACCTCGTGGATGACCGACGCCGGGTAGTGCCCGAGCACGGGCGCGGTCTCCTGCTCGTAGACCTTCCACCGGTTGCGGATCACGTCCTCGCGCGCGTCGTCCGCCCGGTTCTCCTTGAGCGCCCGCCGACGCAGCCGCTTGATCATCGCGTCCTTGTCCTTGCAGACCAGGTGCACGATCGCCAGCACGTCCACGTGCTCGTCCATGATCTGGGCTTGCTTGAGCGTGCGGGGGATGCCGTCGAGGATGAGCAGATCATCGTGCGGCTTGTAGATGCTCAAGATCGTCTGGGCGTGGATGTTCTCCGCCCACATCTTGACCGTGACGTCGTCGGGCACCAGCTCGCCCTTCGACGAGTACTCGTAGAAGACCTTGCCCAGCTCCGAGTGGATGTCGAGGTTGCGGAAGACGTCGCCGCATGACAGGTGGTAGAACCCCGGGATCTGCCCCAGGATTTTCCCCTGCGTCCCCTTGCCCGCCCCGGGCGCTCCGAACAGCAGCACGGTCTGATACTTCCGCTTCATCACGCGTTTCCTCAGGCCTGCCCGAGCGGGCGGCGCGTCCAGTTCCCCCAGGCGCCGAGGGACATCCGTCCTATCGGCCGGGCGCGGGTGGGAGGATAGCCTCACCCGCCCGATCACACAGACATGGGCCTGCTGCGAATCCATATCGCCGACCACGCGGGACGACGCGTGCCCTTGTACCGCACGGGCACGTGGCCCTACGCCCTGGCCCACGAGGTCCCTATCCCGGACGAGGAATGGGTCGAGCTTCTCGTCGTGCGTTCGCGGTTGCTCCGACGCCCGCGCCGGAGGCGGAAGCCGGTCCCGCCGTGGCGTCTGACACGCTCGGGCGTCGTCCTCATCGCGATCTCGTGCCTCGCGTACTGGGCGGTGAGCTCGTTCATCGTCCCGCGGGTGGCGGGGGTTCCGACGGCTGTCGTTGTCTCGATCCTCCCATTCGTGATTCTCGCGATGCTCGCATTCGCCTACGCCGCGCGGGGGGCGCTCCCCAGCGATGCTCACCCGGAGGTCACGCGTCGAGCGATGCTCCGCCTCGGGCGCTGCGCGTCGTGCGGCTTCCGTGTCGGGCGGGGAGGCGTCGCGACGTGCCCCGAGTGCGCCGCCGTCTGGCGTTTCCCGAGATCGGGCGCCCGTGCCAATGAAAAGCCCCCCGCCGGGCGGGGGGCTCCTGGACGATCACAAGACGAGAGCGTACTCAGACGCCCGCCTCGATCAGTTCCTTCTGCAGGTTCGCCGGCAGCGGGCGGTACGCCGAGAACTCCATGACGCTCGCCGCACGCCCCTGCGAGAGACCACGCAGCACCGTCGTGTACCCGAACATCTCGGAGAGGGGCACCTCGGCGGTGATCACCTTGACGTGACCCCGGTCCTCGGTGTCCATGATCATGCCGCGACGGCTCGACAGGTCGCCCGTCACGTTGCCCAGGTACTCCTCGGGCGTCGTGATCACGACCTTCATGATCGGCTCGAGCAGCACGCTGCCCGCCTTGTTCACCGCCTCGATCAGCGCCAGGCGCCCGGCCTGCTCGAACGCGACCTGGCTCGAGTCCACCTCGTGGTACTTGCCGTCCACCAGCGTTGCCTTGACGTTGATGAGGGGGTAGCCCGCGCTGACGCCGCTCTTGGCGGTCTGGCGGATGCCGTACTCCACCGACGGGATGAACTCCTTGGGCACCGAGCCGCCGACGACCTTGTTCTCGAAGGCGATGTTGTCGTCGAACTTGAGCTTGGCCGCCTCGGCCTGCTCCTTGGTGAAGGGCTCGATGTTGATCGTCACGTCGCCGAACTGGCCGCGACCGCCCGTCTGCTTCTTGAACAGCCCGCGGCAGCCCGTCGCCGAGCCCTGGATCGCCTCGCGGTAGCTCACGCGCGGACGCCCGACCTGCACGCCGACCTTCATGTCGCGGATCAGCTTGTTCTTGATGATCTCCAGGTGCAGCTCGCCCATGCCGGAGATGATCGTCTGCCCCGTCTCGTCGTTGTACTCCGAGCGGAACGAGGGGTCCTCGCGACGGATCGTGACCAGCGCCTCGGACAGCTTCCGCTTGTCGTCGGCCGTGTTCGGCTCGATCGACATGCTGATCACCGGCTCCGGGAAGTCCATCCGCTCGAGGACGATCGGGTCATCGGTGTCACACAGCGTGTCGCCCGTGATCGAGTCCTTGATGCCAACCACCGCGACGATGTTGCCCGCCCCGGCCTCGTCCAGGGGCTGGCGGTCCTTGGCGTGCATCTCGAAGATGCGGCTGGCGATCTCGCGCTTCCCGTTGACCGGGTTGAGCACGCGCGACCCCTTCTTCAGGATGCCCGAGTAGATCCGCACGTACGTCAGGTCGCCGTGCGAGTCGCTGACCACCTTGAAGACGAGCCCGCTGAAGGGCGCCTCGTCGGAGTGGGGGCGCTTGAGCTTCTTGTCCGCGTCCTTGGGGTCCGTGCCCTCGACCTGGGGGACCTCCTCAGGGTTGGGCAGGTAGTCGATGACGCCGTCGAGCAGGCGCTGCACGCCGATGTTCTTCAGGGCCGAGCCGCAGAAGACCGGGTTGATCTCGCGGGAGATCGTCCCCTTGCGGATCGCCTTGCGGATCTCCTCGACGCTGACCGAGTCCTCGCCGACCTCGAGGTACCTCTCCATGAGCTCGTCGTCGAGCTCGACGCCCTGCTCGATGAGCTGGTGACGCCACGTCTTGGCGGTCTCCATCAGCTCCTCGGGGATTTCCTTCTCCGTGATGACCGCCCCCTGCGAGTCGGCCTCGAAGTAGTACGCCTTCATCGCCAGGAGGTCGATGATCCCCTGGAAGTCGTGCCCGTGCCCGATCGGGTACTGCACCGCGACCGGCTTGGCGCCCAGCCGCTTCTTGATCGAGTTGAAGCTGAACTCGAAGTCGGCGCCCAGCTTGTCCATCTTGTTGATGAAGCACAGGCGCGGCACCTTGTACCGGTCCGCCTGACGCCACACCGTCTCGGACTGGGCCTCGACGCCCTCCTTGCCGTCGAACACCGCGACCGCGCCGTCGAGCACGCGCAGCGAGCGCTCGACCTCGATCGTGAAGTCCACGTGCCCGGGCGTGTCGATCAGGTTGATCTTGTAGTCGCGCCCGAACCGCTGCCAGGGGCAGGTCGTCGCGGCGGACTGGATCGTGATCCCGCGCTCCTGCTCTTCCTGCAGGAAGTCCATCGTCGCGGTGCCCTCGTGCACCTCGCCGAGCTTGTAGTTCTTGCCGGTGTAGAACAGAACCCGCTCGGTGACGGTCGTCTTGCCCGCGTCGATGTGGGCGCAGATGCCGATGTTGCGGATGTTGGTCAGGTCGGTCGCCATGATCGTGCCTCGGTCTTGTCGTCTTCCCCGCCCTCGGCGGGAGGTTGCTCGTGATGGGCCGCCAGCCCCGGCTCTCTCGACCGGTGTTCACGCGGCTGGCCGCCGCCTGTCCTGTTTGCCGACCGCCGATCCGGACTCGCACGCCCGGTCAGCCTGTCGTTGTTCGTCTTGTTCTGACGCCGCTTGTCGCGGCAATAGATGTTGGCCCGTAGATCCGCGTAGCTCACTTCCGGAGCCGCCGCGGACGGGCCGTCGTCACGCGGGGTCCGGGTCTGGGTCCTCGCCCATGGCTGGAACTCCCTCTTGCCCCGCCTCGCGACGGAGCCACCCGGTTCAAGTTTCCCGTCTGCCGGATCTCCTTCTGATTGGGCGCATGATGCCCCGAAATCCAGAAAGAACCCGACCGTCAAATGCTATCCCCGGCCAATCCTGGATCAAGCCAGGCCCCCGGACCAGGGGAGAAGTTTCGGTTACGGCTCCCGCGCCACCCGCTCGACCTCCGCCCGCTCCGTCTCGGTCAGTTGCTTCAAGGGGTCGAGCCGCTTGAACTCGTTCAGACGGAGGACTTCTCGGGCCCAGGTGTGGGCAGTCTGCAGGTCGCCTCGCGCCTCGGCCAGTCGCATCAGATGGAGCGGCGCGTCCAGGCCCAAGGGGTCGAGCTCGTGGACGCGTTCCCAGCTCTCCCTCGCCTCGTCTGCATCCCCCTCGCCCGCCCACCGCCCGAGCGACTCGTAGGTCAGGGCCCGCCATGACCACGCCGCGGCACTGCCAGGACGGACCTCGACCCCCTCGTCCGCGACTCGGGTCGCGAGGTGAGCCTGTTTCCTGGAGGCGTCGTCGCCCCGCGCCTCACCCAGCGAGCCCAGGGCGAGGTGGAGCCTCCCGAGGGCCTTCCGTGTTCCGATGTCGTCGGGGCGTTCGGCGAGTCCCCGCTCCAGGGGAGCGACCGCAGCCTCTCCGGACCGCTCGACGAGGCGGTTGAGCTGAGCGTCGAAGGCCGTGCCGTCTTGGGCGACGGGTTCGCCCAGCTTCGCCGCGACGTCGGCGACGACCCGTCCGAAGCTGTCTCCGGGCGATGGCGAGCCCTGCCCGATCTGGGTGAGGCGCTCGCGGATCTGGGCTGCGGGACGCACCGCGTCCGCCGCCCACTGCAGGCGCCCCTCCCACACGCCGGCCTTCCAGACTCCCACGAGCCCGAGCAGGGCGATGGGCGTAAGCGCCGTCGCGGCAAGCAGACGGGCCGCTCGTCCGTCTGTTGTGTATGCATGCCGCTCGCGCGTTGACGCCGCCCCGAGCAGGGCGCCGAACAACGGCGCGGACGCCTCCCAGACCGGCGTCACTTCGATCATCGCGTGCACGACGAGGACGAGCCCGACAGCACGAATCCCGAAGCTCCCGAGGCGGCTCAGCCCGCCTCGACACGCCGCCGCGACCGCGCCTGCGATCACCACCCATGCCACGAGCCCGACGACGCGCATCGCCGCCCCCTCACCAGTCGCCATCTCACGCTCGGCCCAAGCGCTGCCCGCCGTCACGGCTAGCGCGACGAGCACCATCACCCCCACGTCACGCCGTGCCTGGTCCTCGTGCATCGGGGGCGCCTCGCGCTCCTCGTCATCTCCGCGTCCGAGCCCGAGTGTCACCCACAGCAGCAGCCCGACCCACGCCGCCCCGAACACGCCGAGCGTCGCGACCCACTCGAGCCCGACGCTGTGGGGGCTGACGACCTCCTCGACCGACAGGGGTGGACGATGACGCAAGAACGCCTCGCGGAAGCCACCGGGTCCGACGCCGACCAGCGGATGCTCGAGCCATGCCCCGATCGCGCCGACCTGGTACTGGGCCCGGAAGCGCAGGCTGAGTTCGTGCAGTTGATCCCCGAGCGTCCCCCGCGCCGCGACGAGCCCGACCACGCCGATGACCATCGCCAGCGCGAGTGGGCCCGCCCACCGCCGGGCACGCGGGATCCACGCCACGACCGCCAGCCACGCCAGCCCGACAACCGCCGCCCCGACACCTCCCTTTGAGTGCGTCAGCCAGAGCGTGCCAAGCGCGAGCACGCACCCAATGCCACAGCACAGGCCGATGGCGTTCAACCTCTTCCTCAACCCGGCCAGGGCGAGCGCGCCAAGCCCGACTGCACTCGCCGCGGCGAACGTCGCCAACACGTTCGACAGCCCGAACCACCCCGTCGCCTCCGCCTGGTAGAGGCGTCGCTCGTACGCCTGGGCCATCGCCGAGCCGGGCGTCCAGCCGCGGGCCGCCAGCATCTCCTCGCGACGCAACTCGTAGTCGTGGACCGTCATCGGGTGCTCGATGAAGACCTGCAGCGCCCCCTTGGCCGCCAGCATCCCGATGAACCCGAGGAGCGCGCCGAGCGCCAGGCGTCGGGCGCGCGAATCGTCGCACGCGCGCCGGAGCCCGACCATCGCCGCCAGCCCCGCCGCCCATGTCATGCCGGGCAGGAGGTGGTCGAGTGAGCCGTGCTGCACCCACTGGCCGCTTGCCCCAGGGTCTCGCACGAGGAAGAGCCCGTGCGCCGCGACGCCGAGGGCGCCGAATCCCAGCGCGAGACATTCGAACAACCCAGTTCGCCCCACGCGCCCGCCGAGCGCGCACAGCATCGCCCCGACGACGATCACCAGGTCTATTGCGACCACCGCCGTCGGCCCGAACCCGGTCTTGGGCACAAGCGTGACCAGCGGGTCCGACCCCCAGTAGGGCAAGGGGTCGAATGCGACCGAGGCCCGCGCCAGCGCCGCGACGAGGATGACGAGAAACCCCGCCCACCCCACCGGGCTCAGGCGCGATTCCCCGCCGACTCCTGCGTCCTCGCTCACGCGTCGAGCCCCCGGGCGCCGTCCCCGCGGCTCCGGAACTCGAGCACCGCCAGCACGCCGAGCAGCGCCGCGACCTGCGCGCCCAAGACCGCTGCCTGCCACGCCCCGACCGAGGCGAGCAGGATCCCCGCCAGCCCCGTCACCAGCGTGAAGCCGTAAATGACGAGCACCGCCGCCCGCTTCGAGAGCCCGCGTCGCACGAGGCGGTGCGAGAAGTGCTGCAGGTCCCCGACAAACGGGCTCTTCCCTTGGCTCAGCCGCACCAGCGTCACGCTCACCAGGTCATACAGCGGGATCGCCAGCACCACGATCGGCATCAGCACTCCGTACCACCGCCACGACCCGTCCCCCTCGGGCAGGTACGTCGTCCGCGTGGTCAGGAACGCCATGCAGAACCCGACGACCAGCGACCCCCCGTCGCCCATGAACACCTTGGCCGGCGGGAAGTTGAAGAGCAGGAATCCCAGGCACGACCCGACCACGAGCGCCAGCGTCCCCGCCACGAACCACTGCCCCCCGATCAACGCCGCGGCCAGAAAGCACCCGCCCGCGACCGACGCCACGCCGGCGCACAGCCCGTCCATGTTGTCGATGAAGTTGAAGGCGTTGGTGACCGCGACGAACCAGATCACCGTGATCAGGACGCTCAGCCAGGGACCGCCAACGTGCGCGTCGAGCAGCGTCAGCAGGCGTGTGTCCAGCCCCGCGCGTGGCGCCGCCACCAGCAGCGCCGCCAACGCCATCACCACCATCTTCACCCACGGCCCCATCGGGCGCCGATCGTCGAGCAGCCCGACCCCATGCAACATCGTCAGCGAGATCAGGAAGGCGAGGGCCAGAGGCGTCATCGAGCGCACGCCCGGCAGGTGCTCGCCGATCTGTGCCCCGACCACCCCCGAGCCGTCCCCGAGCGCCCACGCCGCGATCAGCCCGCAGGCCAGCGGCAGCGCGATCCCGAGATAGATCCCGATTCCGCCCGTGTTGGGCACGGGGCGGGCGGCCATCTTCACCTGTCCCTCGATCGGCGCGGTATCCATCGCGCCCAGACGCGACCCGAGCCGGCGCGCGATCCATACCGACGGCGCCGCCACCGCGAAGCCGACCGCGACCAGCGCCAGGATCACCCAGACCATCCGACGAGTCTACGAGACGCCGCCCCGACGCGGGGCGCCCGCCATTCGTGCGCACAGAGGCCACACCACCCACGTCAGCGCCATCGCGATCAGTGCGAGCCCATAGAGCAGGAACACCCGCCCGGGCCATGGCCCGAGGTGGTCGATGATCGTCGGCGCCGACGGGTTGCTCCGTCCGACGTACCCGTAGTTGGTCCCGAACGCGAGATCGAACCCCAGCATCACGACGCCGTACGCGCCGAGTGTCACCGCGGCGAACAGGAAGTCCCTGAACCGCGGTCGAAACCCGAGCACGGCCGCGTCGTAGATCGCGGACCCGACGATCTGTAGGTGCCCGATCCAGAACAGCCAGAACTGGAGCCGCCCGACGCCGTCCTGCACCACCGGCGTTGCGAACGCCTGCGTGGAGAGCGCGATCGCCCAGAAGTAAAGCAAGGCCCGCAGCCACCGACGCTGCGTCCAGAGTGCCAACGGGGCGATCCATCCCGCCAGATCGCACACGTGCAGGGGCAGGCTGTCCTGAAGATCCCAGTGCACGAGGTACCAGAGCGTCGCGAACCCCTGCCACCCGATCGTGAACCCGACCCAAACGCCCCGGAGCATGGGCTCGCCCCACGCCGGCCCGTGCTTTCGCCACCTTCGCCCGAGCATGCACGAGCCCGCGATCAAGACAGCCGCGACCAGCACGACGACGACGTGCACCGTCCCGAAGGCGTGGAACCGATCGAGCCAGGCGAGGGAGGCCTCGCCGGACGGGGGTGGCGCCGGTGGGGGGGGCATGGCTCAGGCGGTCTCGAGCGTCCCGGACGGCTCATCGCGCTCGGCTCGCACGAACCGCCTCCGGACACGACGCGTCAGCAATGCCGTCCAGTACAGCAGGGTGAACACCGCCCCCGCCCCGCCGATCATCGCGAGCAGGCGCCAGGGCCAAGGCCCGAGCACGTCCACCACGCTCGTCGCCTCGTAGTGCCCAGATCCCAGGTACGCGTAGTTCGTCCCCAGCGCCATGTTCACCCCGATCGTGACGCCGGCGTACGCGAGCCCGGCCAGGCACGCAAACGCCCAGTCGCGCCGCCCCGGCGCGTACCGGAGCACCGTCAGGTCGTACACCGCCGCGAGCACGATCTGCCCGTGCCCGAGCCAGTACATCCAGAAGTCGAGGCTCGCGTACCCGTCGCTCCACATGGGCGTGATGAACCCCTGCGTGGACAGCCCGATCCCCCAGAAGAACGTCAGCGAGCGCGCCCGCCAGTCCCCCGTGATCAGTGAGAAGGCCGCGAGCCACGAGATGATCCGGCACATGTGCAGGGGCAGACTCTGGGCTAGATCCCAGTTCTCGGGCAGGACGCGCCAGATCGTCGCGAACGCCTGGAAGACGAAGATCGACCACCCGATCGAGAGCCTGAGTGTCCGCTCACGGTCCGTGCCGCGCCACTGGCGCCCCATGCTGCACGCCAGGGCGATCAGGAAGATGCAGACCGAGACCGCGACCAAGTGGAACGTGGAGTACGCCTGGAACTCGTCCGCCCAACTCGGCGGCGTCCCATCCCCGGATTGCGCCAGCACCCACACCATCCGGCTCCATCCTTCGCGTGGCGACGCCCGCGGGCCACCCCCCGGATCGGCCCGCGGATCCCATGAACCGCACGATGGAACCGGATAACTCGAGGCGGACGAGCCGGCTTCCCGTCTGGGCGCTCTACACCCCCGCCCGCTCGTGACGGAGCTGCCCGCACGCCGCGGCGATGTCCCGCCCGCGCGACGCGCGGATGTGTGCGTTCACCCCCCGCGCCCTGAGCAGTTCCTGGAAACGGCGCACGTCACCCGCATCAGGGCGTCGAAACTCGAGCCCATCGACCTCGTTGTAGCGGATGAGGTTCACGTTGGCGCGCAGGGTCTTGCTCACCCCCGCCAGCGCCGCCGCGTGCTCCGCCTGGTCGTTCACGCCCCCGAGCAGGATGTACTCGAGCGTGATCTCTCGCCCGGTCTTGTCGAACCACTTGCGGCAGGCCGCCAGCAGGTCCGCGATCGTCGTCAGCTCCGCCCATGGAATGAGCTTGCGTCGAAGCTCGTCGGTCGGCGCGTGCAGCGAGAGCGCGAGCGTCACGGGCAGATCCAGCTCCGCGCTCAGCCGCTCGATCGCGCGGGGGAGACCCACCGTCGAGATCGTGACCTTGCGCGCCGAGATGCCCAGGCCCCAGTCCGCCGTGATCGTGCGCACGGCGTGCGTGACAGCCTTCAGATTCGCCAGGGGCTCGCCCATGCCCATGAAGACGACGTTGGTGATCCGCTCGACGCCGTCGAGGCGCCCGAGGCGCCAGACCTGCTCGACGATCCGACCGGCGGACAAGTTCCCGTCCAGCCCGCCCAGGCCCGAGGCGCAGAACCGGCACCCCACCGGGCACCCGACCTGGCTGGAGATGCACGCCGTCCGACGCGAGGGCATGCCATCCCCCCGGTCGTCCTGGGCGGGGATCATCACGCACTCGGTCTGCCTCGCCGTGTTCGAGTAGGGCATCTGGGCGCCCACGATCGGCAGGCGTCGGGCGTGATCGACCCGGGCCTCCTCGGGCGCGACCGACCCCTCGAGCTCGTCGGGCCACTCGATCAAGAGCTTTTGCGTCCCATCGGACGCGAGCTGGTGGGCGACCGTCATGCCCGAGAGAAAGGTCATCTCGCGCGAGAGTGTCTCGCGGTCCGATTTGGAGAGGTTTGACATCAGCGCCGGGTCGACGACGCCCTTCTGGTAGACCCACTCGAGGATCTGGTCGGCGCGGTACTTGGCCATGCCATGCTCGACACACCAGTCGGCGAGCGTGTCGGGCGTGTGCGCATAGATGTGGCTGTCGGGGTGGCGCATCTCAGGCGTCGTCATTCCCCGCCGACACGGTCAGGGGGACTGCCCCGTACAGCGCCGCCGTGATCACCGGCGCCTCAACCCGCACGCGCCTGGTCTCGGGGTCGATGCCTCGCTCTTTCATCTCGCGTTTCAGCGTCATCGGCAGCCCGAACTCGACCCGCTCGTCGAAGACGTCGCGCTGCTCGATCGTGGCGCCGAACCGCTCGACGAGCGAGCGGCAGATCCCCGCGACCAGGTCCTCGGGCGCCGAGGCGCCCGCCGTCACCAGCACCGCGTCCACACCCTCGAACCACGAGGCGTCCAGCTCGCTCGCGTCGTCGAGCAATCTCGCCCGTGTCCCCGCGGTCTGGGCAATCTCGGTCAGGCGGACCGAGTTGGAGGAGTTCTTCGAGCCGACCACGAGCACGAGGTCGCACTCGGGGGCGATCTGGCGGACCGCCGCCTGGCGATTGGTGGTCGCGTAGCAGATGTCCTCGGAGGGCGGGGCCTTGATCGCGGGGAAGGCATCCTTGAGCGCCTCGATGATCACCCCGGCGTCGTCGGTCGAGAGCGTCGTCTGCGTCAGGTAGACCAGCTTCTCCGGGTCCGCGATCGCCAGGCCCGGGATGTCCTCGGGCGATTCGACGACGAGCGTCCGCCCAGGCGCCTCGCCGCTGGTGCCGATGACCTCCTGGTGGTTCCGGTGCCCGACCAGCAGGATTTGGTACCCCTGACGCGCGTACCGGATCGCCTCCGAGTGGACCTTGGTGACAAGCGGGCACGTCGCGTCGATCGTGGTCAGGTTGCGGGCTCGGGCCTGATCCCGGACCGCCGGGCTGATCCCGTGGGCGCTGAATACGACGACCGATCCCTCGGGGACCTCATCGACGTCCTCGACGAAGGTCACCCCCCGCTCGCGGAAGCGGTCCACGACGTGCCGGTTGTGCACGATCTCGTGGAAGACGTAGATCGGCTCGCCCTCGAAGACGTCGAGCACCTGATCGACGACGTCGATCGCCATGCGCACGCCGGCGCAGAACCCCCTCGGATTGGCCAGGATCAGTCGCATGCGGCTCCCGGAGCGACGTGGCGCTGGACCACAAGACCTGCCCCGAACGGATGATAGGGAACGAGGACCGGGCCCCGAACGCTCGGGGTTATCCACGCTGGGGGCGTCTGGCTGTCTCTTGCAGCCACCCGGCGCACGTTCGGATACCTTTGGGCGTGCGCCCCGAGGGCGCGCTGCACGGAAGCTCGCCGGATGCCCCACGCCCCACCCGACGCCACGCGTCCCACGAGGACGCCCCCGCGAGAGAAGCCCCGGGTGGGTGTCGGACGGTCCCCGATCGACCTGTGGCGTGAGGCGCCCCGCCTGTCGCCCTCGCTGGAGGGCTACGACGCCGAGCCGCTCCGACGTTCGTTCGAGCACTGCCGCAACGCCCTGGCGAGGGGCTCGCGGGTCATGGCCACCCGCCTGCGGACGATCCCGGAGCCTCGGTACAGCGCCGCCGCGGCCCTGCTGACCTGGGTGCGGGCGGCCCGTGAGGTGATCGACGGCAACTGGCCCCCCGAGGCCCGGGTTCAGAACCTCGCCCGCTTCCGGGACCAGACCGAACGGGCCGTCTCCGGGAAACCCCCGGAGCACGCCGACCCGATGTGGCCCGCCCTGTCGGCGGTGGTCGCGACCTACGGCCTCGACCCGGCTTGGGCCCTGACCGCCCTGGACGAGATGGGGCTCGACCTGGCCGACCGGGCGGTCGAGGACGCGGAGCACTTCAAGGCCTGCTGCCGGGCCCTCGGCGGGAATCTGGGGCTGTGCGCCGGATCGATCCTCGGCGTCGCCCCGCGCGTCCACCCCCACGAGGCCGCCAAGCTCTACCGCAAGTGGGGCATCGCCCTTCAGATCGTCTCGCACCTGCGAGACTTCGCACGCGACTTCGACGCCCACCCGCGGCGGGTTTACCTCCCCGCTGACAGCTTCGCCGCCTCGGGGCTGACGCCCTTCAAGATCCGGGCGTGGACGGACCCCGACGACTGCGCCCGATTCGTGAGGGGCTGGACGAAGCTTGCCTCGGACCAGTTGCGGGCGGCCCGGGATCTGCGAGCCGCCGCATCCCCTGACACCACCAAGGCGATCGACGCCATGACCCGCCTGGCCTCGGACGTGCTCGCGGTCCTCGACCGCGACCCCTCCCGCCTGGTACGCGGGGCGAGGATCGAGCCGCCGGTCTCGCTGACGGCCCGGGTGATGGGCGCCGCCCGCCTGGGGCGGGTCGCGGGGCGTGGGGTCGGTCGCTGAGGGCTCGTACACTCGGCGGATCCCCCCGAGGGGGATCGACGCGAACCGAGGAGCCCCCGAGATGATCACGAAGACCACCCGCCGCCTCGCGCTCGTCGCGATCGCCTCCGCCGCGACTTTCGCGATCGCCTGCCAGCCCGACCAGACCGCCCAGCCGGCGACCACCGCCGCAGCCAAGCCCCTCTTCCCACCCCGCTTCGGCTCAGACCACGTGCCCGACAAGGCGGCGAACTCGATCCGCGTCGCGACCTACAACGTCGAGAACCTCTTCGATGACGTGGACGACCCGACGCTGTCGGGCGACCAGGAGGACATCGACGACCGCAAGCCGGACGGCCAGCTCGACGCCGTCGCCCTGGCGATCCACAGCGTCAACGCCGACGTGATCTGCCTCGAGGAGGTCGAGTCCCTCGACGCTCTGCACTGGTTCATGGACTCTCGGCTCGCGGACATGGGGTACGACTACATCGTCTCGATCGACGCCGGCGACGAGCGCGGCATCGAGCAGGCCGTGCTCTCACGCTTCCCCATCGTCGAGACCAAGAACTGGCCCAAGCGCCCGCTCGGCGGCGTCCATCCCGACAAGTACGGGAACTCGGAAAACTGGTACGCCGGCAAGCCCATCACCTTTCACCGCTCGCCACTGATGGTCGTCGTGGAGGTCCCGGGCGAGACGTGGGGGGGAGACGAGCCCTGGCGCCTGCGTCTGTTCGCGGTGCACATGAAGTCGGGTCGGTACTCCGACTACTGGCGTGAGAAGGAGGCCGAGGGCCTGGTCTCGGTGATGAACGAGCTGCGTGAGTCCGAGGGCGACCTGGGCCCGACGCTGATCCTGGGCGACTTCAACGCGACGGGGGACGCGAAGTCGGTCCAGACGCTCGTCGACGCCGGGTTTCACGATCTCTTCGCGGACAATACCGGCGCCAAGACCAAGTGGATCAGCCACGAGTCGGGTCGTCGCATCGACCTGATCCTGGCCAACGACGCCGCGGCTGGGTGCGAGCTGGCGGACAGCGAAACGATCTACGGCACGCCCGCCCGCCCCGCGGAGATCTCGTGGCGGGACATGACGACGTTTGAGGGCTACGCCTCCGACCATTACCCGGTCATGGTGGATTTGTCCCCGTCCAGATCGCTGACACACGCGCCGTGATGCCCGCGGTCGGGCTCGGCTCTATACTCGGGCCCGTCCCGCCCCGGGGTCCGCCGGGGCGACTTGGGAGGGGCGCACGGGGCAGGGGAGGCGATCCCCGCTCGGCATCGAGAGTCCCAGAGGCGAGGAGACATGGACCGTATGAAGCCGTGGCAGATCGGCCTGTTCATCGTCGCCGCCGTCGTGCTGGGCGGGTCGTTGGCGTTCAATGTGCTGGGTCGCGGCGGGCCCGACCTCAAGTCACATCACGTCCTGATTGATGTGACCAATGGGGACCGCTTCACCTTCAACACGGGTGGCCGGCGGGGGATGGCGTTGCCGGAGAAGAACCCTGACTCTGGCGAGTACGCGCTTCTTCCGATTGTTGAGCGCGACGAGGGGTGGGTGATTGTCCCAAGAGCCCTTGGCATGCTTGAGGATATGAAGTTCTCGGAGTCGGTCGTGAACGCCCAGACTGGCGCCGTCGAGTTCAGTGACAACGCTCCACGCCGCTTGCGGCCTTGAGATTGATTGCGGGCAATGCGTCGTATGTCTGAAGGCAACGAGTTGGAGATTCAGTGATGACTCAGCACAGGCGTCTTCCTGTCGCCGCCTCCCGTTCCGCCTTCACGCTCATCGAGTTGTTGGTGGTGATTGCGATCATTGCGCTCCTGATCGGCATTCTCCTGCCTGCCCTTGGCGCTGCGCGCAACACGGCGCGCACGATGGCATGTGCGGCAATGCAGCGTCAAATTGCGCAACTCCAGTTGCAGTACGCACTCGACAACCACGATCAATATTCCGGTCCGAACACATCCAACGTGGATCACTACTGGCGAGCGATCGGGAATCCAGTCCAGCCGCTTGATTTGCTCTATGGCAACTCGGAGCCAGACGCTCCCACTTGCACGCTGGATTGGCTCAGTCCGATTCTCGGCGACGCCGTTGGCTTATCTGCAAACCGTGCTCAGCGAACGGCCCAGCTATTCAATGAGTGGAACTGTGCGGGCGCGACGGTTTACAATGACGCCATTTTTCGGCTGGAGTCAATCGATGACCAGGAGGACTATCGCGCCGTCCTGAATGATCAGGGATACCGTCAGGTGAGTTTTCTCGCGCCGACAAGCTTCTACTACCTCTCCTACTCCACCTCGATTCCCGTTTACGAAGTCACCTCGACGCACATCATTCTGAGGAAGAAGAATGCGTATGACAGCGTTGCGGTTACTCCACCAACATTCTTGCCGCGGCTGGATAGGGTTGGCACAAACGTTGCAGACAAAGTCATGTTCGCTGACGGTACGCGGTACGCCTCTATGGACGATGGGCTTGACTTTGATCCTCGCCTTGACGTGAGCTTTAGCTCCTTCTTTGATAACATGCCTGTCATTCATGGCTCGACGGCGTATGGGCGAGAGCCCTTCCCTGGATCCGACGCCGCGATTCCCGAGAACCAGCTGCTGTCATTCCGTCATCCGAATGCGAGCATCAATGTCGCCTACTTCGATGGACACGTCAGCAACATGAGCCAGAACGAGGCGTATACCGACCCCAACCCCTGGTTCCCGACGGGAAGCGTCTGGAATGGACACTCTGCGACCCCCGAGTGCCAGACCTACATGGAAGCGACTCGCGGCAACCGCCTCGATGGAGCCAAGATCTACTAGATCGGATTTGCCCGTCTTCCTACGCGAGCCCGCCCGCCAACTCCCGGCAGAACCCTTCGGCCGCCGACGCGACTTCGGCGTCCTGACCCCCTGCCTCGCCGAGGCGACGGACCAGGGCGGTCCCCACGATCGCCGCGTCCGCGTGACGGGTCACCGCCCGGACCTGGTCGGCGGTCGAGATCCCGAACCCGCACGCGATCGGCGTCGGCGCCGCCTGACGCAACGCCGCGACCCGCGACTCGATCTCCGGCGCCTCGTCACGCTCGCCCGTCACCCCGGCCCGCGCCAGCAGGTAGACGAACCCCGTGCACGCCCTGGCGATCTCCGCGGCCCTCGTCTCGGGCGTCGTTGGCGCCACCAGCAGGCTGAGCGTCAGCCCCCGCTCGCCCGCGGCCTTGCGCACCGGGCTCGACTCCTCCAGCGGACAGTCGGGCACGATCAGCCCGTCGAACCCGGCCTCCGCCGCGCGGGCGCAGAACGCCCCGGCGCCCCCCATCGCGTCCACGAGGCTCACCGACACCATCGCGACCAGGCCGAGCTTGAGCCGGTCGCGGACGCTGCGGACCTGCTCGAAGATCTCGGCGGGGGTCGTGCCCCTCGAGAGGGCCGCGTGCATTGCCGCCGCAATCACCGGGCCGTCCGCGATCGGGTCGGAGAAGGGGAATCCGACCTCGACGATCGACGCCCCGCCGCGTTCGAGGCCCATCAGGACGTCTGGCAGGCACGAGCGGGTCGGCGAGCCGGCGCACACGAACGGCATCAGCAGTTTCCGCCCCTCGCCCCGTGCCGATCCAAAGATGTCATCGATGCGACCCACCGCTCCACACCCCTCACATGTCTCTCGCGCCTCTCGGAGGGGAGAGCTTCCAGCCCTCCCGCAACGACCTATGCGAGACAGGCGGGTGGGCTGGAAGCCCACCCCTCCGTGAAACGAGACTGACCTACCCCAACACCTCCGGCAACTCGTCGAGCCCTTCCGTCAGCACGCGCGGCCCCTCTTCCGTGACCAGGACGTCATGCTCGTAGTGGACCGCCAGCGATCCGTCCGCCGTAAAGATCGGCCATTCGCCCCTCGCCTGATTCGTCTGCCCCGTCCCGAGCCCGATCATCGGCTCGACGGCGATCAGCGTTCCCGGGCGGCACTCCCGCGAGCCGTCGGGCCACTCCATCGGGTACTTGGGGACGGTGTTTGATACGAAGGGCGGCTCGTGCAGGCGACGCCCGTACCCGTGCCCGCCGAGGCCGCGGACCAGGTGCAGCTTGTAGTCCCCCTCGACGCACCCCTGAACCGTCCTGGCCCATTCCATGAACGTGTTGCCGGGGCGGAGCTGCTCGATGCCGAGTCGGAGCGAATCGACGCCAGCCTTCATGAGGCGCCTGGCTTCGGGACTGGCTTCGCCGATCGCGTAGGTCCACGCGGCGTCCCCGATCCAGCCCCGGTACAGGACGCCGATGTCGATGGAGATGAGGTCACCCCGTTTGAGAGGCTTCTCGTAGTAGCCGGCGGTCCCGTGGACGACGCACTCGTTGACGCTCAGGCACGCGTGCGAGGGGAAGGGGGGCAGGCGCCCGGCCCGGTACCCCTTGAAGCACGACCTCGCCCCGAGCGAGTCGAGCGTCTTGGCGACGAAGGCGTCGATCGTGGCGAGGGTCTGTCCCTCGCGCACGAAGTCGCAGAGTCGCCTGTGGACGAGGACGACCTTCTGCGCCGCTTCCGCCGCGCGCTCGGCGTCGGCGCCCTCGATGGTCGGGAGCCTGGACATGGTCCAGATCCTAGGTCGCGCGTCGGCGTCTGAGGCATCGCGCCAACGGCTACCCTACGCCTCCCATGCGGGTGGTCGTCCTGAGCAACCCGAGGTCCGGGCGCGGGCGCGCGCAGCTGCTGGGTGACCGCATCGCCGACACCCTCGTGGCGAGGGGGCACGTCGCCAAACGCCTCGTGATCGGGGCCCACGAGGAGCTGGACGCCGTGCGTCTTGCCTCCGCGGACGCACTGGTCGTGGTGGGGGGTGACGGCACGGTCCACCACGCCGCCGACGCCGCCATCGCCGCCGACACACCCATCTACCACGCCGCCTGCGGCAACGAGAATCTCTTCGCGCGCGAGTTCGCGATGAGCGCCGACCCCGAGCGCATCGTCCGAGCGGTCGAGGACGCGCGCACGACCCGGGTGGATCTCGCCCGGTGCAACACCCAGAGCTTCCTCATCATGTGCTCGCTGGGCCCGGACGCGGGCATCATCCGCCGCCTCGACAAGTCACGCACCAAGGCGACGGGGCACCTCGCCTACCTCGAGCCCGTGATCGACGAGACGTTCCACCCCTCCATCCCGCGCCTGAGTGTCGAGGTGGACGGCGAGAAGATCGTCGACGCTCGGCGCGGCATGCTCGTCGTCGCCAACTCCCGCCAGTACGCCCTGCGCATCGACCCCGCCCCAAGAGCTCGCATCGACGACGGCCTGCTCGACGTCGTTTTCCTGCCGCACGCGACCGCCTTGGCGGCGGCCGGCTGGATGCTCGCCGCCCGCCTGCGGTTCCACCTGCGCGTTCGAGGGGCGTTGCACGCCACAGGCAGAGGCGTGAGGGTCACGGGCGACGGGGGGGAGCTTGTGCATCAGCTCGACGGGGAACTCGGGGCGTTCGGCGAGGGGGAGGACGGGCGTGCGGAGGCGCTCGAGCTGTCCGTCCAGCCGGGTGTGCTCCCGGTGCTCCTGGCCTGACGGGGGCTCCTGGCGGGAACTATGGGGACCCGGATACCACCTTGCCACCGACGATCACCGTGTCCACGTGCCGCGCGCCGAACTCGTAGGCGAGTTGGCGTTCGTCCGTGTGGCGGAGGATGACGAGGTCCGCGAACGTGCCCGGCGCGATCCGTCCCCGGTCGTCGAGCCCGAGCAGGGCGGCGGCATTCACGGTGCACGCCCCGATCGCCTCCGCCGGCGTGAGGCCGAGGTGGCGCCCCGCGAGTGCGACGACCGTCGGCATGCTCAGGCAGGGCGCCGACCCCGGATTCGCGTTCGTCGCGATCGCCAGCAAGCCGCCCGCGTCGAGGAAGCCCCGCCCGTCGGCGTACCGCCCGTCCACGTGGAAGCCAGAGCACGGCAGCATCACGCCGAAGGTGTCGCTCTCGGCAAGTGCCCGCAGATCCCCGCCCGACGTCGCCTCCAGGTGATCGACCGAGCGGAACGATCGGCGGACCGCCTCCGGAGTCATTCCCAGGCTGTTGAACTGGTCGGCATGCACGCGGCAGTCATGTCCCAGCTCGAACGCTCGGTCGAAGAGCCGGAGGCATTCGTCGAGCGACCAGGCGCCCTGCTCGCAGTACGCGTCGATCGTGACGTCGGGGAACTCGTCATGCACCGCCTCGAGCGTCTCGTTGATCGTCACGTCCACGAAGTCGGCACGGCTCGGGTCCTTTGCGTGCCCCAGGCAGGCGGTCATGCGCAGCGTGCCCGCCCAGGCCTCGCCCGCCGCCCCGATCGCCCGGAGCATCTTCAGTTCGTCCTCGGTGGAGAGCCCGTACCCGCTCTTGACCTCGACGCTGGCGGTCCCTTCGGCGAGCATGACGGACAGGCGTGCGAGCAGCCCATCGCGCAGCTGGGCCTCACTCGCCGCCCGCACGGCACGGACGGTGGACATGATTCCCCCGCCAGATTGCAGGATCTCCAAGTACGTCGCCCCGCGCCGCTTCTGCTCCCACTCGTCCAGGCGGTCCCCCGCCCAGCACGCGTGGGTGTGGCAATCCACGAACGCCGGCATCACGACACGTCCGCTCGCGTCGAAGATGTCCTCCCCGGGCGCGATCTCAAGCCCGCGTCCAACGCCGACGACGCGCCCGCCCTCGATGCGAACATCGCACCCATCGATTGCGTGCAGCTCGCCGACCGCCGATCCGCGCCGTGCCCCGGGCGCCCGTCCCATCGTGAGGACCCGCCCGCCCCGGAGCACCATCGAGCCGTCGCCCGCGCTCACTGGGCCCGCTCCGAGAACGCGTCGAGGAACGCGAGGAGCAGGCGTGCCGCCACGCGGGCCGTCCGACCGCTCTCGTCGTGGGGGGGCGACAGCTCCATGATGTCGAAGCAGCGGACGCGGGTGCTCCGCCCCGCGGCGCGGACCCAGGCCTCGGCCGTCGACGGCGACCACCCGTGGGGGTTCATCGCGCTGACCCCCGGCGCGCACGCCTGGTCGATCACATCCAGATCCAGCGAGACGAAGAGATCGCCCGCGGGCAGGGGGTCCGTCGGGGTCAGCGCGTCGATCCGCCCGCCGTGCCCCTGGAACCAGCGCACGTGCTCGCTGGTGTTCGCGTACCGGTCCAGCCCGAGCACGTGCAGGGCGCTCACCGAGCAGTCTTCGACGAGGCGCCGGAAGGGCATCCCGGAGCCCTTCTCCTCGCGCACGTCCAGATGAGCGTCGAAGTAGACCCCGACCATCCCCGGCAACCTGGTCGCCAGCGGGCGCACGAATGCGTAGGTCAGGTCGTGCCCGCCCCCGATCCCGACGGGGAAGAGGTCAGCCGCCAGCAGAGCCTCGACCGCGACGCTCACCCGATCATGCGTCTCGTCGAGGTCTTTCGAGGGCTGGACGTCGCCCGCGTCGAAGACGCCCGGCCACTCGACCCCACTCGCCTCCGCGGCGCCGTATCTCGTCAGCGCCGCCCGCAGCGCCGTCGGTCCCTCCGCCGCGCCAGGGCGTCCGGCGTTCAGACGCACACCCAGGTCGTCAGGCATCCCCAGCAGCGCGACCCGGCACCCCTCGGGAGAGTCCCTTCGGATGCGAGACGCGAGGCGCGAGGGCGCGATATCTCGCGGCCATGTCCCGGGCTGGCAGTGGGGGACCTTCATCGGCGCGCGAGTGTAGCACCCGTTCCCGCTAGGCTCTGCCCGATGGGATCCCCCTTCCTGACCGCGCGATGGGAACACCTCGCGATCATCAGTTACGCCGTGGACGATGCGCTGCTGACGCCCCGCCTCCCCCCGGGCCTCGAGCTCGACCGACTCGACGGGCGCGCCTGCGTCAGCCTCGTGGCATTCATGTTCCGAGATACGCGACTGCGGGGCGTGCGCGTGCCCGGGCACGTGAACTTCCCGGAGATCAACCTCCGCTTCTACGTCCGGGCCGGGGACTGGAGGGGGGTGCTCTTTCTGCGCGAGATCGTTCCCCGCCGCATGGTCTCCGCGGTCGCCCGCTTGGTCTACAACGAGCCGTACGTCACGCGCCGCGTCGAGGCGCGCGTGCGCGAGTGTGAATCGGAGATCGAGGTGGGGTACACGCTCCACGACCGGGGAGCCCAGCGAATCGCTGTGCGCGCACGCTCGGGGCCGATCCTCCCCCCCGAGGACTCGGTCGAGCACTGGTTCAAGGAGCACCAGTGGGGTTTCGGCGTCGACCGGGGCGGGCGGGCGCTGACGTACCGAGTCGACCACGCGCCCTGGCGCGTCTATCCCGACCCTGCTCTCACGCTCGAGTTCGACTGGGGCCGCGTCTACGGCGAGGAATGGGGGAGGCTGCGCGACGCCGAGCCGATCTCGATCGTGCTCGCGGAGGGCTCGGGAGTTGAGGTCCACCCCAAGTCGCGGGGCAGGTGAATCAGTCCATCGGGATATCGACGTCGTGCTCGCGACCGCACGCGCGGGCATCTTCGTACCCCGCGTCCGCGTGGCGAAAGATCCCCATCATGGGGTCGTTCGTGAGCACGCGCTGCAGCCGTTTCGCGGCCTCGGGCGTGCCGTCCGCGACGATGACCTGGCCCGCGTGCTGGCTGAAGCCGATGCCGACGCCGCCGCCGTGGTGGAAGCTGACCCAGCTCGCGCCGGACGCCGTGTTGACCAGGGCGTTGAGGATCGCCCAATCGCTGACGGCGTCCGTCCCGTCCTTCATTGCCTCGGTCTCGCGGTTCGGGCTCGCGACCGAGCCACAGTCGAGGTGATCGCGTCCGATGACGATCGGCGCCGCGAGGTCGCCTCTCGCCACCATCTCGTTGAAGAGCAGCCCTGCCTTGTCGCGCTCGCCGAGTCCGAACCAGCAGATTCGCGCGGGCAAGCCCTGGAACGCGAACCGGGGCTCGCACCGGGCGAAGTCGCCCGCGAGCAGCGCCTCGGGGTTCTTGTGGCAGCTCAGGATCCAGTCGTGCAGCCGCTGGTTGTATCCGCCGGCGTCTCGCGGGAACGCCTCGAGCAAAGCCCGGTCCGTCTTGTAGATGTCCGTCGCCTCTCCCGAGAGCGCCGCCCAGCGGAAGGGCCCACGACCCACGCAGAACTGCGGCCTGATGTACGCCGGCACGAACCCGGGGAAGTCGAACGCGTCCTCGAACCCCTGGTCGTACGCGCGCTGGCGGATGTTGTTGCCGTAGTCGAACGTGACGCTCCCGCGCCGCTGCAACTCGACCATCGCGCGGACGTGTCGCTCCATCGAGGCCAGGGAGAGGCGCGTGTACCCGTCGGGGTCGTCCCGGCGCCTCGCCTGGGCCTCGCGCAGGCACATCTCCACCGGCACGTACCCGTGCAGGGGGTCGTGGGCGCTGGTCTGGTCGGTCAGCACGTCCGGCGTCACGCCCCGCTGGAGCAGACGCTCGAGCAGCTCGACCGCGTTTGCGTGGACGCCGATCGAGACGCTTTCGCCCGCCTCCGCGGCCCCGACCGCCCGGTCGATCGCCTCGTCCAGCTCGGTCACGATCTCGTCGAGGTACTTGTCATTCAGGCGTCGATCGAGGCGCGTGTGATCGACATCCGCGATCAGGCAGGTCCCGCCGCAGAGCGTGATCGCCAGGGGCTGGGCCCCCCCCATCCCGCCGCATCCCGCCGTCACGCACAGGCGTCCAGAGAGCGTCCCGCCGAACTCGCTCCTCCCGCACTCGGCGAACGTCTCGTACGTCCCTTGAAGGATCCCTTGCGTACCGATGTAGATCCAGGAACCCGCGGTCATCTGCCCGTACATGATCAGGCCTTTGGCCGCCAGTTCGTCAAAGTGCTCCTGCGTCGCCCAGTGGGGGACGAGGTTCGAGTTGGCGATCATGACCCGCGGAGAGTCCTCGGTCGTGCGCACGACGCCGACCGGCTTGCCCGACTGCACGAGCATCGTCTCGTCGGGTCCGAGTCGCTTGAGCGTCTCGATGATCGCGTCGTACGCCTCCCATGATCGCGCCGCCTGCCCGCGCCCGCCGTAGACAATCAGCGACTCCGGACGCTCGGCGACCTCGGGGTCGAGGTTGTTCATGAGCATCCGCATGGCGGCCTCGGCCTGCCAGGTCTGGCAGGTCCGCTCGCGTCCCCGGGGCGCCCGGATCGTCCGATTCTGGGGTTCGGGGATGAGCGAGGGCGCCCGCGTCGTCGTCGAGGTCATCGCCACCTCCGTCCCGGCATGATCTCCATATCAAGAGCGTACCGCGCTCGCCCCGTCCGCTCTAGACTACGCGCCGACCGAACGCGTCCGGCAGGATACGAACGCCGAAACTGGGGGAGAACCTCGCCATGCCGCTCATGACACGAACCTTTGTCGCATCCCTCGTCCTGGGATCGATCACGCTCACACCGGCGCTCGCTCAGGAGCCATTGCTGGAAATCCACTGCGCCGGGCTCGACGCGTGGAGTAGTTCGCCCAAGGACGCCGCCGCGATGGGCGCGATCCACTTGCTCGGCGACCGCCTGGGTGAGCTCGAGCACGAGCTGGACATGCTGCCCGAAGAGGGGGAGCTGATCCGCTTGGGTTGGGACGTGCTCACGGGCGAGATGGCGCTACGCGTGCAGATGACCGACGACGAGGCGGGGTTCGCCGTCGCGCTCTCCAGCCGACCACTCGACGCGGGCGCGGCGTCGCTGCGAGACCGGCTCCTCGCGCTGGCGACCGCCTCGGGCATGCCTTTCGAGGCGGACGACGCGGGTGGCGCGCTCTTCGGGACGCCCATGGGACCAGCCTCCCTGCGCGTCGTCGGCGAGGGCGACGCCGCCATGACCTGTCTGACGATGGGGGAGACGGATCCCGCCTCCCTTGATGTGCCGCGATACGACCTGCCCGCCGGGGCGACGCCCTTCTTCAGCATGCGCGCGGATCTCGCCACCATCACCGGCATGCTCTTCCCGTTTCTTCAGATGCAGGACCCGACCGTCGCCCAGGCGGTGGGGGGGTCGGGCTGGGTCGGCCCGGACGCGCCGACGATCCAGGCAGCCGCCGGTTTCACGGACGACGCCCTGCTGAGCGTTACTCGGATCATCAATGCCAAGGCGGCGATGTCCTCCAGCGGGATCGACCCCGAGACCGTCTTTATGCCTGCCCACCTGCGGGCCGCGCCCGAGGACACGGTCCGCCTGTACGCGTTCCCGTTCACGCTCGAGTCGCTGGTCGCCCAGTTCGAGGCCGTCGTCGGCGCTGACGTCCTCGGGGAGTTGAGCGAGGAGTTCGGCGTCGACGTCCGGGCCCAGATCGTCGACAACCTCGGCCCCAGGATGCTCGTGTACCAGTCCGACTCAACCGGGGGAGGGGGGCTGCTCTCGTCGATCCTGGTCGCCGAGCTTGCGGATGCCGACGCCTTCATCGACGCCCACGCGAAGCTCGTGGACAAGTTCAACGCCGTCGCCGCCGACGAGGCGAACGGGTACCTCCGGATCGCCTCGCGCGAGCACAACGGCGTCGAGGTGTACACGCTGACGACGCCCGGCCTGCCGATCCCGCTCGAACTGTCCTGGGCGGTGGCGCACGGCACGCTCGTCGTCGGCGCCTCGCCCACCAGCCTCGAGGGCGCCCTCGCGCAGCTCGACAACCCGGCCCACTCCGTCCTCGAAAACCCGCTCTTCCAGCAGGCGGTGGGGGGGATGATGCCCGCGGCCGGCGCGTCGTCGATCACGTTCGCCGACACGCCCCGCCTCGCGCGTCGCGGGTACGGCATGACGAGCCTGCTCACCTCCGCGATCGCGAACGGGACGCGCTCGCCGATCAGCCCCGACCGCGTGACCACGTCGCTGATGCCGCCCTTCGCCAGCTTCGTTGAAGGCGTCCGCCCCTCGGGCACGGTCGCGAGCTGGGAGGGGGACGACTACGTGGTGCGGATGTCGGCCGACCGTTCGTTCCTGGTGCTCGTCGCGAGCGCGACGGCGTCGCTGAGCGATGTGCAGGGCCTGATCGCCCCGGCGGTCGGCGCCGGCATGGCACTCCCCGCGCTCGCCAGGGCCAGGGAATCCGCGCGTCAAGTCAAGAGCGCCACGCTCGTCAGAGCGGTCATGCAGGGCGTCATCATCTACGGCGCGAACCACAACGACGCCATGCCCGAGTCGTTCGACGTCCTCATCGACGAGGGCATCATCACGCCCGAGATGCTCGTGTCGCCCTTCGGGCCTGCCTCCGACGGCGGCCAGGACATCGCCGTCTGGTTCGCCCTCCCGGGCGAACAGGCGTTCGCGTACGAGGCCGATCAGATCGTCGCGATCGACCGCGCCATGCTCCTCGAGACCGGGTACCTGACGAGCGTCGGGTTTGCCGACAACCACGTCGAGCTGCTCTCGACCTGGGAGCTCGAGGACTACCTGAACATGCCCAAGAACGACGGCGCGCGCGAGGCCCTGGGCATCCCGGATCTCTAGTCGCTCGGTGGGGGGGTCACGCCGGCGAGAACGCGCCGTCCGCGATGAGCGCCGCCACCGCCTCGATGTCCGGCGAGGGCGGGCGGTCCGCGTGCAAAGTGGGCACGACGCGGCGGATGGTTTCGATCGCCGCCTCGACCATCGCCCCGGAACGCAGCGTGCGGTGGAACTCGATGCCCTGCGCCGCGCAGACGAGCTCGATCGCGATGACGCGGCGTGTCAGGTCGAGTGAGCGGGCCGCCTTGGCCGCCGCACGCGGGCCGTAGGAGTTGTAGTCCTCCATGCCGGCGCTGGTCGTGACGTTGTACACGCTCGCCGGTGTCGCGAGCGTGACGATCTCGTTGCACAGGGCCGCGGCGGTGTACTGCGCGATCATCAGCCCCGAGTGCAGCCCGGGTCCCGGGCTCAGATAGGGGGGCAGGTGCGCCTCCTCGTCGAAGGCGGAGAGCATGTGGTAGACGCGTCGTTCCGAGATCCCCGCGACGTGCGCCAGCCCGATCGCCAGGGTGTCGAGCGGAATCGCCAGGGGCATGCCGTGGAAGTTGCCGGCGGAAACGATGTCGCCGCCATCGGCGCCCGGGAACACCAGTGGGTTGTCCGTGACGGCGCCCAACTCCGCGACCAGCGCCCGCTCGACGCCTCGCAGCGAGTCCGAGACGCTTCCGAGCACGATTGGAGCACACCGGATCGAGTAGGGGTCCTGCACCCTCGGGTCGTTCTCCGCGTGGCTCGGCAGGATCTGGCTTCCCGCCAGCAGCGCCCGCAGACGCTCGGCGACCTCCGCCGGCCCGGGTTGGTTGCGGGCTTCGTACACGCGCGGGTCGAGGAACTCGTCCGTCCCGCGGCAGGCGTCGATCGACATCGCCGTCGCGATCACGGCCGCGTCGAACACCCGCCCGAGGTCCGCCCAGATCAGCGCGAGTCGTGCGCTCATCAGGTGCGTGCCGTTGATGAGGGCCAGGCCCTCTTTCGCCTCGAGTGTGATCGGTTTCAGCCCGGCGCGGCGCAGTGCTTCTCCGCCCGCGATCCGCTCGCTCTTGTGCGTCGCCTCTCCCTCGCCGATCAGGACGAGCGCCGCGTGCGACAGGGGCGCGAGGTCCCCCGACGCCCCGACAGACCCGATCTCGGGCACGATCGGCGTCACCCCCGCGTTGAGCATCGCGACGATCGATTCGACGAGCTCGACGCGCACCCCCGAGCGCCCGCGCGCCAGCGACGCCGCCAGGATCAGGAGCATCGCCCGGACGATGTCTTCGGGCAGGGGTTCCCCGACCCCGGCCGCGTGCGACCGGACGAGGTTCCGCTGCAGCTCGTGCAGTTCCTCGTCGCCGATCCGCTTCCTGGACAGTGAGCCGAAGCCGGTGTTGATCCCGTAGTGTGGCTCGGCGTCGCCTAGGGCCCCTTCGATCGCCCGCCGTGACGCCTCGATCCCGGGGCGAGCCGCGGGGCCCAGCTCGACCCTGGCGCCCTGCCTCGCCACTCGGACCACCTGCCCGGGCGTGAGCGGCGAGCCATCAAGCTGGACTGGTGAGGAAGTGGTCACGGCGTGGCAGAGCTTGGGCGCGTCCGCCCCCGGAGGCAAGCCGGGGAGCACTCCTCCCCATCGGGGAGGCCTCCGGTCCCGCCCAGGACGTCCATGGTCCGATAATACATGTTCTGTAAAACTCGACGCAGCCTGCGAGCGTGACAGGGCCGATCAGGCCGGCATTGGCGTTGGCGCCTCGACCAGGGGCAGGGCCATTCTCACGCCGTCCTTGCCCTCGCCGTAGTAGTCTTTGAGGGCCTGGCGGGGGGTGAAGCCGAGCTTTTCGTAGAGCGTGATCGCCGGGGTGTTGGTCGTCCTGACCTCGAGGAACGCTCGGCGGGCGCCGATCGCACGGAACTCCTCGATCGCCCGCTCGGCGAGCGCTCGTCCGACGCCCCGCCCCCTGGATACCTCGTCGACGGCGACTGTGTACAGCCTCGCCGACTTCGTCGAGGCCCGGCTCCTGGGGTGCACGTGTCGGCGGGTCAGGCCGACCGCCCAGCCGATCGGTCGGTCCTGGGCGTCCGCCGCGACCAGGGCGATCGCCCGCGGGTTGGTCAGCAGGGCCCGGATCTGGCGCTTGGTGAAGCTCGTCTTGTCGACGCTGAACGCGGCCCGCTCGATCTCGAAGAGGGCATCGACGTCCGTCGGCGCCCCACGACGGATGGTGAAGCCGGCGGTGGGCTCGGCGGCGTGTGCCGGCGCGTCCGCGATCATGTGGGGTGGGTTGCGCGAGGGCAGGGACACGAGCGTGTCCTCCAGGGGCAGCACCGCCGGCGCGGCGGTCAGGACGTACTTGCTCATCAACCGCACCGGGCGGTACGACTGCTTCGTGTACCGCAGGCCCGGGATGCCCCAGTCGTCGCCGACGTTGACGAGGGGTCGCTCCGACCAGAACTGGCGGCAGAACTCCGAGAAGATGAACTGGGGCGCGCCGGTGAACTCGGGGTCGGTCTTCTCGACCAGCACGCACGCCTGGTCGGCGCCGAGGCGCTCGCCGAGCGTGAAGCCGACGAGGCGGTCGCCAACCCAGAGGGTCATGCCGGTCAGACCCAGCGCCTCGTGCGACTCGAGCGCCCTGGCGGTCGCGCCCCGGTCACGGGCACGGAGCGTCGCGGTCGCGGTGTCCTCCTCGGTCACCTCACCCTCGTGCGTCTGGTCGGCGTGCGTGGCCCACGTATCGAGCAGGGCCAGGCACGCCCCCACGTGTCGCGCCTCGAGAGGCTCCGTCCGGTGGTCCGGGAAGGAGTTGATGAACTTCGACCGCCCGTGCCGCTTGGACTTGTACGCCCCACCCGCCAGGTCGATCATCCGCTCGGTCGAGTAGACGTAGTCGCTCCAGATTGGGGTCGCCGACAAGGTCAGGGGCGTTGCGGCGTTGATCTGCTCGAGCATCTCGTCGGAGACGTACTCGATCCGCGAGCGAGAGCGGTCGGCGACCTGCTCGTTGTACGCGTCCATGATCTCGAAGCAGCCCGAGAGACATCTGGCCAGGTCGGCGTCGCTCGCCCCGCCCTGCGTGATCGGCGGGATCAGCATGGTCAGGTCGCCGGTCGAGTTGGCGAAGACGCAGACGTGGCGCTCGATCGTCGCCCAGAACAGGCGCAGGGCGCCCGACCACATGAACGTGCTGGCGAAGGTGTAGTCGGAGATCGGATCGCGCAGACGACCGAACGCGTCGTCGAAGACGGGCTTGTCATCGATCGTGACCGGTTGGAGGCCGGGTGGCGAAAGGGGAGGTTCGTCGTCCATGCGAGCCGTTCGGGAGTGGCCCCCTCCGATGTGTCACGCCCGGAGTTCCGGGCGCCGCATGCCGAACTGGGCGAGGCGTCGACGCGACACCGCCCGATCCGACCGCTGGAGCGTATATCGGTCAGGGCGCTCCGCGCCACGAGATGGCCCGGGGTGCGAAAGAAAACTTCAGCCGCCCGAGCCGCCCCCGGCCGCCTCGAGGCACCGGTCGGCGACCTCGCCCAGTGGGACCACCCGCCCCTTGCCGGTCTCGGTCCGCGCCTTGAACTCCACCCCCCCTTCCGCCAGGGCCTTCTCCCCGACGGTCAGGCGGACCGGGATCCCGATCAGGTCCGCGTCGTTGAACTTGACGCCCGCCCGCTCGGCCCGGTCGTCGATCAGCACGTCCAGCCCCCGGGCCGCCAGCTCGTCCGCGATCCGCTCGCCCGCCTCGACGTGGGACGCCTCGTCCGGCTTCATGAGGGTGATCAGCACGTGGTAGGGCGCCATCGCCGGCGGCCAGATGATCCCGTTCTCGTCGTGGCTCATCTCGACGCAGGCGGCCAGGGTCCGCGAGACCCCGATGCCGTAGCACCCCATGATCACGCTCTGACGCTGCTGCTTCTCGTCCATGACGGCGAAGCCCATGGCGTCGGAGTACTTGGCGCCGAGCTTGAAGATGTGCCCGACCTCGATGCCGCGCCTGGCCTCGAGCCTGGCCCCCTTGGCCCGTGGAGAGGGGTCCCCCGCCGCCGCGTTGCGGATGCTGGCGACGCGGATGTTCGTGGCGGACGCCGGATCGACGCCCAGGTCGCGGACCCAGTTGAAGTGCTTGACGTGATAGTCCTTCTTGTCGGCGCCGGTGACCCAGTACATGGGCTTGGCCTTCTCGGCGTCGATCCCGATCGCGGCGTCTGGGTCCACGAGCATGAGCACGCCGTCGAGCTTCACCGCCCGGGGCGAGACGTACCCGATCGCGAAGCCGGCTTTCTTGGCGGCCTCCGCGTCGGCGAGCTTGACGGGACCCCCCACCTCATCGCGGACCTTGCCCTCGTTGACCTCCTGGTCGCCCCGGACGACCGCGACGACCCAGCGGGCGTTCCCGCCGGCGCCCTCGAAGACGACCGTCTTGAGCATGTGCCTGGGCTTGACCTTGAGCAGGGCGCACACGTCCTCGATGCCTGGGCAGTCGGGCGTGTGGACCTCTTCCAGGTCTCCCGAGGGCTCGCCGGCGAACCAGCCCTGGGCGGGCGCGGGGCGCTCGCCGATCTCGCACTTCTCGACGTTGGCGGCGTACCCCGACTCGGGGCAGACGAGGATGGTGTCCTCACCGGTCTCACAGTTGACCATGAACTCGTGGCTGGCCGAGCCGCCGATGGGCCCCGCCTCCGCCTCGACGACGGAGAAGTCGAGCCCGCACCGGGAGAAGATGCGGACGTACGCGTCGTACATCGCGTCGTACCCCTCGTTGAGCCCTCCGGGGCCCTCGATCGAGAGGTGGAACGAGTACGCGTCCTTCATCAGGAACTCGCGCCCGCGGAGCAGCCCGGCGCGCGGGCGGAACTCGTCGCGGTACTTGGTCTGGATCTGGTAGAGGCTCAGGGGGAGCTGCTTGTAGCTGGTGATCGCCGAGCGGGCGAGCTCCGTGATGACCTCCTCGTGCGTCGGGCCGAGGTAGGAATCGCGCCCGTGTCGATCGTTGAAGCGGAAGAGCAGGTCGCCGTAGTCGTCGGCCCGCCCGGTCTCCTTGAGCAGTTCCGTCGGGCACAGGGCGGGCAGGAGCAGTTCGGAGGCCCCCGCCGCGTCCATCTCCTCGCGCACGATCTGGGATATCTTGCGTAGCACCCGCCAGCCCAGGGGCAGGTAGTCGTACACCCCCGCGGCCAGACGACGGATGCACCCGGCGCGGACGAGCAGGCGGTGGCTTGGGACCTCGGCGTCCGCGGGCGCCTCGCGGGCGGTGGGGATCAACGTCCGCGTCCAGCGCTGGATGTCGCCGCGCCTCGTCGTCGTCACTGGGCTCGTCGCCTGGGTCATGGGGCGGAGTCTAGGAACCGCGTCCGAGCCTCAGACGCTGGCGGTCCGCCCGCTCGGGTTCGTCGCCAGCGACTCCCCGCCCAGCAGGGGGAGCCAGCGCTCCCGCTCGCGGGCCGAGCCGGGCGCCTGCCCGTACCCCCCCGACCACCAGCACGCCTCGATCGGCAGTTCCATATCGAGCGCCAGGTCGGAGATCTGATCGTCGTCGAGGTCGACGAAGGGCGTCTCGATCGTCACCTCGGGCACGCCAATGTCCGCCTCGTCGATCGAGACGAGGCGTGAGACGAGCAGGGCCCGGTCGATGGCGCGGGACATCTGGTCGAGGTCGCCGTCGCGCCCACCCGTGCGGGGAAGCTGCACGGGCCAGAGCACACGCCTGGCGCCCCTGGCGGCGGCGAGGTAGCACGCCCGGACGAGGGTCATCGTCTCGACCTCGCCCCGCAGGCCCAGGATCGCCGCCGCCGCCCCGCCGAACTCGATCGGGGGAACGTACTCGAGCGAGAAGATCTGCGCGTGCTGAGCCGCGGCTTGGGCGCACACCGGGTCGAGGTCCCCGGAGGTCCCGCACGCCCAGAGGAGGCTGCGCTCGGCGGAGACGTCGCGGTCGCGGGCGCGCCGCCCGTCCTCGTCGCCGACGATGGCTGCGGCGAGCAGGCTGGTGAGGCCGCCGTCGCTGAGGATGAGTGTCCGTCCCTGGGGCGCCATGGGGGCGGAGTGTACCAACGCCCCGACCCCCCCGCCGGTGGGTGGAGGGCGCGGAGGCCCCCGCTATTCTCACCCGGATGTCCGGCGAGAGGGACGATCTGGGCGCGCCGGCCGAGGCGCTGCGGGAGGCGAGGGGCGTGGTTGTCCTCACCGGCGCCGGCGTCAGCGCCGAGTCGGGCATCCCCACGTTCCGCGACACCATGCAGGGCCTGTGGGCCTCGTTCGACCCCGAGCAACTCGCCACCCCCGAGGCGTTCGAAAGAGACCCGGAGCTGGTGACCCGGTGGTACGACCACCGCCGCCTGGGGTGCGCCGCGTGCGAGCCCAACCCCGGGCATCTCGCCCTGGCCCGGTTGGAGCGAGAGGTTTGCGCCCGCGGCGGGTCGTTCACCCTGCTGACCCAGAACGTCGATGGCCTGCACCGGCGCGCGGGCAACACCGAACCGGTGGAACTGCACGGCTCGATCATGACCTGGCGGTGCTCGAGGACGGGCGAACCGGTTGCCCCGCCGTCGCCGCCGACGCCCTGGCCCGAGTTCCCGCCGAGGTCTCCGAGGGGAGCCCCGGTTCGACCGGACGTGGTTTGGTTTGGCGAGATGCTGCCGGAGAAGGCACTGGAGCGGTCGTTCGAGGCGCTCTCGTCGTGCGACCTGTTGATGTCGGTGGGCACCAGCGCCGTCGTCTACCCGGCCGCCGGGTTCATCGAGGTGGCGGCAAGCCGCGGCGCGCGCACGATCGAGGTCAACCCCCAGGACACGCCGATGTCGGGGATTGTGACGTGGGCGCTGCGCGGACCCTCGGCGAAGATCCTGCCGGCGATCGTCGAACTGGCCTTCGCCTGACCTCCCCCCGGTGGGGCCGGTTTCCAACCGGCCCGAGTTCGTGATGCGCGGGCGGTCGGAAACCGCCCGCCACTGAGGGGGAGGGGTCAACTGAGTGTGAACGCGACCACCCGGGTCAGAGCTCGCCCTTGGCGCGCATGACCTCGGCGAGTTCCTCGAGGTGCTGGCGGATCCCCTCGTGCCCGCGTTCGAGGAACTTGCCCCCGACGCCGAGGCTCTTGGCCTCGTGCTTGAGGAAGACGTTCTTCGAGGAAGGCGGGCTGGTCTCGTTCACCCTCGCGTCGAGCCCGAGGATCTCGCCCGCCATCCGGGCCCAGTCCGCCCACCTTGCGTAGCAGTCCACGAGGTTGAAGGGGCGCCCGGCGGCGTCGTCATTGCCGACGCAGGCGACGATCGCCGCGGCCGTGTCCTCCACGTGCACGAACTTGCCCCCCTGCTCCTGTTCCCAGGGCTTGCCCGCGGCCAGGGCCTTGAGCAGCTTGTAGCCGTGCGAGCGTGACAGGTTCGGGTCGATGCCGTACACGCCGCAGGGGCGGACCGCGCACGTGTTCTGTCCCGTCGAGAAGTGCGCCGACCAAAGGTGCGCCTCGACCGCGGCCTTGTACGCCCCGTACAGCATCGCCGGCCTGAGCGGGTGATCCTCATCGATCAGCCCGCGTCCTTCGTCGTCGAACGCCTTGGGGCGCATGTCATGGTGTACGGCGATCGTCGAGACGAAGATCAACTGTCTGGGCGCCGCGGCGTGCAGGAGCTTGATCGAGCCGTTCAGGTTCGATCGCAGGTGCGCGTCCAGGTCCAGCGGCTTGAGCGCCCTCCAGTCCACCGAGTTGTGGATGACGCACTCGGCGGCCTCGAGCAACTCGGGCCAGACCGACTCGTCCGCCTGCCCCCCTACCACGAGGCGATCGACGTAGGGCTCGATGTGGTCACGACGGCTCGTCTGGCGGACCAGTGCGGTGACCCTGTGACCCTTCTCATGGAGCTGGCGGGCGAGAACGGAGCCGATGAAGCCGGAGGCGCCGGTGAGTGCGATGCGCATGGAGGACGGTAGTCACATCCGCGGTTGATCGTCGGCGTGATCCTGATTCAGCAGTTCCGCCAGCCCCTCGGCAAACGAGTTGAGCTCACCCGTCTCGTGGTCCCACCAGTACACGGCATCTGCGAGTTGGTCAGGCTGATCGGGGCGAGGCATCAGGACAAGCACATCGCCGGTTCCGTTATCCGCGATCACCACCCCCGCCTGAACTGCTCCGGGCCACGTTCTCCAGTTCCGCGTTTCTGTTGCGATGTCATTCGCAGTTCTTGCGATCCGTGCTGGATTCATGGAATCGCGGAACGGATGGAGCCGCCAGACATCGTCGACCGCGTTGAGTTCCCCACCGTTGTTCCTGAGCATTCGCTCAGCATGGGATGCCGGGAACCGCACGCCGAGCATCTCCTCGGTCTTTGCGATTTCGTCCCTGTCGATGGGGAATGGCATATCAAGGCTCAATAGTTCGGTGTCGGCGCTCGGAAGTCGCTCATGTTGATCGACCGGAAGTAGGCGATCGTGCGCTTGAGTCCTTCCTTGAGCTGGATCGTCGGTTCCCACCCGCCGAGCTTCGCCTTGGCGAGCGTGATGTCGGGCTGACGCTGCGTCGGGTCGTCGGCGGGCAGGGGCTTGTGGATGAACTCCGTCGGCGCCCCGCACAGCTCGGCGACCATCTCCGCGAGCTGCTTGATCGTGAACTCGTTGGGGTTGCCCAGGTTCACCGGGCCGACGAACTCGTCGGGCCCGTTCATCATGCGGATGATGCCTTCGACCAAATCATCGACGTAGCAGAACGAGCGGGTCTGGGAGCCGTCGCCGAAGAGGGAGATCTGCTCGCCCTGGATTGCCTGGCGGATGAAGTTGGAGACGACGCGCCCGTCGAAGGGGTGCATGCGGGGGCCGTAGGTGTTGAAGATGCGGACGACGCGGATGTTCACGCCGTTGGAGCGGTGGTAGTCGAAGAACAGCGTCTCGGCGGCCCGCTTGCCCTCGTCGTAGCAAGCCCGGGGGCCGATGGGATTGACCGAGCCTCGGTAGCTCTCGGGCTGGGGGTGGACGTTGGGGTCGCCGTAGATCTCGCTGGTCGAGGCCTGGAGCACCTTCGCCCGGCAGCGCTTGGCCATGCCGAGGATGTTGATGGCGCCGAGCACCGACGTCTTCATCGTCTTGATCGGGTTGTACTGGTAGTGCCCGGGGGCGGCGGGGCAGGCGAGGTTGTAGACCTCGTCCACCTCCAGCCAGATCGGGTGCGTCACGTCGTGGCGGATCAGCTCGAAGTTGCGGTGGTCGAGCAGGTGCTCGACGTTGAACTTCTGGCTCGTGAAGAAGTTGTCCAGGCAGATGACGTCGTGCCCCTGCTCGACGAGGCGGTCGCACAGGTGGGAGCCGACGAAGCCGGCGCCGCCGGTCACGAGGATTCGCTTGATGCTCACGGCGTGTCGCTCCGTCAGAGTCGGGCGCTCCGGGCGCCCTTGGGTGATTGGGTGATGATGTCGGGGGTCGTGTCTTGCGTCTTGGACCGGGTGAGTGCGGCGTGCACGCTCTGGGCCAGGTGGTCGGGGTTGCTCGTCCCGATCACGACGCTCGAGACGCCCGCGTGGTTCAGGGCAAAGCGGATCGCGGCGTCGGCCGGGCTCTCCCCGCTCTCGGCGTGGATCCGGTCGACGTGCCCGCTGGCGAGGGCCTTCTTGACCAGCACGCCGACGCCCCGCTCGCGGGCGAGCTCGATGGCCGGCTCCGACTCGGTGTCGAGGGGGTTGAGCGTGAGCATGACGACGTCGCCGTGCTCGATTGCGAGCCGGGCGCCCTCGAGAGTCTTGACGGAAACGCCAACCAGGCGGGCCTTGCCGCTCTGCTTGATGCGCTGCAACGTGTCCAGGAGGCCCGACTCGACCAGATCGAGCTCGATCTGGCCGTCCGAATGGGCGAGCAGAACATCCACGTAGTCCGTGCGCAGTCGGTGGAGACTCCCGTCCACGCTCTTTTTGATCGCGTCGCCCGAGAAATCAAAGCTCGATGCGCCACGCTCGAACGACTCGCCCGCCTTGGTGCAGATGACCCAGTCCTCGCGCTTGGCGGGGAGCATCGCGCCGACCCGTTCCTCGGCGAGGCCGTACGCGGGCGCGGTGTCGATCAGGTTGACGCCCAGGTCCATCGCGGCGCCGAGGAGGCCCCGGACCTGCTCGTCCGAGGGCAGCTCGGAGGGCGCGGGGTACTTGAGCCCGCGCGTCCGCCCCAGCTTGACGGTTCCCAGACCGATCTCACTGACCTGGGGTCCTCGGGCTCCGAGCGGGCGTCGTCTCACGTCTGGCGGCTCCATGACCAGACCGCCCCCGCCAGGGACGGGGTCGGCAGTCCTTCCACCTCATCGGCCCGGGCCGGGCCTGGGTTTGCCGTGATCGGGGCGATCCGGGCCAGAACCGCCTGGGCCGCGGCGGGGGCCATCGCCAGCTTTGTCGGCCAGACCGCGATCACCCGCCCTTGAGCGTGGACCACCGGTCCCTCCGGGCGTCGCCCAGAGGGCGTCCGCCCCTCGGCCCGAGAGATCCGGAGGGTGTCGATCTCGAGCCCCTCGACATCGAGCCAGGGCAGGCAGTCCCGCACCTCGTCCAGGGTGTAGGAGGCCTGAGCCTCTGGGGAGCGCTCCGTGCCCGGGGGCTCGGCGAGGGCCCCCCCGAGATACCAGATGGTCTGATCCCCGTCCTGGCCCGAGGTGATGGTCAGTCGGGGCTTGCGGGAGGGCTGAACGCAGTGCCCGAAGATCGCTGCGGGGGCGCCCCGGGCGATGACCATGTGCAGCGGGCGCTCCTGGCAGGCGTCATCGGGGTTGACGCCGACGGCGCGGAGGAGCTCGCGATTCCCGAGGCCGGCGGCGAGGACGAGCACGCGGGCATGCACCTCGACGTGTTCCCCGGCGCTCTCGATCTTGACAGTGACGCCGTCATCGTCGGCGCGGATCCCCGAGGCGTCGGGCTCCCCGAGGAGGAGCGGGCCTTGCGCGCACGCCGCGACGTCGGCGAGGAGCGAACGGGCGTCGATGGCGGGCTCGTCCACTTCCCAGACGCCGATGGCGCGGGGCGCCTCTCGGAAGGCGATCGGGCGCTCATCGCCCTCGATGCGACGTACCCGCGAGCGCATCATGGGCGAGGCCAGCCACCCGGCGGCTCGCGAGGCGAGTGAGGGCGTCGTCCACATCACCATCTTCTCAGCGAGCACGCGCGTGTGACGCAGCTCGGGCCACCCGCGTCCCGACAGGCGGTCGAGCCAGCGTTCGTACTCGTCGGCGAGCGACGCCGCGGCCCCGTCCTCCTCGCCCGAGACGAGGTACTTGAGCCCCGCGTGCAGGATCCCCTGCGAGGCGACGGACTGGCCAGCCCCCAGCGCCCGCTTCTCGACGAGGATGACGGATCGCCCCTCGCGTTCGAGGAGCGCCCGGCACCAGAGGCCGACGATCCCGCCGCCCACGATGAGCACGTCGCACCGGGCGCGCCGCGTCGTCACGAGGCGCTCCGGACGCCGCCGGTGTCAGCACGCGGTGCGGTCATGCCCAACTCTAGTCGTGATTTGGCGGGGGCGGGAGGCGCAGCGTCTGCCCGGCCCGCAGCGAGTCGATGTCCCGGAGTGTGTCGGTGTTGGCCTCGTAGATGAACCGGGCGTACGTCGTGGCGCCGTAGTGCGCCTTGGCGATCTCCGACAGCGTGTCGCCCGGGCGCACGACGTAGGTCTTCACCGCGGGATCGGGGTTGGAGACCGCGACCTCCGTCAGCGTCGGCTCCGGGGGCGGCGCAACGCGCCCCTGCACGTTCGTCACGTCGAGGGGGAGGCGGAGGACTTGGCCGGCCTTGAGGCGGCGCGGATCCTTCAGCGGATTGGCCCGCGCGACGACCGTCCACAACGCCGCGTCGCCAAGCTCGCGATCCGCGATCCGCTCGAAGGTGTCGTCGCTCTGTACGACGTACTCTCGGAACTGCGGCGGCTCGACGCCACCGGGCGGCGTCGGCGTCGCGTCGGCGGGGAGCTGGCCCTTGGCGTTGCTATGAACGCTCTGGCGCGAATCCCGGGCGGCGAAGGTCAGCGACGGGGACCCCGGCTGCCAGAGCCAGTACACGCCGATCCACATCAGGACCAGCACGCACAGACCCATGAACACCCTGGAGGCGCGATCGTCCATAACCGCTTTCCCACCCGTCCCGAAACACGATCGGCCCGGGGAGCGAGGGAATCCATCCCGGCTCGCCGGATTCTACCGGCGGGCGTGAACGCCCGCCTCAGGCCCCGCCGCTCAGGGGCTGCTCGACGCGATCGCCTTCGCCAGAGGGCCTGCGGGTCCAGACGAGGGGGGCCGCGACCGCGACCGAGGAGTACGTGCCGACCATGATGCCCACGAGCATCGCGAAGGCGAACCCGTGCACGCCCTCGCCGCCGAAGATGTAGAGGATCAGGACCGCCATCAGCGTCGTGCCCGAGGTGATGACGGTACGGCTGATCGTCTGGTTGATCGCGGAGTTCACGACGCCCTTGTCGGCGTACGAGAGCTTGCCGCGATTCTCGCGGATGCGGTCCATGATGATGATCGTGTCGTTCAGCGAGTACCCGATGATGGTCAGGAGGGCCGCGACGATGTTCAGGTCGATCTTGAAGGGCTCGAGCCCGAGGAAGTTGGCGACTGGCTGCAGGGCCTCGTGGTCGTAGATGATCTCCGCGAGGGCCATCAGGCCGATGACGGTCAGCACGTCGTGGAACAACGCAATGATCGCGGCCAGCGAGTAGCGGACATTGCCGAACCGGACCCAGATGTAGATGAGGATCAGCATGAGGCTGAGGACGACCGAGACGATCGCCTTGCCCTTGAAGTCGGAGGCGACGATCGAGCTGAAGCTCTGCACGCTGGCGAGGGAGGTGACCTCCGTCAGCGCGTCGCGGGTCAGGCGCCACTCCAGGTCGCGCATGTCGGCCCGCCAGACCGACTCGTTCTCGAAGTAGTTGACGTCCTCGTCGTGGACGAGGATGACGGCGCTCTGCACCGCGTCGTTGGTCCCGGCCAGCACCCGGACCTCGTGATTCCGCGAGAGCGTCTGGCTGTAGCCCTCCTTGCGGCGCATCGCCTCGAGTCGATCCTCGAGGCCCTGGAGTGTCGGGGTCGGCGTGATGTCCTCGAGCAGGATGGCGACGCCCCCGATGTACCCGCCCACGTCGTCGCGGATGTCGGGGCGCCCCAGCGACTCGCCCAGGCGCGCGGAGATCACCGGGAAGACCGGCGAGTCGACGATGTTGCTCGTGTCCTGTCCTCTGAATCGCAGGGGCGAGCGCGTGTCGATGATCCCCTCGCCCTCGGTGCCGAAGAGCCCGAAGATCGCCGATCGGACCGCGTCCGCGTCGGTCGCGTACGTCTTGATCCGGAAGGTGTCGGAGGTGACGCCGTCGGGCTCGGGGTTGAGGGGCTGGATTTCGGCGTTGCGCAGCGCCCGGATCGGGCTGTCCTCGGGCGCCTGGTCCCCGAGGGCGCGGACCGCGTCCTGGATCTGCTGACGCGTGCGCAGCAGATGCTGGCCCGTCTGCTCGTCCTCCTTGAGGGGCAGGTCGATCTGCACGCCGCCCCGGAACTCGGTGTCGAGCATCCGCTCGCCGCGGGTGGCGATCATCCCGATGCCGAGGCTCACGTACCCGAGCGAGATGACCGCGAACAGCCAGCGGAGGCCGACCCAGTTGATCCGGGGCTCGAGGAAGCGGTCGATCAGGGGGACCGCGATGGGGAGCATCGACATCCGCTTGACGCGGAGCTGATCGACGAGCAGGGCGAAGATGATCCGGGAGACGACCAACGCCGCGAACATGGTCGCGACGACGCCGATGCCCAGGGTGATCGCGAAGCCCTTGATCTCCTGGGTGCCGGTATAGGCGAGCACGAAGCAGACGATCAGGTTGGTGACGTTGCCGTCGACGATCGAGCTGGTCGCGCGGCTGAAGCCGAGGCGGACGGCCGTCTTGAGGTCTTGACCGGCGCGAAGCTCCTCACGGATGCGCTCGTAGATGAGTACGTTCGAGTCGACGGCCATGCCGAACGTCAAGATGACGCCCGCGATGCCTGGCAGCGAGAAGGAGGCCCGGGCCAGGGCCATGGCGCCGAGGATGAGGGTGGCGTTGCAGAGGAGGCTGAAGACGGCGACGCCGCCGTACATGAAGTAGTACAGGAGCATGAACGCGCTGACCGTGATCAGCGCCCAGATGCCGGCCTTCATGCCGGCCCGGAGGTTGTCGGCGCCCAGGTCCGGGGCGATCTGGTTGATGCTCAGAGGCGTGGGCGAGAGCTTCGCCTGGAGGGAGCCCGCCGCCAGCACGCGGATCAGGTACTCGCGCTCGGGCTTGCTGAAATCGCCCGAGATCTGGCCCGTCGAGGCGATGCGCGACCGGAGCACGGGCGGGCGCCCGTAGATCTGATCATCGAGCAAGATCGCCATGTTGTTGCCGACGTTGGGCCCGGTCAGCTCGCCCAGGCGGGCGGCGCCCTGGGCGTTCATCGTGAAGCCGATCGCAGGACGGCCGAGCTGGTCCTGCGACTCGAAGGCGCTGCGCACGCCCCAGACGGCGTCCGCCTGTGTCAGGCGCAGGCCGCGCACGTCCCAGAGCAGGATGTAGTACTTGCCCTTGTACTCCTCGCCCACGAAGCCCTGCGAGGCGAAGAACGCCTCGGGGTTCGCCTGGAGGATCTCCCACTGCTGCTTGGTCTCGTACCAGCTCTCGATCCGATTGACCTGGAACCAGCGGGCGTCGCGGGCGCGGACGCCGCCGGGGCCGAGCTCGCGCAGCTCATCGCGGAGGCGCTGCTCCTCGGGATGCGTGTTCGTGCCGCTCGAGCCCTGAGGGTCGATCGAGATGCGGAAGCTGAGCACGCCGGCGGCGGAGATCAGCCGCTGGAGATCCTCCGGGTCGTCGAGCGACTTGCGGTTGGAGACGTACACGTCGTACGCCTGCTTGACCTCCTCGATCTGCTGCTTGAGGTCCCCGTGCTTGGCCTCGATCTTGTCGAGCGCCTGCTTGCGGGGGCTGTCCAGAGGGACCATCTCGTCGAGCTTGTCGTCGCGGACGAGCTTCTCTTCGGTCGGGAGGGTCAGGGCCTCGCCGAGCTCCTCGGGCGAGAAGCTGGCGGCCAGCACCTCGTCGCGAGCCGCCTCGTAGGCGATCTCCGCGTCGGCGACCTTGGCGACGAGGTCATCGATGACGTCCTGAGGCGTCCCATCCTGCGCCTTGGCGACGTCGAGCGCCTGGCGGGCGGCTCGCGCCTCGTCGAGACTCTGGGCCGCGGTCGCCATCAACGCGCGGATCTTTTCGTCGCCCCCGCTCAGGCGGTCGAGGGCCTGGGCCCTGGGGTCCGAGCCGTCGGGGGCGCTGGTTTCGAGACGCATCGCCCGCTCGAACTCGTCGGGCGTGATCTCGAACGCGGAGAGGGCGTTGAGCTTCTCGCGGTACGCGTCCCGCAGCTCGATCACGTGGGGCCCGGGCAGGGGCATGGTGATCTCGATCCGGTCCTGGCCCTGGGCGACCATCTGGATCTCGAGCAGGCCCTGGGGGTCGATGCGGTCCTTCAGGACCTGGATCACCTGGTCGAGCACGCGACCGGCGCTCTCCTGGCGGTCGATCTTCACCGAGTAGAGCAGCGTGACGCCGCCACGGAGGTCCTTGCCGAGTCGGAGCTTCTGGGCCGGCGGGAAGATCATCGCCGTGAAGAAGACCATCAGGCCGATGCAGAGGATGGAGTTGCGGAGAAGGTGTCGCATGCGTCTGGCGCCTCGTGGCGTGGAGATTCGTGGTGCCGTGGTCTGCTACTGGCTCGGTCGTGCCGAGCCCGGATGGGTGAGCGCGAGTCAGGTGCTCGCCGTCGTCTCCTCGGGCTCGTCGGCGCCGCGACCGCTGCTCTTGAGCACCTGCTGCACCGCCGATCGTGCGACGCGGATCCGCGTGTTCGAGGACTCGTCGACGCGGAGGGTGAGCTCGTCGCCCTTGATCTCGACGACCGAGCCGATGATCCCCCCCACCGTCTGGACGCGGTCGTGCTTGCCGAGCTGGCTGAGCATCTGGGCGCGATGCTTCTTCTCCTTGCGTGCGCCGGAGAACTGGCTGAAGATCAGGAGGCCGAAGATCACGAAGATGCCGATGAGCAGGAAGTTGGACCCGCCGAAGGGGTTGGGCGCCGGCGTGGGCGCACCGCCCTGGCCATCCTGACCCTCCGTGCCTGGAGCCGCGCCGGCGGTATCCTCCGAGAGCATCTGCGGCGTCCCCGCGTCCTGCGTTTGCGCCAGGGTCAGTGCGGACGCTGCCAGCCACTCGTTGTGCATCATGCTTGGATTCCGGTCGGGTCGTCGATTGGAGCCTCTACGATAGGACGCCCCGCCCGCGTCATCCTCCGCTATGGGGAGAAGCCCTCCGCCCTTCCGCGGCCTCCAGCAGCGAGGGCGGGACCGCCCCCGCCGCGACAGGCCATGACGAGGCGAACCGGGCCCAGTCGTCCGTTGCGATCGCTCCCCGCAGGTCGCTCATCAGGCGCTGGAAGTGACGCAGGTTGTGCAGGCTGACGAGGATCGGCCCGAGCATCTCGTCGGAGGCGAACAGGTGCCGGAGGTAGGCCCGGCTGAAGGCGCCCGCGCCGCCGTGGACCCCCCCGCCCGACGGGTCGCAGGCCGGGCAATCGCATCCCGGCTCGATGGGGCGCGTGTCATGAGCGTGGGCGGCGTTCCGCAGGCGCAACGGCCCCTCCCTCGTGAACGCCCAGGCGCTGCGCCCGTTCCGCGTCGGGAGCACGCAGTCGAACATGTCCACCCCTGCGAGCACGGCCCCCACGATGTCCCGTTCGTATCCCACGCCCATGAGGTACCTGGGCTTGCCCTCGGGCATGCGCTCGGCGGTGAACGCGGTCACCCGCGCGATGTCCTCGGGCCCCTCGCCCACCGCGACCCCGCCGATCGCGTACCCGGGGAGGTCGATGTTGCAGACCTGCTCGGCGGACCGGGACCGCCGATCGAGGTCCGTCCCGCCCTGGACGATGCCGAAGAGCGCCTGCTCGTCAGGACGTGCGTGGGCGTGCTTGCACCGCTCCAGCCAACGGACGGTGCGCTCGTTGGCGAGGTCGAGCCTCGCGGCGTGGTCATACCCCGAGGCGTTCGGCGCGTCCCGCATCGCGGCGAGGCGCAGGCGAGTCTGGTTCACCGGGCCGGCGTCGGGATCGACCGAGGGTGGGCAGTCGTCAAAGGCCATGATGATGTCGGCGCCGATCAGGTTCTGTGCCCGCGTCGCGCTCTCGGGCGTCAGGCGGACCTCGGACCCGTCCACGATCGAGCGGAAGGAGACGCCGTCGTCGTCGATCGCGTTGTTGTCCGCCATCGAATACGCCTGGTACCCGCCCGAGTCGGTCAGGATCGGCCCCGCCCACCCCATCATCGCGTGCAGGCCGCCGAGCTGGGCGACCGTCTCCGCGCCGGGCCTGAGCAGCAGGTGGTAGGTGTTGCCCAGGACGATCCGAGCCCCGATCCGCGCGACGTCCGAGGGCAGGATCCCCTTGATCGTCCCCTTCGTCCCCACCGGCATGAACGCGGGGGTCGGGAACTCGCCGTGCAGCGTCCGGACCACGCCCGAGCGGGCGCGGCTGACCTTCGAGCGTTGAGAGATCGTGAACTCGAGCGGGGCGCTCATCGGGCGGACGTTAGCCGCGCTTGCCCTCGGTCGCCTGGCGGAGCGTCTTCTTCTCGTGCTCCGAGAGGCTGTGCAGCCCCTCGGTGTTCACCTTGTCCAGGATCCGGTCCACCTCGCGGTCGGAGGGAGACGCCCGCTTTCCCTTCGGCGCCCGCTTGGCCCGCGACGTCTTGCGCGAATCGTTGAACACGTCGAAGAAGTCGCGGAGCAGATGCGGCCTGCGGATGAAGAAGTACCCCGCCAGCGCCCCGCCCATGTGGGCCGCGTCGCCCCCCTGGTTCGCCCCGCCCGTCAGGTTGGGCAGGAACAGGTTCACCGCGACGATCGCGAGGTACCCGTACGCGAACGTCTTCATCTTGAGCGGGATCGGGGGGAAGAGAAGCTGCACGACGGTGTTCGGCGAGATGTACGCGCAGGCGATGATGACCCCGAACACCCCCGCCGACGCGCCGACCAGGGGCGTCGTCAAATCGACCGCCAGCGCTCCGGGCAGGGGGAGGCCGAAGCTCCCGATGAGGTTGAGGAGGAGGTAGAACAGCCCGCCGCTGATCCCGCAGACGAGGTAGAAGGCGAGGTAGCGCTTGGCGCCGAGGTACTGCTCGACGATCCCGCCGAAGATCCAGAGCCCCAGCATGTTGAAGACGATGTGCATGAGATTGGCATGGAGGAACTGGAAGGTGACCAGGCGCCAGACCTCGAGGCGGAGGAAGCCCTGGTACGTGGAGAAGTGCCCGAACGCGCTGAGCGGGTTCATGATCGTGTAGACGTCGGACCCGATCGGCTGGCGCGTCTGGGGGTCGAGCCGCAGTCGCTGCACCGAGGCGCCGCGGTTGTGGTGGATCGTGTCGCGTGTGACGACGGCCCCGTTCGCGCCGCGGTAGACGGCCTGCCCGTTGACGGTCTCGGGCACGCCGCTGTCCCGGTCCGCCTGGGCGCTGGGGGCGTAGCCCTGGAAGACGGGGACGCTCAAGTTGTTCATGAACCCGCCGACGGCGTACACCGCGACGTTGATGATGATGAGCCAGGCGGTGACGGAGATGAAGCCGGGGCCGCGTGGGATCGAGCGTGCGAAACCGCCGGCGCCCCCCTCCTGCCTGACGTACTCGCGGTCTTGGATGCCCATCCCTGCGTCGCGCTCCCGCTTGAGGCCCCGCTCCCCGGGGTTCTTGGGGATCGCCCGCGGATGTTACGATTCTCGGCTCTGGCGGGTCGCGCGCTTGAGCGTTCGGCGTTCAGAAGGGCTCAGCGACTCCATCCCGCGATCCGAGATTTTCTCCAGAATCAGGTCGATCCGGCGCTGCTCCTCCGCCCGCTCCGACTCGCGACGCAGGAGACGCTCCCGCTCCCGGTCCTCGTCGGCCCGCGTCAGGGGGTCCTCGCCGCCCATCGCGAGGAACCGGGCTCGACGTCGCTCGAGGTAGCAGACGAGCACGCCGAAGAGCGCCACGCCGAGCAGGGCGACCTCGTTGAAGACGACCGCGACGAGTCCGAGGGCGCCGGCCGCCACAAAGCCGACCGTGCTCGCGATCGTCGTCGTCCGCTCGTGGTCGCCGCGACTGGCGAGCGCGTCGCGCACCGCGCGTCCTGCGTCGAGCGGGAGCATCGGAACGAGCGCGTTCATGCCCAGCACGAGCAGGTTCGCGTAATGGGCAGACCAGAGGGCCGTGAGCCACCAGGGCTGCCCGCTCGCCCCGCCCGCCTCGGACGCGGGCGTCCGCAGACCCGCGAGCACGCCTCCGGGGTCGAACGGGTTGAAGACGACGTTCTCCCACCGCCTCGTCAGCACGAGCACGATCCCGCCGAGCCCGATCGCGAGCGCCGCGTTCATCAGGGGTCCGCCGAGCGTCGTCAGCAGCGCCCCCCGCCCCGTCCTCGGCGAGACGTGCTCGCTCAGCCCGCCCAGGGGCCAGAGCATGACCTCGTCGATCTCGCCCCCCACGAGCCGGCACGCCGCGACGTGCCCAAGCTCGTGCGCGAGCACGACGAACGTCAGCCCCCCCAGGAGCCACAGCCGGAACTCGACGCCCAGCCCGTCCCGTGGCAGCGCGTAGATCAGTTCGAGCGCGACGAACGCGACAAAGACCAGGTGCACCCGCACCCGGACCCCCCAGAGGCGCCCGAGCGTGACCCCCCACGACAGGGGGTTCTCCCCGTCGCCGAAGACCCGGCGCAGCGCGGCCCGCGTCCTCCCGCCGTCGCCCCGACGTTCGTCGAACCCCACACCGGAATCCCATTCGTCCTTGACCATGGCCGGGAGAGTCCCTGCTCAGATCAGCCCGCGCGACCGCGCGAGCAACAGCACAAGCATCGTCTTCGCGTCCGTGATCCGTCCATCATCGACCGCGGCGAGGGCGTCCTCGACCGTCCACTCGTGAACGCTCAGCCGCTCGCCTTCTTCCAACGCCTGACGCCCGGCCTCGAGCCCGCACGCCACATAGGCGTGCATCGGCTCTTCGAGTACACCCGGCTCGGTATGGAACCGGGTCAGAGCCTCCATGGTTGCCGCGGTGTATCCCGTCTCCTCGCGCAACTCTCGCGCCGCGGCGGTGTGAGGGGTTTCGCCCTTCAACATGCCACCAGAGGGTAACTCGAACAGATCGGCGCCCCGCGCCCGCTTGTCCTTGCGGATCAGCACGACGTAGGTCGCGTCCTCAACGTCCCGCAACGCGAGGACCGCAACACCGCCGAAGCCGCGTTTGCGGGTTGCGGCGTTCACAGGATGCCCCGCGATCTCGCCCAGAGCAGGACGAGGATGGTCTTCGCGTCGGTGATCCGTCCAACATCGACCGCGGCGAGGGCGTCCTCGGCCGTCCATTCCCGGACGCTCACGTGCTCGCCCTCGTCGAGGTCCTGGCCGACGTGCGTCAGGCCCCGGGCGACGTACGCGTGCATCAGCTCGTCCGTCATCCCGGGCGTCGTGTGGAACCGCCCGAGGTATTCGAGGGTTGCGGCCTCGTACCCCGTCTCCTCGCGCACCTCGCGGGCCGCGGTCTTCTCGGGCGCCTCACCCGCCTCGCACGTCCCGGCCGGCAGCTCGTCGAGCTTGCAACCCAGGGCGTACCGCGAGTTGCGGATCATCACGATCCGCGCCCCCCTCCCTCTCCCCTCTGGGGAGAGGGCCGGGGTGAGGGGCTCCGCCTTCTTCTGCTTTGTCTCTTCCGCTACCCCTTCGAGAATCGGCAGAATCACCACCGACCCCGGGTGCTTGACCACCTGGCGTCGATGCTCCTTGCCCTCTTCATCGCGCAGCGTCAACTCGACGAAGTCGAACGCCCGCCCCTTGAGGACCAGCCGCTCGCCGACCTGTTTCAACTCAAGCGGCCCATCCATGACCCGCTCCAGGAATGCCTAGCGGCTCCAGGTCGTCCCGCCGTACACCGCCGACTCGCCCAGCTCCTCCGCGATGCGGATCAGTTGGTTGTACTTCGCGTTGCGGTCGCTCCGGCAGGGCGCCCCGGTCTTGATCTGCCCGCAGTTGGTCGCGACGGCCAGGTCCGCGATCGTCGCGTCCTCGGTCTCGCCCGACCTGTGGCTCATCACGCACGCGAAGCCGTTGCGCATCGCGTAGTTCACGGTGTCGAACGTCTCGGAGAGCGTGCCGATCTGGTTGACTTTTACGAGCACGGCGTTGGCCGACTTCTCCGCGACACCTCGCTCGACGAACTTCTTGTTCGTCACGAAGAGGTCGTCGCCGACGAGCTGGGTCGTCTGACCCAACTTGGCGGTCAGCTTGGCCCAGCCCTCCCAGTCGTTCTCCGCGAGGCCGTCCTCGATCGAGCGGATCGGGTACTTCCTGGCCCACTCGCTCCAGATCCCGATCAGGTCGTCGGAGGAGACGATCTCCTGGGAGGAGCTGAAGAACTTGTACCCGGTCTTGCCGTCCTTCTCGGCCTCGTTCCACAGCTCGCTCGTCGCCGGGTCGAGGGCGACGAAGATCTGCTCGCCCCACGAGTAGCCGGCCTTCTCGACCGCCTCCTCGATCACCTTCAGCGCGTCCTCATTGTCCTTGAGGTTGGGCGCGAAGCCGCCCTCGTCGCCGACGGCGGTGGACATGCCGCGCTTGGCGAGCACTTTCTTGAGCGTGTGGTAGATCTCGACGCCCGCCCGCAGCGCCTCGCCGAACTCGTCGAAGCCCCACGGCTGGATCATGAACTCCTGGAAATCCACCGTGTTGTCCGCGTGCTTGCCGCCGTTGAGGATGTTGAGCATCGGGACGGGCAGGATCTTGGCGCCCGTCCCGCCGAGGTACCGGTACAGGGGGAGGCCCGAGGCCTCCGCCGCGGCCTTCGCGACCGCCATCGAGACGCCCAGGATCGCGTTCGCGCCGAGCTCGGACTTGTTCTCCGAGCCGTCGAGCTCGATCAGCGTCGCGTCGATCTCCTCCTGGTCGCGGGCGTCCATCCCCTCGATCGCGGGCGCGGCCCGCTCGATGACGTTGGCGACGGCGTTTCCGACACCCTTGCCCATCCACTCCGAGCCGCCGTCACGCAGCTCGACCGCCTCGTTCTCGCCCGTCGAGGCGCCGGAGGGGACCGCCGCCCGTCCCGTGATCCCGCTGGAGAGCGCGATCTCGACCTCGACCGTGGGGTTCCCACGTGAGTCGAGCACCTGGCGGGCGTGGACAATCTCGATGTCGAACATGGCAATGATCCCTCCGGGCGTCGCCCCGCGGACTTCCTTTTGGCGCCCGTCTGGCCCCGGGCGCGGGTGAGGATACGCTACCACCGACGGGGCGAGGCCCCGCCCCACGAGGAACGCTCGGATGGCGGACAAGATCGAGACCTTCAAGCGCCGCATCGCCGAGCTTCGGCGGGACCTGGTCGCCCAGGGCGTCGTCACCCGTGAGATGACCGAGAGCGCCTTCGACGCAATCTTCGCCCGCGACCTCGAAGAGGCGCGCCGGGTCATCTCCCGCGACGACGAGGTGGACCGGGTAGACCTGGCGATCGAGCAGTCGGCGGTGGACATCCTTGCCGACATCGCCCGCTCCGAGTGCGACCTGGGGTCGGGCCCGATCCGCGAGGTTCTCGTCTGCGTCAAAGTGAATAACGAGCTGGAGCGGATCGCGGACGCGGCGACGACCGTTGCCGAGCGGATCATCGAGCTGGCGGACCGGACGACCCCCTTCCCGGAGACCGCCCGTGTGATCACGAACTCGGTGGTCGGGATTCTGCGCGACGCCGTCGTTTGTTTCGAGCGGTTCGACGCCGAGCGTGCGAAGGTGGTGCTGCGGTGCGAGGGGACGGTGCTGAAGTTCGCCGAGTCGACGGCGAGAGCCGCCGAGGAGCGCGTCGCGTCAGGCTCGATGCCCGCCGAGGTTGCGTTCCATCTGCACGCGATCGTGCACCAGTGCGAGGTGATCGCCGACCACTGCACCAATATCGCTGAGCAGGTGATCTACGCCGCCACGGGCGTCGTTGTCCGACACACCGGGGGCGCGTGGGTCGAGCTGCCGACCTCCAAGCCCACTCTCGACGGCGATTGATCGCGTTCCCGAACTGCCTCACGGAGGGGCGGGCCTCCAGCCTACCGGCACATCCGTGACAATCCCAACGTGGGCGGGCTGGAAGCCCGCCCCTCCGTGAGACACAGGCAGAGACAGGCTCTACTTCCCCGCCTTGTAGAAGGGCAGCGCCACGATCTTCCCCTCGAGCACGGCGCGCTCGGCGTCGATCTGGACCGACGACCCTACCTCGCTCTTGCCGCCCGCCACGAACGCCATCGCGATCGGCTTCTCCAGCGTCGGGCTCGCGCACCCACTCGAGACTTCGCCGATCACGTCGTCCCCCGACTTGACCACCATCCCCTGGCGGGGTGTCCGCTTGCCCTCGACCTCGATCCCGACGAGCTTGCGCCGCGGCCCGTCCAGCTCCCGCGTCCGGACCAGCGCCTCCTGACCGATGAACGTCTCCCCGTCCTCGTCGGCGTTCTTGTCAAGGCTGATCGCGAAGTCCACCCCGACCTCGAGGGCGTTGATCTCCTCGCCAAGCTCGTGCCCGTACAGGGGCATCCCCGCCTCGAGGCGGAGCGTGTCCCGCGCTCCGAGCCCCGCCGGCTTGAGCACCGCGTTGGGATCCTTCGGGTCCACGTCCTTCATCAGCAGCTTCATCGCCATCGGCACCATGTTGGCCGGCAGAATCACCTCGACCCCGTCCTCGCCCGTGTACCCGGTGCGTGAGACGATCAGCTTCATGATCATCAGGTTCTTGACTGTGAAGCGGTACCGCTTGAGGGCGGGGATCTCCTTGCTGACGCCGGAAATCAACTCCATGACCTTGGGGCCCTGGATCGCGACCATCGCCGTGCTCTGCGTCCGGTCGTCGAGCTTCACCTTGAAGCCTCGTTCGGCGACGATCGACCCCAGGTGGTCGACGATCTTGGCCCGGTTCGCCGCGTTCACGACGACCAGGTACTCGTCCTCGTCCATCCGCATGACGATCACGTCGTCGCGGACGCCACCCCGCTCGTTGCACACGAGCGTGTATCGGCACTGGCCCTGGGACATGCTCCCGATCTTGCGCGAGCACGCCCGCTCCAAGAGCCGCGTCGCGTGCAGCCCCTTGATCGCCAGGCGTCCCATGTGCGAGACGTCGAAGACGCTGCCCGATCGCCGGGTCTGCACGTGCTCCTCGCGGATGCCGGCGTACCGGATGGGCATCTCCCACCCGGCGTACTCGACCATCTGGGCGCCGTGATCGACGTGGAACTGGTGCAGCGGGCTCTTGAGCACGACAAATCTCCGTGCCCCGCGCCACGCGGGGGGAGGCAACCTTAGTGCCCGCTCCGCCCCCACGCCCGAATCCCCCACGACACCCAGGCGGAGTCCGCGAAGCCCACGTCTTGTTTACCCGGGGAGAGGCCAGGGCATGTTGTCCAGCAGACGGACCGTCCCGACCCGACCCGCGACCACCGCCCGCCACGTCACGTCCTCGATCCGTGACCCATCGGGCGGGGGCATCAGCGTTTGCGCCTCGCGGATTGCCGCGTAGTCGGGCGTCACCCCCGATTCCGCCAGCACAAGCCGCATCGTCGCCTCGCCGGCCTCGGGCGTGGTCTCCCGCCCCGCAGCCAGCAGGGAACGGGACAGCGCCCGCCCCCGCGCCCGATCCTCGTCGGACAAGAACCGGTTGCGGCTGCTCATCGCGATCCCATCAGGGTCGCGGACCGTGGGATGCCCCACGATCTCGGTCTTGAGCCCGATCATGGGGACGAGCGCCCGGGCCACCTGCAACTGCTGCCAGTCCTTCTCGCCGAAGATCGCGGCCCGCGCGTGGGTCAGCTCGAAGAGGCGGCGGAGCACCAGACACACCCCCGCGAAGTGGCCCGGCCTGGCCACGTCCTCCAGCTTCGGCTCGTACGCCACCGGGGGCATCACCGGGTTCTGGCGGGACTCGGGCGTGGGGTAGATCTCCTCGACGCTCGGCGCCCAGACCGCGTCCGCGCCCGCCGAGGCCGACTTCTCGGCGTCCTCGTCGAGCACGCGCGGGTACCGCTCGTAGTCGTACGCCTCGTCGAACTGCGTCGGGTTCACGAAGACGCTGACGACGCACCCGCCAGCGATCTTGCGTTCGCGGGCCATCCGGGCGCCCAGACGCACCAGGTCCAGGTGCCCCTCGTGCAGGGCGCCCATCGTGGGGACCAGCACGCACCCGCCCGGATCAAGCTCGGTCGCGTGAGGGGCGATCCGCATGGGCAAAGCGTGCCCGCCCGCTCGCCCGAGTCAAGGCCGGCGTCCGCGTCCCACCCTCGCCTCGATCCATTCGAGGATGTGCCGCGTGTGGGGGACCGGCTTGAGCCGCAGCTCGACCCGGTACAGACCCTCGCCCTCGTACTCGCTGCTCTCCACGGCTCCGCAGACCGCGACCGGGGTATGGTCGATGAGGTGGATCAGCACGAGCTTCTGGCGCCCGACATAGCACATGCGTCTGGAGTGGAACACGAGCTCGCCGCGGCTCAGCTCGCGGGCCCTCGCCGACCACACCGTGCCCGGGCGTCCCCGGTCGTCGATCTCGCACACGTCCAGTTCGGTGTTGAAGGGTCGTCGGGGGGAGGCGTCGTGCTTGCTCTCTTCGGACGCCGTCGCGACGCTCGGACTCGAGCTGTTCGCGTGTACCCGCGCCGGGACGGGCGCCGCGACGCCGCCCTTCTGGTTTTCGATCCCGAAGCACTCGCGCGAGAGGCCCGGCGCCGCCGGGTCCACCGCCGGCGGGCCTGCCGGCGGGGGCGGGGCTTCTCCGTGCTGTTCCGCGGGCTTTGTTGCCAACCCCATCCGGTCGCCTCCACTCTTCCCCTTGCCCGGTCCATCGACCCCCGCCGCTCCCACGGACAGGCGACGTTCCTCCGCCTCGCCGGGCGAAAGGCCGCCGGCCCGCGTCTTCGGTGCAGCTTGGCGTGCCCGCAGGTCCCGAGCCCGAGAACAATGCCACGTGCGCCCGCCCGACCTCCTTGCCGCCGCCGACCACATCCATGCCCTTGCCGTCACCACCCTGGGCGAACCCCCGATCCCGCCGGGCTCCGCCGCCCGCCGTGTCTGGGCGGGCACGCTCACCGACGAGAGCGGAGCCCGCCCGAGGACCGCCATCCCGCTCCTCGAGCATCTCGCCGACATCCCCAGAGCGGAGCGCACGCTGTCGGACGTCAACGACGCACTCTGGCGCCTCCGAGGCGGTCCGGGCCCCGACCCGCTCACGCTCGTCCTTCCCGGGGATGGCCCGCTCCTCGGTCAGTCCGGGCCCGGCATCGAGTCCTCGACCGAGCAGGAGCTGGCCGCCCTGCATGCCCTCGGCGCCCTCGGCGTCGAACTCGACGCCCCCCCGCTTTGGGATCGCCTCTGGGCCGCCGCCGACTGGCATGTCCGCGAGCTCCAGCCCGACAACGCGACGAACCGCCCGTGGGCGGTTCATGTGTTTCTGCTTCGCGCGAGCAGATGCGACGACGCCGACCTTGCCGCGGGGGCGAGGCTGCACGCCTCCACGCTGCTGCACAACTGCCAGGTCCTGACGGGTCGCCCGGACCGGATCAGCGCGTGCATTCTCCTCGACGCCGCGACGATCCTCCGGCGTGCCACCGATCGCGCGAAGACGCTCTAGACCTTTTCCGCTTCCGAGCGTGGGCGCCGGATCCAGCGCAGGAGGGCCGGATCACGGATCTCCTCGGCCCATGCCTCGGGGTCGTCACGCTCGATCTTCACCCGGATCGCCGCTGCGACCAGCCCCATGAACATGGGCTGCGGCCTGAGCGGTCTGCTCGTCAGCTCCGGGTGGAACTGCCCCCCGATGAAGTACGGGTGCGTCACCTTCGCACGCCCCGAGTCGTCCCCCTCGTCGGCCTGCTGGCGCAGCTCGAGGATCTGCATGATCGGCTGGAAGTCTGGGTGGCCCGGAGAAGACCATCCGTGCGCGCCTCGAGCCGCTCGATGTACGTGGAGTCCACCTCGTAGCGGTGGCCGGAACCGCTCGCGGATCGAGGTTGCCCCGCCGGCCAGGAAACTCGCGAGCGTGCCGGGCGTGATCTTCACGTCCTGTTGTCGAGCGCATCGTGCCCCCGAGCCCCTCGATCTTCTTCTGGTCGGGCAGTTCCGAGATCACAGGGGTCGCGCACCCCGGCTCGAACTCCGTGCTCGACGCGTCCTTGAGGCCCAGGACGTTGCGGGCGAACTCGATCACCGCCACCTGGAAGCCGAGGCAGATGCCCAGGTAGGGCACGCCGTTCTCTCGGCAGTGCCGCACGCAGGCGATCTTGCCCTCGACCCCCCTCGAGCCGAACCCGCCGGGGACGATCACCGCGTCGAGGCCCGCCAGTCGCTCGCCGACGTTGGCCGAGTCGATATCGGTGGTCTCGATCCAGTGCTCCTCGATCTCGCAGGCGAGGTTGGCCGAGCAGTGCTCGATCGCCTTCTCGATCGAGGCGTACGCGTCGCGGAGCTGGGCGTACTTGCCGGTGATCCCGAGCGCGATCTTGCGGGAGCGCTCGCCGGTGAGACGGCGCTGGAACACGCTCCATTTGGCCCGCGCGTTGTCCTCGTGGCGCACGTCCACCCGGTCGTGCAGGGACAGGATGCTCAGAACCTCCCGGTCCAGTCCATCGGCCCGCATCTCGTCGGGGATCGTGTAGATGCTCTCGCGGTCGTGCATCGAGAAGACCCGACGCAGCGGCACGTTCGAGAACATCGCGATCTTCTCCATCACCGTCTTCTGCACCGGGTTCGTCGCCCGGCACGCGATCAGGTGAGGCTGGATCCCCGCCTCGAGCAGTCGCTTGATGCCCAGCTGGGCCGCCTTGGACTTCTGCTCGCCCAGGGCCTTCGGCTCGATCACGTACGTGAGCGCGACGAAGCAGACCGACTCAGGCCCCTCCTCGAACGCCAGCTCGCGCAGCGCCTCGATGTAGAACCCGTTCTCGTAGTCCCCGACGGTCCCGCCGACCTCGACGAACACGACGTCCGCCGGTCGGGTCCCGTCCCCCCGCAGCGCCAGCTCGCGGAGCTTGCGCTTCACCTCGCCCGTCACGTGCGGGATCATCTGGACGTCGCGGCCGGTACACCTGGCGGCTCGCGGTCGAGGATGCTCGAGTAGATCCGCCCCGAGGTCACGAAGTTCCAGCGACAAGTCCTGGTCGAGCGTGGCGCCGTACGTGCTAGGTCCATGTCGCCTCGGTCCCGTCGTCGGACGAAGACCTCGCCGTGCCGGTGCAGGTTGAGCGTGCCGGCGTCGATGTTAATTGCCCCTCCATCTTGATCAGACGACGGTGAGGCTGTAATCGCTGAGCACCTTGGCCATGCTGGAGGCGAAGATGCCCTTGCCCAGGCCGGACATGACCGTGCCAGGACGACCACGTGCTTATTACTGCGAGCCCTTGCGGTACCCGTCGGGGATGGGGGAGTAGAACTCGCTGGCGGAGGGGGCGACGCCGGCGGCCGCCAGCAGGTCCGTCCCCGCCGACGTCCCGACATCCGCCTCGTCCCACGCGTCGGGCCCGGACCGCGAGCGTCGGGAGCCCCCCCCACGAATCGGTGGCTCGGCGTCGAACGCTCCCGGCGTTATGGGCATGTCCCATCGTACCAGATCGGGCGCGCCTGGCAACTCCCTGCCCCGACTCGGCTTGGGAACGTCCAAGTCCCGGGTGTTTTCCTCAGGCGTGCCGGCTCGCCCGCCACCGCGCGACGAACGCCGCGTACTGCTCCGGCGTGTCGATCCCCGCGTGCGAGGACTCGCGAACCGCGACCGCGATCGGGTACCCGTGCTCAAGCCAGCGGAGTTGCTCAAGGCGCTCGCCGCGTTCCAGGGGCGACTCTTCGAGCGTGGCGAATGTCTGAAGCTCTCTCGTCTGGTAGGCGTAGATCCCCACGTGCCGGAGGCATCGGACCTCGCCGGCGCCGTCTCGGTCGTGCGGGATGGACGCACGGCTGAAGTACATCGCCGGGCCCACGCCAGTTTCCGGATCGAGCAGGCCGGTCGTCACTTTCACCACGTTTGGATTCTCCGCCTGCTCGCGCCCGATCAGGGTCGCGACGGTCCCGACGGCCGCATGCCGAGGCCCAGCCTCGGGGTACCACGCGTGCATCGGCTCGACACCCGACGCGAGCATCGCCCCCTCGATCACGCCCGCCTCGATCTCCGGCTCGTCGCCCTGCACGTTGACAACCAGGTCGCTCCAACGAAGCTTCAGCAACCGGGCGGCCTCGACCAGGCGGCTCGTCCCGTTCGGGTGTTCCGGGCTGGTCATGATCGCCTCGAAGCCGCCCGACCGCACGGCCGCCGCGATCTCGTCCGCGTCCGTTGCGACCACGACACGATCGATCTTCTCAGAGCCCGCGACCCGCTGGCACACATGCACGACTAAGGGCGTCCCGGTCTCGTCCAGCAGCGCCTTCCGCGGCAGACGCGTGGATCCCAGGCGGGCCGGGATGATCGCGACCGCCTTGGGGCGACGCCCGAGCACGCTCAGCCCCCGCTCTTGAGGTCGGTGATGAGCTTCTTGATCGCCTCGCGACGCTCGCGGATGTCCTTGTACCCGAAGCTCTGGATCGCGATGCCGCCGGCGAGCTTGTCCGCCTCGTCTGCGGACGCCGCGTCCCGCTCCGTCTCGGCCTTCTGCTGCAGCGCCGACATGAGCCCGTAGCGGATCTCCATCCCCACGTCGCTCTTCTCGTCCTCGAGGCCCTCGAGCGCTCGCCTGTACGTCGCGATCGCCTCGTCGAGCCAGCCGTCGAGCGCCATGAAGGCACGGGCCATGTACAGCAGCACGCCCCGCTTGTGCTTGGCGTCCTCCTGGGCGAGCTGGAACTGCTCGATCGCCTCGTGCAGCTTGCCCACCTCGAAGTACCGCTTGCCCAGCTCGTACTTGAGCGTCAGCTCCGTCGGGTACTTCTCGACCTGCAGCTCCAGCTCGTTGATCTCGAGGTCGATGAGCGCCCGTCGGGCCTTCTCGAAGGCCTCCCTCAGCCCCTGGTCCTCGGGGGAGGCCTCCCACGCGTGCTTGTGGCGGGCGACCTCCCGGCGCGAGCGCCGGATCTGGATCTCGCCCGAGAGCTGGCGGAACTTGAACTGCCCCGTGTCCTTGTATGCCTTCGTGTACAGGGTGATCGCCTTGAGCTCGTCCGCGTTCTTGCCGCGCTCGCGCAGGGCCCGCCCGTATTTCTCGATGACCGGGACGTCGCCCGGGTTGGCCTGGTACTCCTCCTCGGCTTGCGCGACCAGGCGATCCTTGACCTCCTCGGTCTTGGAGATCCGCTCCGCTTCCTCGAGTTGGCGCTGCTTGGTCGCGTCGCGGATGTTCTTGCGGAAGCCCCCCTCCTCGCCGACCTCGTCGAACCCGCCGCGGCTCATCGTCGCCTGGGCGCCGAGGTTCCGCACGTGGTTCTGCAGATCCGCGTCCGAGATGTCCATCTTGACGGCGACGTTGCCCGCCTGCACCGCCAGGTCGTACGCCTCGACCTTCTCGAACGCGTTGAGCAGGCGGACGAAGTTGTCCTTCTTCTGCTTCTTGTCGGTCGCCGCCAGCTCGAAGGCCCGGCTGAGCACGTACGTCGCCGCGTCGCGCAGCCCCAGGTCGGCCGCGAGCTCCCCCGCCCGCAGCGCGGCGTTCAGGTCTCCGGGCCTGGACCCGAAGTCGAACAGCGCGAGGATGTACTTGCCGATCCGACCCTTGGCGGTCAACCCGCCCCGGGCCTCCTTGAGGGCCTTGGCGCTCTTTCCCTTGCCGTCATCGCCGGCCTCGGCGTGGAAGGCGACCGCGGAGGTCAGGAAGCCGTTGAGCCCGTCCATGCTCACGGGCTCGAAGCGGAGGCCGTTGAGCCAGAGCTGCATGGCGTAGGCGTAGTTTGTGGACTCGTGGACGGTCTTGGCTCGGTCGAAGAAGGCCCGGGCCTTCTTGGGGCTGAACGCCTCGTCGATGGGGCCGGTGTTGTCCCCGTCGCCGTTGTCGCCGCCCTTGTTCTTGCCGAAGATCGCCAAGGCGTGGTTCCTTGTAGGTGGGGCCGCCGCCACCGCCGATCGTCGTCGGCTCGGGCGGGGCAGACTATAGGGTGAGCCCGGGCGTGCGCACGCCGATGGCGGGCGGCGCCCGCCCGCCGAGACCCGTCCGCCCCATCGCCGCGGGGCCATACGATCGCCCGATGCCGATTGATCCCGCCTCGCTGAGGATCCTGCACTACCCCGCGCCGGCGCTGCGTGAGAAGGCCCGCCCGATCGAGCTGTCGGACGAGGTCGCCGGCGTCGCACGCCGGATGGTCGAGCTGATGCGCGAGGCCGAGGGCATCGGCCTGGCCGCCCCGCAGGTCGGGCTCCCATGGCGCCTGTTCGTCTGCCATGTCCCGGAGGGCCAGGGGCGGAGCGTCTCCGACGCGCCCCCCACCGCGAACGCGGGGCCCGAGGTCTACGTCAACCCCGTCCTGTCGGACCCGCTTGGCCCCCCCGAGCCCGGCGAGGAGGGGTGCCTCTCCCTGCCCGACATCGTCGGCGAGGTCATGCGCCCGCCCACCATCACCATCGCCGCGACTGATCTGGAGGGGCGCCGCTTCCAGCGCACGGCGTCGGGGCTCCTCGCCCGGTGCTGGCAGCACGAGATGGACCACCTGGACGGCGTGCTGATCCTCGACCGCATGCTCCAGAAATGGCGCGTCAAGAACCGGTCCGCCGTCCGCGCCCTCGAGCAGCAGTCCCGCCTGCTCTGACGGCTTCCTCCCTGAGAGGCCGGTTTCCACCCGGCCCGATTCGCCTCCACTATCCTCCTCCCACGGATGGACCGCGCGACCACGGACGTCGTCTTCTTCGGCTCAGGCGCCTTCGGGGCGCCCACGCTCGAGCGCCTCGCGCGCACGCGAAACGTCAGCGCCATCGTGACCCAGCCCGACCGCCCCGCCGGGCGGGGCTCGAAGCTCACGCCGACGCCGATCGCGGCCTGGGCCAGCGAGCACGTGCCCGGGACGCCGATCCTCAAGCCCGAACGAATCGCCGAGTCTGATGTGATCGAGCAGGTCCGCGCGGCGGGCGCCGACGCCTGGGTCATCATCGCCTACGGCCAGAAGCTCCCGCGGGCGCTCCTGGCTGACCGCTTCGCGATCAACCTGCACGCCTCGCTCCTCCCCCGGTGGCGCGGCGCCGCCCCGATCAACTGGGCGATTCTCGCCGGGGACGCTGAGAGCGGGAACTCCGTCATCACGATCGCCGACCGGATGGACGCGGGAGAGGTGCTGGCCCAGTCCCGCCGCCTGATCGAGCCATCGACGACCGCGGGCGAGCTGCACGACGTGCTCGCCGCGGACGGCCCCGACCTGGTCGAGGAGGTCCTCGATCGGCACGCCCGGGGCGACGTGCAGGCGACGACGCAGGACGAGTCGCTCGTTACGCACGCCCGGAAGCTCGCGGCGTCCGACGCCTGGGTGGACTTCCGCGAGCCGGCGAGTCGTTGTCGATGCCGGATCAACGGGCTGAGTCCCTGGCCGGGCGTGCTCGTCCACGTGGGTGACGACGCCCTCAAGCTGCTGCGCGCGCAAGAGGGCCCGGCGCTCTCCGAAACAGAGGGGGGCGGGGAAGGGCGGATCGTGGATGCGCCGGGGGGTCTCGTCGTGTGCGCCGATGGCACGACCCTGCGCCTGCTTGAGGTCCAGCCCGCGGGCAAGCGTCGCATGTCCTGGTCCGACTTCGCGCGTGGGCGAGGGGGGCTGGACGCCGCCCGCCTGGAATCGAGGAGAATCCCGACGTGCTGACCCTGTGGGACCTGCTGGAGCCCAGGCGCAAGAAGCGGGCGGCGAGGAAGGCGCCCGCCGTTGCGCCCCCGGTCCCCGCCCGCCCGGTCGTCGTCGAGCCGGCGCCGCCCCGCCAGACGCCGATGCGCGATAAGTACGAGGAAGTCACCCGGCGCATGCTCCGGGTCTACGGCGTGCGCGTGCGCAAGTGGCGCACCTCCATGTCGGGCGTCGCCTGGCAGATCACATACGCCGACGGCTCGGTCTCGCGCCTCATCGAGGCGCCCCGCCCGAGGGGGCCGATGTCGGCGGCGGTCTTCCTGCACGAGATCGGGCACCACGCCATCGGCTTCAACGTCTACAAGCCCCGATGCCTCGAGGAGTACCACGCCTGGAAGTTCTCGCTCGAGACGATGGAGCGCGAGGGGCTAAACGTGACGGACGCGGTGCGGGCGCGCATGCGTGAGTCGCTCGACTACGCCGTCGAGAAGGCGCACAGGCGGGGGCTCAAGCGGATCCCCGCCGAGCTGGCGGCGTACCTGGCCTCGACGCCACCCTCGCGGCGCGCCGGCTAGCGATCGTCCGTGTCGATGACCGGGCTGCCCACGCCCCAGGCTGGCGCGCCCGCCGAAGAGGAATCCGGGAACACGCCCGAGACCCGCGCGTCGAAGCGGAGCAGCGTTCGTGTGTGCGTGTCGGCCTCGAGGTGTGTCGGGGGCGTGAAGTCCGCGTCGTAACGGGCGACGTCGGAGAGGCGGACGTCGTCGAGGCGTCCGATGAAGTAGTCGTCGGGGTTCCCGTCGTCGCTCACGCTCGAGCCGATGAAGAGGGGCGAGGCGCTCCAGGACGGGGAACCGGGGGCCGAGGCGCGTGACTGGAGCTTGCCCCCGACGTACAGGCGCGACTCGCGCCCGTCGAAGCAGAGGGCGACATGCGTCCACTCGCCCCAGGGCCACGCCCGCGTCGCGCGGGTCTCGACGAGTCCCCCGGTCGTGCGCACGAGGCCGACGGGGAGGATCGAGTCACCCGCGCCGCCGTCCGACCAGAAGAGGGCAAAGCCATTCCCGTCGCCCTGGGTGATGACGCCCATCGTGCGCCCCGCCTGGGGCTCGCGCCCCTTGATCCAGCACTCGATCGTGAACGGGCCCGGGGGCGCCCCGGCGTCGACGCGGACCGCGGATCGCCCGTTGAGGACGAGGGCCTTGTTCTCCCCGCCGCCGGTGTCCGCCTCGACGCCGACGACCTCAACCGGGGCGAGCAGGTGGCGTGTGACCGCCTGCTCGGCGCCGAAGCTCAGGGGGTAGCGGGCGCGCACGGTCAGGGTCACATCGGGCCTGGCCCGCCCGATCGCGGGGGCGGTCGCGTGGACCGTGAGTCGGACATGCTGACCCGGGTCGAGGCGACCACGGAAGGCGGTCTGGGAGAAGGACCAGCCGGGTCCGGCGTCGATCGCCGCGGAGTAGTCGAGCGGCAACTCCGCCTGGCCCACCAGCTCGATCGTCATGTCGCTCTCGACGCCCTCGGCTGGGCCGATCCGCACGCCACCCTCCAGGCGGGCCCAGTCCGAGTCGCGGAATCGATCGAGGGCGGCGAACTCGGCGCCGACGAACTCGGTCGGGCAGCGTGTCTCGTCGATCGGGATCAGCGTCACCGACTCGGCGTCGTGACGCACGCAGACCTGCGTGATGTGCTGAAAGGACGCGCCCTCATAGTCGAGGTTCGTGAACGCGCCGGTCGGGCCGAGCGAGCGGTAGCGGACGCGACCCTGTCGCCCGTCGTCGCGGACGTAGCGCTCCGAGGCGGCGAAGACGCAGGTTGGGCGGGCGTCCTCGGCGAGCACACGCTCGACCGCGTCCCAGCCGTTCTCCGATGGCCCCTGCCTCCAGAGCGGGTCGCGTACGAAGAGGTAGACCATCTCGGCGTCGGTGGAGGCAAGGTCCGTGCGGACCCACGCCGCCTGCTCGGGCGTGACGTGCGCGCCTTCGCCCGTCCCGGCGTCGTTCATGAAGATGAAGTGGGCCCACTTGTGGTCGAAGGAGATGTCGGCGCCGGCGTCCGCGGGCAGGGCGTGCCACGGGACACGTAGCTCGCTCAATGCCTCGATCTCGGGATCGGAGGCGATGGTCACGACCAAGTCCGCGCCCAGCCAGTCTGCGATCTTGACGCCTTTCTCGACGAGGGCGGTTCCGGCGGCGGGCCCTGGCTGGCGCTCGCCCAAGATGACGAAGGTGAACTCGTCGGTATCGTCGCCCATCGGCTGGGCGGACGCGAGCCCGGTCCAGACGCCGAGCGTGGAGACGATGAACCCGAGTGTGCGAACGCCCCGCCGTGTCGTGACCATCTGAGTACCCCCTGAACGGATCTGCCCAGAGGATACAGGGTCGTGCGTGGGGGAGGTCCGGCGTCAACCGCCGGCGGCGCCGACGGTCGTGTCGTACCGCACGCCCTCGGGCACGGGGACTGGGACGCCGATGGTGGTGCCGTGCTCGCCCTCGGTGACGCGTGAGCTGTCCACGGCGACGAAGGCGGTGTAGGCGGACATGAGCCCGTGCTCGAGGGCGATCTGCTCGACCATGCCGCCAAGCTCGGATCGCTCGGAGTCGTTGGGCGCCAGGGCCTCTCGCCCCGCGATGTCGGCGATCTTCATCCTCGCCCAGACGACCGAGAGGGTGTCGTTTCCGATGGCGTCGATGTCCGCGGGCGAGCCGACGGCAAAGTTGCGGTCGGCGCCACCGGCGCGACCGCGCACGCGGACCTTCGACCAGTCGTGGTCACTCGGCGATCCCTCGTAGCGCCCGATCGCGACGACCGGGCGACCGACGAACAGGTCCGGGATCCGGGGCGGGTAGACCTCGCCCACCTTGACGCCCGCGAAGTCGAGGTCGATGTCGGTCAGGGCGGCCCGCTCGACGCGGTCGAGGAAGAGATCCATCACGGGCTCGGCCTCGTGCTCGAGCCCGACGTAGGCAACTGCGCCGCGCCCGACCTTGGCCATTGACTCCATCAGATAGCGGTTGGGCGAGCTGCCCACGCCGAAGCTGAAGATTCGTGAGTCGCCCAGGCGCTGGTCGATCTCGCGCAGGATCTGGGCTTCGTTGCCGATGTACCCGTCAGTGAGGAAAGCGACGAAGCGGAGGCGTTCGGGGTCGTGGGGGAATTCGAGGGCGGCGCGGATGCCGCGGTCCATGTAGGTGCCGCCGTTGGCGCTCAGGCCCGCGAGGTAGCGTTTGCCCTTCTTGAGGTTCTCAGGCGACGCGTCGAGCGGGGCGGCGCCAAGCGACGAGGCGTCGTTCGAGAAGCGGATGATCTGGAAGGAGTCCTCGGGGCGCAGGCGCCCGAGGGCCTGGACGATCGCGGCCTTCGCTTGCTCCAGCGGGCGCCCCTGCATGCTGCCCGAGCAGTCCAGCACGAACACGAGCTCCAGGGGCCCTTGGGGCAAGCCCGACAGGTCCGCCGGGGGCGTGAGCATCATGGCGAATGTGCCACCGCTCCCGTCGGCATCGGGCTGCACGAGCAGGCCCGGCTTGACGGCGCTGCCCGCGACCCGGTAGCGGAGCACGAAGTCCTTGTTGGGGATCGAGTCGTCGTCGGCGAGACGGACGTGCACGCGCGTGGCGCCGTCCTTCTTCAGCTCGAACCGGTGCGAGCGGGACTCGACCTTGTCGATCTTCACGCCCGCCTCGATGGCAAGATTCAGGGCGATGTCGTGCCCCGATCGCTCGTTCGGCGCGAGGTACTGGACCTCGACCTGCTGACCCGTGGAGCCGGGCTGGCCGCGGACGGCGTGCCCGATCCCCTCGCCATTGGCGGCCTGCCAAGGCGGGTTGAACCGGGGCCCCACCACCATCGGGAAGACGAACTCGTACCACCCGTCCGAGTAGCTCAGCGTGTTGAAATACGTGATGTCCACGTCGATGCGCTTGCCCGGCTCGATGTTGGCGACCCGCTGCGTGAAGATGTTGGGGCGTTCCTGGGTGAGCAGGCTGGCGACGTAGCCCTGGGCGCGGGCGTCCTTGTAGAGCTGCTCGGCCTCGGCGCGCTTGCGGATGATGCCCCGGATGTGGCGGTCGCCGATGGTCATGACGAAGGCGTTGACCGCCGAGTTCTGGGGGAGGGGGAAGACGTAGACGGCCTCGATCTTCTCGTTGAAGGGGTTGTGGAACTGCTGCTTGACGTTGACACCGGCGACGAAGCCGGCGATCGAGCCGCTGACTTCGGTGTGCTCGAGAGGGACGGGGACGGGGTCGGTCTGGCCCTGGAGGCGAGTCATCAGGGCGCCGGAGCCGGGGATGTCGTCCTTGTTCGGAGCGGCTGCCGTTTCGGGCTGGCAGATGATCCACATCTCGTCGGTCGGAGACGCCTTCGGATATGTGAGGGCGCGTTCGGGTTCCTCGGTGACGAGCTGCCCGCCGGCGATGGCGGTTACACCGCTCTGGAGTCCCGCGCGCGAGGAGAAAGGCGCCGGAGGGATTCCGGCATTCGACTGAGCCGCGAGCACTGATTGTGTGTCGAACTCGGGCGCCTCGATGTAGTCGAGCGTGCTCACGCTGTAGGCGTAGGCCGGAGTCGGTTGTGGGGAGCTGCCATCGTTTCTGTTGGAAGTGCGCGAATCCATCTCGCACCCCGCCAGAGCGAGCGCGAGGACGAGCAGCGGGGTGAGGGCCGCGACGAGGATCCAGCGTGTCTTGCTCATGGTTCCTGACCTTGCTCGCGAGGCGCGTCGGCATGCCCCGGGTCGTTCTGAGATTGCAGGCGCGCGACCCGGACGCGGGCCGCGAGGCGATCGCCGGCGCGGTTGCCCGCGGCGATCAGGTTGACGGTGTGTGTGATCTCGGCGTCTTGGGGCGCCGCCAGGTGCAGGCGGGCGACCCGCGTCTCGCCCCGGGGCAGGTCGGCGTCGGTCGAGTAGGCCGCGATGATGACGCGCCCGCCCGCCAGCGCCGCGGGGTCGTAGTGCGGCGCCGGCGAGAAGGCGGGCGACTCCCCCCCTTCGACGCCGACGAGCTTGACGTTCCCCACCATGCTGGCGCCCGAGTACTCGACCTGCCACGCCGCCAGCTCGTCGTCGCCCGCGTCGACGTAGACGTCGAGGGCGAAGAACTCGGTCGGGGGCGCCTCGGCGTGGAGGTCGTACCCGCTGAGCTTGAACCCTGTCGGCTGCGGGCCCGAGCCCCCGAGGGCGAGCGCGGCGAGAAGCAGGATGGCGAGCGTCCACGCCCTCATCCCGCGCTCCCCAGCCGGACGACCTGGTCGGCGATCCAGTCCGCGTCGCGCCGGGTGATCGCGCCGTCGGCGTCGAGGTCGCGCCCGGGGCGCCCGGCGTCGATCGCGCGGGCGAGGGCGTGGGCGTCGAGGATGTCCACGACGCCGTCGGCGTTGACGTCGGCGGTGAGGACGGTGTTCGAGGTCGGACGCGGGGCGCCGCCCTTGGCGAGCCAGCCGAAGTAGACGTACATCCCGGTCGTGAGCAGGATCGCGGCGGCGACCGCGGCGTTCGCCCCGAGGCGCCAGAACATGGGCGCCCGCCGACGGCGACGCAGCTCGGGCGCCGCCCGGTCGAGCAGGCGCTCCCGCACGCGCGGGTCGAGGCCGGGGGGGGTCAGCACGCGTCGCAACGCGTCCCCCGCCTCGCCCCCTTCGAATCTGTCGTGGTCGTCGCTCGGCATCGCGCCTCCGGGAGTGGAGTGCGCCGGAGGCGTGGTTGGTTCGGTCGGGTTTGGAAGAAAATCAGAAAATGGCACGCAGGGCCGGGTGCTCGCGCAGGGCGGCGAGGGCGGCGCTCAGGCGGCTCTTAACCGTTCCCTCGGGCACGCCGAGGGCCAGGGCGGTCTCGGCGACGCTCAGGCCGTCAACGATCCGCAGGATCAGGGTCTCGCGCAGGGGCTCGCTGAGGGACGCGACCGCCCGGCGGATCTCGTCGTCGAGGTCTTGCCCGGGTGGGTCGGCCGGCAGATCAATCGCCTCGGCCGCCTTGGTCCTGCTCGCGTCCCGGCGCTGGGCGAGCGTCCGGTTGCGGATGACGGCGTACAGCCAAGGGCGGACGGACTCGTCGATCACGAGTCGCCCCGATCGCTCGATGAGGTGGAGCAGGCTCTCCTGGAGGGCGTCCTCCGCCGCGGCTTCGTTCCCGCTGAAGCGGCGCGCGACGGACATCCCCCAGGCGCCGTGCCGATCGACGAGCGCCGCGAACGCCTCGTCGTTGCCCGCGGCGATCGCAGTCACCAGCTCTGCGTCGGTCCGTGCCCCGCCCATCGCGAGCGAGCGTACACGCCCTCCGCCCACGCCCGACTAGGATCGGGACGAGAACGCGCATGACGACGGGCGAGAAACAGGTCGGGCGGAACGATCCGTGCCCCTGCGGGAGCGGGCTGAAGCACAAGAACTGCTGCCTTCGCCAGCAGGCGGCGGCGAGCGCGGCGACCGGCACGCGTCTCTCTCCCACCACCGCCAAGCGACTGCGCGAGGCGCAGGCGAGCCGCGCGAAGGGCGACTTCGCCCGGGGCGAGCAGCTTTATCGCCAGATCCTCGGGACGAGCCCGCGCGGCCTTCGGCGCTCGGCGGGCTCGGGTACGTCCTGGCCCGCACGGGGCGCGGCGCGAGGGTGTGGAACTGCTGCGCAACGCCGTGAAGCTCGATGGCGCCACGCCCGACGTCAGTCTCGACCTGGCTGAGGCGGCTCTACTTGGCGCTCCAGGGCGTGGAGGCGTTGGCCCTGTGTGAGCAGATTTTGGCGGACGACCCCAAGCGGGTCGCCGCCCTTACGCTGGCGGCCAAGTGCCTCGAACGCCTCAATCGGATTGACGAGGCGATTCTCTACGCCCAGCGAGCGGTCGAGCAGGGGCGCAACGACCCGGACGCGTCGCTGGTGCTCGCGAAGCTGGAGGCCAGGCGGAAGAACCTGCCCTCGGCCCGCGAGCGACTTGAACGCCTCGCGGCACGCTCGGGCATCGCCCCCGACATCCACCACCAGGCCCTGACCGAGCTGGGCTTCGTCCTCGACAAGCTCGGCGAGTACGACGCGGCGTTCGACGCGTTCACGCGGGCCGGGCGTGAGATCGGCGCCACGCCCGCCGTCCAGCAGGTCAACCGTCGCGTCGCGTTCCAGAAGCTCGACCTGTACCGCGATCGGCTGACTGGCGAGGACATGGGGCGCTTCGCGGGCGAGTCGTTCGACACGCCGGCGCCGGCGTTCCTGGTCGGATTCCCGCGCTCGGGCACGACGATGACCGAGCAGGTGCTCGCGGCCCACCCAGGCGTGATGACGACGGAGGAGGAGCCCCTGATCATCGCCGCTGGGCGACGGTTGATGGCGAGTGCGACCAACAAGCTCGACGTCCCGGCCCAGCTCAAGCGTGTGGACCGGGGCACGGTCGCCGAGGTCCGGCGGGCCTACTGGGAGGGCGCCCGCGAGACGCTCGGCGTCGACCTGGACGGGCGCCTCCTCGTTGACAAGCTGCCCCTGAACATCATCGACCTGGGCATGATCAACACCGTCTTCCCGGACGCCAAGGTGCTCGTCGCGCTGCGTGATCCTCGCGACGTCTGCTTGAGTTGCTTCATGCAGTGGTTCGCGCCGAATCCGGCGATGGTGCAGTTGCTCAGCCTCCCCTCGAGCGCCGAGTTTTACGCCGCGGTCATGGGTCTGTATCTGCACCAGCGTCCGATGTTCACGATGCCTGTGCTGCAGGTCCGCTACGAGGACACCGTCACCGATCTCGAATCGCAGGCGAGGCGGATCGTCGAGCACATGGGCCTCGGCTGGAGCGACGAACTGCTGAGCTTCCACGAGAAGGCGAGCGAGCGGTTCATCCGGACGCCGAGCTACGCGGCGGTGACGGAGAAGGTCCACACGCGTGCCGTGGGTCGCTGGCGGAACTACACCCGTCACTTTGAGCCCCTGCAGGCCAAGCTCGCGCCCTTCGTCGCCGAGTTCGGGTACGAGCCGGCGTGAGGGCGAGAAGCATCCCGGGGAGGATTCGAACCTCCGACCTGCGGATTAGAAGTCCGCTGCTCTATCCAGCTGAGCTACCGGGACATGCGGCGTGTGATGCCGACGTCCCGGTAGTCTACACACCATCGACGCCCCCGATGCATGCGGCGACATGTAAGTCGCGTGCCGCGCGGTCAGCCGCACCCCCCCGCGAACGCGATGAGGAACGCCAGCACGTCTGAGAAGTCCAGGACGCCCTGGGGTGGCGCGAGGTCGGCGTCGGGGAGGTCGGCGCCGAACGCGTTGACGTACGCGATCACGTCGGAGATGTCCAAGGCTCCGGCCGGCAGCGCGTAGTCGGCGGCACATGTCGGCTCCAGGATGTATCCCAGCGTCTGGCCTTCACGCCGTCCCCAGCCGACGATGACTCCGGCGTTGTTGATGTCCGCGGCGTACGTCAGACGCAACTCGGACGGACCGACCAGCAGCGTGTTCAGGTCGCGCATCCCGCTTTCATCGACGATGAAGGCGCGGGCTCCCCCGGCGGCGGTCCAGGAGTCGCCCACCACTTGGCCTTGGTCGTTGACGCCCTCGGCGCTGCTCGAACGCCCGCCGAGCGTCCCAAGGTCGTGCATCACGACGCCATCGCGGACGAACGCGTGACGCTCCCCGCCGGGGGTGTCGGCCCAGCCGACGATCAGGCCCGAGTCGCTGATCGCACGGGCCTCGCTGGCGGGGCCGCCGAGAGTACCCAGATCTGTCAGCATCGTCGTCGTGATGCGATACGAGAACGCGTGAGAGGGACCCGCGGCGGTCAGCGACGCGCCGACGACGACCGTCGAGGCGTTCACGTCGTTGGCCCAGGAGGACCATCCGCCCAGGCGGGGGATCTCGAACGCGGACTGCCCTGGGGTCAGCCCGCTCTTGAAGTAGGCGAGGCGCTGCACGAACTGGCCGAACTGTTCCGACGTGTCCGACCACCCGACGGTGACCTCGAACGCGGGGCCGGACGTGATCCCGGTCGCCCCGGCGCCGAAGGATGACACCTGGAGGTCGGTTGCGTTGGGCGCGTCCTCGGCGCGGGCGGCCCAAGCGGCGCTGATCCTGGCGAGGAAGACCGGCACCTTGGACTGCCCGACCACGACGCCCGAGTCGCTGATGTCCGTCGCCCACGTGCGGAAGTCCGACGCGAGGGGATCGAAGTAGACCGGCGTGTCGTCGTGGCGCCACAGGATCGAGCGGAGGGCGTTCCCGCCGTCGACGCGCTCGAAGCCGACGACGTCGCCCGACTGATTGAGCGCGGTCGCCTGGGTTGGCTGACCCGCCTCGGTCGGTTCGAGGACGGTGAGGCGGTATCGCACAGGGGGCGCGGCGAGCGAACTCGCCGCAAGGAGGCTGAGGCTGAGCGTTGCGAACAGGGCGCGTCTCATGGCTTCACCTCCTCGGTCGAGCGGGGCTCCGTGGGTGTGAGCAGGAACGCACGGCTCTGGCCGTTGAGTGTGCCGATGCCGATGATCTGCCCCGCGTCGTTGCAGGCCGTCGCGGTGGCGAGGGTCCAGCCGGCGCCGTTCTCGAGGCGAGATTGGAGCAGGACGACCTGGCCATCGAGCCATACGACGGCGGCCGCCGTGCCCTGGGCGAAGTTCCTCGCCTGACCGACGATCAGACCCTTCTCGTTGACCGAGCGGGCCTCGCCGGAGTTGAACCCGGGGGGGAGTTCCAGGCGATCCACGCCGCCGTTGAACCACACGACCGGAAGGTGGACGAGGAAGGCCGGCTCGTCGTCGACGCGCCCGTCGTTGGCCCAGCCAACGATCAGCCCGGCGTTGTTCATGTCAAAGATCAGGCAGTCCACCCCGCCCAGCGACGCCATCGACCGGATCCCGTCCTCGGCGTCCCAGTAGTGCGGTGTGTACTTCTCGTGCTCATCGCCCCAGCACCAGGCGACGTTCCCCGCGTCGTCGCACACGTCGGCGAACGAGCCTTCGAAGCCGAGCGGGGCGCCCAGGTCGGTCATCACGCCGTCGCGATAGAGGAAGCCGTGCGTGGGGCCGCCGTCGTACAGGCGTCCGTACCCGCTGATCACGCCCGCGGGGCTGATGTGCATGATGTCGGTGAGCGGGCCGCCGAGCGAGCCGATGTCGGTGGGCACGCCGTCGATCCAGACGGTGGCGAGCAGCGCGTCGAAGGGGCCGCAGCTGCCCGCGACGGTCCCGTCGTCGGCGATCGCCCGCGCGATGCCCCGCGTCGTGCCGGGGAGGAGGGGGAGCTCCTCGAATACGCCATCCTGCCAGATCGCGGTCCGGTCGTCCTGGCCCGAGGGGCGGACGCTGACCACGACCTGACCCGCGTTGTTCAAGTCGAAGGGGTTGGGGCGCAGCCCCAGGAAGAGGCCCAGGTCTGTGATCGTGTACATGGGCGGTGGATCACCCGCCAGAGCGATCCCGCCCAGCGAGAGGACAACCACCGCCGCCACCGCCCGCTCGTTCATTCCGCGCTCCTTTGGCCGTCCAGTTGCCCGGTGTGTGGCGGTCGCACGCGGGAGGGGGTCCCGCGATCGGGCGGCGCTTGCGCCGCCCAGCCCCGACGCCGCGCCCAGCCTTCGGGCTCACGCGGCCTCGGTCCCGCCATGTCGAAGTTCCATACGCCCCCAGACGCCAGCGCGGTTCCGCAGGGAACGCCGGGCGTGTGTTCAGACCGCGTTATGCTGGGGCCGTCGAACGTGGGGCGGAAAGGGCGCCACAATACCTCATGGAAATCACCCGGAAAGCTCGTGCGACGCTCGTTGCGGCTCTGCTGACGCTGGTGGCTGTCCCGGCCCTGGGCGACGTTGCCATTCGCGTCGCGACGTTCAACCTCGAGGACGTGCGGACGGCCGAGCTTCTGGATCCCTCGAACGAGCGCCTGCGCCGCCTGGCGGAAGTGATCCAGCGGATCCGCCCGAACGTGATCCTGCTCAACGAGATTGCTTACGACGAGGAAGGGGCGCCGGACGTGCCCGAGGGCGCGACGCCCGGGCAGAACGCGACGCGGTTCGTGGACAACTTCCTGAGCCACCCCCAGGCGCCGGGGTTGACGCCGATCACGTATCACGCCTTCATGCGCCGCTCGAACACGGGCCTGCCCAGCGGCTTCGACCTCGACCGCTCGGGCGACGTCGTCACCGACTACCCGCCCCCGGGAACGGACGCGGAGGCCGCCCGCAAGTACGGCGGGGACTGCTGGGGGTACGGCGAGTTCCCGGGCCAGTACGCGATGGCCCTGCTCGTGGACGACCGACTCGACATCCTCGACAAGCGGGCGCGCACTTTCCGTCTCTTTCCCTGGGTCTACATGCCCGGGGCGCTGCGCCCGATGGTCCCGGGGACCGCCGTCCCGTGGTACGACGGCGACGCGGGCGACCGCATGCGACTCAGCTCCAAGAGCCACTGGGACGTGCCGGTCGAGATCCCCGGCGGCGCGGTGGTGCACTTCCTGTGCGCCCACCCCACGCCCCCCGCCTTCGACGGCCCGGAGGGACGCAACAAGCGTCGCAACCACGACGAGATCCGCTTCTGGGCGGACTATCTGGAGGACGCCGAGTATCTGATTGACGACGACGGGCGCCCCGGCGGGCTGGCGAAGGACGCCCGGTTCGTCATCCTGGGCGACATGAACGCGGACCCCGACGAGGGGTCGTCGATGTACAACCCGATCGCGCGCCTGCTGCTCGATTCGCCCCGGGTCGCCCGGGTTGAGGCGCCGACGGCGGATGTCGAGGTCGAGGGGCTCGACCCGGACGACACCTCGCACTTCCGCCTGCGCGTGGACTATGTGCTGCCCTCGACGGGGATCAAGGTCCTCCGGTCGGGGGTCTGGCGGACGCCCCCGACGCTCGGCGCCGACGATGACGGCCAGGCCAAGTTCCCGAGCGATCACTACCCTGTCTGGGCGGATCTGGTGATCCCGACGCCCACGGCGGGGGGCGATTCGGGGGACTAAACTGGAAGGATTCCTGCCTTGCCGGAGTGATTCCGGCTGTCCAGGAACCTCCGAGGACCACCCCGGCGTGAGCCAGACCCCGCTCATCATCGCCGCCGAGACGCCCGACGCCCGGCGCCCGACGCTCGCCGCCCTCATCGAGACGACCAAGCCCGGCATCACCCGCCTGGTCACGATCACGGCCCTGGTCGGGTTCGCGCTGTCGGCGCTTATGCGGGGCGACTGGGACATCCCCACGCTCGTCGTTGCGGCGGTCGGCACGCTCGTGGGGACGGCGATGACCGCGGGGGGAGCGAACGCCCTCAATCAGTGGTTCGAGGTGCCGCGCGACGCGTGCATGGATCGGACGCGCGGGCGCCCCATCCCGGGAGGCCGCCTCCCCTCGACGACCGTCGTCTGGTTCGGCACGTGCATCGCCGTGCTCGGGCTGATCGTGCTGAGCATCATGGCGGGAGTCGTCCCCGCGATTGTCTCGCTCGCGTGCATCGTCTCGTACGTCTTCGTGTACACGCCCCTGAAGCCCCACACGGCGTGGTCCACGCTGGTCGGCGCGATCCCGGGCGCCCTGCCGCCCCTGATCGGGTGGACCGCCGCGGCCAAGCCATTCGGGGTGGACGCCCTCACCGAGCCCGGCGGCCTGACGCTCGCGGCGATCATGCTCGTCTGGCAACTCCCCCACTTCATGGCCATCGCCTGGATCTACCGCGAGGACTACGCCAAGGGCGGCCTGCGCATGCTCCCGGTGCTCGACCCCTCGGGCGTGCGGACCGCGGGCGTGATGCTCGGGACCGGCGTCCTGCTCGTCGCCTGCACGCTGGCGCCCGTTTGGGCGATGGCGGGGCGAGTCGGGTTCGTGTACGGCGCGTTCGCTGGGCTGAGCGGGCTCGTCTTCCTCGGGTTGTGCGTCCGGTTCACGCTCGAACGCACGCCGGGGGCCGCCCGGGCGGTGTTCATCGCCTCCGTGATCCATCTGCCGGTGCTGCTGATGGTGATGGTGGGCGAGGCCGCGGTCCGCGTGGGCCTTTCGTTCATGCTTTGACGGAGGATCCGCCATGGGTTCGACACGCTCGCTGCTGATCACGCTGCTCGTGCTGGGGCTGATCGCGATGGCGGGGGCGGCGGCGATGGTGTTCGTCGTCAACGCCGGCAGCTCGGAGGCGCCCGTCCTCCGCGACGCAGACGTCGAGACGCCGGTCGCGACCGATGGGGCGCCGGGCGGCGGATCGATCCGCGCGACCACGCCCCTCGACGAGAACCTCTACCACGACTTCTACCTCCCCGATTTCCAGCTCACCGATCAGGACGGCCGGGCGATCGACCAGTCGGTGCTCGACGGGCGTTACACCGTCGTCGACTTCTTCTTCACGACCTGCCCACTCGCCTGCCCCGGGATGAACTCGCAGATGCAGCGTGTCCAGGGCGAGACCCAGGGCTCGAAGATCCGCCTGCTGAGCATCTCGGTCTCAGGCGATTACGACTCGCCCGCGGTGCTGACGGCGTACGCGGAGAAGATGGCCGCCGACCCCGACCGGTGGCGCTTCCTGACGGGCGACCCCAAGTACGTCGCGCGTCTCGTCTACGAGGGTCTCAAGTTCGAGGTCGCCCCCGACGACTCGTTCGAGATCAAGCTGCCGGGTGGCGGAACGATGTTCAACGTCCAGCACCCGACCAAGCTGTTGCTCATCGGTCCCGACCACCACGTCGTCGCGATGGCATCGTACCAGTCGCCCGAGGACGTCACGGCCCTGATCGAGCTGGCCAAGCGCAAGGCCGGCGGCTGAGGCGGCGCACCGGGATCAGGCGTCTTCCGCCCGGGACAAGGCTGCCCGGACGAGTTCGGCGACCCGTGGCGAATTCAGATCTCGCTTGCCGAACCCCTCGATGGCGCCGGCTTTCAATGCGGCTTCGTGCGCATCGGGGAAGTTGCTGACGAGCATGATTGCGGGAGCGTCCTTGTCGCCGGCGAAGCGCTCGATGAGGGCGATGCCGGAGTCGTCCTCAAACAACCCGTCAAGCTGGCGGTTGACGAGCAGGAGGTCCGCCTCGTCGAGGAGGCGGCGCAGCTCCTCGTCCGAGCTGGCCATCTCGACGCGCCACTCCGGCGCCGCCCGTCGCACCATCGAGGCCAGCATCCACGCGTCCGGGCGGCAGTGCCCGACCAGCACGATCGCCCTCGCCTCGTCACCGCTCCGCCTGCGCTGCATCGCCCCTCCACATCCGCACACGCCCACGAGTCAGTTCGATTCGAGCGCCCCACAGATCAAAGCGCCGGGATTCCCCGGAGTCATCCCGGATCGCTGAGACGATGCGCGCGAGCGTGCGTCGGGGCAGGCGGTCGGCGCCGGCGCCGACCATGGTGACGAACTCCTGGCGAACCAGCTCACCGAGGACGGCGTTCGGGAGGCGTCTAAGTCGTTGGCGATTCCACTCGACAGCGTCGGGAGTGGCCTGAACGCGTGACAACTGGCCAGCCCTGGCCGCGATGAGTTCGATCGCCCGTCCGGCGTCGCGGCAGGCGTCGGCGGTGGCGCTCGCGCGTTCACTCGCCCCGGGCACGGTTCGCTTCAGGGCCGGGATCACGTCGTGACGCAGCGCGGCCCTCAGACGCGATGTCTCGCGGTTCGTCTCGTCGACACGCCACGCCCAGCCCGCAAGCTCGCAGACCTCCTCGCCCTCGGCACGCCCGATCCCGAGCATTGGGCGCACCAGGGTGGTTGATCCCAGGCGGCGCTTTGGGGCGATCCCTCCCATGCCGCGGGCGCCGGCGCCCCGGACCAAACGCATGAGCAGCGTCTCGAGTTGGTCGTCGGCGTGGTGCCCGGTCGCGACGAAGGGGAGGTCGGCGTCGTGCGCGAGTTGCTCGAGCGCCCTGTATCGCTCTCGGCGCGCCCGGGCTTCGAGATTCCCGCCCAACTCCCTGACGGCGATGCGGCTCTCGACGAACTCCAGGGAGAGGCGATCCGCCAGGGCGGCGGTCGCGTCGCGGTCGGCGAGCGCCTCGTCCTCGGGGCGCAAGTCATGCACGACATGGGCGAGGACGATCCGCGTGGGGGCCTGGCCCAGCGCGATGGCCAGGGCCGACGAGTCCGCCCCGCCCGAGCAGGCGATCAAGGTCGCCCGCTCGGCGTCACGCACGCTGCCCCCCCCGGTCAGGCGGCGCCACTCGCCCAGGACACGCCGGACATGGGGGTGGTTGCGGAGGTTGCGGATCGCCGACGGGGCAGGGGGCATGGCGAAATGGTAGAGTGCCGCCCCAGACAGCCCCGGCAGAGGACGCCCGATGACGCTCCAGGACGAGGCAGGCCAGCCCATCTACGTCGTCCGTCCCTCGGACGAGACCCAGCCGACGACGGGCGCCCAGGATGCGTCGCCGGCAGGGCAGAACTCCTCGTTGCTCGGGACTTTGGGGCCGACGCTGCTGTTCGTGTTCGGGATGCTGGTCCTGATCGCGGTGCTGTTCCGCCTGCTGCGCAAGAACATGGCCCGCCCAAGGCCGGACGCCCTGGCGACGCCACGCGAGCGGATCGAGTCGATCCGGAGCGAGGCGGGATCGCGTTCGCTGGTGGAGACCTACTCGGCGGAAGCCGAGGAGCTGACGCGCCGCCTGAGCGCGATCCTCGACAACAAGGCCGCACGACTGGAGCTGCTCATCGAGGAGGCGGACCAGCGATTGGCGAAGCTGGCGCAGTCCGGCCTCGGGTCCGGCGTGCGCACGCGTCCGCACGAGCCCGAGGCGCACGCGTTCCGCCCGAGCCCACCCCCGATCGAGACGATGGACCCGACGCACCGGCGCATCTGCGAGCTGGCCGACGAGGGGCTGGACCCGGTGCAGATTGCCAAGCGGTTGGAGCAGCCGATCGGGCAGGTGGAGCTGGTGCTGAACCTGCACAAGCGGCGGGCGTGACGCGTATGCCGCGTGCTACTTCGTTCGACGCGCCGCGTCGAGGCAGATGATCTCGAAGATGATGTGGGCGGCGAGCAAGGCCGTGATGCCCGCCGGGTCGCGGTCGGGGAGCACCTCGACGACGTCGGCGCCGACGACGTTCGCGCCGACGAGGCTTCGTACCGCGCCGAGCGCCTGGGCGGAGGTGAGCCCACCGACACTCGGCGTCCCCGTGCCCGGGGCGTAGGCAGGATCAACGACGTCAATGTCGAAGCTGACGTAGGCCGGGTGGTCTCCCTGACGCTCGACGAAGTCGCGGAGGGCCTTGTCGCCGCCCGTGGCGGCGTAGTCGTCGTAGGTCAGGACCGTGACGCCGTGCGTCTTGGCGTAGTCGAGGTCCGTGGGCGTGTTCAGGGGTCCCTTGATCCCGACCGAGATCATGCGTGCCGGGTTGACCAGGCCGTCCTCGATCGCGCGGATGAAGGGCGAGGCGTGCCCCCACTTCTCGCCCCAGACCTGGTCGACGGTGTCGAGGTGCGAATCGAAGTGGAGCAGGGAGAGGCCGCCGTTCGGGCGACCTTGACGCTCCCAGGTGGCGCGGAGGTTCGCGTACGCGATCGAGTGATCGCCCCCGACGGCGAGCAGACGCGTCGTCGGGTCGGCCAGGCCCTTGGCGAACTCAGAGACGGCGTCGAGCGTCTGTTTGGGCGAGTAGGGGTTGACCGGCGCGTCCCCGGCGTCGGCGAGCGAGAGCGTCTCGCACACATCCACGTCGTGAAACATCGAATACCGCTTCACGTACTGCGAGGCGTCGCGGATGGCGCGGGGCGCGAAGCGGGCGCCTGGGCGGTAGGTGACGCCGGTGTCATAGGGCACGCCGTAGATCGCCCAGTCCACGGGACGGGACTCCGCAGGGACGAGGTCGAGCAGTGGGTAGCGGCAGAAGGTGCTCACGCCGGCGAAGCGGGGCTGGCGGCGCGTGTCGGCGAGGATCGTCCTGGGCATGGGGCGAGTCTACGTCCGCCTTACGGCGAGCGCAGACCGCACTCGGGGCAGACCGGGGGGTCATCCGCGAGGTCGTACCCGCACCGCCTGCACCGCCCGCAGACCGATCGGCACATCCGGTCGATCATCCACCCGGCGAAGAACAGGAAGTACACCCCGAGCAGCAGGGGGACCACCTGCACGATGACCTGCGAGACCTGATAGGCCATCGAGTACCCGCCCAGGGACGCGCCCGAGCCCTGCGAGGACATGTACCACCACGAGCTCAGGGCGCTCGAGCCGTACGCGGCCAAGCGGAGGACGCCCATCACCGTCAGGACCACCCCGCCCCCGCGCACGAGCAGCGTGAACCAGCCCCGTTCGTTCATGGGCGGAGCATATCGCCCCGTCTTGCCGATCGGGCCGCGGGTGAATCCATACCGGGCGAAGTGAGGTCACGACATGAGAATCTGGTACATTCTCTCTCGTGGACACGACACCGGCAGAGCTGGACCCCCATCTTTTGCCATCGGCGCCACGCCGGCCGGCCCTCCCGCTGCCGCCGCTCAGCCTCAACGAGGTGATGTCGGCCGGGCACAAGGTGATGGCGGCGAACTACGGCGTGCTGCTCGGCTGCACGCTGCTCCTGATGCTCCTCAACTTCGGCTTGGGCATGGTGACGGGCATTGTCGACATGGTCATCGTCGGGCCGAACGCGGTCATCAACCCCGCGTCGACCTTGGGACAGATCCTTGTTGGAACACCCTTGGCCATCGGCCCCGGCATGCTCGCCGCCATGCGCTTCCGCGACGGCTCGGGGGACATCAACACGCTCTTCATCGGCTTCACACGCTACGGACCGGTCATCCTGATTGCCCTGCTCACCGCGCTCGTCTCCTGGGTCTTGACCTTCACGGTCGGGATGTCCATGTACGCGTTCATCTCGATGCGAACACCGGTCGGCTACGTGCTGGCGGCCATCGTCGTGATCGTCGCGCTCTGCATCATGGTCTACCTTTACGTCCGGTTCTGGTTCGGGTCACTGGTCTGTGTTGACCCGAAGGGGCCCCGTCCCGGCGCGATCGAGTCGCTCGCGACCTCGTGGAGGATGACCGCCGGAAGGGTCGGCCCGCTCCTCGTGATCGGCATCGTGCTCGGCCTGGTCGTCTTCCTCACCTTCATCGCGCTCCTGCTGCCCGGCGTGTTCTACGGCATGCCACTGATGTTCGCCGTGACGGGCGTGCTCTACGTGGTCATGGCCCATCAGCGGGGTCTCGTCCCGATGGAGATGTACGACCACTGCCCGTTCTGCGACTACTCGCTCTCGGGGGTGACGGGGCCCACATGCCCGGAGTGCGGCGCCGTCGTGCCCGGGCGCGCGTGAGAGGGAACCGGCGTCAGAGCCACGAACGGTCGAAGGCCATGCCCGGCGCCAATGCCGCGGCGTCGCCCGTCTCGACCATCCCGGCGATCGGGATGGCGGTGTAGTCGAGGGAGAACGCGCCCGCAGGACGGTGGTTGCCCGACCAGCCGAGCCCGCCGAAGGGGAGCTTGCTCGATGCGCCGGCCGTGCCGCAGTTGACATTGACACACCCGGCGCGGGCTTCACCCATGAACCGCTCGATCGCGGCCTGGTCCTTGGTGAAGATCGAAGCGGCCAGGCCGTAGCGCGTCGCGTTGGCCTGCTCGATCGCCTCGTCCAGCGAGGAGACCGTCGCGATCCGGAGCAACGGGCCGAAGACTTCCCGGTCGCACCCGGCGTCGTCCGTGTCGATATCGAAGCGGGGGACGCGGAGGATCGAGGGCGTGAGGTACCAGCCCGAGGGGTTGGCGCCGATCGGATCGGGGATCGAGGTCGTCTCGAGCAGGACATCGCCGCCCGTCTTGGCCATGCGTCGCTCGGCGTCGAAGACCGCCGTCCGGGCGTCTTCGCTGATGATCGGGCCCATGAAGACCGGGTGCTCGGCGCGGGGGTGTCCCACGATCAGCGTTGACGCCGCCTTGATGATCGCGGGGATCAGACGGTCCGCGACCGACTCGTGGATGACCGCCCGGCGTGTGCAGGTGCACCGCTGGCCGGCGGTGTTGAACGCGCAGCGGACGATCTCAATCGCGGCCTGGTGGAGGTCGGCGTCGGGCATCACGACCGCGGCGTTGTTGCCGCCCATCTCCAGGGCGATGATCTTGCCGGGCTGATCGAGGTTGGCTTCAAGGATCTTGCGCCCGACGGGCCAGGAGCCGGTGAAGAGGACGCCATCGACGTCATGGTGGGCGACGAGCTTGCCGGCGATGTCACCCCGGCCGTGCACGAGGTTGAAGACGCCCGGCGGCGCCCCCTCGGCGTCGAGCGCCTCCTGGAAGAGAGACGCGAGCATCTGCCCCACCGCCGGCGCCTTGTCGCTCGGCTTGAAGACGATCGTGTTGCCCGTGAGCAGCGCCGGCACGATGTGCCCGTTCGGCAGGTGGGCCGGGAAGTTGAAGGGGCCGACGACGCTCATCACGCCGTGGGGGCGGTACCAGCACTTTCCGCCCTTGGTGTCGTTGAGGGGGACGTCGTAGGGCGTGACGCGGTGGCGTCCCGAGAACTCGCCCTGCTCGAGCGTGATGTCCACCTTGGACGCGAGCAGGCCCGCCTCTTGGCGCGATTCCCAGAGGACCTTGCCGGTCTCGTCGGCGATCAGGCCCGCGATCTGCTCGAGGCGGTCCTTGACGATCGACTGGTAGCAGCGAAGCACCGCTTCGCGTTTGTCGATCGGCCAGCGCGACCACGCGGGCAGCGCCTCGCGAGCGGCGGCGATCGCGTCGTCCACGTGCGGCGCCCGCGGGGCGCCCTCCCAGATCACCCGCCCCGGCTCGGCGGGGGAGGTCGAGATGATCCCCCCACTCGACAGCTCGCGCCAGGCGCTCCCGATGAGGTCCGCGGGTGTCCCGGGCTGCATGCTCGCGTGGGTCAAGGACTCTCCTCTCGGCGTGTGGGCCGGTGGCGCGTCACGCGTCCAGCGACATCCCTCGATCCAGTTCCGTCAGGATCTGGTCGATCCGCTCCTGGATGATCTGGGCGACGTCGGAGACGGGCAACGCGGCCAGGCGACGCCCGGCGAGCGTCTCCCGTCGGAGCTTGAGCTCCTCACGCAGGTTGATCGCGGGCAGCGGCTCGCGCGGGCGCCGATCGGGCAGGAAGTTGAGAGGGCTGACCATGACGGGCGCCGAGTCGCCAATCTCCAGCGCCCTGGCCGTCGCCTCGTCGATCGTGGCGACGCCCTCGCTGGAGATGTCGACGCGTGCCCGGACCGCGACGAAGCCACCCTCCGGGCTCTCCGCGCTGACGATCGAGTCGACGCCGGCCGCGGGCGCTCCCGCGACGACGCGGGCGACGCGAGCGTTGCAGGCGAGGGCCCGCAACTCGCTCAGGTTCATTTCCAGGTGCGGGCCGGCGTCGAAGGGGTCGATCCGGGTGGTCTCGCGGAAACCGATGTTCTTGAGCATCTCCGCCGCGGGGCGCGTGCCCTCGGCGATCTCGCCGAGCGTGTCGAGCACCACGTCGGGCAGGAGCGAGAGATTGACGAACTTGGGCAGCAGCTCGTACATGAACTCCCGCTTGTCGTTCTGGGTCGAGAGGCGGTCGGCGTCCTCGTAGCTCATGTTGATGAACTTGCGGATGACGAGGCGCCAGAAGGGGGTGCCGTCGTTGTACCCATCCACGGGCGCCATCATCTCCGTGAGCAGGCGATCGGAGAACCATGCCCGGTGGGAGCGGAGATAGTGAAACCGGGCGTAGCTGACCAGCTTGCCCAGTCCTCGCCCGCGCGCGTCGTGACGGACGACGTTCCCGCCCAGTTCGGTCGGGTAGCCGGTGTCCTGGAACAAGATCGCGTAGACGTGCTCCATGCGACCCGAGACGATCATGCGCCCGGACGTCTCGCCCGGGTCGTCCTGTCCGTGCACAGTCTTGGAGAGCAGAGCGCTCTCACGGACGAGCTTGAGCAGTTGGTACGACAGGTTCGGGTGGTCGCGGGCAATCATGCCGCCGCGGATCGCCGACGTGCCCAGGCAGTCGCCAGCGTCGTCCTCGAGGATGAACATGTAGTTGTCGCGGATGCGGTCATGGTCCGCCGGGGGGGCGCCCAGTTCCGCCACCCGGTTGAAGGACTCCTCGCTGATCTCGATCATCTGGGCGATGCGGTCGGCGTAGGGCGGGAGATTGATGAAGTTGCCCGTTCGGGCCAGGCCGAGCAGGGCGTTGGCATCCTTTGGACGGGCTTGGCGGAGACGGAACATCGCGTGCACCTCGTCCCGTTCAGCCCGCGGCCTTGGCCAGCCCACGCTCGACGCACGCGAAGACCCGCGGCCAGTCCTCGAGCTTCATCACGCCCAGGGGCGGGAGCATTCGGAGATGGAACGGCCCGTGCCCGCAGTAGAAGAGCACGACGCCTTCGTCGAAGCAGGTCTTGCACGCCTTGTTGACCTTGGCCTTGTCGCCGGCGAACGGGGTCATGCGCATCATGCCGCCCAGGCCGCCCACGATGTCCGCGGTCCCGGGCGTGCCGGGTTGGTACGGCACGTCGGGGAACCAGTCCGGGTGCTTGGCGGCGAGGGCCTTGACGCCGTCACGGAAGGCCTTATGGTGCTTGGTGATGACGCCGGAGTCGCCGTAGAAGTCGCCGTCGCGGAGGCGTTCCAGGATCCGGTTGCCGACGGCGAACGCGCTGGCGACGCCGGTGAATGTGCCCGAGAGCAGGCCGGCCTTGGGGTTGTAGTCCTCGGTGAAGAGCGTGGCGCAGACCTGGGTCATCTTGCCGACGCAGAAGACGTCCACGTACTCGCCCAGATCGAAGTGCTCGTAGGCGAACATGCGGTCGGTGCGCCCGAAGGCCTGGATCTCGTCGTCCCAGACAGCGATCGAGTTGGCCTTGCAGCACTCCATGAGCGCCTTGAAGTAGTCGCGGGTGGAGGTGTTGAACCCGCCCTCGCCCTGGATGAGCTCGAAGATGAAGCAGGCGTGCTGCTTCGGGTAGCGATCGATGTACTGCTGGAGGTGCATGAGGGCCATATCGATGAACTTGTTGGGCCCGATGTGCTGGGCGGCGACCTCGTCGTAGAAGGGCATGTAGTCGACCTGGGTGGACAGCGGGATCCCGACGCGGGCGCCGGCGGAGTCGCCGATCTGCGCCATCGTCACGGTCCTGCCCATGAAGCAGTCCTTGAAGGCGATGACGCGGCTGGCCGGGGCGTGCTTCTGGTAGCAGACCTTCAGGGCGTTCTCATTGGCCAAAGCGCCCGTGGGCGAGATGAACGCGTGCTTGAGGCCCGAGTTCCGCCCGGCCAGCTCGAGCAGCGTCTCGGCGAACTGGTATCCCTCCCAGCCGGCTTGCAGGTTGCCGTGGTTGGTCGTGTCGCCCAGCGACCCGCGGACGGCGGTGGCGATCAGATCAGGGTCCGAATGCCCGAAGAAGTGGACGCCGATGCCGGAGATCATGTCCCACTTGACCGAGCCGTCCATGAGTTCGACGAGGGCGCCGTTGCCAAGGCCCGAGCCGATGTAGGGGTAGAGGAGTCCGCGACCGCGGGTCTCGCCGGCGCGCTTCATGAACTCCTCGTACGACTCGGTCAGGCCATCGACAGGCCCACGCACGTCGGTGACCTGGGCGCTCTTGGCCTGGACCTCCGTGACGAGGGCGTCGATCGCCTGGGCGATGGCGGGGCTGTCCTGGAGTTGGGCGCCAAGGGTGGCGTCGCCGGTGGTGGTGGTCATGGTGACTCCGTCAGTTCTCGTTCGTGCCGCGTTCAGCGAGGCGTGCGATCAGGACGGCCAGGAGCTGGCAGCGCTCGACGAGGCTGTCCAGTTCGATCCATTCGTCGGGCGTGTGCAGCCCGCCGCCGCGGACGCCGAGGGTGTCGATGGTGGGCAGGCCCGCGTCCTGCATGATATTGCCGTCGCAGACGCCCCCGGTCTTGGCGAAGGGGAGGGACTGGCCGAGCCCCTCCGCGACGTAGCGGGCTGCGAGCGCGAGGCGTTCGGTCTCCGAACGGAACGGCTTCGCGGGGCGATTGAAACTCCGGCGCACGACCACCCCGGGCATCGCGTCGTGTGCGGTCTGGAGGGCGTCGAGCATGGCGGCGAGTTCATCGGCCACCTCCTGCGTCGGGAACCGCACGTTTCCCCACGCCCGGGCCAGGTCCGGCACCGCGTTGGTCGCATTGCCCCCCTGGAGGGGTCCGATACTGATGATCCGCCCGGCGTTCGGGTCGGCCATCCCCGCGACCCGCGTGATGCACTCGGCCAGCGTGTTCACCGCCGACACGCCCCGCGCGAAGTCGCGCCCCACGTGCGCCGCCCGCCCTCGGCACTCGATCACGAACTGCCCCGAGCCCATCCGCTCGACCGCCAGCTCGCCCCCGGGCAGGGCTGGCTCGAGGGCGAGCCCGAAATCGTGTTTGGCCGACTCAGCCCGGATCGCGTCCTCGGAGTGGTAGCTCCCGGTCTCCTCGTCCGCGTTCATGAGGAACGTCCACGCCGCGTCGATGCCGATTTCTTCGAGCGCCTCGAGCGCCGCGACCGCGATGACGAGGCCGCCCTTCATGTCCACGCAACCTGGCCCGGTCGCGGTCTTGCCATCCGGCGCGACGCTCAGCTCGCGGAAGCTGCCCTTCGGGTCATGCACCGTGTCGAGGTGCCCCGCGATGAGGATCTTGCATGTGCTGGGGCGATCGGTGCGCCGACAGACCGCGGTCGGGGGGGGCGTCCCGGCGGCGCTCGTGCCGTAGAGCCAGTCCGGGCGCGCCTCGCCCTCGACCAGTTCGAACGAGGCGCCGAGTGCCGTCAATCTCGCGACGAACCGCTCACGCGTCTCGTCGATCGCCGCCTTGTTGAACCCGCCCGTCGCCAGTCCCACATGCAGGCGAAGGTCCGTCAGGAGCGCGTCGCGCCGCCCCGCGATCGCCTCGACCAGTCGGGTTTCAGTTGGCGAGAGGTTCACAGCCCGACTCTAGGCTCTCAGGGGAGAATCACAGTCTCGAGCGCGAGCACCCCGGCGCCCGCGATCAGCGCGAGGAGTGACAGCGCTTTGACCAGGCGGGCCTGGCGGTCCACGCCGAGGCGGTCGGCCTCCCGCCCGGGCAAGCGCATGAGGCGGCGTTGGCGTTCGCGGATCGAGCCGTGACGCCAGGTGAACTTCGTCGGGTCGAGGCCGTTGAGACGGGCGACGTGCTCGAGGGCGGAGGCCATGGTCGCCGAGGCGTCCTGCTGGATCGTCACGTCCGTCCGGTCGCGGGTCATGCCCGAGAGATGCTGGGCGGCGAAGGCGTCGGCCTGCCACTCGAAGCGACGGCTGACGATCCCGAGCAGCACGATCACCCCCGCGAAGACCACGACCAGCGAGGCGCCACTGACCAGCGTCTCGAAGAGGGTGATCGAGCCCAGGGGCGTGAGCGCGAGGGTGAGGTCCGCGACCAGCCCGACGGGCGCCGACACGATCAGCACCGACCCCAACGCCGCGATGCCGAGCCAGAGGACGTGCTTTCGGCGGACGTGCCCGATCTCGTGGGCCGCGACCGCCTCGACCTCGCGCTCGTCGAGCAGCTCGATCAGGGCGTCGGAGAGCACGATGTAGCGCAGGCGTGCGAGCAGCCCGAGCACCGCGGCGTTGACGATCGTTCCCCCGGTCCGCCACACGAGAATCGACCGGACGCGGACATGGTGACGCTCGCACAGCTCGACCAGGTGCGCGTGGAGCGGCCCGTCGCCCAGGGGCGTCGCGTCCCACATCCGGCGCATGATCGGCGGACTCAAGATCAGGATCCCCAGCACGCCGACCATCTGCACGCCCGTCGCCAGCACGCTCGATGGGTCCACGCCCGCGCCGCCCAGCACGGCGTCGCTCGCCTCGCCCCAGCCCAGGATCAGGATCAGGGGGGCGCCCATGAACAGGACGCTCTGGCGGAAGCACCCCCATGTGTACTGCCAGCGTGTCGGGAAGGGATGGACTGGGCGCCCCTCCTCCAGGCGGCGGAAGAGCACTGCCTCACGCACGCGCCGCTCGATCGGGTACATCGACCAGTGCATCGCCCCCATCGCCGAGATGGGGATGAGCAGGACAAGCAGGTCATCGATCAGGATCAGGTCGCCGATCGTGTCCCGGACGAGCTCCATCGCTCCCCAGACGAAGACGTTGGCGCCATGCAGGAGGACGACGCCCCAGCGGAACATTGCCGCGGCGTCCTCCGCCCGTCGGATCGCCCGCACGGACCCGGTCCGGTCCATCGCACGGGCGCACAACCGCACCCGGAGCGTGAACGCGATCCAGAGCGTGATGATCGGCGCCAGTGAGAGGGTCGCGACCCATCCGGGCGACAGCCTGCCCGCCAGCAGCGCCCCCCCGAACGTGTCGTGCGTGAACACGATCACGAAGACGGCGATGATCAGGACCTGGTGCACGGATCTCCCAAGCCGTCCCGCCCCGCGTCTAGCGCCGGATCTCCCCGAGGTCCACGCTCGATCCGTCGGGCGCGTAGCAGTCCACGTTGATCCGGTCTTCCGCGAGCCTCGTGAAGACGATGCTCGTCCGCCCGGAGCGTTTGGCCTGCTCGAAGTCGTCGTCGCTCGGGCCGGCGACGTCGCTGAGCTTGTGGGACCAGGCGTTCAGGCGGAAGTGCGCCAGCGCCCGGTCGGAGTAGCGGACCAGGTCCTCGCCGACGACGAACACCTCGTCCCGGACCCGGTCTCTCGCCCGCGGGCGGAAGAGGATGAGGCGCCATGCCGCGTCATCGCCCAGGGACTCGGCGCCGGCGTCGCCCGCCTGGAGCGTCCCGCCGTAGGACGTCTTGTCGTCGTCCTTGTCCGCCTCGGCGTAGAGGAACGCCCGCTCGATCACGCCCGGGTCATGCACCGCGTCGTCCACCACCAGGAGCGTCAGCAGGTCCGCCCAGTCGAGCTTGTCCGCCACGTCACGCAGGCGGTAGGCCCGCCCGGTTCGCTTCAGACGCAGCTCCTTGGTCCGCCGATAGACCGTCCGTCCGTCGAGGCGGGCGTCAAGCTCGGCGAGCAGGCGCGCCCGCGGAGCCTCCAGCCACCCGCTCCGGTTGGCCGCGGCCCAGCGGATCGCCTCGGCGTGACGCAGCTCCAGTCCGTTGCGCTGCTCGCCCTCGAGGCGGGCGATCGCGTCCGAGGCCTGGCGCCACCAGGCGTCGTTCAGCTTCCGCTCGTCCGAAGTCCCCTCGTGCAGCAGGGCATGGAGCCACTGGAGCTCCATCGAGGTCTGGGGCACGCACCCGAGTTCGTGGAGGCAGCGGCGCAGGTCCGTGACCAGGGCCGCCGCGTCCGGCGGAAGCGATGTCTCCTGACCACCCACCCGCAGCAGGAGCGCCGACCGCACCTCGCCCCCGGGATCCAGACGCGAGAGCAGCTCCCACGCATCCGCCCGCGAGCCCTCGCGCCAACGTGTCACATCCCACCCCGCAGGCGGATCGCCCGGCTCGAGGAACACGTCGAACACGACGCTGCTGACCGCCTGGTCCGGGTGCAAGGCCTCGAGGGCGGCACGCTCGGTGCGGATGTCGTCCTCGACGTCGTCGAGAGGGCGCGCGTAGCTGCGCACGAGCGAGGTCGTCAGCTCCTCCCAGCCGTTTTCCCCGGCGGCCTGCGAGAGGATCGCGACGACCGTCCGCTCCTTCTCCCTGGGGAGCATGACCGCCGCCAGCTCGCGCGACTCGGCACGCCCCTCGGGCGTCGGGTCCTCCATCAGCGTGCGGACGAGCTGCTCGCGGATCGGCACGGGTGTGGAGAGGGAGCGTGCCAGGTCGCGCATCGCGGCCCGGGTCTCCGCCCGGTCCCGCGCGCCGCCGTCCACCTCGACCCAGGCGAACTGGGCCGCCTCGATCCGGTCCCGCTCCTGGAGATCGGGGTTCCGCAGGTCGAGCAGGGGGTCGCCCGTGGGGCGGTACTTGTTCGAGCCCCCACATCCCGGGAGGGCGAGCAGGCTCGCGGCGATCGCCAGAGCCCCGATGGTCCGCAGCCGTGCGCGCATGGGGGAGGAGTGTACCGACGAGACCAGCTCGGGAAACCGAGAATGGTTCCAAGATTGGTCTGCTACAATGTCCCGGACGAGACCAGGGGGTGACCCCACGGAGCGGCAGGCATGAGCAGCGACGAGACCACTCCTTCCGACCCCCAGGCCGTCCTCGCCCAGGTCGCCCGGGTGATCGATCTGATCAGACCGGCGATCCAGGCCGACGGGGGGGACGTCGAACTCATCGATGTGGACGATGAGGGAATCGTCCGAATCCGCCTGCACGGGGCGTGTGTGGGGTGCCCGTCGAGCACGATGACCCTTAAGCTGGGCATCGAACGGAACTTGCGCGAGCATGTCCCGGCTGTCGCCGGCGTGCAGGCGGTCGACTGAACCACCCACATCGAGTGTGATCACAGCGCTTTTGTCAGGAACCGCCCGACGCTATCCTCTTGGCGTTGCGTGGCCTGGGAGGACTCCGGGCCTTTCACGGAGACGGGAGCGTCCCATGCTCGTCATCACAAGACGCGAGGGGGAGGAGGTCGTCATCGGCGATCCCCGCAACCCGATCGGCGTCGTCCGCATCGCCTCGGTCAAGGGGGAACGCGTCCGCGTGGCGTTCGATTTCCCCCGCGACGTGGAGATCCATCGGCGGGAGATCGCCGAGCAGATCCTCGCCGAGGACAACGCGGTCGATGCCAAGCCGGACGTCATCGGCGAGATCAAGCCGGCGACCTCGGCGGCGCACTGACGCCACGGGCGATTGACGCCCGCCGCCGCCCATCGGCGGCGTGATCACGTCACACTCGCAGCTCGGGTCGTGACCGACTCACTCCGGCGTGCCGGAGCTGAGGTCATACACCCACTCGTCGACGGCACGCTCGCCGCTCTTGAGGGCGGGGGCCTCGAAGAAGAGGTTGAGCTCGCGCTCCGCCGCCTCGGGGCTGTCTGAGCCGTGGATTAGGTTGAAGCTGTTGGAGACGCCGAAGTCGCCCCGGATGGTGCCTGGCTCGGCGTTGGAGCCGAAGGTGGAGCCCATCAGCTTGCGGGAGATCCCGATCGCGCCCTTGCCCCGGACCGCCATCACGACGACGGGGCTCGAGGTCATGAACGTCACCAGCCCAGAGTAGAAGGACTTGCCCTTGTGCGACTCGTAGTGCTTGGCGGCGAGGTCGCTCGAGATCTTCATCATCTTCATTGCAACGATTTGGAGGCCCTTGTCCTCAAACCGCGTGATGATGCGGCCCATGAGGCCACGCTGGACGGCGTCGGGCTTGAGGATGATTAGCGTCGTTTCCATCTCTGTTTCCCCTGTCGATTCCCCGGAACTGGCTCGGGGGGGCGGAAGCATAGCCCGCGCCCCGCGTCGGCAGGTTCAATCATCAATCCAGGCTGACGGGACGAGTTTCATTGCCGAATCCGCCGCCGCCGCCCCGCCCATCAGCCCGACGACCGCGCCCCCCCCGATGACGATGGGGAACAGCAGGGCGATGGCGAGCATCGCCAGAGCCGTCGGCCCGCCGGCGTCGGGAAGCGACTGGCGACGCACCTCGCGTCCCCATGTCATCACGCCGCCGGCCAGACAGCCCGCCACCCCGATGATCCAGAGGAGGAGCCCGACCGCGATCATCGTCGCGACCAGGATCCCGTCGGCGTAGGACCACCGGTCGATCAGCGCGATGAGCATGATGACCGCGGTCGCCGGCGCGATCATGAGCCAGGGGCCGTGGAGCCATGGCAGGGTCTTGAGCCACGCCGAGAGGAGCATCGCCCGCTCCCAGGGGTGACCCAGTCTCACCGCCCCCCAGCCAAGCAGCATCGTGCCGGCGACTCCCACGCCGAGCATCGCCAAGGACGCGGCGCCCTGGACGACCGACCGCGTCACGACGCCGGCGCCGACGGCGTACACCACGATGACGACACCCCAGACGAGCAGATGGCGGAGGACGATCGCGGGCAACCGGACCTCGAGCGCCGCCCGCGCGCGGGCCGCCGCCAGCATCGCCCGGTCGAGCTCGCGCCCGCACTCCGGGCACACCGGCGCCCCCCGCACCGAGCCGATGTCGTACCCGCAAACGACGCACCGACGTGTCCCGCGCGTTTCTGCCACCGAAGGAATCTACCCCGTCGGCGTGCCGGGCGTTCGCGCGAGGCGCCGGGTCGCCCGTCCGGCTATCCTCCCCAAACACGGACGTTTCCGGCCCGATCACCACCATGGAGGGTGGATATGACCATGGCCCCGGCCAGGCCCTCGCGCGCCAACCCGAAGCAGAAGCGACCCGCAAAGAAGGGGAAGTCGGATACCCGCGCCCAGGCGACGGCCGAGACGCTCGCCGCCGGACAGCGCGAGATCTCCGTCTCCGAGTTCTTCGCCAAGAACCGGCACCTGCTGGGGTTCGACAACCCGCGCAAGGCGCTGCTCACGACGGTAAAGGAAGCGGTGGACAACGCCCTCGACGCGTGCGAGGAGGCGGGGATCCTGCCGGACATCGAGGTCAAGATCGAGGAGATCTCGCCCCCACCGTCGGCGAGCAAGGCGGGGCGGTATCGGGTGACGATCACGGACAACGGGCCCGGGATCGTCCGCAAGCAGGTCGAGAACATCTTCGGCAAGCTGCTGTACGGGTCGAAGTTCCACCGGATGAAGATGTCGCGGGGCCAGCAGGGCATCGGCATCTCGGCCGCCGGCATGTACGGCCTGATGACCACCGGCAAGCCCATGGTCATCCACACCAAGCCGAAGAAGAACAAGCCGGCTCACCACATCGAGCTGGCGATGGACACCACCAAGAACAAGCCGGAGGTCACGGTCGACGTCGAGACCGACGACTTCCCCGACACGACCTCCGGCACCGGGACCCGCGTCGCCATCGACCTCGATGCCCGCTATCAGCGCGGCAAGGTGAGCGTCGAGGCGTATCTCGAGCAGACCGCGATCGCCAACCCGCACGCGGAGATCACCTTCATCCCGCCCGCCAAGGCGGGCGAGGATCCGACACTCGAGGATGCGGGCGACAGGGCGGACGGCGACGAGTCGGGCGAGATCGTTCGAACGACGGAGTTGGCCGACCGCATCGTGTATCCGCGGACGGTGGACGAGTTGCCGGACGAGACGACCGAGATCAAGCCGCACCCGTACGGCGTCGAGTTGGGCATGTTCCTGCGGATGCTCAAGTCGACGGAGGAGAAGCAGCTCGCGGGGTTCTTCAAGAACGAGTTCACGCGCGTGCCGCCGTCGGTGGTCAAGGAGGTGACCGCCGCGGCGAGCACCAAGTCCAAGACGATCACGGGGCAGACGTGGGTCAAGACGGTCGACCACGCGGACGCCGAGCGGTTGTACAAGGCGCTGCAGGAGGCCAAGCTGCGAGCCCCCCCCACCGACTGTCTGGCCCCGATCGGCGTGAGGCAGATGCTTGCGGGGATGCTCAAGGGCGTGAAGGCGGAGTTCTACGCCGCGAGCACGCGGGCGCCGGCTGTCTACCGCGGCAACCCGTTTCAGATCGAAGCCGCCATCGCGTTCGGCGGCGACCTGCCGGGCGACGAATCGGCCCGCGTCATCCGCTTTGCAAACCGCGTGCCCCTGCTCTATCAGCAGTCGGCGTGCAGCGCCTTCAAGAGCGTGGTGGAAACAAGCTGGCGGAACTACGGCTTGTCGCAGCCCAGGGGCGCCGCCCCGGTCGGCCCGCTGGTTGTCATGATCCACATGGCGAGTGTCTGGGTGCCGTTCACGAGCGAGTCCAAGGAAGCGATCGCCGACTATGACGAGATCCGCAAGGAGATGCGCCTCGCGCTCCAGGAATGCGGACGCAAGCTCGGCACATACGTCCGGCGTCGTCAAAAGATGCGGCGCGAGGGCGACCGGCGCGACGTCTTCGAACGGTACATCGGCGAGATCGCCCAGGCCTGCCACGCGCTGGTCGGCGTGGACACCAAGGAGCTCTACGACGCCCTGCTCGAGCAGGCGCGGGCGAAGACGGCCATCGCCGACGCCCAGCTCGACGAGGAGGGCAACATCATCAGGGACGACTCGAACGGGCGTCTCGACGACGACGACGGCGTGATCATCGTCAGCGACTCGTCGCCGAACCCGATCGCGCCGGTGGAGAAGGGCAAGCCCGCCAAGGGGTCGAACGCGAAGGGCGCGAAGAAGACGAGAAAGAAGCGGGCCGGCGGCGACGAGTCGGGCCTTTTCAACGACTGATTCCCTTGGGACGGTCGGCATCCCGCCGCCGTTCCCTCGGTGGGGCCGGTTTCCAACCGGCCGAATCTGAATCACGGAGGGGATGGCTTCCAGCCCTCCCGCACACGCATGGCCAAGAAGAAAGTCACCAAGAAAGTCCGGCGGAAAGTCGTCACGAAGAAGGTCGCCAAGAAGGCGCCGGCAAGCGCCGCCAAGAAGACACGTGCCAAGGCCGGCGCCTCACGCGCCGACCGCGATACGCGCACGCTCTCGCTGCTCGACGGGCTCGCCCACCAAGTCGTCAAGGCCGCCCACGGCTCGGTCGACCCCGTCATCGAGATCCCCACACGCTCGCGGACCAACACGATCTGGAACCAGAAGCGCGGCATCCTCCAGATGGGCGACGCCACCGCCCAGCGCGAGCTGTTCAACCTCAACCAGGCCAAGCAGTTCATGCAGACCATGCTCCACGCGAGCACGATCAAGGACCTGATCGAGGCCGACAAGACCTCCAGCCTTCGTGGCGTCTTCTACAAGGCCAAGCACACCGTCGCCGGCACGAAGGAGAACACGTTCGACACCCAGCAGGAGTCCGATCCGATCCTCGAAGACCTGGAAGTGTCGCTCGGCGCCCTGCGGGAAGAGCTGCACATCTTCGCCGAGAACCGGGGCGCGATGGTCGGGAACATCACGCTGATCGACAAGGGGGACGAGATCAACTGTCGGCGGATGGGGTCGGGGGGGTACGCCCTGCCGAGCATCGTCGAGGGGGATGTGATCCAGTTCGGCAAGTGCGAGGCGGACTTCGTGCTGCACGTCGAGAAGGGGACGGTCTGGAACCGGTTCAACGAGGACCGGTTCTGGGAGAAGCACAACTGCATCCTGACGCACGGCGCCGGCCAGCCGCCGCGGGGCTGCCGTCGCCTGCTGCAGCGGCTCAACTCCGAGTTGAAGCTGCCGATCATCTGCCTGCTCGATTGCGACCCGTGGGGGCACTACATCTACTCGGTCATCAAGCAGGGCTCGATCTCGCTGGCGTTCGAGTCCACGCGCCTGGCGATCCCGGAGGCGAAGTTCCTCGGCATCCGGGCCAAGGACTACGAGGCGTGCGACCTGCCCGAGGCCGTCAAGATCGACCTCAAGGACAACGACATCACGCGGGCCAAGCAGATCATGGACTACCCCTGGTTCCAGGGGCACAAGGGCTGGCAGAAAGAGATCAAGAAGATGCTCGCCAACGGCTTCAAGATGGAGGTCGAAAGCCTCATCACCAAGGACATCAGCTACGTGACGGAGACGTACGTGCCGGAGAGGTTGGGGGCGGAGGATTGGTTGAGCTAGGAGTTACAAGTGAGGCGCGGGATCCCATTGACGAGACTGAGCTTGGCTGTAGCTTCCGTTTCGATCACATCGTCAGCCGATGTCGCCTGGTCACAGCTCCAGAACGAAGTGTCGAAGATCACTCCGAGCGATGCGGCAGGGGGGGATGGCTTCGGCGGTTCCGTGGACATCTCTGGTCCGATTTGCATCGTCTCAACTTTCCTGGACGATGATGTTGCCCCCAAGTCCGGTTCTGCGTATTTGTTCGACCTCACAGACCCGGCGAATCCTGTTGAACTCAGCAAGCTCCTGCCCAGTGAGGCTGGGGTGTTCGAGTTCTACGGGCGTGCCGTGGGCATCTCAGGCGCTAGGGCCGTCGTGAGCGCCTCGAACGACGACGACAACGGGCCAAACTCAGGATCCGTCTACCTGTATGACGTCACCGATCCTAAAACGCCCAAGCTGATCACGCTGCTGCTCCCGAGCGATGGGGTCGAGCAAGCCCATTTCGGGTGGTCAGTCGACATTGATGATGAGCACATCGTCGTCGGCGCGATCGAGGATCCTGGCAGCCATTTTTGCACGGGCGCGGCGTACGTGTTCGACCGCAACACCGGGCAAGAGGTCGCCAAGCTGCTCGCGACCGATGGCGAGGACGGGGACGAGTTCGGGGAGGCGGTCGCGGTCAGCGACGGGGTCGTCATCGTGGGTGCGCCGCGGGACGAGGACGCGGGCCCGTTCTCTGGATCCGCGTACTTGTTCGACGCGTCCACGGGAGTACAGCTCGCGAAGCTGCTGGCCGACGAGGGCCGGGAGCAGGATCGCTTCGGCGGCTCCGTCGCGATCCAAGGGGATCTGGCGGTCGTGGGCGCCTGGGGCGAGGACGGGTGGTACCAGAGCTGCGGAGCCGTCTATCTCTTCGATGTTTCCAACCCGACGGAGCCCGTCCAGGTCTCGAAGTTCGTCGCGGACGACGGGTGGTTCTCCGCCTATTTCGGGATCTCGGTCGCCATCGAGGGCGGCACCGTGGTGGTCGGGTCCATGGGCGACGACGACAACGGGCACAACTCGGGCTCCGCGTACCTCTTCGACGTGTCGGACCCCGCCGTCCCTGTTCAGATTACGAAGCTCCTGCCCTCGGACGGGTTCGAGTTCGATTTCTTCGGGCTGGTTGCGCTCGACGGCGGTCTGGCGTTGATTGGGGCACAGGGCGACGACGACAACGGGGAGAGCTCGGGGTCGGCGTATGTGTTCGAGTTGAGCACGGGCGCCGAGCCGTGCTCGCCGGCGGACCTGGTGGTGCCGTTCGGCTCGCTCGATATCTCCGATGTGCTCGCATTCCTCGAAGCGTTCGTGACCATGGAGCCCGCCTCCGATCTCGCGGCGCCCCTCGGTACCTTTGACTTCTCAGACGTCGTCGCCTTCCTAAACGCGTTCGGCACCGGTTGCCCGTAGCAGCCGCGTACCGCCCATTGCCGCCCGCCAGGCTGCTGTGATGATGTGCTCCGTGCTGTCTCAAAGCCGGGTGCCGTGGAGACGCCGTCTTCGGCTTCTCCACGCTGCGGGCGCCAGTGAGTGTACGACGTTGTAGGGCGGCCCCTCAGCCAAAAGCTCCGCTGCGCTGCGCGTTTGGCTGGCACCCAGAGAGGAAAAGTTCGGGCATTCAGGCCGGTTGGAAACCGGCCCTACCGGGGGGAGGGGGTTCGTGCCACTGACCGGTCCTCCGGTCAGTGCTTGTGCGAGCGGGCCCGGCGCCTCGGCACTGACCCGAAGACGGGTCAGTGGCACGGGGTGAAGGCGACAGTTCAGGAAAGAGAGAAGGGTGCCACGGCTTGTCTTGCAAGCCGTGCTTCGTTGGCGTCCGCGGCACTGGTTGCCGCATTCGCGGACAACCAGTGGCACCCACTTCTTCTCTCTGCGGCTCTCAGCGGCCCTCCGCGTTGAACTCTCTTATCCCCCCTCGCTGAGCATTCCCGTCTGCCACATCATGAAGATCCGCTGGTCGGCGACGTCCCGCACCCGCAGGTGCAACGGCTTGCCCTGGCCGTGGCCCGCGTCGCGGTCCACCCAGAGGAGGATCGGCTCGCGCTCCTGGTCGGAGGCGGTCGAGGCCTGCATCAGGGCGGCCATCTTGCGGGCGTGCAGGGGGTGGACGCGTGAGTCGTTCTCGCCGGCGGTGAAGAGGACGGCCGGGTACTTGGTGCCGGGCTTGACGTTCTGGTAGGGCGAGTACTTGCGGATGAAGTCAAACTGCTTGGGGTCCTCCGCCGAGCCGTACTCGGGCACCCAGTACTTGGCCATGAGGAAGTCCTGGTAGCGGAGCATGTCGAGCAGCGGGACGGCCGAGATCGCGGCGGTGAAGAGGTCCGGGCGTTGTGTGACGACGGCGCCGGTGAGGAGGCCGCCGTTGGACCCGCCGGCGATGCCGAGGCGTTCGGGCTTGGTGTAGCCCTTGGCGATGAGCCACTCGGCGGCGGCGATGAAGTCGTCGAAGACGTTCTGCTTGTTCTCGAGCATGCCGGCGCGGTGCCAGGCGTCGCCGTACTCGCCGCCCCCTCTCAGGTTCGGGATCGCGTAGACGCCGCCCTTCTCGAACCAGGGGAACATGGTGGCGCTGAAGAAGGGCGTGATGGAGATGTTGAACCCGCCATAGCCGTAGAGGATGGTCGGGTTGTCGCCGTTGAGTTGGATGTCCTTGCGGTGGACGAGGAACATGGAAATGGGTGTGCCGTCCTTGGAGGGGTAGGTGACCTGCTGGACGGTGATCATGTCCGGGTTGACCGGGACGTCCGGGCGTTCCCAGAGCTTGCGTTCGCCGGTCGCCAGGTCGACGCGGTAGATGCTCTGCGGCATGTTGAAGCTGGCGAAGGTGAGGAAGGCCTCGGTCCGGTCATCGTCGGCGGCGAGCGAGCCCGAGCCGATGCCGGGCAGTTCCAGGTCGCCCAGGCTCTTGCCGTGCAGGTCGAACTGGGCGATCCGCGTCGCGGCCCGGTCCATGTACTGCACGGCGAGGCGCCCGCGCGGGAAGGCGACGCCCTCGATGACCTGGCTCTCGTGCTCGGGCACGAGGTCCACCCAGTGCGCGATGCCCGGGTCGTTGAGGTCGATGGCGACGACGCGTCCCTTGGGGGCGCCGTAGGTCGTCTGGGCGATCAGGGTGTCGCCGACGAAGTGGGCGGAGCCGATGGTCCCGCTCCTGCCGATGGCGGCGGGGATGAGCTTGAGTTCGCCGGTTCGGCGCCACTTGTCGAGGTCGGCGATCCAGAGGTCCATGTCGGCGGTCGAGGTCCAGTACGCGACCTCGAGCCAGCGTCCGTCCTCGCTGGGTTGGCCGCCGGGGCCCCAGGTGGTTTTGAGCTGGGCCTTGCGTTCGGCGGAGACGGAGTCGGCGTAGAAGAAGTCGATGTCCTGCTGGCGGAAGAGGGTCTCGTCCTGACGGTGGTGCGTGCCGAGGACGTGGTGCTTGAGGGCGGACGAGTACGGGTTGGTGACGTCCTCGAGGCGCTGGTAGAGGAAGCCCGAGGAGTCCGGGTCCCAGCCGGCAATGTTTACTTTTCCGGGGATCTCGTCGGCGAGCCACTCGCCCGTGTCCACGTCCATGACGTAGAGCGTCGAGTTCTCGTCACCCGAGGCGTACATGCCGAACGCGAGCAGAGACCCGTCCTGGTTCGGCTCGAACCACGAGATGGTCGTCAGCCCGGACTCGTCGATCGTGTTGGGGTCGAGCAGGACGCGGGGCTCGGCGTCGTACGCCTCGCGGACGTAGACGATCGGCTGGGCCTGAGCGCCCTCGCGCTTGGTGTAGAAGTAGCGAGTCCCGGCCATGCGCGGGGCGGAGACCGAGCCGACCTCCATCAGCTCGCGGAGACGGGCTTCGAGCGCCCGACGCCCGGGCAGGTTGTCGAGGATGGAGCGGGTGTAGGCGTTCTCGGCGTCGGTCCAGGCCGCGACCTCGGGGGTGACCGCGCCCATCTTGTCGGGGTCGGAGTTGTCTCCCTCAAGCCAGCGGTAGGGGTCGGTCAGCTCGACGCCGTTGATCTTCTCGGTGACGGGCCTGGCCTGGGTCTCCGGCGGGGCCGCGAGGGCGGCCATGGCCGGGAGGGTGAGGCACGACAGCACCACGAGTGAACGTCTGAGCATGAGATCGCCTCCGAAGGGGGTCGCCCCCATCCTACCGACCAGACCGCACGGAGTTCAGGGAGGCTGACAGGGGCGGCGCCTACTGGACCAGGCCCTTGGTCAGGCGCATGAAGGCGGTCTCGAGGTTAACTGGCTCCTCGTCGAACTTGGTCAGGCGGAAGCCGTTGTTGACGAGGATGTTGGGAAGGTCGGTCGGGGAGCCGCCCTTGGAGGCATCGAAGCCGACGTGGATGAGCCGCCCATCGCCGATGGAGGAGTCGCCATTGTCGACGACCCCCACCTTCTCGACGCCCGGCGCCTTGGCGAGCAGCTCGGCCGCCTGATCCGTCCGCTCGGCGACGCCGATGTGGATCACGTGCCCGACGCGGGCGTGCCGAAGGATCTCGTTGACGGACCCAGAGAAGAGGAGCTGTCCGCGCTCGATGATCCCGACCATGTTGCACAGCTCGGCCAGCTCGTGCAGGATGTGGCTCGAGATCAGGATGGTCTTGCCCATCCGCTTGAGCTCCTTGAGCAGTTCGCGGATCTCGATCCGGGCGCGCGGGTCGAGGCCCGAGGCGGGCTCGTCCATCAGCAGGACCTTGGGGTCATGCAGCAGTACGCGGGCGATGGAGAGCCGCTGCTGCATGCCGCGCGAGAGGCTGTTCACCTCCGCCGTCGCTTTGTACGTCAGGTCGGTCAGTTCGAGGACGTCTTGGACGACCTTCTTGCGTTGCTGGCCGTGGATGTTGTACGCCGCGGCGAAGAACTCGAGGTACTCGGTGACGACCATGTCCTCGTAGGCGCCCATGAAGTCGGGGACGTACCCGATGAGGGGTCGGATCTGGCGGTTCTGGTAGCCGATCGTGAGGCCGCCGATCTGGGCCTGACCGCTGGAGGGCTTGAGGAGTGTCGCGAGGATCTTGATGGTGGTGGTTTTGCCGGCGCCGTTGGGTCCGATGAAGCCGTAGCAGTCCCCCTCCTCGATGGTGAGGTTGAGCGAGTCGAGCGCGACCAGCTCGCCGTAGCGCTTCGTTAGGTTGACCGTCTCGATCATCGCCAAGGGGCGTGTCCTCGCGTGGTCGGGGGTCGCAACGGGGCCGGTCCTAGTCGTCAGAAGTCGTCGGGACGGGGGCGTCGGTCGGGTCGGGCGGCTTGGGCGCCGCCGGGTCGTCGGGCAGAGGATAGACCCATGAGATCACGGTGCGCCCCCCGGTCACCGGCGCCGGACGTCCGTTCACCCGCAGCGGGATCGGCGCCTCGACGCCTTTCGGATTCTCAATCGACCCCAGCACGATCACACAGGGCCTCGTGAACCAGAGCCCCAGATCCATCCCGTGCGTCTCGACGCGACGAGCCAGCCTGTCGTCGGCCTGTCCGCGCTGGAAGTCGGGGGGCGAGAGCATCGGGAACAGCTCGAGCCCGTAGTACCGCTCGAGCGCGCTGCCCGAGTCGGTCCTGCCGAAGTCATTGATGATCGGCTTGCCGGCCCGCAACAGGTTGAGTGAGTACGCCTCGAAGGTCGCTTGGGAGCGGGCGGTGTCCTTAACCGCCGCGTACAGATCCCTGCGGTCGCCGGGCGCCCAATCCTTCAGCTTGTACGCGTACGAGATATACGGCGGGACATCGCGCATTGCCCCGCTCACGATCCTGGGCCTCCAGACGACGATCAACACGACATCCTCGAGCATCGCGGGGAGGTGATGCTCGAGCAGTCCATGCACGAGGCCGGTGTCCTGATCGAGCCACAGCCTTGCCTCGCCGACCTCCCCCGCCTCCTTCACAGGGGCAAGCAGTTTCCAGCGCGCCTCGCCCACCCAGTCCGCACGCACCTGCTTGACCGTCGAACGGGTCGGCATCCGCATCGTGTCCGGGCGACGCCCGTCGAGGCGGTACTCCCGATTGTCCGGGAATGAGGCCCGCTTGAAGACTTCGCCGACCGGGGGGGACCATGGGCTCAGCAGCTCCATCTCCCAGGACGCGCCCGCGTGCTCCTCCTGGTCGCGCACCGAGATCGCGCCGTCGCCGTAGCTCGGCAGCAGCACGCTCGCCCACGTTCGGGCCCGTTGCAGGTCTTGGCCGTGAACCTGGTGGAGCATGGTCAGGTGGACGACCTCGACGCGTCTGGGACGGATGGCGGTGGCGCCGGTCCAGGCGATCGCCGTGAAGACGCCGACCGCCCCCACGAACGCGATCCACGCGTGGCGTTTTTGCTTGAGGCGCCCGAGCAGCGCGTACCCGCCCGGCCCCGCGAGAACCCAGTAGAGCGCGAACACCACGATCCCAAGCAACACACCGACGTACGCCCGCCCGGACTTGGCGATCTCTCCAGGGATGTCCGAGTCGAAGGACAAGGGTGTCCGGTTCGACCCTTGCGCGTTCTTCCACGTCCGCGTGTTCTCGTCCAGATCCACGCGCCGTCCGAGCACGCGGTTCCAGAACTGGTCCGCCTCGGGCAGGTCCATCGCGACCAGCTTCGGGTCCGCCAGGTCCAGCCCGATCAGCGTCACGGCGCCGGCGCCGTGAACTCGACTCACCGCGATCGTGCGTCCATCCGGCGATGCCATGATGCGCGCTGCGTCCCCGGGCGCCGCCCCTGGGTTCGGATCGAGAAAGCGAACCGTCGCCTCCGTTGGCAGCCTCAGACTCTGGCTCTTTGTCAGCAGGTAGCGGTACCCGTCCAGGTCCACGCCCCCGATCTGCTCGCCGGGCAGCGCGTCGGGCAGAAGTTCGAACAAGGGGTTCGAGCGTGCGAACCACTCCTGCCCGATCGAGGGGAGGACGATCACCAATTGTCCCCCCCACTCGATCCAACCCATGAGTGCCCGCATCTGCTCGGGCGTGAGCCGCAACGGATCGGGCGCCCGTGCGCCGCCCCACACCAGAGCGTCGAACTGCATCAGCCCCTGCGGGCGATCGGGCAGATCGGCGAGCCCGAGCCCGACGATCCGTGTCAACTCGTGTCCGGTGATCAGGTTGTCGCCGATCGTCCCACGGTGAGACTGGTCGTACCCGCGCAGGCCGAAGGGTGTCGTCCCGAGAACGCCGATCATTCCCTGCGCCTTGTCGAGGACGCCGGACGTCGTCGCCTCGAGGCGCGCCAGCGGCCTCCCGCCCGCCTCGAACGCGAGCGCCCCCTCGCGGGCGCGGTCCTCGCCACTCTTGGGCCAGGCGCTGATGGTGATCGGGGTCCCCTGATCGAACGCCCACCCGAGGCGCGTGTACAGCCAGAAGGATTGCGCCGAGCCCGGGTTCGATGTCACGGCCCGGTCGAACACCGGGCGGTCCCCGTCGGGATCCTCCCCCTCGATTCGCAGGATCAGGTCACGCTGCTCGAGCCCCTTGTCGGCGACCTCGACCAGCACCCCGACCCACTCGCCCTGGCGACAGACCCCGCCCGGCCCGAACCGCGCGACGCGCAGCTCGATCTCGTCTCCGACGCCGTCGCCTCCGACCTGCGCGTGGGCGTTGGTCCCCCACGCCGCGAGCGCCAGCCCGAGGGCGGCGAGCAAGGGTCTCGTCCAGGGTCGTCTCATCGGGCGTCGGATCTCTCGCAAGGGTCGCGCCGCGGGCGCGGCCCCGTTGACCTCGGACCACGCTCGACGAGTCTAGGTTCGGTCAAGCCGCCCCGCCCCCGAGCCGATGGGCGCAGCATGCACGGGTTCTCCCCCCTGGCGTGGGCGTTGATGGCGTTGGTCGGTGGCGGGTGCGTGATCGCCATGCTCCGCGCGGTCGCCTCGGCCGTCGCTGACGAGGTCCGCGCCCACGAGTTGGCGATCCGCGTCGCGCAACTCCGGATCGAGCGTCTCGAGCAGCTCCGCGAGTTCGAGCGCCAGCGGGCCGCGGGCAAGTACTCCCGCTAGCCCCGGGATCAGCCCTCGCCCAGCGTCCACAGCCGCTCGACGAGCAGCGCGTGCGCCCGGGCGCCCAAGCGGAAGCAGTCAAGCTCGAACTTCTCGTTCGGCGAGTGGACCCGATCGTCCTCGAGCCCGAAGCCCATGAAGATCGTCTCGAGCCCGAGACGGCTCTTGAGGATTCCCGCCACCGGGATCGACCCGCCCGTCTTGATCATCGCGGGGGCGACGCCCGAGGCCTTCTCGAGCGCCGCTTTCGCCGCGAGCAGCGCGGGCGAGTCCGTCGCCACCGTCGCCGGTGGCCCGCCCGAGTGGTCGATCATCTCCCACCGACACCCGGGGGGCGTGCGCTGGCGCAGCCATGCAAAGAACGACTCGGTGATCCGAGCCGGGTCCTGGTCGTCGACGAGTCGGAACGAGACTTTCGCCGAGGCGTGCGAGGGGATGACGGTCTTGGCGCCCTTGCCCGTGTACCCGCCGATGATGCCGTTGATCTCGGCGGTCGGGCGCGCCCACTCGCGGCTCGATGAAGGAGTATCCTTCTCGCCGACCGAGGCCTCGGGTGGGAGCCCGATGCCGGCCAGCTGCCGCCCGCTCGTCGACGCCGAGCTTGCGCCAGGCGTCTCGCTCCTGGGGCGTCAGCTCGCGTACGCCCTCGTAGAAGCCGGGAATCGTGATGCGTCGGTCCGCGTCCCACAGCTGCGCCAGCACCTTGACCAGCTCGGAGATCGGGTTGGGCGCCTTGCCCCCCCACATCCCCGAGTGCAGGTCCTGGTCCGCGGCGTGCAGGACGACCTCGGTGTACGCGAGCCCGCGCACGCCGTACGTGATCGCGGGTTTGCCACGCCCGAGCATCCCGGTGTCCGAGATCACGCAGACGTCGCACCCGCCGAGCTCGGCGGCGTTCTGCTCGATGAACCTGTCGAGGTTCTTGGAGCCAGACTCCTCCTCGCCCTCGAGAAGAACGGTGTACCGGGCCCCCCCGCCAACGACGCCCCCCGCCTCCTTCCACGCGCGCATCGCCTCGAGGAAGGTCATCACCTGTCCCTTGTCGTCGACTGCGCCCCGGGCGACGATCCGTTCGCCCGCCCCGCCCTGCACCGCCGGCTTGATCACCGGCTCGAAGGGGGGCGACTCCCAGAGTTCCAGGGGGTCGGCCGGCTGCACGTCGTAATGCCCGTAGAAGAGCACGTGCGGGCCGTTGTACCCGGGGTCCCCCGGGCTCGTCGCCAGCACGATCGGATGCCCCGATCCCGAAGGCTCGCCCGTCTCCCGGATCTCGACCTCGAAGCCGGAGGCGCGCAAGTGTTCGCCCGCCCAGGCTGCCCCCCGCCGGACGTCCTCGCTGTACGCCGGGTCCGTGCTGATGCTCGGTATCCGGAGCCACTCGATCAGGCGAGCGATCGAGTCCTTCTCGTGCGCCTCGAGCCAGGCGAGCGCGTCGTTTGTCTTCATCGCCACCTCCGTCGTCGGAGGATAGCTCGCGGGCGCACGAAAAACCGCCGCCCAGGCGGGCGGCGGCGGATGGTGCGGATGTCGTGTCTCGATCAGGCGCGTCGGCGGCGATGCAGGCAGGCGATGCTACCGAGGCCGATTAGGGCCAGCCCGCCCGGCGCGGGGACCTTGTTGATCGTGATCGAGCCGTTGAGGACGCCGTCGACGCCGTCATCATCGAACTCGTCGAAGACGGTGACGGTCCACGTGCCGGTGGTGTCGCTGGGACCGTTCTGGACGCTCACGAGACTGGTGCTGGTGAAGTGCCCGTCGGTGTTGCCCCAGCCGAACTGGACGTCGGAGGGGCCGAGGTCCGCAAAGTTCGCGTCGGAGCCGTCGAACTCGATCGAGTACCCGGATTCGTGCGAGAGCTGGATGATCAGCTCGCTCCCCCAGGAGATCGGGATCGCGTCGTAGCTGAGATCCCAGGTGAAGCCGAGCAGAGGCCCGGGGTCCGTCTGGACCACAGTGAAGGTGATCGGCTGGGCCGCGTCGATCGCGAGATCGTTGAAGTTGATCGTCGTCTGGGCCGTCGCGGCGCCCGCGAGGCTCGCGAGCGTGAGAATGGTCAGTTTCGTCCGCATGTTGCTCTCCTCGCCTGTGGTGTGTCTTGTCCGTGACGCCGTGACATGCTGGACGACGCGGGGTCGGCCCCCCCGCCGGCGCGCATCGATGCCGGAACGCCACCCGTCCCCCGTCACAAGAAGGGAGCGCGGTCGGCGGCGCGGCGATCGCGCCGGTCCATCGGCGGGGCGGATCCCCCGTCGTCCTTTGTTGTGCGCGGGCGCCTTGTCTCGTACCCGTGCGGTGATCTCTCCGCGCCCCCTCCCCCACGTGCGGGGTCGGGCACGCCTCGTTCGGCTCTCACCGAACGGTCCGCCTGCAACGAACACGCGCAACGCAAGACGTGCAACGAATCCCCGGAATGAACCGGGCGTGAGGACGCCCCATGCTCCTCACGCGGATCTTCTCGGGCGGCGTATTCGATGCAGCGTCCGGTAGCTCTCGGCGCGCAAAAAAGCCACCGTCCGAAAGGGACGGCGGCGTGAGAATCAGGACGGGCGTGCGACGCTCAGGCGCGACGACGGCGGGCGCCGGCCATGCAGCCGATACCCAGCAGCGCCAGGCTGGCCGGCGCGGGGATGTTTGCGGAGCCGGGGGTCGCGTGAGCGAGGATCGACGCGTCGTCGAACTCGAAGATGACGAGATCGGGCGAGGCGTCGCCGTTGCGGTAGAAGCCGGCGGGCAGGAAGGAGCCGTCCGGGCCGGCCGTGTAGTCGGGGACGATCGGCGTGCCGGCAATGTTCGCCGCGTCACCCACGCCACTGTCCCAGACGAAGATTGTCTCGATCACGGCGGAAGACGCGTCGCGGAGCACCATCGTGTACGAACTGTTCTCGATGGCGATCGCCTGCGTCTGGTCGGCGGTGAAGCCGAGCGTGGACTGGGCCAGGGCGTTGGCCAGGGTCCAGTACCCGCCCGCAGCGATGGAGCCCGACAGGGCGTACGGCGTGCCGCCGTCAGCGCCGCCGAACGAACCGCCCGTGTCGCTGTCCCAGAGCTCGATCGTCCAACCCGTCAGGCTGACCGCCGAGGCGCCGGTGTTGAACAACTCGATGAACTCGTAGTCCGTGCCGGGGGTGGACCCGAGGACCTCATTGATGGTGATGTCGGCGTTGGCGACGCCGGCAATGCCCGCCACCGCGAGCAGTGCAGTCATCATGCGCATAATTGGTTCTCTCCTCTTTCTCTCTGTTCGAACCGTCTCTCTGCGCGCCCTCACTGACGCGCCCATTTCCCGCACCCTCGCTCCCCCGTCCGACGCCGTTCCACCTACTTCGGGTCAGGAACTCAGTGGGCGACACGACCGGGGGCCCGAGACGGGCCGTTTCTCTCGCCCCTAGGCTAACGGGGTTCACCCCCGGGCACCACGCCCCGGGGCCCGATTCCGCGCCAAGCTTTGGCAAAGACCCGAACGACCCCCAAATCCGAGGCCCGAGGCCCCCAACGTGCTGATCTCCGTCAACGGCCAATCCACCGAACTGCCCTCCGGGGCCTCTCTGGGCGATCTCATCACCCGTCTCGGGCTCGACAAGGCGATCTGTGCGGCGGAGGTCAACCAGGCCCTCGTCCCCCGCGACGAGCGTGAAACGACCCTCCTGAACGAGGGCGACAAGGTCGAGATCGTCACCCTCGTCGGCGGCGGCTGACCCGATCGGAAGGACGTCCCGCCCGTTATCCCAAGGCCCTCTTCGCCAACACCTAGACTCGCCCATGACCACGGAGATCAAGCCCGTCACGAGCGCCGGAGTGCATGACCGACCGCTGCGGATCGGCGGGCGCGAGTTGACGTCCCGCCTCCTCGTTGGCACGGGCAAGTACGCCTCGATGGACGTCATGCGCGATGCGCTCGACGCGTCGGGCGCGCAGGTCATCACGGTCGCCGTCCGGCGCGAGCGGCTCTTCAACGCCGAGGGCAAGAGCCTGCTCGAGTTCATCGACTTCGACCGCTACTCGATCCTGCCGAACACCGCGGGTTGCTTCAGCGCGGACGACGCGGTTCGCGTCGCGCGTCTTGGGCGCGAGCTGCTCGACCAGCTGGGCAATCCGGGCGCCGGCTGGGTCAAGCTGGAAGTGCTCGGCGACAAGAAGACGCTGCTGCCCGACCCCGTCGGCACGCTCGAGGCGACGCGCGAGCTCGTCGCCGACGGCTTCCAGGTGTTGTGCTACACCTCCGACGACCCGATCAGTGCGGCGAGGATCAAGGACGCGGGCGCTGCCGCCGTCATGCCCGCCGGCAGCCCCATCGGCTCGGGCCAGGGCGTGCTCAACCGCAACAACATCGTGCTCTGCCTGGAACTGCTCAAGGCGGGCGATCCGGACTACCCGGTCATCGTGGACGCGGGGGTCGGGGCGGCGAGCGACGTCTCGATCGCGATGGAGCTTGGCGCCGACGGGGTGCTGCTCAACACGGCGGTTGCTCACGCCAAGGACCCAGTCCTCATGGCCCGGGCCATGCGCCTGGCCTGCGAGGCCGGGCGGGCGAGTTACCTCGCCGGGCGGATCGACAAGAAGCTATACGCGACGGCGAGCAGCCCGATGGAGGGGGCCATCAGCTACATCCCGGGCGAGTGATCAACTCGGTACAGTGCTTCCATGCCCGAGTACGACACCCTCCGCACCGCCGAGTTCAACCGCGACAAGATCAAGGCGTACTGGCTGCTGCAGCCGACGATCATCCTCGCCTGCACGTGCGTGGGCATCGTCGCCGTGCCGTTCGTGCTCATCATCACCTGGCTCGTGATCGACAAGTACCTCGACCGCCTCTCGTGCGCGTTGACCACCCGCACGCTCGAGGTCCGCAAGGGCCTGCTCAACCGGGTCGAGAGCACGGTCCCCCTCGAGAAGATCACGGACGTGCAGTACTACCAGGGGCCCATCATGCGTCTGCTGGACATCGAGGGCTTCCGCGTCGAGACCGCGGGCCAGTCCTCAGGCGCCGCCGGCGGCTTCCTCGTCAACATGATCGGGATCAAGGACACCCGGGCGTTCCGCCAGGCCGTCCTCGCCCAGCGCGACAAGCTCGCCCGACACGACGAGGAGAGCGTGGTCAGTGTCACGCCATCCGGGACGTTGGGCGGGTCCGCCTCCCAGCTTGCGACCTTGCGTGAGATCAGCGACACGCTCCGGCGCATCGAAGACAAGCTGAAGCCCGGCGCCTGAGTCCTCGGGCTCGAAGTCCGACTCAGCCCGTGGTCTGCCCAAGCAGTCGCATCTCGACACCATCCAACTGGAGCCGCAGCATTCCGAGCGCCGTGTTCGCCGACCAGCGGCGGACCGCGTCGCGTCCGCCGCGGAACCTGAAGCGTCGGACATCGGTCGCCTCGCCCGACGAGGCTCGCGCGATCCAGACCGTACCGACCGGCTTGCCGTCGGACCCCCCGCCCGGCCCGGCGACGCCTGTGATCGCCAGGGCGTGCTGAGCTCCACCGGCGGCGACCGACGCCGCCAGCCCTCCCTCGGCCATCTCGACCGCCACCTCGCGCGAGACGGCGCCGACGAGGTCGAGCGTCTCCTTCCTCACCCCGACCGTCGCTGACTTCATCTCGTTCGAGTAGGTGATCCACCCGCCGAGGAGGACGTCGGATGAGCCGGGGATCCGGGTGATCGTCTGCCCGAGGAGGCCTCCCGTGCAGCTCTCGACGAGCACCAGGCGTTCACCCCGTGCGCGGAGTCGATCGATCACAGCCCGGGCCAACGCCTCGCCCTGCTCGCCGCCGATCGCGAAGATGACGTCGCCGAGGCGTCCGCGAATGACCCGCTCGGTCTTGTCGAGCGCCTCGGTCGCCTCCACCTCGCTCGCGTCGCCCTCGAACCTGAGGCGACAGGTGACGACGCCAAGTGACGCCGTCGTTCCGACGAGCGGGTTGCGGTCGCGGTTCATCAGGGGGCCGAGCCTCGCCGCGATGTCGGACTCTCCGAGCCCGAAGGTGTGGATGGCCCGTGTCGCGACGACAGCGCCCTCTCGCGCTCGAATCGCCGGCGTGACGAACGCCTCGAACATCGGCGTCATCTCGTTGGGCGGGCCCGGGAGGCAGAACACGTCGCAGGCGTTCCCATCGATTTTCAACGACCCCGCGAGACCCGGCGCCGTCCCGTTCGGATTCTCGAGACATCGGGCGCTTGCCGGTCGAAGCGCTTGCACGCGGTTGGGCTCGGGCATCGCCCGCCCGCGTCCCTTGAACCAGGTCTCAATCTGCGCGAGAGCCGCGGCGTCCTCCACGAGCGGCTCGCCCATCGCGGCCGCGAGTCCCTCACGCGTCAGGTCATCCGCCGTCGGCCCAAGCCCGCCGGTCATGACGAGCAGATCGACGCCCCCGCAAAGCCTCTGCATCGTGGCGACCAGTCGGGGCATGTCGTCCGCGACGGTCACGTGCTCGACCACACGCACGCCGTGGGACGTCAGCCGATCCGAGATCCAGGCCGAGTTGGTGTCGGTCTTCTGCCCGAGGATCAGCTCATCGCCGATCGCGAGCACCGCGGCGGTCCGATGGGGACGCTCGGCGCTCAATCATGCCCCCGCTCGCGCATCGCCTTCTGGTAGGCGAACATGATCATCGCGGTTGGGATCGCGGCTTTCTCGAACGCCGAATCCGCCACCGACTCGAAGGTCGCGTGCTGGCCCCGACGGACCTCGGCGTCCAGCTCCACGATCATGTTGTCCATCGACGCGAGCAGGCTTCCCCAGATCTGGTACTCCGCCTCGTTCTGGGGCGTGATCCGATTGACGAACGGCGCCTCGAGGGGCGGCACGACTCGCCACGTCCCATCGACCTGGCGGCGCATGATCAACCCCACCGGCGGGATCATCTGTCCGTCCCACGTCAGCGCCACCTGCTCCTCGTCGATCTCGACGTATTCGATGCGCTCCTCGCTCTCCTCGATCCACTTGTAAGGATCGGCGAGCAGGTTCATGATCACGTCATTGAACCGGTCACGCTGCGGGCTGCCCCGGAAGATCTCGACCCCGCCCTGGTCGGGGAGGTTGGGCCCCTTGCCCTGACGGGCTGCGGCGAGGCGTTGGAAGAGCGTCACCGCCTCGCCCCGTGCCGCGGCCTCCGCGACCTCCTTGCGGTGGCGTTCGACCTCCTGGGGCATCTCGTCGCGGATCGTCGCGCCGAGCTTCTGAAGGTCCCCGAGCACCGCGCCGAGCTGGCGATACAGGCGACGTTCGTTGTCGCTGGTCGTCTCGAGCAGTTCGGACAAGCGCCCCGCTTCGCCGCGCTCGAGCATCTCACGGGCGCTGGCGACGACCCGCTCGGGCGAGGACAGGTCGTAGACGTGTGGGCGGCTCCACCACGAGACGACCGCCCAGCCGATCCCGCCGGTCAACGCCGCGACGAGCAGCACGACGATGAGCGTGCCGACGACCGAGCCGCCGCCCTTGGCGTTCTGCTTGCCGCCCGGATGCGTCGGCGCCTCACCCATCGCCCAACGATACCTCCGCCTCTCAGATCGCGGGGCGAACGACGCGCTCGCCCTCGCCCACCCCGGGCAGGTAGATCGTCGCCCCGGAGTCCTCGTCCCGCTCGCCGACGGCGCACGCCACGATGACCCGAGCGACGTCCTCGGGCGCCATGGTCTGGTCCCGCCCGACCACCGACTCGTCGAAGGCCGAGCGCAGCATCGCGGTCTCTGTCGCCCCGGGGCCGACGCTGAAGGCTCGCACGCCGACGCTCTCGCCCTCGGCGGCCATGACGATCGTCGCCAGGTTCAACGCCGCCTTCGCCGCCCCGTAGACGCCCAGTCCCGGAAAGGGCGAGGCCGCCGCCACGCTCGAAACGTTCACGACCCGCCCGCCGCTCTTGGACAGCAGCCCCCACGCCGCCCTCGTCAGCGAGATCGGCGCCTCGACGTTCACCGCGAAGATGTCTCGCTGCGTCTGCTCGGACATCTGTGTGAATGGTTCGAGACGCGCGTACCCGGCGTTGTTGATCAGCGCATCGAGACGCCCGAACGCGCGTTCGATCTCGGCGATCAGCGCCCGGCGCCCGCCCTCGTCCGCGACGTCCATGGCGACGCACGCCGCCCTTCCGCCAGCTTGCTCGACGAGGGTTGCGGTCTCGCGCAGGGGCGCTTCCCTCCGCCCGGAGAGCACGACGCGCCAGCCGCGCTCCCCGAGCATCACCGCCGTCGCCCGCCCGATCCCCGAGCCGGCGCCCGTGACCGCCGCGACCTTCCCGCTGCCCGACTCGCTCATGCGACCCTCCTGGGCTCACGCCCGTCCCCGTCAGGCTAGACTCGCGCCGTGACCCCCGCGCGCATCCTCGTGATCGTCCTGCTGCTCGTGATGCTGGGCGTCCCGTTCGCCCTGAGCCTCGCGCGAAGGGGCTCGGCGCCCCCCGCCGACGCCCCCACCCTCATCGTCGTCACCCCCCACGTCCAGCAGATCCGCGACGAGTTTGCCCGCGCCTTCTCCGAGTGGAGCGAGCGCGAATACGGCAGCCCCGTCCATATCGATTGGCGCATCCCGGGGGGCACCTCCGAGATCCGCAAGCAGCTCGAGGCCCAGTTCCACGCCGTCGTTGCCAATCTCGACCAGCTTGGGTCATGGACCGTCGACGACTCGGGCGCTCTCCGCCTCGGGCCGGGCGCGATCGGGTACGACGTGATGCTCGGCGGCGGCTCCTATGACCACGACCAACTCCGGCGCGGCTTCGACGAGCATGTCGGCATCCACAAGGGCGAGGGCTCGACCAGCGTCAGCCTCGACCTCGACGTCCACGTCCCCCTTTCGGCTCCCGCCGGGTTCCCCCAGCAGCAACTCGACGCCTGGTTCGGCGAGAACAAGATCGGCCCCCAGAAGCTCTACGACCCCGACCAGTACTGGCTGGGCACCGCCCTCTCCTCGTTCGGCATCGTCTACAACCGCGACTTGATGACCGAGCTCGGCCTCGACACCCCCACCTCCTTCGACGACCTCGCCCGCCCTGAGCTGCATGCCATGGTCGCCCTCTGCGACCCCAGGCAATCGGGCTCCATCACCACCACCTTCGACTCCATCCTCGGCAACATGGGCTGGGACAAAGGTTGGCGCCTTCTCCGCGCGATGTGCGGCAACGCCTCGTACTTCACCGCCACCTCCACGCGGCCGCCCATCGACGTCTCGCAGGGGGACGCCGCCATCGGTCTTGCGATCGACTTCTATGGACGGGGACAGGCGCAGACCGTGCCCTCCGGGCGCGTTGGGTACGCCGAGCCCGAGGCGGCGGTGTACGTCGACGCCGACCCGGTGAGCATCCTCAACGGCGCCCCGCACCCCGAACTCGCCAAGCGCTTCGTCGAGTTCTGCATGACCGAGGAGGCGCAGGCCCTCTGGCAGTTCCCGCCTCTCGACACCCCCGAGGGGGAGAACAACCCCCTCGGCCCGGACGGCGAGCGCCTGGGCCCGACCCACAACGCCCTCCGACGCATGCCCGTCCGACGCGTCATGTACGACAAGTATCTCCCCCACTTCGTCGATCAGGCGAACCCCTACGAGTTCGTCTCGGACATCTCCAACCCCGGCTGGCGGACGGGCGTGCAGGTCATGATGGGGTGCTTCGCCGTCGATATCCCCCAGGATTGCTCCACCGCCTGGGGCGCGATCTGCAAGGCCCGTCTCGACCCCGATTTTCCGACGCAGACGCTCGCCCGGATGGAGGAGGCGTATTTCGCCTGGCCGGAAACTCCGGTGAACGCCGACGGCGGTTTCGACGATAACAACCCTGTGGCCCACCTCCCCTGGACCCAAGAGAACTACGGCGCGGTGCGCAACGCCTGGCGCCCCAAGGGCGCTCTCCCCAGGGCCCGCATCTACTACACCCGCTGGTTCCGCCAGCAGTACCGGCGCGTGCTCGAGATCGCCTCGAACCCCGACGCCGCCCTCGCCGGAGTGAGCGCCCCGTGAACCACGCGACGACGCCCGACGCCACACTCACGCGTCCGACGCACACGAAGATCATCGCGACGCTCGGCCCCGCGACCGACGACCCCGTGGTCCTCGAACGCCTCATCGACGCCGGCGTCTCCGTCTTCCGCATCAACTTCTCGCACGCCTCGCTCGACGCGCACGCCACGCGGCTCGAACTGGTCCGCTCGGTGACGGCGCGGGCCTCGCGCCCGGTCGCGGTCCTCGGCGACCTCTCGGGCCCCAAGATCCGCATCGGCGATGTGCCCGATGTCGACCCCGAGGGCGGCGTCATCCTCGAAGCCGGTCAGGACGTCGCGCTGCGACCCGGGCATGGCCCCGCTACATTCGACGACTCTCTGGCCATCTTCGACACGACGCTGACCCGCATCGCCGACGACGTCGAGCCGGGTCAGCGAGTTCTGATCAACGACGGCGCCATCCGCCTGCTCGCCGTCGATCGCGAGCCGGGGCGGGAGCTGCGCTGCCGGGTGACCGTCGGCGGGCGCGTCACGACCCACAAGGGCATCAACCTCCCCGACACCGACCTCAAGATCCCCGCGATCACGCCGCGCGACTGGGAATGCGTCGAGTGGGCGGTGCGGCGGGGCCTCGATTTCCTCGCCCTCTCCTTCGTCCGCTCCGCCGACGAGATCTTCGCGCTCAAGAACAAGCTCGCCGAGCTCTGCTCGGTGGATCACCAGTGGTCGGACGCCCAGGTCGGCCTCCAGATCCCGGTCGTCGCCAAGATCGAGAAGCCCCAGGCCCTGGCGAACCTGCGCGCAATCGTCGAGGCCTCCGACGCGATCATGGTCGCCCGAGGAGATCTCGGCGTCGAGATGGACGTCGCGCATGTGCCGGTCGCCCAGAAGGAAATCATCGCGACCTGCCACAGCGTCGGGCGCCCCGTCATCGTTGCGACGCAGATGCTCGAGACGATGATCGAGTCGCCCATCCCGACGCGTGCCGAGGCGAGCGACGTCGCCAACGCGGTCTTCGACGGCGCCGACGCGGTCATGCTCTCGGCGGAGACCGCCGTCGGGAAGCGTCCCGGGCTCGTCGTGGACACGATGCGCCGCATCATCGAGGCCGCCGAGGACCGCCTCCTCCAGGTCCCGATCCTCCAGCTCCCCCACCCCGAGCTTCCCGAGTTCGCGCACCGATCCGCCGCGATGGCCCATGGCGCCCTGCACATCGCCCGCGAGGCCCACGCCCGCCTCGTCGCCGTCTGGTCTCAGGCGGGCGGCATGGCCGGTTATCTCTCGCGCCTCGACCTGACGATTCCCATCCTCGCCTACACGTCGAGCCCGGTCGCCGCCCGACGGATGACGCTGCTCGGCGGCGTCGTCCCCGTTCGCGCCGACCCGCCCGAGGACGGCTCGCTCCGCGCCTGGACCGACATGGTCGAATCACACGTTGTCGATCACAACCTCGCGGTCAATGGCGACAGCGTCGTCCTCGTCGGTGGCAAGCCCCTCGGCTCGATTACCGCCCAGGACGCCGTCTCCATCCTGCGCGTTGGCAACGCCGGCTCGGGCTTCCGCGAGGCCGAGGGCTAGCGAGCGATAGGTCTGGGTGCACGGCATGTCCGCGAGGGCTAGCCGTGCAACTGCCACCATATCGCGCCCAGTTTCCAACCCGCCTGAGTCTCAAGAAACGTCGCATATACTGGGAGCGTGCCGCCGGAACCTGCCATAGATCCGTCGATCGTTCCCGTGGTATTGATCGGGGCCTTCGTCCTATGGCTAGCGCTCGCGATCGGCTGCGGTTTCGCAGCGAGAACGAGGAACCGCAGTTTCTTGTGGTGGGCGTTTTGGGCGCTCGTCTTCCCGTTGTTGGCGCCCGCCTCTCTGTACCTACTCGGCCGTAAGTCGGTTCGCTCCGCATGTCGCCGTAGCTGACGCGAGGGACGGCCGTCCCGCACACGCTAGTACCCCCCGATCCCCCTCGACGAATCCAGGTATTGCCCGCTGCGTCCTCCGCCCAGGGGCGAGATCTGGAAGCCGAAGCTCGTCTCCCCCTGCACGTTGTCGTACCTGAGGAGCACCCCGAGCTCCAGGTTGGGGAACTTCCGGTTGACCAGCAGGCTGAACGTCTGGAACTCGTCGCGCTGGAAGTTGTACGTCATCCGCGCCTCGGCGTCGTACTTGTTCGTCAGGCGGTACCGCGCGCTCGCCCCGCCGTAGGTGACGTTCTGCGAGTTGATGTACCGCATGTCGAGCGAGGTCGAGAACTGGTCGGTGTGGCGGAAGAGGATGCCGCCCGCGGTCCGTGCCTGCTGATTGATCTCGAAGTCGTAGATCGACTCGCCGGCAAGGGCGACGACGTCCGTGACGTTCCAGATTGCTTCGATACGCGCGTGCTCGCCGGGCGTCGAGAGCTCGGGCCTCGCGTCGAAGAACCGGGGGATCGCGCCCAGGCGGTCGTCGGTGTCGCTCGTCCAGACGTACTCGGCGTTCAGCTTGAACACGTCCACCGTCCGCCACCGCCCGGGCCCGCCGCGCTTGGTCTGCCACGTCTGGTTGAGCCCGACGCGGATCGCCGAGCCGTCCATGAGGGCCTCGACGTCGTCGTCGTAGACCGGCAGGTTGACGCTCTGGACGTTCGTCGCCCCGTGCCAGAGGGTCAGGCTGGGCTCGATGATGTGCCGGATCCGGTGCAGGTCGAAGAGCTGGCTGTCCACGCTGTCGTCGACGTGGACGATCGAGGTTGAGAAGGTGATCCCCGCTGCCCCCCAGAGGCGGTAGTTGTCTTCCTCGTTGGGGCTGAAGGCGGTGAAGTTGTTGTCGTACGCCGTGAAGCGCCCGACGAGGAATGGGCGGATGGAGATGGGCCCCGCCTGGAGTGGCGCGGCGATCTCGTGCCTCGTGTCGAAGCGGTTGACGAAGTCCTCGGTAAGCCCGATGCCGCGTTGGGCGGCCCCGAGCGACTGGTTGGCGAGCGTGCCGAAGGCCGCCATCGCGGAGGCGTTGTCGGTGAAGCCGTACGAGGCCGCTGTCTCCTCGCTGAACCGCAGGCGCATGTGCGAGAACGAGGCCTCCCAGGTGTGAGTCAGCAGTCCGGGGGCGAGATCGCCCAAGAGGTCACCCCCCGCCTGTCGCACGCCGATCTCGGGCAGCTTGTCCACGAGGTAGCCGGGGGACTGGATGATGTCCTCGTTGGAGATGAAGTCGTGGATGGCGCCCTTGAACTCGATCGTGCCCGCGAAGTCCTCGTCCTGCCATTTGAGGGCCAGGCGGTTGGTGAACTCACGCCGCGTCTTGGACGCCTCTTCGTCAAACGACTCGATGAACGTCTCGTCGGAGATGAACGTCCCCTCCGCGACCAGCGTCCACTGCTCGCGGAAGCGCCACATTTCCTCCGCAACGATCGCCCCACGCACCTCGCCCGTCTGGTCGACCTCTCGCCCGCCCCAGACGCGGTCGACGCCCGTGTCGTTGGGGAGGAGGTACGAGAAGAGGCCGCCGTGATGCTCGGCGGTGTCCCAGCCCATCGTCGTGCCGAGCCCCAAGCCCCGCTTCCCGTAGTAATCGACCTGCACCTGGGCGTCGAGTCCATCCGGGCGGCGCATCCCCATCAGCCCGAAGAGGTCCCACCCCGTCTTGATCGTCGGCCCCGTCCGGTTCGAGCTGGTGAACCCCACCGAACGCAGCGGGAACCGCTCCGGGTCCCCGACATACACGGGCCACCAGAACATCGGGAGCCCGCCGCCAAGCAGCGTGATGTTCCGAGCGTCCACGACCGAGTATGAATCGCCGGTCGCCTCGTCCTCCTCGAGCGTCACCTTGACCGACGTCGTGCCGATCGAGAAGTGCGGGTGGAAGAACGCGGTGTTGCTGACCTCGGCCTTGGACGCGACGAACTGGTCTCGCGCCTCCTGGCGGACCGCCTCCGCCCGGACGTACAGGGGCATCCCCAGGCGCTTCTCGTACGTCCAGAAGACCGCGTCGAGCATGATCGCCCGGTCGTGCGCAACGTCGTAGTAGACCCGCGGTCCCCGGACCGTGTAGCTGCCGTTGCTCGCGCGGAAGCCGCCCTCGAGGTACAGACCCTCGACGCTGTCGGCGGTGAAGCTGCCGAGCGTTTCGTCGAGCGGCCCGGGCTTGAGGAAGATCACCGCCCGCTGGGCCTCGAGCTCCAGCGACCGCCCCGAGTCGGCCTCGGTGTACTGGATGACGACCCCACCCGTGAGCGTGACGGCGTTGTGCTCTTCGCCGCGCTGCACGGACACGCGATCGCCGGCCGAGTAGTAGAAGACTCCTTCGCCCGTGAAGATCTCGGGCGGAGGCGCCGCGGGCTCGGTGCGCAGCTCCGGGCGGTCGGCCTGGGCCTGCGCTTCCTCCGCTGCGGCGACCTGCTCGTACGGGTTCATCATCTCGCGGAGCGTCTCGGGGTCCGCGAGTTCCCGCGGCCCACGCGCCACACGCTCCTCGGGGGGGAGCACGACTGGCGGTCCACCCGCGATCTCACGAAGCTGATCCGCGAACAATGCCTCGGCGCTCGTGACCAGCGCCGCCGCATCGCCCTCCGTCGGGCGCCCGGATCTTGTCAGATCCGTCCGGATCCACGCGGGCTCGTCGAGGGAGATCACGCCCTCGATAGGCAAACGCTCGGCCCGGATCGAGACCGCCGCGTCACCCTCGAGCGACTCGAGCCCGTCGAGCAGCGCATACACCTGGTAGACGCGGTCGCCCGCGCCGGGCAGCTTCTGCATCCAGACCACGGCGCGCTCGGCGTTGAACGCCTGACGCCCGAGCACCGCGCGCACGTGCCCCTCGATCAAGATCCGTCTGGTCCCGGCGCTTCCAGAGCCGGGCGGCTCCTCCCACACCCACGCCCGACGCCCCTCGAATCCGATCGAGCCGGGTACCGTCGCCAAGGGCAGTCGCACGCCCTCGAACCCCCGCCCGTCGAAGGGCGCTCCCTCCTGGGCGATCGCGACCGGCGCAAGGGCGACCGCCGCGGCAAGGCCGCACACGACCACCAACCCCCGGGCTTCGTCGAAGGGTCTTCGAAGCATCCTTGCCCCAGCGCCAACCGCCTCTCTGGCGGCCGCAAGGCCGGATGCTACGGCCTTTCTGACCCACCCACAACCGCGCCCGACCCCCCGCCCAGCCCCCCGCTTCCCCTGCGCGTACCATCGTCGACCGAGGCCCCGTAGCTCAGCGGTAGAGCAGGCGACTCATAATCGTCTCGGTCGCAGGTTCGAATCCTGCCGGGGCCAGTGATCGGCGCCCGGCCGCGGCCCGAGTGCGGGCCCACGACACGACTCGACCGGAGGCGCGGAGCCGCCCCGATTCACCCACGCCCACGGAGGGAGCATGGAGCCCAGACCATGTTCCGCTACGCCAGGCTCAGTGACTACCCGGGCGAGTTCGCCCACCCCATCCTGACCAAGCGATACCAGGAGCGCTTCCTGGCCGACTGGCTCCCCCGCTACTGCCCCGAGGGCGCCCGCGTCCTCGAGGTCGGCGCCAACGAGAACACCACCGTTCTCTCCGTGCTGCCCGCGAGCGAGAAGTGGATCGCCGACCCCTACAGCGCCGTCGGCGGCTCCCTCCGGCGCAACGTCCCCGACCTCGGGCCCGGCTATCACATCGCCCGGTGCGCCGTCGGCGAGAACTCGAACGCCCTGCCCTCCGACTTCTTCGACCTGGTCTTTTCCTCGTCGGTCCTCGAGCACATCGGCCAGGAGGCCGCGGGCTTCGACTGCCGATACACCCCGACCCCCCCTGAGGGCCAGGAGACGCCTCGCAACCGGTTCTGCGAGGAGGTCTTCCGCATCCTCAAGCCGGGCGGCGTCACCATCCACACCATCGACCACGCGGTCCGCAACCTGACCTTCGACGCGAACTTCCGGGCGCCCGGCTTCGAGCCCTTGCTCCCCGGCGAGTCGATCGACCGCGGCGCGATGATGGACGACGCGGACGCCCTACGTCAGACCGTCACCTGGACGCCGGCGCGTGACCCGCTCCCACCCGAGAAGGCCCGACTGCACTCGGTCCTGATCGTCGGCTACCGCAAGCCGGTCAACGCGCCCGCGCGCTGGGCCCGCATCCCGGCGGCCACGCCGGCGCCCGGAAGAGTGGAGACCGCACGGAACGCGGCCCCTCGGACGCTCGTCTCCCGGCTCGTCGACCGCGTGTCGAGGACGTCCGCGGGGCGTGAGGCCTCCTCCTCGTCCCCGAGTCGGGACGGGCTGGATCCGCGTCGCCAGGCCCGTGGCGCCCCCTCGCGCCGCCAGGCGTAGGCGGGCGACGTCAGGGGCCTCATCCGAAACCGGGCGAGGGCGTGAAATGCCCGAAGTTGGCGGCGTTTTTGGCCAACACCCCGCTGGCGTCCCCTCGCTCGCGCACGCCCCTTGCGGCTTGCGCTGATCCCTGATACATAAGCGCTTAAGTGGGGAAAGCCGAACCCGGAACGCCTCCGGGTGCAGATGGATCGTGTCGGCCCCCGTCCCCAGGGACCGTTCGCCAGCGCGGAGCTTGCGGTCGGACCTGACTCTCGGAGTGTTTTCCAATGCGCACCAGAACGCTCGCCGCACTCGCCGGCGCCGTTGCCTCCACCGCCCTTCTCTCCCACGCCCTCGCCGAGCCCACGCCGCTCGTCTACGAGGGACGTTTGTCCTACCTTGACGTGCCCGTCGACTCGCGGGCCGACCTCCAGTTCCGCCTCTTCGACGCCGCGACCGGCGGAAACCAGATCGGCGACACGATCGAGCGTCCCGCGACCACGCTGCACGAGGGCGCCTTCCGCGTCTCGCTCGACGTCGCCAGCGCCACGGGCGCCTGGCTCGAAGTGAGCGTTCGCGCCCCCGCCGGTGAGGGCGACTACGTCGTCCTCAACCCGCGTCAGCGCATCGAGCCGACGAGCGGGCCGCTGATGCACGCCGCCACCACGCCAGGTACGAGCGGCGTGAGTGACAGCGGTTCACGCACGCGACTCAGCCTCTCGCCCCACGGGCAGCAGGATCCGGGCGACTTCTCCTTCGACCCCAACCCTTCCGCGAACACCCCGGGCTCGGTCGGTCGCCCCGACGACGAGATCCTCTTCGGTCCTCAGGCCGACTGGACGCCCAACGGGAACGACATCTACTACACCGCGGGCAATGTCGGCATCGGCATCACCGCCCCCGGTTCTCCCCTCACGATTCAGGGTGATGCCGCAACGCTCGTGAACGCGCGAAACACCCGCACCGGGGGCACGGCCGTCGCGGGTGTCGGCGCCGGCGGCGGCGTCTCCAAGGGTGTCTTCGGCCTCTCCGTGTCCGGCGGCGGCATCGGTGTCCAGGGCCAGGCGAGCAACGCCTCGGGCGTTTGCGTCGGCGTCGACGGCATCAGTTCTTCCGTCTCGGGACGGGGCGTGCGAGGCCGCGCCACCGCCACCACCGGCTTCGCCTTCGGCGTCCACGGCCAGTCCGACAGCGCCTCGGGGCGTGGCGTCTTCGGGTACGCCCCCTCGGCCACCGGCTCCACCATCGGCGTCATCGGGTGGGCCAAGAGCCCCGACGGGTACGGCGTCCAGGGCCTCAACGACAACGCCATGGGCACCGCCCTCTTCGGCAACGCCTCCTCCGCCACCGGCGTGAACTACGGCGTCAAGGGCATGACCGCCAGCGCCGCCGGCTGGGGCGGGTGGTTCGAGGGTGGACGTGGCGTCTTCATCGAGGCCAACGACATCCTCGCCGACTCGGGCGACCTCTTCAGCACCGGCGGCGTCCTCGCCGTCGAGGCCACCAAGGCCCGCCTCGAACTCCTCTCCGACCCCAACGGCACCGACGGCTCGCTCGTCTCCCTGAAGGAGGTCGACGTCAGCGGCGCCTTCACCGACGCGTGGAACGTCTACCGCACCACCCAGGGCTCCGCCTCCGAGCTCCGCTTCGCCTACTCGGCCCTCGCCAGCAACGTCGGCACGGTTCGCATGTCGATCCTCAACGATGGCAAGGTCGGCATCGGCCGCACGCCCACCACCAACAAGCTCGAGGTTGAGGGCGAGGCCTCCAAGACCACCGCCACCGCCTGGCTCGCCAACTCCGACCGGCGCATCAAGACCAACGTCGAGACCGTCACCGACGCGCTCGACACGCTCGACCGCGTCCGCCTCGTCAGCTTCGACTACAACGACGATTACAAGGCCGCCCACCCGACGATCGCGGACCACAAGTACCTCAACGTGATCGCCCAGGAGTTCGCCGAGGTCTTCCCGGAGTACGTCAAGGGCTCGGGCGAGTATCTGCCTGACGGCTCGGAGATCCTGCAAGTCGACACGTACCCCCTGACGATCTACTCCGCCGCCGCGGTTCAGGAACTGCGGGGCGTCGTGAAGGCGCAGGACGCGAAGATCGCCGACCTGGAATCGAGGCTCGAGTCGCTCGAGGAGCATCGCGGCCTGGCAAGCGCCTCGTTCGTGTGGCCCCTCGTGATCGTCGCGGGCGTCGGCGGTCTCTTTGCCGCCTCCCGCCGCAAGAAGGAGCCCCAGGCATGAGACGCCTCCAACGCTCCACGCTCGCAGCCACTCTCGCCCTCGCGGGCGCCATGGCCGCGGGCTCGGCGACGCTCTCCCCGACTCGCGTCTGCGAGGGCGACGGCTTCCGCCTCGAGCTCACCCCCATGGCGAGTGAGCACGTGATGGCCGCCGAGGGCTTCACCCTGTCGGCAACCATCTCCCTCGCCCCATCGCGCTGCGCCGCGGACCTGGTGGCCCCCTTCGGCGTCCTCGACGCCCAGGACACCGCCGAGTTCGTCGTCAGGATGGAGCAGGGCGCCCCCGACGCGGACTTGGCCGAGCCGTTCGGCGTGATCGACGCCGCCGACCTCGTCCGCTACAACGCCCTGCACGCCGCCGGCTGCAACTAGCCCACGCATTCACACCAACCCCGCGGCCGTCCGGACCCACCGGGCGGCCGCGTTTCATTTCACGACCTTTCTGTATCATCGCCCCACCACCGATCCCGCACCGGGCCATCTCATGAACGTTCTCGTCACCGGCGCCGCCGGGTACATCGGCTCGCACGCCTGCAAGCGCCTCCTTGCCGAGGGCCACACCGTCCTCGCGCTCGACAGCCTCGACCGGGGCCACCGGCGCGCCCTCGACCTCCTGAACGCGCCCGACCGCCTCGAGTTCGTCGAGGCCCGCGTCGGCGATGAGCCCCGGGTCACTCGCCTGCTGGCTGAGCACCGCATCGACACCGTCATGCACTTCGCCGCCCTCGCCTACGTAGGCGAGAGCGTCGAGCAGCCGCTGCGCTACTACTCGAACAACGTCGCCGAGGGGCTCGCGCTCCTCCGGGCGTGCGAGGCGACGGGCGTGCAGCGCTTTGTCTTCTCCTCCTCGTGCGCGACCTACGGCGACCCCCCGCCGGGCATGATCCCCGTCCCCGAGACCTGCCCCCAGCACCCGACCTCGCCCTACGGCTGGACGAAGCTCATCCTCGAGCACGCCCTGCTTGACTGGGCCGCCGCCCGTGCCGCAGCGAGACGCCCGATCGGCGTCGCCCTCCTCCGCTACTTCAACGTCGCCGGCGCCGACGCCGAGGGCGTCCTCGGCGAGGATCATGATCCCGAGACCCACCTCGTCCCCGTCGCCATCCGAGCCACACGCCCCGGCGCCACGCCCCTCTCCCTCTTCGGCACGGACTACCCCACCCCCGACGGCACGTGCGTCCGCGACTACGTCCACGTGGACGACCTCGCCGACGCGCACGCGCTCGTCATGTCCCGCCTCCAGCCGGGCGACACACTCGCCTACAACGTCGGCCTCGGGAGGGGGTACTCGGTGCGAGAGGTCATCGCGGCGGTCGAGCAGGCGACCGGGCGCAAGGTTCCCGTGGTCGAGAAGCCCCGCCGCCCGGGTGACGCCGTCGCCCTGTACGCCGACCCGACCAAGATCATGTGCGACCTCGCCTGGGCGCCCCGGCATACCGACATCGTCGAGATCGTCGCCTCGGCGGCCCACTGGTTCGAGGCCAACCCGAACGGGTACGCCGACTAGCTCAGCGCGGCGCGGGCCATCGCGACGACCCGGTAGGCCAGCTTCGCCGCGAGGAAGTCGCACGCGTGCAGACTCGGGCGGGGGCACAGCTCGACGACGTCCGCCCCGACCACCCGAGAGCGAGCGCACACCTTGGCGAGCAACCGGTTGACCTGCCCCCAGGTCAGGCCGCCCGGCTCGGGCGTCCCGGTCGCCGCCATGACGCTCGGGTCGAGCCCGTCCACGTCGATCGTGATATAGACGTTGCGAGTCAGCAGGGCGCACACGCCGTCCATCCATGACTCGTCGGGCGCATCGACGATCTCGTGCGCCCAGAACACGCGGCTCCGGTCCATGCCCTCGAGCTCGCCGGCGTCGATCGCCCGGATGCCCACCTGCACGATCTTGGCGACCTCGCGTGCCCGCGCCATGACGCACGCGTGGTTGCAGGGCGACCCTTCGTACTCCTCGCGCAGGTCCGTGTGCGCGTCGATCTGAAGGACGGTCAGGTCCTCCGATCGCTCCGCGGCGGCGCGGACCGCCCCGATCGTCACCGAGTGCTCCCCGCCCAGGACCAGGGGCATGACCCCCGCGTCCATCACCCGCCCGACCCGCTCCTGGACGAGCTCCGCGAGCTGCTCGGGGCCCTGGTCGCAGACGACGTCGGTCAGTGTCGCGATTCCTTGGCGAACCGGGTTGGTCTGGGTCTGGATGTCGTACTCCTCGACCGCGGCCGAGGCCTCGATCAGGGCACGCGGCCCTTGGTCTGCGCCCTTTTGCCAGGTGCTGGTCCGGTCGTAGGGGACGGGGATGACCGCCGCGATGGGCGCCTCGGGGCGGAAGCCCGCCGAGGTGTAGCCCATGAAGGCGCCGCCGCGACGCAGTTCGTCCGCGTTGAAGAGGCCAGCCATGTCAGCCCTCGCCGCCGGCGCGTTCGAAGTAGGTGTACCCGCTGAGGCTGCTCTCGTAGAACTTCATGAGCGCGCCCGCCTCGCCGGGGGTCATCCGCTCCGTGCGCACCGCCCGGTCGCAGTCCTTGGCCATCTGGCTCTGGAAGGCCTCGGGGTTGTGCTGGAGGTACGTGAGCACCTCCGAGGAGGTGTCGCCCCGGACGATCTCCCCGATGCTCCACTTCCCATCGACGACCCGCAGGTGCACCGCGTGGGCGTCCCCGAACAGGTTGTGCAGGTCGCCGAGGGTCTCCTGGTACGCCCCGACCAGGAACGCTCCCATGTAGTAGGGGTCGCTCTTGAGTTCGTGGACGTCGAGGACGCCGGTCGGCCCGTCGATCGCGACGAACCGGTCGATCCGCCCATCCGAGTCGCACGTCAGGTCCCCGATGATCGCCTTGCGCGTCGGCTTCTCGTCCAGACGGTGGATCGGCATGATCGGGAAGAGCTGGTCGATCGCCCACGAGTCGGGCAGCGACTGGAAGAGCGAGAAGTTCGCGAAGTAGACCTCCGCCAGCCCGGCATCGAGTTCTGCCAGCTCCTCGGCGTACTCCTCGTCCCCCCGCATCGATTCACGGAGGCGACGGCAGACCCGCCAGTACAGCCGCTCGGCCAGCGCCCGTTCCTCCAACGTCATGTACCCGAGGCGGAACGAACTCGTCGCGTCCGCCAGCGCCTTCTTCGCGTCGTGGTAGCACTCGTCCAGGCGGGCGCCGGTCGCCATCGACAGGGCGCCGCGCAGGTCGCGGATCGGCTGCGGGTCGTCGTCCCGGGGCGTCTCGTCCGCCCCGTTGCCCGCGCGCTCGGCCCGCTCGGGGCCCGTGGCGCCGAGGATGTCGAAGATGAGCACGCTCGAGTACGCCACCATCGCGCGCCCGCACTCGGTCACGATCGACGGGTGCTCGACGCCCGCCTCGTCGCACGTCGCGGTGATGCGGTACACCATGTCGGACGCGAACTCCTCGAGCGTGTAGTTCATCGACGACTCGTCGTTGACCTGCTCGCCCCGATAATCGACGCCGAGGCCGCCACCGACGTCGATCATCTCGAGCCCGGCGCCCAGGCGGGACATCTCCACGTAGATGTGCGCCAGCTCCGTCACCGAGTCCTTGATGCGTCCGATGTCCTGGATCTGGCTCCCGACGTGGCAGTGCAGCAGCTTGAGGCAGTCGAGCATGCCGCGCTCACGCAGCATGTCGATTACCTCCATCGCCTCGCTCACGAACAGCCCGAACTTGGACCGCGTGCCCGCGGAGTCCTTCCAGCGGCCGGCGCCCGTCGCGCTCAGCTTGACGCGCACGCCGATGTCGGGGCGGACGCCGTAACGCTCGCCGGACTGGAGGATCAGGCGGAGCTCGTCGAGGTTCTCGACGACCGGCACGATCGACCGTCCCAGCTTCTTGGCGAGGACCGCCATGTCGATGTAGCGCTCGTCCTTGAAGCCGTTGCAGATGATGAGCTGCCCGTCGTCGCCCGACGTCATGGCGACCACCGCGAGCAGTTCGGGCTTGGAGCCGGCCTCCAGCCCGAACCCGAGCTGGCGTCCAACTTCCGCGACCTCGCTCACGACGTGGTGCTGCTGGTTCACCTTGATCGGGTAGACGCCCCGGTAAGCGCCCCGGTACCCGTTCTCGCGCATCGCGTTCGCGAACGCGTCGCGGAGCTGACGGAGTCTGCCGTCAAGGATGTCGGTGAGGCGGAGTAGCACAGGCGTCCCGACGCCGCGCGCCCGCAGGCCCTCGACGACCTCGACAAGGTCGACCTCGAGCCCGGCGCACACCGCGCACATGTGCCCGGCGTCGTTGACCCGAAACCATCCCCCCCCCCACGCATCGACGCGATAGAGCTCCGCCGCGTCTGCGATGCTCCAGGGGGGCGCGGCTTCTGCCGCCCGTGTGCTCTGACTGGTGGTTGACATAGGTGAGAACTCTAGCCACCCCGTTCGTGCGGTCCGATCACACCCGCCCCGGTGGATACCGCCCCGATCGTCCGAGATTCCTTGCCCGACCTCCCGACCAGGGTGTAGCGTGTAAGGGAGAGAAGGGCGCTTCGCCCCGACCCTCGGTCTCATGGGAGGTTTTTCCCGATGCGCCGCCGTGCCGCGCTGCTGCTCCCGCTCCTCGCGTGCTCCCCCGCCCTGGGGGGAGGTGGCCCCGAGAACGTGCTGATCATCGCCGACCCGACGAGCCCCGAGGCCCTCTGGCTCACCAACCACTACCTCGCCGTCCGGGGTGTCCCGTCGACAAACGTCCTCTACATGGACCCCGACGCCACCGACTACGCCGCCTTCGCCCAGCTCAACCTCCCCGCCCTCCTGGGCGAGGTCGCGGCCCGCTCCCTCGAGGACCACGCCGACATCGTCCTCATCATGCCGGATACGGACTACCGGATTTCGGCCCCGGATCTGGTCGCCGACGTCTGCGTGGGTCCGATCCAGAACTTCTCGATGACGGCGGCCTACACCAGCGCCTTCGTCTCCAATGAGATCCTGGGCGGGGGCCTCACCCGCACCTGGCCGAACCGCTATGCCACCGGCGCCGTCGACCCAGTCGCCTTCGACAGCGAGACCCTCTACGCCAGCGGCCAGCCCAGCGAGTCCAGTTTCGCCCGCCGCTATTACCTCGCGTTCATGCTCGGGTACACCGGGGAGCGCGGCAACTCCGTCGGCGAGCTGCTCGCCCTCATCGACCGCTCCGCCGCCGCCGACGGGACCTTCCCCGACGGCACGTTCTACTTCATGAACAACACCGCCGACCCGGCCCGCAACGTCCGCTCGGGCCAGTACTCCAGCGCCGTCTCCCGGCTCGCCGAGGTCGGCGGCACGGGCCAGATCCTCGCCGGCGCCCTTCCCATCGGCCACCACGACTGCCTCGGCGTCATGTCGGGCTTCGCCAACGAAAACCCCTTCCAGGCCGACCTCACCCTCGTCCCGGGCGCTTTCTGCGACCACCTCACCAGCTTCGCCGCGACCTTCGGCTCCGGCCAGCAGTCCAAGATCTCCCTCTGGATCCGCAAGGGCGCGTCCGGTTCGCACGGCACCGTCGAGGAGCCCTGCAACCAGGTCGGCAAGTTCCCTCGCGCGAGTATGCACGCCACCTACCGCGCGGGCCTCTCGCTCGGCGAAGCCTCCTTCCGCTCTCTCTTCTACTACCCCTTCGAGGGCCTCCTGTACGGCGATCCGCTGACACGTCCCTGGGCCCACATCCCCGTTGTGAGTGTCCCCGAGCTCACCAGCGATCCCGTCTCGGGCCTCGTCGTCCTCTCCCCGATGGCGACGACCACCCACCCCACCGCGGGAATCGCCTCGTTCGACCTGCTCATCAACGGCGTCCTCGCCGACACCACCACCCCGGGCAACGCCTTCTTCGTCGATACCACCAACCTCTGCGAGGGTCACAACCAGGTCAACGTCGTCGCCTACGAGGACACCCCCATCCGCACTGTCGGGAGCCTCGTGGCTGACCTCGTGGTCGACAACCTCCCCCATGACGCCTCCATGTCCGCCTCCGCCACCACGGGCGACTACGCGACCCGCTTCGACTTCAGCGTCTCCGCCTCGGGCGCCCCGGTCGCCCAGGTCCGCCTCCTGCACAACAACCGCGTCGTCGCGGCCAGAAACACCCCGGGCACGCTCTCGGTTCACGGGCGTCTACTCGGGGCGGACGACGCCACCCTCTACGCCGAGGTCGAGTACACGGACGGCGTCGTCTACCGCACCGCTCCGATCACCCTCGACATCGCGACGACGGGGTCTCCAGACGCCTCCACGCCGATCTCCTACGCGTACTCGAGGCACATCGCCCCCGGCTCGACCCGCATCATCGAGCTGCCCTCGACCTTCACCGACGAGTTGGGCGACGCAACCTGGAGCGTGACCGCCTCCCCCGCCCAGGCCAGCGTGCTCGGCGGCTCCGGCCCCTACCGCGTCCTCCAGTTCGACCCGGACGCCGTCGGCACGGACCACCTCTCGTTCCAGGTCACGACCCCGTCGGGGTCGTCGCTCGTCTCGACGATCGACCTCGTCTACGACCCGCTGCCGACCTGCGCCGCCGACCTGGCCGAGCCCTTCGGCTCGCTCGATTTCTCTGATGTCCTCGCGTTCCTGGTCGCCTTCTCGGGGATGGACCCCGCCGCCGACCTGGCCGACCCTGCGGGTGTCTTCGATTTCTCCGACGTGATCGAGTTCCTGACCGTCTTCGGGTCGGGCTGTCCCTGAGCCGGCTCGGGTCCCAACAATCAGAGCGATGGACCGACGCGAGCCCGTCAGGAAGAAGGCCACCCGCACCGCCGCCATCACTCGCTCGGGGCTGCGTCGCTACCCCCGCGTGCTCGCCGAGTCGGTCGCGCGACCGACGCTCCCGATCCCGGTCGGCGACGTCGCCGACCTACGCGGCCTGCACGAGCACGACCCCCTCGCCGCCGCCTGGCTCGGGCATGCCTCCGCGCTCCTCCGCCTCGACGGGATGACCATCGCCGTCGATCCCGTCTTTTCCCACCGCGTCGGCCCGAAGATCGGCCCCTTCACTTTCGGCCCGCACCGGGCTGTCCCAGCGCCCGTCACGCCCGACCTTCTCCCGCCCGTCGACCTGCTCCTGGTCACGCATGCCCATTTCGACCATCTCGACCGGCCGACGCTCAAGGCCCTCGCCTCAGACAAGACGACCGTCGTGACGGCGAGAGGCTGCCGCAGGCTGATCCCGCGGGGCTTCGCGAATGTCGTCGAACTCGACTACGGACAAGCGGACGACTTCGGGACAGTCAACGTCGCCGCCCTGCCCACCAAGCACTGGGGCGCCCGCGCGGTCATCGACCGCAACCGGGGGTGCAACGCCTACGCCCTGACCGCCGACGCCGCCCGCGTCTTCGTCTCGGGCGACACCGCCCTGACCGCCGCCTTCGACCACCTCGAGGACATGGACCTGGCGGTGTTCTCCATCGGCGCCTACGACCCCTGGGAGCACAAGCACGCGACGCCCGAGCAGGTCTGGGCCATGTTCACGCGCATGGGCGCGCGGAGTCTCCTGCCCGTCCACCATTCGACGTTCGAGCTCTCCGAGGAGAAGGCGGCCGAGCCGATGGCCCGCCTCCTTGCCGCCGCCGGCGACGACGCGGCGCGGGTCATCGACGCCCCGGCGGGCGCCCTCTGGGTCCCGCCCAGCCTGCGCGACAGCGAGACCGACGCGGCCTAGAGCAGCGGGCTGAGCAGCCGCGCCCCGTTCTCCACGAGCCTCGTCCCAAACCCGCGCTGGCGCCACTCGTCTGCGAACACCTGCTCGGACTCCTCCATGTACTCGCGCTGGAGCATCCGCAGCTGGCTGGCGGTGTCGGTGTCGTAGATCATCATGGCGACTTCGAAGTTGAGCCAGAAGCTGCGCATGTCCAGGTTCGCCGAACCCACCATACCCAGCTCCCGGTCCACCGTGATCGTCTTGGCGTGCAGCAGTCCGCGCCCGTGCCGGTAGATCCGTACGCCCGTTTCCAGCAACTGCTCGAGGTTCGCGTTGCTCGCCCGATGGACCAGGGGCGTGTCCAGCTTCCGCGGCACGATCACCGACACCTCCACGCCGCGCTGCGCCGCAGACTCCAGCGCGATCAGCATCGCGTCCCCCGGCACGAAGTAGGGCGTCGTCAGGATCAACTCCTCCCGGGCCGCGTAGATCAGCTCCAGGATCGCCCGCGGCATCATCCCGGGCGTCGTCGTCCCGGGCCCCGTCGCAAGAACCTGCACCGCCGCCCCGCTCTCTCCGCTGATCTCGCCGAGGTCCGGCAGGTGTGCCTCGACGTCCGCCCCTGATCCCGCGTCGAGGAGCCAGTCCTTCAGGAAGACCAGGCCGAGCGCCTGCGCCCCGGGCCCCTCGACCCGCACGGTCGCGTCGATCCATGGCCCGACCCTCGGGTTCCGCGCCACCCGGAAGCTCCGATCCGTCATGTTCTGGCTGCCGACGTACGCCACACCTCCGTCGATCTCCACGATCTTCCGGTGGTTGCGGAGGTCCATCCGCGAGAACAGCATCCGCAGGGCGCCGACGGGCAGGGCGGCCATCACCTCGACCCCCGCCTTGCGCATCCTGTTGTCCCGGTCGCTCCGCAGGAAGTCCTTGGCGCCGTGGGCATCGACGAGGACGCGGCACATCACCCCGCGTGCCGCCGCTCTCATCAAGGCCTTGACCACCTCGTCGGGGAGCCCCCCGACCTGCCAGATGTACGTGAGGACATGGCAGTGTCGCTGTGCCGCGTCGATGTCGGCGCAGATCGAGCGGATCACCTGCTCGCTCGAGCTCATGATCGTCAGCGTGTTCCCGCCCAGGGCCGGCACATGGCTCTCGGCGGTGCACAGCCTCGCCACGTGGTCGAACCGCTTTCCGCCGGCCGTCCAGTCCACTCCGCGCTTCCACAGGGCGACGGCCTGCTCGTCCATGCCCTGGGTGAGCCGGGCGTACTGCGCCGCCCGGCGTCGCCCGAGCCGGTTCTCGCCGATCAGGAGGTAGACGAACGCCCCGATGAACGGCGCGAAGAAGATGATCGCGAGCCAGGCGATCGAGGCCTGCGTCGAGCGTCTGACCATGACGACGCGAGCCGACAGCCCGATGCGGAGGATCCAGTCCGCCGCGACGACCGCCGCCGTGATCAGCATGCCCCAGTCCACGCCGAACTCACCGCCCGGCGCGACAACGGCGCGCTCGCCGAGGCGCCACGAGGCTCATCGCAGAGGTCCTGCTCACCGAGGCGAGCGTATCACGGTCCGCCAGGGGGAGGCGGGGGGCCGCCACCATCGCCGCCACGGCCACCGCCACCGCCGGGTCCGCGGCGGCGCCCGAACCCGCGGAAGTCCGACAGGTCGGGCAGATCCTCGGCATCGATCTCGTGCTCGATCATGAGGTCGCGGAACAGCTCCACGTCCATCGCGTCGACCGAGCCGTCCCGGTTCACGTCGGCGGTCTCGGCGCCCTCGTGGTACTGGCGCAGGAACTTCTCGAGGTCGACGCTGTCGACCTTCCCGTCCCCGCCCGTGTCGTACCGCTCGCGGAACCGCTGGCGTTCGAATGCCGAGCGCATCTTCGACCGGGCCGCGTCCCGCTCGTCGGCGCTGAGCTGCCCATCGCCGTCCGTGTCGAACTGCTGCGTGAACTCTTGGCGGGCCCGGTCCCACTGTGCCCGGCGGGCCTCGTCCGCGACAAAACGCTCGTCGTCGCTGAGCTGCCCGTCCCCGTCGAGGTCGAACTGGTCGATCACGCGCTGCAGCCGCTCACGCTCGCGGTCTTTCAGGTACGTGTCCATCGCGGCACGCTCCGCGTCGTCCAGCACGCCGTCCCCGTCGGTGTCAAAACGCTCGGCCAGGCGCTTGCCCATCGGCGAGTTCATGAACCATTCACGCCGGGCCGCTTCGCGTTCCTCGTCTGTGACGATCCCGTCGCCGTTCTTGTCCATCCGGGCTTCCCATTCGGCCCGCATGGTCTCGCGCATCTTCTCGCGCTCCGCGTCGCTGAGCTGACCGTCCCCATCGGCGTCGAACCGTGACCAGTCGCCACCGGGGGGGCCCCCGCCCCAGTCGGCGAAGCCGCCGCGCTCACGGTCCCGATCGTCGTCCCGGAACGCCCTGGGCGGGGCGGGCGGGGGCGCCTGAATCGGAGCTTGCGTGACGACGGGGTCGGCGGCCGGCTTGGGCTCACTGCGCCCGAGCTGGAACGCCAGCACGCCGCCACCACCGACCGTGACCACGACTCCCAGGATCACGACAGCCTGCTTCGCGCCCATGACGCCCTCCGATCACCGCCTTGGGGCCCTCCCCGCGCACCGCGGGCGCGGCCCCAGCGTTCATTCATCGGGCCCAACGCCCGCCCGGGAAGCATATTGCCGCAAACGAAAACCCCCGCGCCGGGCCGGCCGCGGGGGTGAAATCTGCCAAGTGGCGAGGGGGAGACTCGAACTCCCGACCTGAGGGTTATGAATCCTCCGCTCTAGCCAGCTGAGCTACCTCGCCCGCGATGGGGGCGATCGTAGCCCCTACGACTCCGCCGGCCGGGCGCCGCCCTCACCGACGCTCGATTCCACCGGCTCGCTCCGGCTGACGCGGGCGTCCTGGCCCGCCGAGTTCACGGGGGGCCTCGCGGAATCGAACTGGGCCGGGCGACGATCCTCGCGGCTGGCCTTGTCCACCTCGTCCTCGATGTCGCGCAGCCCCTTCTTGAACTGCACGATCCCCTGTCCCAGGCTCCGCCCCACTTCCGGCAGGCGTCGCCCGAACAGCAGCAGCAGCACCGCCCCGAAGATCAGGTATTCCCACGGCCCAAGGTTGGGCAGCAGCCCGAGCGTCGCGCCAGACGTGAACATGCCAACTCCTCTCGGCCAAATCCCGCGGTCATCGGGGCTTCCTGCCCCTGGGGGCCGCACAATACAAGGGGGCCCCAACCCCCGGGTCAACGCTCGCGTTTCACCTACGCCAGCCCGGTTCGCCGCTCGGCGGCCTCCACGACGTTCGAGAGGAGCGCCGCGACCGTCATCGGGCCCACACCACCCGGAACGGGGCTCACCCATCCCGCGACCCGGCTGACACCCTCGAAATCAACGTCCCCGACCGTCCTCGTCTTGCCGTCCTCCCCCTCGACGCGGCTGGTCCCGACGTCCACCACGACCGCGTCGCGCTTGACCATCTCGCCCCGGATGAGGCCTGGCTTGCCCGCGGCGCTGATCACCACGTCCGCCGACGCGCACAGCTCCTCGAGCTCCCAGGTCCACTCGTTGCAGCTGATCACTGTGGCCTCACGACGCATGAGCAGCACCGCGATGGGCTTGCCCACGACGTCACCGGCTCCCACGACCACACACCGCTTGCCGCGTAGCTTGATCCCCGTGGACTCGACCATTCGGACTGCCGCCAGTCCGGTGCAGGGCGCCAGCGAACTCCTGCCGTAGACGATGTTTCCGATGTTCGCCGGGTTCACGCCCTCGACGTCCTTCTCGGGGTCGATCAGGCGCTGCACCTCGTACGCGTCCACCCCGGGGGGCATCGGCAGGTGCGCCATGATCGCGCACACAGCCGTATTCTCGTTGAGCGATCGCACCAAGGCCGAGATCCGGGAGAAGTCGCACCCGCCGGGCAACTCGTGCAGCGTGTACCCGATCCCAAGCTGAGCGCACGTCCGCGCCTGGTTCCCCGCGTACACCCGGGCGGGCGAATCCCCGTCGCACGCGAGGATCGCATCGAGCCGCACGTCCCCGCCCGCGGCACGGACCTTGACAACCCGCGCGGCGAGCCCCTTGCGAGCTTCGGCCGCCAATGCCTTACCGTCGATGATCCTCGCCGCCATAGCGTTATCCTACCCGTCGTCTGAGCACGACTGTGGCCTGCAACACGATACGAGCCTCGATGGATCCGACAGCCCTGGCACACTACCAGCACTCCGCCCTTCTCGCGCTTGAGCGAGGAAGGCGTCTTGACCAATGGCTGAAGCGTGAGACGGGTAATGGGCTTGTTGGCGCGCCCTGGCGGATTGATCCCCATGTCCGAACCCTGACGTTCGCCGATGCACAACCCATGCGGTTCGAAGTCCTCGCCACCGTCGATGCATCGGACCAATCGCTCGTGTGGTCTTGGGCGAACCCAAGCGTCGAGAATCCTGCCCTCACCGCACAGGCCTCCCGATTTCGCGACCGGGCCGCCAGGGAGGCGGTCGAGATTCTAACCCGGGAGACCGTCTCTACGGCCGAGCTCGACCCTCTCATTGCCCTCGCGATCGCGGTCGACTGGTGCGATGCAGACGTCGGCTACTGTGCAAGGCACGGCGATGGCGCCATGTTGCTGTTGCTCGAAGACCAGGGCGTTGTGTCAGAACCCGGTTACGACGCCACGAGCCTCGTCGCCGACTACACGGTGATAATCCGGACGCTTCCTGTCGATCACCGCTTGGTGCTCGAAGCATGGCTCGATCGGACTTCACGTCCGTACAACAAGGACGAATACCTCACTTCCTTTCAACTCTCGGACGCCGGCCTCGTCCGTGCACGGTTCGACCCGCTGAATCGATGTGTTGAATTTGTCGTCTCAGGCAATCAAGGGGGCGATTGACGTGGCGAAAGCGGACCCCGCCAAGCGAGTCGCCGAGCTGCGAGCCCTGCTCCACCGGGCCAACCGCGCGTACTACACGAACGCCAAGCCGATCATGTCGGACCGCGAGTTCGATGACCTGCTCGCCGAACTCCAGCAGCTCGAGGCGGACCACCCCGAGCTCGATGACCCCAACTCCCCAACCCGACGCGTCGGTGGCGACCCGATCAAGGGCTTCAAGACACTTCCCCACGCCGTCCCGATGCTCTCGATCGACAACACCTACGACGAGGAGGAGGTCCGCGCCTGGGTCAAGCGAGTCCGCAAGTCCCTCCACCTCGACGCCGAGCCTGAGCGAGGCGAAGGCTCGGGTCTCTTTGGTTCGGACACGACCGACGAGCTCTCCTTCGTCTGCGACCCCAAGATCGACGGCGTCGCGATCTCCCTCCGCTATGAGAATGGCCAACTCCACCACGCCCTCACCCGGGGCGACGGCACGAAGGGCGACGACGTCACCCATGCCGTCCGGACTATCCGATCCATCCCGCTCACTCTAATGGGTGCCACGACTGACCCGAAGGGCAGCCGTGCCATTCCCGACGTCCTCGAAATCCGCGGCGAGATCTACATCCCCCTCCCCGAGTTCGAACGCATCAACGAGGAGCGCGAGCAGGCCGACGAAGAGCCCTTCATGAATCCCCGCAACGCCTGCGCGGGCACCCTCAAGAATCTCGATCCCAAGATCGCCGCCTCCCGCAACCTCGGCTTCGTCGCCCACGGGCGCGGCGAGATCTCCGACCCCGACTTCGCCGCCTCCTACGCCGACTTTCTCGAACGTCTCCAGACCCTCGCCATCCCCACAAGCCCGCACACGACCGTCGCCAAGACCCCCGAGCAGGTTCTCAAGGCGATCGAGGCCTTCGACAAGCAACGCCACACCCTCGACTACGCCACCGACGGCATGGTCATCCGCGTCAACTCCTTCGCCGAGCAGGACGCCCTCGGCACGACGACCAAGAGCCCCCGCTGGTGCATCGCGTACAAGTACCCCGCCGAGCGCGCGCAGACGAAGCTCATCGACGTCGAGCACCAGGTCGGCAAATCAGGGCGCATCACCCCGCGCGCGATCATGGAGCCCGTCGTCCTTTCCGGCACCACCGTCCAGCACGCCACCCTCCACAACTACGGCCTCGCCCGCCAGAAGGACATCCGCATCGGCGACACCCTCGAAATCGAGAAGGCCGGCGAGATCATCCCCTACGTCATCCAGGTCATTCAGTCCAAACGCCCCAAGAACGCCCGCAAGATCAAGGCCCCCGACGCCTGCCCCGAGTGCGGCGCCCCCGTCGAAATCGACCCCCCCGAGGCCGACCCCGCCCACGACGGCGACCCCAACCTCGAAACCTCTCGCTCGTGCGTCAACCCCGAGTGCCCCGCCCAGATCCGCGAGAAGCTCATCTGGTTCGCCGGACGTGGCCAGATGGACATCGAGGGACTCGGCGAGTCCACCATCGACCAGATCCGCGCCACCCACCTGCCCGTCGACCACCCCCGCCGCGCCGAGCTGGGCGTCCCCGAGGACACGCCGAGCATCCCCCTCGACCACTTCGCGGACATCTTCAACCTGCACAAGCACGCCAAGGCCCTACTGACCCTCGAACGCATGGGCGACAAGAAGCTCGAGAACTTGCTGAAAGGAATCGAGGACGCCAAGTCCAGGGGCCTCGCCCGAGTCCTCGCCGGCATGGGTATCCACCACGTCGGCGCCGCCACCGCCAAGTCCATCGCCCGCCTCTACCCCGACCTCGACGCGCTCCTCGCAGCGAGCGAGCCGCAGCTCCGCCCCAAGTCGCTGAACAAGACCGAAGCCGTCGAGCTTGGCTTCGACCCCGACCCAAAGGACCGCCCCGAGACCGGCCTGGGCAAGGACACCGCCCCCATCGTCCACGCCTACCTCCACTCCAAGCCCGCAAAGAAGGCCTTCGACGCCCTCCGCAAGGTCGGCGTCGACCTCTCCAGCCACGACTACAAGAAGCCCGGCGCCAAGCCCGCCAAGGACTCCCCCTTCGCCGGCAAGACCATCGTCCTCACCGGCACCCTCGAGAGCTACGAACGCAACGACCTCAAGGACCTCCTCGAGTCGCTCGGCGCCAAGGTCACCGGCTCCGTCTCCAAGAACACCGACCTCGTCATCGTCGGCGAGTCCCCCGGCTCCAAGCTCGACAAGGCCGACGAGCTGGGCGTTGAAACCTGGGACGAGAAGAAGCTGCTCACGCACCTGCCCAAACACACATAGCTAGGCTTCCAGCGCCCTCTCGGTTATCGTAAGGCGGATGATGGCACGATCGGACGTACTTGAGGCCAACATAATGCAGCACGGCGGACGAAAGGCTCGGTGCATCATCGGTGGCGTCTTGATGATGACTTTCGTGCAGGGCTGCGCCTCGACGGAACAATCGAACCGGGAGGATGCAAAGCAAGACGTGCCGCCCGCCCAGCATACGGAAGTGCCCTCGAAGTTCAAGATCGGCGATCCGACCCTGCAACGCCACAAGATGCAGTTTACCCTCGTCTGGAAGCAAATCGAAGGCGGGTACGGTTACATGCCGCTGGACAATCACTTCGACTATCGCGATCTCACTCCCCTCCTCACGCTCTATCAACTCGCCGCGCGGCTCGTAGAATTGGACAACATCACGGTCTACAGGACGATGCCCGAGTCCTCACTCTGGCAACTCTCGCCGAACGAGTTCGAGGAGCTACACCAAGCTGTGATCCGGCTCGAAGCCGCGAAGAGTGATTAACTCGCGCCCGCCTCATCGACCCGATCTGCCGCTTTCTCGACCTCCCCCCCCCATGCACAACGTCGAGTACAAAGCCGAGCTCCGCGACCTCCCGCTCGCCCGCGCCATCGCCAAGCAGGTCGGCGCCAAGCTCGCCGCCACCCTCGACCAGACCGACACCTACTTCCGCGTCACCACCGGGCGCCTCAAGAAGCGCGAGGCGATCAAGCCGGGTCACGCCCCCGAGCCCGTCCAGTTCATCTTCTACGACCGGGCCGACATCGTCCGCCCCAAGCTCTCGCACTACACCCTGTATACCGAGGAGGAGGCCCGCGAGCGCTACGGCGAGCGCCCCCTCCCCACCGACATCGTCGTCCACAAGCGGCGCGAGCTCTGGCTCCTCGACGCCACCCGCATCCATTTCGACATCGTCGAGAAGCTTGGGAACTTCATCGAGTTCGAGGTCCCCGTCCACCCCAAGAGCTCGGTGACCGCCGCTCGCGACAAGACGGAAGAACTCCGCAAGGCCTTCGCCCCCGCCCTCGGCGAAGCCGTCGCCCTCAGCTACCGTGACCTGCTGGCTGAAGATCGTTCGGACTGACCCGACGCATATCGGACCCGGCCCCGGTCTCTGCGAGAGACGTGTCACGGATATCCGGCGTCCGCCATGGGGTCCTTCCCTCAAAGCCCTCCGCCAGTCTTTCAGTCGCTTCGGTGGACCGATTCTCCCTCCGTTTGCCGGGGGGGCCGGTGCTGCGTGCAAGAGGCGTAGGACGAACCGTTCGATCCACCCTGGCCGGCGATGCAGAGTTGGCGTGCCATGACCTTGACGGCGCAGAGTCCGACAAACGCGACGGCAACGCTAGTGAGCGTCCGTGGCGCCCTCGAGCGGGCCTGGCGTGCGTACTGCCTGTACGGGAGTGGGCACGCCGTCGGCGACGCCCGGCTGCGCGAGGCCGCTGACCTGATCGCCGGCAGTCAGGGGGAACGTCTCGCGGTCGAACTCAACCCCGACGAGTGCGCCTCGCCCGACGACGGCGATGGTCTCGACGCCAGGCTGAAGGCCCGGAACATCGGGCGGGTCACGCTCGCGACGCACGCGACCGCCGATGACCTGACCGCGCTCTTTAACCTCCTCCGCACTCCCGACCTCTCCAATCCCGACCGGTTCGCGGCGGAGGTCCGGCGTCGCACCGAGGATCGGGTCGTGCTCGAGCCGGTCCGCTACTCCATGCTCTCGGTGGGCGGGCACGGCGCGCCAGATGCTGGCGATGGACCCCTGCGCTGGCGGCGGATCCATGACGTTCTCACGGGTCCGCGCGACGTGCGTGCCGCGGCGGACGCTCTTGCTCAGGAACTCGCGGGTGAGGACGCGGCCCAAGCCTGCACGCTGCTCCGGACGCGGCTTCAGGAGCTGCACGAAGCGGAGCAAACCTCCGACCTCGAGTACATCCGGTCCGTGCTCGCCGCGATGCCACGCGAAGCCTGCGAACGCCTCGTGTGGCCCGATGAGTCCGAGCGCGCCCTGCCACTGGAGGCGATCGCCGACCTCGCGGACGCGCTTCCCGTGGATGTCGTGTGCGACGCCCTTTCGCTGATGGAGGGCTCGCCCGACCGCTTCTGCTCGGCCTCGGCGCTCCTCTTCAAGCGTCTGGCGACCCTTGCGGCCGGTGACGCCGAGAGCATCGACCGCGTCGGTTCGCTCGCTCAGCGCTGGGCCAATGCGGGACCCAGATACTCCGACCACGCGCGCACGATCAGTTCCATCGCGGCTCTCTGCTCGCAGGCTTCGGCGCACGACTTCACGCCCGAGGACTACGAGCGGCAGCTGCGCGCGATCAGCACCGATTCGAACGCGTCACGGGTCCGCAATCGCCTGGCGTGGGAGGCCCGGGTGGAGGAGCGTTCCCACGCCGACGATGTCCTCCTCGGCCTCGTCGAGCGAGGGGGCGCGCCCCCGGAATCGCTCTCCGGCATCTTCGCCGCCCTTGCCAGGGCCATTCCCTACGCCGCCGAGTGCGGACGCACAGGCTTCTTGGCGCGAGCGCTGACGGTCGGCGAAGACCTCGACCCGGCGGCGCCCGCATCCGCCCGCGCCGGCGTGCAGGACCTCCTCCAGATCGCCTCCGACCCCGACGTCATCGTCCTTGCCCTCTCTCGGACCGACGCCCCCGAAGACCGTGGCGACACGACGAACATCCTTCTCAATCGACCCGGCGTCGACGCTGCCGGGATCCTGCTTCGCGCCTTCGCCATGTGCGACTGGCAGGAGACGCGGGACTGGATCGCTGACGAACTGAGCGCGAGGACCGGCGACCTCGCCCGACGCCTCGGCGAGATAATCGAACGCGACCCCCCGATGGTCGGCGCTCTCGCGGTCCTCATCGACTCACTGCCCGCCGACTCGGCCTTTCAAGTCCTCGGGCCGGCAATCCTCAACGCTCCCACCACGCTGCACCGGATCCAGGCCTACTCCACCGCCTACCGCCTCCGGCACCCATGGCCCCGTGACCTTTGCCACCGCGCCCTGACGGACAACGACGCTCGGATCCGCCGCCTCGCCGCGGCCTACATCAAGCGTCGCAGCGCCGATGACGCGATCGATCTGCTCACCCAGCGGGCGCTCCACCGTCTGGGCGGCGTCAAGCCCACGCCGGCCGAATGCGCGGCCCTCATCGGCGTGTTTGCCGAGGTCCGCACCCCCGCCGCCGACCGGGCGCTCGTTCACGGCCTCCTGTACGCGTCCTGGAGAATCGGGCGTGGCCGCGCGGACGTGGGGCGTCGCATCGCCGCCGCCCTCCGGGGGCGTCCGTACACACGTGCTTGCGTGCTTGCCCGCATCGCCTGGGCGCTGAGCCCAAACCGCCTAATCCCGACACGCAGCGCACGGCGGCGACACGATGATTGAGACACTCGACCGAGCCCTGATCGCGATCAACGCCGCCTGGTCGGCGTGCCGCCTCTATGGCGAAGACCATTCCACGGTCACCGCCCAGGTCAATCGCGCCGCGGAGGCTCTGGCGACGATCCCCGATGACCGATGCCCTGTCAGGATCTTCTCTCTCCCCAACAAGCTCGTGTACGAGAGCAGCACCCTGCCCTCGAACAAGGTCCTCCGTTCCGGCCTGTTCGCCCGCCTCGCGCCGCCGCTGCCCGACTGCCTCGAGATCGGGCGTGCCGTCACGCCCGAGTCGGTCAAGCGACTCATCGCATGTCTCGAGGCTTCGACGAGCGTCGAGCTGAAACCGGACGTCGAGATCCGCCCGTTCGCGCTGCGCCACATCGACCGTTTGGACACGCCGTGCGCGCCCGCCGCCTGCGGGGTCGTCGCAGACGCCCGCTTCCTGGCCCATGGGCTGAGGGGCGCGTGGGGCTCGCTCCGCAAGACGGGTGCGATCAACGCCCCGGCGCTCGAGTCGCTCGCCGGCGACCTCGTCGCCGCGGTCGCCGGTGGTCGCTCCACGATCCTCCCCCTCGCCGACCTGAAGAGCCACGACGAGTACACCTACATCCACGCGATCAACGTCGGCGTCATGAGCAGCGCGTTGGCACGGGCGATCGGCCTCCGCCCAGATCGGGTCCACGAGATCACGTGCGCTGGCCTGCTCCACGACGTCGGCAAGGCCCGGGTCACCCCCGCCCTCCTGAACAAGCGGGGCAAGCTCACCCACGAGGAGTTCGCCGAGATGAGCCGTCACCCGGCTCACGGCGCCGTGATCCTCGCCGCGACGATCGGCCTGCCACCTGTCGCCATCAGCGTCGCATACGAGCACCACATGATGCTCGACGGGGGGGGCTACCCGACGCCGCCCCCGGGCTGGCGAGTCGGCCTGGCGAGCCAACTCGTCCACATCGCCGACGTCTTCGACGCCCTCCGCACCGACCGTCCCTACCGCGCCGCGCTGCCCGTCGAGCAGGCGGTCGAGGTACTCCAGGAACAAAGCGGTGTCGCCTTCGACGCCCAACTCCTCGACGTGTTCGTGCAAGAGGTCGTCGCGCGAGACGCCACGTCCCGCGCCGCCTCTTCCCCCAGCGGGCTCATCCGGCCCGAGACGCAGCTCATACACGCCGCCGCGTGTGAGGCGTTCACCCCCCGCTGCCAGTTAAGACTAGCATTCGCGTTCGTCCTGGCGTTGACCTACTTTCATTGAAAGGACCGCGATGCCCGCCGCACTCGACAAAGTCCTGTACACCGCCCGCGCCCACACCACCGGCGGCCGCGAGGGCGGCGCCTCCCGCACCGACGACGGGCGCCTCGACCTCCGAATCTCCCCCCCGGGCGCCCCCGGCGACGGCGTCAACCCAGAGCAGCTCTTCGCCGCCGGCTGGTCCACCTGTTACCTCTCCGCGCTCAAGGTCGTCGCGACCCAACGGAAGATGCGACTGCCCGAAGGCACGGCCGTCGACGCCGAGATCGACCTGGGTACGAACGCGGGCGGCTACCAGCTCGCGGCACGCCTCTATGTCTCGATCCCCACCCTCGACCCCCAGACCGCCCAGGAGTTGGCCGACGCCGCCCACCAGATCTGCCCCTATTCCAAGGCCACGCGCGGCAACATCAACGTGACGATCCATGTCGTGTAAGAGCGGAGTCGGCCAAGAACTTCACGGAGGGCGCCACGTCTGACCCGCAAGGGCCGCCGTGCTCAGGAGCATCGCTGCGAAGGCCAGTTACCCTTGGCGCGCACGCAGTTCCGCCTCTGTCAATCCCAGATTTTGCTCGAGCTGCGCCAATGCTTCGGCATTCCACCCGGAACGGTCCAGCCAATCAAGCCTCACCCGCGCCCACTCCGCGTCGAGGCAACTCAAGCCTGGGCTCCAATCATCAAGGCCGTACTCGGTTTCGCAACAGGAGCAGATGTCGTGAGAGCCCCCGGTATGCATGCCTGTCGTGCCATATGGCAACTGAACACCGGGCAGCTTTTTGTCGCCACATACTGGGCAGAACCAGCCGCCTGACGCGGAGATCTTGATGTGCCCGGAGACGATGACTTTTGTCAGCCCCAAGCGGGTCGCGACTCGAAGGATCTGGTCCTCCAAAATGGGCAGGGCCGGACTTGAACACCCCCACGAATCCCCGAAGAACATGAATAATCCGCCACCGGGCGGCGCAGAATCCGGCGCAGTTGTGCCTGGCTCGTCTCACCCTGGCCCAGACGCCGACCCTCGACTTGCCCGACTGGTCGACGCGTGGCCGAGGCTGCCCGAGGCGGTCCGGGCTGGCATCGCGGCGATGGTTCATGCGGCGGGTGGAAGGTCTAGCGATGCCTGATTCGGACACGAGAACTCTGGTCCCGGCAGATCAGCCGCCCGTGATCAAGCTGTCCGCTGATCCCGCGTCCGATCCCGCTGCGGCCCGGCGAATCCACGCGAGTGCGGTGCCGGGCGCCGTGTACGGTGACTCCCTCCGGCACCGCCTTAAGGCTCTGTTCGCGGGCTTGAACCTCGCTCAGAGTGCCCACACCTACGTGGATGATCTGATTCAGCGGATGGAGCCCCGGGACCCAATGGAGGAAATGCTCGTGGCCCAGGCCGTCTTGGCCCACGCTCGCGTGCTGCATCTCACCGATCTCGCGAATCAGCAGACGAATCTCGAGTCCATCCGCATTGTGAACGAGTACACGGACCGGGCCAGCAACACGTTTCGGCGCCTGATGCTGGCCCTTGCTGAGTATCGCAGACCGCCGAGGGGCGGCGACTCCTTCACGGCGATCCGGCAGGCGAACATCGCGGAGAAGCAGGTGGTGATGAATGACCGAGGGTCAATCGGAAAAAATGCGACGAACGAACAAGGATTTAGGGCCCCATGCGGGCCAGAGGGGCCCGGAGAAGCCCCCCAAGCGCTACAGGCTGAGTCCCGAGGGGTTGGGGTCGCTGCGGGCGTCAGTGACTCGCGTGAGACCGTGGGAGCAATCCACGGGTCCGAGGACGCCCGAGGGTAAGGCGCGGAGCAGAATGAACGCCTGGAAGCACGGCGAGCGCTCGGCGCCCGCGGAAAGGTGTCGCCGAAAGCGTGCGCTATTCCTCCGAGCCCTGGCCGAACAGGGCGCCTGAGGCACCTCTCTTCGGCTCGATCAGAGCTGCGTCGTCATTCGCGACATTGCCGACACGTGTCGATACGAGATGCGCTTCCAAGATCCCCGCCGCAGCGGGCCGGAGGAATCCGGCGAGGACTGCCGCGTCCGCGCCGTTCCGGAGCCAATCGTTCACTTGCTCTCGCTCCAGGACCGCTGGCATTCGTGGGTGGATGGGCTGAAGCAGAGCATTCGCCTCCGCAGTGATGATCGTGTACGTCTCGAGCGGCTCGCCGCCCTTGTCCCACCGCTCCCACAGCCCCGCGAGGCACATGATCTCGCCGTCGGCGCGGGTCGTGTAGTACGGCTGTTTCGGGCCCTTGTCCCGCGCCTGCCACTCGTAGAAGCCGGAGATCGGGACGACGCACCGGCGCTTCTTGAAGGCGTCGCGGTAGGCGGGCTTCGAGGCGACGGTCTCGGCGCGGGCGTTGATCATCCGGGCGCCGACCTTGGGGTCGTCGGCCCAGTGGGGGACGAGTCCCCAGGTCGCCATCGCCATCTCACGCCCGCGCCCGCCCTCCCTGACGATCGGGGCGGTGTGCGTCGGGGCGACGTTGAAGCTCGGCTCGAGGTCCAGGTGCTCGGGGAACTTGAGGTCGAGGAAGGCCCGGACCTCGCGCCAGGTGTACTTCCGGGTGTACCGCCCGCACATACCTGGAAAGTAGTCCCCGCTCAGGCCGTAGGGCATCCCCGACGCCGATTTGGCTTGATCGGGACGTGATCGGGTATTACCCTGACATAATGCGATCATCAGGAGCCATCGTGGCCCCTAGAACGCCCCTGAGCCGCCTTCGGGCCGCGGTCGAGCGGGTCGAGACGCGGTCGGAGCCCTCCGCGGCGGGGCCCCCTCTCGCCCTCGGGTGGGACGGGCCGGACGCGGCGATCGGGGGCGGGCTCCGGCGTGGGGCCGTGCACGAGTGGCTGACCGGGGACCCCGACCCGAGCGGCGGGCACTGGTGGGGCCCACCGCTCGGGGTGCTGATCCACGCCGCGGGGCGGGCGCTGCGCGAGGACGCCGCCGGGCGGCGGGCGGTCTGGGTCGGGCGGCGGGTGTGGCCGCACCCGCGCGCGGTCCGGGCTGCCGCGCTGCTCGAGCGCTCCGTCTTCGTCGCGCCCCGCGGCGACGCCGAGCGGCTGTGGGCGATCGACCTCGCGCTGCGCTGCGCGGGCGTCGCGGTGGTGGTCGCCGACGGGTCGGGGCTGGGGATGGGCGAGTCGCGCCGGCTGCAGCTCGCGGCGGGCGCGGGCGGGGGCGTGTGCCTGCTGGCGCGCCCGTGGTGGGAGCGGCGGGAGGTGTCCGCCGCCTGGACGCGCTGGCGGGTCGCGCCCGCGCCGTCGGACTGGACCGATCCACGATGGACCGTGGAACTGCTGCGCTGCAAGGGAGTGCGGCCCGCACCGGAGGACGCGCGGCGGTGGGCCGTGCGGCGTGAGCATGAGACGGGCGATGTCCGTGTGGCTGCCGACGCTCCCGATCGACCTGGTGAGGCGGCGGGACCGGCGACGGGGTGGGCGGCGCGGCGGCGGGCCTGACGGGAGCCCGATCCTGCTGGTGGGGCAGGATCGGCAGCGCCAGGTGGTCCTCGCGTGCTGCGAGAGTGCGCGCGAGGCGGGCGTCACGCCGGGGCTGCCGGTGGCGGAGGCGGGCGGGCTTTTGCCGAGTGGCGCCCGCGTCGAGGCGTACACGCCCGAGAGCGACGCCGAGGCGCTGCGGGCGATCGCGGTCTGGTCGCGCCGGTTCTCGCCGGTGGTTGCGCCCGACCCGCCCGACGGCGTGCTGCTGGACGCGACCGGGTGCGGGCCGGTGCACGGCGGGGAGGAGCAGCTCGTGGGCGCCGTCGTGGAGGGGTTCGCGCGGCACGGGTTGACGGCGCGGGCGGCGATCGCCCCGACGTTCGGGTGCGCGTGGGCGCTGGCCCGCTTCGGCGACGCCGAGGCGGCGGTCGTGCCGGAAGGAGGAGCGCGAAACGCAATCGCCCCGCTCCCGACCCGCGCCCTCCGGATCGACGCCGACGTTGACGCCGCGCTGGCGGAGGTGGGCATCGAGCGCGTCGAGCACCTGCTGAACCTCCCCCGCTCGACGCTGCCCCCCCGGTTCGGCCCCGATGTCCTGCTCCGCCTGGACCTGGCGCTCGGCCACGCCATCGAGACCATCGAGCCCGTCCGCCCGTCCGCCCCGCCCGAGGCCGAGCGCGTCTTCGACGGACCGACCACGCGGTGGGACGCCCTGGAGCTGACGGTCCGCGGGCTGCTTGCGGAAGTCTGCGACGCCCTCCGCGCGCGGGAGTCCGGCGCCCGGCGCATCGAGGTCGAGCTGGACCGATCGGACCTGGACCCGACCGGCTTCGCCCTCTCGATGAGCCAACCGTGCCGGGACGCCCGCCACCTCTGGTCGCTCGCTCGCCCGCAACTGGAGCGTGCGCACCTTGGCTTCGGTGTGGAAGGAGTCCGGGCCCGCGCATCCCGCCTCGGTCGCCTCCCCCACGAGCAGCGCGAGCGGTGGCGCGAGGGGGCGGCGGTCGCGGACGCGGCGACGGAGAGGGCGGTCGCCGAGCTGACCGACACGCTGACCAACCGCCTCGGCCCGGGCGGCGCGCTGGTCTTCGAGCCGCGCGAGTCGCACGTCCCCGAGCGCGCCGGGCGCCTGCGGCCCGTTGGCATCGGCGGCCCCGCCGCTCAGATCGACGCGTGCCCCCGGCACGACCGCCCAACACTGCTCATCGACCCCCCCGAGCCGGTTCGCGTGATGGCGCTGACGCCCGACGGCCCCGTCATGAGCGTGAACTGGCGTGGGGAGGACCGTCGGATCGTCGCGTGCATCGGGCCCGAGCGCATCGGCCCCGAGTGGTGGGCGGGCGACCGCTCGGGGCGCGACTACTTCAAGGCCCAAGACGAGCGCGGCCAGTGGCTCTGGGTCCGGCGCGACACCGCCGACGGGCGGTGGTCAGTGCACGGCGTCTGGGCCTGAGGCGTTGTGATGCCCGACTCGCCACCCCCCAAGCACAGGCCCCACCCGTTCCGAGCAGAGTCGGGCCGCAACGCCGTTCCTCGCGCGCACGCCGCGTCGCTCCGCTTCGCCGAGCTGTGTGTCACGAGCAACTTCACGTTCCTCACCGGGGCGAGCCACCCGGAGGAGCTGGTCGCGCGGGCGGCGGAGCTGGGGCACGCCGCCGCGGCGATCGCGGACGTGAACACCCTCGCCGGGATCGTCCGCGCTCACGTCGCCGCGAGGGAGGCCGGCATCCCGCTGGCCGTCGGCTCCCGTCTGCGCCTGAACGAGCCGGCGCGACTCGAGATCGTCGTCTACCCCACCCGCCGCGCGGCGTACGCGCGCCTTTGCCGGCTGCTCACGCTGGGCAAGCGCCGGGCGCCCAAGGGCGAGTGCCACCTTGCTCTCCACGATCTGATCGACCACGCCGACGGCATGCTCGGGATCGTGGTCCCGCCCGCCGTCCTCGATGATCGCGCCGTCGAGACGCTGGAGGGCCTGCGGGGCGTCTTCGACGACGACCGCCTCTCCCTCGCGGCGTCGGTCGGCTACGGACCCGACGACGCCGGGCGGATCCGCCAGCTCCACGCGCTCGCGCAGCACGCTCGTGTTCCTCTCCTGGCGACCAACGACGCGCTCTACCACGCGCCCGAGCGTCGCCCCCTCCAGGACGTGCTCACCTGCATCCGCTGCGGGTGCACGATCGAGCAGGCGGGCTACCGCCTCGCCCCCAACGCCGAGCGTCATCTCAAGGCGCCCGAGGAGATGGCCCGACTGTTCATCGGCCACGAGCAGGCGGTGTCCCGCAGCGCTGAGGTCGCCCTGCGGGCGGCGGCGTTCAGCCTGGACGAGCTGCGGTACGAGTACCCCGTCGAGTCCTGCCCGCCCGGCATGACCCCGATGGAGCACCTTCGCCGGCGGGCGCACGCGGGCGCGCTGCGCCGGTACCCCGGCGGCGTGCCCGCGCGCGTGAGGGAGAGCCTCGAGCGCGAGCTGGCGCTCATCGATGAGCTGCGCTACGAGGCGTACTTCCTGACCTGTGACGAGATCGTGGAGTTCGCCCGCTCGCAGGGGATCCTCTGCCAGGGGCGCGGCGGCGCGGCCAACTCCGCGGTCTGCTACTGCCTCGGCGTCACGGAGGTGGACCCCGCCCGCTTCCAGCTGCTGTTCGAGCGGTTCGTCAGCCGCGAGCGCGGCGAGCCGCCGGACATCGACATCGACTTCGAGCACGAACGGCGCGAGGAGGTCATCCAGCACGTCTACGAGAAGTACGGGCGCGACCGTGCGGCCCTGACCGCTGAGGTCATCAGCTACCGCGGGCGCTCGGCGGTCCGCGAGGTGGGCAAGGCGATGGGCTTGTCGCTCGACCGCGTGGACCTGCTCGCCAAGAGCATCGACCACTGGGGCGGCGAGGCGAGCGGCCAGCGCGTCCGCGAGCTGGGCATGAACGCCGCCGACCCGACCCTCCGCCGCGTGCTCGCCCTGACCAACCAGCTCCGCGGCTTCCCCCGCCACCTCTCCCAGCACGTCGGGGGGGTCGTGATCACGCGCACGCCCCTGTGCGAACTGGTCCCCATCGAGAACGCGGCGATGGAGGACCGGACCGTTATCGAGTGGGACAAGGACGACATCGACGCGATGGGCATGCTCAAGGTCGACTGCCTCGGGCTCGGGATGCTCACCTGCATCCGCAAGAGCTTCGGGCTTGTGCAGAGCGCCCGCGGGCGCGAGCTGTCGATCCCGAAAGTCCTGAGCGACCACGCCGAGGACCCCGCGGTCTACGAGATGATCCAGCACGCGGACACGGTCGGGGTGTTCCAGATCGAGAGCCGGGCGCAGATGTCGATGCTGCCGCGGCTCAAGCCCGCCACCTTCTACGACCTGGTGATCGAGGTCGCGATCGTCCGCCCGGGGCCCATCCAGGGCAAGATGGTCCACCCCTACCTCAAGCGCCGCTGCGGCGAGGAGCCGGTCAGCTATCCCAGCAAGGACATCGAGGAGGTGCTGGGGCGGACGCTCGGGGTGCCCCTGTTCCAGGAGCAGGCGATGCGCCTCGCCATCGTCGCCGCCGGCTTCTCGCCGGACAAGGCGGACAAGCTCCGCCGGGCAATGGCCGCGTGGAGGCGCAAGAGCGAGACCCTGGAGAGTTTCCGGGAGGAGCTGATCGGGGGGATGCTCCAGCGCGGCTACCCGCCGGACTTCGCCGAGCGCTGCTTCGAGCAGCTCAAGGGATTCAGCGAGTACGGCTTCCCGGAGTCGCACGCGGCCAGCTTCGCCCTGCTCGTGTACGTCTCGTCCTGGCTCAAGCGCTACGAGCCGGCGGCGTTCGCCGCCGCCCTCATCAACTCCCAGCCGATGGGCTTCTACCAGCCCGCCCAGATCGTCCGTGATGCGCGAGACCACGGCGTCACCGTCCGGCCCATCGACGTGAACCACAGCGCGTGGGACTGTACGCTCGAGGACGGCGGCGAGACGCTCCGCCTTGGGATGCGGCTGACCAAGGGGTTGCGCGAGACGGACGCAGAGAAGATCGAGGCCGCCGTCCGCGACCGCGGGCCGTTCGAATCTATCCAAACCCTCTGGCGCGCCAGCGGCGCCTCGGTACACGCCCTGCAACGCCTCGCCGCCGCTGACGCCTTCGGCTCGATGGGCCTCGACCGGCGCACGGCGCTGTGGTCGGTCAAGCCGCTGCGCGACACGCCGCTCCCCCTCTTTGAGCAGTCGGAGGCGCCCGACGAGGAGGGCGGCGGCGCCCTGCCCCCGGCCGACGCTCGCGCCCGCGTCTTCCACGACTACGGCAGCACCGGCCTCTCGCTGAAGGCCCACCCGGTCTCCTTCATCCGCGACGAGCTCGACCGCATAGGCGTCACCCCCGCCCAGGGGCTGCGCGGCGACCTCCTGTGCCCGCAGGGTCGGCGCGTCTTGGTCGCTGGTGTTGTCCTCGTCCGCCAACGCCCGGGCACGGCCTCCGGCGTCGTCTTCGTCACGCTGGAGGACGAGACCGGCATCGCCAACCTCGTCATCTGGCCGAAGGTCTACGAGCAGTTCCGCCGCGTCGTGCGGATGAGTCGGGCCCTGCTCGTTGGCGGGCGGGTCGAGCGGGAGGGAGAGGTCGTGCACGTGCACGCCGAGCGGATCGAGGCGATCGACGCAATACTCGCTGGCCTCGCGGCAACCTCAAGAGATTTCCACTAGATACAGCAAAACAGCCCCGCCCTGGTCTCTTCGACGGGATCAACTTCTGCCAGAGCGCGCTCACCTGCTTCAGGCAAGGACGAGCCACTATGTTCACTCGCCATTCGTCGTGGACAGCTCCGCCTGCTTCAGAACCAGCTGGGTTGCGTCCTCGGAGAGGTCCGGCGGATAGCCGTATCTCGCAAGCATCCGCCGAACATTCCGCCGGAGTGTCGCACGCACTGACTCGCGCTGCGTCCAGTCGAGCTTGGGCATTCTCTTGATCATCTCCGCAAGCTCTCGGGCCATTAGCCGGAGCGTATCCGACTTCATGATCTCCTTCGCGGAGCCGTTCTCGGCGAGCGCGTCGTAGAACGCCGTCTCTTCCTCGCTCAACCCCAACGCCTCGCCGTGCTTCTGCGCGTCGCGCAGGTGCTTGGCCAGGTCGATCAGGCGCGCGATCAGCTCCGCCGTCGAGATCGCCTTGTTCGTGTACCGCAGCATCGCGTCTTCGAGCGCCTCGCGGAACTTCTTGCTCTGGACGATGTTCTTTCGCTCCGTCGCTCGGATCTGGTCGTCAAGGAGCTTGCGCAGCGTTTCGAGCGCGAGGTTCTTCTGTTCGAGCGCCGCCACCCGCTTGAGGAACTCGTCGGAGAGGATGTCCAGCCGGGCGTCGTCGAGCCCGGCCGCGGCGAAGAGATCGATCACATCGTCCGCGTCGACCGCGCCGCCGATGACCTGCCGCACCGCGGCGTCCACATCCCGCTGGCGGCGCCGGCCATTCTGCCCCGTGTCGTCCGCCAGCCGCTTGCGGATCATGGCGGTCACTCGCTGGAAGAACGCGAGGTGATCGACGACCTCCTCTGTCTCCGGCCGCGGCACCGCCAGGGCGAACGCCGCCGACAACTGCTTCACCAGTGTCCGCAGCCGCTTCCACCCGTCGTCCTGCGCGAAGACGTGGTCGATCGCTCGCAGGTAAACCGGGAGCACGTCTTGCGGATCCGCCGCCAGCGCCGCCTCGTAGTCGCAGCCGTGGAAGAAGTCGCGTAGCTTCTCGAACGCCGCCTGCATGGCGGGCACCGCCTCGTCCTGAATCTGCCGTACGGCCTCGCCCGTGCCGCCCGCCTGCGTGTAGGTCGCCAGCGCATCGGCCAGTTGATCTGCGAGCCCGAGCAGATCCACGATCAAGCCACCGGGCTTTTCACCGTAGACCCGGTTCACTCGGGCGATAGCCTGCATCAGGTTGTGGCCCGCCAGCGGCTTGTCGAGGTACATCGTGTGTGCACACGGCACATCGAAGCCGGTCAGCCACATGTCACACACAATTGCAACCCGCAGATCGTCGTCCGGGTTCTTGAAACGCTCTGCAAGACGCTTCCGACCTGCCTTGGTCCGCACATGACTTCGCAGCGGCTCGGCGTCGTCGGCCGTCCCCGTCACCACCACCTTCATCGAGCCCTTCTCGTCGTCGGGATGGTGCCATTCCGGGCGCAAGGCCCTGATCGCCTCGTAGAGCCGTGCGGCGATGTCGCGGCTCATCGTGATCACCATCGCCTTGCCTTCCATCGCGGCCCGGCGTTTCTCCCAGTGCTCGACGATGAAGGTTGCCAGACGTTCGATCCGCTCCTGTGCTCCGACCAGCGCTTCGAGCGGGATGCGGATCTGGTCCTCGACTTCCTCCCCCGATGCGTCAGCCGCCGTCGCCCTCTCCAGTTCCGCTTCAGCCGCGGCAGCGCCGGTGTCGTCCACGGTGAGCTTGACGATCCGAGACTCGTAGTAAAGCGGCTTCGTCGCCCCGTCCTCGACCGCTTGGCGGATGTCGTACACATCGGCATACTCGCCGAAGACGTGGATCGTGTTCTTGTCGTCTCGTTCGAGCGGCGTGCCCGTGAACCCGACGAAGGTCGCGTTGGGCAGCGCCCTGCGCATCCACAGCGCCCCGCCCTCGACGAAGCCATACTGGCTCCGGTGGGCCTCATCGGCCATGACGACAATGTTCGCACGCCTGCTGACGGGGTCGTTCTGGCCGCGCTCCTCGAACTTCTGAATCGTCGCGAACACAACCCCGCCCGAGGCTCTGTCGAGCAGTTCCTTCAGGTGATCGCGGCTCTCGGCCTGGATCGGATCCTGCCGCAGCAGCGCCCGCCCCGCTGCGAAGGTATCGAAGAGCTGGTCGTCCAGATCATTGCGGTCGGTGATCATGACTATGGTGGGGTTCGCCATATTTGGTTCGCGAATCAGCGCCCCCGCCAGCATCAGCATGGTGAGCGACTTTCCCGAGCCCTGAGTGTGCCAGATGACACCGCCTCGCCCGTCGCCTTCGCCAGACGGCGGCTTGAGATGGTCCAGGACGCTCCGCCGCGTCTTTCGCACGGCCCGGAACTGGTGGTAGCCGGCGATCTTCTTGACGATCTCGCCCCGCGCGTCCTCCTCGAAGACGACACACGATCGCAGGTAGTCCAGCAGCGCCCGCGGCTCAAACAGGCCTCGGATCACCGCCTCCAGCGTCGGCTGACCGCCTTCGGGCGGGCGCCACGGCATGAAGCGGTCGGGACCGCTCGTGATCGATCCGACGCGTGTCAGAATCCCGTCCGACACCACCAACGCCATGTTCGGCACGAAGAGGTCGGGCGCCGTCGCCATGTACCGATGCAGCTGATCGATCGCGACGCCGAGTGTCGCCTCGGTGTCGGTTGGGTCTTTCAGTTCGATTACGGCGATTGGGATGCCGTTGAGGAACACGGTCAGGTCCGGCTTGATCCACTTGCCGGAGGGGCCCGTCACGATGAGCTGTCGCACCACCAGGAGGTCGTTCTTCTCGGGATGCTCATAGTCCACGAGCCGTGCCCGACCGCCTCGAGTCTCGCCTGATTTCGGATCGCGGTACTCGACCTCGACACCGTCGACGAGCAGCGTGTGGAACCAGCGGTTGTTCTGGATGAGCGTGGGGTGCGGCGGGCGGGTCAAAGTACGAAGAGCGGCATCCAACGCATCAGCCGGAATGCTCGGGTTGAACTTCTCGGCAGCACTCGACAGCGGAGTTCGGAGAATTACATTTCCCGGATCAAGTCTGTGCTCGTCGTCGAGATCAGCTGCGAGGATCACTTTCGCTCGCAAAAGCTCGAACCAAGCGGATGCCGAGAGTTCGGTGCCAAGCTCATCCATCGGCTTCCTCCGCGACCATCTCGCCCGGCTCAAATCCTAGATCATCATCAGCTGCTGGGCGATCCTCCAAGAACTCTCTGAGCATTTGCTGATACTGTTCGAACTCAAGCGAATAGAGCGCTTTGCTCGCCTGAAGTGGTATCTCTTCGACGAACAGATCGGGATTCTTGTCGTCAAGCAGTTTGTCGAAATCGGGGTAGTCTCCGAACCGCATTCTCTTGAGTGGATCAGACTCTGCTTGCTTGCGATGTAGTCTGTAAAGTAGGGCGGCAGCGGCGTCTACTGCGTTTGCAGTAATCACTGCATAATCGGCGTCAAGGACCGCTTCAAGCGCATCTCTGCCGTGGGGGCCCACTCCCTGGCTCTTTCGCAGTGCGACAATGCCGAGCATGAGGCGGTTCATCCCGCCCAGTACATCCCCGACGCCACCCTCTACCGTACTATCGCCGTCGAACGTTTCGGGTGTGAGCTTGAGCACGCGTAGGGTCTGGGACATTAGCCATGCGGGCTTGGGGTTTGCCTCCGTCTCAACGCCACGATCAGCAAGAATGGTCCGGCATACTGTTTCCATTAGCCCACGACAATGAGTGAACGCTACCCCCGGACTCCCGGGGATGGAACTCTCTATAACCTCGATTGCGGATTGAATCTGAAGAGAGTCGGCGTACTGTTCAAGAAGCTCTCGGCAGCCTCGCAGCCGAAAGCTCTCCAAATGCGGTGCTGGTGGATCGCTCGGCGCATCAGGCTTCGATACGAGGGCCTGCCAGATGCGTAGTAACCTAGCCTTCATTGTCCTTTCCGATCGTTCTCACTCCAACCTCGCCCGACAGCAGCTTCGGAAGCAGCAGATCACGCATCGCGCCAAGCCGTCCCGACTCGATCATGAGCGCGGCATGAAGGTCATAAAGTGACCCGAGAACTTCATCGGCAGCCTGAAGGACCGGCGGCGGCGGCACGACCACCTGTGCTTCCTGCAGGTGGCCTCGCTTGATGTGCCCCATCGTGGTTGCCTTGCTCGCGGCGATAGCGCGGAACCAGGGCAGATGCTGCCGTATCCAGAGCAGACAGAACCAGCTCGGGTATCGCTCAGAAGAGACCTTGAAAAGATGCTGATTCAGCGCTCCCGGTCCTCCGAACCAAAGCGTCGCCTCCAGCGTCCCCGACCACGAGAACAGCAGGTCGCGATCGCGGATCACGTACTGCTCGGGCACATCGCCGTTCGCCCAATCGGCGTCCCCGGTTGATCCCTTGCGAAGTTGGGCGATCTTGATGACGCGCAGGTCGTTTCCGTCGCCTCGCGGTGGATACTTCTGGAGGGCAAGGCCGTTCAGGAAGGTGGCGATCTTCGCGATCGCCTTTACGTCCCACCCCTCCGGCACGGGGCCGATGTGCGAGTCTGCGAACGCCGTCGGCAGGGCGTCGAAGACCTCTTGGGGCATGGAGGGGAAGGACGCGGCGCCGTTGGCCTTGGCCTTCACGGGCTCGAAGTCCACGAACCACGCCTTGAAGATCGCCCGTGCCAGCCGCTCCAACGTCCGGGCCGTCCGCCGGTTCTGTTCTACCTTGTCGTCGAGCGAGCCGAGGACCGCGGCGATGGCACGCTGTTCTTCCGGGGGAGGCAGCAGCAGCGTCATGTCACGGAGATGCGTCGGTCCGAAATGCCGAATCACACTCCCCGCGCCCATCGCCTCTGCTTGGAGCTGAAAGTCCCTAGACTCCAAGACGTATCGAATGAACTCCGAGACAATTCGATCGTCCTTCGGTCGGAATCGAATGATCCCTGTGTAGGGGATTGCGCCTGCAGCCTCTTCCGAGACGATCGCGATCCTGCCCAAGCTCGCTGACGTACTCAAGAGTGTGTCGCCGGGGAGGACGCGAAAGTGTTGCCACCGCGCTTCCACCATCTCCGGGTCGAGGTAGTTGCATCCCCTCAATACCGAGGCATCGCGGTCCAGTCCGGCAAGCCGAATCAGCGGTACACCGGACTCGCGAAAGTCCTTGGCGAGGATTCCCGGCCCCTCCTGGAAGTCGATCACCTCCGTGAGCTCGTGCCGCTCCCAGCCGCCATCGACCGCATCAGTCGAAGCACTACTCTGGGAGGTCGGATTGTCCTGTCGCGCGTCAGCCGCCATGATCCACCCGTGCGAGCGCCTCTCTGATGGAGTTTGTCAGGCGATCCGACTCGCCGAAGCAGTCCTCCAGCTCCGCCAATAGGCGTGGGTACTTCTCCTCGAACGGTTCGCCGTCGTCCTCCAGCTCCTCGGCGCCGACATAGCGCCCGGGCGTCAGCACGAACCCGTGCTTGGCGATCTCCTCGGTCTTGGCGCTCTTGCAGAAGCCGGGGATGTTGCGGTAGGCCCACTCGCCGTGCGTCTTCGCGTCCCACCACTCAGGCGCCGGCTCGCCGCGCCACTGGCGGAAGGCGTAGACGATGCGTCCGATATCGGTGTCGTGGTACGGGTCACCCTTGCTGTCCGCGAGCATCGTCTCGCCGTCGTCGCCGCCGGAGAGAACGCGGAGGGTACGGGTCTGCATCGTGCCGAGCTGCTGGGCGTTGATGAAGAGGGTCTCGCCCGAGCGGTCGCGTCCGCCCTTGGGCAGGTTCTTGCCGGTCTTGTTGCGGGAGAGGAACCAGAGGCAGGCCGGGATGCCTGTGGTCAAGAAGAGCTGGGCGGGCAGCGCCACGATGCAGTCGACGAGGTCGGCCTCGACGATGCGTTGGCGGATTTCGCCCTCGCCGCCGGAACCCGAGGAGAGCGAGCCGTTGGCCATGACGAAGCCGGCGACGCCCCCGCCGCGCCCGTTGGGCGGCGCGAGGTGATGGATGAAGTGCTGGATCCAGGCGTAGTTGGCGTTGCCGGTGGGCGGTGTGCCGTAGCGCCAGCGGACATCATCGCGGAGGAGCTGGCCGGACCAGTCGCTGACGTTGAAGGGGGGGTTGGCGAGGATGTAGTCGGCCTTGAGGTCGGGGTGAAGATCACGGAGGAAGGAATCGGCGGGCTGGGAGCCGAGGTTTGCCTCGATGCCACGGATGGCGAGGTTCATGTGGGCGAGGCGCCAGGTGGTGGGGTTGGACTCCTGGCCGAAGATGGAGATGTCGGTGCGCCGGCCGCCGTGGGCTTCGACGAAGCGCTCGGACTGGACGAACATGCCAGCCGAGCCGCAGCAGGGGTCGTAGACGCGCCCCTCGTAGGGCTCGAGCATCTCGACGAGGAGGCGGACGACGCAGCGTGGGGTGAAGAACTCGCCGCCCAACTTGCCCTCGGCCTGGGCGAACTTGCCGAGGAAGTACTCGTAGACGCGTCCCAGCGTGTCGCGGGCCTTGTCGCGGTCACCCATGAAGCCGATGTTGGCGATGAGGTCGATGAGGCCCTTCATCTTCTCCGGTGCGATGCCGCGGCGGGCATAGTCGCGCGGGAGCTTTCCCTTGAGCCCGGAATTATCGCGCTCGACGGCCAGGATCGCGTCGTCGATGAGCGTGGCGATGTCGGCGCGGGTGGCCTGGTTCTGGAGATTGTCCCAGCGGGCCTCGGGCGGCACCCAGAAGATGCGCTCGGCCGTGTACTCGTCCCGCGTTTCGAGGAGGGACTCGGCCTGCTTGCCGGCGATGCCCTCCTTTTCAAGGTCCGCCTTGAGCTTCTCGCGCGTCGCCGCGAAGGCGTCGGAGATGTACTTCAGGAAGAGCAGGCCGAGGACGACGTGCTTGTACTCCGCAGCGTCGATCTGCCCGCGCAGGGCGTCGGCGGACTTCCAGAGGGTGTCGGCGTAGGCGAGATCGGAGTTGCTGTTCGATGCATCAGCCATGTATGAACTTACTCCCTGGTTGGGCCGCGCCCTCTCAAGCACGCACGTCGCGGTCTGTGCAATAGACAGCTTGCCCCTGTCTGCTCCCGTCATTCGTCGTGCCGGCCCCGATCGAACCGGGTCGGCCGAGTCAGCTCTGAGAACCCGGCACTCTCGATCACCCGGGGCCTCTCGTCAGGATCTCTCGCGCTGGGTGCCGCGTAAGACGACCCTGACCGCGATGATATCGGTCGAGAAGTCCGGTGGTATCTGGGGCCAAGCTTCGGCCTTCTGGCTCGCCCTGATCCCGCAGCGGCCTGTCGGAGCCGGAGGGCTCTCCAACACCGCGATAGGCTACCCGTGACCGTTGGGCCAAGGTCCAGGAGGGCAGGGACGCATGGAACTCCCAGAGGGATATGCCGGGCGACGCGACCGCGCGTTCGAGGACGCCCGTCGCCTGGTCCTCGAAGACCGAGAAGGCTTCGCCGCGGCGGGGAAGCAGCTGGCGGAGACCTACTCACGCAAGTTCGCGAAGGAACGCGTCGGCACGGTCTCAGATGAGCGAGACGGAGAACTCCTCGGTCGGTTGTGGTGCGCGTGGCGTCAGGTGCTCGCGCCCGAGAAGTACATCTGGCCGCAGCCCGCGGACTCCAACTCTCAGCCCGCCGACCGAGAGCATGCTGCGAGAGCGATCATCCTCGCAATCCTTCTAGCTGGTGATCCGCGCGCGAACGAGGTCATCGACCCGAGCATCTGTGAGTTCGGGGAGCAACCCTGGGTGGGAGACGACGACAATGTGCTCGGACGCATGTGCATCGACTGGCGAACCGAGGAGTGGCCGCATCCGGGCGACCCGAGCCCAGCCATGCTGGACAAGCTGGACTACGCGGTCCACGTGCTCGGAGGCGGGCGCTCGACCGATGACCCGAGCATGGCGTTGTACTTCGCCCTCAATGGCATCCAGACGAGTCTCGCCAATCTTCCACTTGTCAGAAGGCTCGCAGACCATCGCCGCGAGTCGCGGGAGCTCCGCAGGAGCTTGATCGAGGCCGCGATCGAGATCGCCTCTGAGAGCAAGGGCGTTCTCGGGCCGCAGTTGATCGAGTCACTTCGGATCACGGATGCTCGCGAGCTGCGCGAGGCCGTGCGGCGCACCATCCGCGACACTCAGCGGGTGTGCTCCGAGGCAAGTCGCGCGATCTCGGAGGGCGGCGCTAATCCGGCGGACAACGCGCTCAATCCCGGATCGCAGATCTGGTCAACCCAGCTCCGTGTCGCCATCCAAGAACTTGAATCGCAGCTCGGGATCCTGCAGCTGGCGGTCGACACGCCGGACATTCACGTGGAGGATGCGACCAGCAATCTCTCCGACTTGCGCGACCAGCTAAGGCGCCGAAGAGACGAACTCGCCGCCTCCCTCGCGGCGACGTCTCAGAGCCAACAGGCGACCTCCGGTGCGAGCGACTCCGGTTCGTCACCGCCCGACCGTGGCAGGCAGCCGATGTCAGCCAGCACGGCACGGCTGAGTGCGGAGGCGATCGTCAAGAGAGAGGGCTGGCCACGCGTCGGGGGCAAGCCTTCAAAGAGGCGCCTCGCCGAGAAGGTCAGGTGCAGCCCCCACACGCTGAACAAGGCCGTCAACGACTCTGCGTTGCTTCAGCGCACATACGCGCAGGATCGCCAGAGGCAGTCGGGTGGTGAGGGGGGCGATGAGTTGGCCCGCTTGGTCGCGGAGCAGAAGCACGACGATCGGAGCCGGCGCGTCTAGACAGCATTACGCGTGCGCGCGCACGCGCGCGCGAAGCCTTCTGGAAACCCCGATACCCGCCAGCCAAGGCGGTTTTTGACTGTGCATTGTTTGAGAACCGCGCGCCCGCCTCAGTACAGGGCCGCCGTGTCTCGGGTACAGAACAACCGGCGTCGGCCCGCCCCTCCCTAAAGGAGGCGACTCGGCATGGACGCTGCTAGCTCAAAGCTCTGGACCATCACCCGCATTTCGGAGCACCTGGGTGTGCCGCGGCACCGGGTGGAGTACATCGTCGCGGCGCGAGAGATCCAGCCGACGGAGCGTGCGGGGAACGCCCGAGTGTTCACCGACGAGCAGGTTCAGCTCATCGCGGCAGCACTCACTCGACAGGGCGAGTGGCTGCCCGGAGGTGTGGAATGAGCGAGCGACTCGGATCCCAAGCCGCCCGGCAGCTGGCAGGCGACGCGGGCGGCACAGCGGACACCTCCCAGGATACTTCACTTCTCATTGACGCGAAAGCAGCGGCTCGGCTGTTGAACATCGGGGCAAGGACGTTGTGGAGCCTCACCAACCGGGAGGCGATCCCATCCTGTCGCATCGGTCGGTCAGTTCGCTACTCGCCGAACGAGCTGCGTGCATGGATTGCTGCCGGCTGCCCGACTGTGCCCGGCTCCGCCGAGCGCGTGCGAGAGGCGGTGTACAAGTGAACCCTACTCTTCAAGCCCCTGAGGGCGTGCCGGATTGGGCATGGGAGAAACTCGCACGAGTTGAGGGCGCACGCTGGGCGATTCCCGAGCGAGATGCGAGCGGCGAGATTATCGGCACGGCGTACCGCGAAGCCAACGAGGCCAAATCCTTCGCGCCCGGAGGCAAGCGCGGAGCTATCGTCGCGTGGCCCCTGAACGCGTATGCGGGCTCCAGCGCGGAGAACCCCGTGTACGTTTGCGAAGGCGCGACCGACACAGCGGCGCTACTGGGGCTCGATCTCGATGCTGTGGGTGTCCCGATGGCTGGCCAATGCGGCGCGATGCTCGCCGAGTTGCTGGCCGGCCGGCACGCCGCCATCGTCGCGGATGCCGACCAAGCGGGCCGGCGCGGTGCGCTCAAGCTGGCTGATTCGCTGCTGCGGCGCTGCCTATCCGTGCGGATTATCGAGCCACCCGGCGGCGCGAAGGATGCCCGCGAGGCGGTAATCGCCGGCGCGGATCGCGCGGCCTTCGCGGCCCTGGCGAGCGGAGCCGAGCCCATGAAGCCCAGGCCCGAGCCGATCGACGGCGCGCCGGTGCTGGTGCGATTGTGCGACGTGAAACCAGAAGCCGTGGCGTGGCTGTGGTACGGACGGCTCGCGCTCGGCAAGCTAACTCTGATCGCGAGCGACCCCGGTTTGGGCAAGTCGCTGGTGACACTGGATATCGCTGCGCGAGTCTCGACCGGCTCGGGCTGGCCCGATGGTTGCGGAGCAGGGATGGCCCCCGGCGGCGTAGTGCTGTTGAGCGCTGAGGATGCGATCGCCGACACGATCCGGCCCCGGCTCGACGCAGCAGGCGCCGACGCGCGGAGGATCATTGTCGTGGAGGCAGTTCACGCGGCTGGCCACGCCGGACGTGCACTGGTGCGCCCGGTTGACCTGTCCCTCGACCTGCCCGCGATCGAGGTCGCGATCAAGTCGATGGAGGAATGCCGATTGGTCGTGATCGACCCGGTGACCGCGTATCTGGGCGGCGTCGATTCACACAAGAACGCTGACGTTCGCGGAGTGCTGGCCCCGCTCGCCGAACTGGCCACGCGGCACCGCGTCGCGGTGGTCGCGGTGACCCACCTGAACAAGTCCGGCGGTGGGCCGGCGATATACCGGGCGATGGGGTCGCTCGCATTCACAGCGGCTGCTCGCACGGCGTGGACGGTTAGCAAAGACAGGAACGACCCGAGCCGTCGGTTCCTGCTGCCGATGAAGAACAACCTTTCGCCCGACGCTGGCGGCTTGGCGTACAGAATCGAGACGGCGGGCGCCGACGGAAGCCCGATCGTCGCGTGGGAATCGGACCCCGTGTTCATAAGCGCGGATGATGCGCTCGGGGGCGATCGGGACCGTGCAGGTGGGCGCACCGAGCGCGACGACGCCGTGGACTGGTTGCGGGACTTCCTGGCCGATGGGCCCAAGCCGGCGCGCGAAGTGCTGTCTGAGGCGAAGGCGGCGGGCTTCTCCAAACGAACCCTAGACCGGGCGAAACCGATGGCGGGCGTGCTGACCCGAAAAGACGGGATCAGCGGCGGGTGGGTATGGAGCCTGGACGACTCCTCCCAAGAGCGCCAGCCCAGCGCCGAAGATTGCCACACCCCCGAGTGTGGCAACCTTCGGGAGAATCCCGGCGATAGCACCGAGAATCATACGAAGGCTGCCACGTTCGGGGAGTTGGCAACCTTCAACGGCTCGGCTGGCGCTCTTGGCGAGCCGGACCCGGGCGACGGCTGGGGGGAACTGTGACCCCACACCCTCCCGATCACCACGCCCTCGCCCCGATGCTCGTCGCCCTCGGACGGGCAGGGATCGAGCTGGCCCCGCACGCGACCGATCCGGCCCGGCTGCGGCATCGCCCGGCAGACCCTCCCTGGAACCTGCTGGAGCGCCTTCGGCGGCACCGTGGGGCTGTCCTGGGGCTGCTGACGGGCGGCTACACCCCTGACCCCGCCGACGACGCGGAGTACGTCTACGGCGAACGCCTGGGCGTCGCGGACGGGCTCGGGCTGGACACGCACCCCGGATCGGCGGCGTGGCTGCTGGCGGTCGGTGAGTCGATGGGGGCGACCCAATGATACTTGCACCGTGGGAAGCACCGGTGTATGATGGTGGCATGGCGACGGTGAGTGAAACCCTGCGGCGCGAGTTGGAGCGATGCGGGCAGACGCGGTACGCGGTGAGCAAGGCGACCGGGATTCCCGAATCCGTGCTGTCCCGGTTTTTCCACGGCCAACCGCTGCGGGGGGCGAATCTGGACAAGCTGGCGGACTACCTGGGGCTGGTGCTCACGCGGAAACCGAGCAAAGCCCGGAAGGGACGGTGAGGCATGGCGAGCGTTTCACGCGACGCGGGCGGATTGAAGCGAGTGCTGTTCACGAACTGCGACGGCGAGCGCAAGGCGGTGCGGCTGGGGAAAGTCTCGGTCAAGACCGCCGAAGCCTTCCGGCTGAAACTCGAAGACCTGATCGCGGCCCGGCTGACCGAGACGCCTCTCGACCCAAATACCGCCCGTTGGCTGGCGGACCTGCCCGACACCATGCACGCCCGGCTGGTCCGTGTCGGGCTGGCCGATCCCCGCGCCCGTGCGTCGCGGGTGACGCTGGGCGGGCTGCTGTCCGAGTTTTTCGCCGGGGTGGACGTGAAGCCCGCGACGCTGGTGCGGATGCGGCAAGCCGAGGCGGCGCTGGTGGGCCACTTCTCCGAGGCCCGCGACGTGGCGACAATCGGCGAGGCCGACGCCGAAGCATGGCGGGCGAGCCTGAAGGATCGCGGGTATTCGCCGGCGACGATTAGCCGGACAGTGCTGTACGCCCGGCAGGTCTTCCGCTGGGGGAAGCGGCGGGACATGGCGAGCTCCAACCCGTTCACGGCTCTGAAAGCGGGGGCGCAAGTCAACCCAGCCCGGTCGGTGTTCGTGTCCCGTGAGACGATCGCCAAGGTGATCGACGCGGCCCCCGATGCCGAATGGCGGCTGCTGATCGCCTTCGCCCGATTCGGCGGGCTGCGCGTCCCGAGCGAGGCCCTGGCCCTGCGCTGGTCCGACGTGAATTGGGAACACAACAGGATCACAGTGCGCTCCCCCAAAACCGAGCACCACGAAGGCAAAGGCGAGCGGATCGTCCCCCTGTTCCCCGAGATTCGGGAACACCTGCAAACCGTTTTCGACGCGGCCCCGGTCGGGGCGGTGAACGTGATCGGTAGCTACCGGGAGGGCGCGAACCTGAACCCCCACTTCCGCCGGATCATCCGCCGCGCGGGCGTGACGCCCTGGCCCCGGACGTGGCACAACCTGCGCGCGACCCGGCAGACCGAGTTGGCGGCGACCTACCCCCTCCACACCGTCTGCGGGTGGATCGGGAATACGAAGGCGATCGCAGCGGGCCACTACCTGCAAATCACTGACGCCGATTGGGCGAGGGCGACGGGCCGGACCGAGGGCGGCGCGGAATGCGGCGCGCGTCCGGCGCAGAATGCGGCGCAGCACCCGACCGCACCCGATCGTGCCGAGTCGCGGCAGTCGTCGCAAGCGCCTTGTCCGGCGGGGGTTTCGCAAGCCGACGCGAGCGAACGCGGCGGGGTGCGAAACGTACCAATGGGCAGGGCCGGACTTGAACCGGCGACACCCGCATTTTCAATGCGGTGCTCTACCAACTGAGCTACCTGCCCGCCGCCGCGGCTCTCGCCGACGGGGACGACAACGATACCGACCCCCCCCGCCCCGTCAAGGCGTCTCCCGAAGGCCCGAGAGCATCGTCCCCCGGGCCCCTTCCGGGCGTGCCCCTTGATCCCCCGCCCCATGCGGAGACAATGGCAGAGGCCCGCCCCCAGCCCAGAGAGAGATCCCGGATGCGTACCACCAGCGACACCGCCCTGATCGCCGCCATCCTCATCGCGATCAAGACATTCACCGCCGCCTCGACGGCCGCCGCCCAGTGTGGCCCGTCCGCTCTCCCCGACGCCCAGGACTGGGAGCTCCAGCTCCAGTGCCGGTCCTCGCTGGACCCGGGAATCGCCCCTTTCAACCTCCCGTACCCCTCCTCGCTCTCATCCCAGTACGTCTCTCTCGGCGAGAACGGCGACGTCGCAATCCGCTACTTCTCCTCCGGCGCCTTCACCGAGGGCGTCTTCTACGGCGTGAACGGCTCGGGCTCCACAGTCATCACCGCCAACAACACCTCCGACCCCGTCTACTCCACCGACCTCGACCTCCATGCCGGCATGATCGCGTTGACGGACGCCGTCTTCGCGGGCGGCGGCGCCCACGTCTATTCCTCCGCAGGCGTGATCATCCAGAACTTCCCCGCCGGCGGACCCCAGTCGCTCTCGAACCCCTCAGGCCCGACGATGCTCGCGGACGGCGCCCTGGCCTACCGCGCCGACTTCGGCTCCGACGACGTCATCGCCTTCGACGAGTTCGACGGGCTCACGCGCATCCAGACTGTCCGGGCCTCGACCATCTCGCCCGACTACTCGTTCTTGTTCAACCCAGACGCCAACGACAGTCGTCAGATCGTCGCCAACACCATTCCCGGCTCCGGGCCCACGCGTCGCATCATCCGCTTCGAGGCCGACGGCACGCCTACGACCGTCGCCGAGACCGGAGCCCAGTTCAACTCTTTCGTCAACTCCACCGCGATCGCCTCCGACGGCACGGTCGCTTTCTCCGCCCGCCAAACTTCGGACTCCGTCTGGGGCGTCTACCGCTGGAAGGACGGCGTGCTCACCGAGATCGCGACGGGCGCCGACCCAGACATCAACAACTCTTCCCTCGCCAACTTCCCCCCCGTCGTCAACTCGATGGGCTGGGTCGCCTTCCGCGCTACCGACGTCGCCAACAACTCCACCGCGCTCTGGGTCGGTGACGGCGACACACTCGTCAAGCTCGTCGAGTACGACCAGCCCCTGCCCACAGACCTCGGCGACCTCCCTGCCGGCTTCGACTTCGGCTCGGGGACTGGCAAGCAGGTCATGAACGGCGTGGTCGACATCAACGACAACGGCCAGGTCGCCCTCGCGGCTTTCTTGCGAAACGGGACCATCGGCGTCTACGTCGCCACGCCGCTCATCATCGTGGGGTGCAACCCCGCCGACCTCGCCGAGCCCATTGGCCAGATCGACTTCTCTGACGTCGTCGCCTTCCTTCAGTTCTTCGCCGCGCAGAACACCTGCGCCGACCTCGCCGAGCCCTATGGCCAGTACGACTTCTCCGATGTGATCGCGTTCCTTACCGCTTTCACCAACGGCTGCCCATAACCCATCGGCGCTGCGCCCGACCCAAAGGGCAGGCGTACTGACCAACGCCGCACGCACAAGGACCACCAGATGCCCCGCCTCACCCCCGCCCTCCTCGCCGCGCTGGCCGCGACCCCGACCCTCGCCGCTGATGACTTCAGCTTCGTCGTCAACCAGGGCGCCAGCGCCGTCTCCTCGACGACCACGATCACCGCCGCCTCCGATGGCACGCTCATCGGCGACTATGACGCCACCACCAACCCCGACGGCACCCAAACACGCCCGGGCCTCTTTGGCGGCTCAGGTAACAACGCCATCCCCGTCTCCATCGACTTCGACTACACCGCCATCGTCGACACTGCCCCCTCCGGCGCGTTCTCGCTCAGCGTCGACACCGACGCGCTGACCTTTACCATCGACGCCCTCGCCCTCGACCTTCTTTCCGCCGACACGGCTGACGCCGCACTCGATGCCACCCTGCTCTGGGACCTCTTCCACACGGTGAACCCCACCGCGGTCTTCCTGGGCGGCATCCCCATCACCATCCCGCTCTCCACGTCGCAGATCACTACGCTCGGCGTCGCCCAGTCGGCGCCGATGGACGCGCCGGGCGTCCTCGTCGAGGCCGACCCGGGCGTCTACACACTCGCCGGCGTCGTCCCCGCCACCATCACCCTCGCCGCCGACTCGGCCACGCTCCCTATCCCCGAGACCACCTTCGACGCCCCGCTCCCGATCACGGGCACGCTCACCATCAACCCCGACAACTCCGCGTCGCTCGAGATCACCCTGGACCTCGCCAACGCGGCGCAGGAGATCGACCTCACCGGGGCGCCCCCGATCGAGAACGTTCCCTTCGACCTGCCCAACATCGCGGGAGGCGACCCCGCTTCCGTCCTGCTCACGCTCCAGTTCTCGACCGCTTCCGTGGAAACCATGGGCGGCGTCACCATCATCGCCAACGCTGAGGCGGCAGGGTGCTCACCCGCCGACCTCGCCGAGCCCTTTGACGTGCTCGACTTCTCCGACGTGATCGCCTTCCTGACCGCGTTCGGGACGATGGACAACGCCGCCGACCTCGCGCCGCCCGCCGGCGTCTACGACTTCTCCGATGTCGTCGCCTTCCTGACCGCCTTCGGCGGCGGCTGCCCCTAAGTGGAACGCAGGCTCTCGGTCCCAGGCTCCACATGGTCGGACGCAGCGCGGGCGCCGCGATTCCATACGAGCCGGCCAGAGGGCAGAGTAAAGTCTGCGTGGGGGATCAAGATGCGACCCGCCAATCGAACTTGCACGGCTGCATGCGTTGTACTCTCAAGAACTCGTCTTGCACGGGGGGCTGGCATTGGTCTGCGACCCGACTGCCGGGCTTCTCTCGATCGACATCGCGGATCCATCCATGCCGCAGTACCGGAGTACGTATCACCCCTCGGGTGAGGCGAACCAGATCGCGATCGCCGGGACGCGAACGGTCCGGCGGGCGTCACCCTGCTCGACATCTCGGACATCAACACCCCGGCGACAATCCATCAGATTGCCACCGGCGGGTACGCCTACGACGTCCAACTGCGGGGTGGGTACGCCTACGTCGCGGACGGCGAGGCCGGTGTTCACATCACTGACTACGGAGGGTTCATCCCGGACGCCTGCCCGGCAGACTTCGACGAGCCGTTTGGCAGCCTGGATTTCTCTGACGTCTTCGCGTTCCTCCTCGCCTTCACATCCGAAGACCCCACCGCGGACCTCGAAGTCCCCTACGGGCTCTTCAACTTCTCCGACGTCTTCGCCTCTCTGACCTCATATGCGGCAGGCTGCCCCTGACCCCCGCTCTTGACGCTCCGGCGCCCTTCCGCGACACTGTGCCCGAGAGATCCCAACAACGCTGGCGGATGATCCCCAGGAGCGCGTCATGACCCCCAAGGCCGTTCTCGTCGCCGGAGCGACCCTCTCGGGCGCCGGCGTCTTCGCCCTCGCCCTCTCCGCCTCCACCCCACGCGACACCCCGCACATCATCGCCAGGGGTCTCGTGGATGAGTTCGTCAACTGGGAGACCCCCCACGTCCACCCCCTGGACATGACCCCCGACGCCTCCCGCCTCCTCGCCGTCAACACCGCCGACGATCGTCTCGAAGTCTTCACACTCGGGGGCGGCCAGCCCGTGCTCGAGACCTCCATCCCGGTCGGCATCGACCCGGTCGCCGTCCGTGCTCGCACCAACACCGAGGTCTGGGTCGTCAACCACATCTCAGACTCGGTCTCGATCGTGGACCTGACCACGATGAACGTCGTCGCGACGCTCCAGACCGCTGACGAGCCCGCGGACGTCGTCTTCGCGGGCGTTCCGCAGCGCGCGTTCGTCTCGTGCTCGCAAGCGAACCTCATCCAGGTCTTCGACGTCGGCGCCCCGGGCGCCCCCATCGCCTCGATCCCGATCGAGGGGGAGGATCCCCGGGCGCTCGCCGTCAGCCCCGACGGCGCCACTGTCTACGCCGCCATCTTCGAGTCGACCAACAACACCACCGAGCTCGGAGGCGGCATCGTCGGTTCCACGACGCTCGCCTTCCCACCCAACGTCGTCAGCCACCCCCTCGGTCCGCACGCGGGCGTCAACCCCCCGCCCAACAACGGCGCTGCGTTCAGCCCTCCCAAGAACCCCGCCAATCCCACCCCGCCTCGCGTCGGGCTCATCGTCCGCAAGGGCGCCGACAGCAAGTGGCGTGACGACACCGGCGCCGACTGGACGAATCTCGTCTCGGGCGACCTGGCCGCCCTCTCGGGTCGCAAGCCCGGCTGGACCATCGTCGATCAGGACGTCGCGATCATCGACGCCTCCTCGAACGCCGTCACCTACGCCACCTCCTTGATGAACGCCAACATGGCGATCGCGGTGAACCCCGTCTCCGCGGAAATTGCCGTCGTGGGAACCGACGCCACCAACGAGATCCGCTTCGAGCCGAACCTCACGGGCCGCTTCGTCCGCGTCATCGGCGCCCGCATCGACCCCCTCGACCCCGCCAACACCACGGCCACCGACCTCAATCCCCATCTCATCTACACACCCGGTCCCGACTTCATCCCCGAGCCCCAGATCGAGCGCGACAAGTCCGTCGGCGACCCCCGTGCCATCGTCTTCTCCCCCGACGGCCTGACGGCCTACGTCGCCGGCATGGGCTCGAACAACGTCGGTGTCTTCGACGCCTCACTCACCAGGGGCGTCGCCAACTCCACGATCGAAGTCGGCGAGGGGCCCACCGGCCTCGCTCTCGACTCGGGGCGCAGCCGTCTCTACGTCATGAACAAGTTCTCCGGCTCGATCTCCGTCGTCGATCTCTCCGCCGCGGGCGACCCCACGGTCGAGATTCCCTTCTTCGACCCCACGCCCCAGGTCATCAAGGTCGGGCGCAAGCATCTCTACGACACGCACAAGAACTCGGGTCTCGGGCAGCTCTCCTGCGCCTCGTGCCACATCGACGCGCGCACCGACCGCCTCGCCTGGGACCTGGGCAACCCCGCGGGCGACATGAAGGCGTTCGACCAGAACTGCCCCGACGGCGGGTGCACCGACTGGCACCCCATGAAGGGGCCCATGACCACCCAGACCCTCCAGGACATCATCCACAAAGAACCCCACCACTGGCGGGGCGACCGCTTCGGCATCGAGGAGTTCAACGCCGCCTTCATCTCCCTCCTCGGCGACGACGACAACCTCACCCCGACTGAGATGCAGGAGTTCGAGGACTTCCTCGCCACCATCCACTTCCCCCCCAACCCCTTCCGCAACCTCGACAACTCCCTGCCCACCAGCCTCCCCTTGCCCGGTCACTACACCACCGGACGCTTCGCGACCGCCGGCCAGCCCCTGCCCAACGGCAACGCCGTCGCGGGCCTGACCTCCTACCGCACCGGCTTCCTCGACAGCCCCTTCCAGTGCATCACCTGCCACACCCTCCCCACCGGCATGGGCGCCAACATCGACTTCATCGGCGGGCCCCCCTTCGACCAGCTCCCCCCAGGCCCCGACGGCGAGCTCCATCACGCCCTCGTCTCGCTCGACGGCTCCACCAACGTCTCGATCAAGATCCCGCAGACGCGAGCGATCTATGAAAAGACCGGCTTCAACACCACCCAGCTCCGCAACACCGCCGGCTTCGGCCTCCTGCACGACGGCTCCGTCGACTCCGCCGAGCGTTTTGTGTCCGAGCCCGCCTTCTCCGTCACGAGCGACCAGCAGATCGCCAACCTCACCGCCTTCCTGCTCGCCTTCTCGGGCTCCGACCTCCCTGAGCCCTCGGGCATTCTCGAGCCCCCGGGCCCGCCGAGCCTCGACACCCACGCCGCCGTCGGCAAGCAGACCACGCTGAACGGGTCCGAGTCCGGCGACATCGCGCTCCTGAACTCGCTCAAGAGCGAGGCCGACCTCTCGCGCATCGGACTCGTCGCCAAGGGCATCTACCAGGGCGAGCCCCGCGGCTTCACGTACATCGGCGCCGGGCTCTACCAGTCCGACCGTGCCGGGCAAACCGTGTCCCACACCACTCTCGTCAACGCTGCCGCCCCGGGCGCGGAGATCACCTTCACCGCCGTCCCACTTGGCACGGAGTTCCGCATCGGCATCGATCGCGACTCCGATCTCTACTACGACCGCGACGAACTCGACGCCTGCGCCGACCCCGCCGATGCAACCTCCAACCCGACCAACTCGACGTGCGACTGCGGCGTCGCCGACCTGGCCGAGCCCCTGGGCGTTCTGGACTTCTCCGACGTGCTCGCGTTCCTCACCGCCTTCGGCTCATCGGACCCCGCCGCCGACCTGGCCCCGCCGACGGGCGTCTTCGATTTCTCCGATGTCCTCGCGTTCCTCACCGCCTTCGGCGCCGGCTGCCCCTAACCCGTTCATGATGGCCCCTCTGAATGGCTGGGTACCCACCCCTTGGGCGTACCGCCCCAGCGTGGTACCCTGCGCTGAACAGCCAAGAGGGGACCAGCCATGACCACCCGCCACCTCGCCCTGACGGCGATCCTCGCCGCCTCCCCCGCTCTCGCCGGCCCCGACGTCGTCGCGGGTGACATCCTCAGCCCCGCCCACTTCGGCCCGGTGGGCGACATCCACGCCTACTCCTTCGCGGCGACCGCGTGCAACCTTGGCGACACCGACCTCGCCTGGAACCTCGACACCACGGCCCATCCGGTCATCATCGAGAACCTCTACCGCGTCCATGACGGGCGCCTCGAGCAGGTCGGCCTTTCCTTCGCCCAGCACGTCATCATCCCGCTCCAGGGCAATCTCTGTGCGTTCTGCACCCCGCCCCAGGACGCCTCGCACCTCGGCGCGGGGTGCTCCAACACCGACTCCGCACAACTCGCCTCCTACCAGCCCCGCCTCGCCCCACGCGCGGGCGTCAACGCCTCGACCGGCGTCTTCCCCTTCCCCTTCGCCGGCCTCAACGCCGATCCTGCGAGCGTCATCGACCGACGCCTTCAGGTCCCCGAGTCGTTGCTGACGCCGGGTGACCAGTACTTTGCAGAACTCCAGTATGTCGCTGCGGATGACGCAAGCGCGGGCGCCGGCGCCAACAACGCCTCCTCCCGCGCCCTGACCCTGCTGCCCAATCTCAGCTTCGCCCTGCTCGGCTCGACCCAGAGCGAGACCCCCGCCATCCTCGCGTGGGCCGACTCAGACCCCGACGTCGTCGTGCAGACGGTCGACATCGAGGGCGATGGTCGCTTCCACATCGCCGCCAAGGTCGTCGACCAGGGCGACGGCACGTGGCGCTACCACTACGTCATCCACAACCAGAGCTCGAACCTCTCTGCCGCGGGCATCTACATCCCGGTCGTGGTCGCGCAGGTCTACGACCCCGATTTCCACGCCCCGCAGTACCACTCCGGCTCACCCGTTTCCAACGACCCCTGGGCCTTCTGGATCGGCAACGCCTCGGTCGCCTGGTTCACGGACCCCTACTCGCCCGGCAACGACCAGTCCGCCAACGCCGTCCGCTGGGGCACGACGTACACGTTCTCCCTGACGACGGAGTCCAGACCGACCACGTCCGACGTCACCATCGCCCTCTTCCGCCCAGGGGGCGTTCAGAGTTCGTTCACTGTGCCGCTCCCGACCCCCGGGCTCCAGTTCTGCTCGGGCGCCGACATCGCCGAGCCCTTCGGCCAGCTCGACTTCTCCGACGTGGTCGCCTTCCTCACCGCCTTCAGCCAGGGCCTTCCGATCGCCGACTACGCCGAGCCGTTCGGGCAGTTTGATTTCTCCGATGTGGTGGCGTTCCTCTCGGAGTTCGCCGAGGGCTGCCCCTAAGTCATCGTTCCGCACAGACTTGCTGATCTTGGGAGGCCCCGCACTCGCCGCCCTGTGTCAGCGATCTTCCGGCGCCAGCGGTCCCCCGTTGCCCGATCCGTGAAACGTTCACCCCCGCTTCCCGTACCACATGGCAGCCACTGAGGAGACCCGCCCATGCTGCGCACCTTGACCGTCGCCGCCCTGCTCGCCACGCTGTCCCTCTTTGCCGGGTGCATCGTCTCGGTCAAGAGCAATGACACCCGCTCGTACACCTCCGACACACACCGCGTGGTCTCCGGACCAGTCTTCACGAACCTGGTCGAGTGCAACAAGAACGTCCGCCTGGGCATGTCCCAGGACGAGGTGCTCGCCCAGTACCCCGCGGACCTGGTCACGAAGTTCGACGCCGCCGAGTACGATGGGCGCATCCTCGAGGTCTGGCAGGTCTACGCCTACTCCCAGGCCAAGAACGCCAAGTTCGAGCGCTGGCTCTACTTCGTCGACGACTCGCTCGTCGAGATGTCCCGCTCAGAGATCGACTACACCGAGCACCCCGAGGCCCTCGAGCGCTGGCTCAACGGCTGACGCCCGCGCCTCGGCTGTTCCACGCGCTGTTCCACGACGACCTTTCGGCTGCACGGCCGACCCGCGAGGGCGGCCGTGCTTCTTTTTCACCCCCCGGTATTCTGGTACATGCACACCCGCCCCGTCGCGCCGCGCGATTACCCCGCCATCACCGACATCCTCAACCACGAGATCGCCAGCGGCGTCGCCCACTTCGGCACCGAGCCTCAGACGCTCGAGCAGACCCGAGAGCAGTTCGACAAACTCGGCACGCGCTACCCCGCCTACGCCGCCCAGCTCGACGACCACCCCGACGCGCGCACGATCGGCTTCTGCAAGTCCGGCCCCTGGAACCCGCGAGGCGCGTACGCCTGGTCGGTCGAGATCACCGTCTACGTCGACCACGCCCACCACCGCCAGGGCGTCGGGCGCGCCCTCTACGCCGCTCTCGTCCCCGACCTCCGCGCCCGCGGCTTTCGCACCATGCTCGCCGGCGTCACCCTCCCCAACCCCGCCTCCGTCGCCCTCCACGAGTCCCTCGGCATGCGCCGCGCCGCCCTCTTCCCCGACGTCGGCTACAAGCACGGCAAGTGGCGCTCCGTCGCCTACTGGACCATGGACCTCAACCCCGTCGCCCAGGATCGAGCGCTGCCCCAGCCGTGCTGACGCCGGTCACCCCCACCATCGCCGCCCCCACATCGCGACGTTGATCATGGGCCACGCCATGTGCCACACTTCCCCAGCGCGCTCCTCGATCATCTCGATCGCACGTTCATCAAATATGTCCCGCGCCAGCGCCGACCGCCGCAACTCGCCAGCGCACGCCCCCACCCACCCCTGAAACGGCAGCGGAAAGCTCGCCTTCGCCCGTGAGACAACCGACGCCGGCAGTTCCCCCGTGAACGCCTCGCGCAGCGCGATCTTCGTCCCCGGGCCGCCCGCCCCGTTCGCCGCTCGGAACTTGCGTGACGTAGGGAGGGCCTCCGCCATCGCGCACACCCGCGCGTCCGCGAACGGAGTCCGCCCCTCCACCGACTCGAGCATCGTCGCCGAGTCCAGCCGCCGCAGCAGATTTGCCAGGTTCACTCGCCGATGGAACCGCAGGTGCGCTTGCACCCGGTTGTCCCGCTCGTCGTCCCCTCGCGCGCCCGCCCCGACCTCCGTCTCACATCGCGCGTGCTCCGCCCGGTAGTGTTCGCGCAGCCACGCGTCCCCCTCGACCGCCCGCGCCGCGCCCGCGCTGAGCACTCCCGTCTTGGCCCCCGCAGGAACCCACGCCGCCGAGGCCAGATGAAAATCTCCCCCGTTCGACGGCAGCCGCCCCGAGCCCGACGCCTGCTCGACTGCGAGCGCCATCGGCAGCTCGTACCCCCCGAATAACTCGTCGGCGCCCTCCCCACTGAGCGTCACCACGTCCCCACGCCCCCGGATCGCCCGCGCCACCTCGTTGATCGCCACCTCGTTCGGCGTGGACAGCACCACCCCCTGGCGTCCCACCATCCCCCCCCACCGCTCGACGAACATCTGCCGCGTGACCTCCGCCTCCGTGTGCTCACTCCCGAGCGCCGACGCGACTTCGCGTGCGAACTCGAAGTCCGCCGAGTCGCTCCCCGCGTCCCGCGACCCGGCGCAATACGTCCGCAAGGCGTCGGCTTCCCGCCGAGCCACGGCACATACCACCGAGCTGTCCAGCCCTCCCGAGAGCAGGCAGCATGTGCGCACATCCGACCGCAGGTGCCGCCGCACCGAGTCCTCGACCACCTCGCGCACACCTACCGCGTCGTCGTTCCGGACATCACCGACTCGCGTCTCGACAACGCGTTCACGCAACGTCCCGGACGCCAAATCGATGGCGACCCACTCACCCGCTCGGACCGCGCGCACGCCCTCGAACATCGTCCTCGCCCCGATGACCGGGTGGATCGTCGTCAGATAGGCGCTGATCCCAACGAGGTCCGGTCGCACCGGCACGTGGGGGTGGGCGAGGATCGCTGGGATCTCGGAAGCCGCGACGAGCTCCGCATGCCCCCCCACGTCCCCCTTCCACACGTACAGCGGCTTGATGCCGAGGGGGTCACGGGCCAGGAGGAGGGTTCGCTCCTTGCGATCGTGGAGGGCAAAGGCGTACATGCCGCGCAGGCGAGGGGCCGCGTCGGCGCCCCAGCGGGCCAGGGCGTGCAGGACGGTCTCGGTGTCGCAGGTGGAGTGGAACTGGACGCCTTGTGACTCGAGTTCGGCGCGCAGGTCCGCGTTGTTGTAGAGCTCGCCGTTGTAGACGAGCGTGAAGCGCCCATCGGGGGTGGTCATCGGCTGGCGCCCGGCGGGGGTTGGGTCGATGACGCTCAGGCGACGGTGGGCGAGCAGGACCGAGGCGTGGCGCTCCAGAGTGGCGTCGTCGGGGCCGCGATGCGACATCAGGTCGCGCATGTGCGCGGCCTGGGCGTCGGTGACGGAGGGAGTGGCGCCGAGTGGCGTGGCGATGGCGAGGATGCCGCACATTGCCTCAAGTATCGGCTTCAATGTGGCCGCTCGGAGAATCTCAGCGGGGTCGGATTCCCTTCACGAGTGGGCGGTGGGATGGGCATGTACGGCTGGGTTGTCGCGACCGCTCTCGAGATTTCGAGTAGGAGTTTGGCATTGGCTGCAGGCTTGACGATTCGCGGACCACGCGCGTCCTCGATGTGGAAGAGTTTGCGAGTCCAGCCCCAGAGGAAGAGGGCGAGGGTGGTGAGCATGGCGCGGGGTCCCCGGGTGTCGTTGGGCGATGGGGCGCCGGAGGAGGAGGTTGTGGAGAAGCCGCGGACCGCGTTCCACGGCGCCAGGTGCGATCACACGATCTGGTAGCCCACGTAGAGCGCGCCCGCGGTGAGGGCGAGGCAGGCCGCGATCAGCCCGGCTTTCGCCGCGAGGGCGAGCGAGAGGAACCAGCTCCAGGCGTCGCGGAGAAGGAGTTCGGTCCGATCCGACAGCCACGCCACGGGGTACAGCTCCTGGGCGAAGATCGCGACGCCGAAGATGGCGATGAACCCGCCTGGCCCCGGGAGCCACCCGATCGCGAGGCCGCCGACGATCAGCAGGACCGCGAGCGAGAGCATGGCGAGTCGCACGAGCGTGAAGGAGCCGCCGCGGCGTTCGTGGCGGGCCTCGTACATGTCACGGAAGCGTCGCCCGGGCTCGCCGTCGCGCTAGCGTCGCCAGTTGGCTCGGATGGCGTTCATGTCTGGATGAAACCAGCACGCCGTGAAGGGGTGGTGAGGGGGGAGAAAACTGCTTGGGGTGCGGGCGGTGCGCGTGCCCTTGGGTATGGACGTCGCAGAGGGCGCCGAGGGAGGCATCAGGGAACAGGCATCGGGCATCAGGGGAGAAGGCGCCGGGGGTGTTGGTGTCGGTGTGGAGTTGTGGCAGCCGGATGAGGCGAGGGTACGGCGGGGGAGGGGGGAGGCAAAGTGGGAGAGGGGGAGGGCGGGGATTTTGCGCGCGCGGGGTGGTTGTTGGTGTTGATTTGTTGGTTGGGGAGGTCGTGGAGAAGCCCAGCAGGGAGGGCGTACACGGTGCACGCACCAGCTCGCTTCGGCGCGATCCTAGCATGGATCCTACGTACCGACCTTTGGATGAGATGAACGATGCCTTCGGATGTAGAAGCAACTCGCATTCAACGTCGGTTGAGTATCACGCTCGGCTGCCTAGTTGTGATAGCGTTGCTTGCATCTGCCCTCTTCGTAGTGGCAAGAGAGGCTGCCTCGCCTCGCCCATTGTTGCTGTCCGAAGTAGTTGCGGAGCGTGGCGCGCCCGCTTTCATGGCGTTGGATTACTCCGTACAGCCCTACTCTGGAGCGCCTGGAAGGACTGACCGGCTGGAAATCTGTTTCATTGGTGTACGCCTCGCAAAAGCCGACGGCGGGACGATAATGCCTGGAGAGTGCAGGTACATCTTCTTCTGCGATAACATCAGCCTTCGTGCCATCGCGTCCGAGTTTGTAACTGAGGATGTTCCATCCGGCTACCACAGGCGTCCTGCGGCGTTCTACCCTCGCGTCAAGATCGCAGTATTCGAGGTTCTTGATCCGGCGACAGTGCGATACCGCGAAACGGTCACGAAGCCATTCGTTTTGTTCTTGGCAGACTGATCGGGGGCATTCCGATGGTGCCACGGCTGACCCGCCAGGGCAGCCGTGCACTTGCGCGGGATTATGGAGACTATCGATCGATCGTGACGAGGCCCGTGCCGGTTCGGTACCAGGTCGCGGAGGACCAGGGCCAGTCTTCGGGGTGGGGGACGAGGGCGCGGGTGACGGGGTTGTTGTGGATGTAGGTGATCTTCTCGTTGAGTTCGGCGAGGTCGCGGATGTTGCGGTCGTAGCCGCCACCGGGTTGCCAGATGGGAGAGGAGGGAGGAGGAGGGGTAGTTGCACGGCTGCCCTTCGGGTCAGCCGTGGCACCGTGTAGAGGGTCAGCGGTGGCGCGGAGGGCGTTCTTGATTCGGGTGGAGGAGCCGCGTTTGAGGCCCCAGAGGAGTTTGGGGACGGGCCATTTTGGGAGGTCGGGGACGAGGAGGAGGTGGACGTGCTCGGGCATGGCGACCCAGGCGAGGAGCTTGAAGTTGTAGGTGGTGCGGGCCTTGGCGAGGGAGGTGGCGAAGGCGTTGCGGGCTGCGGGTGTCGCGAGGAGGGGTTGGTGATCGTGACAGGAGAAGGTGAGGAAGCGGGCTTGGTTTGCGAGTTCGTAGCGGTGGGCTTTTTGCGGGATTGGGGAGGTGGGTCGGTCATTGGGGGTTGCGGCACGGCTGCCCGAGGCGGGTCAGCCGTGGCGCCGTTGAGGGTCATACGCTCGGCACCGCGCTCAGCAGTTCGCGCGTGTACTCGTGCTGGGGATCCTCAATGATCTGCTCTCGCGGCCCCTGCTCGACGATCTTGCCCCGAAGCATGACGGCGATGCGTTGGCAGGTGTGGGAGACGACGGCCATGTCGTGGGAGATGAAGAGGTAGGTGAGGGAGAGGTCGCGCTGGAGGTCGGAGAGGAGGTTGATGATCTGGGACTGGATGGAGACGTCCAGGGCGCTGGTGGGCTCGTCGCAGACGATGAACTTGGGGTCGAGGGCGAGGGCGCGGGCGATGCCGATGCGTTGGCGTTGGCCGCCGGAGAACTGGTGGGAGTAGCGGTCGGCGGCGGAGGCGGGCATGCCGCAGCGTTCGAGGAGTTGGATGGCACGCGAGCGGAGCTCGTCGGCGTCGGTGGCGATCTTGTGCACGAACAAGGGCTCGGCCACGATCCTCCAGACGCGCATGCGCGGGTTCAGGGAGCCGGCGGGGTCCTGGAAGATGATCTGCATGTCGCGGCGCATGTGGTGGAGCTCGTCGGCGTGGGCGGCGAGGACGTCGTGTTCGTCGAACATCACGTGGCCGGAGATGTGCGCGGAGATGGCGGGGATGAGTCGGAGGACGGCACGCCCGACGGTTGTCTTGCCGGAGCCCGATTCGCCGACGAGGCCGAGGGTCTGGCCCTGGGCGATGTGGAAGGAGACGCCGTCGACGGCGCGGACGGGGTCGGGGGTCTTGGAGAAGAGGGGCGTGCGGGGGTGGAAGTGGACGCGGAGGTCGCGGACGTCGAGGAGGGGGCGGGGCGGCGCCTCGGGCTGTTGGTCGGTGGGCACGGCGCGATGGTATCGGAGATGACCCGAGTGAGGAGACGGAGACAGGCGGGACGCCTGTACCACCAGGAGGGAAGGGAGGGAGGTAGGCTGGCGGGATGATGAGGGTGCGGCCAGAGGAAGTGGTTGAGGAGTCCATCCCGCCGTCGGTGTCGGGGGAGCCCGCGCGGGTGTTGGGGGTGTTCGACGCGACGTGCATCGTGATCGGTGCGATCGTGGGCGTGGGGATCTTCTTCACGCCGTCGAGCGTGGCGCGGATCGCGGGGTCGGGGCGGGTGGCGTTGTTGGCGTGGGGGTGCGCGGGCGTGGTGGCGATGCTCGGGGCGCTGACGTTCGCGGGGCTCGGGAAGCTGTACAAGGCGAACGGGGGGCAGTATCACGCGATCCGGGACGCGTGGGGCGCGGTCGCGGGGTTCGCGTTCGTGGTGTGCAACGCGACGGCGGTGCAGGCGGGGGCGATCGCGATCATCGCGATCGTGTGCTGCGAGAACATCGGGGTCGCGGCGAGCGGGGAGGCGACGGCGGGCTGGGTCACACTGGTCGGGGCGACGGCGCTGATCCTGGGGCTTGTCGGGGCGAACGTGGTCGGCGTCAAGTGGGGATCCCGGATCCAGAACCTGACGACGGTGGCGAAGCTCGCGACGCTGCTGGCGGTGACGGGGCTGGCCGCGTGGTTCGGGGGGAAGGGCGGCGGGAACGCCCCCACTGCCATCGAGACGACGGCGCGGCAGGGGTGGCTGGCGGCGGCGGTGTTCATGGCGATGGTGCCCGCGTTCTTCAGCTACGGCGGGTGGCAGCACGCGCTGTGGATCGCGGGGGAGATCAAGGACACGGAGCGGAAGCTGCCCCTTGCCACAGTCGTGGGCGTGCTGATCGTGATCGCGGTCTACCTGGCGGCGAACTGGGCGTATCTACGGTTGCTCGGGGCCGATGGCGTGGCGGGAACGAAGACGTTGGCGGCGGACGCTGTCGGCCAGGTGTGGGCGAACGTGGGGAGGCGGGTGGTCGCTGGCGCGGTGGCGGTGAGCGCGTTCGGGGTGCTCAATGCGCAGTTTCTGGGCGGGCCGCGGCTGATCTACGGGTTGGCGCGTGATGGGAGGTTTTTCAGGGCGTTCTCGCGGCTGCACCTCAGCTGGGGGACGCCGGTGGCGGCGATCTGCCTCCTGGGGGGAATGGCGCTCGCGCTCCTGTTCGCGGCGGGGAAGGATGGGATCGACAAGCTGCTGACGGGCGTGGTGTTCGTGGACGGGGTGTTCTTCTCGCTGACGGGAGCCGCGCTTGTCACGCTTCGTGTGCGCGCAAAGACGGGCGTGTTGCCGCTGGTGGCGCCGGCGCTCTTCGTGGTCGGGGAGGTGGGGATCGTCTGCGGGGCGATGGCAGAGGAGTCGAACCGGTGGGGCGCGTTGATCGGGGCGGGGTGGGTGGTCGCTTCGGTGGTGGTGTATCTGGTTTGGTTTGGGAGGAGTAGCGGGGAGAAAGCGTAGAACGCGAAGACCCTCACCTCGGCCCTCTCCCCAGAGGGGAGAGGGAGGGAAACGCTGCGTGTGTCAGGCGGTAACGACGGGAGTCCAGGCGGCGTTGTTGTTGGAGCTGGCGACGGCGGCCTCGATGAAGGCCATGCCGCGGATCGCGTCGTCGATTCCCGGGTAGTCGTGCGTCGCGGGGGCGGGGATGTCGTCGGCCCGGGCCAGGACGTCGGCGGCGAAGGCGGTGTAGATGTTGGCGAACGCCTCGAGGTATCCCTCCGGATGGCCCGGCGGGATGCGGGCGGCGGCGCGAGCCGCGTCGGAGAGATAGGCGTGGGCGGTGCGGAGGGTTTGCGTCGGCTGGTCGAGGCGATGGACAAGGAGGGTGTTGGCGTCGGTCTGGCGCCATTCGAGGCCGCCGCGCTCGGTGTAGACGCGGAGCGAGAGATCGTTCTCGGCGCCGACGGCGATCTGGGAGGCGTGGAGGACACCCTTGGCGCCGTTGTTGAAGCGGAGGAGGATGTTGACGTCGTCGTCGAGCGGACGGCCCTCGACAAAGGCGGTGAGGTCGGCGGCGACCTCGGCGACGTCGAGGGCGGTGACGTACTCGGCGAGGTTGTGCGCGTGCGAGCCGATGTCGCCCAGGCAGCCGCCCGCGCCGGCGCGGGCCGGGTCGGTGCGCCACGCGGCCTGCTTGTGGTCGCTCCGCTCGAGCGGTGTCGCGAGCCAGCCCTGCGAGTACTCGGCGACGACCTTGCGGACCTTGCCGAGCTCGCCCGAGGCGAGCAGGTCGCGGGCGTGCTTGATCATGGGGTAGCCGGTGTAGTTGTGGGTGAGGGCGTAGAGGAGGCCGGTGTGCCCGATGAGGACGGCGAGGTCTCGGGCTTCGGCGAGGGTCAGGGTGGCGGGCTTGTCGGAGAGGACATGGAAGCCGTGCTCGAGAGCGGCTCGGGCGACGGGGTGATGCACGTGGTTCGGCGTGACGATCGCGACAAACTCCATGCGCTCGGACACGGGGAGGGTGGCCTCGCGTTCGAACATCTCCTGGTAGGACGCATAGGCGCGATCGTCGGGGAGGTTGATGTCTTGGGCGGAGGCGCGGGCGCGTTCGGGGTCGGCGCTGAGCGCGGCGCAGACGAGCTCGACGCGGTCATCGAGGCGGGCGGCGGTGCGATGGACGGCGCCGATGAAGGCGCCACGACCGCCGCCGACCATTCCCATACGGACCTTGCGTGCCATGCTGAACTCCAGGGAGGGCGCGGCATGAGGGTAGCGGATGAGCCTGTTCGCCGGTGGCTCGTGGAGGCATGGATCTTCATCCATGTTTGACGAGAATGCCGCCTCGGACGGGTCAATGGGCGAGACCGGGGGGGGATGACGCGGGGCCATGTCCCTCGGAGTGGCGATGGAGCGTTGCGAGGGCGTGGTATACTGCGCCGGGCCAAATAAGAAGGGGGAAGTAACCATGAAGCGAGCATTGATTGCGTGCCTAGGCGGGATCGTTGTCACGTCGTGGTCGGCTGTGTTCGCGCAGGAGATCACGGTCGTCGGCTGGAACGCGGAGTCCGGAGATTCGGACCCGGCGTGGGTCGCCGGGAAGATCGCCGACCTCGACGGAGTGGACGTCTGGGGGATGTGCGAGGTGCAGAACGAGGAATGGGCGCAGATGTTCGAGGCGGCGGCGGAGACCGGCGAGCAAGCCGACTTCGTGTACATCCTCGGAACGACGGGCGGCGCCGACAAGATGGCGATCATCTACGACGCGGATCGGTTCGATCTCGTCGAGACGATGGAGCTGGAGCACATCAACCCGTGGGGCTCGGTCCGGGCTCCACTGGTGGCGCACCTGCGCCAGATCTCGGACGGCGCCGAGTTCCTGTTCGTGATCAACCACCTGTACCGGTCGAACGCCGATCGGAGGCACGAGCAGGCGGAGCTGCTCAACGAGTGGGCACACCAGCAGTCGCTTCCCGTGATCGCGGTAGGGGATTACAACTTCGACTGGGAGGTGCAGGGCGGCGACACGGATCATGACGCCGGATTCGACAACATGGTCGCGAACGGCGTCTTTTCCTGGGTCCGCCCGGCGGTGCTCACGAAGACGCAGCTGAACCCGCACTACGACAGTGTGCTGGACTTCGTGTTCATCAGCGAGGCGGGGAACTCGTGGGGGGCGACGGCGACAATTTTGACGGCGGGGTTCCCGACCCTGGACACGGACGAGACCTCCGACCACCTGCCGGTGATGGCGATGTTCGATCTGGGCGGGGTGGCGCCGGTGATCGGCGTGGGCAACCTGAAGGCGGCGCTGCTCGAGCGGATCGCGGCGCTCGAGGCGGAACTGGCCGAGCTGCGAGAGCTGGTTGAATCGATGGAGTAGCGCGGCGTCGGTCCCGCATCGGCCCGGTCGCCGGTCTCAGACCCAGACGTTGACGATGAGGTTGGGCTCTTTGAGCTTGCCGGTCCAGAGGCCGATGGAGGTGGTGACCATCTTGACCTCGTACTGGGGGTGCTCGTCGAGCCACTCGTTGATCTGTCGATCGAGGAAGGCGAGCGAGTCGCCCGTGAGCTTGCAGTGGAAGCTCTTGACGTGGATGGCGCCGGCGCCGGTGACGTTGGGCGAGCGTTTCCAGGTGTCTTCGTGGCGACGCCCGCCGAGCTGCTGCTGGAAGGTGCGGATCTTGTCGGAGGCGCCCGGGCCGGTGCCGGCGGTGACGGTCTTGTTGGTGGCGGGATTGACCAGTCGGGGGTCGATCTCGCCCTCCTCGTCGGCGACGTGGAGGGGGGTGTGCTCGGGGTCGAGGTTCTTGTCGTCGTAGACGCTGCCCGGGGGCCTGTCCTCGTCGCCCTGCTTGGGGTCGGGCTTCTTGTGGGGATCACGGTGGACGGGCTTGGGCCAGTCGGGGCCACCCTCGAAGGGGGAGAAGAGGGGGTGGTGACGGGGCATTCGGGCCTCCGTGGACGCTGGGCAGGCCGGCGGCTGCTCGTGGCCGCGGTCCGGGCCGGTCGGCCGAATGGCCGCTTGGGGTCATGCTACCCGAACGTGGATCGTCGCGTCCAGGCAACGACGTGGACGCGGGTTACGAGCGAACGAGCCGCGTCAGGACAAGGCGCCAGCGGTCGGCGTCGAGGCGCCTCGCGTGGAGCGTCAGGTTCGAGGCGTCGAGGGCGAGCGTTGCCGTGAGGCGTGTCGGGGATTCATCGAGATGGAGGATCCGCGCGGTCGCGAGGCGGCGGACACGACCCCGATCGGCGGAGAGCGGGCCCTCGTAGTCGAGATAGTGGGCCCGGTGGTCGGAGAGCCGTCGGGCGTCCGCTTCGGAGATCGCGGGGTCGAAAGGGTTCTCGGCAAGGCGGAAGGTGATCAGGCGGCGGTCGTCGGGGTCCGAGGCGGCTTGGGGTATGGATGGGGGACGTTCGAGGAGGAGGTCGTGGTGCCAGGCGGCGGAGGGCTCGTCGTGGCGGAGGAGGACGCATCGGAGGGCCGCGGCGGGTGGTCGGGCGTGCACAAGAGAGGGTAGCTCGGACACCGATGGCCCCAGTCGGTAGGATGCGGCTCCCCGGCGGGCGATGGATGCCCACGGCGTTCGGACGCGCAGACGGAGCGATGTGATGCGCTGGCATGGTTCACGGATGGTGGGTGTGGCGTTGGTGTCGATCCTGGCGGGGGGCGCCCCACTGCTGGGCGGGTGCCAGGCCAAGAAGGTCATCACACAATCGAATGAACTGACCGGGCTGAAGGCGGACGGGAACGACGCCTACGCGCGGGGGGACTACCGCAAGGCGCTGGAGGCGTACGGCTCGTACGTGGACCAGCGCCCGCAGAGCGCGTGGGGGCGGTATCGCCTGGGCCTGACGTACATGGCGCTGAATGAGCCGCGGTACGCCCGCGAGCAGTTCGCGATCGCCCACGACCTGGAGCCCGAGAACGGGGAGTACGGCGAGGCCTTGGCGGACGCCCTGCTGGCGATCGGGGACGTGGCGGCGCTCTTCGAGCACCTGGACCGGATGGCGGCGGCGGACAGGACCTCGGCGGGGTACCTGCGGACGGCCAAGTACGCCGAGAAGCTGGGGTTCATGGACGAGGCGCTGGCGGCGTACCGCAAGGGCGTGGCACTCGACGGCGACCGGTCACCAGAGCCGCACAGGGCGCTGGCGGACTTCTACCGACGGATCGGCGACCGGAAGGGGGAGGTTCGCGAGTTGCGGAAAGTGCTGTGGTTCGATGCTCAGGACCCGACGGCGTCGGCTCGGCTTGAGGAGCTTGGCGAGATCGTCGGGCCGAGCTTTGCGTTGGAGCCGGATGCGGAAGGATGATTGCGGCGTCGTGTGGCTTGCGCTGAACGGGGCGCGGTGGCGCCCTGTTTCGATGCGAATCACTCATGTGAGTGCGTGCGTCGTTAACGAAGAGCGCAACGCTGACTCGGGGTATCCAAGTCGCTGGTTGAGCTGTGGGCCTCCCAGGCGGTGGAATATCTCCTCGGCCTCATCGCTCCAGTAGGCGTCGAGCCTCGTTGCTTCTGTGGTACGGGTCAGGGTGTCGGTGGCCAAGGCTTGCTCGATGATGGATTCGTCCGACGCCGGATTCGAGGTTGAGGGAGCGGGCTGGAGAAACTCACGCAAGCTCCCGATCGTTGCCACGTCGCGAGCGATCAAGTCCTCGTATCGCAGCACGTGGATGCCCTCGTGCTCGAGCCATCCGAGTTGTTTCTTGACGGCATCGAGCCGATCGCCGGCGTTTGCCTCGAGGTCGGCGATGGTCATCTCTTGCGGGCTGGAGCGCGTGTCCTCGATGGCTTTGGGCCCAGACGCTCGCCCGGTCGCGACGTAGAAACGCATCCATGAGACCAATGCCGAACGCAGTTCTCTGGTTGCAAACACCACGCGGCAGCCGGAGAGCGCCGATACGGCTTCCGGTTCGTAAGGCAGGTGGCTGGCGGCGAACTGCCCGCAGCGAACGAGGCGGATCGACTCGCGGATGGGGCACTTTACCTCAAATCTCGCGGGATTCGATCTGCCCTCATCGAGCAGAGCGGGGTCGTAGGCGACAACACGAGTCATGGCAAGGTGCAGGTGGGTCTGTTCGAAGCCGAGGCGGCGCACGATCTCGCTCACGAGGTACGTTCCCGCCTTGGGAACAGTGACCAAGATGACTCGGGCGGGGGGTTGGCTCATGGCGAACACTCCTTGCCGTTCCGATGCCGGGCGAGTATCGGCGAATCACAGATCTGCCCGTGACTCCCAGGGAGATCGGACAGCCCGCTCCCTCCAACGGGAAACGAGGAAGTTGGACACCCTTCGCGAGGCCAGTGGGCGATGCGGATTTGACAGTGCGAGGGGTCCGTATTACGCTTCATCCGGATAGACGGATGAAGCACCCGAACGTCAACCTGACTGTGCTGGACCGGCTCGCCGCGTTGTCAGATCCGATCCGCCTGCGTGTGCTGCGACTCCTTGAGTCGGAGGAGCTGTCGGTCGGGGAGGTGGCGCGGGTGCTGCAGCTGCCGCAATCGACGGTGAGCCGGCACCTCAAGGTGCTGGGCGAGGGGGGCTGGCTGGTTCGGCGCCAGCTCGGGACGGCGAGCTACTACCGCGTCGTGCTCGATGACCTGTCGAGCGACGAGCGGGCGCTGTGGGTCACGGTGCGGGGGCAGCTGGGGGAGGCGCCGGAGCTTGCCGAGGATGCGCGCCGGGTCGAGGCGGTGATTGCGGAGCGGGCGACGGACTCGGTGTCGTTCTTCGGGCGGATCGCGGGGGGATGGGACGCGCTGCGGAGCGAGCTGTTCGGGAACCACTTCACGGCGCAGGCGCTCTTGACGATGCTGCCGCGGGACTGGGTGGTGGCGGACGTGGGGTGCGGGACGGGGAACGTGGCGGAGTTGGTGGCGCCGTGCGTGAACGAGGTGGTGGCGATCGACCAGTCGGCGCCGATGCTGGAGGCGGCGGAGCGGCGCCTTGGCGGGGCCAAGAACGTGCGTTTCGTGCAGGGATCGGTGGAGACGCTGCCCCTGGATGACGGGAGCGTGGACGCGATCGTGTGCGTGCTGGTGCTGCACCACGTCGAGGAGCCCGTGGCGGCGATGCGGGAGATGGCGCGGGTGCTGCGCAGCGATCGGGGGGGCGGTGTGGCGCTGGTCGTGGACATGCTCGAGCATGGACGGGTGGAGTACAAGCACACGATGGGGCACAAGCACCTGGGGTTCAGCGAGTCGGGGCTCGCGGAGATGTTCGAGGGGGCTGGGTTTGCGGCGCCGGAGGTGCGGACGATCCGGGGGGAGAGCCAGGCGAAGGGGCCGGGGTTGTTCGCGGCGGTTGGGCGTGTGAGGGGGGAGAGAAGGAAGAAGTAGGAAACAGAGAGGGCGGAGCCCCTCACCCCGGCCCTCTCCCCAGGGGGGAAAGGGAGGGAGAGCGCGGAGGAGAAGAGGGTAGGAAGAAGAGCACGGCTGCCCGAAGCGGGTCAGCCGTGGCACCGGGCGTCAGACGGCGTCGTGGTGTGCTGGAACGAGTGACACCTTCGAGTTGGAGACTGACATGACGGCCATGATGACGAAGCCGGACAGCGTAAAGACGGCGAGCGGGACGCTCGAGTTCAAGGTGCGGGATCTGGGGCTCGCCGAGAGCGGGCGGAAGGAGATCCGCCTGGCCGAGCATGAGATGCCCGGGCTGATGGCGCTGCGGGAGCGGTACGGGAAGAAGAAGCCCCTGAAGGGGGCGAGGATCGCGGGGTCGCTGCACATGACTGTGCAGACGGCGGTGCTGATCGAGACGCTGGTGGAGCTTGGCGCCGAGGTTCGCTGGGCGTCGTGCAACATCTTCTCGACGCAGGACAACGCGGCGGCGGCGGTGGTCGTCGGCCCGAACGGGACGGCGGAGAAGCCGTCGGGCGTGCCGGTGTTCGCGTGGAAGGGTGAGACACTCGACGAGTATTGGTGGTGCACGCGTCAGATCCTGAACTGGGCCGGCGGCGAGGGGCCGAATCTGATTTTGGACGACGGCGGCGACGCGACGATGATGGTGCTCAAGGGGCTCGAGTACGAGAAAGCCGGGAAGATCCCGGAGTTCGCGCCGCACGAGCACCCGGAGGAGTTCGGCGCCTTCCTGCGTCAGCTCAAGGAGCAGGAGAAGGAGTTCCCGGGGTGCTGGGCAAAGATCGCCAAGGCGATCAAGGGCGTCAGCGAGGAGACGACGACGGGCGTGCATCGCCTGTATCAGTTCGCGGAGAAGGGGATCCTGCCGTTCCCGGCGATCAATGTGAACGACTCGGTGACCAAGAGCAAGTTCGACAACATTTACGGGTGCCGTCACTCGCTGCTCGATGGGCTCAACCGGGCGACGGATGTGATGTTGTCTGGCAAGGTGGCGGTGGTCTGCGGGTACGGTGAGGTCGGCAAGGGGTGCTGCCAGGCGCTCAAGGGACAGGGGTGCCGCGTGATCGTCACCGAGATCGATCCGATCTGTGCGCTGCAGGCGGCGATGGAAGGGTTCGAGGTCACGACGCTCGAAGACGTAGTCGAGACGGCGGACGTGTTCGTCACGACGACCGGCAACAAGGACATCATCACGCTCGAGTCCATGAAGCGGATGAAGGACAAGGCGATCGTCGGCAACATCGGGCACTTCGACAACGAGATCCAGATGGAGAAGCTGGCGAAGGACGCGGACGTCGAGCGGATCAACATCAAGCCGCAGTACGACGAGTTCCGGTTCAAGAGCCTGGACAAGAGCATCCTGGTGCTGGCGGAAGGGAGGCTCCTCAACCTGGGGTGCGCGACCGGGCACCCGAGCTTCGTGATGTCGGCGAGCTTCACGAACCAGGTCATCGCGCAGATGGAGCTGCACGCGAACGAGAGCGCGTACGAGAACAAGGTGTACATGCTGCCCAAGCACCTGGACGAGGAGGTCGCTCGTTTGCACCTGGGCAAGCTCGGGGTGAAGCTGACCAAGCTGAGCCAGGAGCAGGCGGACTACATCGGGGTGCCGGTGAACGGGCCATACAAGGCGGAGCACTACAGGTACTAGGGGTAGGCATCAGGCAGTAGGTAATAGAAAGAAAAGTGCCCAGGGACTCGGGTCCCTGGGCTTTCTTGTTCGTGGATGTGATGGGGATTATGGGCAGCCGGCGCCGAAGATGGTGAGGAAGGCGATTACGTCGTCGAAGTTGAACTGCCCGAAGGGCTCGGCGAGGTCGGCGGCGGGGTCCATGTTGCCGAAGGCGGTGAGGAAGGCGATTACGTCGTCGAAGTTGAGCTGGCCGAAGGGCTCGGCGAGGTCGGCGGCGTTGCACCCGGCGCTGGGTAGGGCGAGGCGGATGATGGCCTCGATAGGGTCGCCGCCGGCGACGGGAACGAGGTCCACCTCGACATAGACGTAGCCGTCCTCGGCGAGGTCGAGACCCGGGCCGATGACGTTCGAGGCGTTGAAGTCGTCGATGATCCAGTCGGCGCCGGGGCCCTCGCCGTCGTCGAACAGGTCATCGACCGAGGCGAGCTTGACGGCAGAGCCGAGGTCGGAGGCGTCGGCGGCGAAGAAGAGCGTCTCGGTCTCCTCGTCGGTGGAGAAGATGAAGATGGCCTGGTTGAGGTCGTTGATGGAGGCGGCGTTGGCGGAGCCGCCGAGGGTGAGGCCGTCGACGACGTCGTCCTCGCGCACACCGATGACGGCGTTGTAGGCGATGAACTCGTCGGAGGCGGTGGCGCCGTCGGTGTCACCGGTGAAGAGGTAGTTGCCAGAGGCGTTGATGGAGACGTCGTCGAAGTTGTCCCAGTTGTCGCCGTCGCCGGTGGGGAGGGTCTCACGGGCGACGACGGCGCCGTCGACGACGATGAGGTCGTCGTCGGCGGTGGAACCGGTGTCGGCGAGGAGGGTGATGAGCGAGTGGGCGCCGTCACCCGAGAAGTGGTAGTTGAAATCGACGCCGGAGGGGAAGTCGACCGTCAGGCCGCCGCCACCCGGGACGAGGTCGCCCGAGGCGATGACGATGGAGATGGCGCCGGCGGGGGAGCGCGAGTAGAGGGCGCGTTGGGCGGTGGAGCCGCCGGCGCCGAGGTCAGATCCGGCGATCCAGTACGCCGTCCCGTCGCTGCTCATGCGGGGACGGGAGTTGAAGGTGTTGAGCACGCCGACGGGGTAACCGGGAGCCTGCTGAGTCCCGGCGAGGATGAGACCTGCGTCGCCCCAGACGGCGTCATTGCCGTTGTAGGAGGGGCTGTAGATGAACTCGCCGTCGTTGCCGATGCCCATGGTGCCCTCGCCACCGGTGAGCGCATCGGGAAGGGCCTCGTCCGAGGTGAAGACGACACCGGCGTCGTGCCAGATGGCACGGCGTCCGTCGGCGAGGGCGATGACCGTGCCGAGCTTGCCGTTGCCGTCGGTGAAGGGGGTGTTGAGTGTGCTGACGGTGGAGTCGGAGAGGGCGTCGCCTTCCTTGACGACGATGGAGCCGGAGACGGTTCCGCCGGCAAGGGCGGTTGTGGAACCGGCCGCGAGGGCGAGGGCTGTGGCGACGATGCTGTTCTGGCGGATGAATCGCATTTCTCTACCTCCGGTGGTGTATGGGCCGGGTCTGGCGCCCGCGCACGAGAGAGCGGACGCCCAACGCACCAACCTCCAAAGTCACGCTAGCCGGGTCCGCACGCCGGAACAAGAGTTCTGGGCCGGTTGAGAATCCTGTCGGGGTTGGCTCGGGCCTTGAGGGAGCGGGGAGACGCTATGGGCAGCCGGAACCAAAGGCCGTGAGGAAGGCGACGACGTCGGAGAAATCGAAGGAGCCGAATGGCGCGGCGAGATCCGCTTCGGGTTGGGAACCTGCAAAGGCGACGAGGAAAGCCGTGACATCGGAGAAGTCGAGGGCGCCGAAGGGTTCGGCGAGGTCGGCGGGGTTGCAGCTCGAGGCCGGAAGCGGGATGGCGACGATGGCGTCGAGGTTGTGCGCTGAGCCATCGAGAGAACGCAGCTCGACGTGGGCGTAGATCATGCCATTCTCTGCGAGCTCGATGAGATGAGTCACGTCACCATAGGGATTGTCGAAGATCGTGTCGATGATCCAGTCGCCCTCGCCGTTCCCGTCGGTGTCGATGAGGTCGCCTTGCGAGAGAAGGACAATGCTCGAGCCGGGGATGTCCGAAGCGTCGGGGGCGAAGAAGATGGCTTCATGTGATGCGGGGTTTCGGTACCCCCAAACAAAGGCAGCCTGATTATGGTTGTTGATGTCGACGTCGCGAACGTCAAGGGCGAGTACATTGTCTCCGAGCACTTGATTTACGCGAAGAATGATCTGCGCATCGTAGGCGAGAAACTTGCGTGTCGTTATGCTGCCATCGGTCGTACCAAAGAAGAGATAATCGCCATCATTATTGATGGCGTACTCATAGCCAAAGTATTGCCAGTTGTCACCCGAGCCCGTGGCTGAGCCGGCGGAAGCGACCACTTGACCATTGACGGCGATGCGCTCGTCCTCTCCGAGGGGAAAGCCGAATTCTTCAAAGCGAAGGAGCATGTTGGAACCGTTGTCGGAGAGGATGGATCGGGTGATTTGGAACGGATCGCCGTTGAGTTGATCGCCGTCGATCATGTCGCCATCCTGGACGATGGCGGTGATGGGACCGGCGACTGGACGGTGGTAGAGGACGAACCGGGCGTCGCCTGAAACACAGAGACCGGACTGGTCGTATCTCGCGTGCCAGTAGATCGACCCATCATCCATCATCTGAGGGAACTCGGGGGACCAGATGACGACACCGGGCGGGAATCCTGGCGCCTGATCACACTCCGCGGACATGGCGCCGTTCAAACTGCTGTAGATCGCGCGGCGTGGGGGATCGCCAACTCGGGTCGCGTACACGAACTCCCCGGCGGAGTCAAAGTTTACGGTCGCATCGGAGTATGGAAGGGCCAGCGCGATCGGGGCATCATCGGAAAGAAAGAAGACTCCATCATCGTACCAGATGGCGTGGCGCTGCTCGGTGAGTCTGAGAATGAAAGCGACCTTGTCGTCCGGGCTCACGGTTGGCCCCAGCACGTCGGTGACCGTTGATCCGTCGATCACATCGCCGACCTTGGCGAGCAGCGTCACGGCGATGGGTTCATCGCCGGCGCGGAGAGGGGTCGCCATGGAGGCGCACACAGCCAGCGTCCCGAAGGCGATCCCACGGTATCCGAGTGCATTCATGTCGTTTCTCCCCTTAAGAACGTGTTACGAACGTGTCAGGATCGCGGAACCATGAGTTCTCACCCAAACTCCGCGTCGCATCTCGGAACACAACAGGTGGCACCGTACTGCAATGGCGATTCGTATGCAACGGTCATCACGCGTCTCATGGCTTCACCCCCCCGGCGAGGGGGATTGGGGGCTGCCACTTGACCCAGGACTCGGGGGCCTCGCTCTCGAGCTCGAAGACATGGCCGTCGTCGATCTCGGCGCCGGTTCGCTCGGGGGTAGCCATCGCGATGGCGCCGGTGAGGACGGATTGGAGCGAGTCGGCGCGGAGGGAGATGCCGGCGAAGAGGCCGAAGTCGGCCTGGATGCCCGAGGCGTTCCAGAAGCGGGTGCGCTCGCGGACGAGCGGGGCGTAGCGGGGGTTCACGGCGGCGAAAATGATGACGGCGTCCGCGTCTGGCGCGAGCGCCGTGCCGTAGACGCGGCCGATCGGGACGTCGCGGTAGGTGACCGGCGTGCCGAGGGCGATCGGGCCCAGGCGCGGGGCGCGCAGGATGAGTCGTCGGGCGCCTTCAGGGATCTGGATGACGGCGGCGGGTGGGTCGGCGCGGGCGACGAACTCGCGTGCTGGTGACGCCCCAGCGGGGCCGGGGCGGAGCTGGATGTAGTGCGGGCCGACGAGCGTCTCGAGCCCGGCGATGCGTTCCAAACTGACCTCCGGGCGGACGATCCAGAACTCGGCGCCCTGGACAGCAAGATGGGCGGCATCGGCGTGAAGCTCAGCGGTGACAAGCACGGATGCGGTGTGCGGGTCGAGCGCGATGCGCGTGACATCCCCCACTTCCACACCGCGATAGACGATGGCATCGCCCTCGCGCAGGCCGGCCGCGTCGTCGAAGCGGATCGCGATGGTCGGGCCACGCTGGGAGTAGCCCTGCCAGGCAACGGCGGCGACGACGACGAGCACGATGATCGGCGCCAGCCAGGTCGGGTTGAAACGCGGGCGGCGGACGAGGCGCGCGGTCGGAACTTCGGTCATGAATCGCCCTCCTGCCAGATGGCGCGGGGGTCGAAGGCCGCCGAGGCGAGCATCGAGAGCAGCACGACGGCGGTGAACGCAAGCACACCCGGTCCTGGGTGGACCTGCACCCAGTCGCCGAGCTTGACAGCGGCGACCAGGGTGGCGACGAGGAGGACGTCGAGCATCCCCCACTTGCCGAGCCACTCGACGGCGCGGTAGGTGAAGGCCTGGTGGCGTTTGTGGAGGAGGATGTCGCCGAGGCAGAGGGCGAGCATGGCGCCGAGCTTGCCGAGTGGCGCAACGACGGAGCAGAGGAGGACGATCGCGCCGACGAGGAACTGGCCCGATGCGAAGAGGGAGACCATGCCGTCCCAGATGTTGGAGGTGGTGGCGTGGCCCATCTCCTCGATGCGAAGCACGGGCAGGAGGATGGCGAAGGGGTAGAGAATGAGGCCGGCGAGCGCGAGGGCGCCGACGGTGGAGGCGTTGCGGCTGGGGGAGCGCCGTTCGAGGAGGGAGCGGCAGCGACGGCAGGCGAGGCGCTTGCCGTCGGGGACGTCGGGCAGGCGCTGGATGAGGCCGCAGGTCGGGCAGGCGCAGAGGTTGTCTGCGGCGAGGGCCGTCATAGGGGGAGTCTAGTTGTTGTTGGGAGGGGGAGGGTGGGGGTTGCAGGGGAGAGAGACGCCAAGATGAAGGCAGAAGAAATGGGAGGCGTGGTAGCCCATCACCGCGGCCCTCTCCCCCAAGGGGAGAGGGGGGAAGCATGTCAGGTTGCTCGCGGAGGGCGGGCGCGCCCGACGAAGAGGGCGAGCAGTTCGGCGCGGCTGGAGACCTCGAAGTGGCGGTAGACGGCGGTGACATACTCGTGAACCGTGGCGCGCGAGAGATCGAGCGCGTAGGCGATGCGCTTCTCGGAGTCGCCATCGAGGAGATAGTCGAGGACCTCGCGCTGACGTGGGGTGAGCTGCGCAAGTTTGGGCTCGGCAGCAGCGGCGAGCTCTCCGCCGATCATCTCGCCGATCTCGTGGTGGACGAGATTAACCAACTCGACGTCGCGGTGAGTGAAGGCGGGGTCGTCGATGGCGCGGTGGATGAAGAGGCTGGTAAAGTGTCCCAAGCGCGGGAGGCGGCGGATGGAGATGATGTAGTCGTCGATGCCGCAGGCGCGATGGACGTCGTTGAAAGTCTTGGAGCGGTACCACTCCTCCGGGGCCCAGATCTCGTCGCGTTGGAGCGTGACCATCGGGCCGTCGAAGTTGCGGAGACGCGGGTACTCGGGGGTGCGCTCCATGGGCACGGATTCGGCGTACTCGGCCCAGGAGCGTTCGGCCTGCTTGGAGGGCCAGCCGACTCGGTGGAGGGCGAGGCTCTCGAAGCGTGCGGCGGGCTGGTCGAAGCCACGCATCTCGCCGCCGATGACAACCTGGGCCGCGATGAGGTCGCGCAGGCCATCGAAGAGGTGGGACCGCCACGCGTCGGAGTCGGCGCCGAGGTCCCGGCACTGGTTGACCAGGCGGAACCCGCGGATCGCGTCCTTGGCGTTCATGTTCGTGGGTGACATCTGGAGATCCATCCGCAGAGTTGAGGCCTGCGGCTTCCTTAAGCTACCGGATCGGGAGGCCTGGGCCGCGGTGAAGGTCGAGGAATCGGGGTACCGCGCGGGCGGGGCGCGTACTGGAAGGCCGATAAAGGGACGGAGAAGATCGGCGAGCCTTTATCCGTCTATCCGGATGAATGGTATGATGGTGGGCAAACGGAGCCCCCGGACGGCCAGGAGCGGAGCGTTCGATGCATATTCGGGACATGTTCGAGAAGCATCGGACGACCTTCTCGTTCGAGTTCTTCCCGCCACGGACGGGGGAGGGCGCCGACTCGCTCTTCCGAGAGATCGCGGAGCTCGAGCAGCTCAAGCCGACGTTCGTGTCGGCGACGTACGGGGCGGGGGGCTCGACGCGGGAGCTGACGCATGAGTTGGTGGTGCGGATCAAGCGGGAGACGTCGCTGACGCCGGTGCCCCATCTGACGTGCGTGTGTCAGGACGACACGGTGGTCGGGGAGATCCTGGAGCGGTACGCGCGCGAGGGGATCACGAACATCCTGGCGCTACGCGGGGATCCGCCGTCGGGGATGGAGGGGTACCAGCCCGACAAGGACCACTTCAAGTACGCGGCCGAGCTGGTGCGCTTCATCAAGGCGTTCGGAGAGAACGGGAACCACCCGGATAAGCGCGGCTTCGGGATCGGGGTCGCGGGGTTCCCGGAGGGGCATCACGCGTGCCCGAACCGGATGCTGGAGATGGACTACCTGAAAGCGAAGGTGGACGCCGGCGCGGATGTGATCATCACGCAGCTCTTCTTCGACAACCGGGATTTCTACGACTTTCGGGATCGGTGCGAGCTGGCGGGGATCAAGGTCCCGGTGATCGCGGGGATCATGCCGATCACGAGCATGAAGGGGATGCGGCGGATGGCGGAGCTGGCGCTGGGCGCCAGGTACCCGGCGCCCCTGATGCGGGCTCTGAACCGGACGGATGGGTCGAACGAGTCCGTGCGGCGGGTGGGTGTGCACTGGGCGACGGAGCAGTGCCGTGATCTGCTGGACCACAAGGTGGCGGGGATCCATCTGTACACGCTGAACAAATCGACGGCGACGCGAGAGATCTACAAGACGCTGGGCGTCAAGGACTCGCTGGCGTTGGCGTAGATTCGAGGCGATCGGCGCGTTCGCGTGCGAAGGAGACGAGGGCGTCGAAGCAGTCCTGGCCCAGGGGGCCTGGGCCCGTGCGCTCGGGGTGCCATTGGACGCCGAGGTAGAAGGCGCGGTCGGGGTCGTGGATTCCCTCGATCACCGAGTCGCTCGCGGTGGCGCAGACCTCGAGCGAGCCCGGATCTGACACCGCCTGACGGTGGCGGGACATGACCAGGCCGCTCGCGAGGGGGAAGACAGGGTCGCCAACGGCGGCGATGGGGTGCTCGTGGTCCCAGTGGAGCGCGGCGCACTCGTGGGTGTCGGGGAGATGCTGGTTGAGCTTGCCGCCGGCGACGAGGGCCATCATCTGCATGCCGAGGCAGATTCCGAGGACAGGAGTGTCGGGGTGATTCTCGGCAAGTGCGAGGAGGAGGGCCGTTTCGAAGCGTTGGCGGGTGGGATGGATGAGGGTGGCCTTGGGGTGGGTGGGGACGCCGAACGGCTCGGTCGCAGGATCGTCGCCACCCGTGAAGACGAAGGCGTCGAAGCGGCGAGCAACTTCGGGGACGCTCTGCGGGATCGGGGGGAGGAGGATCGGGAGGGCGCCGGCGGCATGGACGCACGAGGCGTATGCCAGGGCGGATTGGGAGGTCGGGCGGTCGTTGGGCTGGATCAGGTCAGTGGTGATGGCAACGACGGGCCTGGGCTGGTCGGGAAGGGGAGAGGTCGCCACGACACCATTATCGTGGGAATGGGTGCTGTGCGCTCAGGCGTTTTGAGTCGTGGAGGGACAGAGTGGGTGGGCTCGGGGTCGTAGACTGCTGCGATGTCCGGACGCGTGGTCATGGCGTGGGTGTGTGTGGCGGGGGTGCTCGCGGCGGTGTACCTCCTCGTTTCGGGGGGATCGGGCGGTGGCGCCGGGCATCGAGCGCCGGGACAGGTCATCACGACGCGGCTTGCGATCGACCCCGGGACGGTCGTCGCGTTGCGCGTCGAGACGGGGGGCGCGCGGGTCGCGGTTGAGCGTGATCCAGCTTCGGCGACGGGGTGGGTGGTCCGCTGGCATGAGGGTGATCGCGATGTCGCGTGGGCCGCCCGCGAGCAAGCGGTGCGTGCGGGGGTGCGTACGTTCGCTGCGGCAGCGCTTGATCCGCGCGAAGGCGGCAGCAAGGACGAGACGTTGGATGGGGCGACGATCGAGGTGGAAATGAGTGACGGGGTGGTGTCGCGGATGCGGCTGGGGGGCGAGGCCGTCGGGGGGCGGGTTGCGGCACGCGTCGGCGTGGGCGCCGGGGAGGAGACGGTGTGGGCGCCGCGGGAGATCGCGGCGGCGATCGACCCGGTGGCGTTGCTGGCGTGGCGGGAGATGCGGTTGATGCCACCCATCGGAGGGAGCGAGGCGTCGGGGCTGACGATCGAGGGGGGCGAGTCGGGAGTGACGTTGCGGCGGGTACGGGGAAAGTGGTCGCTCGAACGTCCGATCGAGGCTCGCGCGGACGAGGCGCGGGTTCAGGACGTGCTCGGGCGCCTGGGATCTATCGAGGCCGAGGAGTTGGACGCCGGGGGCGCGGCGGATGGCGTGATGCGGTTGGATCACCCGGCGGCGACGATCATGGTGGAGACCGAGCGGCGTGAGGCGCGAGGAGACGGGTTCGATCGCGTCGTGACGAGGCAGACACTCGAGGTCGGGGGCGAGGCGGACGCGAGCGGGAAGACCCGATTCGTGCGCGCGGGTGAGGTGGTCGAGCGCGAGGGGAAGGTCGAGGCGGAGCTGGGCCCGGTCGTCGGGATCATGGAGGTGGCGGTGCTCGGGCGCGTGACCGCTCGAGCCGAGGCGTACGTCGCGAAGGCGCCTGTGGGCGTGTCGCCGGGGGACGTGGGCGTGGTGAGCCTGGCTCGGGTTGGCGGGGGCGAGGTGGCGCGGTTCGAGCGCGATCGGCGCGGGTGGCGGCGCGTGGATGGCGGGCGGGCCGAGGCCGTCGGCGAGGGCGAGGCCGCGGGGCTCGGGGCGCTCTTGGAGCTGTGTTGTGGGAGCGGGTTCGAGCGGGTGGAGGTGCTGGGGCGCGAGAGCGGGGTGACGGAGCCGATCGGGGTCGTGAGTCTCGAGACGCTTGGCGGGGGGAAGCTGGCGTCGTTCGAGGTCGCGGGGGCGGACGGCGACACCGGCGGGATCGTGGCGCGTGACGGGGGGGTGTTCTGGATCGCGACGGGCGAGGGGAACGCGTCTATCGCGCGATGGCTCGCTTCGCTGGTGGAGAAGGCGGGGAACTGAGTTGCAAGGCGACGAGACGGTTGCACGGCTGCCCTTCGGGTCAGCCGTGGCACCTTTGCGTGACGTGAGCGGCAACGTCGGTGCGGTAGGTCTTGCCCTTGAACGTGATCTTGTCGGCGGCGGCGTAGGCGAGGTCGCGGGCGTCGGCGAGGGTGTCGCCCAAGGCGGTGACGGAGAGGACGCGTCCGCCGTCGGTGAGGAGCTGGCCCCCCACTGCTTTGGTCGCTCCGTGATAGACGCTGACGCCGCTCATCGCCTCGGCTGCTTCGACTCCATCGATGGGCACGCCCGTGCGCGGCTTCTCGGGGTAGCCCTCGCTCGCAAGGACAACGCAGACAGCGGCCTTATCAGACCAGCGGACGTCGAGCTGGTCGAGCGTGTCGTTGGCGGGCGCACTGAGCAGGTCGATGGCGTCGGACTCGAGGCGGGACATGAGGGGCTGGCATTCGGGGTCGCCGAAGCGGCAGTTGAACTCGAGGACCTTGGGGCCTGCGGGGGTGAGGATGAGGCCGGCGTAGAGGACGCCACGGTAATCGATCTCCTCGCGCCGGAGGGCGTCGAGGGTGGGGATGAGGATGTCGGTCTCGATGCGGGACATGGTGTCGTCGTCGATGGTGTCGGCGGGGCAGAAGGCGCCCATGCCGCCGGTGTTGGGGCCTTCGTCGTTGTCGCGGAGGCGCTTGTGGTCCTGGCAGGGTGGGAGGACGAGGATGGAGGCGCCGTCGGTGATGGCGAGGACGGAGACCTCGCGCCCCTGGAGGCGTTCCTCGATGATGAGGGTCTTGCCGGCGTCGCCAAACTCGCGCCGGCGCATGATGCGGTCGATGGCGTCGAGGCCTTCTTCGAGTGAGTCGGGGAGGATGACACCCTTGCCCTTGGCGAGGCCGGCGGCCTTGATGACCTGGGACTCCTCGCGCGATTCGAGGTACTGCACGGCGGCGTCGGGGTCGGTGAAGGCACGTCCCTCGGCGGTCGGGATCGAGGCGGCGCGCATGAGCTTCTTCGACCAGGCCTTGTCGGACTCGATGCGTGCGGCACTGGCGGAAGGACCGAAGACGAGGCGTCCGGGCGAGGCGAGCGCGTCGGCGTATCCCTCGGCGAGCGGGTCCTCGGGGCCGATGACGACAAGGGAGATCTTGTTGGCGTCGCAGAACTGGTTGAGGCGGTAGATCTGCTTGATGTCGGTGGGAACGGTGACGGGGGAGGCCAGCGAGGCGATGCCCGGGTTGGAGGTACCGGTGGCGTAGAGGGCGCCGAGCTTTGGGGAGCGCGCAATGGCGATGGCGAGCGCGTGCTCGCGGGCGCCGGAGCCGATGAGGAGGACGTTGACGGGTTTGGTCGGCGGCATGGGCGATGATAGAGCGTGACAGGGGTGTGGACGGGGTGGCGAGGATTGACCGGGGGAGGGGGTAAGCCTACTGTCGAGGCCGATTGCGGGGTAGAGCAGTCTGGTAGCTCGTCGGGCTCATAACCCGGAGGTCGCAGGTTCGAATCCTGCCCCCGCTATTGATGGTAAGACGAGAGCGGCCAGTCCTTTGGGGCTGGCCGTTGTTGTGCGCTGGGGTGGGGTGAACTGGGGGCGCGGCGTTTCTTATCCATGGGCGCGAGTGCAGTCGCGGGTGAACCATGATGCCGTCGTACGAGGACCGACTCTTGCACATACAGCCGATGTTGTGGATTCGAATCCCAGAGTCGGTGAGTTGCGTGGCCCTTCGGCGTGCCGGGATCATCGTCGGAGTCGCGACTCATGGAGCTGGGATAGCCCAAGGTCGATCCGGCGGCGGCAATCGATTCGAAGCGGTTCCGCATGTACGCGTATCCCGGTGCAGTACCTGTTGCAGCTACTCGTCCTCCCGTGTCAGTTCGACGGCGTGGTGGAGCGACTCGGCGGCTTCACAGGGTCTGCCAGGTCGCTCGAGCGTGCTGCCGAGGAGGCCGTATGGCAGGCGCTCGTTCGGGGCGGGTTGCATTGCAGCACGCGCGTGTTCCAGGGCGGCTTGGAGACGATGCGACCGGAACAGCCACGCGGTGAGATCGTACTGCATGACCCCATGCCTTCGTCTCGGTGCTCGGGGAACGCCCCTCCTGCCCGACGAGGGGGCGCTGCTCAGCCGCACCCGTGCCAAGGATTGGATCGCCGGTCAGGCGGACAACCTGCCGCCGGAGAGGTGACACCCTCAAATGACACGAGAAGAAACACATGTGCACGATCACAACCAAAGACGGGACGCAGATTTTCTTCAAGGACTGGGGCCCGAAGGACGCGCAGGCGTTGGTATTCCATCATGGCTGGCCCTTGTCGGCGGACGACTGGGACGCCCAGATGCTGTACTTTCTGGCGAACGGTTACCGCGTCGTCGCGCATGACCGGCGAGGGCACGGGCGTTCGGCGCAGGTCAGCGAGGGTCACGACATGGACCACTACGCCGCCGACGTCGCCGCGGTCGTCGAGCACCTCGATCTCAGGAATGCCGTCCACATCGGCCACTCCACCGGCGGCGGCGAAGCGACCCGGTACGTCGCGCGCCACGGCCAGAAGCAAGACCGGGTCGCCAAGCTGGTGCTGATCGGGGCCGTGCCGCCGCTCATGGTCAAGACGCCCGCCAATCCAGGCGGCATGCCCATCGAGGTGCTGGACGGCCTGCGGCAGCAGTACGCGGCGAACCGCGCCCAGTTCTACCTCGATCTTGCGAGTGGTCCCTTCTACGGCTTCAACAGGGCGGGCGCAAAGGTCTCCCAGGGCGTCATCCAGAACTGGTGGCGCCAGGGCATGATGGGGAGCACCAAGGCCCACTACGAAGGCATCAAGGCTTTCTCCGAGACGGACTTCACCGAGGACTTGAAGACCATCACCGTTCCGACGCTCGTGATGCACGGCGACGACGACCAGATCGTCCCGATCGCCGGCTCCGCGCTGCTGTCGGCCAAGCTTCTCAAGAACGGCACGCTGAAGGTCTACGAGAAGTTCCCGCACGGCATGTGCACCACACACGCCGAGGTGATCAACGCCGACTTGCTCGCATTCCTGAAGTCGTGATTCCACAGGCCTTCCCGTTGAATGAGAAGCCCCGCTCAAGAACGCGGGCATGCCACGCAGATGCGATTCGCGGTCTGCGATCGCCGCTTGGGCGGAATCTGACGCACGCGGTCTCCGCACGCGCCAACGGTAGAGAAGGGATCATGAGATGAAATTGCGGATGGAAGACTGGAAGGTCGCCCCCGGCGGCTTCAATGCCATGTCATCCCTTGAGACATCTCTACACGCCTCCGACATCGGCATCAGACCGCCGAGCACCGGCGGAAGATCTATCAGCGCGTTCACCAAACTCCAAGGCGGCGCGCCCTGCTGCGAGATCACTGAGCCAGCAGGCGTCAAACGCGCTTGGGCAATGCGATGAAAGCAAAGTAAATTTCCAGAAGGACCAAATGAATCCACACCCGCAAGGGTTGAGCAGGGCGTTCGATATTGTGAAGGAATCGCATCTTCCTCTTACCCGACCTGGCGTCGAGAGTCGCCACCCATGCCGGTCCTGCCCCGAGTGGCAGCCGGCCTCCAGCTTTGCGGGCACTGGCGGGTCAACGCCGGCGCGTCGCTCCCGCCGGGGGCCCATCGTGTGTCCGCACGGCCATGCCCATGTGCCGCTCGAACGCGACACGCTCAGCGGCCCGGGCAGAGGCTGGACGTGCTGGGCCAACTGAGGCGGGGCGGCGTCGAGGCGCTCTTGGGGGGGGACTTCCCATGGGTGTAGAGCGAGCCGGCTTGCCTACGCTTGTGATTCATGGCGACGACGACCAGATCGTGCCCGTCGCCGCCGGCCTCCGGACCGCCGGGCGTGTGATGGGCACGATGCAGTCGGTCGACCTGGAAGCCCCGAACGGGATCACTGAGACACACAAGACAGCGCTGGACGCCGACCTCCTGGAGGTCTTCCGGCGTGAACGTGACGCTCGGATGCGATCGGCCCTTTCCACTATCGTCCCTGGCGCATGCGCGGTCACGCTCGCCGTGACACTCGTGCTGAGCCCGGGGTGCAAAGTCGGGCCGACGTACCAGACGCCCCCTGCTGACGTCTCGGACGCCTGGCTGGACGAGCAGGCGAGCGCGACGGCGCCCGACCAGGACGTCCGGTGGTGGCGGGTGTTCGGCGACCCCGTGCTCGACGCCCTGGTCGAGGAGGCGCTGGCGGAGAATCTGACGCTGCGTCAGGCGGGGCTCCGGGTGGTCCGGGCGCGGGCCGTGCGGGGCGTGGCGGTCGGAAGGTTCTTCCCGCAGTCGCAGGCGGCGGTGGGGTCGGCGTCGGCCAACAAGATCAGCGGGAACACGCCCCCCGGCGCGGGTGATCGCACGTTCGAGGACTATTCGCTCGGCCTGCAGGCGGCGTGGGAGTTGGACTTCTGGGGCAAGTTCAGGCGCGGGATCGAGTCGACGGACGCCGCTCTCGACGCTTCGGTCGCGGACTACGACTCGGCGCTCGTCCTGCTGGTCTCGGATGTGGCGTCCACGTACGTGCTGATCCGCTCGTACGAGGAGCAGCTGACGTTCACCCGGGCGAACATCCGTTCGCAGCAGGACACGCTGGACCTGACGAAGGTGCGGCTGAACGCGGGCGCCGTCTCGGAGCTTGACGTCGCGACGGCGCAGGCGACCCTGGCGAACACGCAGGCGCTGGAGCCACAACTCGAGGACGGGTTGCAGCAGGCGAAGCTGTCGCTGTGCGTGCTGCTGGGGCGGACGCCCTCGACTTTGGAGCCGGAGTTGGGAGTCGGTGGGCGCGTGCCGGAGCCGCCCGCAGCGATCGCCTTGGGCGTGCCGGCGGATCTCCTTCGTCGGCGCCCCGATGTTCGCCGTGCCGAGCGCTTCGCGGCGGCCTTGTCGGCCCAGATCGGCGTCGCGACCGCGGACCTGTACCCGTCGGTCACGATCGAGGGTCTGACGGGGTTCAATGTCTCCACGTCACGCTCGGGCGGGGGGACGGCGGAGCTGGGCGACCTGCTGGACGCCAAGTCATTCGAGGGATTCGTCGGGCTGAGCATCAACTGGCCGATCCTGAACTACGGGAGGATCCGGAACAACATCCGGGTGGCGGACGCGCAGTACCAGGAGGCCGTGGAGGCGTACCGCGAGCAGGTGCTGCGCGCGGCTGGCGAGGTCGAGGCGGGCCTGTCAGGATTGCTTCGTGGGCGGGAGCGGGCGGCGTATCTCGCTCAGAGCGCCGACGCGGCCACGCGGACCGTCGATCTGTCGTTGATCCAATACCGCCAGGGGGCGACGGACTTCCTGCGTGTGAATCAAGCGATGGTGGATCTGGCCGCACGCCAGAACAGCCTTGTGGTCGCGCGGGCGGAGGTGGCGCTGGCCGCGATCGCGACCTACCGGGCGCTGGGGGGTGGCTGGGAGGTTCGAGCTGGTCGAGAGTTCATCCCGGCGGAGACGATCGAGGAGATGCGGGCACGCACGAACTGGGGGCGGGTGCTCGCGCCGCCTGAGGCGGCGGAGCGGGAGGAGCGTGATGACTGATGCCGCTGGCGTGACAGGGTGGGGATGGCGCGGGATCGCGAGGGCTCTGGTGGCGCTCGGGTCCGTTGGCATGCTCGCGTCGTTGCCGACCGGGTGTGGGTCGAAGTCGAACGCGTTCGCACCGCCTCCGCCGCCGGAGGTCACGGTGGCGCACCCGATCACGCGTCAGATCACGCGGTACCTGGAGTCGACCGGCACGACGGAGGCGTTCGAGAGCGTGGACCTGCGGGCCCGGGTGCCTGGCTTCCTCGAACGGGTCAACTTCGAGCCTGGCAGCGAGGTGCACGAGGGAGACCTGCTCTTCGTGATCGACAAGCGGACGTACCAGGCGGATGTGGACCGGGCCGCGGCCCAGGTGCTCGCGGACGAGGCGGCGTACCAGGCGGCGGAGTCAGACGCGAGGATCGCCGAGGAGCTGTTCGCCCAGCGTGCCGGCAGCGAGATCGACAAGATCACCAAGGCGGGCAAGCGCGACGCGGCCAAGGCCGCCATCGAGGCGTCGAAGGCTGCCCTCGCCCGGGCAAAGCTCGACCTCGAGTTCTGCGAGGTCTATTCGCCGATCGACGGGCGGATCACGAAGAACTTCGTGGACGTCGGCAACCTCGTCGGCGCCGCAGGCCAGCCGACTGTGCTGGCGACAGTCGTCCAGTCGGCGCCGATGTACGTGAACATCGATTCGAGCGAGAGCGACCTGCTGATGGTGCGTCGGACGCGCCTTGCCAGCTCGCCCGGCGCAGAGCCCGGGCAGCTCTCGCCTGGGGTCTGGCGCCCCGTCTACGTTGCGACGGCGGACACCGACGCGTTCGACATCGAGGGGCGGATTGATTACGTGGACCCGGCTCTGAACCCGGAGACCGGGACGATCCGCGTGCGCTGCCGCTTCGAGAACAAGGACGCGTTCCTGATCCCGGGCTTGTTCGTGCGCGTGCGGATCTTCCTGGAGACGGCGGACGCCGTGTTGGCGCCGGACATCGCCCTGCTGTCCGACCAAATCGGACGGTTCGCCCTGGTCGTGGACGACGAGGGGAAGGTCTCCCAGCGACGCGTGAAGATCGGCTCGCTCGAGGGGACGATGCGGGTCGTCCTCGAGGGATTGGAGCCGACCGACCGACTCATCGTGAACGGCCTGCAGCGAGCCCGCCCCGGCATGAAAGTCAACGCGACGCTCAAGGAGATCGACGCGGCGGTGGGAACGCCGATCCCGGCGTCAGGCGGCCCGAGCACCTCGGCGGCGCCGCTCCGGGCTTGCCCGTTGAACGACCACGCCGCGCCCGGCGCCCCCACTCCGACGGGGGCGGCGCGTGTTTAGCCTCTTCTTCATCCGCCGCCCGGTCGTCGCGTGCGTGCTGGCGATCCTGATCGTGCTGATGGGCGCTGTCTCGTTCCCGACGCTGCCGGTCGCGCAGTACCCGGAGATCGCCCCGCCCGTGATCCGCGTCACGGCGGTGTACCCGGGCGCCAGTGCCGAGGTCATCGCGGACACGGTCGCCGCCCCGATCGAGCAGCAGGTCAACGGCGTCGAGGGCATGATCTACATGGAGAGCTCGTCGGCCAGCGACGGCTCGTACACGCTCAACGTCAGCTTCGAGGTCGGCACGGACATCGACATCGCCTCGGTTCTCGTGCAGAACCGCGTCTCGATCGCGCTCTCCCAGCTCCCCGAGGAAGTTCGGCGCCAGGGCGTGACGACCAAGAAGGTCTCGACCAGCATCGTGTCCGTCTTCGCGCTGACGCCGAAGGACCCGAAGGACTCGGCGGAGTACACGGACCTTTTCCTCGCCAACTACCTCCTGATCAGCGTCAACGATGAGATAAAACGCATCCCGGGCGTCGGCGACACGCTGATCCGACCCGGCAAGGACTACGGGATGCGGATCTGGCTCGACCCGGACAAGCTCAAAGCGCGTGAGCTCACGACGCTCGACATCGCGAGCGCGCTGCGCGAGCAGAACGTCCAGGTCGCCGCGGGCGTCATCGGCCAACCCCCCACCCCGCCCGGCCAGGGATTTCAGTACACCGTTTCGACGCTGGGGCGACTGCAGACCCCCGAGCAGTTCGGCGAGATCGTCGTCAAGACCGATGGCCCTCGCCTCGTCAAGCTGCGCGACGTCGCGCACATCGAACTGGGCGCGAGATCGTACGACACGCTCGGGCGCGTCGACGGTACGCCTTCGGCGCTGATGGTCGTGTACCAGACGCCGGGCGGGAACTCCGTGCAGGTCGCCCAGAATCTTTCGAGCACGCTCAAACGCCTCACCGCCGATCTCCCCCAGAAGCTCGAGTTCCGCGTCGTCTACGACACCTCGAACTTCGTCGTGTCGGCCATCGACGAGGTCTACAAGACGCTCTTCGAGGCGACGATCCTCGTCGTCCTGGTCGTCCTGGTCTTCCTCGGCAGCGTCCGCTCGACCGCGATCCCGATCGCGGCGATCCCCGTCTCGCTCGTCGGCACGTTCTTCGCCATGAAGCTCTTCGGCTTCAGCCTGAACCTGCCAACGCTCTTTGGCCTCATTCTCGCGATCGGCATCGTCGTGGACGACGCGATCGTCGTGGTCGAGAACGTCGAGCGGAACCTCGTCCAGCACCACCTGCCGCCGAAGGAGGCGACCTCCAAGGCGATGCTGGAGGTGTTCGCCCCGGTCCTGGGGATCTCGCTAGTGTTGATGGCGGTCTTCCTGCCCACCGCGGCCCTGCCCGGCATCAGCGGACAGCTCTACCGCCAGTTCGCGCTGACGATCGCCGCGAGCACCTTCTTCAGCGCCCTGTGCGCCCTCACCCTGAGCCCTGCCCTCTCAGGCGTCATCCTCCGCGAGCACCAGCGCGGCAAGAAGACCAACCTGTTCAAGCGAACGTTCGACCGCGGGTTCAACTGGATCGCATCGGGGTACGCCCGGCTCGTCCGGTTCCTGGTCCGCCCGGCGGTCATCGGGCTCTCCCTCCTCGCGTTCCTTGTGGTGTGCGCCCTGATCCTCTGGGCCGTCAAACGCGTCCCGACAGGGTTCGTCCCCGAAGAGGACAAGGGCCTGATCATCACCGAGATCTGGATGCCCGACAGCGCCAGCCAGGAGCGCACGCTCGGCGTCATTCGCCAGGTCGAGCAGATCCTCCTCTCGACCGACGGCGTGGACCACACAGGCGCCTTCCAGGGCTTCTCCCTGATCGCGGGCAACGGGTCCAACTACGGCGTCGTCTTCGCCGGACTCAAGCCCTGGTCCTACCGAGTGCCCAAGGGGCTCGACCTGCAGACCATGATCGCGGAGGTCCGCGCCAAGTACGCGAAGGTCCAGGAAGGGTACCTTATCGCGTTCGGGCGCCCCGCGATCGACGGCGTCGGCAACGCCTCGGGCTTCGACCTCCGCCTCGAGGACCGGGGGGGCGTCGGGCGGGAGCGGATGCAGCAGTTCGTGCGGGAGCTGACCGCCGACGCCAACGCCCAGTCCAAGCTGAGGAACGTCGCCAGCGCCTACCACGCGGGCGTGCCCCAGTTGTACGCCGACATCGACCGGGAGAAGGCCAAGAAGCTCGGGCTCTCGCTCGACGCCGTCTTTGGGACGTTGAGCATGAACCTCGGCTCGGCGTATATCAACGACTTCAACCAGTTCGGGCGGACGTGGCAGGTCGATGTCCAGGCCGACAGCCAGTTCCGGCTGCGGGCGGATCAAATCAGCCTGCTGCAGGTGCGCAACGCGGTGGGGAGCATGATCCCGCTCGGCTCGATCATGAAGATCGACGAGTCGCTGGGAGCGGACCGCGTGATCCGTTACAACCTCTACCCCGCGGCGGTGGTCTCGGGCTCGTCGGCGCCAGGCGTGAGTTCCGGCGAGGCCCTCGCCCTCGTCGAGGACATGATCGCTCAGAAAGACCCGCGGGGGATCGGGTACGAGTGGACGGCGCTCTCGTATCAGGAGCAGCACGCCGCGGGCACGGCAGGGCTCGTATTCGTCCTCGCGCTGACAGTCGTATACCTCATCCTCGCCGCCCTCTACGAAAGCTGGACCATCCCTCTGGCGGTCATTCTCTCGATTCCCCTCGCGGTGCTCGGCGCCATGCTCGGCCTCATGTGGCGCGGCATGGACAACAACATCTACACCCAGGTCGGACTGGTATTGCTCGTTGGCCTCGGCGCCAAGAACGCAATTCTCATCGTCGAGTTCGCCAAAGTGAACCATGCGAGTGGCATGAGCATCACCAACTCGGTCGTCGAGGCTGCCCGCCTGCGCTTGCGGCCGATTCTCATGACCGCGCTCGCATTCATTCTCGGCGTGCTGCCTCTCGTGCATGCCACGGGCGCCGGCGCCGCCAGTCGTCAGGCGATCGGGACGGCGGTCTTCTTTGGGATGATCGGCAACACGTTTCTTGGCCTGGTGTTCACCCCGGTGCTCTACGTCGTGATCACCTGGGCCGCGGAGAGTCTCGGCGCGCTCTTCTCGAAGAGGCAGCAACGAGCAATGGCGACGTCCGTTGACGTGTGACCTTCCGAGGTTTGCAAATTGCACTCTCGGCGTGGCACGTGGTGGTGGGTAGAACGCATCGAAGCGGACCAGCAACGGCGACCTCGACCACGCCATCACCTGTCGGGCGTCATCGAATGCTTCCGCTGAGTTTGCCGAGGGATCCACCCAAAGCGCTCGGATTCTCGATTGGCGATCGGGGGGCCTGCCGTGAGCGTATTGACTGACGGATAGATCCAGAGCGTAGTGATCCCTCCAGAGAAGTCGTCCGGCGCGCCGGCGTTCGAGGTATCGGACTGCATTGAAGAGGACCCTCGTGGTCCGGTTCGCCCAATCGAGCGTGGCTGCATGGCGTTGGAGGCCGGACCCTGCCTGTCCGATCCGCCCGGGTGCGGGCCACAGACTCGCGAAGAGTGGACAACGCGCGCCTCGAGCCGTCCCCGCCTTTGAGGGAGGGGGTTGTCCCGGCATCCCGCTGTGCCGTAATCTATCCGGCCATGACTCTGCGAAGGCACAAGCTCATCTTGGCCTGGCTTTTGGTCCTCACGCACCTCGGCGCTTCGGTTGCGGGCGCCACGCAGCCGGTCGTGTGTCGTCAGGCGGACGGTGGTTCACACGTCGAATGGGTCATCGAACGGTGCTGCCCCGGTGAACTCGCCGACGAGGAGCGTGCGACAGCTTCGGAAGAGATCGCTCCGCGCGATGCCAAATCTTGCCCCGCCGGCAGGTGCGAGGCCGAGCCCCTCTCACCCGGCTATCTGATCCTGAATTCCCGAAGCTCGTGGTCACAACTCTGGCAGATCGCGGCGGCGATCGAGCAGGTTTCCATAGAGGCGGGCGAGTGGCGGTCGCCCCCGATCTCGCCGCATTCACGCGACTGGGGACCACCCCGCCATCTCGCGCTCGCACTGCGCGCCGCAATCCTGCTCCTGTAGCTCCCTGCCGAACCTCGAGCCGTACGGCTCCACCCTCGGGTGGTGGTTCTGTCCATCTCGATTTGCTCAGGGAGCACGAATGAAACGCATGCTTGCGCCCGCGCTCGCGGGATGTCTGTTGGCGCATGGTTGCACCGGACCGCTCGACCGGCGATCGGACTCGGACGACTATCGATCGATTGAGACGTGGCTGGGCTCGCCGGATAGTCGTGGGTCGGGGGCGATCGGTCCTGCGCCAGGCGTGGGGACGGCGGCGGGGCTTGAGGGACTCAAGGGTCTCTCGGTCGAGGATGCGATTCGGATCGCCATGTCGCGGGCGCCGAGCCTGGAGCGAGCCGGGCTCGGGGTGGAGATTGCGGACGGCAGAGTCACCCAGGCGGGGCTGTACCCAAATCCGGTATTCGTGGTGGAGGCTGAGAGCATCGGTGGCGAGGGCGGCGCCGGCGGAGAGACGAGCTACCGCGTGGAGCAGGAGATCGTGCTGGGCGGGAAGCTCCAGCGGGCCCGACGCGTCGCGGAAGCGGACCGCCTCGCGGCTCGGGCGGAGGTCGTCGGTGAGAAGTTCGGTGTGGCGTCGCGCGTCACGAGCGCGTACTTCGGGGCCGTCGCGGCGCGGGAGCGGCTGGAGGCCCGGCGCCAGCTCATCGATCTCTCACAGCGGCTGCTTGACGCTGCCCGGGTGCAGGTTGAGGCCGGGGCGGCGACGGAGCCGGACCACCTGCGAGCCGAGATCGTGCGCGAGCAGGCGGAGATCATGGTCGAGTCGGCCAGGCTCGAGCACCAGGCGTCACTCCGCGCCCTTGCGTCGGCGATGGGGGTCGACGAGCCGATTGGCATCCCGCTCACGACGGCGGCGAGCGAGCTGGCTCCCCTGGGAAGCCGCGAGGAGATCGAGGCGGCGGCACTCGTGTCCAACGCTCGCGTGATGCGTGCGAGGATCGATGTCGAGCGGGCGCGTCGCTCGCATGAGCTGGCTCGTGCCAAAGGAACCCCGGACCTGGTCGCTTCGATCGGGCCCCGGTATTCCGATCCTGAGGGTGAAACCACGCTGGACGTTAGTGTCGGTATCGAGATCCCGCTGTTCGATCGGAACCAGGGCGAGGTCCGGTCGGCGGTGGGCGAGCGGATGGCCAGCGCGGCGCGACTCCGCCAGGTCCGCCTCGAACTGCTGTCGGAGATCTCAGAGGCGTGGAGCGCGTACGAGTCGGCGCGTGGGGCGAGCGAGCGGTACGCGACAACCCTGCTGCCCAAGGCCGAGCGGACGCTCGAGCTGACGCGTCAAGCGTATGAACGCGGCAAGGCGGACTACCTGCGGGTTCTGGACGCGCAGCAGGTTGCGATCGAATCACGAATCGCCTACGTGGACGCGCTGCAGCGGGCGCACACGTCGGCGGCGCGGTTGCACGCCCTGGCACAGTGGGAGGCCTCGTGGCGCGATCTAGACACTGACCGGATGCCGGAAGGAGAGCGGAGACCATGAGTACCGTGACGCGATACCTCCTGCCTGGATTGCTATCGGCGGGCCTGTTGCTCGCGATCGGCTGCGAGCGAACGACCTGGGATGGTCGTGCTCCGGAGACGGCTCACGAGGATGAGCACGATCATCGGGGCGGCGGGCATGGCGAGCACGAAGGGCACGACGAGCGTGAGGAGGACATGGTCCGGCTGTCGGCGGACCAGCTCGAACGCGCCGGCGTCGTGATCGAACCGCTCGGAGGGGGGGTGATCTCAACCTATGTCACGCTGCCTGGGGAGGTCGGCCTGAACCTGGACGCGGTCCTGCACGTCACGCCGCGGGCTCCGGGGATCGTGGTCGAGGTCGATGGGTTCCTCGGCGAAGCGGTCGAACCCGGGGACCGGCTCGCGGTGATCGAGAGTCCGGAGCTGGGCGAGGCGAAGATCGCCTATCTGCAGGCAGTGCAGACGAAGGTGATCGCCGATGCGGTGCTGGCCAGGCAGCAAACGATCAGCGAGAACACCTCGACGCTGCTGGGAGTGCTGCGCGAGGAGCCGGAGCTGGAGGCGGTCCAGACGGCCGTAGCGGACCTGCGAATGGGCGAGAACAAGGGGACGCTGATCTCTGCGTACGCCAAGCTGCGCGCGGCGCGGGCCAATTACCGGCGTGAGCTGGATCTGCGTACCAAAGGCCTGTCCACTCAGGTGGATCTGCTCGCAACGGAGGAGACGTTCAACAGCGCCCAGGCGGAATACTACGCGGCGTTCGAGGATATCGATTTCACGCACCAGCTCAGGCTGCAGGAGGCCGAGCGGGCGGCGCAGGTCGCGGCGTCGTCAGTCGAGAACGCCGAGCGCCGTTTGCACCTGCTGGGGCTGGGCGAGCCGCAGATTGCGGCGATCCCGGCGGAGCCAGACACGGCGGTGGCGCGGTACGCGTTGCGGGCGTCGATGCGTGGGCGCGTGGTGTCCAAGCACATCACCCCCGGAGAGAAGGTCACGGGCGAGGCGCCCGTCTACACGATCGCGGACCTGGGCAAGGTGTGGCTGAACATCTCGGTCTACACGGAGTACGTGGGGCAGATTCGGGAGGGCCAGCGCGTGGTCGTCCACGCGGGGAACCGGTCGGCGGAGGGGGTCGTCGACTACGTCAGCCCCATCGTCAGCGAGGCGACTCGGACGGTCTTGACTCGCGTCGTGCTGCCGAACGAGGACGGCGTTTGGAAGCCGGGTGAGTTCGTGACGGCACGTGTCGAGACGGTGCAAGTCGTGGTCGATCGGTCGGTCCCGATCGCGGCCGTGCAGACCTTCGAAGGGCGGGAGGTCATCTTCGTACAAGACGACGCGGGCATCCGCCCGGTGAGCGTGCGGCTGGGGAGGCGAAACGACTTGACGGTAGAGATCGTGGGTGACGAGATCCCGATCGGAACACCCGTCGTCGTGAAGAACAGCTTTCTGATGAAGGCGGAGCTCGGGAAGGGCGCCGCGGGCCACCAGCACTGAGGGACGTCCATGCTCGGCAAGATCATTGAGTTCTCGATCCGCCAAAGGGCCCTGGTCATGCTGGCGACACTCGCGCTGGTCGGCGTCGGGGCGTACAGCTTCACGCGTCTGCCGATCGACGCGGTGCCGGACATCACGAACGTTCAGGTGCAGATCAACACGAACGTACCGGCGCTGTCTCCGGTGGAGATCGAGCAGCAGGTAACGTTCCCCATCGAGTGGTCGATGGGCGGGCTTCCGAACATCGACCACGTGCGGTCGATCTCGCGGTACGGGCTGTCGCAGGTCACGGTGGTGTTCGAGGATGGGACGGATATTTTCCGGGCTCGCCAGCTCGTTGGGGAGCGTCTGACCGAGGCGAGGGAATCGCTGCCCCGGGGCCTGGCAGAGCCTCAGATGGGCCCGATCTCGACGGGTCTTGGCGAGATCTACATGTGGTCGGTCGAGGCGACTGGTCCCAGACCCGACGGGGGGGAGTACTCGGCGCAGGAGCTGCGGACTGTGCAGGACTGGATCATCCGCCCGCAGCTGCGGACTGTGCCGGGCGTGACCGAGGTGAACAGTATCGGGGGGTACGAGGAGCAGTTCCATGTCACGCCCGACCCGGCGAAGCTCATGGCGTTCGGGCTCTCGTTCCGCGACATCATGAGCGCGATCGCGGAGAACAACGCGAACGCGGGGGGCGGGTACATCGAGCACGCGGGCGAGGCGTACCTCGTCCGGGCGACGGGCCTGATCCGGGGCACGGAGGACATCGGGAACATCATCCTCAAGAGCGATGACGGGGTGCCGGTGCGGATACGAGACGTCGCGGAGGTCTCGGTGGGTAACGAGCTCCGGACCGGCGCCGCGACCCACAATGGGCAGGAGGTCATCATCGGGACCGCGATGATGCTGCTCGGGGCGAACAGCAGGACGGTATCGGAGGACGTTCACGAGCGGATTGGGCAGATCCAAAAGACGCTGCCGAAGAACGTCGAAGCGAAGACGCTCTACAACCGAACGTACCTGGTCGATGCGACGCTGCACACGATTCGGAAGAATCTGTTTGAGGGCGCGGTGCTGGTGATCGTGGTGCTGCTGCTCCTGCTGGGGAACCTCCGGGCGGCGGTCATCGTCGCTTGCGCGATCCCGCTGTCGATGCTGTTCGCGGTGACCGGGATGGTCCAGGAGAAGGTGAGCGCGAACCTGCTGAGCCTTGGCGCGGTGGACTTCGGGATCATCGTGGACGGCGGCGTGGTGTTCGTGGAGAACATCGTCCGGCGGGCGTCCGAGGCGCAGGAGCAGCGCGGGCGACGGTTGACGAACGACGAGCGCCTCGCGATCATCGCGGACGCCGGGCGACAGGTCGCCAAGCCCACGCTGTTCGGCGTCCTGATCATCATGATCGTGTACCTCCCGATCCTGACGCTGACGGGGATCGAGGGGAAGATGTTCCGCCCGATGGCCGGGGTGGTGCTGCTGGCGCTGGCGGGGGCGCTGATCATGACGTTTACGTTCGTGCCGGCGGCGTGTGCCGTGCTGCTTCGTGGGCGCTTCTCCGAGCGAGAGAGCATCCTCATCCGATGGACGAAGGCGGCGTACCGCCCGGCGCTCGAGGGGGCGTTGCGGCACAAGTGGTTGACGGTCGGCGGGGCGGCGGGGCTGTTGCTGGTCTCGGGCGTGATCGCGAGCCGTCTTGGCAGCGAGTTCGTGCCGAAGCTGGGCGAGGGGGCGCTGGCCGTCCAGCCGGCACGGATTCCGAGCATCGGGATCACGACGAGCGTCGAGATGCAGAAGGAACTCGAGGCGGCGTTGCGAGACGAGTTCCCGGATGAGATCGCGAGCATCTTCGCGCGCACAGGGACCGCGGAGGTCGCGACCGACCCGATGGGACCAAACGTGAGCGACACCTACCTCATGCTGACGCCGCGCGAAGTGTGGACCCGAGCGTCCACCCAGGAGGAACTCGCCAGGGAGATCGAGTCGTTCATCGCCACGATCCCGGGGCAAAACTACGAGATTTCGCAGCCGATCGAGCTGCGGTTCAACGAGCTGATCAGCGGGGTGCGGAGCGACGTCGCGGTCAAGGTCTTCGGGGATGATCTCGCCCAGCTTCTCGAGAAGGGCGGCGAGGTGGCGGCAATCCTCGAGTCGATCGGGGGGGCCTCCGATGTCAAGGTCGAGCAGGTCTCGGGGCTCTCTGTGCTCACTGTCGACATCGACCGCGCCGAGATCGCGCGGTACGGCCTCAACGTCCGAGACGTGCAGGAGGTCGTGTCGATTGCGATTGGTGGCGAGGAGGCAGGGACGCTCTATGAGGGCGATCGCCGGTATCCGATCGTCGTTCGCCTCCCAGAAGCGCTGCGGGGCAGGGTGGATCTGGTGCGTCAACTGCCGATCCCGCTGCCTCAGGCGCCGGGCGAGCCATCGCAGTCCGACGATGACCTTGTGTTCGGTCTCGGCGACGACGCGCGGTACGTTCCGCTCGAGGCGGTCGCGACGATCAAGGTGGCCGAGGGGCCCAACCAGATCAGCCGCGAAGGCGCGAAGCGCCGGATCGTCGTGCAAGCGAATGTGCGTGGGCGGGACATGGGCTCGTTCGTCGCAGAAGCGCGGGAGCGGCTGGACTCGGAGCTCACGCTCCCCGAGGGGTACTTCATCACGTGGGGCGGGCAGTTCGAGAACCTTGCCCGGGCTCGTCAGCGATTGCTTATGGTGGTGCCCCTGGCGCTATCGCTGATCTTCATCATGCTGCTCACCGCGTTCGGCAACGCACGACACGCGATCCTTGTTTATACAGGCGTGCCGCTCGCGCTCACAGGCGGCGTCATCGCGCTCTGGCTCCGCGGGATGCCGTTCAGCATCAGCGCCGGCATCGGGTTCATCGCGTTGTCTGGCGTCGCGGTGCTGAACGGCATGGTCATGATCACGTTTATCAACGAGCTCCGCGAAAGCGAGAAGGCCATGCTGAACGCGGTCATCGAGGGGAGCCTGTCGCGGCTCCGTCCGGTACTGATGACGGCGTTGGTTGCGAGCCTGGGATTCGTGCCGATGGCGTTGAACACGGGCATGGGCGCCGAGGTGCAGCGACCATTGGCGACGGTCGTGATTGGCGGGCTAATCAGTTCGACGATTCTGACCTTGTTCGTGCTCCCAACGTTGTATGTCTGGGGCGCGGGACGTTCGCCCCGTTCGTAGGTGGTCCGGGCTTGCACGCTCGCCTGGATTTGCCACGGATTGCCACACTGTCCGGGACTCGCCTCAAGCCCCATTCCTCGAACCATCCTCCAAATAAGTATTACACCCCCCCCCTCGCACTCTCAGAGCCCGGAGGTCGCAGGTTCGAAACTCTGCCCGCGCTGCTCAAGGGAGGGCGAGCGTGGTGAGCCTCTCGGGGCTCGGCCGTTGCCGCGAGGAGGACAGACTGGATGCCCGCGAGGTCAGGCCCCGAAATATCCATTTGAAGCGGATGTCTCAGGCGGCGGTGCGCTTGTCGAGACCGAGAGACTCCGCGATGGTCTGCAGCAAGGCCTTGTGGTCGACTGGCTTGCGGAAAAAAGCAACGGCGCCGTGAGTCATCGCGACCTCCTCCAGCCAGTCGACGGACTCGCCGGAGACGAAGATGATCGGACAGGCGCCTCGGCACTCGACCTTTTCGAGCCGGTCACGGATGCTGAATCCATTGCCCATGGGCATGTTCACATCGAGAATGAAAAGGTCTGGATGGTGCTCGAGGGCGACCATCAACGCCTCGAATCCAGTCTGCGCCATGACGACGCGGTAGCCAGCATGTTCGATCCGTGTCGCGAGAGCTGCTGCGTATCTAAGATCATCATCGGCGATGAGAATCTTGGGACCGCTCATGACTCACCTCGCGCATGTGCCGGTCGTCGCGGGTTGACGCCGCGTTCTCCGGGCTAGTTGCGAGGGACATCGTGCGATTCGGCGAGAGGCGTAAGAAGATCCCCGTTCGTCGTCCCGAGTCGGATGCGATCGCCTCGGCGTTCCCGGCATCGTCCGAGTACCTCCGCCGCCCACGCGATTCTGCCTTGGCACTCTCATCGGTTCTCGGACATGTTATGATCGGGGTGAGCGACGCGAGGACATCGGCTGTAATGCTGGATGGAGTGGCATCGAGCATGCTCTGCGCACAATGGTCTGGGGCGACGGCGGCCGCGTTGGCGTCAATGCGCGATCACTTGGCTTGCTTGGTCAAGCGGGAGCATCAGCGAGACCGCGACTAAGGCGATGTCCACCAGACTGGAGACGGAGGCTACGGGGTCTTGCGCTGTCAGGATTCCCATATGGCGACGGACATTGCTCGCCGCAATCAACCTGGCGTGATCGAACTCGACATCAACATGCCTGCGGGGCGGGGCGACAGCGCCCATGATCGCATCTCGAAGATCCCGGAAACCGCGGCGATACCGGCCATCTACTTGACCGGCGACCCGAGCAGGAGCGTCGAGACACGGTCCAGCGAGCTGGGAGCGGTCGCCATCGTGCGCACGCCGTTGATGTCACGGAACTTCTCGCATCCATCGTCGCGGCGACGAGTGGAAAAGTATCCCGCTCCTCCCCTCCCGAAGCCGCGTGAGGCGCCGATCTCGAATTGGATGAGGCGTAGAGCGTGCTGCGGACTTCTCGCGATGCGGTGGATGGAGGCCCGACGCCCCGTCTTGTGTGGTCCGCACTGAAGGGGATGTCATCTACGTCGGCGGGCGGCGGACAGAAGTCCGGCGGCGAGCAGTCCGAGCGTGGCCGGGGCAGGCGCGTACGCCGTGGTCTCCGCGTCGAGGAAGGCGTACAGGAAGTACGTACGCCCCACTTCGAGCGAGAGCTGATCCGATTCAGCGAGATCCCGGGTGTACTCGTCGAAGCCCGGGCCGGCAATCGAGTGGTGGTCATCGAACTCGTACAGCGCCGGCGCATCAAAGTCGTTCGCGTCCCGGATCTCGATATGCAGGCTGTACTCAGCGGACCAATCCTCGTCGGCGAGCGAGTCGCCAATGAGATGAAGAATCCCGGTGACACCGACCGAAACGTCGACGAAGGACGGCGGGTTATCGGGATCGTCAGGCGTCAGCGTAAAGAGGTTCTGGACCTCGACCAAGCCGTCGGAGAATGCGACGCTCGCTGGAATGCGGTGAGCGAGGGAATGGACCTCACCGATGGACATGAACGGGTTCCCGCTTTCGACGCGGGACAGGAGATCACGCGCGCTGGCGACGGTCGGCTCGCTGACGAGACCGAGGGAGGCGATGCCGTCGCCGACCCCGGTGAAGAGTTCGGAATCCTGGGCGAACATGGCGCCGGGCGTGTCGGAGTGATCGACGTAGCCCTGGGCGTTGACGTACCAGAGTGCTGGGTTGGTGTTCCAGGTGACCTGGGCGCCCGAGAGGGCAAAGAGGTTGATGGAGACGTTGTTGCCGTCCGAGGTTCCATACGCATCGGCCAGCGCGGGGCAGGACACTACTGCGAGCGTGATGGCGATTCCCGTCAATCGGCGCGCGGCCGAAGCTTGAACCGCAAACCGGGCTTTGCCAAGCATGGGCGCCCTCTCTTTCTCTCTCTCAGGGCACTAATCAGTTCTTGTGTCGCTGGATCGCTACTTCTTGTCTATCCCTCGCTTCACCTTGAACGAGTCGGACTTGTTCGCCCTCGTCCAATACGTCGCGTTGTCGTACCAAGCGTCGCGGATGAACGCGGTGAGGACGCCGTTGACAGAGACCTTGTCCTTGTTACACGTGACCTTCCACTGGCCCGCGATGACACCGTTGAAGGCGTCGTCGAAAGCGTATCCGAACACGGCGCCCACGCCGCCGCCCGCAGCGGCGCCGATGCCGATCCCAGCGCCGGCGCCAACCCAACCGGTCGCCACGGCACCGGGACCAGAGGGGATCCCCACGGTAAACCCGAGTATGCCGCCACCGATGCCCCCGACGATGCCGCCCACGGCGGCGCCCGCAGACCAGGCCCCACTCTCCTCGTACGCCCGCCCGGCCCATTCCACGAGGAGGCTGTCGTCGTGGCAGGTGTTCGTGTACCGGAGGTCCTTGGGGCCGTTGTCCTCGACGGCATCGACTCCGGACTCGAGCTCTGACGCGCCGTGATCGGGGGCGCCCTTGATCGACGCCCGCCAGCACCCTTCCGAGTCGCACGTGCAGACGAAGTCCATCTTCAGCCAGAATCGAGCGATCGCCTTTCGTGAGGGGTCGTATCGGTACGTCGCGTTCACGTTGATATGCGAGAGGCCCGAGGGGTCGAGCATCAACGTCGGGCGCCCTTGGACGTACTGCATCAGGTTGACACCCGATTGGAGCACACCGAGGGGATCCCGCTGCGTGAAGCGGCCCAGGGTCGGGTCGAGGTGGCGGGCTCGGTAGAAGGAACGACCGGTCTCAGGGTCGAGCTGACGACCGGTATAGCGGTGCGAGTTGCCAACTCCTCCGGCGCCGTCGAGTGTCATCACATCGTCACCGCCGAAATCGACGACGAGGTTCGCGCCTGGCTCGAAGACGTACTGGCGGGAATAGGGATCGTAAAGGTAGCCCTCGGCCAGTTCGCCCAGTTCATCGCTGAGTCCGTGTACCGAGAACAGTGCGTCTTCGTGCGCGAAGAGGCGGCGGTCGCCCGCGCCGATGGCGGACCCATCGGCGTCCATGTTCGTGTCCGTCAGGAGGAGATGGTCAAGATAGGCGCCGTAGACATGCTCCTGATGCAGGGCGCCCAGCTCGTCGTACTCGCTCAGGATGCGGTCCTCGGGGTCGGCGACGTAGATCGTCTGGCCGTCCAGGGCGCCGGAGCTTGTCACGATCTTTCTCGCCCTGCGGCCCATGGCGTCGTAGACGTATACGGCGAGCACGGCGCTGTCGCTGACCCTCGTGATCCTCGTGACACGGTTCTCGATGTCGTACTCATAGTGGAGTACGCCGTCGTCGATGGTGTTGCCGTTGTCGTCATGCAAGACGGGAGTTGCGCCAACGGAGAGGTATTCGTTGGCCTTGTTGGCCGAACGGCTCTCGGGGGAAGCGATGCCGTTGACCTGCGTGTCCGATGTGAGCCAGTTGCCAACCTGGTCCAGACCCCAGAGATGGCTCTGGAGGAGGTCTGGGACCGGGGTGGGGGCGGCGATCCCTGAGTTGTCCGGGAGCAGGGAGCCGCGCTCGAAGCGGACGAGGCGGTGCAGGGCGTCGTAGCGGTAGAGCTCGCTCGTATTCGGGGCGTGGTGGTGGCGTGCGTACAGCGGGTTGTCCATCGTGTCGTAGCCATACTCCAAGTCGATCAACGCGCCGCCGGGGCCGGCGTGGGTGAGACGCGTGAGACGGTTGTTGGTGTCGTAGGTCCACGCGGCGCTGGTGGCATTGGCGTAGGCACGTGCCGTGGGACGATCGGCGAGATCGTACGTCGTAGTGACGAGTGTGCCGCCCCCACCTGTGTCGTCGAGCTGCGTCAGGCGTCCGCGCCCGTCGCGGTGCTCGAGCACGCCGCGCCCGGATGGATAGAGCAGTGTTCGCGTGTCCACGCCGGGTGAGACGACGTATCCCATCGAGATGGAGTGCCCGTCGCGCGATGTGGAAAGGGGACGGCTCAGGGCGTCATAGGTGTACGTGACACCTACGGGCGCGTACAGACCCCCGTAGCCGCGAGTCGCGGTCAGCATCCGCGAGGCACGATCGAAGGTGAATAGGTCGGGACCCTGCGTGGGGGGAAACGTCAGGGTGGAGCCCGAGGGGGTGTAGTCGCGGCGGGTGAGACGGTAAGCGTCGTCGTAGGTGTAGGCCGTGACATCCTGGTTGGGATCGGTCCTCAAGGTCACGTTTCCGACCGCGTCGTACGCATAGAGCGTGGTGTGCGGATTCCCGTCGGCATCGTCTGGCGAGATCGCGCTCAACCGACGGTTGGCCGCGTCATAGGTGTACTCGGTGACCTGGACCTCGGCGCCGGACGTGTTCGTATTGTGGGCGCGGATGAACCGGCTATTGCCCGCGTCGTCGTAGGCGAGCTCGGTGCGGACCTCGAGGGAGCCGACGTCCCGGACAATCCCGGTCAGCCGGTAGGCGCCATCGTACTCGTATTCGGTAATGACACCGGCTCGATCGATCACGCGCTGGACGTTGCGGAGGTTGTCGTACAGGTATGTCGTTGCCGAGCCGGCGTTATCGTACTCTTCGATGAGGCGGTCAGCTGCGTCGTAGATGAATGGGAGCGGGCTCACGTTCCCATTGCCGTCGTGGCGACGGAGGATGTTGCCATTTTCGTCGTACTCGAACGTCTGGCGGGCGCCGATCGAGTCCGACGTCGAGATACGCCGGTTTGCCGCGTCGTAGATGTGCGTCGCGATGTTGCCACTGGGGAGAACGGTCTGAGCGACGTTGCTGTTGGGGTCGTATGAGTTGCTGGTGGTGAGAGAGATTCCGCCGGGATCCTGGATCGTCATGATGGCGCGGTTGGCGGCGTCGTAGACGAACTCGGTGATGAGGTCTGCCGAGGGCGAGTTGCGGACGATCGTCCGGGTGGGGTTCCCGGCGGGGTCGTACATCTGCACAGTGATAAGGTCGTCGGCATCGCCGCCATTGTCGGCGGTGTCGTTCATCTTCTCGACGGACTTGACCATGCGGTCCAGTGCGTCGTACTCGAAGTATGTCACCGTGCCGGCGGGGTCGGTGACCTTGTGGATGTTCGATTCCGTCGGCGTGCCCTGGCAGCCGCACCCGCCGCCGCCGGCGGGGGCATAGTCGTACTCGGTTCGAAGGGCGAGGCCAGCGGGGTCGACGACCTGTGCCGTCTTGCGGTTCAGATCGTCGTACTCGTATTCGATCACGCGATCGGCGCCGTCGCTCGGATCGATCTCACGCGTCATGCGGATGATGTTGTCATCGGCGTCATACTTGTACCGGGTGGTGATGTTCTGATCGTCGGGGGCGGGCCCGGCGTCGAGAATTTCGGCAGATCTGCGGGTACGGGCGTCGTACTCGTAGCGGGTGACGTTCCCGTTCGCGTCTGTGCTGGTGGTGACGCGGTTGTTCCCGTCGTACTGGTACTCCGTGGCAAGGTCGAGGCCAGTCGGATCAAGTTCTGTACGGGTCAGGCGCCCACGGGTGTCGTACTCGTAGATGGTCTCGACGCCTCTCGGATTCGTCTCGCTCGTGACGTGTCCTCTGGCGTCGTACTCATATGTCGTGGTCAGCCCGAGGCCGCCCGGGTCTCGCGTCCGGCGGGTCAGGCGGTCACGGTCGTCGTACTGGTACTCCGTCCTGATCCCGCGAGGGTCGATCTCGGCGGTCAGCCGCCCGGCGGCGTCGTACTCGTACGTCGTGACGATGTCGAGCCCGCCGGGGTCCACGGTCTGGGTGTGCATGCGCCCGAGCGCGTCGTAGGTGTACGAGGTGACGTTGGCGTTGCGGTCGGTCGCCGTCGTGACCCGCCCGAAGCTGTCGTAGGTCCAGGCATTGAAAGGCCCGCCTGGGCCGTGGAGTGGGTCGATCTCCTTCAGCAGGTTGCCGTCGGCGTCGTACTCCCACTCCCAGATGTCTCCGTCCGGCTCGATCATCTTGGTCTTGAGGTCCGGGATGGTGGGGTGGTCGTACTCGTATTGGGTGACGTTGCCGAGGGCATCGGTGACCTGGGTCCGGTTGCCGTAAGAGTCGTACTCGAACTGTGTGACACGCGAGAGGGGATCGATGATCTTGCTGACCCTGAGCGTGCCCGGGTCGTACTCATACTGCGTGATGGCGGACGCCCCGTCGACGAGCGGGGCCTCGACGCGCGTGAGCAGGCCATGCGAGTCGTACTCGTACCGCCAGACATTGCCAACACCGTCCGCGAAGTCCGCGGTCCCCGGCTCGTAGGTCATCTGCCCGGTCGAGAGCGACTGGTCGTGGTCCACCTTCCAGCCGTTGCTGCTGTTGGCGGAGAAGAGGACGGCGCCGCTGGAGTCCTTGATCTGGGAGGGGCGACCATCGGCGGAGTCGTAGGTGATGGTGTATTGCTCGAGTGATGGGCAGGTGGGCTGGCCCGGGCGGATTCCGGTCTGACCCCATTGGGCGAGGATGACGGAGATGTCCGAGGGTGTGATCTGGCCGTCGCGATTGAGGTCGGCGCCGACGAGCCCGGCCTTCATGGCGTCCATCAGCAGAAGGACATCGAGCTCGTTGATGAGGCCGTCGTTATTGAGGTCCGCGGCCGAGCCGATCGTGCGCGGCACGGGCATGGGACAGGGTTCGGAGACCGATTTACGAATGATCTGGCGGGAGAGGTTGTACTGGTAGTCCACGAGAGAGCCGTCGGGCAGGATGAGACGGCGGAGTTGGGCGCCGGTGCTGTCGTAGACGAGAGTAAGCGTTCGCCCGAGTGGATCGGAAACTCGAGAGAGCTGGCCGCTGTCGTTGTACTCGAACTCGAGACTGTTGCCGAACTGATCTTCGACGCGGATCAGCTGACCGTTGGCGTTGTAATGGAGCGAGGTGACGACCCCGTTGCGGTCGACGATCTGGCTGAGGAGATGGCGGACGCCTGGCCAGGAGCCGAGGAGAGGCAGATCGAAGATGTAGAGCTTGCCATCGGCGGTGGAGTAGTGGAACTCGCCGGGAGCGGCGACGGTGAGGTCGCCGAACTCATCGGCCATGGCGCGGTAGGCGCCGTTGGGCATGCGATCGTAGTGCGAGATGGCGCCGTTGCCGCGAAGGAGAAGCATGTCCTGGCCGGACTCCATGAGCGACATCTCATAGGTGTGCGACCAGCCGTAGCCCATGCTCAGGGCGAGGGAGGCGTTGGCGCCGTCGGCGAGGTCTCCGAGGAAGTGGAGGTCGACCGCGACACCGCCGGTGGCGGCGGCAACGGACATCCCTTGGACGGAATCGGTGATCGAGCCGGTGCACTGCTCGCAGGCGGGGGCCATGGTGCCGGAACGGGCGCTGGAATCACGGCCGGAGTTCACGGCGCACGAGAGGCAGAACCGCTTCGCCTTTGGCCTGTTGAAGCGGAGGGCGTCGTCGCCATGCATTGGGGTCACGGGGCTGGCGCTCGCAGGCTGCCCCGGATGAACCGCCTGGGCAAGTATCGTTGGCGTGAGCGTCGCTTGGGTAGAAGCAACGATGAGCGGAACGCACAGAACGCGTAACGTGGCGCCAGGGTAGAACACCATCGGTCGTCTCCGCTTGCTCAGGTTTGCGGGTGTCGGCGAGGGCAGGAGACGGGCGCACGGAACACTTCAGGTTCCACCACGCGGGCTGGGCGCGCCGACTGGCTCTCGATCCGGTTCCCCCTCTCCCTCTCGTTCTCAATCGCAGTCGAGCAGCTTCGGTCAGCAAAGGGGGTCCTGTCAAGCGCCATCACCCCGGTCGGCGCTTTGCGCGGAGTTCGCAGGCGCAGGGGAAGGAAGCACAAGTGGGTTGGCCACACTCAGGCGGTCGTTTTCTGTTCGCGCGGGTCGTTCTTGAAGTCGTCATGGGGAAAGCGGGAGCCAAAAAGCTGGCCCGTGACCGTGAACAATCCGGGCTCCTCGCCCTGTCCAGATTTTCCGCCGCTTTCCGCGACCGTCGCCGGCTGGACATCTCTAACAGCCAGCCAGATAGGGGATTACGACGTCCCCCGCTTGCGCTTCCGTCTCCCCGAGGCCGCAGGTTCGATTCCTGCCCCTGCTATCCGAAGGAAAGCGAGCATGGTCAGCCCTTTGGGCTGGCCGTTGCTGTTCATGGTGGCGGGTGCTTTGCGGCGTGGGGCTCGTCTGGGCTGCCGGGCTTCTGGAACCTGCAGCGTTTCCCACCCATGCCCACGAGCGGTTGCCGGGAGGGGCTGTCACCGCCCCATCTCTCCGATGCTTCACGATGCGTGCCCGGGGTACAGGAAGTGCACTCGGGATTCACCTAGGACGCACAGATGCCGCGACGCGCGGGTGGTCTGCGGAGCGTGGCGTATGCGAAGAAAGCAGAGTGCGTAGTGGTTCGCACCGAAACGCATTTGCACGCGTCGACACTTGGGGCGCGACGCCGCCAGGGTGTCCGCCGTAGGCAGGATCCCGAGCGTACGGCGTCCACGAGAAACAGATCGATCTGCCCGGCGTTGGCATTCATCACGCTCGGCCTTTTTCCTGTTCAAGCGAAGATGGATGAGAGGCAAATGGCCGGGCCCGCGAACTGAATGGTGACGAACGAGGAAAGCTCTCGAACATCTCACTCGGCTTCTTGGTCGACACGGCGGGATCCGCTGAGGAGTTTTGCGAGGCGTGCGCGTGTCGCTGGACGGAACTCCCGCGGAGCCGCGTTGCGTGGCGAACCCCGCGGTCTTCAGGAACGTCTCCTGCTCTGCTGATCATGCTTGGGCGCCAAGAGGCCGACGACGGGGTGTTGCAACTCTTGGCGACGTCGCCTCAGGCGCCAAGGGTGGCATCTGATGAGCTCGAGCGGGGGGATCACGTGAGGTACCCCGGCGACGCCCGCGATACACTGTCGGGGCGTGACCCGAGACCCGCGTCAAGATCGGCATCAACGAGCTGACGATGCGACGATGTTGCTCGGGCGGATCGCGAACGGGGACTCCGCCGCCGCCGAGGATCTGCTCCCGATTGTGTATGCGGAGCTGCGAGCCAGGGCCGGCGCGTACTTCCGGGGTCAACCGATGAACCACACGCTGCAGCCGACGGCGCTGGTCCATGAGGCGTACGTCAAGCTCGTCAACGCTCAATCTGGCGAGTGGAGCGGGCGGGCGCACTTCTGCGCTGTCGCGGCAACCGCGATGCGGCAGATCCTGGTGGACCACGCACGCCGACGTGAAGCAGCAGCGCGGGCACGCGAGGCGCACGTTGGCAGTCGCACCCAGATCGCCTCGCCCTCGCGATCGCCCGCGGTCGATCTGCTCGAACTGGACGACGCGATCCGCAAGCTGGCAGCTCTCGACGAGCGTCAGGCGAAACTCGTCGAGCTGCGGTTCTTCGGCGGGATGTCCAACGCGCAGGTCGCCGACGTGCTAAACGTCTCGATGTCCACTGTCGAGAAGGAATGGCGCAAGGTCCGCGCCTGGATGCTGCGTGAGCTGAGCGCGGAGGGGGCGATGTGAGTTCGGCGGACCGGCATGCACGTGTGATGTCGATTTTTGAGTGCGCGTGTGAGCTCGATGGTGACGATCGCGATGCGTACCTGGGTGAGGTATGCGACGACGCATCGGTGCGCGCCGAGGTCGAGGCGATGCTCCGGCACGATGCCGCAGGAGACGAACGGTTCGACTCAGCGGACGGACGTGGCGCGATCGGGGCGCTGGCGGGCGACCTGCTCGACGAGTTGGACGACGGGACGGCGCCCGAGCGGATCGGGGCATACGAGGTCGTGCGTGAGATCGGTCGCGGCGGGATGGGGGTGATCTACGAGGCGTGGCAGGAGTCGCCGCGTCGGCGGGTCGCGGTCAAGCTGCTCCAGGGCGGGCTGGTGAGCCGCCAACTGCTGCGACGGTTCGAGCGCGAGGCGCACGTGCTCGGGCGACTGCAGCACCCGGGAGTGGCGCAGATCTACGAGGCGGGGATCGCGGAGCTGCCCGTCGGGCGGCGCCCGTTCTTCGTGATGGAGTACATCGATGGCAAGCCCCTCGACACGTACGCGGAGGAGGCGGGGCTGGGGATGCGTCAGCGGCTGGAGTTGATGGCCCGGGTGTGCGACGCGGTCGAGTTCGCGCACCAGAAGGGCGTGATTCACCGGGACCTGAAGCCGAGCAACGTGCTGGTCATCGGGCCGAGCGGTGATACAGGCGCCGGAACGCGGACGCCCGTCGACATGATCGGGCAGCCGAAGGTGCTGGACTTCGGGATCGCGCGGGTGCTGGATCCGGACCTGCAGACGGCGACGATCCAGACCGAGGCGGGCCAGATCGTGGGCACGCTGGCGTACATGAGCCCCGAGCAGGTCGCGGGCAACACGGACGAGCTGGACACGCGGTCGGACGTGTTCGCGCTGGGGGCGATCATGTACGAGCTGCTGACGGGCAGGCCGGCCTACGACGTACGCGGGCTGCCTGTCGCGGAGGCGGCTCGGGTCATCCGCGACGAGGAGCCGCGCCCGATCACCAGCCACGACAAGCGGCTGGGGGGTGACGTCGCGACCATCGTCTCCAAGGCGATGGAGAAGGACCACGCGAGGCGATACGGCTCGGCGGGCGAGCTGGCGGCGGACATCCGGCGCTTCCTCGGCGACCAGCCGATCGAGGCGAGGCCCGCGAGCACGTTCTACCAGCTCGGCAAGTTCGCGAGGCGGAACAAGGGGCTGGTGGCGGGGGTGGTCGCTGCCTTCGTCGCGCTGCTGGCGGGTCTCGTCGCGACGACGTTTGGGCTCGTCCGCGCCGATCGGGAGAAGACGGCGGCAGAGCGGACGAGCGCCCGCCTGGAGCGCGTCGTCGAGTTTCAGTCCTCGATCGTGCGCGACATCGACCCGCCGACGGTCGGGCGGGCGCTGGCGAGCGAGCAGCTCGCCCAGGCGCGCCGGACGTGGACGGACCAGGGGCTGAGCGAGGATGAGATCGACGCGAGAACCGAGCAGTTCAAGACTTTCCAGGAGGCGACGGACCCGGGCGGGCTGGCCCTGGAGGCGATCCGCGCCGGCGTGCTCGACCCCGCGTCGAGCGCCGTCGCGACCACGTTCGCTGATTCTCCCTCGATCGGCGTCGATCTGCGGCGCTCGTTCGCCGAGACGTACGGCAACCTCGGGTTCAGCGCTCAGGCGCAGGAGGAGCTGGGCAAGGCGATCGAGCTTCTTGAACAGGAGAACGGCGGGCGCGAATCGGTCGAATCCATCGTGCTCAGGGTCAAACGCGTGAACCTCTTCAGCGAGGAACGTCCAGACGAGGCCCTGCGGATGCAGCTCGAGCTGCTGGAGGACTACCGGCGCCTCTCGCTCGAGGACGGGCCAGATGCCATCGCGATCCTGAGCGGAATCGGGTACTCGCAGGGCAAGCTGGGGCGGCTCGACGACGCCGAGCGGTCGTACCGCGAGTCGCTCGCGGTGGCCCGGCGTTACTTCGGCGAGAGCAGCGGCCAGGCGCTGGAGATCATGGTGAACCTGGCGAGCACGCAGACAAAACGCGGTGGGTACGAGGAGGCGGTGGAGATCCTCCGGTCTGTTCTTGACGCGGCCGACAAATCCCGCCAGCCGCTGGACATTGACCTCGCACGCGTGCACAACAACCTCAGCTACAACCTAGGGCAGCTCGGCGAGCTCGGGGAGGCGGAGCGGCATCTACGCCTCGCGCTCGACGCCCTCCGCGAGCGGTTCGGGAGCGAACACCCGACGACGCTGATCTGCATGGGCAATCTCGCCGGGCTCCTCGCCTCCCAGGGACGGCTCGACGAGGCGTTGCCGATGCAGCAGAGCGTGCTCGAGCTGAGCCGTGAGGTGAATGGCAAGAGCCACACGGCGACGATCCGGGCGATGCAGAACCTCGGCGGGTTCTACTTCATGACCGGGCGCCAGGAGGAAGCGATCGGGCTGTTCCGTGAGGCGTTCCAGACGCAGCAGGTCGCCCTGGGCGAAGGGAACCCCAACACCATCCACACCGCCGAGACGCTGGGCGGGATCCTCTTGGAGCAGGGACGAATGGACCAAGCGGAGGAGCTGATCTCTGGCGCGTACCGCCAGGCGATGGAGCATCTCTCGCCCGGGCACGAGACGCGCGTCTCAGTCTGGCGCCGCTATATCTCGCTCAGCGCCTGGGCGGACAACTGGGCGCGGGTGAAGGAGTTGTCCCCGCCGTTGATCGACGAGGTCATCGAGTTCGGGCTCGGGCGGTCCGTCCCGATGTTCGGTCAGCCCGTGAGCTCGCTCTCGCTCGACGAGCACCGTTACGCGATGGCGCTATTCAACCTCTCCGAGTTCGACGCGGCGGAGCAGGCCTTCCGCGCGTGCATCGAGACCCTGACAGATGGTTCGACGCCGGAGAGCTGGTTCCTGCACGACGCGAGGATCCGCCTGGGCGTGTCCATCCTGAGGCAGGGCGGCGACCGGTCTGAGGAGGCCAAGGCGCTGATCACGCAGGGGTTGGCCTCGCTCGAAGCTTCGCCGCCAGAGTCGCTGGGACAGGCCGCGGGCGACCCGCGCGCGGAGGTGTTCTACGCCGAAGCGGTGGCGCTCGCGCGTGCGTCGCTGGAGGAGCTCGGGCGATCTGAAGCGCCCGATGGCGGCGCCCCGACGCCTTCCGTGCCGTAGACCAGCAGGCCGAATCCTTCGTTGTCTGGCGCCGTTCGCAGGTGAGTCCGCTCGCAGCATCCGCGTCCCCAGCGGATGGCCTCGTCCTGGCGGTCTGTGTAGTTGCAGAGTTCAACGAGTCTGTTGCTGGTGGTCCGGTGTCTGCGTCACCGCATGTCGGCGCGTCCTCGAAGCTCGCGAGATTGCCATGTGGTCAGACGCCGGGCCCGAGATCGGGCTAGGCCAATGCGGCTTGGCGACCCTCGGACTCGAAGAGGTAGACACCGGCGGGATCGACGCACAGGGCCAGTGGGCGCCCCGGGCGGATCGCAGTGTCGTAGCTGGCTCGCGCGATGGCGCGAGCATTGGTCGGGGTCTGGAAGACGATGTCGGCGTCGTCGCCGAGCGGGTCGATCGTGTGCACGAGTGGACGCACGCACGCACGGTCCGCGGGCATGTCTGGCGTGATCGGGCGGAAGTGCTGCGGGCGAACGCCGAGCGTCAGCGGTCGGTCATCCGCGATCGCACCGTCGCTCGCCACGCTCGAGGGGAGCACCAGCTCGATCGCGGCGGGGCCCTCGCCTCGCTCCAGGAAAACCAGGGCGTCGCCGCGGCGGCGCACGTGTCCCTCGAAGAAGTTCATATGGGGCGAGCCGATGAAGGAGGCGACGAATCGCGTCGTGGGGCGACGGAAGACTTCGAGCGGCGTACCGACCTGCTGGATGACGCCCTCGTCCATCACGACGATGCGGTCGCCGAGGGTCATCGCCTCCTCCTGGTCGTGGGTGACGTAGATCGTGGTGGTGGCGAGGCGCTGGTGGAGGGACTTGAGCTCGGTGCGCATCGACGCTCGGAGCTTGGCGTCGAGGTTCGAGAGGGGCTCGTCGAAGAGGTAGGCCGCGGGCTCGCGGACGATCGCCCTGCCGAGCGCGACGCGCTGACGCTGACCCCCCGAGAGCTGACCCGGGCGACGGTCGAGCATCGGCATGAGCCCGAGCATCTCCGCGACCTCATGGACCCGGGCGTTGACCCGCCCGGTCGGGACACGGCGTTGGCGGAGCGCGAAGGCGAGATTCTGATGGACCGTCATGTGCGGGTAGAGGGCGTAGCTCTGGAAGACCATCGCGATGTCGCGGTCCTTGGGGGCGACATCGTTCACGACGCGGTTGCCGATGGTGATCGTGCCCTGGCTGATCGATTCGAGGCCGGCGACCATGCGGAGGGTGGTGGACTTGCCACAGCCAGAAGGTCCGACGAGCACGACGAACTCGCCGTCGGCGATATCGAGCGAAGCGTCACGGACAGCCTGGAACCCGCTGGGGTATGTCTTGCAGACGTTCTCGAGGCGGACCACGGCCATCACGAAAGAATAGCGGAAAGGAGGTGCTCGACGGCGGGGAGATCGAGCGTGCGGAGGGGCTAGGATGACCGCCACCGATCGCTGGCGGCTCTGGCTCTCCCGTCCGGCCGGCACACACCTAGCGCATAGAGCGAGCATTGCATGGCGTTTCCAAAGGATTTTGTCTGGGGCGTGGCGTCGTCGGCGTACCAGATCGAGGGGGCGGCCCGCGAGGGGGGACGCTCGCCGAGCGTGTGGGACACATTCTGCGAAACGCCCGGGAAGGTGTTCGAGGCGAATACGGGCGACGTCGCGTGCGACCACGTGCACCGGATGGAGGAGGATGTCGAGCTGATCGCCGCGCTCGGGGTCGGGGCGTACCGCCTGTCCATCTCCTGGCCTCGGGTGATGCCCGAGGGGACCGGGCGGGTCAACGAGGAGGGGCTGGCGTTCTACGACAGGCTGGTGGACGCGTTGCTGGCTCGGGGGGTGGCGCCTTGGGTGACGCTGTACCACTGGGACCACCCTCAGGCGGTCCAGGACCGGGGTGGGTGGCTCGGACGCGAGAGCGCGGACTGGTTCGCGGAATACACCGGCGCGGTCGTCGATCGGCTCTCGGACCGCGTTGACCACTGGATGACGATCAACGAGCCGCAGATCTTCATCGGTCACGGGCACGTGCTCGGGACGCACGCGCCCGGGCTGAAGCTGACGAGGAAGGAGAGCCTGCTGGCGGCACACCACGCGCTGCTCGCGCACGGGAAGGCCGCCCAGGTGATCCGCGCGAAGGCCAAGACGACGCCGAGCGTGGGGTGGGCGCCGGTCGGGGACGTCGTCAGTCCGATCGATGATTCAGCCTCCTCGCTGGAGGCGGCGCGTCAGCTCATGTTCCGCGTGCGCGATCTCGAGGGGAACTGGGCGTTCAACAACACCTGGTTCGGCGACCCCGTCGTCTTCGGTCGGTACCCGCAGGATGCGGTCGAGGCGTTCGGGGGCGATGCACCGGAGCCCCGCCGCGGAGACATGGAGCAGATCGCTCAACCCCTCGATTTCTACGGGGTGAACGTGTACACCGGACGACGCGCGAAGATGGGGTCCAAGGGACCGGAGCTCGTCGGCTTCCCGCCCGGACACCCGCGCACGGCGTTCGGCTGGGCGGTCGAACCCGAGTCCCTCTACTGGGGGACCAAGCTGCTCGCTGAGCGGTACAAGCTGCCCCTGTACATGACCGAGAACGGCCTGGCCTCGATGGATTGGGTCGCGCAGGACGGGACCGTGCCCGACCACGGAAGGATCGATTTCCTCTCCCGCTACATAGGCGCCCTCGAACGGGCCGCGGCTGAGGGCGTTGACATCCGGGGGTACTTCCACTGGTCGATCATGGACAACTTCGAATGGGCCGAGGGGTACCGGATGCGGTTCGGGCTCGTGCACGTGGACTACGAGACGCAGAAGAGGACGCCGAAGGCGTCGTACGCGTGGTACAGGGGCGTGGTGGAACATGGTGGGGTCGGCGTCGCGGATTCGTAACTGTTCCGGCCCTGGGGTGTTGTGCTCACCACGACCGAGCACGCCGAGCGAATCTGCACTCGGATCGCGGTCGCGTGATCGAAACAACCTCTCGATCATCCCCGATTCCCGTGAATTGACGGATCTGGCAACCCTGTCAAATACCATACCCGCTGTGCCGTCAGGATGCTGGAGGGTCTTGGATGGGGCGGGAGGATCTGGTACGCTCTGAAACTGTTACGCCACCGGGCGCGTTGTGCGCGGCCCGGCATCAGAGGGAGTACCTGACCATGTTCGAGATCAGAACACGGATCGGCTTGTTCGGAGTCGCGGGGATGCTCGTCGGCGTCTCGCCCGCGTTGGGGCAGAACCTGCTGCTGAATGGAAGCCTCGAGGTCGATGGGCCCGGGTTCGTGTTGTTCCAGGACTGGGGCAACTTCAACAACGTGTTTTCGGATGAGAGCGTCGAGGTCGCGGCCCAGGACGGGGTCCAGTGCGCGAAGATGTACGGCACGTTCATCGCCGAGGGACAGAGCGACAACGGGATCTTTCAGGTGGTGAGCGTCACCGAGGGCACGGAGTACGAGTTGTCGGCGTGGACGTATGTCAACGCGGAAGACGCACTCCTGCCGCTCGACACGATGGGAAGCGCCGAGGGGGGCAACTACGGGCACCTGGCTCTCTTGATCATCGATTTTAGGAATGCCGCCGGGGACAATATCTCGAGCGCGCAGGTCCAGGTGTACGAGAGCGGCGTCACGCCGAACGATCAGTGGAACCAGTTCTCGTTGACCGCAACCGCGCCGACCGGCGCGGTGCAGGCCCAGGTCACTCCACTCCTGATCCAGTGGGACCTGGCGCCTGGCGCGATCTTCTGGGACAACATCAGCCTCACCGTCGTCGAGGCGGGCGGGTGCAACGGCGCCGACCTGGCCGAGCCCTACGGCTCGCTCGACTTCTCCGACGTGCTCGCCTTCCTGGTCGCGTTCGGAAACATGGACGCCGCGGCGGACCTGGCGGCCCCGATGGGGTCGTGGGACTTCTCCGACGTGCTGGCGTTCCTGACGCAGTTCGGCAACGGCTGCCCATAACCCCGTTGGGCGAGAACGCCCCCTGTGGGCGTACGGGTCACCATGCTCGGTTGAGCGCAGCGGGGAGCTCCGTGGCGGGGCTCCCCGCTTCTTTGCGCCTTCACCCCTTGACGGCGCCCGCGGTGAGCCCGGAGATGAACTCCTTCTGGAGGATCAAAAAGAGGGCGGCGGGCGGAAGGACCGAGACCACGGTGCCCGCCATGATGAGGCCATAGTCCTGACGGTAGACGCCCTTGAGTTGGGCGATGGCGACGGAAAGGGGGAACTTATCGCCCGTCTGGATCACGACCTGGGGCCAGACGAAGTTGTTCCAGGTGGCGAGGAACGTGATCAGCATGAAGGCGCCGACCATGGGACGGACGAGGGGAAGGACAACACCGAAGAAGATGCCGATCTCTGAACACCCGTCGATGCGGGCGGCCTCGAGGATGTCCTTGGGGACGGACTGGATGGTGGCCTGGCGGAAGAGGAAGACGCCGAAGGCGGGGGCGAGGGCGGGGAGGATGAGTCCCGTGTATGTGTCGAGCAGACCCAACTCGTAGAGGAGCTGGTACGTCGGAGCCAGCAGCAGGGGCGGCGGGATGATCAGGGCGGCAAGGACGAGGATGGTGACGAGGTTGCGCCCGCCGAAGCGGAGGCGGGCGAGGGCGTAGCCGCCCGCGGCGCAGCAGAGCGTGGCAAGGACGGCGGTGGCGGAGGACAGAAAGATCGAGTTCAGCAGCGCCCGCCCGACACCGAGCTCGAAGAAGAGGCGGCGGTAGTTGTCGAACGTGAGATGGTCCCAGGCGACCGCGCCGGTGTCGGCGTCAAGAGGAAGGAACATCGACGAGAAGAAGTCGTCGGTGGACTTGAGCGAGGCGGTGAGCAGCCAGAAGAAGGGGATGAGCGTGAAGATGGCGAGGGGGATGAGGGCAGCGTGGGCGGCGAGGGACCACATCCGCGTCGAAGTCCGTGTGCTCATGCCCCGACCTCCGTTCTGGCGAGACGGAGCTGGATGGCAGCGAAACCGATGAGCATGAGGGCGAGGACCCAGCCGATCGCGCTGGCGTAGCCCAGGTCGCCGATCTCGAAGCCGGACTGGTAGAGGTACATGACGATGGTGAGGCCGCGGTTCGCGGGCCCTGCGGTGTAGTTCATCATGATGTAGGGCAGCTCGAAGAGCTGGAGACTTCCGATGATGGAGAGGAGGACGACAAAGGAGGCGACGGGTCGGATGGCGGGGAGCGTGACGTTGCGGAAGCGCGACCATGGGCCGGCGCCGTCGATCGAGGCGGCCTCGAGCAGTTCCTTGTCGACGTTTTGCAGGGCGGCGAGGAAGTAGACCATGTTGAAGCCGACGTACATCCACAGGCACGTGATGATGAGCGTGGGCATGACGTAGGTCTGGAGCCATGGGAAGTCGAGGCTAACGCCGAACGTGGCGTGCAGGGCCTGGTTGAGCAGGCCCGATCGCTTCTCGAAGACGATGCTCGCGAGCATGGCGACGAAGACCAGGCCCATGAGTTGGGGACTGAAGAAGATGAGGCGGTACACCCCACGCCCCACGAGGTTCGGTCGATTGAGGAGGATCGCCAGGGCGAGGGCCAGGGGAAGCTGGATGAAGACGGAGGCGGCGGTGAAGATAAGTGTGTTTCCGACGGCACGCCAGAAGAGCGGATCGGCGACGAGCGTCGTGAAGTTGGTGAAGAGCACGAACTCCGAGGCCTGCGGGCCGTAGGTCTGCATCAGCGCAAGCACCGCGGCGCGTGCCAGGGGATACAAGACGAACACGCCGAAGATCACGAGGAAGGGACCGGCAAGCAGGTAGGGCGCGGGCGAGCGCCGCCCGGGCGTGCGGCCGCTCATTCCTCGTCCCCCCCACTCTCGTCCGAGGCGAGGAAGACGTTGCGGTCCATCTGGCGACGGACCGCGCCCTCGGCGCGAGCAAGCTCCTCGTGACACTTGGACAGCATCGCCTCGGGCTCGTAGGTGTGCGTGGCGCGGGCCCACTCGGCGAGCGCGACCGCCGCATCGCGGAAACGGTCGAGCGCGAGTTTGGCGTAAGGCGACGAGCTCCGGTGTGGGATGAGTGGCGCCATGTCGACGTACATCCGTCCCTTGGCCTGGCCTGAGAAGTACTCGTCGGGCTCGTCGAACATCGGATCGCCCCAGTAGGTCTTGATGGGCGTCACGATGTCGTTGAGGGTGTAGAGCTTGCGGGCGATCTCCTCGGAGAGGTAGAGGTCCTTGGCGAGCTTCCAGGCGTCCTCGACGCGCTCCGAGGTCTTGGGGATGCCGATCATGGTGCCACCCCAGACGCTGGTGCGCTTGCCGCCCGGCTCCCAGGCGGGCAGGGGCATGACTTTGACCTTGCCGGCGAGTTGCGGGAGCTGGAGACGCCAGATGTTGCACATCCAGTCGGGCATGAGGTAGGCGATCGCGTAGCCGTCGAGCTTGAGCTTGTTGCCGGCGGCGGTGAAGTCGGGCACGTCGGCGGCGACTCGGTCCGGGCCGACGCACCAGGAGATCATCTCCGCGAGCACGCGGGCATTGAGATCGGTGTCCATCCGGGGTCGGTCGTTCTCGTCGAAGAAGCTGCCCCCGGCCTGGTAGAGGAGTGTCTCGAGGCGGTCCCCGTCGGTCTCCCAGAGGGCGAAGGGGTAGCGATCGGGTTGGGCGTCGCCGTCCTCGTCGGTCATGAGAGGGCGCATGACCCGGTAGAAGTCGTCCCAGGTCTCGATGGTCGAGACGTCGATGCCAGCGGCCTCGACGATGTCGGCGCGATAGCCAAGCAGCACGGGGTGGACATCGTGAGGCAGGCCGAAGATGCGCCCACGCGAGGTCCAGGGGCCGAAGGAGGGGGCATTGATCTTGTCGAGGAGGCCCTCGTCGCGCAGGCGGTCGGTGAGATCGAGGAAGCCGACGCTGTCGAGCGGACCCGTGAAGGCCTGGCCGGCCATCTGACGTTCGACCTCGATCAGGTCGGAGGTGGCAAGTCCCGCGAAGAACCCGGACATCATCCGACGCTGGAGGGCGGGGATGCCGATGACGCTCACGTTGACGTCGGGCTCGTCGGTGTGCTCGCGCGCCTCGATGACCGGGGCGTAGAGCTGTTCGTGTTCGGGCGAGAAGATCCACATGTCCAGCCCGGGGCGTGTGCGGACAGGCCGGGCGAGGAGGGTCAAGGCGGAGGCGAGGGCGAGGACGGTGATGACGCCCGTGCCGAGGGAGAAGCTGCGAAGAAGCGTGTGCAGAACCGCGCGCATGAGCGGGGCTCCTCGCGGCGAGTCGAGAGAAAAGGCCGGGTCGGCGCGGACCGACCCGGCCCCAGGGTATTCGATGCGGGCGCGTGCCAGGGGCGGGCGCCCGTTGGTGGACTCAGCGCCGGCGGCGCGGGGCCGCGATGGCGCCGACGGCGAGCAGCGCCAGCGTTCCCGGCGCGGGGACCTTGTGGAACGAGGTCCCGTCGACCTGGACGAAGCCTTCGTAGGGGTCGGCTGAGCCGAAGGTCTGGACCGCGAAGACCGCGTTGGCGGTCACCGCGCCGGAGGGCGCGAGACCGGAGACGGAGAACTGGGTCCAGTCCGTGACCAGGGCGTCCGTGATGGACATGTTGAGCGCGAACTGATCGCCGATGAAGACGCCGCCCGAGTCGAGCCACTCGATGCGGAACTCGGCGAAGATGCCGTTCTGCACGATCTCGCGGGCGAACAGGGAGAACTCGTACTCCATGCCCTCTTGGATCGAGACGCTCTGGACGACGCCGACGAAGGTGTTGGGTGTGTTGAAGGTGCCGGTCTGGAGGACCTGGAGCCCATCGACGGGCGGGTCAACGGGGACGATGGATTCGGACATCTGGAAATCGGCGCCGCCGAAGAAGGCTGCCCAGTTCCCGACGTTGTTGCCGTCGAAGTTGACCTGGCTCTCGAAGCCGGCATTGGACAGCAGGTTGACGGGACCGGCGAGGGCGGCGGAACTCGCCACCCCGACGGCCGTCGTGATCAGGACGGTTTGCACACGCATGGGATCTCTCTCATGTCTGCGGGGCTCTCCTGGCCCCCGGGTTCACTTGCCTCGGCCCGCGTTCCCAGCGGCGCCTCGGTCCGTTCTCGACTCGCCCGCCATCCCCAGCGGGCGACTTGGAAAACTCGTCACACCTGGCGGACGAGTTGCTGGTTCTCCGTGAGCCTGACGGCGGTGATCGGGCAGAGGCCCGTGGTCTCGTGGATGCTGAGCGTCGTCTTCAAGAGCTCCCGACAGACCGGGTGTGCCCGCCCGGAGAGGGACCGCGTCAGCCAGCGGGCGGCTTCCAGACCCAGACCCTGGGCCTCCTGGCAGATGGCGGTGAACTTCGGGAAGGTGCGCAGTCGGACGTCGCCGTCGTCGAAGCCGACGATGGAGAGGTCCTTGGGGAGGCGGATGCCGAGCTGGAGGCACCTGTGGAGAGCGCCGACGGTGGAGAGCGGGTTGGTGAAGTAGATCGCCGTGGGCGGGTCGGGCAGCTCGAGCAGGTGGTTGAGCATGAGAGCGCCACCCTCGGGGCACGCGGGGGCGCGGACCGTGAGGTCGGGGTCGCGTTGGATGCCGGCCGCCTCGAGGGCCTCCGCGTACGCGCTCTCGCGGTCCTGGTGGTCGGAGTCGAGGACGTTGTGGATGGCGAGGGCGATGCGCTTGTGCCCGAGGCCCAGGAGGTGCTCGACGGCCTCTCGGCTGGTGGAGCGGGATTCGCTGTCGATGAAGTTGACGGACTCGTCCTCGGCGCGGTCGGCGACGAGGATCGAGGGGAAGCCCTCCTCGGCGATGTCGCTGGCCAGCTGGGCGGTCGCCTCGAGCGCCCGGATGACGACGCCCCGGACGCCCTTTCGGAGGAAGAACTGGGTGTAGCTTTCGAACTCGTCCTTGTCGCGCTCGAGGTTGATGATGGTGACGTCGTAGTGACTCTCATTGGCGCCGTGGATCACCCCCGTGAGCATGAGTGAGTCGAAGTCGCCGTAGCCGGCCTGGATGGGACCCGAGGGGTAGACGAGGCCAATGACGTTGGTAGGACGCTTGCCGACGGCCGGCGAGTAGCCAGAGGAGCGGGCGGCCTCGAGGACCTTCTTGCGTGTGGCGGCGCTGACGTCGGGGTGGTTGTTGAGCGCGCGCGAGACGGTCGCGACGGAGACGCCGAGGGTGTTGGCGATGACGCGTACCGAAGACACTGCGTGAGGCCCCTTCCCGCGGGTGAGCGTTTCTGGCTCACCCGCCGTTGTTTGGATCCAAGTCTCGCTCCTGCTTGCGGTCGAGCGGGGACCAGAGCGCCTCGTAGGTGCTCTGCTCGGTCGTCTCGTCGAAGAGAGACTCGGCGTTCAGTGCGTCGACATGACCATCGACAAAGCCTGTGATCGCGTTGCCCTTCAGGTCGAAGGTGTCCTTGAGTCGGCGTTTATGGCGGTAGTACGCCAGGTAAGAGGTCGGTGTGCCCGCCGACTCAAACTCCGGCGGGCGATTGGAGTTGGTCCAGTTGCCGTTGTTCCCGCTCATCCAGTACGTGGAGGGAACACCATCGCCGGCCCCGAAGCGTCGGCCAGGAAGATAGTTCGAGCCAATGCTCCCTGTCGTGAAGTAGTTCTGGTCGCCTGTACCAAGCGAAGCGATCTGGCCGAGCCACGTTCCCCACGTTTCGCTGAACAGGATCATGCGGTACGCTTCGTCGACAGCGTTATCGAACGCGCGTCCGTTTCGGTAGGTCGCGGCGTTCCCCGGCTCCTCTCCTGGGCGGAACGGGATGATCGTGCCGTGCGCCCAGTCCAACTGAAGCTCTCCGGCGCTGGAAGCCCAGTAGTTCATCGTGTACGAGCGTCCCCCTCGGGGGTGATTTGGGCAGACGACCACGCCTCCGCCCACGGTGGGGTTCTCGACATTGTTCGCGGCGAGGTTGCTGTAATCCTGCTGTGGGAGGTACTTGCCGATCCGATTGACATCGTACCAGAGCATGTTCCGCTTGCCGTTCTCGGGATCGATCACGAAGCCCCCCCTGGCCAGGATTGGAGGGAACTCGTCCTTGAAGTCCGTCGAGTAGGTCACGCAGGCGAGCGTGAGCTGGCGCATGTTGGAGCGGCACAGCGTGTCGCGGGCCGATTCCCTGGCGGCGCCGAGCGCCGGCAGGAGGATCCCGATGAGCAGCGCGATGATCGCGATGACGACCAGGAGCTCGATCAGGGTGAACGCGTCGCGTCGTGCCATGCCTTCCCCTTGCGTTGAGCCGGGCGAAGAACCGGAACTGTTTCAGCAGTCTCCCAGAATCGGGGCTGACTCGCAAGCCGGTTTCCGAGGGTGGCTGGCCGCGATAGGCCTGTGCTTTCTCGGTCCCACGGGCATTTTTCCCTTCCATACCCCGTACATTCACTCGCGATATCGCAAGCACGAGGCTTCGCACGAAATGGCGGAACTGTTACGATCTGGCCTCACCACACCGCGGGGTCCGACCCATGGATCACCTTCTCGTCGCCCTGCTCGTCCTGCTCGCGTCCGTGATGTTCGGCGCTGGGCACGCGCCGCCCGAGCATGACGGGGCGATCCCGGTGCGCCTGGAGCGCGACGGTGATGGCTGGCGCCTGATGCGTGGGGGAGAGGCGTACGTCATCCGCGGCGCCGGAGGGCAGAGCCAACTCGAACGCCTCGTCGCGGCGGGCGGGAACTCGATCCGCACATGGAGCGCCGACAACATCGGCGGTCTGCTCGACCGGGCCGACAAGCTGGGGCTGACGGTCACCGTCGGGATATGGCTCGAGCACGAGCGCCATGGTTTCGACTACTCGGACCCCGCGTCTCGTGCGCAGCAACTCGCGATGGTCAAGCGTGTGGTCGAGGCATACAGGGACCATCCTGCTGTCTTGATGTGGGGCGTGGGCAACGAGGTCGAACTTGGCGGCGATCTCGGGAAGGCGATGGTCGCCGTCGAAGATGCCGCGGCGCTCATCAAGTCGCTCGACCCCAACCACCCGACGATGGCGGTCATCGCTGAGATCGGGGACGGCAAGGCAAAGCGGGTCCGAGAGCTGTGTCCGAGCATCGATCTGCTCGGGATCAATGCGTACGGCGGTGGCGCCTCGATCCCCGAGCGTCTGAACGAGCAGGGGTACGACGGGGCGTACGTGATGACGGAGTTCGGACCGAGGGGTCACTGGGAGGGTCCGAAGACGCCCTGGGGGGCTCCAATCGAGCCGACCAGCGTCGAGAAAGCCGCGATGTATGAGCGGACATACAAGGCTGCGGTTGAGGCGGAGCTTGGGGGCCGGTGTCTCGGGTCGTACGTCTTCTTGTGGGGGCAGAAGCAGGAGACGACGGCGACCTGGTTCGGGATGTTCCTGCCGAGTGGCGAGGCGTTGCCCACGGTGGACGTCATGCAGCGGATGTGGACGGGGAGCGAGCCAGCAAACTCGGCGCCGCTCGTCGGCGTGATCCGAGGGCCCAGTACCGTTACGCCGGGCTCGCAGCTGAGCGCGACGGTCGAGGTGAAGGACCCGGACGGCGATGCGCTCTCGATCCTGTGGCGCGTCGTGGCCGAATCGTCCGATCGGCGCCAGGGTGGGGATTCGGAGCAGGCGCCCCCGGAGGTCCCGGGGCTTGTCGTGTCCAGTTCGGGGAATCAGGCGGTGATCGAAGCGCCGGCGCGGCCGGGGGCATACCGCCTGTTCGTGTACGCGTTCGACGGCGAGGGAGGTGCAGGGACATCGAACTTGCCGTTCCTCGTCGAGGACAGCGAGGGCGAAGAATCCGGCTCCAAGCCGTGAGGTGAACATGCATCGTCTCCGAGATACCGTCGTCATCGCCCCACTCGCGTGCCTCGTTGCTGCGGCGCCCGCTCAACTGGACCTGTACTGGGCCGACGAGTTCGATGGCCCGGCGCTCGACACGTCCGTCTGGGAGTACCAGATCGGAACGGGCGCGGGCGATGGCCTGCCCGGCTGGGGCAACAACGAGCTGGAGTACTACACGAACCAGGCGGCAAACATCTTCATCCAGGACGGGATGTTGCACATCGTCGCGAACGACAACCACTTCGGGGGCGCGAACTTCACGTCCGCCCGGATCCGGACGCGGGGGAACCTCGACTTCACGTACGGACGGGTGGAAGCGCGGATGGACCTGCCCAAAGGGCAGGGGATCTGGCCGGCGTTCTGGATGCTGCCGACCGACTCGCCGTACGGCGGATGGGCGTCCAGCGGCGAGATCGACATCATGGAGTCGATCAATCAGATGACGACGGTGTACGGGACGCTGCACTTCGGCGACGCCTGGCCCAACAACCAGAGCGCCGGCGGGAACATGGGCGGCATGGACTTCTCGCAGGCGTTCCACGTGTACGCGGTGGAGTGGGAACCGAACACGGTCCGATGGTCGGTGGACGGAAACGTCTACCGTACGCTGTCGCGGTCGGCGTGGAACAGTTCGTCGGCGCCGGGCAACCCGAGGGCGCCGTTCGACAACCCCTTCCACATCCTGCTCAACGTCGCGGTCGGCGGGAACTGGCCGGGCAACCCGGACGGCTCGACGACGTTTCCGCAGGAGATGGTGGTCGATTGGGTGCGGGTATACCGTCTCGCGCAGAGCCCGTTCCCCGGCGCGCCACACGCGGTCCCGGGACGGATCGAGGCCGAGGACTTCGACATCGGGTACCCGGATGAGGCGTTCCACGACTGTGACCCGGACAACAACGGCGGCGTCTACCGCCCGGACTCGGACGTGGACATCGAGGCGTGCAGCGAGGGCGGGTTCAATCTCGGGTGGCTGTGTGCCGGTGAGTGGACGGAATACACTGTGGACGTCGCCCAGAGCGGGACATACACCCTTCGCGCGCGAGTTGCATCACAAAATACAGGTGGAGCATTGATGCTCGAGTCCGACGGCGTCCAGGTCAGTGGGCCGATGGTCTTCCTGAACACAGGGGGGTGGCAGAGCTGGACGACCGTCGAGACGCAGGTCGAACTCGAGGCTGGGGAGCAGGTGTTCCGCCTCGTGAACGTGGGCGGCGCCATCGCCGAGTTCAACATCAACTGGATCGAACTCGAGCAGGAGAACGCCGGCTGCAACATCGCCGACGTGGCGCCTCCCTTCGGCACGCTCGACTTCTCCGACGTCATCGCCTTCCTCACCGCGTTCGGCGCCACGGAGGCGTCGGCGGATCTCGCCCCGCCGCTGGGCGTGCTCGACTTCTCCGACGTGATCGCCTTCCTGACGGCATTCGGGGGCGGGTGTCCGTAGCGCGGCGTGAGGGGTCTGGCGCCCGTCCTGGCGGATATCTCCAAGTGTCCTGAGTCTGGCTGTGGCGGGTACGGGGGACGTGACTCCCGTCCTCCGCTGAACAAAACACCAGCAGGGGTACACGCGGCCCGAGGCCCTCCCACCCCCTGCGAATCGGGAGCGGGTGAGGGTTCAAACTCGGCGTGCCCTCCCTGTGGCGTGCCCGGGCAGGTCGTGATGGAGGCTTGCGGGTTTCTGCGTTTGTGCCCCTCGAGGCCCGGCGACGGGCCTGGACAGGGGCGGCCGGCCCTGGCCGGCACACAACGAAGGAACACGCCATGCCACATGACAGGAGCATCGGGAGAGTGGCGGCGCGTGCGGGACGGCGGCGAGCGCCCAAGTCACCACCTGGGTGGGTCCGCCGGCGGGCCTCTGGTCGCAGTCGGTGTTCTGGACCCCGCTCGGGACGCCCACCCGCCTGTCCCGTTCGTCGTGATGGAGCTCGCTCGAGCGCCGCATGCGTACTCGCACCTGTCGCGTGCGCATTGGGATCGAAAATTGAAAGCGGCTTGTGTTTGTGCGCTGGATCAAGGCGCGTGTGTGCTTTGATTTAGGAGGAACGGGGCCCAGAATTCTCGTCGCGGCATCAAACTCGTCTGGGGCGGCGCCTCGCTCGATCCGAGGAAGGGCGACGGCATGGAGTATTCTTGCCACCTCTTCTGGGCGTTCGGCATACGGCAGCGCCTCGATCGCGTCCGTGCAGAGTAGGAGCATCAGGCCAGCGTCGAGCTCATCGTGGGGCGTGACCGTCTCGATGGCGACCGCAGCGTGCGCAAGAAAGCGGGCCCGCTTGAGGTGATCAGGCGGGAGCTGCTCGGCCTCGTCGAGCACGACGTGCGTCCACTCCTGGAGGCCGAGCAGCTCGACCCCATCGCGGCTGACTTGGCGCACGCTGTCGGCGCTGATCCGGACGCGGATGCTCGCTCGCACCGCTCCCAACGATGCCGCGCCGGCACTGCCCAAGGTACACTGGTACAACACCGTCCGCTCCCTCGACAACACACGCTGGACCATGAACATCGCCGCGAGCGACGTGCCCGGCGCCGCCTCGAATAACGCAATCGCCCGGCGCGAGATTGATTACGTCTACGAGGAGTATGACGAGGGTGACATGTTCAACCCCGAGGGCTGGCGCCCCATCCCCTTCACGAGCATCAATCTCGCCGCCCAGCGAATGAAGACCATCTGGCCCTTGGGACTCCGCGACATGCTCGCCTCTGGAGCCCGGATCAACTTCGGTCAGACCGTCGAGTTCATCAACCAAGGCAGCAGCGCCCTCGTCCGCATTCGCTTCCTCTCCGACAACGTCGTGCTCAACCGAACTCGTGAGCAGCTCGAGCAGGATTCCAACGAGTTCTATCACGGTCTCCGCTCCATCGCCCGGAGCGAGGTGATCACGCAGTACGTCACACCGGGGTCGAACATCGAGGTCGCCTCGCGAACGCTCGACGACGCCGAGGCGCTCATCGACGCCTACGCCTCGGTCGCGTACGCGGACGTGTTCGGGCACAGCCAGATCGTCCGCAGCGCCCTGCGTCGCGCCGAACCGAGCGCCACCAAAGGGTACATCGGCAGCGAGTTCGGCATTCGCGCCGCCGACGCGCGTGTGCTCCTGTTCCACTTCGACCAGGGCGACTCCGATCCCGGCGCCCCGGGAGAGCGTTCCAATGACTTCACGGCTCTCGCCTCAGACCACCTGCTGGCGAGGTCGCTGCTGCTGCGGCGCGAGTTCGAGGGCGAGGTGGGTCAGGCGCGCCAGACCTCCCCCACCGTTCTCTGGACGCTCAAGTCGCTTCGTTCGCTGCGGGACAACGCTTCGCGCCTGGCCGCCGACGATGCCTACGCCTCGTTCGGCGAGGGCCTCACTCGGAGCGTCCTCGAGAACGACGCGCACCAGCTCTACAACATCCTTACGAGCGGACGCGGTGTCATCCTCAACTACCGCCCGATCGAAGTGGATCTGGCCTCCTCCAACCCCGACGGTGGCGGCGCGTACCAAGACACCAGCCTCGGACGCGTGACCTTCGAACTCGACGTCACGTTCGACTACACGCCGAACCCCGGCGCCACTGGCGTGGACGTCTTTTCGTACCGCGCCCGGTGCGATATCTCGGACGGCGTCGGCAACCCCGTCTACGTCTACTCCCTGCCAGCGTTCGTCCGTGTGAATGTCGGCCCGGCGTCCTGCCCTGCCGACCTCGCCGAGCCCTTCGGCACGCTCGACTTCTCCGATGTCTTCGCATTCCTCGTCGCGTTCGGCGCGATGGACGCGCCCGCGGACCTTGCCGAGCCCTACGGCGCCTTCGACTTCTCCGATGTGTTCGCGTTCCTCATCGCCTTCGGGGATGGATGCCCCTGACCAGCGCCGCGTTCGCCGCACAACGGGCCTCTTCCCTCATTCGAATGGGGTGAGGCGCATTTCACGTCGAGCCGGTGACTGAGCATCGCAAATCGGGCCTGCATGGCGTGGACTCGTCCGCCCGCGTTACCCCATGGAGGCGTCAGGGTGGGGCGACGGGGTGGATCTGCACGCGGTTTCCGCCACAGCTCACGAGAGAGCCGTCACGAGCGATGTCGATGTCATTGGTGAGGTAGCCGTCGGATGGTCCGGGGATGGCGAGCAGCTTGACGCCGGTGGCGGTGTCCCAAACGACGATCTGCTTGATGAGACCCGTGGCGAGGAGCCGCGAGCCGTCGGGCGTGAACGCGAGGGAGGTGACCGAGTCGGAGCCGATGCCCAGCAGGGCTCGGCGGGCGCCTGTGGCGAGATCGATCATGCATGCCTCGCCCTCGTCGCCGGCGACGGCCAAGATCTCGCTGCTCGGGTGGAATCGGACGTTGGTGATGCCACCGACAAACTCTTCATAGTGAGCGAGGAGGCGACCGGTCTCGGCGTCGAAAAGTACGACGGCGCCGCCGGCGGATCCCTCGGGGGCGCGGCACGCGACGGCGATCGTGCGTGAATCCGGAGAGAACTCGGCATCGAACGGGCGGAGGCCCCGGACGGGAATCGTTCCGGCAGGTTCAAGCGACGTGGCATCCCAGAGGCGGACTGATCCCGCGTCAGGGTCCGGCGCCGCGTAGTAGCGGCCGTCCGGACTGAACGAGCCGCGGAGCTTCACGGCGGTGGCACGACGCAGCACCGGGCCGCTGAGACGCTCGATGACCTCGCCGGAGTCGGCGTCGCGGAGCTGCACTTGGCCTTGGCTGAACGTGACGGCGGCGCGCCGTCCATCGGGGCTGAACACGAGGTCTCGCAAGGCGCCGTCCGATGGGGCCAGCGTCCAACGCTGGAGCACCTCGCCGCTCGCCAGATCGTGGATGGTGATATCTCCCCGGTCAGCGCAGACGGCAAGGCGTCGCCCGTCGGGGCTCGAAGTGACGTCGACGAGAAAGGCGCCAGAGCGTGTGATGGTTTGGATGCCCTGACCCCTTCGCACATCCCAGAGTCGGACCGAGCCGTCGGTCGAACCGGTAACGAGATGGTGGTCGTCGAGGAAGGCAGCGAAGAAGACCCATCCGTCGTCGTGGGCGCCGACGAGATGAATCTTGCCGGAGTCTGGATCGAGCGCGTACACGGCAGGCGAGTACGTCGGGACGAAAGCCGCACGCGTGCCGTCCGCGTTCACACAGATCTCACCGGCCGGGTTGAACGCGACGGGGTATTCACGAAGCAAGTCGCCTGTCCGGAGGTCGAGCAGCGAGAGACGCAGGCGATCCGCCTCCCGGTCGTGAAAACTGGCGAGCCAGGCCGGCGGGTTTCGAATGCCCGCCACACGCCCGCAGTTCCGCTGGTCGATCGGCGTGACGACGCCCGTCTGGAGATCCACGATCGACGAACCTGTCGGGCTCGGGCCGGCGAGGGCGGCGTACCGACCGGTCTCGTCGAGGGCCAAGTCGGCGACGTCATGGTCAACCGCCGCGACCTCGCGCGGAGAAGCACCGTCCGCGCGAACGCCAAGCAGACGTCCGTTGATGTTGAGCACGACAAAGGCGCCCAGCATCGGGCTATACGCGGCACGCCGGATCGAGATGCCGAGTTCGTACGTGACGATCGGCTCGAGCGTCTCGGCATCGCTGATGACGACCCGTCCCGAGTCATCGCCCGAAAGCAACAATCGAGCATCCGGACTGAGGGCCAATGCCTGGACCGCGAGGTAGGCATTGCCATCGTTCTCGTGCAGTGCCCGCGAGCGTGTGACCTCGCCGGTCTCGGGGTCGATAAGGTGGATCACGCCAGGGTCAGTCGAGACGACGATGGTCGATCGACCCGGGACATCCGTCGCAGCGACGGCGGAGATACGCTGTCCGTCGGGCACGACGCTCCAGAGGTATGACCCGAGCCTCGCCTTGACGTACCGCTCCTCCCAAGAGCCCGGGTGCTCGTCCAAGACCGGGCGGAGCGAACGGGTAAGCGAGGTATTGTGGGCGTTGAGAGCGCTCCCGAGCAGGTTGACGCGGGCGGCATACGCCCGCCATTCGGCCTGGTCGCGTGCCTTCCGGGCGGCGTCTGCGTTGCGCATCGCAACGACTGCAGCCACGCTCGTGCCGACCACGCCGAGGACGAGCGCAACCACAGCCACGCTCGCGGCTACGACCGGCAAGCGGTGACGGGCGACGAACTTCCGGACACGGTATCCCGTGCTGTCCGGCCCGACGGACACGGGATGGGCTCCGAGAAGGGCGCGGAGGTCGTCGCCAAGCGCGGCGACCGATGCATACCGCTCTGACTGCTCCGGACGGAGGGCCGCGTTGAGCACCCACCACAGCTCACCCTGCAACGCGCCGCGTAGCGAATCCGGGTCAGTCCGACGCGCGAGCGCGAGTTGCTCCACACCAGTCGCGGCCGACAGACGGCGACTCGGCGGGGAAACACTCGACGTCCGCGGGTCATCGTCGCGTGGCAGGACCCCGCTGAGCAGTTCGTAGAGGATCACCCCGAGCGAAAAAACGTCAGAGCGGACGTCAACACCGGTGGGTTCGGCACGAAACTGCTCGGGGCTCATGTAGGCTGGAGTGCCGATCGGAACCGAGGGCAGCGTGACGTCCTTTGACGCTCCAGGATCGATCGCCTTGGCGACTCCAAAGTCGATGATCTTCGGGATGGGGCGACCGTCCTCGTCCACGACGAGGATGTTGGAGGGCTTGAGGTCACGGTGAATGACGCCTCGCTGGTGGGCGTGATGGACGGCGTCGCAAACAAGAGAGAAGAGGGCGAGGCGCTCGCGAATGCTCAGGCGCGCCTCGTCGCAATACGTGGTGAGGCTCTTGCCGTCCACGTACTCCATCGCGAAGTACAGACGCCCGCACTCTGTCGTCCCGGCGTCATAGATCGCGGCGATCGACCGATGTCCCAACGAGGCCAACACCTGTCGCTCATGGCGGAAACGGTCGGCGGCGGCCTCGGACTCGATTCCGAGCGAGAGCACCTTGAGCGCGACGCGGCGTTGGAAGGGACGGCGCTGGGCGGCGAGGTAAACGATGCCGAAGCCACCCCGACCGAGCTCACACTCGATCGTGTACCGACCGATGCGGGCGCCCGGGGCGAAGCGTGAGGCGTGCCGGTCTCGCGCGAGGTCCATGACGGCGTCGAACGGATCACCACGCTCGCGGACCACGTCATCGAGTTCGTCCGCGTACCTGAGCAGAGCCAGCGCCTCGGCAGCGACGTCGGAGTCGCCTGCCGCCATCCGCTCGACGAGGCCGTCGTGCTCAGCGGGTGGCACATCCATCGCAGCCGCGAGAATCTCCCGCACGAGACGCCGCTGATCCTCCGTCAGATGATCCGTCGGCGTGCTCACGCCTGCATCCCCCGGATCTCCCGGAGGAGCCAGGCGCGGGCGAAGCGCCAATCGGCCTGCACCGCCGTCACGCCCATGCCGAGCATGTCGGCGGTCTCCTCGATCGTCCTGGCAGCAAAGAAGCGGTGCATGACGACACGATGCCAGCGTAAGTCATAGTTCTCAAGCCGGTCGAGGGCCTCGTCGAGGGCGAGGTAGTCGATGGCGGCGAAAGGGTCGTCACTACTCGGCGAGACGGGGTCGGCGATCAGGGGAGCCGGGCGGTCGCCACCCCCTCGCTTGAGGGCGTTGCGGGCACGCCAGTGGTCCCGGAGAATTGTGCGCATGGCCATCGCGACGGCGGCGAAGAACTGTTCACGCGAGGCAAGCGCGAGTCGCTGCGGCTGATCGAGTCGGCGGAGCAGTTCGATGACAGTCTCGTTGACCAGGGCCGTGGGCTGGAGCGTGTCGCCCGGGCGCCCGACGCCAAAACGTGCCGAGGCGATCTTGCGCAGGTCGTCGTAGACGGCGGCAAGGAGGCGCTCGCGTGCCGAGCTGTCGCCGGCGACGCTCGCCTCGACCAGGCGCGTCAGATCGGGTTCTGTCTGGTCCGGCATCGGGGGTTTGCTCGGCAACCGGCGGGGTGTGGACTCATTTTTTGGAAATCAGCGCCCGGCGTCAAGCCGCCCTGCCAGAGAGGAGGGTGGAGGGCAATGGGGGCGCGGCTGGACTGGCTGCGTGTGCTCTCCCACAACCCACGCGGCGCCGCGGACGCCGCACTTTGGAGACACGCCATGCCGTGCCTGCGTTGTTCGTGCGCGATTCTCGCGTCAACCCTCACCGCCCTGACCCCCCTCGCGGGCGCCCAGATCGACGAGCTGGCGCCGTCATGGTTCCCTCTCGACATGGAGATCTCGAACGGAGAGATCTTCTTCGTCCGCGAAGCCGCCGAGGCCCAGGTCAGGCGGGGAGAGGTCTACCGCCTGCCCCTGGGCGGCGGGACACCGGTCCTCGTCCGTGACGAGGCCATGACCGCCCCGGTCGAGGCCGGGTCCGCCTTGATTGACATCGACGGGGCGTATGTCTTCGGCGTCTGGTCGAACCGGTACGTCCGCGAGGCGATGTTCGGGTTCGGCGGGGCTCCGACTTCGCCGTACGGCACGGGGTCCGAGCTCGTCAACGTAAACGTTGACGACACGTACGCGTGGCTGAGCACCGGCGCCAACCTCATCCGGCTCACCCGTGACGGCGGGCCCGGAACGGGTATCCCCTTCGCCCGCGTCGAGCGGAACTCGTTCTTCAAGTACGGCTCGTACGCCTATTTCATCGGGCAGGTGAACCCCGCGTTCCCGAACGACACGGTGTACCGCTGGGACGCGTCAAGCCCCCCAGAGCAGGTCGTGACGAACCCGAACGACGCGGTCAGTCTGACGATCGGTGATTCGTACGTCTGGTGGGCCTCGCTGGCGGGGAGCAGACCGACGCTCTACCGCAAGCCGATCGGGGGAGGCGCCGAGGAGCCACGAGTCACCATCAACGAGTCGGCGTCGATTCGGTCGCTGTGGTACGACGACGGGTACGTCTACTTCATCCGGGACACGTTCGCCGAGTCGCTCATTCAACGGATCAAGGAGAACGGTGCATCGCCGACGACCGTCGTGCAGACGGCCGGCAACGCGACGAACGTGCGCGTGGAGGGCGACTTCGTCTACTGGTCTGACGAGATCGGGATCCGGCGGGCGCCGAAGAGTTCGACCACAGTCTTCCACGACCTGCGCTGGAGTGACGGTGGGCAGTTCGACGTCGTGCAATCCGTACAAGGTGACTTCGACGCCGGCAACGCCGAATCGGTCGCGCTCGTCGAGGGGATCCCGACGTTGGTGCGGGCGTTCCCCGAAGCGGATGTCGGGGCGTTCTCCGGCGTGCGTGCCGTGCTGCACGGCTTCGACGCTGGCGGAGTGTCGCTGGGCGACCCGATCGAGGCGACACGCCCATTCAACTTCGTGAGCAGCGCCGGCGTCGATCGGGGCAGCCTGCTCGCGAGCTTCAACTTCAACCTCCCCGACGACTGGACAAAGATGGGGACGATCCAGCTGCAGGTCGAGCTGGACCCGGACGACAGCGTCGCAGAGACGAACGAGAGCAACAACATGACCGATCGGCTCACGGTCACGTTCCACGAGCCGACACGGGTGCGCCTCAAGTTCATGCCGGTGCTGACCCATGCACCGCTGTTCAACTTCGGTGATCCCGGCTTCTTCGAGATCGTGCAGCGGGCCCAGACCATGCTGCCCCTGACCGAGATACAGCCCATCGCGGTGCACGGCGTCCTGCGCGAGTGGGACCCCGAGGTCTTCAACCCGTTGCATATGGGGGAGTGGGAGCTCGACGACGAACACTGCGTGTTCTTCGGGGAAGGGTGCTTCCGCGAGGACGGCGTCGCACTTCTTGAACTCGAGATCATTGCAATCCATGAGGGCCTGATCGGGCTCAGCCCCCTGACCGACGACACGCACTGGATCGGGATGGTCCACCCGGACTCGGTCTGGGGATGGGGCGGGCTCGGACACAACCCGGGGTTCGCCGCCCTCGTCAAGATGAACACGGGGGAGTTTTCCCGCTTCGATTTCCCCTTCGGCGGCACGTCGCTCGCGCACGAGCTCTCGCACAACTACAACCACTCGCACGTCCCCTGCTCGGGGAGCGAGAGCGGCGGCGGCAGCGTGACGCACGACTACCCGTACGGCGCCGGGCCCGACTCGCGCTGCTGGATCGGGCCTGACATCTTCGCGGCCGACCGCGTGCTCGGGTTCGATCGGATCCGGAGCGAGATCATCGAGACCGCCAACCCCTGTTACATGACATATTCGAGCCCGCGCTGGACCGATCCCTACCACTGGAACAGCATCCTGGACTGGCTCGACGGCCCGTTCGGGCGTGAGCCTCGATCGGGCATGCCGTCGAGCACGCACGTGATGGTCGTCGCCGGCGTCTCGGACCCGACCACGGGCGAGGCGATGATCATGCACGCCGAAAAGACCGACCGGTCGATGTTCTCGGAGGAGAACCTCTCGCAGCACTGGATGCAGCAGGCCGAGAGCGTCACGCAGCTTGGCGCCAGGTACACACTGGTGCTCGAGAACGCGAGCGGAGTCGCGGTGAGCACGGTCGACTTCGCGCCGATGGACCCCTGCCACGCCACACCGGCCGGGCAGCGCCCGTTCATCGTCGTGGCGCCGGCGGGAGCCAGCGTGGTCAGCGCGAGCATCGTCCGGGCCAGCGACGGCACGGAGGTCGCCAGCCGCACACGCTCGCCTAATCCACCCAGCATCATCGCGATCACCAGCCCGAGCTCGGGCCAGTTCTTTAACACCAACGACCCGATCACGCTCAAGTGGAACGCGACCGACGCGGACGACGGGTCGGGGGACAACCTGCGGTATTCCATCCAGTACTCGCGCGACAACGGCGCCACGTGGACCAGCGTGCTCTACCAGGGCGCCTCCGACCAGTTCACCTTCCAGCCCGAGAACCTGCTGCCCGGCTCCGCGAACCAGGGTGGCGCCGGCAGCTCCCGCTTCCGGATCATCGCGACCGACGGGTTCAACACGACGATCGCGGAGTCGGCGACCTTCCGTGTCGCGGACCGACTCCCGATGGGGCAGATCGTCACGCCGCCCGACGGGTCATGGTTTGAGTGCGGGCAGGACATCCTTCTCGAGGCGATCGCGTACGACCCCGAGAAGATCAGCGTGGACGGACCCGCGCCCATGGGGTACGAGTGGTACCTGAACGGTGACCTGTACGCGCACACAGAGACGCCGCGCCTCGTCGTGCGTGGCGGGCTGGCGCCGGGCGACTATGAGGTCGAGCTCTTCCTCTACGACGGGTCCAATGAGGCGACGCCACCCACCATCACCATCCACGTCGGCGAGTTCGACCTCCCGCCCATGGACACCGATGGCGACGGCGTCCCCGATGCACAGGACAACTGCCCCACGACCTTCAACCCGCAGCAGTCCGACTTCGACGGCGACGGCGTCGGCGACGACTGCGACAACTGCCTCGTCCACGCCAACCCCGACCAGGCCGACCTCGACGAGGACGGCGTCGGCGACGCCTGCGATCCCTGCTCCTACACGAGCCTCTCCGGTGTCGCCGCCGACGGCAATGTCGCTGGCTATGGCGACGCCCTCGCGGTCCAGAACACCAAGACCTCCTTCGGCGACAACACGGACCAGAACACGGGCACATCCAACGGCTCGGAGCTCGACGCCGTCCACGCCTTCATCGACTGCGACACCCTCTACCTCTTCTTCGCCGGCAACCTCGCGACCGAGGGACACCATCTCGAGATCTTCTTCGACACGGTCCAGGGCGGGCAGAACATGCTCGTGAACGTGCCGGACATCGGAAATCCGTCCCTCAGGCGGCTGGCACAGGGGCCGGGCGGGCCCGGCTTCGGGTTCGACGAGGAGTTCAAGGCCGATTTCTGGTTTGGGCTGGACATCAACGACATCCGCGTCGGCGTTCAGGCGTCGGCGGACTACGCCGCTCTCGGCGACCAGCCCTTCGGGCTGCACTTGGGCGAGACCGACCCCACGGGCGATGGCGTGCTCTTCGGGGGAGTCCCCGGGGCGCCGTCCGTCCGCATCCGCGTCGACAACTCCAACATCGACGGCGTCGGCGGGGGCTCGAGCCTGGACGACGGCTCGGGCGTCGGCACGGGCATCGAGCTGGCGATCCCGATCAACGCCATCGGCTCGCCGAGCTGTGGGTTCAAGGTCTGCGCGTTCCTGACAGACGTCGAGCGAGAGACAGTCGCCAACCAGTTCCTGCCGGGCATCGGCGGGGGTGCATCCCTGGGTGATCCCCGACTCGTCAAGCTGTTCGACATCCCGGACAAGCAGTTCGCGACGATCGAGCCCCTGCCGGTCAGCGCCCCGGCGGCCGCGGTCCTCCCGGGCGATGGACTTCCCCGATTCGAGGCGAGTCTCGCGGTGTCGGCGCCGGCGGGGTCGTACTCCGTCCAGTGGCGGCGCAACGGCGTCCCCCTCTCCGACGACGACCACCTGCAGGGCTCGATGACGCCCTTCCTCGTCATCCAGCCCGTCCAGGCGAGTGACGCCGGGGCGTACGACGCCCTGCTCACTACCGCGTGCGGAACCTACTCAAGCGGCGTCGCACAGCTCTCCTCACCCGCTTGCTCGATCGCCGATCTCGCCGAGCCATTCGGATCACTCGACTTCTCCGATGTGCTGTCATTCCTGGTCGCCTTCGGGGGGCAGGACTCCGCCGCGGACCTGGCTCCCCCGCCGGGAGTTTGGGACTTCTCCGACGTGATCGCATTCCTCACGGCGTTCGGGATGGGGTGCCCGTGACCCGCGCCCGGATGTCAATAGGTTTGGCACGCGAATGAAAGTTCCGCGCTGTCGTCTTGAGTGTGCCCCAGGCCACCCTTCGATGGGATCGGAAGCTGAACGGCGCCGGAGATACTCGCTCCACACCGGTCAGTCAGTGTCCGAACGCCGGAAACGGGCGATCGCGGCGGCATCGAGCACCCAGATCGCGTCCTTTCCCTGGGACGCCAGCTGCGCTGGCAGCGCCTCGCCCCGCAACGCCCGCGCCGCGGCGTCGGCCTTCGAGGATCCCAGGGCAAGGATCACGAGACGCCGAGCAGCACGAAGCACGGGGAGCGTCAGCGTGATCCGTTCAGGCGGGGGCTTGGGCGAATCGACGATCCCGATGACGGTGTCTCGCGATGTCAGCGCCGCCGAACCCGGGAACAGTGACGCGACATGCCCATCCTCACCCATTCCGAGCAACACGGCATCGAGGGCGCCCGGCTCCCCGCCCTCAGAAGCAATGACATCTGAAAGCGTGTCGCGGTACGCCGAGGCCCCCTCATGGGGGCCCAACTCGCCGAGCATCCGGTGCACGTGTGGAGGAGCGAGCGGGAGAACTGGAAGGAAATCGCGTGAGAACGCGCCAAAGTTCGAATCCGGATGCTCGACCGGGACGGCACGCTCGTCAACCCACAGCAGATGCGTCTGCGCCCATGGGAACTGCCCGCGCTGCGCGGGTTGGGATAGCACTTGAAACGTCGTCCGCGGGCTGGATCCGCCCGGAATGGCAACCGTGAAACGCCCGCGTGCCTCTACCGCTGCACGCGCATCTGCCATCAAAAGGTCGGCGACAAACCGCCCCGCCTCGTCCGCGTTCTCGAACGCACGAATCGGCGTCGACGGACGGGTTGCATCGTCTGCCTCGCTCAAGTGTCGTCACCATCCGCGTCGCCGCCAGGGTCGCCGTTGAACATGCCCCAGGCGTCGGGTGGCTCGCTCGCACGCGAACCGGAAAGAGGCACGAAGATGCGGGCGGCATCGGCGGGGCCGCTCGAGCCCGCCGCGTAGTTGGGATAAGTCGGCGCGGGCAGGGCATCGAAGCCATTGAGTACCGCGTCCGCCCAGACCCACGCGGCCTCGACTTCGTCCTGGCGAATGAAAAGCGTGGGGTCTCCCTGGATCGCGTCGAGCAACAGCCGCTCGTACGCGTCGGGCAGGTCGGCGCCGAACGCCTCGGCGTAGGTGAACTCCAGGTCGACACTGTCGATGTTCACGCCTGGCCCCGGGCGCTTGGCGCCCACGCTCAGGCGGATCCCCTCGTCGGGCTGGATCATGATCCGCAGCATGTTCGGGCAGGATGGCTCGCACGACATCGCATGGAAGAGGTGCATCGGCGGCGTGCGAAATCGGACGCGGATCTCGGACACACGGGCCGGAAGGCGCTTGCCGTGCCTCAGGTAGAACGGCACGCCCGTCCAACGCCATGTGTCGAGTCGGATCCGCGTCGCGACGTAGGTGGACGTCGTGGAACCCGATGCGACGTCGGGCTCCTCGCGGTAGCCCGGAACGGGCTTGCCGTGAATGACGCCCGCCCCATATTGACCTCGTACGGTGCTGGCAGCGACCTCCTCGGGAGACTTCGGCGCGCGGATCGAACGGATGACCCGGACTTTCTCGTTGCGGACGTCGTTCGGCATCAGGCTAAGGGGTGGCTCCATGGCGGTCAGCGCGAGCAACTGCATCATGTGGTTCTGCATCATGTCCCGCAGGGCGCCCGCCGAGTCGTAGTACCCCGCGCGATCGCCGACACCCAGGGTCTCGGAGACGGTGATCTGCACGCTCGCGATGTGATGACTGTTCCAGAGCGGCTCGATCATGCCGTTGGCAAAACGGAACGCGACGAGGTTCTGAACCGTTTCTTTCCCGAGGTAATGATCGATGCGGTAGACCTGGTCCTCGTCGACGAATCGCGCGAGGTGCTTGTCGAGCTTGCGGGCGCTCTCGAGGTCGTGCCCGAACGGCTTCTCGACCACAAGACGAGCCCAGCGAGACCCGTTCGAGTTGTCCCGGCGTTCGAGCAGGCCCGACTCGCCGAGGTTCTCCGTGATCGTGGCGAAGAGGCTCGGGGCGACGGACAGATAGAAGAGCCTGCTCCCGGGCAGATCCCGCTTGGATTCGTGCCCCTCGATCGTCTTGACCAAGTCGCTGAAGGCGTTCTCGTTCTTGGCGTCGAGGCGGAAGTACTCGACGAAGCCCTCGAACTCCGCCCAAGCGCCCGCCTGCTTCGACGCCGCCTCGACGTTCTCTCGGAGATAGGCGAGGAAGGCCTGCCGATCGGGCTGGCTTCGCCCGGTGGCGAGGATCAGGAAGTCATCGATCAATCCCGCCCGCCAGAGCCGGAACAGGGACGGGAACAGCTTGCGATGGGCGAGGTCGCCCGTTGCCCCGAACAGCACGAGCGAGAACTGTTTGGCGGTCTCCACCGGAGTCTCCACGTGACGGCGTTTGCGTGGCGTCGCCGATCGAGAAGGCTACGCTCCCTGGAGCGGGACGGCACGGGCGTCCTCGAGCCCGGAGCGACCGCAGGAGCGAGCCCATGCCCACGATCGCACTCGCGGCCGATCACGCCGGCAGACCGTTGCTCGGGATCGCCCAGGAGGCGATCGAATCCCGGGGAGACACGCTCCTCCTGCTCGGCGCCGAACTGAGCGGACCGGGCGACGACTACCCCGATTTTGCTCAGCTCGTCGCGAGGTCCATCCAGGCAGGCGCCGCCGCCAGGGGGATCTTGATCTGTGGGAGCGGTGTCGGCGCCGCTGTGGCGGCGAGCAAGTTCCGTGGGGTTCGGGCGGGTGTCTGCCATGATGCGTATAGCGCGGCACAGAGTGTCGAGCACGATGATCTGAACGTGCTCTGCCTCGGAGCCAGGATCGTTGGCCCGGCCCTCGCACGCGTATTGCTGGACAGGTTCCTGACAGCGGAGTTCAGCGGCGAGGCGCGCCACGTCCGACGTCTCGCAAAGGTTCGAGCGTTCGAAGAGAACAGCGCCGAATGATCCGCGGACGATTTCAGCGGATCGTCGTCTCGCCGTCACCCAGCCAGTCTGTATGAAAGACGCCCGGGCGGTCGGTGCGCCGGTAAGTGTGGGCGCCGAAGGCGTCGCGCTGGGCCTGGAGGAGATTGTGCGGCAGGCGCGGCTCCCTGAGCGTGTCGTAGTACGCGAGCGCCGAAGCCATCGCCGGGCATCCAATGCCACTCCGGGCCGCTCCCGCGACGACTCGGCGCAGGCCAGCGACTCCGCCCGAAACACGCTGTGCAAACCACGGGTCGAGCAGGAGATGCTTGGCGCCATCGCCCCGCATCGCCTCGCTGACGCGGTCGAGAAAGGCGATGCGGATGATGCACCCGGCGCGCCAAAGCTTGGCGACGCGGTCGAGGCGGACACCCCAGCCGTGCGCTTCGCTGGCGACGGCAATCAGATCGAGCCCCTGTGCAAACGCGAGAACAACGGTCGCAAAGAGAGCATCACGGAGGTCGCCCCGATCGAGCGGCGCCGCACTCTCGACATGGATGGCGCCGCCAAGCCTCTCTCCGATCGCTCGGCGCAGCTCGTGACGCGACGAGACACCTCGCGCGAAGACCGCCTCGGCCAGGGTCGGGCCGGCAACGCCCAGCTCCAGGGCCATCTCCGCGGTCCATTTGCCCGTCCCCTTCTGCTGGGCCTCGTCGAGGACGACGTCGACAAGTCTCGTCTCGCTGTCGCCGTCTCGCACCCGGAAGATCTTCTCGGTGATCTCGAACAGGAAACAACGCATGTCTCCCTGGTTCCAGGCGGCGAAGGTCGCGGCGGTTTCGTCCGGACTCACCCCATCTCGCCGCAACAACGCGTAGGCCTCGCAGATCGCCTGCATGAAGGCGTACTCGATGCCGTTGTGGACGGTCTTGACGGCGTGCCCGCACCCACCCGAACCGAGCCAGTCGCAGCACGGCTCCCCGTCGGGGGCGCGTGCCGCGATCGCCTGCAGGGCGGGCGCGATGTGGGGCCAGGCGTTCTCGGAGCCGCCCGGCATGATGCTCGGGCCGTGCCGGGCGCCCTCCTCGCCACCCGAGACGCCCGCGCCGACGTAGAGAACACCACGCTTGGCGGCCGTCGCGATCCGGCGCTCTGTGTCGTGGTAGTTGCTGTTCCCGCCGTCGATCACGATGTCGCCCGCCTCGAGACGCGGGGTCAGGTCCTCGAGCACCGCGTCCACGGCGGGGCCCGCGGGGACCATGATAAGCAGGCGGCGTGGTCGCTTGAGCTGGCTGGCCAGGTCATGCGAAGAGTCGAAGCCCCGGGCGTCGGCGCCCCCCTCCGCCACGAAGCGTCGCACGAGATCCGCGGAGAGGTCCGTCCCCCCGACTCCGATTCCATGGTCGATCATGTTGAGGGCGAGGCTCCGCCCCATCACACCGAGCCCGACGACGCCGATGTCGAGTGTCCCGTCCATAGCGCCGGAGATCGTACCGCTCGGACAGGGGTGTCGTCTGCTACGCCTGGACGCCCATGAGGATCTCCATCGTCCGTTGATCAAGCGCCTCGTACGGGAGTGGGCGTGCCGCGAGCGTGGATCTGTCGAAGGTGAGCCCGGCGAGCCTGTCCGCTCCGCCCCGGGAGTACGTGCCGATCAGGGCGTCGGACTCGGGATCACCGGTCGGGATGGACGCCAGCAGACGCTGGACTTCGGGGTCGGACTGCCAGACGGCGACCTTTGCCTGCAAAACCTTGTAGGTGCGCATGGAGCCACGGGCGAAGGCGACGACATCGTCCCGATCAGCCGTGCGATAGGCATGGCTGTCGAAGTGCTTCATGCCCGCGTACCCATACGTCTCGAGCAGGCGAACGAGGAAGAAGGCGTGCTTGAGATTGGCCGAGCCGAAGCGGAGATCCTGGTCGTAGCGCCCGAACTCTTGGTCGTTGAGATCGATATGGAAGAGCTTGCCGGCGGCGAGCGCCTGGGCGACGCCGTGGTGGAAGTTGAGGCCAGCCATGTGCTCGTGGGCGACCTCTGGGTTCACGCCGACCATCTCGGGATGCTCGAGCGTGTTGATGAAGGCGAGATAGTGCCCAGTGGTCGGAAAGAAGATGTGCCCACGAGGCTCGTTGGGCTTGGCCTCCAGGGCGAACCTGTAGCGATAGCCCTTGTCCAGCGAGTACGCGCATAAAAAATTGATCGCCAAGCGGAAACGCCGCTCGGCCTCGATCGGATCCTTCGACGCATCCGTCTCCGCGCCCTCGCGACCGCCCCAGAAGACGTAGATCTCCGCCCCGAACTCCGCGCCGAGGTCCATCGCTCGCATTGTCTTCTGGACGGCGTACGCGCGAACATCGGCGTCGTTGCTCGTGAAGGCGCCGTCCCTGAACACCGGGTCGGTAAAGAGATTTGTGGTTGCCATCGGGACTCGCAGGCCTGTCCGCTCCAGCGCCCTTCCGAAGTCTCGCTTGATCGAGGCGGCCTCTGTGGGTGTGGCGTCTATGGGGATGAGGTCGTTGTCGTGGAAGTTGACGCCGTAGACGCCACCGACCTCGCCAAGCAGGCCCACGATCTCGGCGGGGGCAAGCGACTGGCGGGTAGGCTCGCCGAAAGGATCACGCCCGGTGTTGCCCACGGTCCAAAGACCAAAGGTGAAGTGGTCGGCAGGCGTCGGGGTGAAGTCCGCCATCTCTGGGTCCTCTCACGGGGTCGGGGGCGTCGCCCCCTCGTCGAGCGCGCGGAACGTGCCTTTGAGCTGATCGTAGAGGCCATCGTGAACAGCGCGAAGGGGCTGATATCGCCGGGCGTCCGGGGATGGGTCGATCGTCTCGCGGATCGAGATGGTCGTGTCGCACGCCTCCTCCACGCAGGTCCAAACCCCGGCGCCGACGCCGGCGAGGAGTGCCGCCCCGAAAGATGGCCCCTCCTCAGTTCCGGGGGTCGACACGGGCGCTCCGAAGACGTCCGCGTGCATCTGTTTCCAGAGATGACTCTTGGCGCCCCCGCCCCCGATGCGGATGTGATTCACAGGGACGGGGAGCGAGCGCATGATGTCGAGGATCCGTGCCATGGTGAAGGCGACGCCCTCGAGGACGGCACGGATCATGTGCGCGCGGGTGTGCCGCGTGCTGAGGCCGATCCAGCATGCCCGGGCCTGCGGATCCGGGTACGGACATCGCTCGCCGGACAAGTGCGGCATGAAGACGAGCCCCTCCGCGCCGACCGGGACACCGGCCGCCTCGCCCATGAGCTCGTCAAAGCCAGTGTCGGGCGCGAGGGTATCGCGCGCCCATTGCAGCGCCCCCGCGGCGGCGAGCATGCACCCGGTGTTGCACCACGACCTCTCGCCAGCAGCGGCGCACATGGTGTGAACACGCCCGGGTGGCGGCAAGTCTGCGCCATCGCTCGATGGCATATCGACGCGCGGCTCGTCGGCGTGCGCATAGATCACGCCGCTAGTACCTAGAGTAGCGCCGATCATGCCGGGCTCGACGACTCCCGCGCCGATAGCCCCGCACTGGTTGTCGCCCGAACCCGCCACCACCGGCGTGCCGGCGCAGAGCCCGAGCTCGTTCGCCGCCCAAGAGGTGAGCCCGCCGACGACGACGCCGGACTCGAGAACGGTGGGGAGAAGATCGGGATCAATGCCAAACGTGTCGAGCGCGGCGAGCGCCCAGGCGCGCTTCGTAGGATCGAAGAGCAGCGTGCCCGAGGCGTCTCCGACATCTGTCGTCGGAATGCCGGTGAGGTTCAGGTTGATGAAGTCCTTGGGGTTCACGAGCTTTGCGACGCGGGCGTAGGCGTCCGGCTCGTGATCCCGGAGCCACAGCAGCTTGGGCAGCGTGAAGCCTGGAAGCGCGGCGTTCCCGACCGCTCGAATCGTCGCGCGGCGTCCACCGAGGATGCGTTCGATCGACTCGCATTGCGGCGCGGTGCGCTGGTCGTTCCAGAGCAGTGCGGGGCGGATCGCGTCGATCCTCGCCGAGCCTGCCCGCTCGAGGGCGGCATCGTCGAGAAACACCGAGCCGTGCATCTGCCCGGAGAGCCCTATCCCGCGGATCTCGCCAGCCTTGATTCCGGCACGGGCAAGCAGCTCACGCACGACGAGCACAGTCGCGTCCCACCACGCCGCGGGATCCTGCTCCGACCAACCGGGGCGGGGGCGGGCGATCGGATACTCCCGGCTCGTCACGGCGACGAGACGCCCATCCGGGTCCAGGAGCAGGCCCTTGGCCGACGATGTCCCGATGTCGATCCCGAGGAGCATCGGTGTATTGTGGCAGAACGCCCAGGAACGTGGTCAGCCTACAGGCGGACCGGCTCGAAGCCCGTGCGGTAGTCCCGCCGGACGATCTCCCGCGTCGCCTCGGCGTGGTTGGTGAAGGTCAGCGTCCGCCGGTCCCAGTCGAGGACCTGCCCTCGGTACTTGGCGGCCTTCACCGCGAGCAGACCGGCCTCGGTGCACTTGAGCGTGTGCCGGAAGGGCGCCCAGAGGTTGGGCGTCTCGATGCCCAGGGCCTGGTCGACCCAGGCATGCCAGTGGTTGAAGTCCTCGTACGTGGGCAGGCCGGGCATCTCGAGGCCCGGTGTCATCTGGCCCTCGCGCCAGACCTCGATCGGGCCGCTGGGGGCGAGGACGAGCGTGCCCCCCTCACAGACGACGATGGTGAGGATGCCGTCGGGCCACTGACCCTCGCCGATGCCGAGCTGGGCGCGGTCCGGCTGGAGGCCCGTGTCGTAGAAGTAGAAGTTGCAGGTGGAGTTGGCGAAGCGGTCGCTTGAAACGGGGTAGGTCAGCGTGGAGAGGACGCGGTCCGCGTGGAAGTGCGTCAGGTCGCGCGAGGGCGTGCGCGTGCAGACCTGGGTCGGGCTCTGCAGCTCCGGCAAGGCGTAGAAGATGACGTCCGTGAGATGGACGACCCAGTCGGCGATCTGGCCCCCGCCGAAGTGCCACCAGCTCCGCCATTGCCGCTGCACCATCTGCGGTCGGCAGGGCTCGTGCTGGGCGCCATTGAGCCAGAGTTCGTAATCGAAGCCCTGGGGCGGCTGGATAGGGTCGCCGAGGACGCCGTCGGCGAAGTAGTAGCCGCCCGCGAGCGCGCCGTTACCGAAGGTGACGTGGACCTCGACGACGGGGCCGAGGGCTCCGCTCTTGAGGATGTCATAGGCCGCGCGTCGCTCGGCCGACTGGATCCGCTGGGCGCCGGTCTGGGTGACAAGCTCCGGTCGCGCCTTGACGGCGCGCGCAAGGATCTCGAGTTCCTCCAACTCATGCACGAGCGGCTTCTGCCCGTACACGTGCTTCCCGTCAGCCAGCGCCCGGGTCATGATCGCGCAGTGCGAATGATCGGGCGTCGAGACGATCACGCCATCGAACTTGTCCCCATACCTGTCGAACGCCTCGCGATAGTCAGCGCATGTAAAGGCGCCGGGATGATCCTGGGCGGCCTTCGCGAGCGCGCTTGCGTCGATGTCGCACAGCCCCACCATCTCGACCCGCGGGTGGCTCGCGATGGTCTTGCGGTCGGCCTCGCCGATCGTCCCGATCACGCCGATGCTCAGCACGCGGAGGGTGGTGTCACGCCGCGTCCGGGCGAAAGTCGGCAGCGTGAGGGCGCCGACGCCCAGGGCCGCCGAGGTGCGAAGGAAATCACGCCGGGATACGTCGTACGGGTTCATCATGGACCTCACAGGCGACATCAAGGCATGGGTCGTGCAGTCAGCGAGACTCGGTCCGCCGTCGGGAAGTTCTCCGGGACCGACTGCGTGACGCTCCCGGTCGCGAGCCATTCGACCGCACGCTGGATGATCGTCCGGAAGCCGACGCACCGGTACGCGCTGACGTCGTCCTGCCCCCGCCAGAGATGCCCGGGCAACCAGGTCATGACCACGCCATCGCCATAGGGGATCTGCCAGAGCATGGGCTCGCTCAGACCCGTGCCCCCGTACTCGGGGTCGTCCCAAGCGGTGGCGAGGACTTCCATCGTGTCGGGACGAGGGCCGCGCTGCCAGTGGTAGAGTTCGTCGGAGGCATGGAGCCAGGTCTCGGGCAGCCCGGCGAGCACCGGATGATCGGGCTCCCGGTGGTGGATGCGGAAGTCGTGCAGTCGCCCGTGCCCCGCGCCCGAGCCCTCACCGGCGGGCGTCCTGACCGGCTCACCCTCGTCGTCGTACTCGAGCGCCTCACCCGCGTCAGCGCCCCTCCAAAGCAGCCCGACCATCTCCTCGAACTCCGTCCAGCCCGGGAAAGGGTTGTTCGAGGCGTGGATCAGGAACGCCCGTCCACCGCCGCGGATGTACTCGATCCATGCAGCGCGGAGCGCCTCAGGCCACTTATAGTCGCCCCCGGGGTTGTAATCCCACACGACGACGGCGAAGTCATGAAAGTCAGGAGCATGCACCTGGCTCGTTGGCGTGTCCGCCCCAGGGGCGGACCACGTCTCGAGCTCGAAGAGGTTTGGCTCCTCGAGGATGACCCGGATCATCGCCGACGTCCGGGGCCAGTCGTGGTTGTTCTGCCCGGTCAGGATCAGCACCCTGGGGCGCTTGGCGGTCGCGGGGTCCTGGGCGGCCGGCTGGAGCGTGCCGCCAAGACCAAGCACGGCCAACGGCAATACCAGCATGAGCGTCGCCACACGGGCCCCGGTTCGCATCTCGCCATGATACAGACTCCAGGAATGGACAAGAACGCGATTCGCGCTGCAACACGTTCTGTGCATCCCCCCGCCGGAACTGAGCCGAGACCGGACCTCCCCCACAACTCGTAGAATGTGGTATGCCCGCCGAGACCGGGATGACTGAGGCGCAGCGTGCGGAAGCGTCGAAGGCGGTCGAGCGCCTCGCCGCCGAGCATTCGGCTCGCCTCTACTCCCTCGCAAGGCGGTTCTGCGGCTCCTCCGACGAGGCGGAGGATCTGGTCCAGGAGGTCTTCCTTCAGGCCTTCCGCAAGTGGCACACCTTCGAAGGGAACTCTGATCCTCGCACCTGGCTCTACACGATCGCGGCCCGCGCGTGCCAGCGCATGCACCGCAAGCGTGCCGGTGAGCCTTCTCGGATCGCCTCGCTCGACACGCCGCTCCCCTTCGACGAGCCCGTGATCGCGGTGGTCGCGGATGATCAGGACGACGCCTTGCAGCAGCAGATCCGGAAGGAGGCTCGCGAGCGCGTCGAGGCCGCGATTGTCTCGCTCCCCGAGGACTTTCGGATCCCCCTGGTGCTCAAGGAGATCGCCGGTTTCACGCTCCCCGAGGTCGCATCCATTCTGGGACTCGAGGAAGGGACCGCACGCTCGCGGGTACACCGCGCCCGCCTGAAGCTGCGGGAAGCCGTCGATGACGCCCTCCCACGGGCGCCCGGCGAGGCGCCCCCTCCCGCGTACCCCGAGCAGACCTGCCTGGACCTGCTCGAAGCCAAGCAGCGTGCCTTGGACCGGGGGGTCCCATTCGAGACGGACGTCATCTGTCAGCGATGCCGATCCGTCTTCTCGGCCCTCAACGTCACGCAGGAGGCCTGCCACGACCTGGCCGAGGGCGAGGCGCCGGCAGGCCTGCGGGACCGCCTCTCCAAGGCGATCAGAAATTCTGCCCGACCCCGGGAGTGACAGGCCCTCGGCGTGACTCTCAAGGGAGAGAACGTCAGGCCCCGCCCGGAGAGGAGTGGACCCATGCCCAAGAACCCAGCGATGCACGAGGTATCGCCCGAACAGCTCGAATGCTGGCTCGATGATGGGACGGCCGTCCTCGTCGACGTCCGAGAGGACTTCGAGCACGCAACCGAGCGGATCGGGGGCGCCCACCACGCCGCGCTGTCAAAGCTCGATCTCGAGGCGTTGCGTGCCAGATACCCGGACAAGCGGATCGTGTTCCACTGCCGTACCGGCGGACGCTCCTCACAGGCCGCCCAACGGTTGGGATCGCAGGAGGGCGAGTGCTTCCACCTCGCGGGAGGTATCGAGGCGTGGAAGGCGAGTGGGCGGGCAACGGTCCGAGCCCCGAACGCCCCGCGTCTGGACGTGATGCGTCAGGTCCAGATCACGGCCGGCTCGCTCGTGCTGCTGGGCGTCGTGCTCGGAGCGTTCGTGACACCCTGGGCGTTGATCCTCAGCGCATTCGTCGGTGCCGGGTTGGTCTTCGCCGGGGCTTCGGGCTGGTGCGGCATGGCGATGCTGCTCTCCCACATGCCCTGGAACAAGGTCCGCCCGGCGTGCCCAGGCACGACGATCTCATCCAACACACCCCCCTCCGACGCGGTCGCGTCGGACGCCCTGGAACGGAGCCCGGCATGACCACGGCACGCGAACACTACGAGAACTGGCCCGCCGCCATCGGCTCCATGCGCGAGGACGCCCCCGAGACGGTCCGTGCGTTCGGGACGATGTTCCAGAAGCTGATGGGCGAGGGCGCCCTGAGCGTCCGCGAGAAGGAGTTGATCGCCCTGGCGATCGGGATGGCGCTCCGGTGCGAGCCCTGCATCTACTCGCACGCCGAGAAAGCCGTCAAGGCGGGCGCCACACGCGAGCAACTCATGGAGATGGCGGGCGTCGTCGTCATGATGCAGGGTGGGCCCGGGTACGTCTACATGCCCAAGCTCCTGGAGGCGCTCGACGCCCTGGGCATCAACGCGGCGTGACGGCGCAGTCCCAAGCAAGCGTGCAGGTATCGACACTCCAATTGCGCCTTGGGTCCCTACTCCTTCGCAACGAACTCGATCGAGTGCGGCGCCGCGGAAACGTGCACACCACCGTCCGCATCGGCAGTCGCTCGGACGCCGTCGACTTTGATGACGTACTCACCCGCTCCGGGAGGATGGGCGACCAGCCCGCCGGGCGAGCGGGGTGATGATGTGATCTCGAGCACCGCCCGACGCCCCTCCCCCCGATACGTGTACGCGAGGGTCCCCCACCGCGTCCGGAAGTCCGCGACATCGACGCCGGTCGATGAGAACACCCACGATCGGTCCAGGCCCGGCGCCACGACGATCTCGTCCCCCCGGTCGTATGCGAAGAGCGAGTAGAACGAGAGCACGAACGCCGACCCGACCCACGTGTGCGGGATGTCGCCGACGAACGCCGGCTTCGTTGGATCGTGATAGGCGACCTCGGGCCACTGGTTCCACGCCGAGGGCGTCCGGGCCAGCATGAACCAGTCCAGGAGCGCCCGGGCTCGCGCCGACTCTCCGAGGCGGACGAACGTCCCCGCGATCCGGAACTCGTAGGGCGTGAAGGCATCCCAGTCCGCCCGCCCGTCCCGCCGTGCGACAAAGAAATCCCAATACCGGTCGAAGGTGTCACGCAGCATCGGCTCGATGGGCGAGCCGAGGTTCCGCCCAGGGGAGACCGCGATCGCGGTCGAGGTTGCGTCGAAATCTCCGAGCTCGACACACCCAGGGATGTAATCGATGGCGTGGGTCTCCGCGGCCAACTGGATCGATGCGTAGAGCGTCCGCCGAAAATCATCGGCGAGCGCACCGTACTCCCGCTCGCGTTCCGCACGCCCGAGCTCGCCCGCGATCGAGGCGGCGTCCTCCAAGCCACGCAGCACGAAGAAGTCGTCCCAGTAGGAGTGCATCGGCTTCGCGGAGTATCCCTCGTGGCTGATCGACTCGGGGACGAGGCCGGCCTTCGCGCGTTGGAGCGGATCGTCCGCGTCGACGTACTCTCGCGTGAGCCGCTTTTCTCGCAACGAACGCAAGTACGCCACCGCTCGTTCGACACGGGGAAAATGCCGTCCAAGGAACGCTCGATCGCCCGTCGCCAGGTACACCTGCCAGATCGCGAAGATCAGCTCCCCGGTCGAGTCGTGCTCGTCGACCGGATCCGGACCGCGCTGGTCCACGACGCACGGAACCTTGCCCGACTCGAACTGACGCTTGGCGTACCAGTCGACGAACTCACGCGCCGCGTCGGCGTGCCCCGACGCGATGAGCGCCAGCGACGTGATCGAACCATCACGGATCCAGCTGCGCTCGTACGTGCGCGAGCCGGGCTGGATCGCGGGGCCGTCCTGGTTGATGAGGATGTCGGCGACGGTCGTGCGGCTCGCCCGCGCCATCTCCGCCGCCGGCTCGGGCAGCACGATCCGGGGCGTGTCGAGGAGATCGCGCCAACGCTGCCGTTCCCTCTCGAGTGCAAGCGAGAAGATGTCGCTCGCCGATCCCTCGAGACCCGAAGACGTGGCTTTCTCCACACCCTCGAGCCCCGCGGCCAGAATGACGTCCCCGCTCTCCCCGCCCCCCAGCGCGAGGTTGTAGACCATGGCGCCAGCGGCGAAGCCCTGCTCCTGGTCGGTCACTGTCATGCTCGAGTTCGTCTCGGTCGACCGGATGTGATCGGCGATCGAGACCGACGTCGCGGGCACGACCCAGTCGGCCTTGGTCAGGGCGTCAACGCGCCGCCGACCATTGATGACCATGCGATCCCGCTCGACCAACAACTCCCGGATCGGGGAGAACCCACCCACGATGTTGAGGCGTTGCCAGGGTGGCAGCGCCTGAAACGGGCGGGCGGCGAGAACGAGGCGGACGCTGCGCGATGCCCGCCCTCGGTTCGTCACCCGGTACCTGAGCAGGACGCGCGAGCTGCCCGCCTCACCGGTCGCCAAAGCGGTCGTCTCCAGACGGAGGTCGCCGCAATCCCAACGGACCGATGGGATCGGAAGATACCCCTCCTCGAGCGACGGCGAGATCTCCGCATCGGCCCACGTGAGGACCTGGTCGCCCGCGACGAGGAAGGGCTCGATGGTGAAGCCGCCCTTGTCGAGCTCGACCGCCCCGTCCGCGCTCAGCAGCGCCTCGCGATCGCTCCCCGGAACGCCCACGACCGTCCAGGGCGTCTGGCGCCCCGAGAAGTACGCCGGGTAGCTCCCGGGCGGCGCTCGGGTGGCCAGACGAGCGAAGAACGCGTTGACGTCCGCGGATTCGTCGATCGGAGAGAGGTGGATGGATCGGAGCACCGCCGGCGCGTGTCCCGCGTCGTCGATGCGCACGCAGACCGCATTGATCTCGGTCTCGGGCATGAAGAAGGCCTGCAGACCGGGCAGCGCCGAGAGCGAGCGTGAACGGACGCCGCCGACCCGCTCGACGTCGAGCGTGAAACGTCGGGGCGTGTGCCCCTCCTGCCAGACGAGCTCGACCGCGTTGATCTCGACGGGTTCGTCGAACCGGAGCTCGACCCACGCGTCCTCGCCCGGCGCGCCCTCCCAGGGGAACGCCTCACCCATGTCCAGTTCGGCGTTCTCCTCGCCGGCGCCCTTGCCCGTGCGCACATGAGGGTGATCCGGGGTGGGCTCGTGCTCGGGGAGAGGTTCATACGTGAGCTGGTCGAGGAAGATGACGCCCGAGCCGCCCTCGCCCGCGGAGATCGCGATCTCGATCCAGCCGACCTGCTTCATGGGCGCCCCGCCGGAGGGCCCCCAGGCGAACTCGAAGTGACGACGTTTCTGCGTCAGCCGCGTCCATTCGCGTGGCGGCGTGAACCCACGCCGATTGACCCACCAGACGTCCTCCCCGGACGGGCTGACGAGCTTGAACTCCAGGTTGTTGGACGGCGCGTTGCCCTTGATGTCGAACACGAAGCGGTAGTTCGGATCGAGGTCCATGCTCACGCGCTTGCGCACCACGCAGTACCCCGCGCCCGAGAGGAAGTGGTACTCGAGGCGCATCACCCCGGCCAGCTCGCGCACCGCCGGAGAGATCTGGCACTTGACCCCCTCGGACGCCACGACCTGCCAATCCGAGAGCTCCTGGAAATCCTCGATCACGACGGGCTGGGCGGGCGCCACGCGGCACACGAGGAGAAGGGCGAAGGCCGCCAGCACGAGACGCCCCGCGCTCGTCCGCCAGAGTCGAGTCATGGGATGTCGCACCCACCGGCGAAAGCGGTCAGGAACGCGATCACGTCGCTGAAGTCCCACACGCCGAGGGGGGGAGCGAGGTCGGCGCTCGGGCCTTGTGACCCGAAGGCGACCAGGAACGCGACGACATCGGAGAAGTCGAGCGAGCCAAAGGGCTCGGCCAGGTCCGCCGGGCAGGGCTCGGTGTATGCGCGCGCGAGGACGAGGTCGATCGACCCCGGCTCGATGATCTCGGCAAGCCCGAGGGCGCCGAGGGCGACGTCGGGGAGGCCTGCGTCCGGCGGCGAGTACGACGCCAGCTCATTCGAGCGTCGGAAGAGCAGGGAGGCCCCGGTATCGAAGAGTTCGCGCGCGCCGTGCCGGTAGGCGTGGTACGCGCCGACCGCCGGCGCCGTCTGCCCGGTTGCCGCGAACGCCATGAGGGCCGGGAACGACGTCACGTCGCCCGGGTGCGAGCCCAGCGAGTCAGCGTGGTACCCCCCCCACTGCGGGGCGGTCGTGCCCGCGGAGAAGACGGTCATCAGCGCCGGGGCGTTGTCGTCGGTCCAGGCGCCGTTCGAGGCGAGCAGGTTCGTGAGCTGCGCGCGCCAGGCGGTGCTGTCCCGGTACGCCCGCTGCACGAGAGCCGGGTAGAGCGAGACGAACGCCGCCTGGTACGAGCCGGCTGAACCCGACGTGATCGGCTGGCCCGAGAGATAGCTCGCGCTGGGCAGGAGCGAGCGGTCGAGCCAGTGGTCGTAGGCGTCCTGCGAATCGCCGAACGTCGCGGCCTGCTCGACGAAGATGATCCCCTCGTGGAAGGGCGACGCGGCGGTATTCGGCTGGGGCCCGCCACCCGGCTGGGCACGGTAGTACAGGGCATCGGTCCCGGGCTGGATGTAGTCGTCCCAGTGCGTCACACGCCCGATGATCGCATCAGCGGCTTCACGGATAGCCGGGTTCGCCGGGTAGTACGCCCTGGCGCGCGCCGCGGCGAGGACGATATGCATCGTGCTCAACGTCGCGAACTCGGGATCCCACGAGCCCTGGGCGCCGCCCGTCGCGGGGTCGATCCAGTGACGGATCTGTCCGTCGGCGGAAACGCTCGGGCCGATCCCGTCGGAGGCCAGCCCCGCGTAGCGTTCGAGAATCTGCGCCACCAGGGGCTCGGCCTGGGGGTCCGCGTACAGATGGTCACTCATCAACAGAAGCAAGACCGCCCACGCCGCGGCGTCCGGGGTCGCCGGGTGGAAGCGAGTCCCGCCGGCGGCAACGTCGGCGTCGATCACCCAGCCGGGTGGCTCGCCGTCGGGCGAGACGAGCCCCTTGGCGAACGTGACCGCCTGCATGAACTCGTCCTCGAGCCACTCATCGAAGTCGAGGCGTGGATCGAGCGTGTCGCCGATCAGCAGAGCGTCCTCATCGGTCGCGACGAGCAAGCGCCCGCACGCGGTCGCGGCGACGTCGTGAACCTCCTGACCCGCGTCGAGATACTCGGTCGGCGCCCAGGCCTGGAAACCCAGGGCCTGGAGGTCGGTCGCGTGCAGCACACGCCGGTCGTCGGTCGCGATGTACACGCCTCGGGTGGAGTCGTTGCCGAAGTGATCCGTGTGTGCGATACCGCGCGCGCCGGAGAGGTTGCCCACGCGTGTGAAGACGGGGGGGACCTGGGCGATGTCGGCCCGGTAGAAGCCTTCATTGGTAGCGGCGTACAGCTTGCCCAGGGCACGGTCAAGAGCGAGGCCGTGGATCGGGGCGCCCCCGCCGGGGCCCGCCGTCCCGAGGATCGCGCCCGAGGTGTCATTCCGCTGGGCGCGGTAGACGCGAAGCCCGTTCGCGGTCGAGCCGACGTACAGGCGCCCGTGTGTATGGAGCATGGCGAGGTGAGGATGGGTTGCGCCAGAGTTGTGAAGCTCGGTGCGCAAGAAGACGGTCAGTGCGTCCGTGGAGACGTCGTATCGCAGGACAGAGTCGGAGCCCAGGCCATCGCCGGGCGTCGTGTCGTCGTGGACGAGGATGAAGAGCAGGCGTCCGGAATCGGTCCAGGCGAGGGCGCTGGGCCCGTCAGGCCCGCCATCGAGACTCATCCAAGGCAAGAGGGACGTGATCTGCGCGCGCGTGACCGTGCGCAGGAGCTGGCCCCGGATGTCACGGACGTCGACGGCGTCCTCGAACGTGTCGGCAGTCGCGTACCACCCCGAGAGGGAGGCGGCCGCGACCGCAACGGTCTCGTCCGGGCCCGAGACGTCCCAGGTGGAGACGATGGGCTCGCCCGACGCATCGGCGGCGAGAAGGAGAGCCGATGCCGCGAATAGGGCGGCGATGGCGCGGGGTGCGGTCATCACGGCTGTCCCGCGGGAGCGTCGGTGCGGCTGGCGCGCATGGCACTCGAGTCGCGTACGACGAGCGTCGCCGCGAGACGCGCGTGCCGGGGAGCGCTGTCGGGGTTCTCCAGGCGGCGGATCAGGGCGTTGACCGCTTCGGCGCCCAGGTCGGCGACGGGCAGACGGACCGAGGAGAGCTTGGGACGCATGAAGCTGCTGAGGTGGGAGTCGTCGAACCCGACGAGGCGGAAATCCTTGGGGAGCGTGAGGCCATGGTCACGGGCCGCGTTGGCAACGCCGATGGCGATCTCGTCGTTGCCGGTCAGGACGCCGGCGCCCCGGAGCTTGTCCTGCTTGATCATGCGGGCGGCCCACTCCCAGCCCCAGTCGAAGGTGTACTCGCCGTGGGCGATCTGGTCGGGGGAGGGCTGGCTGCCGTCGCGCCTCAGAGCCTCGACGAAGGCGGCGGTACGCTCGTCTGAGTCGAGGTTGCCGACGTGACCACCGACGAAGTAGCAACGGTTGGCGGGCGTCCCCTCGAGCAGGTGGGCGACCGCGGCGATCGTCCCCGAGACGTTGTCGAAGCTGATGGTGTCGACCGCGACACCCGGGCGGTCGATCCCGATGACGACCGCGGGGAGTTCGAGTTGGGCGATGGCGGCAAGGTCCACCCGCGACCGCTCGGTGAGCATGACGATCAGCCCGTCGGCGAGGTCGAGGGCGAAGGCGTTGGCTGGGCCGTCCTCGGGGCGGTGGGCGTTGGAGCTGACGAGGACGTGATAGCCGAGCTCGCGGGCGCGTTCGTCGGCGCTGCGCATAAGCTCGGAGTAGAAGTCGCCGTGGATATCGGGGAGGGAGACACCGATGACGCGGCTGCGCCGGGTGAGGAGACCCTTGGCGAAGAGGTTGGGGCGATACCCAAGCTCGGCGACCGCCAGGCGGACCTTCTCGATGGTTGCGGGCGAGACACGCTCGGGGGTGTTGAGGGCGCGGCTGACGGTGGCGATCGAGACGCCGGAGCGTTCGGCGACGCTGCGGATGGAGACGCTGCCGCGTCCGCCTCGGGCCGAGGGGTCTGGACTTGTGTCCTGGATGCCCATCGGTCAGGATGATACCCGATGAAATCGTTTACACGAAGGGGTGTCAGGCGAAGTGGGCGGCCCTGGCTGACCGCCGGGATGGCGTCGGGCGTCTCCGTCATTCTCTCCGGCGGGTGCTCATCGGCACAGACGACGGGCTTGCCGGAATCGCTGCGACCCGAGGACGTCGTCATCTCGGATGACGCGCGCCCGCGTCCGCCGTTCCACTTCTCGGACGAGGACGAGGCGCTGCTCGACGAGATCGAGCACGCGTCGTTCCTCTTCTTCTGGAAGGCGGTCAGCCCCGAGACGGGGATGGTCTACGACCGGACGAGCAGCGACGTGATCAGCGTCGGGGGCGTGGGGTTCCAGCTCTCGGCGCTGCCGATCGGGGTTGAGCGGGGGTGGATCACCCGCGAGGAGGGTCGCGAGAGGGCGGTCCAGATCCTGTCAGCGCTCGAGCGGGAGCCCACGAACCGGAAAGCGGGGCTCTTCTATCACTTCCTCGAGCCGGATGACGCGAGGCCCAGGCGCGTCGGGGCTGAGCTGGTGGTGAGCACGATCGACTCGGCGGTCCTGTTCGCCGGGATGATGACGGCGGGGTCGTACTTCGGGGGCGACGTGCAGGAGATCGGGGACCGCCTCTGGCGTGCCGCGGACTGGTCGTTCTTCCTGCACGAGACCGGGGAAGCAGGGCTCCCCGGGGGGTACTTGAGTCTCGGGTGGCGCCCCACCGATGACGCAGACCCGACCGGCGACGGCGCCCTGATCGGGTACTCATGGATCGACAGCGGGGACGAGCACCGTCTCGTCACGTTCATGGGGGTGAGCGCCCCGGAGGAGGCCCATCGCGTGCCTCCGGAGCGGTATTTTGCCCTGCGCCGCCAGCTCGGGACGTACGAGGGCGTGGGGCCGCTGGTCTGGTTCCCGTACTCCGGGGCGCTGTTCACGGCGTTCTTTGCCAACTGTTGGATCGACTATGCACACCTCGGCGTGGACGACCCCGCATCATGGGGGGCGCCTGCGCGCTCCCGGGTGGACTGGTGGGAGAACAGTCGTCGAACGGTCAATCTGCACCGTGCGGCGGCGCGCGAGAATGCCCGAGGTCTGCCGACGCTGGGCGAAGACGCTTGGGGGCTGAGTGCGTGCGACGCGCCGGACGGGTACCTGGTCGCCGGCGTGTTCCCGCACCGGGTGGAGATGGTCGGCGCGAAGCCCGAACGGGACTATGCGACGTACGTGCCAGAAGACCGGATGGGTGACGGGACGGTCCCGCCGTATGCCGCGGGGGCCTCGATCATTTTTGAGCCGGGCGCGGCGGTCGCCGCGCTGCGGCTCTACCGAACGCTCTGCGACGAGTTGGGCTCGCCATTGGTCTGGCGAGATCCCGCGGATGGGGGGTACGGGCTGCGGGACGCGTTCAACATGCGGGGTCCCGACGGATCGCCCTGGGTCGCCGCCGACGACGTCGCGATCGACCACGGCCCGATGTTGCTCGGGATCGAGAACGCCAGGACCGGGCTGATCTGGCGCCTCTTCGCCTCCCACCCTTCGATCCGCGATGGACTCTCACGCTTGCGGCTGGAATAGTTCGTCTTTTGTTTGGGCTTCTGATCTTTGTTCTCTTCTTGACACGCCATGCGGTCAGGAGGAGGATGTAAACGTTTACAGGACTGACGCAGGATGCGGGCGTTGACCCCGGGGCGACCGGGGGGCGAGGACCCGGAGAGCAACGCGTCCGCAACGGGCGCCGCACGAGAGATCAGAGAGAGGAGTTTTGTGATGAGCATCAAGAGGCCGTTGGCAGTGCTGATGGTGAGCGCGATGGCGGGTAGCGCGTTGGCGAGCGTGAGCGACATCGGGAGCTTCATTGACAACCCGCGTCTGTTCAACGATCACCCGGACTCGAACCTGTCGTACTTCAGCAACTACGACCCCATGATGGGCTCGCTGAGCATCGTCGAGAACAACTACGGCCCGGGCGGCTTTGCCAACCGGCACGCGGCGTGGTTCGGAGATGACGCGGGCGCGAGCAAGGTCGACTTCGACTTCGGCGACGCCTGGGATATGAAGCTCACCATGAGCATCAAGGAGGCCAAGGAGGTCGGCAACGTCGAGGCCGGGTTCCAGATCGACCTGTTCGGCCTCGGGCTCTTCGGGTTGCTGTCGACCAACGGCGAGATCGCCTCGTTCGGGTCGGTCCTCCCGTTCTACTCGTTCGGCGCGGGCGTCTTCGACATCGGCGACGACGTCATGCTCCGCATGATCCACCGTCCGGGCGACATGGAGAACGGATCGGTCAAGTCGACGATGGAGTACATGTACAACAACCTGACGCAGGGCTCGGGGTGGGTCTCCAGCGGTGAGGTCGAGTTCACGACCACCGAGGGCGGGATCCCGAGCTCGTTCGACATGTTCATGGGTGTCGGCGCGCAGATCAATACCCCGGACGCAACGCTCGGGTCGGTGAACGTGCAGTTCAAGGACATCATGATCCCGTCGCCGGGCGGGCTGTGCGTGCTGGGCCTGGGTGGCCTGGTGGGGCTGCGTCGTCGGCGTTGAGTCGGATCTCTCCTGGCGCCGGGCAAGTCCCGGCCGAAGAATCTCCTGGTGGGCGGGGGCGAGCAGCCCCCGCCAGCCATTTCGGGACACGGTGGGCGATCACGATGATGCCGCCCGCATGCGCCGTGGTCGATGAGCGGACCAGCGAGGACGAACGGGCATGCTCACCAACCAGTTCGGGCGTTTCATCGACGGGGGACGGGCGTACGAGATCACCGACTCGGCGACCCCCACGCCCTGGACCAACGTCATCTCGAACGGTCGGTACGGACTGGTCGTCAGCCAGAACGGCGGCGGCTTCAGTTGGCTCGACCACTGCCAGCTCAACGCGATCACACGCTGGAACATGGACCTCGTCCGCGACGACAGCGGGCGGTTTCTCTACATCGCGGATCTCGATGCCTCGTCGGACGATGAGGGCTCGATCTGGTCGCTGACGCCCCAGCCGTGCCGGCGAGGGTACGACTCGTACCGGTGCGTCCACCGCCCGGGCATGACGAGCTTCGAGACGCAGCGACGCGGGATCCGCGCCGTTTGGGAGCTGTGCGTCGCGCCCGAGGATCAGGCGGAGGTGTGGCGGGTCCGCCTGACCAACGTCTCGCATCAGCCCAGGCGCCTGCGACTCGGCGCCTACCTGGAGTGGTGTTGCGGGACCTCGCCTGACGTGAAACGGGAGTTCCACAAGCTGTTCTTCACGACTCGGCATGACGAACCGCGCCGGGCGGTGGTGGCGACGAAGAACATGTGGGAGGCGCCGTTCGGAACGGCGGACGACCACTGGAACCGCCCCTGGCCCCACGCGGCGGCGCTGGCCATCGCGGGCGAGGTCGGCGAAGTCTGGGCAACCAGCGACAAGGCGGATTTCCTAGGTCGATACGCCGACCCGGCGACGCCCCGCGCGATGCGCGACGGCGTCGAGGGTCTCTTCGGGCGGTTCGTGGACGCAATCGCGGGGCTCGGGACGGACCTGTCACTCGAGCCGGGGCGCGAGGTCGTGCTTCACTTCGTGCTGGGCGTCGCCGACGACCAGGCTGCTCTCGGGACGTTGCTCGATCGGTACCAAACGCCCGCGAGCGTGAACAACGCCTTCGAGGGGGCGGGGCGCCAGTGGGATGACCTACTGGCGCCGACCCAGGCCCGAAGCGGGGCGCCTGACTTCGACCTGTTGACCTCGACCTGGCTTCCATATCAGGCGATCAGCGCGAGAATGTGGGGGCGGACCGGGTACTACCAGCAGTCGGGCGCCTACGGATATCGAGATCAGCTCCAGGACAGTCAGCTCTGGCTCGCGCTCGACCCGTCGAGGTGCCGTGAGCAGATCCTCCTCCACGCGGCGCACCAGTTCACGGACGGTGGCGTCTACCACTGGTGGAACCCGATCACGGAGACTGGGCTGCGGACGGGGTGTTCGGACGATTACCTGTGGCTGCCCTTCATCGCCGCGTCGTACGTTCGGGAGACGGGAGATCTGTCGATCCTGGACGCCGAGGCGCCCTACGTCGATGACGCGAACGGGGCGTCGCTCGTCGAGCACGCCACACGGTCGATCGAGCGGGCGTTCTCTCGGATGAGCGAGCGCGGCCTGCCGTTGATCGGAGAGAACGACTGGAATGACGGGCTCTCGCACGTCGGCGACGAGACGCGCGGGGAATCCGTCTGGCTGGCGATGTTCCTGGCGGAGACGCTGCGAGAGTTCGGGCGGGCGCTGCGTGCGTACGGCGAGGTCGCAACCGCGGACGACTATGAACGGCGGCGTGAGGCGCTACGCGACGCGGTCGAGGCCCACGGCTGGGACGGCGCCTGGTACCGGCGGGCGACCGACCGGGAGGGTCGATGGCTCGGCTCGGGCGAGTGCCTCGAGGGGCAGATCTTCCTGAACCCACAGTCGTGGGCGATCCTGACGGGCATCGGCGACGAGGAACGGGCCACGCAGGCTTGGGCGTCGGTGAAGGCCAAGCTGCTCACGGACTACGGCCCCCTGCTGCTCGCGCCGGCGTACACCGTGCCCGACGCGAAGATCGGGTACCTCTCGAGGTATGCGCCGGGGGCGCGTGAGAACGGCGGCGTGTACATGCACGCCGCGACGTGGGCGCTTGCCGCGGCCTGTCGTCGGAGGGACTCGGAGACGGTCGCGCGGATCTGGACGTCGATCTCGCCCCCGCTTCGGTGCGCCGACGCGGCGGCGTACGCGGCGGAGCCCTACGTGACGCCCGGGAATGTTGACGGGCCGTTGTCGGCGACGCCGGGTCGGGCGGGATGGACGTGGTACACCGGGTCGGCGGCGTGGCTGCACCGGGTGAGCCTGGAGTGGGTGCTGGGCGTGCGTCCAACGTGGGAAGGCCTGCGCATCGACCCGTGCCCGTTCCCCGCGTTGGGCGAGGTGGATGTCACGCGGACGTGGCGGGGGCGGCGGATCCGCGTCAGGTTCGACACTGCGGCGTTTGACGCGTCGATGGCGCCGGTCGTGACACTCGACGGCTCGGTGGCGCCGGGTGGCGTGATCACCGAGGCGATGATTCCGGAGGGGGGCGAGGGGGAGGTGCGGGTGAGCTGGGCGCCGCGAGCAGAGGCGTCGCCCCGAGTGCGTATGCACTCGACCGAAAGGAGCAAGACATGAACGCACGACGCCCCCGAGGCGCCTTCACACTCATCGAACTGCTCGTGGTGATCTCGATCATCGCGTTGCTGATCGGGATCTTGCTGCCGTCGCTTGGGAAGGCGAGACAGGCGGCAAACGACATCCTCTGCCAGAATAACCTCCGCCAAATTGGCCTCGCCATCCAGATGTACATGGATGATCAGAAGGAAGGCAATGAGTACTGGTTTGACATGTTCCCGTTCAACGCGGCTGACGATCCCGTCAATCCGGTCACGGGGAATCATGACATTCGCGCACAGCGGTGGATGCCGATGAGAACACTCGACGATGATTATCTCAACGGCGCTGCCGAGGGGGGGCTATTCGTCTGCCCCTCGGCGCGTGGCGTCACTTCCGTGCTTGATCCTTCGACACGGCGGGAGCTGGAACAAGGCGCTCGTGTCCACGTGCTGGACTACGACCTCGATGGGACAGAGGAGTTCACGGAATACTGGTTCAACGACGGGCAGACACTGTCCGCCAACCTGATGCGAAATGCAAAGCGGCCCGCGGGAGTGGTTTGGTCGATCGATGCCGTCGACTGGATCCCAAGGCACCTCGCGCCGCCCCGCGTAGACCTCGTACAGGACATCAACCTCCGCCAGGGGAGTTCGAACCTGCTATTCGGTGACCAGCGCGTTCAGATGGTCCCCCGAGCCGTCTACCACGCACCGAACGACCACGGCGAAGGTCCGACGTTTTACAGTTGGGGCCTTTGATCGGCGCCCGTTGCGGCTGCGCCTCCTGGATCGCACGACTGTAAGCTTGATGGAGAACTGATGACGAGTCCCCGCGAGTTCATCAACAGTCGTCCCTGGCTGGGTTGGACCATAGCGCTATGCATGATCGTCCTCGTCGGGATCGTCTTCGCCCGCGGATTCTTCTCCAGCGGCATGACATCCGAGGCCGAACGCCTTTCACAGGATGTCACGATCCGCTGCATGGAGTCTGGTCAGGAATGGACGATGAACCGCGGGCAGTTCGAGATGCTCCTGTTGGAGCAACCCGGCGCCATCGATGCCGCGAAGGGAATCCCGAGTCCTTACGCGGACGGACGCCCGACCGGCGTTCTCGTTGATAAGCGAGACTGGCAGCAGACGGTCGATCGAATCAATGCCGAGAAGCGCGTCAATGGCTTGCTCAAGCCTTGATCATGCTTTCTCCGCGTTCCGGACACGCCACCTCCGGCGCCAGGCCTGACCTGTCGTAGCAGCATTTCGAGCGCCCCTACTTCGGTGGGTCGCGGGCCTCGAGGGCCCGCTTGATCTCGTACGCCCGCTCCTCGGACAACGGGTAGATCTTCACGAGCAGGTACGAGACGACGCAGAGCGCGAGGGGAATGCCGATCTCGAAGACGCGCAGGAGCAGGAGAGTCCGCGGCGTCTGCTCGCTGACCTTCTCGTCGAAGTTGGTGGCGGCAAGGAGCAGGCCCGCCACGAAGACGGCGCCGGCCATGCCCATCTTCATGAACCACCAGAAGACCGAGTAGTACGCGCCTTCCGATCGCGTGCCCGTCTTCAGGTCGTCCTCGTCGCAGACGTCGGCGACCATCGCGCTGGCGAGCGTGAAGAACATGAGCATGCCTGCGGCCAGCATCGCGGTCGGGATCAGGAACAGGTAGGGAAGCTCGGGGTCGTAGCAGACGATCTTCGAGAGCTGGGCGCCGCCCATGAGGGCAATCGCGATCAACAGCGTGCGGCTCTTGCCCAGGCGCTTGCTGAGCAGGTTGAGCGGGAAGACGGCCAGGACGGCGGTGACCGCCCAGACCGAGCCGCCCCACCCGAGCAGGATGGAGGCGCCCTGCTTGTCGCCGCCATAAAGGTAAAAGATCGTGATGTAGTTGGCGAAGTTGTTGACGACGTTGAAGCCCAGGACGGTGGCGAAGATGATCGCGACGAGGATAAGGAAGGTGCGGTTGCGGAGCGTGGCGCTCATGCTCTGGGCGAGCGAGACCCGCTTCTGGTGGATCGCCTGGTCGAGGCGTCCTTCCTGGCAGAGCCAGGCACAGGCGACTGCGGGGATGAGCACCAGGAGCGCGGCGAGAAAGGCGACATGGCGCATGCCGTCCACTTCGTCGCCGTGTGCGCCCTTGAAGAAGGGCCAGTTGGCCATGGCGTAGAACCAGGGTGTCGCGATCGCGCCGACGTTTCCGACGAAGCTCTTGACGCTGAAGAGCTTGGTGCGTTCGTGGTAGTCGGCGGTCATCTCCATGCCGAGGGCGCCGTGGGGGATCTCGAACATGGTGACGGCGGTGTAGAAGACCATCGAGGCGACGAGGAAGTACCAGAACTGGGCGGGGGCGCCCCAGTCGCGGGGGACGGACCACATCGCGACGAAGGAGATGGCGACCGCGATGCCGCCGAAGAGGATGTACGGGCGGCGGCGGCCCCATCGCGTGCGGGTGTTGTCCGAGATGTGCCCCATGACGGGGTCGGTGAAGGCGTCCCAGAAGCGGGGCGCCATCTGGGCGACGCCGACGAGGATCGCGCTGATCCCCAGCCCGACGTTGAGGATGAGGCCCGAGAGCTGTCCGACGGAGTTGAAGAGGGCGATGGGGACGAAGCCGCCCATGCCGTAGGCGATGAGCTGGATCCAGGGGATCCGGTCGCGGGCGGCGGTGTGGTGATGCTGGTGTTCGGGCACAGGCGTCCTGCCGGGCAGCGGCGTCGATTGTCGGTGGTCGTGGGGGCAGAATCAAAACGCCCCGCGGTGAATGCACCGCGGGGCGGGTGTGAACCACGTCGGGTTGTCGCCCGAGGTTACGGGCAGCCGTTCCCGAAGGCGGTCAGGAACGCAAGCACGTCGGAGAAGTCCCACGACCCGAAGGGCGGGGCGAGGTCGGCGGCGGCATCCATGTTGCCGAAGGCGACCAGGAAAGCGAGCACGTCGGAGAAATCGAGCGAGTTGAAGGGCTCGGCGAGGTCGGCGTCGTTGCATCCGCCCAGGTCACCCTGGATAAGGCAGAGGTCATCCCAGAAGATCCTGCCCGTGGTCGGGGAGCCGTTCCAGAAGCGCTGGGGCAGGACGGTGACGCTGGTGGCGTAGGGCGGGAAGTCGCCGACCGCGGCCATCTGCTCATCGGTGAAGGTGGCCTCGAACCGGACCCACTTGCCGTTGGTCGTCGTAAGAGGGACGTCGAACTCGACGGCGGTGTAGATCGAGAAGTTGGGGGGCTCGCGCCGGAACTCGAGCTTGATGCCGTTACGGAACTCGTTGGTGATGGTCTCGCCCGCGGGGATGAGGTAGTAGCCGATGATGTGAACGTCGCCGCCGAGGTAGACGTAGTCGGGGTCATAGAGGTCGGAGCCGTCGGGGAGGAGAAAGTTGGTGGTCCATCCCCGGAAGGCCGCGGAGCCGCTGGTGGGGGGAAGCATGATGGCCCTGCTCCCAGAATGCACGTAGACGTCCTCATCCTCCATGATGTCGACGTACTCGGCGCCGCCGACGTTGATGCCGTTCCAGCCGAGGGGGAGCGATTCGTTGTCGGGGTTGGCCACCTCGAATCCGGGGTTGAGGAGCAGGTTGTCGTCGTCGTTCGCGTTGGCGGTAGGGGCGAGAACGCATGCGACCGCCCCGGCGGTGATGAGGCGTCTGAGGACTCGGTTCATGCTGAAACTCCTTGTGTCGCTCGGCGTCGTGCCGCATCGCGGGCGTCGACCGTGACCGTGTCTGCCAATAATGTAAAGGTTTACATCGCGGGGTCAAGAGGGGATTGGCAATCTGGCCGCCACCCGAACATGGCCCTAGTCGACTTGCGTCCTGCAGCCGGTGTCGGCCTCACACGCTGCGACACGTCACTCGGGCGGCATCGGCCCTCTCTCACCCCGGGGCGGGAGCCGCCCCGGACGCGACCTGCCTCCAGCGGTCCGCTTCGCCCTCCTTGCCCCAGAGCGTGTACAGCTCGGCGAGGGAGGAGGCGATGGTCGACGCGTCGCGGTGCTCGGGGCCGAGTGTGGCACAGATGTGCTCGTAGGCATGGGTGAACTGTTCCTCGGCTTCCTGGTATCGCCCAAGACTCATGAGGCAGCGGGCCTGCATCGACCCGACGATCGCGCCGAAGAAATGATCGGGGTAGAGCGTCGTGAAACGCTCGGTCAAGTCCTCGTATTCGGCGAGGGCGGCCTCGACGTCGCCCCGGTCGAAGGCGATCTTGTTGAGGTTCATCCGCGTGACGAGCGTGTCGAAGTGATCGTCACCGAGAACCTCCCGCTGGGCCGCGAGGGTCTCGGTCAGGAGCTGCTCCTTCTTTTCGACGAGCCCCTTGCGCCCGTAGAGAGAGGCGAGAGAGCTGGCGACGCCCAGCGTCGCGCGATGACGTTCGCCGAGGGTGGCGCGGTGCAGCTCCAGGGCCTGCTCGAGCATGTCGATTGCATCGTCGGTGCGTCCGGTGTTGGCGCATGTGATGCCCAAGTTGACCATGGTCTGCATGGTCTGCGGATTGGCGTCCCCGCTCACCTCCCGGAGGATGTCCAGCGCGTGCGCCATGAGTTCAGCGGCGTCGGTGGGTCGACCGGTGTACATGTACACCGCCGCCAGGTTGTTCATCGTCGTCGCGGTTTGCGCGTGGCGCGCACCGAGCACTCGGGTGCGGCGTTCGAGCGCCGTCTTGAGAAGAGACTCTGACTCCGCGTAGCGACCCTGGTTGAGCAGAGCGACGCCCAGGTTGTTGATGGTCGCGATCGTCTGCTCGTGGTCCTCGCCGAGCACCTCGCGCTGGAGCTCGAGTAGCTCCTTTCTCGAAGCCTCGGCGCCCGCAAAGTCGGCCCGCTCGGACTGGATCTCCAGCAGCGTCATGCGGCTGAGCAGGGTCTGCTCGTCCCGCTCGCCCAGCTCCCGGGCGTAGAGCTCGAACGCTCGATTCAGATGCGCCTCGGCGTCGTCGATCCGTCCGAGCTTGAGGTACGCCTTACCAATTGTTAGACGGAGGTTGGCTTCGACGAGGGGGGCGTCCTTGAACCTGCCTTCGATGCGCCCCGCGGCCTTGTCGATCGCCGAGAGCAGTGTGAGGTCACGGTCCGCCTCGACATCGGGGTTCGCCAGGTCGATCAGGTCGTCTGTCAGAAACGCGTTGACGGCCAGCGTGATCTCGTGCTGACGCTCGGATTCGTTCAAGGCGTTCGTCTGCCCGATCGCCAGTGTCGTCGCGACGGCCGTCCCAGCCGCAAGGACGACGAAGGTCGCGGCAACCCCGGCGACCAGCGCGCGATTCCGGCGGGCGAAGCGTGAGAGTTGATACAGCGTCGTGGCGGGGCGGGCCGTGATCGGCTCGTCGTTCAAGAAACGTCGGATGTCCGACGCGAGTTCGAGGGCCGACTGGTAGCGGCGCGCCGGTTCCTTCTCGAGGGCCTTGCGAACGATCGTGTCCAGGTCCCCGCGAAAGCTCCGGTTGACGTCCGTGAGCGAGGTCGGCTCCTGCTCGGAGATCACGCGTGCCGCGGCGGCGATGAGGCGGTCCTTGAGGTCGTAGGGCAGCTTGTCCGCGAGCAGTTCGTAGAGAATGACACCGAGGGCGTAGACGTCCGAGCGCGTGTCGATGTCGTTGGCGCGTCCGAGGACCTGCTCGGGGCTCATGTAGGCGAGGGTGCCGATGAGCCGCCCGGCATCTGTATGGAGCGTGGAAACCTGGAGGTCCGAGTCGGTGGCGCGGGCCACGCCGAAGTCGAGAATCTTGGGTTGGCCCGAGCGGTCGACGAGGATGTTGCCGGGCTTGAGGTCGCGGTGGATGACGCCGCGCTGATGGGCGTGGTGGACGGCGTCGCAGACGCGTGTGAAGACCTCGAGGCGCTCGCGAGTGCCCAGCGCATGCTCCCGCACGTGCTCGAGCAGCGGCGAGCCGTCCACGAATTCCATCGCGAAGTAGGGACGGGGGCCGGCGCCGTCGTCGTACGTGCCCGCCTCGTGGATCTGTGCGATGTTGGGGTGCTGGAGACGCCCGAGCATGGCGGCCTCCAGGTCGAAACGCTTGAGCAGCTCCGGCGAGACGACGCCGGGGCGCATGACCTTGATGGCGACCTCTCGGCGCGGACGGTCCTGCTCGGCGAGGTAGACGACACCCATGCCGCCCAGGCCGATGCGCCGCTTCACGTGGTACCGCCCGATGGTCTCGGGAACGCCCGGTGGCAGAGGCTCCTCCGGGGGGAGCGAGGGCGGCTCGGCCAGGAACTCCTCGGCCTCGTCATGGTGCGAGAGAAGATCGCGGACCTGGTCAATGACCTCGGGTGAGGCGTCGGCAGCGTGCAGGAATGCCTCTCTCGCCTCCCCGTTCATCGTGCGGACGCTCTCGAACAGCTCGGCGACCCGCTCGAAATGTCCCGAGTCCGTCATTCCTCGCTCCCACTCAGCCTCGCCCGCAGCCACGCGCGAGCGAAATACCAATCCGCCTCGACCGTCTTGGTCGAGACCCCAAGCTCTGCGGCGGCCTCGGAGCAGGTCAGGCCGCCGAAGAACCGCAGCTCGACGACCTTGGCCTTGCGCTGGTCGAGTTCGCCCAGCTCCCGCATCGCCTCGTCGAGGGCGAGCATCTCGACGTCCCGTCCGGGGGTCGCCGCCACATCAGGGGTAAGCGTGATCCGGAGCCAATCTCCCCCCCGCTTCTGCGTGGCGCGACGCCGGGCGTGGTCGACGAGGATCTGGCGCATGGCGTTGGCGGCGACCGCCTGGAAATGGGTCTTGCCGTTCCAGGCCGGGCCGCCCTGGGCGGCGGCGAGCTTCACGTAGGCCTCGTGGACGAGGGCGGTCGGCTGGAGCGTGTGGTCGGCGCGTTCGTTGTGCAGATAGGCGGCCGCCAGGCCTCGCAACGCGGTGTACGCCGTGCTCGCGTGGTCGGGCGGTCCGTCAGGGGGTCGTTCGTCAACTTCCGGCGTGTTCGGCACGGCTCTGGCGTTCCGGGGTCACGGAAATCTGCGTCGCTGGCCCTGGGGGGTCTTGCCCCCATTCTCGCTTCTCCTTCCGACGGGAGCAAGCACCGCGGACGCCCGGACCGGGCGTCTCCGAAGGAGATTCGCGATGAGAGGTCTCAGAACACTCGCCACGATCGTCCCCCTGGCCCTCGCGGCATTGACGGGACACGCCCTCGCCAACGATACGACCTTCACCTACCAGGGGAGCCTGAAGGACGGGGGCGGGCCGGCCAGCGGCTTCTACGACATGACATTCCGGCTGTTCAGCGCCGCCACCGGCGGAAGTCCCCTGGCGACCCAGAGTATGGGCGTCTCCGTCAGCCAAGGCGTCTTCAGCGTCGAGCTCGACTTCGGGGCCAACAACTTCAACAACACCGACCGCTGGCTGGAGATCATCGTCAACGGCACGACGCTGAGCCCGCGTCAGGCGGTCAATCGGGCGCCCTACGCGATCCAGACCAGAGGGATCTACGTCAACGAGAGTGGTCGCGTCGGGATGGGCGGCGTCACGACCTCGACCTCCGAACTGCTCACGCTGCGCGACCATGACGCCGGTATCCTCATGCTCTCGCAGGGCAACGACTTCGGCCCCCACCTCACGTTCCGGAACACCTCCACGGGCCTCTCCACGGCCCACGGGCAGATCCGCTTCGACGACGGGACGCAGGTGGCCTCGATCGGATACGGCAAGCAGCTCGGCAGCCCCTCGGGCCTCCTCTTCCAGGATTCGCTCGGTCCCACGTTGAAGATCGCCGAGGGCGGCTTCATCGGCATCGGCGGCGAAGTCAGCCCCCAGAGTGTCCTGCACGTTCGTGAGTCCGACCTCGCCATGGACGCCTCGGAGCTCTGGCAGGACGACATCATCATCGAGAGCGAGGACGCGGTCCTCGGCGTGTACAGCAGCCCGGGTGGCGTCCGCGGCTCGGCGATCGTGCTCGCCGAGTCCGACGGGGGCCTCCTCGTGGACAAGTGGACCGTGGGGCGCAACACGACCGGGAACGGCGCCGCGATCTACTTCAAGTACGGCGCCAACGCCGACTACGGCAGCAACAGCACCATGTTCGCCATCGAGACCGACGGCGACGCGTACTTCCCCACCGGCGGGCGCCTCGGGGTCGGCACCAACAACCCCCAGGCGAAGCTGCACGTCGTCGGCAACGCCCGCGTGAACGTGCTCGAGGTCATCGGCGCGGACGTCGCCGAACGCTTCCCGACGACGGTAGACGAGCTCCTCGAGCCCGGCACGGTGATCGAGATCGACCCCGAGAATCCCGGGCACGTGCGGCGCGCGACCTCGCCCTACAGCTCGCTCGTCGCCGGCGTCGTCAGCGGCGCGGGCGGTCTGCCCGCGGGCACGGTCCTCGGCAACATGGATGGCATGGAGGGCGCGCCCGCGATCGCGCTCACCGGGCGGGTCTGGGTCCGGTGCGACGCGAGCTCGGGTGAGATCCGCCCCGGCGACCTCCTCACGACATCGGGCACGCCGGGGCACGCGATGCGCGTCGATGATCACGGGCGCGCCGTCGGCGCCGTCCTCGGCAAGGCCATGTCCTCACTCGACCAGGGTGAGACCGGTCTGGTGCTCGTGCTCGTGGGACTCCAGTAAGCCGCCGCACGCAAGGAGGGACACGCGATGTTTCCGGCACAGCTCATCACGGCCACACTGCTCTCGGGGGGCCTGCTCGGCGGGGCGGAAGGCGAGTCGCTGCCAGTCGGCGAGGTAGATGTCGCCCCGCCACGCGTCTCGGTCTGGCACTGCGAGACCGAGCCATTCGGCATCATCGTCCGGGGCGGCGGGATGATCAACGACGGGTGGGACGGCCCGGGCGCCAATACCACCACGCTCTACTGGTTCATCGAGAACTACTCGCCCGACCTGCCCGCGGGCCAGCAGCGGGCGGCGTACATCCTCGCAATGGCGGCCTGGGCCAGCGTGGTGCGCATCACATTCGTCGAGATCGCGGCGCCGAACCACAACCGGTCGATCGACCTCCGTTTCGCATCGGGTGATCACTGCGCGATCGAGGCGGACGAGTGCGGCGATCCCGATTGCCCCTTCGACGGGCCCACCGGGGTGCTCGCCCACGCAGCGTTCCCCATCGGCGGGCAGGGCACCTGCGGGCCGGCGTCCACCGAAAGCCGTGCGGGGAACGTCCACTTCGACGAGGCCGAGCTCTGGGAGCAGGACAACGCGGGCTCCGGCATCAGCCTGACGCTCATCGCCGCGCACGAGATCGGGCACGCGCTGGGGCTGCTGCACGACACCGGCCCGGGCGGCCCCCACATCATGCGCCCGCTCTTCAACGGGGGCGAAGGGATGCAGAACCCGTCCGCATCCGACATCGGGCACCTCCGATCCGGCTACGCGGCGGGCGTCGGGAGCGTGATCACGCTCGAGTCCTCCGGCATCTGGGTCAACAGCGCCTGGCTCGGCCCCGAGTTCGGAACACCGGGTGAGCCCTTCGACACGATCGGCGAAGGGGTCAACGCGCTGCCTCCCCAGAACGGCGGGATCACGATCCACGTCCTGGGCGGGCTCTACCCCGGGGCGGTCACGATCTCGCAGCCCTGCACGATCACGTCCGAGTTCAGCACGGCGTTCATCGGGCAGTAGCTCAGGAGTGGGAGATGTTCACGACCGCCCTCATCTCGATCGTGCTCGGCGCGGGAGGCGCCGAGGCCTCAACCCCGCCCGCGCCGCCGGCGTGCTCCGAGCAGTTGCACCCCTTGTTCGATCCCGGGCGAGGCTCTGGCATGATCGGCGACGGATGGGACGGCCCGGGTCAGAACGCGGTCACGATCTATTTTCACATGGACAACGCGACCAACGCCCTCGGACCGAGCCAGCGGCAGGTCTTGCTCGACGCCCTGGCTGCGTGGGCGGGTGTCGTCCAGATCCACTTCGTCGAACTGGCGGTCCAGAATGCCAGCAGGTCCATCGACTTCCTCTGGGCGACCGGGGATCACTGCGCGCTCGAACCACACGAGTGCGGCAACGATCTCTGCTGGTTCAACGGCCCCGAGTTCGGGGCGATCGCCCACGCGTTCTACCCGCCGGGGATCTCCAACATCTGCGGCGGTGTCTCCGTCGAGCCCACGGCGGGCAACGTCCACTTTGATGCGCAGGAATCGTTCTTCACCGACCCGAGCAGCGGAGGCTACAGCCTCATGCTGACCGCGGTGCACAACATCGGGCACGCCCTCGGGCTGCAAGACAGCGAGAACCCGGGCGATCACGACGTCATGGGCCCGATCGAATGGAACGAGCAGTTCATCAAGATCTCCCAGACCGATGCCCTCCAGATCCAGCAGGGATACTCGGCCGGGGTCGGGAGCGTCACGCCGCTCGAAGTGTCGGGCGTCTGGGTCAACGGCAACTGGAACGGGCAGGAGTTGGGTACGCCCGGCTCGCCCTTCAACACGCTCGAAGAGGGCGTGGCGGGTGTGCCGCCGTTCGGCGGCGGCGTCGTCGTCCACGTCCAGGCGGGGCTGTACCCGGGGGGACACGTGGTCGCGACGCCGTGCGTCATTCAGAGCGAGTTCGGGACCGCGTACATCGGGCAATGATCAGGAGAAACAGTCATGTCACGCACGCACGCACTCATCCTTGTGTTCGCAGCCGCGATCACTGCGACGGCTCACGCTCAACCCTTCTCGATCGACTGGTACACCACGGACTGCGGCGGGGGCGCCTCGTCCGGCGGTTCATTCGCCCTCAATGGAACGATCGGCCAGCACGACGCCGGCGGCCCCTTGCTCGGAGGCGGCTTTGAACTCACCGGTGGCTTCTGGACAGGTGGGGGCGGCGGGTGCAACCTCGCCGACCTGGCGCCCCCGCTCGGGACGCTCGACTTCTCCGACGTCATCGCATTCCTGACCGCGTTCGGGAGCATGCAGCCGACGGCGGACCTGGCGCCGCCCGCCGGGGTGTACGACTTCTCCGACGTGATCGCCTTCCTCACGGCGTTCGGGTCGGGTTGCCCCTAGTCGCGGATCACTCCGCCAGTTCTTCGGGCGATGCGTCGGTGGTCATACTCTGGCCCCACCGACGCTTGGACTCAAAGGCGGCGATCTTCGCGATCGTCATCGAGCGGAGGAACTCGAGGCGGCGTTTGCGCATCTCAACGTTGAACACATGGGCCGGGCAGGCTCGCTCGTCGGAGCACTCGACGGCGCCGAGGATGCATCTGGGTTGGATCGCCGGGTCGCCGAGGATTTCACAAAGTTCGTAGAGGGAGAGTGTTGCCGGGTCGCGTGTCAGCTTGACCCCCCCACCGATGCCGCGCTGCGTCGAAACGATCCCCGCCCTGGAAAGGGCATGGACGATCTTCGCGAGGTAGGGCGCGGGGATATCGCACGCCTCCGCGATCGCCTTGATGAGTTCGGGTCCACCCCCGGTGGCGGCAAGATAGCCGAGCGCGCAGGCGGCGTTCCCGGTTGCCTGGGTAAGCATTTGGGCGGTCTCCGGGCGGCCAGTCTAGATGATGACGACTTGCGAGTCAAGATTTGGCCCCCATCTGAGGCCGCAAAACGTCATTTTGGGCATAAGATCACAGATGTTTTTCCGGATTTGGGCTGAAATCCATCCGCGATTTCTTGACATCACGACTTGCTTGTCGATAAATGCCATCGCCGTCGGCGGCGTCTCCGATCGCCCCCGATGGCCTTGAGGAGACCTCGGCATGGAACAGGCGCCCCGCCAGGGGGATGCGTCCCCCCCTACCTACCAAGACCCCTCGATCGAGTCCTTCAGCTACGACGACCGGATCGTGCGCATGTTCGTGCTCGCGACGATTGGTTGGGGCATCGTTGCGTTCCTGGCCGGCGTGCTGATCGCCACGCTGATGGCGTACCCATCTCTGATCCCTGACCTGCGGTCAATCGCGATCCGGGGGTTCGAACCGTTCGGATGGCTCCCGGAGGGACCCCTGAGCTTCGGGCGTCTGCGTCCGCTGCACACGAACGCGGCGATCTTCGCATTCGCGGGCAACGCGATCTTCGCTGCCATTTATTACTCGACGCAGCGGCTGTGCAAGGCCCGCATGTTCTCCGACCTGCTCGGGCGCCTCCACTTCTGGGGGTGGCAGCTCATCATCGTCTCCGCCGCCCTGACGCTCCCCCTCGGCATCACGCAAGGCAAGGAGTACGCCGAGCTCGAGTGGCCGATCGACCTGGCGATCGCCATCGTTTGGGTCGGGTTCTTCGGCGTGAACTTCTTCATGACGCTCGCGCGCCGACGTGAGCGGCATCTGTACGTCGCCCTCTGGTTCTACATCGCGACCATCGTCACGGTCGCGATGCTGCACGTGTTCAACAACCTCTGGGTCCCCGCGGGACTGGTGAACTGGTTCAAGACGGGAGAGGCCCCCTCGCCCGAGTTGTTCATGAAGTCGTACCCCATCTACGCGGGCGTGCAGGACGCCCTGATGCAGTGGTGGTACGGGCACAACGCGGTCGCGTTCTTCCTGACCACGCCGTTCCTCGGACTGATGTACTACTTCCTGCCCAAGGCCGCCAATCGCCCCGTGTTCAGCTACCGCCTCTCGATCATCCACTTCTGGTCGCTGATCTTCATCTACATCTGGGCGGGCCCCCACCACCTGCATTGGACCGCCCTGCCGGAGTGGGCCTCGACCCTCGGCATGGTCTTCTCCGTCATGCTCTGGATGCCCTCGTGGGGAGGCATGATCAACGGCCTGCTCACCCTGCGGGGCGCCTGGCACAAGGTCGCGTCAGACCCCGTGCTCAAGTTCTTCGTCGTGGGCGTGACGTTCTACGGCATGTCCACGTTCGAGGGCCCGATGCTCTCGGTGAAGGCTGTCAACTCGCTGAGCCACTACACCGACTGGACCATCGCCCACGTGCACTCGGGCACCCTCGGCTGGAACGGATTCATGACCTTCGGCATGATCTACTGGCTCCTGCCCCGCCTGTTCCAGACGGATCTGTACTCGAAGAAGCTCGCGACCACGCACTTCTGGGTCGCGACGGTCGGGATGGTGATGTACGTGCTGGCGATCTACGCCGCCGGCGTCACCCAGGGCCTGATGTGGCGCGCCTTCGATGCGACGGGGCGCCTGACGTACCCCGACTTCGTCGAGACGGTAACGGTGCTGATCCCGATGTACTGGATCCGCGCCGGGGGCGGGGCGCTCTACCTCTTCGGCGCCCTGCTGGGCGCTTGGAACATGTTCATGACGTGGCGCCGACGCCCGAGCTCCTACGACGTCCCGGTCATCCAGGCGCCGGCGCTCTCCAAGACGCCTCCCGCCTACATCCCCGCGGTCTCGCGCCTCGAAGCTTCGACGAACCTCGGGCACGCGGGCGACAAGTTCCTCCAGGCGATCTGGCACCGGCGCCTCGAGGGCCTGCCCCTCAAGTTCACCATCTGGGTCATCATCGCGGTGGCGATCGGCGGGATCTTCGAGGCGATCCCGATGTTTCTGGTGCGCTCGAACGTGCCGACGATCGCGAGCGTGCAGCCCTACACGCCCCTGGAACTGGCCGGACGTGACATCTATGTCTCTGAGGGCTGCTACAACTGCCATTCGCAGATGATCCGCCCGTTCTACTGGGAGACGAAGCGTTTCGGGGAGTACTCGAAGCCGGGCGAGTTCGTGTACGACCACCCCTTCCAGTGGGGCAGCCGGCGCATCGGGCCCGACCTGGCGCGCGAGGGCGTCAAGAACCCGAACGCCTACTGGCATTATGTTCACTTCCACAACCCGCGAGACCTGAATCAGGACTCGATCATGCCCGCGTACCCCTGGCTCTCGGAGCAGGACCTGCTGTTCGACGAGATCAGCGCCCGGGTGGACGCGATGGCGATGCTTGGGGTGCCCTACGGCGACATGGTCCTCGAAGGCGCCGCCGAGGAATCCGCCCGGGCTCAGGCGGCGGACATCGCCGCCCAGATCCGCGAGGCGGCGCAGGGGGCGCCACTCGTCGAGGACCTCGAGAACAAGAAGGTGATCGCGCTGATCGCCTATATCCGACGCCTCGGCACGGACATCTACAAGGAGCCCCCGGCGCCCGAGGGAGAGGGGGTGGCCCATGCGTCTGAGTGACCTGATGTCCTCGATGGGACTCGACGCCTACGCGACCGTGTCGCTCGTGATCTTCCTCGTCGTGTTCGCCTCGGTCGTGGTGCGCGTGCTGATGATGTCTCGGCGCGATGCTCGCGACGCCGCCCAGCTCCCGCTCGACGACTCCACGACGCCCCGCCAACCTTGGAAGGAGACCCGCCATGGCTGAGCTGCCGACTGGTGACGAATACGGCCAGGAGATCGCGGGCCACAGCTACGACGGGATCCAGGAGTACGACAACCCGACGCCGGGCTGGTGGCACGTGATCTTCCTGGGAACGATCCTGTTCGGGATCTCCTACGCGTCCGTCGTGCACATGTCGCCGATGTGGCCGACACGTGACGAGCGATACGCGGCGGCGGAGGCCAAGGCGCTCGAGGCCCAGTTTGCGGAGCTTCAGAAGATCCCGATGGGCGAAGAGAAGATACTTCGGATCATGGGTCAGCCGAAGTGGCTGGACATGGGTCACGCCGTCTTCGAGGCCAACTGTGTGCTCTGCCACAAGGCGGACGGGTCGGGGCTGGTCGGCCCCAACATGACCGACGACTACTACAAGAACGTGAAGACGCTCGCCGACTTCATCGTCGTGATCGAGAACGGCGCCGCGGACGGGGCCATGCCAGCGCAGAAGACGATCCTGAACGAGAACGAGATCGCGCTGGTGGCGGCGTATGAGGCCTCGCTGCGTGGCAAAAACTTGCCAGGCAAGGAGCCCGAGGGCGAGCAGATCCCGCCGTTCCCCGAGCCGATCACGGAGGAGACGCCGGCGGGCGGGTGATGACCGCAGGCGAAGGGGCCGAGGTGTGGAAGGGAACGGGACGGTCGTGAATGAGACCCTGATCCAGGCCCCGGATCGCGTTCTATCGACGCTCAACCCGGACGGGTCGCGTCACTGGCTGCGTCCCTGGACATCGCGGGGGACGTTCTGGCGTTGGCGCCGCATCGTTGCGTACGTGCTCATCGTGCTGTTCACGGCACTGCCGAACATCACGATCAACGACAAGCCCGCGGTCCTGCTCGACATCGTGCATCGGCGCTTCACGTTCCTCGGCAAGACGCTCCTGCCGACGGACACGCTCCTGCTCGCGCTCCTCTTGATCGGGATCTTCCTGACGATCTTCCTTATGACGGCACTGTTCGGACGCGTCTGGTGCGGGTGGATGTGCCCGCAGACGGTCTATCTCGAGTTCTTGTACCGCCCGATCGAGCGGCTGTTCGAGGGCGAACCAGGTCGACGCAAGGCCAAGAAGAACGTCGGACTCCGAAAGGTTCTGCGCTTCGGCGTCTACCTCGTCATCTCCGCGTTCCTGGCGCACACGTTCTTGTCGTACTTCGTCGGCGTCGCCCAGCTCCGTCACTGGATCCTCGGCTCGCCGTTCGACCACCCGGCCGCCTTCCTGGTCATGGCGGCGACGACCGGGCTGATGCTCTTCGATTTCGGCTACTTCCGCGAGCAGGTTTGCTGCGTCGTCTGCCCGTACGCGAGGATGCAAGGCGCCCTGCTGGACCGGGATTCGCTGATCATCAGCTACGACCGCAAGCGGGGCGAGCCCCGCGGGCGGCGCGGCAAGCGTGCAAAGGGAGACGTCTCGCTCAAGGTCGTCGGCGATGAGCAGCTCGGAGACTGTGTGGACTGCCACATGTGCGTCAACACGTGCCCGACCGGGATCGACATCCGCGATGGTCTGCAGCTCGAATGCATCGGGTGCGCCCAGTGCATCGACGCCTGCAACACGGTCATGGCCAAGGTGGGCAAGCCGCTCGGGCTCATCCGCTACACGTCGGAGCGAGCCGTCGAACAGGGCAAGCGACGCCTGCTCCGCCCACGCGTTCTCATCTACCCGGTGCTGCTTCTGATCATCGGCGGCGCCTTCTTCGGCGTCTTGTCGAGCAAGGCCAACGCGAGCGTGCAGGTTCTCCGCGCCCCGGGCCTGCCCTTCAACCGGATGGCGGGCGGAGAAGTCTCGAACCAGATCCGCGTCCGCCTGACCAACCGTACGGACGAGGACGCGGTCTACACGATCTCGATCGCGGATAATCAGCACGTCCGACTTGTCGGTGACGAGAATCCCGTCCCGATCACGGCGGGTGAGCAACGCTCGGTCGCCATGCTCGTCGTGGCGCCCGCCGATGCGTTCGTCGGTGGTCGTCTCGAGGTGCATATCCGCGTCGAGGACGGCAAGGAGTTCGTCCACGACACGGCGTACCACCTGCTCGGCCCGGCAAACACCGCGGGCGCTGAGCATGACGAACGCCGCCAGCAAGAATCCGAAGGAGACGGAGCGGCCGATGACTGACACCCCGGGACTGAATACTGAGCGTGACGAGCGGACGACGCACCGGGGAGCGGGCTGGTACTGGGCCTGGGTTCCCGTCGTCCTGTTCGTCGTGCAGGGCATCGTGCTGACGATCACGATCGTGCTGGCGACCGGGCGCGGGCTGAACGCCGTCGAGCCGGACTACTACGCCCGCTCGCTCAAGTGGGACGAACACGCGGCATTGCTCCGCGCGGGTGCACGCCTCGGCTGGACGGTCGACGTGAAGATCGGCTCCCAGACGGGAATCCTGCCCGAGCGCGCGGTGGAGGTCTCCGTCCTCGACCGGGCTGGTCATCCGCTTGCCGGCGCTGAAGTTAGTGTCGAGATGTTCCACGAGGCGTATGCCGGTGAACGCCAAACGCTCACTCTGGAACCAGGAGATGGGACCGGCGCCTACACCGCCGTGGCGTCGATCCCGCACGTTGGGCTCTGGGAACTCCGCATCCTCGTCGAGCGGGGCGAAGACCGGTGCCTGACGGTCCGTCAGGTCGAACTGGAGGGCTGAGACGCGGTGGACCAGATCACCCTCCTCATCGGGGCGGTCTTTGCGGCGAGCGTGCTCGGCAGCCTGCATTGCGCGGGCATGTGCGGGGCGTTTCTTCTCTTTGCCGTCGGAGCCGACAGGGAGCCATCGCGGGGAGAGCAACTCCGCCTGCATGTCGCGTATCACGGCGGGCGACTGTTGACATACACCTGCCTCGGCACGATCGCGGGCGCCGTCGGCGCCGCACTGGACCTCGGTGGATCGATGGTGGGCGTCCAGCGCGTCGCGGCCGGCGTCGCCGGCGCCCTCATGATCGCCTACGGCGTGTTCACACTGGCCCGACTGCGCGGCGTGCGCATCAAGCTGGACCTCGTCCCCTCGCGCTTCCGGCGCGTCGTTGAGCTGGGACAGCGCCGGGCCCTGGGCATGGCTCCGGTCCCGCGCGCCCTGCTCATCGGTCTCCTGACGACGCTGCTCCCCTGCGGGTGGCTGTACGCCTTCGCGATCACGGCCGCCGGCACGGGCCGCCCCGAGCTCGGCGCGCTCACGATGGCGGTGTTCTGGCTCGGGACACTGCCCGTGCTGATCTCGCTCGGCGTGGGAGCACAAGCACTGGCCGGTCCCCTGCGACGTCATCTACCCATGCTGACGTCACTCGCACTCGTGGGCGTCGGGTTGTACATGGTCGTTGCCCGAGTGACGGCCCCGATCATTCGCCAGAGCGATCTCGGTCTCATGACCTCGACATCCCTCCACGACCCCACTGGCGGCGTTCCCGATCCCGACGCCTTCACCTGCCCTCTCTGCGAGCCCGATGGCGATTGAGATGACCCAGGCGCCCAGCATCCCCGTCGACGGGCGACGCCAACCCACGGCACACGCCGTCGGCGTGATCCGGTGCAGCCATTGCGGGCTGGATGTCCCTGAGGGGCTCGTCGCTGCGGACCGGCCCGAGCAGTTCTGCTGCGCCGGGTGCGAGAGCGTCTGGAACGTGCTCCACGGCGCCGGGCTCGAGGCGTACTACGAGGTCCGCGACGCGGTCGAGACCAATGCCCAACGCCCCATCACGACCGGAGGCAGCTTCGAGGAGTTCGCCAGCCCGGCGTACCAACGGGCGTTCGTCCGCCCCTGCCCGGGCGGGCTGTGCGAGACGGAGTTTCTGCTCGAGGGCGTTCATTGCGCCGCATGTGTCTGGCTGCTCGAACGTCTGCCAAGGGTGGCTCCGGGTGTCGCCGAGGCGCGCGTCGGGCTCCGATCGGGCGTGCTCCGCGTGTGGTACCGACCTAACGCGATCACGCTCCCGGACGTCGCGCGTCGGCTCGACAGGCTCGGCTACCGACCGCACCCCGCCAGGGGCAAGGCCGCGCGCGAGGCGAGGGCGATGGAGGACCGGATGTTCCTCGTCCGCGTCGCGGTTGCCGGCGCGTGCGCCGGCAACATCATGCTCTTCGCCGTCGCGCTGTATTCGGGCGCCATCTCGGGGATCGACTCGTTCTGGGAGTCGCTGTTCCGTTGGCTGAGCATGGGGCTCGCCCTAGTCAGCCTGTCATGGCCGGGCCGGGTCTTCTTCCGTGGCGCTTTGAGCGCCCTGCGCACGCGGACGGCGCACCTCGATCTCCCCATCGCGATCGCCCTCGCGGCCGGCGGCGCTTGGGGCGTGTTCAACACGATCCGGGGCGAGGGACAGATCTACTTCGACACCCTCAGCGTGCTGGTGTTCCTGCTGCTGGTCGGGCGATGGGTGCAGCAGCGCCAGCATCGGGCCGCGATCGATTCGATCGAGCTGATGCTGTCGCTGGCGCCGAGCGTCGCGAACGTGGTAGGCGAGGACGGTGTCATCCGCGCCATCCCGATCGACAGCGTGGAGGTCCGCGACCTCGTCGAGGTCCGCGCGGGCGACACGATCCCAGCCGACGGCGTGATCGAGTCCGGTATCTCGAGCGTCGATGAAGCGATCCTGACCGGTGAATCGCTGCCCCGTTCGGTCGCCCCGGGCGACGACGCGACCGCGGGCGCCACGAACCTGCGCGCCCCGCTGCGCCTCCGAGTGACCGCCATCGGCGATCAAACGCGTGTCGGACGACTCATGAAACTCGTCGCCGACGCCGGCGCGAGGCGGGCGCCGATCGTCCGTGCCGCAGACCGCGTGGCGGGGTGGTTCGTCCTCGCGGTCATTATGCTCGCCCTGGTGACGGTCGCGATCTGGGCGCACGCCGGCGTCCATACGGCACTCGAGCACGCGACCGCACTGCTGATCGTCGCGTGCCCTTGCGGGCTCGGCCTGGCGACCGGGCTCGCGATGGGTGTCGCCGCGGGGCGTGCCGCCAGGCACGGCGCGCTCGTCAAGGACGCCGGTGTGCTTCAAGCCCTGGCCTCGCCCGGCCTCATCCTCCTCGACAAGACCGGCACGATCACAGAGGGCCGGGCGTCGCTCGTGGGTTGGCGCGGAGATGCCGGCCTGCGCCCGCTCGTCGCCGCCCTGGAACTGGGCTCGTCGCACCCGATCGCGCTCGCGCTGGCGAAGCTCGCCGACGAACCCCACGCGGTCGCCGACCGCGAGCACACGCCGGGCGGCGGCGTGCGGGGGACCGTCTCCGGTGTCCGACTCGCGGCCGGTTCTCCGAGCTACCTCGAGTCTCTCGGCGTCCCGATCGAGGTTTCTTGGAGAGAGCAAGCCCGCGCCGCCTCCCTTTCCGGGCGTACACCGCTTCTCGTCGCTTCCGGAGGGCGGGTGGCGGCGCTCGCCGAGCTCGGCGACGCAGTCCGTACGGACGCAAGCGCTTCCGTTGAACGCCTGCGCGCTCGCGGCTGGGAGGTCCGTGTGCTCTCGGGTGATCAGCAGGGCGTCGTCGATGCGGTCTGCCGCCAGATTGGCCTCGACGGCGCAGGCGAGGGCGGCGTCAGCCCGGAGGGTAAGGCCGCGACGGTCGAGCGGCTTCGTCGAGACGGGCGGCGTGTCGTCATGGTCGGTGACGGCGTCAACGACGCCGCCGCAATGGCCAGCGCCAGCGTGGGCATCGGCGTCCACGGCGGGGCCGAGGCGAGCCTGGAAGCCGCGGACGTCTACCTCACCGACGAGGGCCTGGCGCCGATCGTGGAGCTGATCGATCGCTCGCATGGAACCATGCGCATCGTCTGGATCTGCCTGACGGTCTCTGCACTCTACAACGCGATCGCGGCGGGGCTCGCGATGGTGGGGCTTATGTCAGCGCTCCTCGCCGCGGTGTTGATGCCCGTGAGCTCGCTGGCGGTAGTGGCGATCGCCCTGCACGCCGGGCGTCTGGGGAATGAGCGATGAGCGTGATCCTCATCATGCTTCCCGTCGCGCTCGCGCTGGCCGCCGCCGGTGTCGGCGCGTTCATCTGGGCGGCGAGGCGAGGCCAGTTCGAGGACCTCGACACACCCCCGGTCCGCGCGGTGTTCGATCAAGAGACCCCGTCGCCCGCCCGGCAAGGGTCAGATTTTCCATGTAAGACGGAGCACGATGCCACCCGTTGAGTGCTTAACCCTGGGCCGCCTGCGCGATGGCCTCCCACTGGCGTGCCTTCTCCGCGTCGCCGGTGCGCTCGAAGAGGTGGGCAAGGCGCGCCGCGGTCTTGGCGGCGTTCTCTGGATCCGGCGGATCCGCCTCGGTGAACACGTGGTGACATTCGAGCAACGTCGCCTCCGCCTCCTCGAACCGACCCAGTTCAATTAAAGCGCTCGCCCAGGCGGAACGCGCCTCGGCCAGGTCCGTCGCACTCTCACCCGTCGCCTGCTCGATGTCAACGGCCCGCCGATAGCAAGCCTCGGCCTCCTCGGGCGCTTTCGCGAGGCGGATCTGCCCGAGCAGCGTGAGCGGCTGGACCAGGTCGGGGGACTCGGCGCCTTGAGTCGTCTCCGTGGTCTTCATCGAGGCGATGAGCAACGGCTCGGCTTCCTCGGGCTCGCCGGTCTCGATCAGGGACTGGGCCAGGTTGAGCTGACCCGTCGAGGTCCAGGGATGGTCGGGCCCTCTGGTCTCCATGTAGATGTCTAAGGCCTCGCGGTTCAGGCGCACCGCGTCCTCGTAGCGGTGCTGCAGCGTGCGAAGCCTCGCGATGCTCGACAGATTGACCGCGATGTAGGGGTGACGCTCGCCCAGCGTCGAGGTCAGGATCGCGCGTGCCTGGTCCAGCAGGTCCGCGGCCTCGTCGAGACGCCCCTTCTCACCATAGAGGCGGGCGAGCTGGTCGAGGGCAAACGCCTGACGGGGGTCGTTTCCATGATAGATCTCGTCGTGGTGCTTGACCGCGACCTCGAGGATCTTGATCGCCTCGTCCGTCTTGCCCCGCCTGGCCAGGAGCACGCCGTAGTTGAACTCGGGGCTGAGCAGGCCCTCGTGGGGCGCTCCGCCCGCGATCCGCTCCCATACCTCGTACGCTTTCTTCGCGTACTCCTCGGCGTCGTCCATGCGGTTCAGGTACCTCGTGACGATCGAGAGGTTGTTGTAGATGGTCGCGGTGCGCGCGTGGTCCTCTCCCCACTGCTTTCGGTAGAGATCGAGCGCTTCGAGGAGGGGCGCCTCGGCGCCCGCGTAGTCTCCGTGACGCAAGAGGATGGAACCCAGCGTGTTCAGGGCGTCGCCCATCGCCCCGTCTTCCGCCAGGCCCGCGAGGCGGTACTGATCGATCGCTTCCTGCACGCAGCGCTCGGCCTCGTCGAACTGCTCAAGCCCCTTGAGCGCGATGGCCTTGGCGTGCAGGACCCGGGCGAGCTCCTCGGACTTCGGCTCGCCCGCCTCGACCGCCTGGCGGATGGCGGGCTCGATGTCGTTCATCAGTTTCAAGGCGCGTTCGTTGTCACCCCCGACCGAGAGCAACCGGGAGAGCTTGCGCCGCACGCGCGTCGCGTCGGGGCTCAGCTCGCCCTCGGTCTTGACGCGTGTCTCCAGGGCCTGCTCGAGGAGCGGGATGCCCTTGTCGTTCAGCCCGATCCAGGCGTAGGTCTCGCCGATCGTCTCGCGGATCGACGCGTCCACCGTCGGGGTCTCGGCCTTCTCGGTCTCGAGTCGGACCGCCGCCCGATCGATCGCCTCGCGCAGGGTGAGCTTGTCGCCCCCGGTCTCCGCCGGATCGGCGCGCCGGAGCATGTCCTGCAGGAACTCCAGCACCGCCGCGTAGTTCTCGTTGTCCTTCTTGGATTGCTCGAGTGCCGCCTCCGCGTCGGCGTGCGCCTTCGCCTCGCGGTCGAGCGCGTCCACCGCCTCCGTCCTGGCGCTGGCCGCCCGCACCGCCAGCACGCTCGCCACCACGCTCGACATCGTCAGGACGCAGACGATCACCGCAGCGCTGGCCACCAGCCCCCGATTGCGACGCGCGAACTTGCGGAGCTGGTAGACCGTCGACGCCGGCCTGGCCGAAATCGGCTCGTCCGAAAGGAACCGCCGGATGTCCGCCGCCAGCGCCGCCGCCGAGTCGTACCGACGATCTCGGTCGGTCTCCAGTGCCTTGCCCACGATCGTCTCGACGTCACCCCGGCACGCCGGCGCGATCGTTCCAAGGCGAGCCGGCGCCTCCTCGGCGATCTTCCTCACGGCGCTACCCAGCGCCAGATTCTTCAGGTCGTGCGCCGGGCGCCCCCCAAGCAGTTCGTAGAGAAGCACGCCCAGGGAGTACACGTCCGACCGCGTGTCCAGCGCGTTCGGATCCCCCGCGACCTGCTCGGGCGACATATACGCCAGCGTCCCGACCAACTGGCCCTCCGATGTGTGCATCGCCAGGCTCTCGCCCTCGGGCTCCGAGAGACGCGCCACGCCGAAGTCCAGGATCTTCGGGCGTCCGTCCGGCGTGACCAGGATGTTGCCCGGCTTCAGATCGCGATGGATCACGCCCTTCTGGTGCGCATGGTGGACGGCGTCACAGATCTGGGCGAACAGCACGAGGAGGTCACGCTGCGAAAGCGCACGCTCACGCACGTACTCGGTGAGGGGCATGCCCTCGATCAGCTCCATCGCGAAGTACGGCTCCATCCCGATGCCGGTGTCGGCGGAGCCCGTCTCGTAGATCGTCGCGATGCCGGGGTGCTGGAGACGCGCGAGCAGCTGGGCCTCGAGCTCGAAGCGCCGACGATGCCCGGACGAAAGCACGCCGGACCGGATCACCTTCAGCGCCACGGTTCGACGCGGGCGGTCTTGCTCCGCCTCGTACACGACCCCCATCCCGCCGGCCCCCAGCCGACGGATGATCCGGAATCCCCCGATCCGCTCCGGCGTCTGCTCCTCACCCGCGACCTCTCCGGCGGTCATCGCGACCGCGGGCGTGTTCAGAGCCCCCGCCAACGGGCTCGAGTCCGCGTCCAGCAGCGCCCGGACCTCCATCTCGAGTTCCGCGTCGCCGCCACAACTCGCCGCGATCCGCCCGTCACGCTCGCCCGCCGGCAGGTCGCACACCTCGCGGAAGATCCGGTCCGCCCGCTGGAAGAGATCTCGATCCGTCATGAGGGGCCCTCGAGCTGGCGGGCCAGCCAGGCCCGGGCGGTCCTGGCGTCCTCCGAGGCGGTCGAGCGGGCCACGCCGAGCGCGTCGGCGGCGTCCTCGAGCGACAACCCCGCGAAGAACCGGAGCTCGATGAGCTTCGCCTTCCGCTCGTCCAGCTCCGCCAGGCGGGTCAGGGCCTCGTCCAGGGCGATCAGGTCGATCTGATCCGGGCCGGTTTCCGCGCCGTCGGCACTCATGAGGGAAACGCGTTGTTGGTCCCCGCCGCGCTTCAAGCGCCGCCTGGCCCTCGCGTGATCGACCAGGATGCTCCGCATCGCCCGCGAGGCCAGGAGCATGAACTGGGCCCGGCACTGTGCCCGCACGGGCGCCGCGGCGAGCTTCAGGTACGCCTCATTGACCAGGGCGGTCGCCTGGAGGGTGTGCCCACGGCGTTGGTCGCGGAGCATGGCCCCGGCCATCGCCCGCAACTCGTCATAGACGATGGGCATCAGCTCGTCCGCGGCCGCCGCGTCGCCGGTCGCCAGCGTGTTGAGCAGACGGGTCACCGTCTCTTGCGGAACCGTGGGCAAGGTGGGCCTCCCGCGTCCATCCAGTGTAAGTCCATGGGCGGACGCGACGTAGGGGGATCCCCTCAGCGAGGACCCGAGCGGGCCCGAACCGCCCGCCGGGCGGGCGATCTTGGGGGGCGTCGTCGTCAAGATCCGGAATTCTTGGAAGTTGGTCGGGCGCACGCCGGGTGGGCGTCGTCCCTCGGAGTGCGGCCCATGCCCGGGCCCCCGAACCAGACCACACACGGAGACCGACCATGTCCATCCAGCACACCATCGTGGCCCTCTCGGCCTGCTCGCTGCTCGCCTCGGCGGCCGGCGCCGACACCATCGTGGGCGATCTCACCTGGCACACCGGCGAGACGATCGCCGTCACCGAGAACCTCGTGATCCAGGGCACGCTGCACGTCGAGCCCGGCGTGACCGTCAACGTCTCCCCGGGTGTGTCGATCATCGTGCAGAGCGGGGGCGTCCTCGACGTCGACGCCAGCGAGGCCCAGATGTCCGTCTTCCAGCCCACCTCCAGCCGCTGGAATGGCATCCGGTTCGAGCCGGGCTCCGACGGCTCGCTCGCGTATGCCGCGATCCACGGCACGCAGGCCCAGGCGGTCCGCGTCATCGGCGCCACCCCCGAGTTCGACCACTGCGAGATCTCCGACGTCCGCTCCGCAAGTCAGGAGCAGCCCGCCTACGGCGTCTACGCCACCGACAACGCCAACATCAGCGTCGCCTGGAGCAAGATCTTCAACATCATCGGCGCCACGGGCAATGACGGCGCCGGCGGCGCCGGTGGCACGATCGTCGGCAACGCCAACGACGGGAACTCCGGCCACCTCGACGGTTACAACGGAGCCGACGGTGGGAACGGAGGCCCGGGCGGGAATGGAAAGCGCGGCGCCGACGCCGTCGCCATCCGCATGACCACGGGCGCCACCGCCACCGTCTCTTACTGCACCTTCTCCGACCTGGCCGCCGGCAAGGGCGGAGCCGGCGGCTTCGGCGGCTCGGGCTCGCGCGGCGGCGACGGCGGCAACGGCTACGCCTTCGTCGCCGTCGGCGATGGCGGTGATGGCGGCGACGGCGGCAACGCCGGCGCCGCGGGCAACGGTGGCGCGGGCGGATACGCCGCCGGCGTCTGGGCTTCGGACCCCACCGCCCAAGTCCGCGTCTACCAGAACCTCTTCCACGGCATCGTCGGCGGCGCCGGCGGTAAGGGCGGACGCGGCGGGTATGGCGCCCAGGGCGGCGGGGGTGGCAATGGCGCCGACACCGGCATCACCTTCGTCTGCGGCGGCAACGGAGGCGACGGCGGCTACTGCGGGCATGACACCAACGGCGGCGTCGGCGGCGCCGCCGGCTGGGCCAACGCCTTCGTCGTCGAGAACGCCCCCGTGCGAGCCATCTTTAGCCAGAACACCGTCGCCGACATCGTCCCCGGCGATCGCGGCGATCGCGGCGACCGCGTCAACAACACCACGCCCTCCTACGGCGGCTACGGCGGCACGGGTGGATGGCCCAACTACTGCGAGGGCGATGACGGCAGCGGGCACGCCCGCCCGAACGACGGCGCCAACGGGCCCTACGGCGCCTACGCCAACTCCGCCGCCCTCATGGCCTCCAGCGCCGCCGCCGGCGTCCAGGCCCAGGCGATCAACAACATCTTCTCGATCGGCACGCCCGTCGACGGATTCTCCTTCGTCGCCAATGGCTCGGCGATCATCGCCTCCGATTCCAACCTCTTCGACACCGCCGCCCAGGAGGACTATTTCACCGGCGCGGGCACGACCTCACTCGGCTTCGCGTTCGTCCTGGGCGATCCCATGTTCGCCGACGCCCCCGCGGGCGATTACCGCATCACCGCCGGCTCGCCGGCCATCGACGCGGGCGACTCCTTCAACGTCACGTCGCTGGGCATGACGGTCGACCTCGACGGAAACGCTCGCATCGTTGACGACCCGGACGCCCCGAACCTGGCCCTCTACGAGCCGATCGACATGGGCGCGTACGAGTTCACGATGCAGCCCGACTGCGCCGCGGACCTCGCCGAGCCTCTCGGGACGCTTGACTTCTCCGACGTCCTCGCCTTCCTCACCGCCTTCGGGTCCATGGGCGCCGCCGCGGACCTCGCCGCGCCCTTCGGGACCTACGACTTCTCCGACGTCCTCGCCTTCCTCACCGCCTTCGGCGCCGGCTGCCCGTAACCGGGAGTCGCACCAACGAAACGGCCCGCCCGGGGTGTACGGGGCGGGCCGTTTTTTTGCGCACTCGGACCGCGCTCAGGCTCACCCGGGAGGTTCAATCCATCGACGCCGGATGCCGGTGCGCTACCCCTCGATGACCGAATGACCTGAGACGCCAGGCGCCTCAGCGCCCGCATGCTCACCGGAAGATCGTGGCGTCAACTCCCGGATCCGCGCGTTGCGGAACCGAACCTCCAGCGGCTCGGCAAGATCGCCCACGTCGTGCACCTGGAAGCCGATACGACCGCTCGCGCTCGCCGCGTCGAAGACCTCGGCCGTCGGAACGCCGTTGAGCCACGTCCGGATGATCGGTCCGGTCGCGACGACGCGGATCTCGTTCCACTCGCCCGGGCGGAAGGCCCGCCTGGCGTAAGGGGCCGCGTGCAGCGGGTGGAGCCACCCCCGGCGCTGCTCGTCGTAGACGCCGGCGGTGTACGCCCGCTCGCCGGGGTCGATCTCGATCTGGTAGCCGCGAAGCCCACCCTCGCGGTTGTCGGCGCCCCCCATGACTTCCGAGCGGATCTGCACGCCCGAGTTCAGACGGGGATCGACCTTGGCCTCGTAAATCAGCTCGAAGTCCGAGTAGGCGCCCTTGCTCGTGTAGAACGAGTTGTGTGAGTTCGGTACGGACGATCCGACAAGCTCGCCATCGGCGCTCGTGAAGTTCGCATGCCCGCCCCGGACCATCCACGCGTCCGAGTCGCCATCGAAGAAGCGTTCCCACTCCCCGGGTTCGTACGTTGTGTCGCCGAGCGGCTTGATCCAGACGTTGCGGTAGCGAACGGGCCCCTCGGCCGCGGACGGATGGTCCTGCAGACGCAGCGGACCGATCTGGAAGTCGAGCCCCTCGCCGGCCTGCTCCGCGTTGGCCTCCTGGGCGCCCGTCCCGTGCGGGACATCGACGTCATCGTGGATCAGCTCGCCGTTCCAGTAGACCGTGACGCGGGCGTCATCGGTCTTCTTGCCGTCCTTGAACCGGGGCGCCCGGAACCAGATGTCGTACGCCTGCCACTGGCCGGGCCCGTTCGACGCGTTCATGTCGGCCCGCTTGATGTTGTAGATGGCGCCCGCCTCGTTGAGGGCGGGGGGCGTCTGACCCGCAAGCGTCCCGAGCACCTGGATCTCGTAACGCCCTTGCAGATAGACGCCGCTGTTGCCGGCCATCTGCCCCTCGCCCCCGGGCGGGCTCAGCCACTCGACGTGGATCCGGGCGTCGCCGAACTCCGTCGTCGTGACGAGGTCGCCGCTCCCCTGCCCGACGCTCAGGAAGTCAGGACCGGCGATGATGTCGTCCTGCGTGACTGGCTTGGGCGGGAACTCCTTGCCCTCGTAGAGCATTGTCGCCGAGGAGTTCCGCCCGGTCAGCATCACCGCGCCGTCCGGCGGGAGCACGCCCACGCCAACCCCCTCCGTCTCGATCGGCCGCCCGCCGATCGACGAGTCCCGGGGCGGTGTCGCACGCGGGATCGCATTCAGCGTGTACCAGGCCTCGGTGGACCAGATCGCCTCGCCGGAGGCGTTCACGGGGTCCGTCCGCAGGTGATAGCACCGCCCGGTCTCCATCCCCTCGACGACGATCTCGACCGATCTGCCGTCGTCGCCCGGAACGGCTCGAACCACCCGTTGCGTGCGTTCATCGACTTTCGGCCCGCCGTAGTCGCTCGTCGGCGCGTACGTCCATGACTCTATCTCGTAGTTCGCCGGATCCGCGAGCCATGCCCGGTCCACGGGCTGCGTGAACGAGACCCGGAACCCCGTCGGCGTCGCATGCACCTCGAGCATCTCGAAGGCGACCCGCCCGTTCGGCGTGAGGCGTTGGAGGCCGAACTGCGTCCCCCGCCAGTTCCAGTTCCCCCCGGCGCCGATGCCTCCGATGTAGAGCGACCCATCGGGCCCCCAGGCCATGCGGTTGACCCCGGACTCCAGGCCCTGGGTGAAGCGGAAGAGGGCGCCCTGGAGCTGCCCGTTGACGCGCTCCAGCATCACCCGTCGCACGCCACCGGCCGTCAGCTCCCCGACGAGCAGCTGCCCCGTGTACATCCCGGACGGGATCACCAGGGGCTGTGTCGGCGAGTTGCACACCTCGTTGTGCGGCATCAGCACCGCCGCCGGCGTGCGCGGGCGGTCGCAAAGCATGCTCGGGTGCCCCCCCTGCGGGAACCGCTCGCCAAGCTTGGGCACGTAGTTCGTCCAGTTGTAGTGCCCATAGAACCGCCAGGGGATCACCTCGGAGAGCTGGTTGCACGGCATCCAGGTGCCCTGGTTGTCGAGATAGATCATGGCCCCGTCGGCGGTGAAGCCGAGGCCGTTCGGCGTGCGCACACCACCCGCGATCATGCGAGTGTCGCTGGAGGCCATGTCGATCTCGACGATCCCGCCCCGCATCGGGCCATTCGGGCCGGCGTTTTCCTTCATCCCCTCCCAGCCCGGGGGCGCCATCGCCGTTGACAGCGCGGTGTACAGCTTGCCGTCGCGATGGATCAGACCGAACGCGAACTGGTGGTAGTTCCAGGCCTCCCAGCCATGACCGACGACCTCGTGCGTCTCGAGGAACCCGTCGGCGTCCTTGTCGAGCAGGCGTTCCACACCCCGCCGATTGGAGACATACAGCACGCCGTCGACGACGCAGAGCCCGGTCGGCTCGTACAGGTCGCCCGCGATCCGCGTGATCGTGACGTCCCCTGAACGGGCGCCGTCGAGGTTGTCAAGAGCGTAGAGGGAATCTGGAGGCTTGCTCTCAATGTCCGGCAGCTGGTAGTCGTCCCGCTGCAAGGGATCGAACGTCCCGATGACAAGTCGCCCATCGGGCAAGAACACCATGGCGCCGACCTTCGGCTCATACCCGGGCGGGCGGATGGTCGAGAGCGTCCACCCTGGATGCACCCCATCGAGGGGCGCCCGATCGCCCGGGCGACGCCCGCCGACGACCTGCTTGACACCCGGCGAGGTCACACGCGTCAGGTCACGCTCCGTGCGCAGATTCTTGGATGTGATCAGCGAGTACTTGGTCGCGCCGGGTGGGAGCCATTCCAGGCGGAGCACCCGCGCCCCCACGTAGTCGAAGTGCTCGACGAACAAGGCGTGCCGACCGGCCTCGAGCTCCAGGGGAGCGCTCATGACCGCGATCGAGCCGTGCCGCCCGTCGTTGTTGATGATCACGTCCCCGTCGATCGTCAGGCGTGAGCCATCATCGCTCGTCAGCCGGAAGCGGTACGCGCCCGGCGTCTCGACGAGCAGCTCCCCGATGACGTGCGTCACGAGGGGCGTCGGCACGCCGCCGAAGTCGTCCGTCTCGTAGTCGATCGACTCCCGGCGCTGGTCGAAGTTGGGGGTCTGGTCCGGCGCGAGAGTCGGGATCTCTTCGGGGTCGCCCGCGAGCTGATAGACACGGAACGTCACGCCGGGATCGGTGGTCGATGCCTGGGCGAACGCGATCGGAGTCGCGGGCATGAACGCGAGAAGGCCGAGCAGAACCAATGAGCGTCGAAGCATGTGAGCCACCCTCGCCCCTTGCCGGAGTCTACACGCAGGTTCCGAGGCCGCTTCGGAGGAACCAACGCCCGAGCCTACACCTCGCAAACGCCCCAACGCCTCCTCTCTCGGGCGCCTCTCGCGGGCTCCCAGACACGCACTCTTCCCCCCTCGCCCCTGGTGTTTACAATCCCCGTTCCCCGCCCACAGGAGACGCCACATGCCAGGTCCTATCGCAAAGCACTACATCGGTGGCGAGCTGGTCCCCGACGCCGCCGGCGGTCAGACCCTCCAACTCGCCAACCCCGCCACCGGCGAGCCGATCGGCCTCGCCCCCATGAGCTCGGTCGAGATGGCCGACCGGGCGGTGGCGGCGGCCAACGCGGCGTTCCAGGGCTGGGCCGAGACACCCGTCGGCGACCGCGTCCAGTGCCTCTTCCGATACAAGCAGATCCTCGAGGACAACATCGGGGATCTCGCCGACATCGTCGTCGAGGAGCACGGCAAGACCAAGGCCGAGGCCATCGGCTCGGTCCGGCGCGGCATCGACTGCATCGAGTTCGCCTCCGCCGCCCCCGTCCTCATGATGGGGCGAACGCTCCCCCAGATCGCGGTCTCGACCTCGTTCTGCCGCACCGAGGACGAGGGGGGCGTCGGCATCGACTCGCAGGTCGACCGCGTGCCGCTGGGCGTCTGCGTCGGGATCACACCCTTCAACTTCCCGGTCATGGTCCCCATGTGGATGTGGCCGATGGCGGTCGCGTGCGGGAACACCTTCGTCCTCAAGCCCTCCGAGCGCGACCCCTTCTCGACCGTCCGCGAGTTCGAGCTGACCAAGGACGCGGGCTTCCCCGACGGCGTCCTCAACCTCGTCCACGGCGGGGGCGAGGTCGCCGAGCGACTCATCACGCACCCGGGCGTCAGCGCGATCTCCTTCGTCGGCTCGACACGCGTCGGCGAGTCGATCTACAAGAAGGCTTCCGCCGCCGGCAAGCGCGTCCAGTGCATGTGCGGCGCCAAGAACCACTCGATCATCATGCCCGACGCGAACCGGGGCGCCGCGGTCGAGGGCGTCCTCGGCTCCGCCTTCGGGAACACGGGCCAGCGTTGTCTTGCCGGCTCGGTCGTCGTCTGCGTCGGCGACGCCGCGGACTGGTTCGTGCCCGCGCTGGTCAAGGCCGCCGAGGGCGTCAAGGTCGGCGCGGGCGGCGAGCAGGGCGTCAGCATGGGCCCCCTGGTCAGCCGCGATGCTCGGGACCGCGTCGTCGGGTACATCGAGGCGGGTGTCGCGGAGGGCGCGGACCTCGTGCTCGATGGGCGTGAGAGCGAGATGCCCAGTTCCGGGTGCTTCGTCGGGCCGACGATCTTCGACCACGCGAAGCCCGGCATGAAGATCGTCCGCGAGGAGATCTTTGGCCCCGTCCTCACCATCATGCGGGCCAAGACGCTCGAGGAGGCGGTCGAGACCGTCAACCTCTCCGAGTACGGCAACATGGCCGTCATCTTCACCGACAGCGGACACGCCGCGAGGCGATTCCAGCGCACGGTCCAGGCCGGCATGCTCGGCGTGAACGTCGGCGTGCCCGCTCCCATGGCGGTCTTCCCCTTTGCCGGCTGGAAGCGGTCCTTCTTCGGCGACCTGCACGCCAACGGCGAGGACGCCGTCCGCTTCTACACCAAGTCCCGAGTCATGGTGACGCGCTGGCTCTAGAGCCGATCAAGCACTATCCCCCAGGAGACGATCATGGCGAGAATCACCCGCGCGGCCCTGATCCAGGCCTCCAACCCCCTGGCCGGCGACGCCCCCCTCGCCGACATCAAGAAGGCCATGATCGACAAGCACCTCGGCCTCATCGCCGAGGCCGCCGACAAGGGCGCCAACGTCTGCTGCCTCCAGGAGATCTTCTACGGCCCCTACTTCTGCGCCGAGCAGGAGACGCGCTGGTACGAGACCGCCGAGCCGATCCCGGACGGACCGACCGTCAAGCTCATGTGCGAGCAGGCCAAGAAGCACGCGATGGTCATGATCGTCCCGATCTATGAGCAGGCCATGACGGGACTGTTCTACAACAGCGCCGCCGTCATCGACGAGCGGGGCGAGTACCTCGGGACCTACCGCAAGCACCACATCCCCCACTGCCACCCCGGCTTCTGGGAGAAGTTCTACTTCACACCCGGCAACGGTGGATACCCCGTCTTCCAGACCCGCTTCGGGAAGATCGGTGTCTACATCTGCTACGACCGCCACTTCCCTGAAGGGGCCCGCGAGCTCGGCCTCAACGGCGCCGAGATCGTCTTCAACCCGTCCGCGACCGTTGCGGGCTTGTCAGAGTACCTCTGGAAGCTCGAGCAACCGGCGCACGCCGTCGCGAACCAGTACTTCGTCGGCGCCATCAACCGGGTAGGGCACGAGAAGCCGTGGGACATTGGGGAGTTCTACGGCCAGTCCTACTTCTGCAACCCGCGGGGCCAGATCATCGCCGAGGCGTCCCGCGATAAGGACGAGGTCCTCGTCGCGGATCTCGACCTCGACCTGATCGCCGAGGTCCGCAACGTCTGGCAGTTCTACCGCGACCGCCGGCCCGAGAGCTACACCCAGATTGCTCAGCCATAGGAAATTTTTCACCACAGAGGCACAGAGACCACAGAGAGAAGATGATGGCGAAAGCTGGCCAGGGGATTCAGGAACGGCGGGGGTTGGACTGCTCCACCGGCGATCAAGATCCACTGAGCGGGGCCGTCATCGGGGCTGCGATCGAAGTGCACAAAGCGCTCGGTCCGGGCCTTCTGGAATCGACCTACCAAGCGTGCCTCGCGGCGGAGTTGAAACATCTCGGCATCCCCTTCCAGGAGCAGGTCGATGTTCCGATCCGGTACAGAGGTGTCAAGCTCGAATCGGGATATCGCCTCGACTTTGTTGTCGCGGGTTCACTCGTTGTCGAACTCAAGTCTGTCGATCGTCTCCTGCCGATACACGAGGCTCAACTCCTCACCTACCTCCGCCTGACATCGATCCGGACCGGGCTCCTCCTGAACTTCAACACCGCCTATCTCCGCGGCGGCATCAAACGCCTCGTTCTGTAATCTCTCTGTGTCCTCTGTGCCTCTGTGGTGAGCCCCACATGTCCAACGATCTCTCAAACGCCGACCTCGCCCCCACCACCCCCGAGCAGCGCACGTGGTCCGCGTGGAACATCGCGGCGCTCTGGATCGGGATGGCGGTATGCATCCCGACATACATGCTCGCGGCGGGCATGGTCTCGCAGGGCATGAACTGGTGGCAGGCGGTGCTGACGGTCATGCTCGGCAACGTCATCGTCCTCCTGCCCATGATCCTCAACGGTCACGGGGGGACGAAGTACGGCGTGCCCTTCCCGGTGCTCGTGCGCTCGAGCTTCGGCACGAAGGGAGCCCACCTGCCGTCGATCGCCCGCTCGCTGGTGGCGTGCGGGTGGTTCGGGATCCAGTGCTGGATCGGTGGCGCCGCGATCTACTCGATCCTCGGGGCGATGGGTTGGATCAACGCGGCGAACGACGTCACGCCGCTGCCCGTGCTGGGCATCACCGCGATCCAGTTCGGGTGCTTCCTCGCCTTCTGGCTCATCCACGTCGTGATCATCGTGGCGGGCATCGAGTCCATCAAGTGGCTCGAGTCACTCGCGGCCCCGTTCCTGATCGCCGCGGGAATCGCGCTGCTGGTCTGGGCGATCCTCAGCGTCAAGAGCCCCGGCGACCTGTTCCAGAGCAAGACCAGCTTCGCGCCGGGTCGTGGCTTCTGGACCGTCTTCTTCCCGCAGCTCACGGCGATGGTCGGGTTCTGGGCAACGCTCAGCCTCAACATCCCGGACTTCACCCGCTACTGCAAGTCACAAAAGGCGCAAGCGACGGGGCAGCTCATCGGGCTCCCGCCGACCATGACCCTGTTCTGCTTCATCGGCGTGATCGTGACGGGCGCGACCATCGCCCTCTACGGCGAGGCCATCTGGGACCCCGTCCAACTCGTGAGCCGGATGGGCCATCCGGCGCTGGTCGTCGGCTCGATGCTCGCGCTCCTGCTCGCAACCCTCAGCACGAACCTCGCCGCCAACGTGGTCAGCCCCGCCAACGGGTTCTCGAACATCTCGCCCCGATTGATTAGCTTCCGCACCGGGGCGCTGGCCACCTGCGCCATCGGGGTGCTCATCATGCCCTGGAGGCTCATGAGCGACCTCGGCGCCTACATCTTCACCTGGCTCATCGGCTACAGCGCCCTCCTCGGGCCCATCGCCGGCATCATGCTCTGCGACTACTTCATCCTCCGGCGCACGAGGCTGAACGCCGACGCCCTCTACGATCCCGAGGGCGAGTACAAGGGCGTCAACTGGATGGCGATGATCGCCCTGGCGATCGGCGTCGCGCCGAACCTGCCCGGCTTTCTCAACGCCGCGACCAACACCGCCGGGACCGACCACGCGTACTTCCCCGCGTTCTTCGACACGATCTACGGGTACGCCTGGTTCGTAGGCCTGCCCCTGGCCGCGATCGTGTACGCCATGCTGATGTTCGGGCGGGCCAAGCCCACGCCCGCCCCTGAGGTACCGACATGACACAAGCAACCGAGACGCTCCCCAAGCTCCCCGCCTGCGCGCACAAGCCCCGTCCCTACACGGGCGCGAGCAAGGCGGAGGTCCTCGCGATGCGCCGCGAGTTCCTCACGCCTGCCCTGCTCACCTACTACCGCGACCCCATCATGATCGTCGAGGGGCACATGCAGTACCTCTTCGACGAGACAGGGCGCCGGTACCTCGACGCCTTCGCGGGCATCGTCACCGTCAGCGTCGGGCACTGCCACCCCAAGGTCGTCGAAGCCGTCCGCGAGCAGAACGAGCGCCTCCAGCACACCACCACGATCTACCTGCACCCCAACGCCGCCGAGTTCGCCAAGCTGCTCGCCTCGACCTTCCCAAAGGGCAGCGGCCTCGGCGTGACTTACTTCGTCAACTCCGGATCCGAGGCCAACGACCTGGCCATTCTCATGGCCCGCGCCAAGACCGGCGCCTACGACGTCATCGCCCTGCGCAACGCCTACCACGGCACCAGCCCGTCCGCCGTAGGACTCACCGCGCTGCACACCTGGAAGTACCCCGTCCCCCAGGGCTTCGGCGTCCATCACGCTCGCCTCCCCGACTGCTACCGTGGCCCCTACGGGTACGATGACGCCAGCGCCGGCGAGAAGTACGCCGAGGATGTGCTCGATCTCATCCGCCACGCGACGCCAGGGAAGGTCGCCGCCTTCATCGCCGAGCCCATCCAGGGCGTCGGCGGCACGGTCGATCTGCCGCCCGGCTATCTGAAGAAGGTCTACGAGCACGTCCGCGCCCACGGCGGCCTCTGCATCGCAGACGAAGTCCAGACAGGCTTCGGTCGCACCGGCGACCACTTCTGGGGATTTGAGTCCCACGGCGTCACGCCGGACATCGTCACCATGGCCAAGGGCATCGGCAACGGCGCCCCGCTCGGAGCCGTCACGACACGCCCGGACGTCGCCGACGTCATGCGCCAACGCCTCCATTTCAACACCTACGGCGGCAACCCCGTCAGCATGGCCCAGGGCCTGGCCACACTCAACGTCATCCTCGACGAAAACATCCAAGGACGCGCCAAGGAGGTCGGCGCCCTGCTCAAGTCCGGCCTTCAGGACCTTCAGAAATCCCACCCGACAATCGGCGACGTCCGTGGTCAGGGACTCATGCTCGGCGTCGAGATCGTCGAGGACAAGGCCTCCAAGACGCCGTCCCCCCCCAAGACCGCCGAGGTCCACGAGCGGGCCAAGGACCTCGGCCTGCTCATCGGCAAGGGCGGGCTCAACGGGAACGTCCTGCGCATCAAGCCGCCCATGTGCCTGACGCGCGAGGATGTCGGCTTCATGCTCGCCGTCCTCGACCGGGCGTTCACCGGGGTCGAGCGCGCGTAGGCTGACCATCAAGAGGAGATCGCCATGGGGCTGCTCATCAAGGGTGGACGCGTCATCACCGCCACCGACGACGACCGGGCCGACGTCTACTGCGAAGGCGAGACGATCTCCCGCATCGAGCCCTCGATCGACCCCGCCTCACTCCCGCCGGGTACAGAGGTCATCGACGCCTCCGGCAAGCTCGTCTTCCCCGGCTTCATCGACCCCCACGTCCATGTCCACCTGCCTTTCATGGGCACGAACGCGATCGACGACTGGGAGTCCGCCAGCCGTGCGGCGCTTGCCGGGGGAACAACGACGCTCATCGAGATGATCTGCCCGGGCCCGAACGACGAGCCGATGGCGGCGTTCGAGACCTGGCTCGGGCACGCCCGGGGCAAGGCCGCCTGCGACTTCACGTTTCACATGTCCGTCGTCCGCTTCGACGAACTGGCCAAGAGCCAACTGCGCGAGATCGTCACGAATCGGGGCATCCCCTCCTTCAAGGTCTTCCTCGCCTACAAGGGCGCCCTCGATCTGCCCGACGAGCACCTGTTCTCGCTGCTGACGATGGCCAAGCAGATGGGCGTCATCGTCACGGCCCATTGTGAGAACGCCGAGCTCGTGGACGCGATGCAACGCCGCCAGATCGCCGAGGGCAACACCGGCCCCGAATGGCACGAGCCCTCCCGCCCGACCTGCGTGGAAGCCGAGGGCGTGCATCACCTGGCGACGTTCGCGGAACTCACCGGCGCCCACATCTACACGGTCCATACCTCCTGCGAGGCGGCGGTCCGGGCCGGGCTCGAGGCCCGGGCCCGCGGTGTGAACATCTGGATCGAGGCCGTCGCCCCACACCTCGTCCTCGACAAGACCTACGCCGAGAAGCCCGCGTTCGAGGGCGCCAAGTACGTCATGTCCCCGCCCCTACGCGACAAGCGCAACCAAACCTATCTCTGGAACCAGCTCCGCGCGCGCGCGATCAGCACCATCGGCACCGACCACGCCCCCTTCGATTTCAAGACCCAGAAGACCATGGGACGCGACGCCTTCACCAAGATCCCCAACGGCATCCCCTCCGTCCAGGAACGCGTCGACCTCGTGCATACCTTCGGCGTGCGCACCGGACGCCTCGACTACCACGCCTTCGTGGACGCCTGCTCCACGCAAGCCGCTCGGATCTTCGGGCTCTACCCCCGCAAGGGCACGATCCGTGTCGGCTCGGACGCCGACCTGGTCGTCTACGACCCGGACCACGTGCGTACATTGTCGCAGGAGACCAGCTTGTCCGCCGTGGACTACAACGCGTTCGAGGGCTGGAAGGTCATCGGGCGAGCCGAGGTCGTCACCGTCCGCGGCAAGGTCCAGGCCCGCAACGGCACGTTCGTCGGCGAGCAAGCCCGGGGCGCAATGCTCAAGCGCAAACCGACGCATTTCTGAGGGACAGAATCCGAGCCGCGAGCGTGAGCTCGTGAGCCATCGCGGGGGAAATCGCGAGCTCACGCTCGCGGCTCGGTCAAATCAAGAGGGCGAAAATCAGTCGTTCGCCACCAGCTTGTCCGACTGCTCGACGAACTTGTCGCCTTCCCAGGCGGTGTCCTTGGTGATGATCCCGGCCTTCTCGTTGCGTTCCGCGGCCTTGGCCGCCGCCTGTCGCTTGACGAGGTCCGCGTGCGTCGTGAAATACCGGAGCGACTGGCCCCGGAAGCCCTCGATCGTCTCGAAGCCGTGTTGATCCATGAACGCCGAGAGCCCCTCGCAGAGCGTCGAAGCGAGCTTGTAGCCGTGGATCATCACGCCCGTGCAGACTTGCACGGTATGGGCGCCGAGCAAGATGAACTGAGCAGCGTCCTCGCCCGTCTCGACACCGCCGATCGCCGAGAGCGAGCGGTCGGAGAACTCGCCCTTGATGGGCAACTCACCATTGTCCGGGATCGGCTTCCCACTCCCGCCGCCGAACATCATCGTGCCCAGCTCCATGACCATCCGCAGGGCGATCGGTCGGACGGCCTTGCACGAGTACCCGCCTGGCACGGTGTACCCTTCGACCGTCGGCTCCGGGCGGAGCGTCTTGAGGTCCACGCCCATCACACTCAAGATCGTGTTTATCGCGCTCACGCCTTCGCACCCGGCTCGCAGCGCCGCCCGCGCCGGCTCCTCGATGTGCGTGATGTTCGGCGTCATCTTCGCCCAGACCGGCTTGGTCGCCGCCCCGTTCACCCAGGTGCATACCTCTTCGAGGATCTCCGGATCCTGGCCCATCGCGGCGCCCATCTTCCGCTCGGGCAGGCCGTGGGGGCAGGAGAAGTTCAGCTCGAAGGCGTCCACGCCGCAGGCCTCGCAGCGCTCGACGATCTCGACCCAGGCGTCCTTTCGGTATTCCTCCATGATGGAGGCGATGAGCACGCCCTCGGGGTGTGAATCCTTGATCGCCTTGAACTCCTCCTCCCAGACGTCCATCGGGCGGTCGGAGATCAGCTCGATGTTCTCCCAGCCGATGACCTCGCGCGTCTCGGCCGCCCGCATCCGCGCGTAGCGCGGCGCCACGTTGACGACCTTGGACGCGTCCAGGCTGATCGTCTTGGCGATCACCGCCCCCCACCCCTCGTCGAACGCCTTGCGGATCACGTTCGCGTTGGTGCCGGGCGGGCCCGACCCGATCACGAAGGGGTTGGGCAGTTCGAGCCCGTTGACGTTGACGCGCAGGTCGCCCATTCGGAACCCTCCGGCGGAGCCAAACCCCCAGTCTACACGCTCAGAGGCCCCGCACGCGACACGCCCCGCTCAGAGCAGCTTGAACGCCCCTGGCTCGACGTGGGCCGCCTCCGCCTGCGCCGGCGTGATCGGAACGCCCGCGTAGTGCGACCGGATCCCGCTGATCCAGGCTTTGGCACGCTCGGTCAAGCGGAACTCGTCGTCCATGAACCGCCCGGGGCTGACCAGGATGCCCAGGTCCGCGCCCTCGTACCGGTAGTCTCCCGCCCCAGAGATCCGCAGGAAGAACGCGCGGTTTTCGAACTGGACCGTTCGTCGATGCGTCTGCATCCTGACGTGCCGGACGCGCCCCGCGTCATCGATCTCCCAGACGCCCGAGGGCGGGGCGGCGGTGATCCGGTCCACGCTGTCCTCCGGGTGCTTGATGATCAACTGCGACCAGGAGTCGATGTTCGCGGGATCCGACCAGCGGGCGTTGAGCTTGTCCACGTTCAGCTTGTAGTCCACGCCCATCCACTCAAGCAGATGGAAGAGGAAGAGCGGGGCGTCGGCGTGCGCGAAGCAGGCCAGGTTCGTCATCGAGCTGGCGCCCGTGATCCGGGGGTTGCACTCGCCCAGATAGACCGACCCCGAGTCGAGGTCGACGAGGAAGTCAATCTCGAAGTAGCCCCGGTACCCCTCCTCGCGGAGTTGCTCGCCGAAGTCGAAAGCGGCCTTCCTCGCCTTCTCGCGGATTCTTGCGTCGAACGCGCCGGCAAACACCTCGTTGCCGCACCACCCGCCCCGGTATGGCGTCAACTCCTTGAAGCCCACGATCTCGGTCATGAGCGGGCCCACGATCGTGCCGCGGCGCGTGACGCACGCCTCCAGGGCGCCACCCCGGCAGCGGATCCGCTTCATGATCTTGACCTCGGGCGCCTCGGCGATCTCGTCGGCGTGCTTCGCGTAGTCCTCCTCCGACGAGACGAAGAACGTCGTGTGCCCCGAGTCGCCATACGCCGTCTGGATCACCAGGTCGTTACCGAGCTTGCCCGCCGCCTTTCGGAGCGCCTTGTACGAATCGACCTTCGCCAAGACATTTGGCACGCACTCCACGCCCGCCCGCTCCGCCAGGCGAGTCGTCTCCAGCTTGTCGTCGATCCGGTTTCTCAGCTCGGCCGGAGGGAAGCAGACCTCCAGCCCCAGCTTCTCGCACAGCGCCTCGGTCTTCTCGTCGAACATCAGGAAGACCGCCTTGCCCCCCGGCCCCCGGCGGTTGATCAGGTCGATCACGTCCGGGTGCGAGAGCAGGTAGTTGTTGATGTCCTCGATGGAGGTAAACGCCTCGTGCTCGATCTCCCTGGGCACGTACACGTTCGGATGCTGCCCGTCGAAGCAGTCGATCGCGTTGATGTACACGAAGTTGCGGACCCACTCGTCCATTCCGAGCAAGTTGAACGGCGTCGCGCTGATGAAGTAAATCGGCTCGGTGTTGCGGAAGAAGAACCGCCGAATGTCCGAGATCCCCTCGAGCCGCACTGGGCCTTTCGCAAGCGCATGATCCGACTCGAGCGCTCGAACGCTCGGGGCGTGATGGCCGTTGGACGTGGGCTTCGCGGTGCTCGTCGTGGACATGGGGCTACCTGCTTTCGAGCTTGAGCGCATGGTCTGGAAAGGAAGCCGCCCCCTCGAGGGCCGCCTCCGTGAAGACGCGGAGCCCCTCGACGGGGTCGTAGCCGTGGATCTCCTTCACGTCGAGTGCGAGGAGGTACGCGATGATCTCCGGACTCATCACCTGGCCAGGCACGAGGATCGGGAATCCTGGCGGGTACGGGATCACGAACGCCGCCGACACGATCTCCCGACCGCCCTCGATCGCCCGCAGCGTGTCGGTCGACAGCGGGACCGACTCGACGCACGAGTCGTCGTACGCGAGGAAGAACGCCCGGCGCAGGTCGCCCTCGATCGACCCGGCGTCCGAGGGCTGGAAGGCCGGGTGGAAACGGCTGAAGTTGGGCAGGGGCGGCCCGTTGAGGAGCGACTCGACCCGGGCGTTGTGCCGCGCCCGCTCGGCGCCACTCGCCAGCGACAGCCTCTCGGAAATGTCCCGCGAGATCCCCGCCAGCACGTCCACCAGGTACGCGACGTCACCCCGCGTCGTCCCGATGTTCGGCATGAACAGCGCCGTGTTGCGTGAGGTCTTGTTGATCTGGATGTCGTAGCGATCGATCAGCAGCTGGCGGAACTCGTCGCCATCCATCCCAGTCCGGGCGACGTGGAGCGTGACGCGTGTCGGATCGAGCGTGAACTCGTCCTCCCCCCAGGCCTGCTCCATGCGACCCCAGCCCTGCCCGGAGCTGTAGTAGAACTCGATGCCGGACGGGCGGTGCTTCGCGGGGATCATGTCCGCCGGGCGGAGCACGTGGAAGAAACGCGAGATCTCCGGGTGGTCATTGACCCGCGCCCGCAGCGCCATCGCGAGCCCGATCGTCTGCTCGACCAGCTCGTGCCCCTCGAGCTCGACCTGGCGACGCCCGACGTCGAGCGACGCGACGACCTGGTAGTTGGGCGAGGTCGAGGTGTGCGTCATGTAAGCCTCGTGGAACGAGCCCGAGGCCTTCTGCCCAAAATCCTCGTCGAAGACGTGGATCATCGACCCCTGGCGGAACGAGGTCAGCGTTTTGTGTGTGGACTGCGTCGCGTAGACGCGCACGCGGGCTAGGTCGGGGTCCGGCATCGCCTCGGAACTGGCCTTACCGCTGCCCTCGGCGTTGCTCCTTTGGGCCTGCTCATACGCGTCACGGTAGTCACCCGAGCGGAACGTGTGCCGAAGCCTCGCCGCGGCTTCCATCGCCGTCCGCCGACGCAACAGCGGGCTGAACCGCGCGAACGCGAACCACGCCTCGTCCCACAGGAAGATCATGTCCGGCTTGATCGCCAGCACCCGGCGCATCACCGTCTCCGGGTCGTACGTCAACCCGTCGAACGTGCAGTTGGTCAGCAGCAGCATCCGAACCCGATCGAGCTTCCCCGCGTCCTTCAACTCGAGCAGGCGGCGTTCGATCTCCTCGATAGGGACCGCCCCGTACATCGTGAACGGGCGCAGCGGATACGAGTCCAGATACACCGGCATCGCCCCTGCCAGCACCATCGCGTAATGGTGTGACTTGTGGCAATCGCGATCGACCAGAACGATGTCCCCCGGCTGCACGAGCGCCTGGAGCACGATCTTGTTCGCCGTCGATGTGCCGTTGGTGACGAAGTACGTGTGCTGCGCCCCAAACGCCCGAGCCGCGAGCTCCTGCGACCGCTTGATCGGGCCCCGGGGCTGAAGCAGTGAGTCGAGCCCCCCCGTCGTCGCCGACGTCTCCGCCAGAAAGATGTTGGGCCCGTAGAACTCGTACATGTCCCTCGCCCAGTGGGCGCTGGTCATCGACTTGCCCCGCGCGATGGGCAGAGCATGGAACACCCCCGTCGGCTTCGCGCTGTACTTGCGCAGCGCGTCGAAAAAGGGCGTCTCAAAGCGGGCCCGCACCCCCTTGAGGATGCTCAGGTGCTGCTCCATGTACTGTTCAAGCCGGTAAAAGACCCGACGGAAGTCGTCCCCGAGCGCCCCGGCGACATGGTCCAGCGATGAGTCCGTCACCAAATACAGGTCCAGCTCCGGCCGCAGCCCCTTGAGCACGTGCGCCAGCGCCAGGCTCCGATCCAGCCCGAAACAGGTGGGCACCTTGTCCCACTCGACCAGTTCCAGGTACCGGCGCAGCGCCGGGTGATCGCTCGCGGAGCGGAACCCGTAGTTGTACCGGAGGAACACCGCCTGGATCGTCGGGTTGAACAGCACGGCGATGACCGCGTCCTCGAACGAGGGCACGGTCACGATGTCGTACAGGAACTCGTCCGACTCGCGACGGCAGGCGCCCAACCCATCCCGCAGCTCGTCCCGGTCGTACGCGTCGATCCCGTCGACGAAGAGCACCTCGAAGTAGGGCCTGGACGCCGCCCTTCCGTTCTGGTGCTCGTGATGCTCGTGCCGCCCGTTCTCCCGTTCGCGCTGCTCAATGGCGGCGCCGTGATCGCGGTATGCGTCCCCGACCAGCAACCTCGCGATGTCCGCGATCTCCGCGGCAAGGCGGGCGTGGTCCCCTGTTTCGAGCAGGTGCGTCAGCTCGTCCATCCGAGCCGGCCCCGGGAACGCCCAGTAGTTCTCCAGCACCCGGAGCTGCTGCAGGCTCTGAGCGACCAGCGCCGCCGGCTCGGTGGTGTCCCGCCCGGTCTTGGCCATCTCCCATAGCCACGCGCTCCGCTGACGCATCTCGTTCCAGGAGTCCATGCGCAGCTGCGGGGCGTTGTACTGTCGCGCCGCGCGCTCGGCCGGGTTGAACGTGCGGGGATCCGTCATGCGCCGCCCCCCTGCCCGTTCCCCGGAACACCGAGAGGCGATGCGACCGGCGCCACAGGCGCGGCGCCCGTGCCGTGAGGCCTCGGCCCCTGCCCGAACCCGATCCCCGCCTTCGACCCCCTCGACATCTTCTCCAGGGGGCCAAGCGAGTTCAGGTACGCCGCGACGCCCGAGTCCCTGTTGTACACGCTGAAGTCGACCCGTCGATCACGGAAGCTCTTGAGGGGCTGACCCAGGCCCTTGAGCCCGACCTCACGCGAGCGATTCACCCGCTCCAGGTCGATCTCGATCGGGATCAGCTCCTCGTTGCTCCCCGCCTGGTACAGCACGTCCCCGGACGGGGCGACGATGACCGAGCGCCCATTGCCCCCGTCCCCGACGCCGTTCATGTCGATCACGAAGCACTGATTCGTCGCCGCGGTCGCCCGCGCCAGGGCAAGCTCCACGTCCCGGTCGACGCTCGCCGTCAGCGTCGGGTGCAGGATGACCTCCGCCCCCATCGCCGCCAACGTCCGCGACGTCTCCGGAAACCACATGTCGTAGCAGATGCTCACCCCGAACCGCCCGACCTCGGGCACGTCGAAGACGCAGAACTCGTCCCCCCACTCCACCCCCACCTCGTACGGCATGAACGGAAACATCTTCCGGTACCGGGCGATCACCGACCCGTCCGGCGCGATCACCGGCGTCGTGTTGAAGATCCCCCGCTCTGTCTTCTCGTACAGCGACCCCGGCAGCAGCCAGATCCCGTGCCTGGCCGCGAGGCTCTGGTATGCCGCCTCGACCTCGCTGGGCAGGGGCATCGCGTGCCCGGTCCACCCGCCGAACGTCGCCAACTCGCTTACGAGCACCATCTGCACCCACGGGTACAGGTGCATGAGCATGTCCACCCGGTCGGTGATGTGTCCGAGATTGGACTGACGCCCGGAGATGTTCAGCTGCAAACCGGCGATCGCGTAGGGACGCATAGCTCAGGCCCCCCCCGCCTGCCCGCTCAGGCGGCGTGACACCCCCGCCTGCTCCAGCACGCACGACTCCAAGATGTCCAGCCCGCGACCGAGCTGCTCCTCCGTGATGACGAGCGGCGTGAGCGTGCGGATCACGTTCCCCTGCACGCCGGCCGGGATGATCAGCAGCCCTCTCCCGAGACACGCCTGAACGATCTTGCCGACCTCTGCCGACGCCGGACGATCGGGATCGCCGTCCACGCACAGCTCCATCGCCATCATGGCGCCGATTCCCCGGACATCGGTCACCATCGAGCACTGGGCGGCGATCGACTCGAACCGGGCCCGGATCGTTTGTCCGATGCGCCTCGCCCGTGCGTTGAGGTCCAGCTCCCGCATCCGTTCGATGGTCGCCAGGGCCGCGGCGCACGACACGGGGTTACCACGAACGTGCCGCCCAGCGTGCCTAGCGCCGCCCGGTCCATGATCTCGCCCTTGCCCAGGACCGCCGCGATCGGCATCCCCGCCCAGCGCTTGGCCCAGGTCGAGATGTCGGGCGTCACGCCGTAGTGCTCGCATGCAGCCCACGCCCCGTCCGCCCGAACCCCGTCTGGACCTCGTCGAAGATCAGTACGATGCCGTGCTCGTCGCAGACCTCGCGCAGCCCCTCCACGTACGCACGGGGCGCGACGTGGAACCCTCCCTCGCCCTGCACCAGCTCGATGATGACCGCCGCGACGGATTGCGCCGCGATCGTGTCCTTGAACGCCCGCCGAAGCCGCTCCAGCTCCCGGTGCGAGACCTCCTCCTCCGACGCTCCCTCCGACGCCCTCCACACGGGGAAGGGCAAGCGGTACACCTCCGGCGCGAACGGCCCGCACCCCGTCTTGTATCCCACCTTCGATGTCAGCGTCGTCGCCATCAGCGTCCGCCCGTGGAACGCCCCGGTGTAGCAGATCACCCCGGGTCGCCCCGTCGCCTGACGCGCGATCTTGATCGCGTTCTCGACCGCCTCGGCCCCCGTGTTCACGAGCATCGCCTTGGTCGAGCGCCCGTGCGGGAACAGCTCGACCAGCGTCTCGCATAGCTCGACGTACCCCTCGTACGCCGCGACGTAGAAGCAGGTGTGTAAGAGCTTGCCCGCCTGCTCGCGGATCGCCGCGACGACGCGCTCGTCGCCATGCCCGACGTTGGCGACGCCGATCCCGCTCGTGAAATCGATGTACTCGCATCCGTCCAGGTCGGTGACGATCGCCCCCTCGGCGCCCGCCGCCGCCATTCCGGACAACCGACCCACCCCGCGGGGCACGACCCGGTCCCGACGCTCGATCAGCCGCTCATTGGCTCCCATCTGGCAACTCCATGCAGGGGCCCCATCCACGCGAGCTCAGAGGCCCCATGAAACGTACTTGAGCTCCGTGTACTCGTCCATGACATACTTGCCGCCTTCACGCCCGAACCCGGGTGCTTGACCCCCCGAAGGCGCTGGGCGGTCGAGGGCCCCGTCATTCGCCCCCACGATCCCGTACTCCAGGGCCTCCGCGACCCGGATCAGGCGCGAGGCGTCCCGCGTGAAGAAGTACGACGCGAGCCCAAACTCCGAGTCGTTCGCCCACGCCACCGCCTCGTCCTCGCTCGTGAACCGACGCACCGCCGCGACCGGGCCAGAACGTCTCCTCGCGATGCACCAGCATCTCGGGCGTCATCCCGTCGATCAGCGTCGGCGCGTAGAACCGATCGGCCAAGCCCTGGATCCTCACCCGTGAGCCACCGACCATCACCTTGCCCCCGCTCTTTCGCGTCCGCAATGTGACGCTCCACCTTCTCGACCGCCTCGTCGTTGATGAGCGGCCCGACCTGCACCCCTCCGCCGTGCCCCGCCCGACCTTCAGGCCCTCGATCGCCTTAGCGAAGCGAGCCATGAACGCGTCGTAGATCCCGCCCTGCACATAGAACCGGTTCGCACAGATGCACGTTTGCCCCGCGGTGCGGACCTTGCACGCAACCGCCGCCGCCACCGCCTTGTCCAGGTCCGCGTCGTCGAACACGATGAACGGCGCGTGCCCCCCCAGCTCCATCGACAGGCGCATCAAGTTCCTCGCCGCCTTGCCCATCAGCAGGCGCCCGACCTCGGTCGACCCCGTGAACGAGAGCTTGCGGACCCGGTCGTCCTCGAAGAACGCGTCTCCGATCGTGGCGGCGTCCCCCGTCACGATGTTCACGACGCCCGCCGGGATGCCCGCCTCGACCGCCAGCTCCCCGATCGCGATCGCCGACAAGGGCGTGTCCTCGGCCGGCTTGATCACGACCGTGCACCCGCACGCCAGCGCCGGCCCGAGCTTGCGCGTGATCATCGCCGAGGGGAAGTTCCAGGGCGTGATGATCGCCGCCACACCCACCGGCTGACGGATGACCAGGATCCGCTTGGAGGTCGTCGAGGCGGGGATGATGTCCCCGTCCAGGCGTTTGCCCTCCTCCGCGGCCCACTCCAAGAACGACACCGCGTACTCGATCTCCCCCCTCGACTCCGCCAGTGGCTTGCCCTGCTCGCTGGTCATCAGGCGGGCCAGGCGTTCGGCGTCGCGCCGCATCAACTCGCCCAGTCGCCGAACGAGGGCGCCCCGCTCCCCCGCGGTCTTCGCCCGCCAGAGGCCCCACGCCCCGTTCGCCGCGTCGATCGCCTGGCGAACCTCGCCCGCGCCCAGCGAGGGCGTCTCACCGACCAGCTCATCCGTCGCCGGATCGGTCACGCGGAGCGTCTTCCCGCTGGCCGCCCGGACCCATTCGCCGCCGATCAGGTTTGCCGTCTGCACGTCGCGGTCCCCAAGCCGGGAGCACGCGCCCAGGGAGATCGCAAGCCGATGGTGGGCTCGGCGCGTGGCTCGCCAGAATCCTAGGTGGCGACGCGACGCCGGTCGTCCGATTGCCTCGCGCACGCGGCTCTGGGGCGAGGCGACGCGGTATGATCTCTCTCCGGCCCCGCCCGGTGGGCCATCCCTTCATGCGATCGACGGGCGACGCGAACGCCCGAGCGCCACCCCCGATGGGAGGGCAGGAATGAACGTCAGCCAGTTCATCGACGAGCACTATCTCCACTTCAACGCCGCCAGCGTCAAGGACGCGAGCGAGGCGTACATCAAGGCCGTCAACGACGGCGCCGCCATGCTCGTCACCATCGCCGGCGCCATGAGCACCGCCCAGATGGGCAAGTCACTCGCCGAGATGATCCGCAAGGGCAAGATCCACGCGATCTGCTGCACCGGCGCCAACCTCGAGGAAGACCTCTTCCGCCTCGTCGCCCATGACCAGTACCGGCGCGTCCCCAACTACCGCGACCTCACCGCCGACGACGAGCAGGAGCTGCTCGACGAAGGCCTCGCCCGCGTGACGGACACATGCATCCCCGAGGAGGCCGCGATCCGCAAGATCGAGCGGGCGCTGATCCCCCTCTGTCTGATGGCTGGCGCCGCCGGCGAGCGCCGCCTCCCGCACGAGTACCTCTGCGAGCTCATCCGCACCGAGGCGCTCAAGAGTGACTACGAAGGCGACCCCAAGAACTCCTGGCTCACCGCCGCCGTCGAGCGCGAGCTGCCCATCTTCGTCCCCGGCTGGGAGGACTCGACACTGGGCAACATCTTCGTCGCCCGCACGCTCGACGGCACGCTGCCCTCCACCGACCTCGTCAAGCCCGGGACCGAGTACATGGCCGCCCTCGCCCGCTGGTACCGCGCCCGGACCAAGGACCGGCGCGCCCCCGGCTTCTTCCAGTTCGGCGGCGGCATCGCCGGCGACTTCCCCATCTGCGTCGTCCCCATGCTCCGCTTCGACCTGAAAGAGGAAGTCCCCGTCTGGTCCTACTTCTGCCAGATCAGTGACTCGACAACGAGCTACGGCTCCTACTCCGGCGCCGTCCCCAACGAGAAGATCACCTGGGGCAAGCTCGGCCCAGAGTCCGACATGTTCATCATCGAGTCCGACGCGACCATCGTCGCCCCGCTGATCTTCGCCAAGGTCCTGGGCTGGTAGTCCAGATCACCGGCGTCAATCGGCGAACGCGTCGAGCCTCGCCTCGATCTCGTCGAGGCGGAGGTCCGCCGTGGCGCCAAGGGAGACCCGCGCCCGCAGGCTCTCCTCCGGATCACGCCCGCCAAACTCGCCCAGCGACTCGGCCACCTTCTTGTACGCGTCGCGGAAAGGCATCCCGCCCGCGGCGAGCTCCACCGCCCGGTCCGTCGCCAGCATCGTCGGGTCGCACGCCGCCCGCATCCGCTCGGCGTCGATCTCCAGGCCGTCGATCAACCACGGGATCAGCCCCACCGCCTCGATCGCACTCGAGAGCCCGCGGATCAGGGGCGGCTTGGCGCCCTGCAGATCCCGGTGATACCCGCTGGGCAGGGAGAGCAACTGCTGAAGCTCCGCGATGCACCCCGCCACGACCGCCGGCGCCGCCCGAAGCAGCTCGGCCAGGTCCGGGTTCCTCTTGTTCGGCATGATCGACGAGCCCGTCGTCGCCCCGCCCGGCAGACGCACGAACCCAAACTCCGCCGTCGTGAACAAGGACAGGTCCCACGCCAGACGCCGAACCGTCTGCATCACCTGCCACGCCGCGGCCAGCGCCTGATGCTCGTGCTTGCCGCGCGTGGCCTGCGCGTGCATCGGGTTGACGTGCAGCCGCGCGAGCCCGAGCTCCTCCGCGACGCGATCGCGGTCCAGAGGCAGGTTTACGCCGTACCCCGCCGCCGCCCCCAGGGGCGAGGCGTCCAGCCACTGCTCCGTCAGGCGCACCAGCTCCGCGTCGTCCGCGAACGACTCGGCGAACGACCCCATCCACAGCCCGACGCTCGACGGCATCGCCCGCTGCAGGTGCGTGTACCCGGGCATCAGCGTGCTCTCGTGACGCCGAGCCAGTCGCAGCGCCGCCCGCCCGGATTTCACTGCCCCGGTGCGCAAACGCCCGAGGCGGTCCAGGCAGTAGAGCCGCGTCGCGATCAGCACCTGGTCGTTGCGGCTGCGCCCCAGGTGCACGCGCTTGCCGACCTCGCCCAGACGCTCCGTCAGCCAGAACTCGATGGCCGAGTGCCCGTCCTCGAACCGGTCGGACATCGCGAGCTTTCCCGATTCGACCTCGCCCGCGATCTGGTCGAGGGCAACGACAAGCTTCTCGACGTCGCCAGCGCTCAGAGCGCTGATCCGTCCGAGGCCCCGAACGTGCGCCCGCGTGGCGCGGATGTCGAAGGGCAGCAGTTCCGCGTCCAGTCGGGCGTCCTGGCCCGCCATGAACTGCATCGCCCGCTCGTCCACGCCCCGCCCCTCGGCGTGCCACAGGGGTTTGCTCATGCCTCCACCCCCATCAGCTCGGGCAGACCCAGCGCGAGGTTGATGTTCTGCAACGCCTGGCTCGCGGCGCCCTTGCGCAGGTTGTCAATCGCGCACACGAGCGCCACCTCCCGCGGATCCTCGGGCGAGACCGCCACGCCCCCGATCGCGGCGCCGTTCGTCCCCGCGACGTCCGGCACGCGCGGCACACCCCCCGCCATCACCGTCACCAGGGGCGCCTTCTCATAGAACGCATGCAGGCGGTGCTCCAACTCGTCTACGCTCGTGCGAGCCTTCACCCTCGCCCGCACCGTCATCATGATCCCCCTGAAGAACGACGCCACCGACGGGCAGAACCGCACGGCGCGCCCGAGATGACGCCCGACCTCCTTCTCGTGTGTGTGCCCGACCAGCGAGTACGGCAGGATGTTGTCCGCCAGGTTCCTCGGGTCGTTGCGGGGAGAGGGCGTCGCCCCGGCGCCTGAGTACCCCGAGACGCCGAAGCACACAGGGGGGCCGTCCAACAACTCGACCAGAGGCGACAACGCGAGCATCATCGCCGTCGCGTAGCACCCGGGGTTGGCGATGCGCGAGGCCTCCCGGATCGCCGACGCGTTCACCTCGGGCAAGCCGTAGGTCCACCCATCCACGAACCGGTGGTCGGCGCTCAGGTCGAGCACGACCTTGGACCTTCCGGCGGCCGCCTCGGCGTAGGGCGTGTTCTCCCCATTGCCCAGGGCCAGCACCGTCACGTCCGGAGCTCGCCCCGCGAGCGACTCGGGCGAAATGTTCTCCAGCATCAACCCCTCGGGCGCCGACGCGATCAACTCGCGTGCGGATCTCCCAGCCCCCGAGCGCGACGCCAGCAGCGTCAGCTCGAGCCCGGGATGCCCCGCGAGCAGGCCCACCAGCTCCGCGCCGACGTGCCCGCGCCCGCCGATGATCCCGATCGTGTACGCTTCAGACGCCAACCGTCGCCTCCTTGGCGGTCACGAACGAAGGTTCGAGCGAGAGCGACCAGCGCACGCACCGGTCGATCTCGCGCCGGTTCTCCATGCCCCGCCAGAAGACGATCCAGTTCCCGTGTCTGGCCATGCCGTCGGCCCGCTCGAAATACCAGCGCAGGATCGGGTTGTCGGTGCGGCATCGCCAGAACAGTCTCGGCGCCGACTCGGTGATCCGACGCCAGAGAGACGCCCCCACGCCCGCGCCCTGCGCCTCGGGGGTGACCGCGAACTTGTCCAGGTACGTCGCGTGCTCGGTCTCGAACAGGATCGCCGCCGCGTTGCGGTCACTTGAGACGAGCACACGAGAGATCGGCGCCGTCTGGAAGTAGTCGTCCTTCAGCGTGCGCCCGAAGCTGGACTCCACGAGGCGTTTGAGGATCTCACGATCGCGCTCGTCCAGCTCGCGGACCTCCGAGATCGTCACGCCCTTGCGGACGAGCGTCCCGTCGCCCCGGTGGGTCAGCAGTTCCTTTGCGAGGTGGTCTGGCGAGGCGATCGACACCGAGCACTCGCCCGGATGCGCGTCGAGCATCGCCTTGATCTCGCGCAGCTTGACGGCCATGCCCCCGGTCACGACGCCGTCGCCAAGCAGACGATCGAAATCTTCCGCGAGGTTCACAGCCGGCACGCGCCGCCCGTCGGCGTCCAGCAATCCACCGGTCCCAGTCAAGAATACAACCTTGGGGATGCCCAGCTTGTGCACGAGCATCGCCGCGACCGCGTCCGCATTGACGTTCAGGATCTGTCCCCCGGGCGTCTCCCCCAGCGAGGGCACGATCGGGACGACGCCCGAACGCCACGCCGCCAGCAGCGCCTCGGCGTGCAGCCCAGCCGCCCGCCCCACCAGCCCCAGACGCTCCGGGTCCAAGGGCTCGGCCTGGACGAGTCCAGAGATGATCGGGCGGGCGCGCACGCCGGCTCGCTCGAGCCGCTCGGCCAGGTGCTCGCCCTCGGCGTGGAACACACGGCGCGCCACCGCCAATACCTCGGGCGTCGTCACGCGCTGCCCATCAACACGACGGCTCCCGACCCCGGCCTCCTCGAGCGCCTCGTCGAGCTGCGGCCCGCCGCCGTGCACCACGACCGGCGTCACGCCCACGCCTGCGAGGAAGGCCAGGGCGCCGACCAGCTCGTCGATCTGGTCACGCAGGATCGCGCCTCCGACCTTGATGAGCACGCCCGGCGTGTCCTTGCCCTGGCGCAGCAGCGACAGGTACAGCGCCGTCTCTCGGGGCGTGCCGATGTTGTGCAGCAAGTTCTGGATGATGTCGGGCGTCGTGGGGGCGGTCATCGTGATGCCTCCATGAACTGGATGTAGCGCGCTTTGGCGAGCCCGAGCTGAGCGAGCTCGACGTACTCGTCGGCGGCGTGCGCCTGGGCGATGTCGCCCGGGCCGAGGATCGCCGTCGGGATGCCCGCCTCGGCGAACAACGCCCCCTCCGTCCAAAACGGCAGCGCCTCGACCCGCTCGATGGCGAGGTCTGCGAACGCCTCGCCTGATGTCGGCGCCAGCCCAGGCGCCCGGAAGCGGACCTCGATCTCGGGCGGACGGTTCGGCAGAGCATTCCGGCAGCCATCGAGGAGGTCGGCCGCGTCCCGCTCCGTCGCCGGGCGGGCGCCGAGCAGGACCGTCGCGGCTTCGGCGCACACGTTGGGCTTCGTCCCCCCCTCGATCCGCCCGATGTTCAGGCGGTGCCTCAGCGCGTCGTCGCCCTCACCCGCGAACTGGTCGAACAGGGCCGATGTCCACCGGATCGCGTCATGCAGCGCGCTTTGGGGCGATGCCGACGAGCTGTGCCCGGCGCGCCCGTGGAACTCCGCCTTGACCGACAGCAGCCCGGGGTGCGACAGTCCGAGACGGCATCCGGTCGGCTCACAGACCAATACTCTCTTGATCCCCGCCGGGGGTTCACGCAGGAATGTGCGCACGCACGCGGCCTTGCCCGCCTCCTCGTCGGTCGTGAACAGGATCGCGATCGGGGCATCGGACTCCATCGCCGCCGCCAGCACCGCCGAGGCCGCCCCCTTCACGTCACACGCGCCCAGCGCGTACGCCCGATCGCCCTCGATCGTGAGCGAGAACGGGTCCCTGGTCCACGCATCGCTCGCGGGGACGGTGTCGAGGTGGCAGTTGATGAGCGAGGTCGCCCGCCCCCTCGTGCCGAGGATGTTGACGCTGCCCTCACCCAGGTCGCTCACCTTGACGGCGCACCCGCACGCCCCGAGCGCACGGACCACGTGCGCCACGCCCGGATGGTCCGGCGTGATCGCGCGGGGCGGATTCCGCGTGTCCGCCGCGACGAGTGCCTTGAGGTGGGCGAGGATGTCGTCCATCAGACGCCGGCGACCTCCCGCCTGGCAGCGGTCACGCTCGACAGGCCGACGAGCTTGATGAAGCCCTCGGCGTCCGCCGCGGTCCACGGGGCGTGCTGGGCGTACACCGCGTCGCGCGGGGCGATCTTGTTGGGTGAATCGACCGCGACCGCCTGGCACACGCCCTGGTGCGAGAGCAGCGTGACCGAGCCGGTCACGCGCCGCTGCGTGGACGCGATCAGGGCCTCGAGGTCCTCGCGCAGCGGATCGAAGAAGAAGCCCGAGTAGACCAGCTCGGTCCAGCGCCGAGCGGCCAACGGCTTGAACGCGCCCTGCGCGACCGTCAGCACCGTCTGCTCCAGTGCCCGGTGTGCGGTGAGCAGCGCAGACAACCCGGGCGCCTCGTAGACGATGCGTCCCTTGAGGCCCAGGACGGTGTCGCCCGTGTAGATGCCGCGCCCGATGCCGTGGACGCCCAGGCGGTCGTTGAGCGAGCTCAGGATCTCCGCGCCCGCCATCTCGCGCCCGTCGATCGAGACCGCGACGCCCTGCTCGAAGCCGATCGTCACGCGGTCGGCGTGGGCGGGGCGCTTGGACGGGGGCGCCGTCATCCGGAAGGTCCCCTCGCCGGGCTCCTCGAACTCGTCGATCTCGGAGCCCGAGCAGGTGGCGCCGAGGAGGTTCTCGTTGATCGTGTACCGCTTCGTGCCGGCGGGGGCGGAGAAGCCACGCTCTTCGAGGTAGGCCCGCTCGTACTCGCGGGGGCGGTTGGTCTGGCCCTGGATCTCCCGGATCGGCGCCAGGATCGGCAAGTCGGTCAGGCACTTGAGCGAGACGTCGAAGCGGACCTGGTCGTTGCCCATGGCGGTGCACCCGTGGGCGACGCCGGCGGCGCCGATCCGCTCCGCGAGCGCCGCCGAGTGCGACACGATCGCGTACCGGTCCGAGCAGAGCAGCGGGTACTGGTCCTGGTAGCACGCGCCGCCCATGACGAAGGGTGTGACGAACTTGTCCCAGAGCTCTTCCGAGGCGTCCTCGACGACGTGATCGCGGGCGCCGAGCTCCATCGCCCGGCGTTCGATGTCCGCCGCCTCCTTGGTCGACGCGCCGCCCGTCGAGACGAAGAGCGTGACGACGTCGTACCCCTGCTCTTTGAGGTAGGGGACGCAGAAGCTGGTATCCAGACCGCCCGAGAAGGCGAGGACGACGGTGGGGTTCATGGCAATCTCCTCTGCCGGCGTCAGTCGCCGAGCAGCTTGGACATCAGGGCCTTCTGCACGTGCAGGCGGTTCTCCGCCTCTTCGATGATGAGCGACGACGCCGAGTCCATCACCGCGTCGGTCGCCTTGATGTTCCGCCTCGCCGGCAGGCAGTGGCTGAACACCGCGTTGTTCGTCTTGGCCATCTTGGCCTCGTCCACGATGAAGTGCTTGAACTTCTGACGGACCGCCCGCTCGTCCTCCCAGTGCCCGTACATCGCGAGCGAGCCCCAGCTCTTGGCATAGACGACGTCGGCGCCCTTGTACGCCTCGTCGATGTCGTGCGAGACGCGGAAGCTCCCGCCCGAGTCCTTCGCGTTCTGCTGGGCCGCCTCCATGAACATCGGGTCGAGCAGGTACCGCTCGTCGGGGCACAGCAGCGTGACGTCCATGCCGAGCTTGGTGGAGATCATCGCCGCCGAGTTGGCGACGGCGGTGTTCAAGGGCTTGGGGTGGTACGTCCAGGTCAGAACGTACTTCTTGTTCTTCAGGTTCCCCAGACGCTCCTGGAGGGCCATCGCGTGGGCCAGCTCCTGGCACGGGTGGACGATCGTCTCCATGTTGATGACCGGGACCGTCGCGTGCTTCGCGAACGCCTTGATGACATGGTCACGCCGATCGATCGACCAGTCCTTGAACTCGGGGAAACGGCGGACCGCGATCAGGTCGCAGTACCGCGAGAGGACGCGGGCGGCCTCGCGGACGTGCTCCTCCGCCTCGCCGTCCATCACCTCGCCGTCCTCGAACGCCATCGCCCAGGCGCCCTTGCCCGGCTCGAGCACCACCGCGTGCGCCCCCATCTGCCACGCCCCGACCTCGAACGACGTCCGCGTCCGCAGCGACGGATTGAAGAAGACCAGGGCGACGGTGCGCCCCTCGATCCGCGGCTGGATGGGCTTGCTCTTGAGCACGCCGGCGTCGTCGATGAGCGCCTGCAACTCGTCCGCGGACCAATCCTGAGTGGTGATGAAGTTCCGGTGGCTCACGCAACGTCCTCCTGGTCCGTCCCCTCGTCGGTGAGGAGCTTGCCGATCCTGGCCGCCAGGCGGGCCGCCGCCGCCCGGCTCGGGGTGGCGATGAAGAGCGTGTCGTCGCCGGCGATCGTCCCGACGACTCCCTGGGGCGGACTCCGGTCGAGGGCCACTCCCAACAAGTCCGCGTGCCCAGGCGGGGTCCTGACCACGACCAGGGCGTCCGCCGCCGTCACCCCGACGACGTGCTCCCGCAGTGCGGCGAGAAGCTCCTGCTCCGCGCCTACCCCGCCGGTCGCCACCTCGGCGCCCGGGAGACGGTAGCCCCCGGGCCCCTTGAGCACGCCCAAGGCCGCCAGGTCCCGCGAGACCGTCGCCTGCGTGACCTCGATCCCGTGCTCGCTGAGCGCGTCGACCACCTCCTCCTGGCTGTGCAGGGAGGCGCTCTGGAGGATCGAGACCAGGATCTGGCGGCGTCTTTCCCGCATCGCATGAGTATACACGTCGATGCATAAATATGTCAAGCGGGGATCGCCCCGCCCCGCCGTAGACTCGCCCCATGCACAGGCCCATCACCCGACGCGAGGCGATGCGGCGGGGGGCGATCGGGGTCGGCGGGGCCGTGTTCGTCCCCACCGCCCTCGCCTTCGCCGCCCGGTACGCTCGCCCCATGCCCGACCCCCTGTTCCGCATCTCCCTGGCCGAGTGGTCGCTCAACAAGCCCCTGTTCGCCGGCGAAATTGACAACCTCGACTTCGCGTCCGAGGCGAGCGCCATGGGCTTCGAGGGCATGGAGTACGTCAACTCCTTCTTCAAGGACAAGGCGACCGACGAGTCCTACCTGAAGGAGCTCAACACGCGGGCCGCCGACCACGGCGTCCGCCAGCTCCTGATCATGTGCGACGGCGAGGGGAACCTCGGCGATCCGGACGACACCAAGCGTGCCCAGGCCGTCCAGAACCACCACAAGTGGGTCGGCGCCGCCGCCACGCTCGGGTGCCATTCCATCCGCGTCAACGCCGCCAGCTCGGGCACGTACGAGGACCAGCAGGACCTCGCCGCCGACGGCCTGCGCCGCCTCTGCGAGTACGCCGACGGGTACGGGCTGAACGTCATCGTCGAGAACCACGGCGGGCTCAGCTCCAACGGCGCCTGGCTCGCCGGCGTCATGGAGAAGGTCGGGCATCCCCGATGCGGCACCCTCCCCGACTTCGGAAACTTCTGCCTCGACTGGAACCGCAAGGACGACCCGGCCGCCTGGTACGACCGCTACAAGGGCGTCAAGGAGATGATGCCCTACGCCAAAGCGGTCAGCGCCAAGAGCCACGTCTTCAACGACGAGGGCGAGGAGACGCAGACCGACTACCACCGCATGCTCAAGATCGTCATGGACGCGGGGTACCACGCCTTCATCGGCGTGGAGTACGAGGGAGAGGATCGCCCGCCGCGAGAGGGCATCCGACTCACCAAGGAACTGCTCGAGCCGCGTGCGTGACGAGTTGAGTGGCTGACCGAAAGACCGAGACGGAGGAGCGACGGGCGAGACGCCCGTCCCACTAGGAATCGGAGACGCGGCTCCGCCCGCCGGGCAGCCAGAGGTCCACGATCACCGCCAGGCCCATGAGCATCACCGACCCCGCGTAGGCGAAACCGCCAACGACGATTGCATACACCCACGCCTCGTTCGTGCGGGCGAGCCACTGTCCCCCCATGTCGGCGAGCAGCCCGCCGCCCCCGATCGCCAGGACCAGACCCGAGAGCCACCCCCACCACCGCGTCATCACGCCCAGCGCCCCCACGACCAGCAGCACCAGCGCCATCGTCGGCGCGTGCGTGTGCTGCGAGACGGCGACGATCTTGGTCGGGCTCGGCTGCACGTCGCGCGAGTAGGCGATGCTCAGGACGTCGTCCGCCTTGTCCAGGGGAAGCGTGGAGTATGCCTCGGCCCCGGTTGCCGAACGACTGTGGCAATCAAGGCATGACGTCGCGATGATCTCCGACGGCGCCTGGTCCCCCAGGTCGAAGTTGTCGTAGTCGGTGTTGATCCGGTCCGAGGCGAGCCAGTCCGTCAGGGCTTTGCGGTCCGCTTCGTCGAGCGCGTCCGGGTGCCCCCTCTTGAGCGCCGCGAGCAGAAGCGACTCGGAGGTGATGCCGTGGTACGCCGCCCGGATGTCGTCGAGCGAGAAGCCCGCCCGCTCGTCGCGGTTGTCGTAATGCCATCGGAGGTGTAGCCCCGCGACGACGTACCCCCCGACGAGCGTCAGGACCAGCAGCGTCACGCCCAGGCGGGCAAAGGGATGCAGGTCCTTGAGTCGTGGCAGTCTGGCGCGGCTCATCGGACGCCCGGTATACCAGACTCAGACGTCCGGCAGTTCGATATCCACCGAGGCGCCCTCGACGCACGCCCGATTGGCGGCGATGCCGACCGCAGTCGCGCGCGCGCCCTCGCTGATCGAGCAAGCCGGCTCGCCCCCGGTCGAGATCGCCCCGATCCAGTTCTCCAGGGCGTAGTACAGCGACGAGTGAGGCAGACCGACGCCCTCCTTGAGCTTGCCCTGCTCAGCGAGCTTGGTCGCCCCCGCGATCAGCGTGATCCCCTCGTCCTTGTGGAACTGCTGACGGTTCGCGTAGACCTCCCACCCCTGCGTCGGGGCGTCGGCCTCCTTGAACATCCAGCCATGACTCCACGCCAGCTTGATCGCGGCGTTCGTGCCGTAGAAGACCTCGTACTGGTCCTCGTATGAGTTGGCCAGGGTGGCGCCGTACTGCAATGCCGATCCGTCCTTGAAGATCAGCGTGCACGCGATCGTGTCGTGGACTTTGCGTCCGTCGTCGTACTCCTGGATCGAGCCGTGCCCGATCACACGAACCGGGTACCGCCCCAGGTACCAGTGGAAGACGTCGAACTGCTGCGTTCCCCACTCCCCCGCGAGCCCCGTCGAGCGCTCGGGGTCGAGGCGCCAGTTCAGCTCGCCGTATCGTGTCTGGTCGCTCGCGGGGCTGACCCAGCTTGTCTTCTCGTTGTGCTGGGCCCGCATCGCGACGACGTGGCGCACCGAGTCGGACCTGGCGAAGGTGCGCGCCAGGTCGTAGACCGGGTTGGATCGCCCCTGGAGCCCCGCGGCGACGACCTTGTCCGTCGCCCGCGCGGCCCTCGCGATCGCGACGGCGTCGTCCATCGTGTGTGCGATCGGGCCCTCGCAGTAGACGTGGCGCCCGCCCTCGATCGCTCGCGTCGCGACCTCGCGGTGCGTGTGCGTCGGCGTCGCGACGATGATCGCGTCCGCCGCGTCCGCCCTGAGCAGATCGTCGATGGAGGCGAACGTGGCGGCGTCCGCCGCCCGGCGCTGGGCGGCCGCGAGGCGTCGCTCGTCCACGTCGCACACCGCCGCCAGCTCAACGCCCTCGATCACCGACAGCTCAGCGAGGATCGACCGCCCCTGGCGCCCCATGCCGACCACGCCGACGCGCACTGGCGCCATCCCCGACGGGCGGGCCGCCCTGGCGAGGTTGGGCACGATGGCGGCGGCGACCAGCCCGCCCGCGGCTTGGATCATGAACTCGCGCCGATCAACGCCGGGTGTGCTCACGCCGAGGACTCCTTGGGGATGCGGATGGCCCGACGACGCCCGGCGCTGTGCACGCGCCACCCGCCCGCGTCGTGGATGATCGTCGTCAGCTCGCTCGGGCAGACGCTGGGACGCTCGCCCAGCACCGCCAGAGCCGTGGACCAGGCGTCAGTATCCAGCGCGCACACCCCGACGCAGGCGGCGCCAACCACTCGATCGGCCGGACGCCCGGCCCGGGGGTCCATGATGTGCCCGATCTCGTCATCACCCACGTGACGCGTCCGCCCCGAGGGCGCAGAAACCGACATCGCCGCATCCCGAAGGTCGACGATCGGCGCCCCGGGCTCGTTGCCCACGCGAACGCGCCATGCCTGCTCGCCAGGTGGAGCCCCGATCGCCACGATCGTGCTCGTCCCGCCGTGGAGCAGCGCCGAGGTCACGCCGTACTCCCGGAGCATCGCGACGGCCTCGTCAAGTACAGCCCCCTTCGCGACACCGCCAAGATCGATCTCGACCCCGGGCTCGAGGAACTCGACGGTCCCCATCTCGTCGTCGATGTCGAGCAGGCCCAAGCCCCACACGCCCTCGCCCGCCCCGTCGTCGTCGTCACGAAATCCCCAGCGGCGCATCAACGCCCCGGCGGTGATGTCGAACGCCCCCCCGGTCTGATCCGACAGCTCGACACAGCGCCTCAGCAGACGCCGAATCTCCGCGTCGGCGCGCACGGGCCCGTCCCCCGCCTCGCGGTTGAGGCGTGCGATGACGGAGGCCCGATCGAAGACGCTCAGGCGCCGATGCCAGTCGCGCACGAGGGCGAGAGCGTCTTCGCCCGCCGCCCTGGCGGACGCGGGCGACACCCCGACCTCGACCCCCGCGATGAGGGCCTCGAAGCGGGTCCCCATCGCGTTGGTGGCCAGGAGGATCGGCGCCTCTTCCAGCGCTGTCCGCCCCGACTCAGGCACGGTCGGCACGCATCGACTTGGGATCGAACTTGTACGCGTGCCCGTCCCACATCGAGCGCGTCGCCAGGTCCACGATCACCATCACGCGGCTCGCCAGGTGGATGTTGCTCACCGCCGGCTGACGCGACCGGATGCTCTCCAGCCAGTTCAGGCGGAGCTGATCCTGGTCGTTGCCGATGTCCTCGCACTCGATCGTCTCGGCGTCCACGTCGTCCACGTAGATCCGCTCGGGGCGGATCACGCAGTGCCGATCGCCCAGGTAGATGTTCGCCTGGTGCCCGCGGATCATGGTCTCCAGGCCGACCTCGTTGTTCGTCGAGCCGGCGACGACCATCGTGTGCCCGTCCTCGAACTCGACGTTGATGTTGACCTGGTCGTGGTTCTCCATGTCCTTGTCGATGTAGTGCCCGCCGGTCGCGACGACGCGCGTGGGCCAGCCCATGTCGAGGGCCAGCACCAGGGGCGTCATCACGTGGACGAGCAGGTCGCCGATGATCCCGGTCGAGAAGTCGCGGTACCGACGCCACCGGGCGTAGACCTTCGGGTCCCACTCGCGCGGGCCGAGATAGCTGAGCCACGCGTCCCAGTCCAGGTTCTCCCCCGGCTTCCAGTCGGGGTTGAGCCCGTAGTAGTTCCACTCGCCGTCCTTCGAGTTGCGGCAGTAGCTCGTCTGGCTCCAGGTCGCCTTGCCGATCTTGCCCGACTTGATCACCTCGCTGGCCCGGTGGTACTTGGGCAGCATCATCATCTGCGTGCCCACCTGGAAGATCTGATCAGGGCGCGAGAGCACGACCTTGCGCACGTCCATCGCCTGCTCGAGGCGGAGGGTCATCGGCTTCTCGTTGTAGACGTCCTTGCCCGCGGTCAGAGCATCGACCGCGTGCTGGGCGTGCCAGTGCTCGGGGCTGGCGATGAGCACGCCGTGGATGTCCTCGCGGGCCAGCAGCTCGCGGTAGTCGCGGTACGTGTCGACCGTGTTCGAGCCCTGGCGCTTCTCGATCTCGTTCTTGGCGTTGGCCGAGTGGATGTCGCAGACGTCGGCGACCGCGACGATCTTGACGTTCGCCCGCCCGTCCTGGCCGAAGGTGGAGAAGGCGACGCAGTGCCCCGTGCCCATGCCGCCCGTGCCGATGACGCCCATGCGGATCGGCTCGTCGCCATTGGGGGTGCGGACCTTCCCGCCGGTGACGGTCGGACGGGTCGGCGGCACAGGGGCGGCCCCCGCGGCGGCGCCCAGCATCATCCCGGCCCCGGCGAGGATGGCGGCCTGGCCCAGGAACTCGCGTCGGCTTTCCAGATTCGTCGGTCGGGTCTTGCTCATCTCGAAACTCCTGGGCCGGACGACCAGGGTCCGGCGGGGTCGCCAGGGTAGCATGCCGTGGCTTGATCGGGAAGGGGCGTCAATGACCGCGCGGATCGGGGTTTGCTCGTGGTCGCTTTGCCCTAGTTCCCCCGCGGATCTCGCCGAATCCGTGCACTCGTGCGGCCTCCGCCTCGTGCAGCTCGCGCTCGATCCGATCCGAACGGGCGCTTGGCGCCTCGACGAGACCCGCCGATCGCTCGCGGACGCCGGGATCCAGATCGCCAGCGGCATGATGGCGACGCTCGGCGAGGACTACACGACGATCGACTCGATCCGCCGCACGGGGGGCCTGCGTCCTGACGAGCACTGGGAAGCGAACCTCGCCGCTGCGGGCGAGAACGCCCGGATCGCCCGCGAGCTCAGCGTCAGCCTCGTCACATTCCACGCCGGGTTCATCCCCGAGGACGCGTCAGATCCGCTCCGCGCCACGATGGTGGAAAGGATCGCCCGGGTTGCGACGGCGTTCGCCGAGCAAGGCGTGCAAGTCGCGCTCGAGACCGGGCAGGAGTCGGCCACCGCCCTGCGAGACGTGCTCGCCGCCCCGCCCCTGCGTGACGTCGGCGTGAACTTCGACCCCGCGAACATGATTCTGTATGGCTCGGGCGAGCCGATCCCCGGGCTCTCGCGGCTCGCAAACCGTGTCGTGCAGGCCCACATGAAGGACGCGCTGCCGAGTGAGATACCCGGCGCATGGGGCCAGGAGGTTCTCGCCGGGAGTGGGCGCGTGGACTGGAAAGCCTTCTTCGAGATCGTCCGCGAGCGCCTGCCCTCGATCGACGTGATCATCGAGCGCGAGGCCGGCGACAGCCGCGTCGAGGACGTGTGCCGGGGCGTCGAGGTCGCGACCACCTTCGGCGCCCGAGTCTGATCGCTCAGGGCAGCCCCGCAGGCGCCTCGCCCTCCGCCTGCTCCACGCTCACACCGCCACGCGTGGGCTGGTTCTTGAACAGCGCGATGAAGAGGATCAACACGAGGAACGCGAACCCCGCCGGGATCGCCCAGACGGTCCGCCAGTCCGTACCGGTCTCGCTCGAGTAGTGATCGACGAGGCGCCCAAAGACCTGGTTGCCGATGAGCATGCCGACGCCCTGGGTGACCAGCACGAGGAAGCCCTGCGCCTGAGCTCGGACCTCGGGCGGCGCGGTGCGTTCTGTGTAGATCTGGCCGGTGACGAAGAAGAAGTCGTAGCAGATGCCGTGGAGGATGATGCCACCGAGGATCATCCAGGTGATGTGCTCGCCGCCCGCCCCCGCCCACGCGCCGGCGAAGAGGCCATAGCGCACCACCCACGCGAGCATGCCGACCGCCAGCATCCACTTGACGCCCAGGCGGATGAAGAACAGCGGCATCACGAGCATGAAGAAGATCTCGGACATCTGCCCGAAAGTCATCTTGACGGGACGTTCTCGACGCCCGCCGCGCCTGCGAAAGTCGTCGCCGCGAAGCTGTAGTACGTGGCCAGCGGGATGCAGATCAGCATCGAGCACAGGATGAACACCGCGAACGACCGGACTCGCGAGCAGCTTCAGGGAATCCAGGCCCAGGATCATCCATTGAAGCCAACGCCTCGCCCTGGCTGCTTTCGCGTGTGGGGCAGCAGGAAGCTGAACACCCCCAGCAACATGCCAGAGGCTCGGCGACGTAGAAGAACGCGGGCACGGGATGCCCGGGCCTTCGGCGTCGGCATCGCTTCAGCCCCGCTGTCTGGGCGCGCCAGACGCGCCGCCAGCAAACTCCACGCCGAACCCCCGCCACGATCCACCCGATCGTCCTCACACCCGCACGACGGGAACCGCTTCTCCGGGTTGGCCATCGCGTGGAAGGCTACCGCGTTCGACAGCCCAAGCGTCGGCATGTAGCAGAGCATGTGCGCCAGCAGGATGCCGATGAACGGCCATGCGTTCTCCGTCCCCTGCCCAGCAACCGTCGGCGCCAGCATCAACATCACCCCGCCGACGAGGTGCAGCACTCCCATCACGACCTGGCTCGGGAAGAACCGGTCGGCGATGATGCCCAGGAAGAATGGGCTGATGATCGCCGCCACCGGCGCAGTCGAGTACGCATTGGCGATGTCCACGCCGGCGAACCCCCGGGCGCCCATGAACGGCCCGAGTGTCACGAACCACGCGCCCCACAGGAAGAACTGCAAGAACATCATCACCGACAGCAGCGTGATCACGACCGGTCCGGAACGGGCGCCTGGCTGATCCGACATCGTGGTCTCCCGCGTCCCCGATGGCCCCGGGGAGCGGCGAGTCTACATGGATTCACCGCCGCGATGATCCCCGCGTGTACCATCGGGCCCGAGGAGCCCAGCCATGCCCAGACCCGTCACCCTCTTCACCGGCCAGTGGGCCGACCTGCCCCTGGCCACCCTCGCGGAGATGGCCAGCGAGTGGGGGTACGACGGCCTCGAGCTCGCCTGCTGGGGCGACCACTTCGAGGTCGATCGCGCCCTCTCCGAGGACGCGTACTGCCGCCAGAAGCGCGACCTCCTCGCCGAGCACGGCCTCGGGTGCTGGGCCATCTCCAACCACCTCGTCGGCCAGGCCGTCTCCGATCCGATCGACGCCAGGCACAAGGCGATCGTCCCCGAGCGCGTCTGGGGCGACGGCGAGCCCGAGGGCGTCAACGAGCGAGCGGCCGAGGAGATGATCGCGACGGCTGACGCCGCCAAGGCCTTCGGCGTCGGCGTCGTCAACGGCTTCACGGGCTCGCCCGTCTGGCACAAGCTCTACTTCTTCCCGCCGACGAGCCAGGACGAGATCGACGCCGGCTTCCGCGAGTTCGCCTCGCGCTGGACGCCCATCCTCGACGCCTTCCAGAAGTTTGATGTGAAGTTCGCCCTCGAGGTCCACCCGACCGAGATCGCCTACGACATCCACACCTTCGAGCGCGCGATCGCGGCGGTCAACAACCACGCCGCCTTCGGCGCCAACTTCGATCCTTCTCACCTCATCTGGCAGGGCATCGACCCCGTCAAGTTCATCGACCGCTTTGCGAGCCGCATCTTCCACGTCCACGTCAAGGACGCCGCCCAGACGCTCGACGGCACGAGCTCCATCCTCGCCAGCCACCTCTCGTTCGGCGACCCCCGACGCGGGTGGGACTTCCGCTCGCCGGGGCGGGGCGACATCGACTTCGAGGGCATCACCCGCGCGCTCAACCGCGCGAGGTACGCCGGCCCGCTCTCGGTCGAGTGGGAGGACAGCGCGATGGCCCGCGAGCACGGCGCCGCCGAGGCCGTCGTGTTCGTCCGTTCGATCGACTTCGATCCTGCGTCCGGCGCCTTCGACGCGGCCTTCGACAAGGACAAGCAGTAAGGCCATGCGAGCCGCGACCGTGAGGGAGCGGTTGGCACGCGGCGGGAAGTCGCAGACCGGTCGCTGACGCTCCCGGCTCGTTTCGGAACGGGCTCAGTTCTTTGACAGGTCGAGCACCCGGAAATCCCTGTACTCGATCACGCTGCCCGGGTTGTGCCCCTGGACGGCGAACCTCCCCTTGCTGAAATCATCGAGATGCGTGTCCACGAACGGCACGCCGTTGATCCACGTCCGGATGTGGTCCCCCTCGGCCCGGATCCGGTAGTCGAACCACGCGTCGTCGCGCGTGATCGGCCCGTCCTTGCCAGGGCCGGACTCGGGCCACGCCATGTTGTAGATGCACCCCGTGAAGTTCTTCGGGTCGTGCTGATCGACCTGCGCCTCGTACCCGTACCCCGCCGGCCACGGGTTGTTGGGATCGGGGTTCGGCTGGCACCGGAAGTAGATCCCCGAGTTCCCGTGCGCGTTCACCTTCACGAACGTCCGCAACTCGAAGTCCGTGAAATCCTGCTCGTCGGTGAACAGGTGCCCAGGCCCGTCGTGTCCGACGATCGCGCCGTCCTCGATGGTCCAGCTCGCGGCGTCCTCGGCGAACCAACCCTCGGGCGCCTTGCCCTCCTCGCCCGCGATCAGCGACCGCATCCCCAACGGCTCCGGGTCGGGCGAGAGGTCCTTGATCCGGATGCTCTTGTACCGGAACGGATGCCCGTGGTCCTGGATCGCGATGTACCCGGTCGTCGCCCGCGTGTTCAGGGGCAGCGTCTGGGCCGGGTCGCGGAAGTAGCCCCGCCCGTCAAGCTTCTGGTGGTCGTGGATCTTCTTGCCATTGAGCCAGACGTCGAGCGTGTTGCCAACCAGTTTCACGCGGTACGTGTTCCACTGCCCCGCAGGGTTGACGGCCATGACGTCGGGCGCAATCGCCTCGTAGACGGCGCCGCAGTTGTGCACGTCCGGATCCTGGCCCGACGTGTCGAGCATCTGGATCTCCATGCCCGTGAAGGCGGGGTCGCCGTGGGAAGTCCCCCGCAGGCCGAGCCCCGAGTTGCCGCCCTCGGGCATCCAGAAATCGAGCGTCAGCTCGAAGTCGCGGTACATGCGGTCGGTGCGGAGCCACCACCCCTCGCCGGGCTTGACGATGACGATCTCGCCGTTCTTGACGCCCCAGGCGTCCGTACGCCCACCGGTGACGGTCCAGCCGGTCAGATCCTTGCCGTTGAACAGGTCGACCCAACCATCGTCCGCGCGAGCCGCGGCCGTCTGCTCCGACCCAGTCGGGCAGCACCGACAACCCGCCAGGGGTAGGGCGAGCAGGACACCGGACGACAGAACCAGGCTCGTACGCATCATCATCTCGTGCTCCATCTGCCGGGGCGTCTCAGCCCGGGTCGCATGATCTGTAGGCGTCGATGACCGCCCGTTCGCCGTCCTTGCCGCCTCGGCTGTTCCCGTGCTCCATGCCCAGGACGCCCGCGTACCCCTTGCCCTTGATGAACTTGAAGACGTTGGCGTAGTTGACCTCGCCGGTGGTTGGCTCGTTGCGCCCCGGATTGTCCCCGATCTGGAAATACCCGATCTCGTCCCAGCACCGGTCGATGTTGCGGATCAGGTTCCCCTCGGTCGACTGCTGGTGGTACAGGTCGCACAGGATCTTGCACGAGGGCGAGTCCACCGCTCGGCAGACCTCGTACGCGTGCGCCATCTTCGCCAGCAGCATGTTCGGGTGGTCGTGCGGGTTCAGGGGCTCGAGAACCATGACCAGGCCATGAGGCTCGAGGATCTCACACGCCGCGCGGAGCTGCTCGACCGCGTTGGCGGTCTGGTACCCCAGCTCGAGTCGCTGCTCGCGCTGCCCGCACACGACCGTCATCCACGTCGCGTTCATCCGCTTGGCGACGTCCACCGCCCTCTTCGTCTCATCGAGGAACTTCTGGCGGTCGCCCGCGTCCCCGCGCGAGAACGTGGCCCCCCACGCGGTCGAGGGGTTCATCACGAAGATGCCCATGCGGATGTTGAGCCGCGTCATCGCCTGGGCGATCCGCTCCTGCTCCTCGGTCGACCGCCCGGACATCCCGTTGTCCTCCCAGGCGGTGAAGCCCTCGCCAGCGGCGAACTCCAGCTGGGCAACCGGGTCGTCCCCGGCGCTCGCGGAAAACATCCCGAAGTGCGGCGCAAAGTCCATCGAAAACTTCTCGCCCATGGCCCCACTCCCCGTCCTCGCGCTCGCGCGAGCGAGGCGTGACGTCCCCGTCACGCTGACCGCCGCCGCCCCGACCCCCGCGATGAACTCCCGTCGACGCATCACGCTCTCCCTCACACCAATGGCGTCCGACCCGGCGTCGGCACGGGATCGACCTCGACCGCTCCGAACTCGTACGCCGCCGGCGCCAGATCAAGCTTCGACCCCATCGCCTGCTCCCACGTGACCTCCTGGCCCGTGTACGCGCTCATCCGCCCCATGATCGCGGTCAGCGCGCTCTCGGCGACCCGCACGCCCTCGTTCAGCCGCGTGCACTCGCCCCGGATCGAAGCGATCAGGTCCTTGTGCTCGACCATGTAGGGATTCGGGTTGTCGCCCTTGAACTCCCAGGCGTTCTCGCCCCAGATCTGGGAGCGTCCGGGCCAGGCGATCGCCGAGCCTCTTGTGCCGGCCAGCCGCTCGTCCACGCGCCCCGCGCACCCGTCGATCTGGCGGCACATGCTCTGCACGCGCACGCCCCCCGGGTACTCGTACTCGATCGAGAAGTGGTCGAAGATGTTGCCGTACTCGGGGCCTGTGCGCACCTGGCGCCCGCCCATCCCCATCGCCCTGAGAGGCGTCGAGCCCATCGCCCAGTTGATCACGTCCAGGTTGTGGATGTGCTGCTCGCAGATGTGGTCGCCCGAGAGCCAGCAAAAGTACAACCAGTTGCGGATCTGGTACTCCATGTCGGACTCATCCGGCTGGCGCTCGTGGACCCAGAGCCCGCCCTGGTTCCAGTAGCACGAAGCGCCGACCAGCTCGCCGAGCTGGCCCGAGTGCACGCGGTCCATCAGCTCGAGGTAGCAGCGCTCGTGCCGGCGCTGCGTGCCGGCGACGACGGACAGGCCCGCGTGGTCCGCCTTCTTCGCCGCCGCGATCACGCGCCGGATGCCCGTCGCGTCCACCGCGACCGGCTTCTCCATGAACACGTGCTTGCCCCGGCGCACCGCCTCCTCGAAGTGGATCGGCCGGAAATGTGGCGGCGTCGCGATGCAGACGTAGTCCACCTCGGGCAGCGCCAGCAGCTTCTCGTACGCCTCGAACCCGACGAACCGACGCTCCGCCGGCACGTCGATCCGCCCGTTCCAAGACGCCTCGCCGTTGAGGTGCCCCAGCGCCCCGTCCAGCCGATCCTGGAACACGTCGGCGAGGGCGACGATGTTGACCGATGGATCCGCCTCGAGCGCGTTCCACGCGGCGCCCGTGCCGCGCCCGCCGCACCCGATCAGGCCGACCCCGATCCGGTCGCTCCCGACCCGCGCCAGCCTCGACGCGAACGCCGGCGTCACGAGCGCCCCGACCCCCAGCGCCCCCGCCTTGATCACGTCCCGGCGTGTCATCTTGCTCATCATGCTCACCTCCGCCCAGAGACTACAGGTTGAACACGCGGTCCATGCGGGCGCTGACGTCCTTGAGACGGGCGAGGTCGCCACCCTTCACTTCCGCCGCCGCCCAGCCACGATACCCGATCTTGTCGAGAGCCTTGTTGACGCGCTCCCAGGGGATGTCCCCGTCGCCGATCTCGACGCCGAAGCCCGCCCACTTGCCTTCCTTGTCCGCCTTGGCTCGGGAGTAGCCCTTGACGTCGAGCTTCAGGATGCGCGGCCCCAGCAGTTCGATCCAGTGCTCGGGCCAGGCGTAGAACCAGAGGTTCCCGATATCCAGGTGCCACCCGATCGGCATGAACCGGACGTAATCCCGATCGTTGACTGGGTACCGGATCGGCTGCCCGTTCATCCCCGCGAGCGAGTCCACGTACTCCCGCGCCTCGACCGGACCGAGCAGGAAGTTGTTCCAGACGTTCTCGAGCGCGATCGAGACGCCGGCCTCGCGCGCGACCGCCAGCGATCGTTGGAGTTGCTCCTGCGAGTTGGCCCATGCCTGGGCGTACGAGATGCTCTCGTTCACGACCGCCGGGACGAGCAGCACGCTCGTCCCGCCGTAGTCTCGGCAGTCAAATAGCGCCTTCTCCAGCGCATGGCGCCCCTCGGCTCGCACCGCCGGGTCCGCGTCCCCCAGTGTCTTCTGCCAGTGCACCGAGTCCACGACCCCCGGGATCTCGATCCCGGTCGCCTCCTTGGCTCGCAGCACCTCGTTCTTGTCAAGATCGCTCGGGCTGTCGAGTTCGACCCCCTCGAAGCCCGCCTCCATCGCGATCTCGAACTTGGCCCGCACCGTGTCGCCGGCGTCGATCATGCCGTACTTGAGCGCCTTGCGGATCCGGGGCCCGCTCGGAGCCGGCTTCTCGCGCGTGGGCTGCGTCTGCGCTGGAGCGTTCCTCCCGAGCGTCACGGCCGCCGCCGCGCCACCCGCCACCGCCAAGAACTCCCGCCGACTCGTCACGCCTGCCTCCTCACGTCAATGGCTTCGTCCCAGGCACGGCAACCTTTGGCGTCTCCCGGGGCCCCATCGCCCACGCCCCGGGGTTCAGATTCTCCTGACTCCCCATCGCCTGATCCCACGTCACCACCTGCCCCGTGTACGCCGCCATCCGCCCCATGAGCGCCAGCAGCGTCGTCTTCGACATCCGCTCGCCGTCGTTGAGGGGCTTGCCCTCGCGGATCGACTTGAACAGGACGTCGTGCTCGCGCTGGTACATGTCGTTGCCGACGGCGGTCCCCTTCCAGGGTCGCTCGCCCATGACCTCGTGCCGCCCGTTCCAAGGCTGCATCACGCACCGCCCTTCGGAGCCGATGAAGTACGCCGAGTTGTCCGACGGCGTGTTGGGCCAGTGGCGGCACATGTGGTACGCCCGCACCCCGCCCGGGTACTCGTACGTGATCGAGAAGTTGTCCCACACGTTGCCCGTCTCGGGCGTGTCGGGTCTCGTCGAACGCCCCCCCACCGCCCAGCACCGCTCGGGCGGCTGGTCCCCCATCGCCCACCCGATCCAGTCGATCGCGTGCACCGCCTGCTCGACGATGTGATCCCCCGAGATCGGCGTGAAGTATTGCCAGTTGCGAAGCTGGAACTCGGTGTCCGACCACCCATCCTGCCTCGGATGGGGCGCGACCCACCCCGTCGTGTTGTACGTCGTCTGGATCGTGTGCAGCTCGCCGACGCCCCCCGCGGCGAGATGCTCGAAGCATTCCTTGACCTGGTCCTGGTACCGCCAGCAGAAGCCGGACATCAGGCTCAGGCCCGCCGCCTCCGCCCGGCGTGACGCCTCGAACACGTCGCGCAGCCCCGGCGCGTCCACCGCGACCGGCTTCTCACAGAACACGTGCCGCCCCGCGCCGATCGACGACATCAGGTGCCTCGGCCTGAACGCCGGCGGCGTCGTCAGCAGCACCACGTCCACTTCGGACCGCAGCACGCCCGCGTAGCTATCAAGCCCGACGAACCGCCGATCGTCCGGGACCTGGATCTTCTTGTTCCACCCCCCGTCCGAGTCCTCCTTGTCGAGCTCCTCCATCGCCGAGCGGACATGCCCGAGGCACGACTCGATCTTCTCGGGGAACAGGTCGCCCATCGCCCAGAGCACGGCGCCCGGATCGGCGCTGAGCGCCTGCACGACCGCGCCCGTCCCCCGCCCGCCGCAACCGATCACGCCGACGCGCAGCTCGGACGCCTTGACGCGCCCCACCCGCCCCGCCAGCACGCGCGGCGCCAGCAACCCCGCCGCCCCGATCGCCGCCCCCGTCGCGACAAACTCCCGCCTCGTCAGACTCCGCTCACTCGTCATCCGCCGCCTCCTCGCCCGATCGCCCCACGTTCTCCGGCATCTTCTCTACCTCCACCACGAACCGGAACCCCACCCACGAGCAGTCCGCCAGCCACCACACGCTCTTGGGGATCTGTGGATCCGACGTGTTCCACGCCGGCGTCTGACGCTGCATCGCGGTCGGCGTGCACGCGTCGCACGCGTCGCGGTAGCTCCCGCCCATCGCGGCCGGGCGTCCCGAATCGGTCGCGACCCACTCCGCAGCGTTGCCGAGCATGTCGCGCAGCCCGTGAACGTTCGCCGGCATCTTCCCAACAGGGTGTGTCGTGCCGTCCGAGTTGTTCGCGCACCATGCTGCGCCTTCGAGCGCGACAGACTGCGCCGCCCGCGTCCACTCCTCGGGCGTCGGCAGTCGCACCGGGATCCCCGACTTCGCCTCCAGCCACGCGCAGAACGATTCGGCCGCGTGGCGCGTCATCCCGATCGCCGGGTACCCCGTGTGCCCGAACCCCCGATCCGGGGGAACATACGGCTTGCTCGGACGTGTGATCGCGTCGCCCCCGCCACCCTCCGGCTCGTCGAGCGCGTACAGGTACACGTCGTACAACTCCCACGGCGCCTCGGTCGTCAGCACCCACAGGTCACCGACCTGAACGATCTCGCCCGCCGCGTTCTCGACCTCGCCGCCCGGCACACGCGTCATTTCGAAACGGACCGTTGTGCCGGGAACCCGAATCTGGATCGTCTTGTCGCTCGCAGCGGGGGCATCGGGCCCACCCCGGGCGGATACCGTGAGCCCCATGATCGTCGCCATGAAGAGAAACAGACTCAGACGCCTCGCGCCGCTCATCATCGCGCTGACTCTCCCGCTGACCGCCTGCCGATCAACGCCTGGGCCGGGGGCCCGGACAGCCGAGGCTAGCGTCCGCCGCTTCGAGTTCGCAAGGGTGGTGATGGGCTCGCGTGCCCGGGTGGTGCTGTACGCCCCGGACGAGGAGTCCGCCGCGACCGCCGCCGCCGCCGCCTTCGACGAGATGGAGCGCCTCAACGCCGTCCTCTCCGACTACGACCCCCAGAGCGAGGCGATGCGTCTGTGCCGACACGCCGGCGAATGGACCCCGGTCAGCCACGACCTCCTCGACGTTCTCCTCAAGTCACGCGAGGTCTGGGAGGCCTCGGGCGGCGCCTTCGACCCGACGATCGGCCCGCTCACGGCGCTCTGGCGTGAGGCCCGCCGCGAGGGACGGATCCCCGATCGAGATCGCATCGACCAGGCCCAAACGCTCGTCGGCATGAACCATGTCGAAATCGACGAGCCGTCCTCGCGTGTCCGCCTCGCCCTGGTCGGCATGCGCCTCGACTTCGGCGGCATCGGCAAGGGATACGCCGCAGGGCGCGCCCTCGCCGTCCTCAACGATCTCGGCTATCCCGCCGCGCTCGTCGATCTGGGAGGCGACCTCGCGATCGGGCAGGCGCCCCCAACCTCGGACGCGGCGTGGAACGTCAAGCTGGAGAACGCCACCGGCCCTCCCCGCACGCTCCGCTTGTCGTCGCGCGCCGTCGCCACCTCCGGCGGCCGCTACCAGTTCATCGAGGCCGACGGCGTCCGCTACTCACACATCATCGACCCACGAACCGGCTTCGGCCTCACGGACCCGATCCAGGTCAGCGTCATCGCGGACGAGGCTTGGCTCGCCGACGCCCTCGCCAGCGCCGCCTCCGTGCTCGGACGCGACGGCGTTGCACGACTCCGGGCCAGATACCCAAACGCCGAGATCATCCTCCGCACGGCCCCAGACGAAGAGCCGCACGTCGACTAGCGAGCCTCGAGCGTGACGGTCAGGGTGATTTCCTCACCATCGCGCAGCACGCCGACCTTCACCACGTCGCCCGGCTCGTGCTTCGAGAGCAGCTCAATCCAGTGCTGGACGTCGCCGATCTTCTGCCCGTCCCAACGCACGAGGCGGTCGCCGTCGAGCATCCCCGCCTTCTGTGCCGGGCCGTTGTCGCTGACCGAGGCGATCGGGATCCCCCGCTCGTTCGGGTCGTAGCTCCCGGGCATCACGCCCAGACGCACCTTGAGCCCCGCCGCCGGCGCCTGGGGCGCCTGACGCTCCGACTTGACGAACTCGAACCGCTCGGGACGCTGCGCCGCCGCCAGGATGATGTCGTGGTACATGTCCACCGTCTTGACCGCGCCCACCCGGTTGATCTTCCAGCTCACGTCCCCCGGCGTGTGGTAGTCCTCGTGGAAGTCCGTGATGATCGAGAAGAGCACCGGGATGTCCTTCATGTAGAAGCTCGTGTGGTCCGACGCCCCGTTCATCGAGTCTGGCACGGTGATCTCAAGCCCCGACTCGTCAAAGAAGGGCTGGAGGAACTCCCGCATCCCCTTGGCGGTGTCCACCCCCGCCACCGTGAGCCGCTCGTTCTTGATCCGCCCGATCATGTCCCAGTTGATCATCAGGGCGTGCTTGTCCAGGGGCACGATCGGATGCTCCACGTAGTGGTGCGACCCGTTCAGCCCGGACTCCTCACCCGAGAACTCGATGATCAAGATCGAACGCCTCGGCGCGTCCGCCGACATCTCGGCGATCGACTCCGACAGCTTCTTGGACAGCAGGATCAGCCCCGCCGCGCTCGACGCGTTGTCGTCCGCGCCCGGGTGCAGCGTCCCGGGCCCGGCCCGCGAACCGAAGTACCCCATCCCGATGTGATCGAGGTGCCCCCCCACCACGATCCACTCGTCCGCCAGCGAGCCCGAGCCCTTGATCACGCACCCGACGTTCTGGGCCGCCAGCTCCTCACGCTCCCCGTTGCCGGTGATCTTGACGTCGACGCCCAGATCGACGGCCCCGCCCCCCGCGTCCGCGATCGCGCGCAGGTCCTCGAGCGTCCGCCCGTCGGCGCCCGCCAGCAGCTTCTTCGCGCCCTCGGGCGACACCATCAGCACCGGCATGGCGGAATCACCCCCGCCGCCCGACTGGAACCGGTCGAGCTTCTGCGCCCGCTGGTCGGCCGCCCAGGGCGGGTTGATCACGACCGCGGCCGCCGCCCCGCGCGACGCGGCGCCGCGCAGCTTGTTCGCGAACGACGACCGCCCCGACCACTCGCCCCCTTCGGTCCACGTGCTCTTGCCCTCCTCGTCGGTAGGCTCGAAGCGGAACATCACCGCGACTTTCCCCGTCAGGTCATCTTCCTCGCCGTAGCTCGACCACCCGTCGGGCCCGTTCTCGATCGAGTACCCGACGAAGACCGCGTCGCCCGAGACCTCGCCCGAACCGCCCAGCGCCGTGAACACGAAGTCCTTCTCCGGCGTGAGCTTGGCCGCGCCGCCCTGGAGCGACTCGGACTGGACCTTCCACAGCCCGCCGAGCGCGAACGGGTCGCGGTACGACGTGAAGGGCGAGTCGACCCCGTCGAGGTTCGTCGGGAACGCCGGCTCCAGCCCGTACTGACGGAAGTGATACTCGACGTAGTCCATCGCCCGCTCCATCCCCGCCGAGCCGGGCACGCGACCCATCATGTACGGGTTCGCCAGCGTGACCAGGTGGTCGTTGTACTCGCGCACCTCGGGCGAGACCGAGGCCAGGGCGTCCGCGATCGGCGAGCCCTGCGACACGCCGGTCTTCGGGTCGTCGTCGACGATGGCCAACGCCGCCCCGGACCAGAGTGAGAGGACGAGGCCAGAGACGAGCAATCGGTCGGCGCGCATGTGTCGTGCTCCCTGAGTTTCGAGTGGACGGACCACGCGAAGACACCGCCCGCGCGCCGCCGGAGACCCCGAGCATACCGCCCCACCCAACCCCGGATGCGTCCCTCCTCGGCCCCCCCGGTAGAATCGCCGCCTTGCGAGCGTGCTTCGCCCTCATCCTCGCCGTCATCACCCTGACGTCGCCCAACTCGCGCGCCGACCTCCTCCATCCCCAGGACGGTCCGCACGTCGAGCTGCGCATCTCCGTCGAGGACGACGCCGTCCGATGGACCGTCGGCGCCAACCTCGCCTTCATCGACGAGATGATCCCCCCCGCGCGAGAGTCCCTCCAGAGCGTCTCCGAGGGCGAGCGTGGCCCACTGCTGGAACAACTCGAAGCGGTCCTGCGCGAGCAGGTCAAGGTCAGCCTCGATGGCGAGGGCGTCACCCCGACCATCGACTCGATCCAGCTCTACGCCGACCCCGACCCCTCGCTGGTCGTGCTCTTTCCGAAGAACGGCATGCGCGCGCTCATCCGATGCGTCGCCGTCCTCGTCTACCCCACCGACCACCCGCCCGAGACGGTCGATCTCACGTGGCCCACCTACCCCGCGGACATGGCGGCCGCCGAGTTCGAGGCCTCCGCCGATCCGCCCAAGATGGTCCTCGAAGCCCAGCTCCGCGCCGAAGGCACGATGAAGCTCGTCCGCTTCTCCGAGGCGGACCCGACCGTCACGTGGCGACGCGGCTGGGACGAGGCGGGGCGCTTCGAGCCCGTGCCCGACGCGCCACCACCGATCCATCCGGTCCGCGTCTCGGCGATCACGCTTGGGCTCGCCATCGTCGTCCTTTTCACGCTCGCGTGGTTCGTCGTCGCCCTGGCGCGCCGGCGTGAATGGTTCGCGCCCCTCATGGGCGCTGTCATCGCCGGCGCCCTCGCCTGGGCGCTCTCGGGCCTCGTGCTCATCGACCTCCCCATGTCGAATCACGCCAAGCCCCCCACCGACGACCAGGTCCGCGCCGCCTTCCTCCCCATGCACGCAAACCTCTACCGCGCTTTCGACTACACCGCCGAGTCCGACGTGTATGACTCACTTGCGCGCACCGTCGAGGGCCCCCTGCTCCAGGAGCTCTACACGCAGGTGCGGTCCTCGCTCATCCAGGCCGAGCAGGGCGGCATGGTCGGCCTCGTCACCGGCCTCCACCCGGGCGACCTCGAGGTCGTCCGCGCCGAGTACGTCCCCAAGGGCGACGCCCTCGTCGCCCAGGCGGTCGTCCGCCACACCTGGACCGTCGACGGCACCGTCTACCACTGGGGGCACTCGCACACCCGCCAGATCCAGTACCAGGGCGAGTACACCCTCACCGCCCTGCCCGACGGCTGGCGACTCACCGCCAACCGCATCCTCTCCCAGACCCGCCTCGACCCGGGCGCCAACCCCACCCCGCCCGCGGTCGAGGACCTCCTCCGCTCTGTCGGGGGCGAGGACATCTGACGCCAGATGAGCCCGGCCCCATCCACCCCCGCCCCGCGTCCGATCGTCGAGGCCCAGGGCCTGCGCTTCCGCTACCCGGGGCCAGACCCCTTCACGCTTGAGCACGCGCGTGTCGAGATCACCTCGGGCGAGCACACCGCCTGCATCGGCCCCAGCGGGTGTGGCAAGACCACGCTCCTGCGCCTGCTCATCGGCGTCCTCCGTCCCGACGAGGGACACGTCCGACTCGACGGGCGTGAGATCTCCTCGATGCGCGAGACCGACCGCCGCCAGACCCGCATCGCCAGCGTCGGCATGGTCTTCCAGAGCTTCGCCCTGCTCGATTACCTCAGCGCCCTCGACAACATCCTGCTCCCCTACCGGGTCAGCTCGACCCTCCGCCTCGATGAGGAAGCACGCGAGCGGGCCCGCCGCTTGGCGACCGATCTGGGGATCGCCCGCCTTCTCTCGCGCCGTCCCAGGCGCCTGAGCCAGGGCGAGTGCCAGCGTGTCGCGATCTGCCGGGCCCTGGTCACGCAGCCCCGCCTGATCGCCTGCGATGAGCCGACGGGGAATCTCGACCCCGAGCGCTCCCGCTCGACGCTCGACCTCCTGATGCGTGAGGGCGAGCGGACCGGGGCGACCGTGCTGATGGTCACGCACAACCACGACCTGCTCGGACGTTTCGCGCAGGTGATCGACATGTCGGGGGGTGGGTCGTGAGCGGGCGACTGTACCTTGCCCTCCGCCACGCGCAACGCCGTCCGGCGCGCTCGGCGATCCTCGTCGCCTGCCTCGCCCTCGTGCTCACCATCCCCGTCGTCAGCCGTGTGCTCGCCGCCCGCTTCGAGCGGACGCTCCACAAGCGTGCGGACGCGGTCCCGATGATCGTCGGCGCCGCCGGCAGCCGCTTCGACCTCGTCTTCGCCGCCCTCTACTACCGCTCGACCCCGATCGGCACGATGAAGATGCGCGACTACCGAGCCCTGCTCGACGACCAGACCGTGCAGGTCTTCCCGATCCACGCCCGCTTCACCGCCCAGGGCGCCCCCGTCGTCGCGACCTCGATCGAGTTCTTCGAGCTTCAGGGCCTCCACCTCGACGAAGGGCGGATGTTCGTCGCCCTCGGCGAGGCTGTCGTCGGCGCCGAGACCGCCCGACGCCTCTCCCTCTCCCCGGGCGACACCCTCGACACCGACCAGCTCAAGCAGTACGACATCACGGCCCCCCCCTCGATCCGCCTGCACATCGCCGGCGTCCTTGCCCCCGCCCACTCACCCGACGACGCGGCCGTCTTCATCGACCTCGAGACAGCCTGGGTCCTCGAGGGCGCCGCCCACGGGCACGCCGACGCCCAGACCATCGAGCGCCCCGACCTCCTGATCGGCAAGACCGACGAGCACGTCGCCCTCTCCGAAGCGGTCGTGACGATCCAGGAGATCACCCCCGAGAACGTGGGCACGTTCCACATCCACGGCTCGCGCGACGACCTCCCCCTCACCGCCGTCCTCGTCTACCCCGCCAGTGAGAAGGCCTCGACCATCCTCGCGGCCCGGTACAACGATACACCGGGCTTGCAGGCGCTCTCTCCGTCTCGCGTCGTGGAGGAGCTGATCGATTACGTCGTGCAGATCCGCCGCCTGCTGGACGTCGTCGCGGTCGTGCTCGCCGCCTCGACGATCGCGCTGATCGCGCTCATCGTCGCCCTGGCGGTCCGGGTGCGTGCCGACGAGGTCAGGACACTGAGCGAGATCGGGGCGGACCGCTCGGCGGTCTTTGCGATCTTCGCTTGGGAGCTGGGCGCCCTCGCCCTGGGCGCACTCCTCGCGGCCGGCGTCTTGAGCGCGGTCGTGGTCACTATCATCAGCGCCGTGGCGCCCCTGCTCTAGGAGATCCCGCGATGCGTCGCCTCTTCACGCTGCTCGCCGCCCCGCTGGTGATCTCCCTGGCATCGTGCACCGACAAGAGCCCCCCGCCCCCGACCAAGCCCCCCGAGTCCGCCGTCACCTCGGACGTCGTGCTCACCACCTTCTACCCCACGCTCTACTTCGCCGACCGGATCGCGGGCAACGTCCTCGAGGTCGAGTGCCCCCTGCCCCCGGGCGAGGACCCCGTCTTCTGGACGCCCTCTGCCGAGGTCATTCAGGAGTACCAGTCCGCCCGCCTCGTGATCCTCAACGGCGCGGAGTTCGAAAAGTGGGCTCTCACCGCCCCGCTCCCCCGCTCCCGCGTCGTCGACACCTCTCACGCCTTCGAGGACGATTTCCTCCAGTTCGAGAACGCGGTCACCCACTCGCACGGCCCCGCCGGCGCCCACTCACACACAGGCATCGACGGGCACACCTGGCTCGACCCCAATCTCGCCATCCGCCAGGCCCGCGTCATCGAGCGAGCCTTCATAGATGCCTTCCCGACCTCCGCCGACACGTTCGCCATCAACCTCCTGAGCCTCGAAACGGACCTGCGCTACCTTGACGAGCGATTCCTGGACATCACGCCCGACGTCGGGCGGGTCCGCCTGCTCGCCTCGCACCCCGCGTACAACTACATCGCCAGGCGCTACAACTGGGCCATCACCAACCTCGCGCTCGACCCCGAGACACCGCTGAGCGAGGAGGAAGTCGGCGATGTCCTCCGCGCCGCGGGTGACGACACGAGCCGCCCCATCGTCCTTCTCTGGGAGAGCGAGCCCGTGCCCGCGAGCCGGGCGATGCTCGAGGCCGCCGGCGTCCGGTGCGTCGTCTTCTCGCCCGGCGAGAACCCCGGCCCGGAAGAACGCGGCGCGCACTCCGACTACCTCAACATCATGCGGGCGAACATCGACCGACTCCGCGACGCCCTGGATGGCTGACCCGCGAGCCCGTCTTAGGGGCAGCCCGAACCGAAGGCCGTCAGGAACGCGATCACGTCGGAGAAGTCGAAGACGCCCGTGGGCGCCGCCAGGTCCGCCGCCGGGTCCATCGTGCCGAACGCCGTCAGGAACGCGATCACGTCGGAGAAGTCGAGCGTCCCGAGAGGTTCGGCCAGGTCGGCGGCGTTGCACCCGCCCGAGTCGAGCAGCAGGATGCCCGCCGCGTTGGGCCCGCCCATGTCCGCGACCTCCGCGTCGGTGAACAGCTTCTCGCTGAACAAGAGATTCGCCAGGTACACCGGCTGCGATCCGCCGAAGATCAGGTCGGCGAAGAGGCAGAACGTCGAGTTCATCGGCGCCGGCAGAGGATTGCCGTCCACGTCCGGGTTCATCGCCCCGCTCGAGCGCGACCACGGGCTCGGGAACTGGCCCCAGAGCGCCCAGTCCGCCGGGTCCACGTCCTCGCCGTCCGAGTAGGTCGGGTCGGTGGGGTCTGTCGCCGCGGTCACCCAGTCCGAGCCCGTTTCACCCACGAACGCGCCGTTGAGGTACACCCGCGCCTTGCCCCGCTGGAACTCGTCGGCGACGAGGGCGAGGCGGAACCACGTGTCCGGCGCGATCGCCAGGGGCACGAACCCCGACGTGAAGTCCTCACCGTCCTTCGAGAAGATCACGCCCGGACCGCCCTGGTTCCGCAGCCACATGTCGGCGCCGTTGTCGTTGTCCGAGTCGGACTGCAGCAGCGCCGCGAGGAACTGCCTCGGCTGCGTGTTCGTCGGGAAGTCCGAGTACCACGACGAGGCGGGGATCAGCATGTCGTACACCAGCGACCACTGCCCGACGTAGGGGTTCGGGTACACGGGCTTGGTCGACGGGAAGCAAGCGAGCCCCACGCCACGCCTGTAGTTCATGTTCCCCGAGTTGCTCAGGTTGTACGCCGGACTGGTGAGGTAGACGATGTCGTCCTCGCCGTTGATCGAGGGAACGTTCGGGTCGATCGCCGTATCCACGAACGAGGACTGTGCCTCGGTGACGTCCTTGGGGATCGACGGGTCTGGCGTCCCGTCGGCGTTCTCGCCGACCAGGATGTCCCCGAACTCCGCCTCGTCCAGATACCGGATCGCCGCCCCGTCCGAGCCAGCGGCGGATGAGAAGCCGCCGTTCATGTGCCACTCGGTGGTCTGCGGCGCCGAGGGCGTCCAATCCGCCAGCGTCCCGACGCCCTCGTCGAAGTCGATGCGCATCAGGATGCCAAGGTCAGAAGAGATGTCCTTGACGCGGAACGTGACCTTGCCGTCGGGGGCCGCGACGAACTCCATCGTCACCGACACGTTCGCGCCAACGAACCCGCCCTCGAATGTCTCGCGCCACGTCGCCCCGCCCGAGGGGGGCAGGCCATTGGGGGCGTTGCGGACCCACCCACTGAGCACGTTGCCGAGCCCGGGCGCGAGGAAGTTGAACAGGGGCGCCACCGGCCCGTGGTAGAACTCCACGAAGAACACGGTCACCGTCACCGTCCCCTCGACCGCGAACCGGTACCCGTCCGAGAGGATGATCGTCTCGGGCGTCCCGTCGGCCGGGTTGTTCACCGAGTCGCGGACCTGGTCGTTGAAGGGGGAGGCGATCGCGATCCCGGACAAGTCGATATCCACCTGGGCCTGCTGGGCCTGAGCCGCGGTGGCCAGGGTCATCAGAACCGCCGCCGCGGACATGGATCGAAACATCTCTCTGCTCCTTCGGAATCTGGAGGGGGAGGGCGCCTGTCCGCGCCCAGATCGGCCACGGTGAAGCGTATCCACGCCCGACCAGCTATGCTAGAACCCAACAGGGGGGACGCCCCGACCGCCCGCGGCGCCACGAATGCGTGATCCCACACAACACGAACGACGCCCGGCCTTTACGCTCATCGAGCTCCTCGTGGTCATCTCGATCATCGCGCTGCTCATCGGCATCCTCCTCCCAGCGCTCGGCGCCGCCAGGGAGACCACCCGCAAGACCGCCTGCCTCGCCAACCTCCGACAGCTCGGCATCGCCAGCCAGTCCTACGCCACCGATACTCCCAAAGAAATCTTCCTCCCCTCCCTCCTCTGGTTCGAGGACAACCTCGGGTGGTTCTACCCGGTCTACATCTCCGACCCCGACGTCGCCCTCTGCCCGTCCACCCGAAACGTCATCCGCACCCAGTTCGACGAGGACACGGGCGAGGCCCCCTACATCAACGACCCGCGCAACTCGAGCCTGGGCATCACCGCCCTCCTCCCCTTCTACGGACGCGACGACTTCCTCTTCGATCTCTTCCGCTCCGCCGAGGACGCCTCCGACGACACCGGCGGGCACAGCTACGAGACCTTCATGTGGGGCGAGCCCGGCAAGTACATCGACGGCACCATCATCGGCAGGGGCGGACACGGCAGCGCCTACTCACAGCTCGGCTTCAACCCCACGCAACCCCCCGGCTCCTTCCCCCTCGTCGAGCAACCCGAACGCCGCCTCAAGACCGCACGCAACACCCGCTTCCCCGACCGCACCCTCCTCTTCCTCGACTCCGACAACGACATCAACCTCGACTCGTCTTACGGCGTCAGCCCTGACTTCATCCGCTCCCTCGGCCTCAACGTCCACGAGACCCCGGGCAACGAGAACTTCGACGACTGGCCCAACACCTGGAACAACCACGGCGAGTCGGGCGTCAACCTCGTCTTCGCCGACGGCTCCGCCCGCTTCGTCAACACCGGACGCGACCTGCTGACGACCTACCTCCGCTCGTACGAATCCATCGGCGACGACATGCTCGTCCGCCTCCGCGCCCAGACCGAGTTCGACCGGCGCGAGATCATCTACCAGGGACGCCACATCCCCGAGTACTACCGGCGCTGAGCACGCCGCTTTCCCTGCCCGTCGGGCAGGAGTGCCGGCAACACCACCAGCGTGCACAGCAGCACGACCGCCATCGCGATCGTCAAGAGCGTCCCCATGCTCTTCATGCCCCGGTGGCTCGACAGAGCGAGCGTCCCGAAGCTGAAGATCGTGGTCAGCGAGCTGAACAGCACCGCCCTCGCCGTGCTCGACGCCAGCACCGGCTCCCCCGCCGGCATCGTCTTCCACCGGTGCACGATGTGGATCCCGCTGTCCACGCCCACCCCCAGCATCAGGGGCAGGGCGATCATGTTCGCGAAGTTGAAGGGCTGATCGAGCACGACCGAGGCCAACGCCGTCAGCAGCCCCGCGAGCACCAGGGGCGCCATCACCAGCCACGCGTCCCACGCCCGGCGCAGCATCACGGCGACGATCAGGAAGATCGCTACCAGCGCCGTCGCCAACGCCTGCGTGAAGGCGCTGACCATGACGTCCCCCGCCCGCAGCGTCCCCGCGGCGCTGCCCACCGCCCGGGGCGTCACCGAGTCCACCTCTCGCACGAACCGCCCCAGCGCCTCGTTCCCGGACAGATCTTCCGCCGGGATGATCTCGAGGCGCAGCCGCCCGTCCGGCGCGATCCACCGGTCCGCGATCTGTGAAGGCAGGCTCTCGCGCGTGATCCGCTCCGCCCCCAGCATCACCCGCAACGACCCGAGCGTCGTCGCGAGCCCGCCGTAGATCGACTCTCTGAACGCGTCGAGCGATCGGCGCACGCCCTCCTCGTCCCCCTCGCTCCACCGCCGTGACAGCTCCTTCGAGAGCGAGTCCACCGGCGCCAGCGCGTTCCGCGCCGCCTCCGCCGCATCAGAGTCCCCCTCCGCCGTCAGCCTGAGCGACTCAGCGAGCCCCTCGAGCGCCACCAGCTCCATCTCGGGATCGGGGGCGACGTCCCGGCGCACGCCCACCGCCAGCGCGTCCCCCACCCGCTCGCGCAAGCGCCCGAGGATCGCGAGCTTCTCGTCCTGGTCCGCCGGGATCAGTGAGTCGATCCCGACGACGCTCCGAACGCTCTCGAGCGCCTCGAGCCCCGCCCGCATCCGGGCCGCCTCCACGTCGTCCGCCGCGATCACGGACAATGTCGAGGGAGGCGTCGGGCTCGTCGCCAGCAGGTCCCGGTACGTCGCGACCGACTCCAGCGACGGGTCCTGCAGATTCATCCGGTTGCGATCGAACTCGACCCGGGGCAGCGCGTACGCCACCGCCCCCACCGCGACCACGAGCGCGGCGGCCCGCACCGCCCACCGCCACCGATGGGGCAGATCGATGAGGCGATCAACCGCCGCCCCCTCCTCCACCCGCTTGTACCGCATCGGGCGCCCGAGCACGAACAAAAGCGCCGGCAGCAGCGTCAAGCTCGCGATCAGGCTGATGAACATCCCGACGCCCGCGATCAGCCCGAGCTCGGAGACCCCCCGGAACGCCGTCGGGATGAAGGCGAAGAAGCCGACCGAGGTCGTGACGGCACAGATCGTCAACGACGACGCGGTCTCCCGCAGAGCCACGAGCGTCGCGCGGGCGTGGGAAGCCCCCGCGACGCACGACTCGCGGTACCGCAGGCAGACGTGGATCGCGTAGTCGATCCCCAGCCCGACGTACAACACGGCGAATGCGATCGAGATCAGGTTCAGCTCCCCGATCGCCAACGCCGCGAACGCCGCCGTCCCGACCAGCCCCGCCAGCAGCGTCAGCCCCGACGCCAGCACAAGGCGGAATGACGCCAGCCCGACGTAGAGGGCGATGAGCACCCCCGCCAATGCGATGACCGTCGCGGTCCCTGCCCCCCGCGCCGCCGACTCCAGCTCGTCGGTGTTCAAGACCGCCGCCCCGGTCAGGCGGACCATGAACCCCCGCTCATCGTCGACGTGGATCTGGGCCGCGGCTTCCCGGATCGCCTGGATCGCTGGCTCCGCCGGGAACCCCCGCGAGTGGTTCAAGACGGGCCACGCGACGAGCATCCGCCTTGGGCGATCGCCGCCCCCGGCGCTTGGCCCGAAGCCGGACCATGACATCTCCCGGACCTCGCCCCGCCCCGCCGCCTCCGCCCCCCGTGCGAGCCCCGCGAGGACGCCCCCCGCGCCAAAACCCTCCGCCCGGTCCGGCGCCGCGAGCGCTCCCGAGAGCAGTTGCACGAACGACGAGATCGAGGGATGCCTCGCAAGCGTCCCCAGCGCCGGCCCCCCGCGTCCCAACGACGCCTCGAGGTGCGACAACTCAGGGGTGTCGAGGTACAGCAGCCCGTGCGAGACAAAAAACGGGTCGGGCGCCTCCTCGACCCCCTTGAACAGCTCGCCCCGCCCAGCCAGCGCCGCCTCGAGCCGCTCCTGCACCCTCGCCGCGATCTCGGGCGTCCCCGCATCAATCACGATCAGGATCGATTCCCCGCGCTCGGGGAACTCCCGCTCCATCTCCCTCTCGGCGATCTTCCACTCCGTCTCCTCCGCGATCATCTTGGAGGTGTCGGTGTTGATCCCCAGCCTCGTCACGATGGGCGCGAGCGAGACCACCGCCACCAGCCCGGACAGCAGGATCACCAGCCGCGCCCGGCGCAGCATCAGCGTGCTCAGGTGACGAAGCAGATGCGCGATCGGGTGCCGCCGGCGCAGGCTCATGGGCGGCGGAGTCTAGCGACCACCAACCCCGTTCAGATCCCGCCCTCGCCCCGCGACTCAGCTCCCTCAGGGGGCCCCATGCACCGTTGGCGCCTGCTCCGGCGCGGGGGTCTTCTCCTCCGCCCCCTCCGGAACCGCCTCGGTCGTCGTCCCGGTGAAGTACGCCTCGACCGGCGATTCGTCATCCAGGTCCGTCGTGATCACGACCCGATCCCGGAACCCCCGGCTCGCGAGCAGCGGCGTCCCGTGCACCCGGATCCGGTACGCCGCCGAGCTCTCTTCGATCGGCTCCCAGTCCAGCTGCAGATCGAACGCCTTGCCGACGTGCTCGACCGAGACGATCTTGAACGGGCGCTGCTCCGTGTGGCGCAGGATCAACTCCTGCTCGAACGTGTCTCCCACCACCATCTTCCCGATGCTGATCATCGGGCTGTCGAGCGCCAGCTCGGAGTTGACCAGCACCGCGATCTGCACGGCCAGAATCGGTCGCCGCTCGTCGTTCGTGTGCAGCTGCACGAAAGCCGTATGCTCCCCGGCTTTCCTGGCGCCCTTCATCTTGACCTGCACCGCGATCCGGCGCAGGGTCTTGCCCTCGACCTCCACGCTCTCGGGCTCGAGCGCCTCGGCCTCGAACAGATCCGGATCCGTCACCACGATCTCCGTGATCTTGAAGTCCGCGAGCTGCCCGTACACCTCGATCGTCTTCGTCGTGCCCTCCCCCTTGTTCACACGCCCGAAGTTGATGATCCCGGGATCGGCGTACGCGATCGGGCGGACATACCCCCCGAGCACCAGCCGTTGCATCGAGGCGTTCGGGTCCGTGGTGTAGACGCTGATCGCCTTGTGCTGCTCGCCGGACCGCTTCTCCGGGTTGAATGTCGCGCGGATCACGCCCCACTCACCGGGCTGGTAGACAGTCTTGTCCAGCTCCGCCGTCGTGCACCCGCAGGACGGGTCCACGTTCTTGATCTTGATCGACTCCGTTCCCACGTTCTGGAAGGGGAACTCGACCTCGATCTTCTTCTCGTCGGAGACCTCGCCGAAGTTGATCTCGGTCTGCGTGAACTTCAGGTTCGGCTCGCGGTGGCGGGTCGAACTCCGCCTCACCATCCCCGAGCCCGCGGGCGAGTCTGGCAGCGGGGGCGGCAGCGCCGAGGCCGACCCCACGAGAAGAAGGCCACCGAGGGCCAGCGCAGCGCTCATTGGACGTGTCATCATGTGCTCCCGCTCGCGACGGCCCCGATGAGGGCTCATTACACATTACGCACCAGACGACGCCCGGATCGCCCCAGATTGTGCCTCGCCGGACCCCGCCCCGAATCCCGTCCAAGGTCCAATACAATGGCCAGACGCCGGGACCGCCGCCGGATCCGCCCCGAGAGGAGGCCAGCCATGCCCACGATCGCCAAGCCCTTCAACCTGATGCAATGGATCGAGGAGCACGACCACGAGTTCAAGCCCCCGGTCATGAATAAGCAGTTCTACAAGGAGGCCGACGACGTCATCGTCTTCGTCTCCAAGGGCCCCAACACCCGCAACGACTACCACGTCAACCCCACCGAGGAGCTCTTCTACCAGCTCAAGGGCGACATCGTCGTCCGCATCCGCCCCTCCGTCCACGAGGGCGGCGAGGACAAGCCCCGCGACGTCGTCATCCGCGAGGGCGAGATGTGGCTCTGCCCACGCATGGTCCCCCACCGCCCCCAACGCCCCGACGACACCCTGGGCCTCATCGTCGAGTTCCCCCGAGTCATCGACGGCAAGACCCTCGACGACGGGCTTCGCTGGTACTGCCCCGAGTGCGACCACCTCGTCCACGAGGCCCACTTCCGCCTGACCCACATCGACAAGGACCTCCACAAGGTCATGGACGACTTCTGGAACGGACCCGAGGACCGACGCACCTGCAAGAACTGCGGCTACACCATCACCCGGGCGCCGGAGTTCACGTTCCCGGAGCACATCGAGGCATAAACAAGATGGCCAGAGAGCAGATGAGCAGATAGCAGATCCGGAGTTGGCGGATCGGTGTCTTTATGTTCTAATCTGCTATCTGGCCCTCTGCTATCTGGCAATTTTCCCATGTACAAGATCGACATCCACACCCACATCCTTCCCCCCGGCTGGCCCGACCTGAACCGCAAGTACGGCTACGGGCGCTTCGTCGACTTCGACCCCATCGTCGACAAGACCGGGTGCACCTGCGGCGCCAACCTGCTCATCTCCGGCAAGAACTTCCGCACCGTCCAGCAGAACTGCTTCGACGCCGATTCGCGCGTCGCCGACATGGACGAGACCGGTATCGACGTCCAGGTCCTCTCCACCGTCCCGGTCATGTTCAGCTACTGGGCCAAGCCCGAGCACACCGCCGAGATCTGCCGCTTCCTCAACGACCACATCGCCTCGGTCTGCCGGGCGCACCCCAAGCGCTTCGTCGGCCTGGGCACCCTCCCGATGCAGGACCCGGACCTGGCGATCCGCGAACTCGAACGCTGCGTCAACGACCTGGGCCTCAAGGGCATCGAGATCGGCTCGCACATCGAGCAGCCGCGGGGGACCGACTGGAACCTCTCCGAGCCGGCGCTCTTTCCGGTGTTCGAGGCCTGCCAACGCCTCGGCGCCGGCGTCTTCGTCCACCCCTGGGACATGATGGGCGAGCAGCACATGGGCAAGTACTGGCTCCCCTGGCTCGTCGGCATGCCCGCCGAGTCCGCCCGCGCCATCTGCTCCATGATCTTCGGCGGCGTCTTTGACAAGCTGCCGAAGCTTCGAGTCTGCTTCGCCCACGGCGGCGGCTCGTTCCCCTACACCATCGGCCGCATCGAGCACGGCTACAACTGCCGGCCTGACCTCGTCGCCACCGACTGCGAGCACAACCCCTGGTGGTACCTGGCCGACCACGACAAGCCCGCCCGCTTCTTCGTGGACTCGCTCACCCACTCTCGCAACGCTCTCCGCTTCCTCATCTCGATGATGGACGAGCGACGCATCTGCCTCGGCTCCGACTACCCCTTCCCCCTCGGCGAGGCCCGCCCCGGCGCCATGATCGACTCCATGTACGACCTGACATACCGCTCCAAACAACGCCTCCTCGCCGGCAGCGCCATCGAGTTCCTCGCCCTCAATCCCGCCGACCTCGGCATGGACGACATCGGCAAAAGCCCCTACACCCGCGAGTCCGAGCCCCACGCGTCCCCCTATCAACCCTAGTGGTATGGGCGTCCCGCCCGTCTCTTCCTTTCTTCTCTCCCCTACCCTCTCGAACAATGCCCGACGCCCCCTCCACCACCTTCGACACAACCGAGTCCTGGGCCCATGACTCCGACCACGCCGACCCCCTCGCCCCCTACCGCGACCGCTTCTACATCCCCGCGATCCACGGGCGTCACGCCGTCTACATGACCGGCAACTCCCTGGGCCTCCAGCCCAGAACCGCCCGCAACATCGTCGAGCAGGAGCTCAACGATTGGGGCGCCCTCGCTGTGGACGGGCACCTTGACGGCAAACACCCCTGGCTGCCCTACCACGAGTGGTTCCGGGGGCCCGCCGCCCGCCTCGTCGGCGCGAGGCCCGGCGAGGTCGTCATGATGAACTCGCTGACCGTCAACCTCCACCTGCTGATGGTCAGCTTCTACCGACCCACGCCGCAGCGCCACAAAATCGTCATCGAGGACGACGCCTTCCCGTCGGACTCCTACGCCGTCGCCAGCCAGATCGCGTTCCACGGCTACGACCCGGCGACATCGCTGATCCGCCTCAAGCCGCGCGCCGGCGAACGCACGCTCCGCACCGAGGACGTCGAGGACTATTTCAAGCGCGAGGGCGAGCAGGTGGCTCTCGCGATGCTCGGCGGCGTGAACTACCTCACCGGGCAGTGGTTCCACATGGAACGCTTGACGCAGGCCGCGCGCGCACAGGGGTGCGTCGTCGGCTGGGACCTCGCCCACGCCGCGGGCAACGTACCTCTCAAGCTGCACGACTGGGGCGTCGACTGGGCGGCCTTCTGCACGTACAAGTACCTCAACTCGGGCCCGGGGGCGATCGCCGGCGCGTTCGTGCATGAACGCCACGCCAGCGCCGACCTCCCCCGCTTCCACGGGTGGTGGGGCAACGACCCGGCGACGCGGTTCCGGATGGTCAAGGACTTCGCGCCCGTCGCGGGCGCCGAGGCGTGGCAGCTCTCGAACCCGCCGATCCTATCGCTCGCCCCCGTGCGCGCGAGCATGGCGATCTTTGAAGAGGTCGGAATGGACGCACTGCGCGCCAAGTCTGTGCGCCTGACCGCGTACCTGGAGTTCCTCCTGAACGAGAAGCTCGGTGACCGGATCGAGATCTGGACGCCGACCGATCCGGATCAGCGGGGCTGTCAGCTCTCGATCTCGGTCCGGGGCGCGAGCCGCCAGACCCAGCGGGCACTGCACGAGGACGCGGTCATCACCGACTTTCGCGAGCCAGACGTGATCCGTGTGGCGCCGGTCCCGCTGTACAACAGCTATCACGATGTCTGGCGGCTTGTGGACGTGCTCTCCAGACGGCTCGGGGGTTGAGGGGCGAGCGATGGCGCGCACCAGCGAGCACTACATCATCGTCGGCGCCGGCCTGGGCGGGAGCCTATTAGCCTGCCTGCTCGCGCAGGACGGGCACAAAGTGGACGTCTACGAGCGTCGCCCGGACCCGCGCGTCAAGGGCTTCATCGGCGGGCGGTCGATCAACCTCGCCCTCTCGACCCGGGGCATCACGGCGCTCGAGCAAGTCGGCCTGGCCGACACGGTGCTGCACGACGCCGTCCGAATGCCGGGTCGGATGATGCACGCCCCGACCGGGGAGCTGACGTTCCAGCCCTACAGCGCGCACGCCGAGGACGCGATCAACTCGGTCTCGAGGGCGACGTTGAACATCACGCTCCTCGAGCACGCCGACACCTGCGACCGGGTCACGCTCCACTTCGACCAGCGCTGCACCGGCGTGAACCTGGCGACGACGACCGCGACCTTCCACGACGAACGAACCGACACGTCCCGAAGCGTGACCGGCGACGCGATCATCGGCGCCGACGGGGCGTTCAGCGCCGTCCGCGACGCCCTACGCGTCTCAGACCGCTTCAACTACTCACAGTCCTACCTCGAGCACGGGTACAAGGAGCTGGAGATCCCGCCCGCCAAGGACTGCGGCGTGGATCCTGCCCGCCACGACGGCTTCGCGATGGCGCCCAACGCCCTGCACATCTGGCCCCGGGGCGGAGCGATGATGATCGCGCTGCCCAACCAGGACCGGACATTCACCTGCACACTGTTCTGGCCTTTCGAGGATCTGGAGGCGTTGGACACGGACGACAAGGTCCGTGCGCACTTCGGGCGGCACTACGCCGACGCGGTCCCACTGATGCCGACGCTGGTCGAGGATTACCGCACGAACCCGAGCAGTTCGCTCGTGACGATCCGGTGCGAGCCGTGGAATCGGGGGCGGGTATTGCTGATCGGCGACGCGGCGCACGCGGTCGTCCCGTTCTACGGGCAGGGGATGAACGCGTCGTTCGAGGATGCGAGGATCCTGGCGGAGATGCTGCGAACGGGCGATGCGATCGAGGGCGTGTTCGAGGCGTTCTCGCGCGAGCGGAAGGACGACGCGGACGCGATCGCGGACCTGGCGATCGAGAACTTCCTGGTCATGCGTGACCGCGTGGCGGACAAAGCGTTCCTGTTCCGCAAACGGGTGGAGCAGGCGCTGGATCGCGTGGATCCGAAACGGTTCACGCCGCTGTACAACCTCGTCAGTTTCTCGAACATGCCATACGCGGAGGCCCGGATCGTCGGGGGGAGGGTCGTGGAACTGGCCGAGCGTCTCGCGGGCGAGCTGCGCAAGGTCGGGGCGGAATCGCTGGATGACGCCGCGCTGACCGAGCGTGTGCGATCGATGGTGGCTACGCTCCCTGCGACGACGTGATTCAGTGAGGGCGATCGTGGCCGCACGCAAGCGGACAAGCCGGAAGAAGGCCTCCCGCAAGAAGGTGGCGAAGAAGAAGACGCCTCGCAAACGCTCCGCGTCAAGAAAGAAGACCGCCTCGGGCAGAACGTCCGCGACCGGGTCGAAGAAGAAGCGACGTACTCGCAAGAAGACGCCCTCCGAGCGACGCCCCATCCGACTCGAACAGAAGTCGGCGCCGGTCCCGGTCGTGCCCGAGCCCGGCCGCCAGATCCACGACATCTCGCCCCCGCTCTCGCCCGAGATCGCCGTCTTCCCTGGCGACACGCCCCTGACGCGTCAACGCCTCTACGACATGGCGCTCGGGCACAACATCACGCTCTCGACCCTGCACACAACCGTCCACGTCGGCGCCCACGCGGACGCGCCCAGTCACTACGGCGTCGCGGGCCGAACGATGGAGGCTCAGCCGATCGATCTCTACATCGGGCGCTGCCAGGTGATTGAGGCGCGGTGGTGGCCTGGCCAGAGGATCTCGCCCAACGACATCTCCGACGAGATCACATGCGAACGGGTGCTGATCAAAACCGGCTCGTGGCCCGACCCGACCGTCTTCAACCCGGACTTCGCGGCGTTGTCGCCCGAAGCGGTCCACATGCTCGCTGATCGGGGAGTGCGCCTCGTTGGGGTAGATGTGCCGAGCGTCGATGCGGCGGACTCGAAGGATCTGCCCTCGCACGGCGCCTTCCTGATGCGGGACGTCGCGATCATCGAATGCCTCGACCTCTCGGCGGTCACGCCGGGCGAGTACGTACTCGTCGCGCTGCCTCTGAAGCTCGTCGGCTTCGACGCCAGCCCGGTGCGGGCGGTGCTGCTCGACATGGATTAGTCGATCGTCGCGATCACCTTGATTTCAACGGCGATCGGGGCATTGGCGCCCTGCGGAAGGCGAGAGATCTCGATCGTCGTCCGCGTCGGGTTGGGCTTTCCCTCGCCCGCGAAATACTCGGCGTAGACGCGGTTGTACGTCTCGAAGTCGCGGGGCATATCGGTCAGGAAGACGAGAACGTCCACGATGTTCTCGAACTTCGAGCCGGCGTCCTCCAGGACGTGTCGTACGTTGTCGAAACAGCTGCGGCACTGGACCTCGACGTCGTAATCGATCATCTTGCCGTCGGCGTCGAGCGTGACGCCCGGGACGTCCTTGGACCCGCGCTTGCGGGGGCCGACGCCCGAGAGGAAGAGGAGGTTGCCGACGCGCCTCGCGTGCGGGTACGCGCCGACGGGCTCGGGGGCATGGGCGCTGTCGATTCGGTCGGAAGACATATCAGGTCCTTTCACCACGGAGGACACGGAGGGGCACGGAGTGGATTCTTTGATTTGACTCAGTGTTCCTCCGTGACCTCCGTGGTGAATCCGTATCAGAGCTTGATGCAGACGTTCTTGGGCTCGGTGAAAAAGTTGAGGGCATCCTTGCCGCCCTCGCGTCCGAGGCCGGAGTGCTTCATGCCACCAAAGGGGGTGCGGAGGTCTCGGAGCATCCAGCAGTTGACCCAGACAATGCCAGCGTCGAGGCGCTCGGCGACGCGGTGGGCGCGCTGAAGATTGCTCGTCCAGACCATGGAGGCCAGGCCGTAGGGCGTGGAGTTGGCGATGGCGATGGCCTCGTCGTCGGAGTCGAAGGGGGTGACGGTGACGACGGGGCCGAAGATTTCTTCCTGCTGGGGGCGGCAGGCGGGATCGAGACTCGTGATGACGGTGGGCTCGTAGAAGGCGCCGTTCTTGCACCGGTCGTTGGGCGCCTCGGCCCGTTTGCCGCCGCACCGGATGTCGCCGCCGAGCTCGCGGGCGAGCTGCACGTAGGAATCGACCTTGGCGAGGTGGTCCTGGGAGACCAGGGCGCCGTGCTCGGTGGAGTCGTCGAGCGGGTCGCCCAGGCGGCGGGCTCTGGCGCCGGCGACGAGGCGGTCCACGAACTCGTCGTGGATCGAGCGTTCGACGAGGATCCGCGAGCCGCACAGGCAGATCTGGCCCTGGTTGGTGAACGCCGCCCGGACGCTGGTCGCGACGGCGTCGTCCATGTCGGCGTCGGCGAAGACGAGGTTGGGGTTCTTGCCGCCGAGCTCGAGGGAGACGCGTTTGAACGTGTCGGCGCCGGCGTGGGCGATGGCGCGCCCGGTCGCGGCGCCGCCGGTGAACGAGACGGTCGGCACGTCCAGATGGGAGACGAGGGCGGCGCCGGCGCTCGGGCCTCGCCCGTGGACGATGTTCAGGACGCCCGGCGGCAGGCCCGCCTCGACGGCGAGTTCGCCGAGCATGAACGCGGTCAGAGGCGTCACCTCGCTCGGCTTGGCGACGGCGGTGTTGCCCGTCGCGATCGCGGGGGCGATCTTCCACGTGAGCAGGTACAGCGGCAGGTTCCAGGGAGAGATCAGGCCCGCGACGCCGCGGGGCTTGCGGAGGGTGACGTTCAGCGCACGCACCCCTCCACCCGGTCTCGGGAGATTGCTCTCGTAGGCGGCCGACTCGGTATGCAGGATCGCGGTCGCGAAGAAGCGGAAGTTCGTCGCGGCGCGCGGGATGTCAACGGCTCGGGCCAGCGCGATCGGCTTGCCGGAGTCGATCGACTCGGCTCGGGCGAGGCGCTCCAGGTCTCGCTCGATCAGATCGGCGAGCCGGAGAATCAGGCGGCAGCGCTCGGCGGGCGGCGTGTCGGACCAGCCAGGGAAGGCGTCCTTGGCCGCGGTGACGGCGGCGTCGATGTCGGCGGCGCCCGAGTCGGGGACGTGGGCGTGGACAGTGCCGGTCGCGGGTTCGATGGTGTCGAGGTAGACGCCGGATTGGGGCGCGACCTGATGGCCGTTGATGAGGTTGGTGAGGGTTTCGGGCATTGGTGGGATTGAGATCCACTTTCAGCCGGTTGGAAACCGGCGCCACCGGGGGGAGGGCTACAGGGACTGCGTTCGTCCGCCGTCGACGGGGATGTTGATGCCGTTGATGTACGCCGCGGCGGGGGTGGCCAGGAACGCGACCGCGGCGGCGATCTCCTCGGGCAGTCCCAGGCGCCCGGCAGGGATGCCCGCGATCGCCTCGTCGCGGACCTGCTCGTAGGTCTTGCCCGTCTTGTCGGCCTTGGCCCGGAATAGCTGCTCGAGCCTCGCGGTGTCGGTAAAGCCCGGCAGGACGTTATTGACCGTGATGTTGTCCTTGGCCAGCTCGCCCGCGAGGGTCTTGGCCCAGCTCGCGACGGCGCCACGCGTCGTGTTCGAGACGCCCAGCCCCGGGATCGGCGCCTTCACGCTCGTCGAGATGATGTTGATGATCCGCCCGTACTTCGCCTTGCGGAAGCCCGGCAGGAGCGCCTGCACCAAGATCTGGTTGTTCACGACGTGCTGGTTGAAGGCCTTGAGGAACGCCTCGGGCGTCGCGTCGGCGATGGGGCCTCCGGGGGGACCACCCGTGTTGTTGACTAGGATGTGGTAGGGCGCCGCGTCGTCGAGCTTCGACGCAATCGCCGCGTGGACCGAATCGGGGTCGGCGAAGTCGGCGGCGAGCCAATCGTGGGCCTGGTCCGAGGGTGTGGGCAGCTCGCCACAAACCTGGCGAAGCGAGGCCTCGGTCCGGGCGAAGAGGGTGACGCGGGCGCCGAGCGAGGCCAGCTCGACCGCCGCGGCACGTCCGATCCCCTGGGTCGAGCCGCAGACGAGGGCCCTTCGGCCTGTGAGTGTCATCTCCATGAGGCAACGGTAGCGGCGTGGGCGGGCGCGTGCCCCGCCCCCACCTCGCCCTGAGGCCGCCGCGTATGCTCGGGGCCGGGACGACCCCCACGACGGAGCAACCATGCGCGAGGGAGCGTACGACAACATCCTCCAGGCAATCGGCAATACCCCGCTGGTCCGCCTGAATCGGGTCGTCCCCAAGGGGGCGGCGACGATCCTCGCCAAGTGCGAGTTCATGAACCCGGCCGGCTCCATCAAGGACCGGATGGCCGACTACATCATCGAGCAGGCCGAGAAGCAGGGCCTGCTCAAGCCCGGCGGGACCATCGTCGAGAACACGTCTGGCAACACCGGCATGGGCGTCGCGATGGTGGCCGCGGTCAAGGGCTACCGGTGTGTCTTCACCATGCCCGACAAGATGAGCCAGGAGAAGGTCAACTCGATGAAGGCGTTCGGCGCTGAAGTCATCATCACGCCGACCGACGTGCCCGGGGATTCCCCGGACCACTATGTAAACGTCGCGAAGCGCATCGCCGAGGAGACGCCCGGCGCCTTCTACCTGAACCAGTACCACACGCAGCTCAACGTGGACGCGCACTACCACTCGACGGGGCGCGAGGTCTGGGAACAGACGAAGGGCGCCTTCGACGTCTTCATGGCCGCCACCGGCACGGGGGGCACACTCTCCGGCGCCGCCAAGTACATCAAGGAGCAGGACGAGTCCAAGACCACTATCGGCGTGGACATCCTCGGGTCCGTGCATTACCACCTCTTCCACACCGGCACGATGCCCACGCCGTATGTCTACAAGGTCGAGGGCATCGGCGAGGACATCAAGTGCGGCGCCATGCAGTTCGACCACGTCGACGACATGGTCCAAGTCAACGACAAGGAGTCGTTCACCATGGCCCGCCGGCTTGTCCGTGAGGAAGGCCTGTTCTGCGGCGGGTCCTCGGGCTCCATCGTCCACGCCGCGGTGCGCAAGGCCGTCGAACTCGGCGCCGGCAAAACCATCGTCTGCGTCCTGCCAGACAACGCCGGGCGGTACATCACCAAGTACCTCTCCGACGAGTGGATGCGAGACCACGGCATGCTCGGCGCCGGCGCGGACCTGGGCCTCGTCGAAGACATCCTCCCCCGCGACCCACACCCCGTCATCACCGCCAGCCCCAAAGCGAAGGTCGGCGAGGTCATCACCCTCATGCGCCAGCACGGCGTCAGCCAGATCCCCCTGGTCGAGAACGGGTCGGCGCCCAAGCGCATCGTCCACGAGCTCGACCTCCTCCGCGGCCTGCACACGGGCGACGTCTCGGGCGACTCGCCCGTGAGCGAGGTTTCGACCCCGATCGCCGGTCTCGTCTACCCCAAGGCCCAGGTCGAGGAGCTGTTCCACATCCTCGAGACCGACCACACGGCAATCGTCGTGGACGCGTCCAGGATCGTCGGCGTCATCTCGAAGATCGACCTCGTCGAGCACCTGGCCTCCAGGTCCGGCGGGCGCAAGAGCTAGGAATCCACCACATGGACGGACCGATGCGTTTCGCCACCAAGTGCATCCACGCGGGCCAGCAGCCCGACCCCACCACCGGCGCCATCTGCACGCCGATCTACCAGACGTCGACGTACGTCCAGTCCAGCCCGGGCAAGTTCAAGGGCGAGTACGACTACTCGCGCTCGGCCAACCCGACGCGCACGGCGCTCGAGGCCAACCTCGCGGCGCTCGAAGGCGGGAATCATGGCCTGGCATTTTCGTCCGGCGTCGCCTCGCTCGCCGCCACGCTCCACCTGCTCAGCTCGGGCGATCACGTCATCCTCTGCGACGACGTGTACGGCGGGACGTACCGCGTCTTCAAACGCGTCTTCGAGCAGCTCGGCGTCACCGCCTCCCGCGTGGACATGACCGATGCGGGGGCGGTCGAGGCCGCGATGACGGGTAAGACCAGGCTCGTCTGGCTGGAGACGCCGACGAACCCGACGCTCAAGATCATCGACATCGCCAAGATGGCCGAGATCGCCCGGACTCGGGGCGCCCTGCTGGCGGTGGACAACACCTTCGCGACGCCGGTGCTCCAGAACCCCCTCGCCCTCGGCGCCGACATCGTCAGCCACTCGTCCACCAAGTACATCGGCGGGCACGCGGACGTCGTCGGGGGCGCCCTGATCACGAAGGACGAGGGCCTGCACCAGCGGCTCAAGTACATCCAGAACGCGGTCGGGGCGGTGCCTGGCCCGTGGGACTGCTTCCTGCTCCTGCGCTCGACCAAGACGCTGCACCTGCGGATGCAGCGTCACTGCGAGAACGCGGAGCGCGTCGCGTCATTCCTGGCCGAGCACCCGAAGATCGAACGCGTCGTGTACCCGGGCGCCGAGTCGCACCCGCAGCGGGCGATCGCCGCCAAGCAGATGTGCCGGGGAGGCGGGATGATCACGGCGTACCTCAAGGGCGGACTCGACGAGGCGCGCCGGTTCCTCGAGCACGTCCGACTGTTCTCCCTCGCCGAGTCGCTGGGCGGCGTGGAGTCGCTGATCGAGCATCCCGCGATCATGACCCACGCGAGCGTGCCCCCCGAGGAGCGGGCCAAGATCGGGATCACAGACGGATTGGTGAGGTTCTCGGTCGGTATCGAGGACGTCCAAGACCAGATCGACGACATCGAGCGGGCGCTGGCGGCGGTCTAGGGCGCCTGCGCTCGCAAACCAATCGCCCTCCCGCTATGCTCCTTTGAATCGTTCTTGTTTGTTGGAGGATCCATGCCGCAGTTGTGCACGTCCAAGCTCGAGCCGCTCGTCGAGTACCTCGATTCGCTGACCGGGCGCGCGGATCTGTCCACGCTGGAGGGATTGCTTGCGGACTTGGACGTGAGCCGTGCGGACCTCGAGCCGGTCTGCACGTTCAAGAACGACTGCTACCAGCGCAACCGCATCAAGGCGACCACGTGGTACGAACTGGTCGCCCTGTGCTGGCGCCCGGGTCAGAAGAGCCAGATCCACGACCACGCCTCGTCGAGCTGCGCCTTCCGCGTCGTCGAGGGGACGGTGACTGAGCGCCGCTTTGAGAAGCTGCCCGACGGCAAGGTCCGCCCGGTCGCCATGACGACCATCCGCCCCGGGGAGATCTGCGCCGCCCAGGACGAGGCGATCCACGAGGTCTGCAACCTGTCGGACACCGAGGACCTGGTGACCCTGCACATCTACTCGCCGCCCCTGAACATGCGGACGTACGAGCTGGGGATCGGCGTGTACGACGAGAAGGGCGGCTGAACGCGTCCATGAGCGCCGCCTAGCAGGCGCCGCACAGTTCCTCGGGGGTCAACGCGTTGTCGCGCTCGGGCAGGTCGGTGGCGACCTCGCGGATGTCCGCGATCAGCTCCTCGACACCGTCCATCGTGACCTCGGGGTTGGCGAAGACGAGACGGATCACCTTGCGTCCCTTGACGACGCCCCAGCCGACCTTGGCCTTCTGACGCCGGCCCAATAGGGCGCAGACGTCGTCGCTCGGCTTGCCCCGGACCTCGAGGCAGACGTTCACGAACTGCGGCTCGTGCGACAGGACGAGCGCCGGGTCCGCGGCGATGACGTCCCGCGCCCGCTCGGCGAGATCCCGCATGTGCGAGATCATCCGGTCGTACCCCGCGTCGCCGTGATGGTTCCAGGCGGTCCAGAGCTTCAGCGCATCGTTGCGCCGCCCGCACTGGATGGAGCTGCGGCCCGGGTTCAGGTCGTCGTCGTCCTCCTGGTAGAGGTAGCTGGCGGACTCGTCGAAGTTCTGGCGGCACAGGCCGCGACGCTTGGTGAGCAGGACCGAGCTGGTCAGGGGGACGCCGAGGAGCTTGTGGGCGTCCCAGGTGACCGAATCGGCCCGATGCACGCCCTTCATCAGCGGGCGGAGGCGCTCGCAGAGGAGGGCCGACCCGCCCCAGGCGCCGTCCACGTGGAGCCACACCCCCAACTCACGCGCGACGTCCGCGACCGCGTCGATCGGATCGAAGGCGCCCTGGACGGTCGTGCCGGCGGTGGCGTTGATCATGATCGGCCTCGCCCCCGAAGCCCGGTCCTCGAGGATCATCCGGCGCAGGGCCTTGGGATCCATGCGCCCGTCGGGGTCCGCCGGGACGAAGCGGACATTCTCGCGCCCGATCCCGACCATCCCCGCGGCCTTGCGGACCGAGTAGTGGCACTCCTCGGAGGTGTAGACGATGGCCCGCGAGCCGTTCAGGCCGGCGTCGCGCGGCCCTCGACGCCCTCGTTGCGGAGCCAGGATCATCGCGGCCATGTTCGACAGGGAACCGCCCGGGGCGAAGATCCCGTCGCCGTCCTCGTACCCGACCTTTGCCGCCATCCGCCGGATGCACGCCTTCTCGATCAGGATCTGGGGCCCGCCGGACTTGAAGGTGTACATGGGCGTGTTGGCGACGGCGGAGACGATGTCCGCGACGGTCGCCGCCGCGTCCTGGCCCGCGAAGAGCTGGTTGAAGAACTTCACGCTGGTGGTCGAGGGCGTCGCCGCCATCACGCGCCAGAGCTTGGCGATCACCTCGTGCAGCGGCGCGCCGACGCCGGTGATCTCCAGCGCGAGGTCAGACTCGAGATCCTCTGGCGTGCGCACGGGGCGGACCGGGACCTCGGCGTCCAGCACCATGTATCGGCGGACAAGTTCGAAGGTCTGACTGATCGTGGCTTCGTCGAGACTCACACGTGCTCCTGCGTCTGGTTCCCGCGTCTGGCTCGGCGTCTCGACCGGAAACGAAAGCCGATCGTGCCCGCCTTGACGATTCGCGTGAGCGTAGGAGGGGGCGCCAAATCCCGCAAAGACACACCGGGGCCGCCGCCCTCGTGCCCTCCAAACGCGATTCAGACGCTGGGCAGACCCATGACGCGCCGCCACGCGCTGAGCTGGCCCAGGTGGACCGACTCGTGGTCGACCATCAGGTGGACGACGGCGTCGCCCAGGCGGGGCCAGCGGGGCGCCCAGCGCGAGATCGCGATCGGGCGGTCGAGCACGCCCGCGGGCGCCTCCTCCAGGGCCTTGCCCGCCCGGGCGTGGTCGGCGAGGTATGCCGAGCGGATGTCGGGCCAGGCGGGGTACTCGCCCGGGTCGAGGGTCGGTCGGGATTGGCGCCCGTACCGATGTTCGAGGGGGTCGGGGGGCGTGCCGCCGGCGAGCAGTTCGATCAGGACGGGCATGTAGACGCCCAGGTGGCAGAAGACCCAGGCCGGGTGGTTCATGACAACGCCGCCGGGCGGGGTCGCGAAGACCTGCTCGGCGGTCAGGTCGGCGGTCAGGCGGTCGGCGTACTCGCCCTGGTGGGTCCAGCAGCGGAGGAGGGAGGGGACGAGGTCTGCCATCGCCGCAGCTCCGGTCTCAGGCGGTCAGCGTCTCGAAGAAACGACCAAGCGTCGCCTCGTGCTCGAGCGACATGATCAGCTCGCCAGCCCGGTCGCACTTGGCCTGCCCGACGACGTCCTTGCCGAGAGCGTCGAACTTGACCTTGATCTCGTCGGCGGTCATCGGGTCTCGCGGGTCGCCCTTGGGCACGTCCACCTGCTGCACGTGCCTGACGCCGTCGGTCATGGTGATCGTCACGCGGCTGGGCTGGAACTTGGGGAACATCGCCTCGAACTCGGTGTTCGGCACGACCTTCACCTTGTCCATAACCGGGATCAGCTTCGGGTCCCGGACGCGCTCGTCGGCGAACTGGAGGGGCGTGACCTTGCCGTCCATCAGCCCGACCGCCAGTGAGTAGGGCAGGGAGTGGTCCGCGGTCTCGCGGCTGGTGGGACGGTACTTGTGCGGATCGCCCAGGATGTCCGCCGCCCGGGCGATGACCTCGACTTTGATCTCGCCCACCTTGTCCGGGTCGATGTCGTGCTCGTGGACGATCTTCATCATCGCGGACAGCGGCGCATGGCTGAGCGCCTCGATCGGGAACGACTTCATGCCGCAGTCGAGGATGCGGTAGTGATCGCCCTTGCCCCTGGGCAGATCCTTCGTCAAACCCTGAGCGTCGAACGTGCAGGGCTTGCCGTCGTAGACCGAGTGCCCGAAGACGTGGAAGAGGCCCTCCTTGCCGTCGAAGATGTGCTCAGGCCCCGAGAAGCCCCGGGCGGCGAGCATCGCGCTCTCCACGCCCATCCTCGTCGCCCAGGGGTCCACGGTGTTCTTCATCATCGTGAGCTTGCCGGCGGTGACGGCGCCGACGGAGCCGGTCCGGCTGGCGCAGATGCCCGCGGCATTCACGAGTTGCTTCTGATCGAGCCCGAGGGCCTTGCCCGCGGCGAATGGAGCCGCGAATCCGGTCAGCGTCGCGTGGTGCCAGCCGTACTCGCGAACGCCCGGGCGTCCGATCTCGACCAGACGCATCTCGATCTCGTAGGCAACGATCGTCGCGAGGATGAGGTCCTTGCCGGAAAGGCCCTTGAACTCGCAAACGGCGAGCGGGCCGCAGATGATGTCGGACGGGTGGCTCGGGTCGGCCTTCCAGTAGATGTCGTTGAAGTCCATGGCGCGGACCATGTGGTTGTTGAGGAAGGCGGCGTCGACGGGGTTGGTCTTGTAGCCGGTAACGAAGCAGGTGCAGGGTCCCCCGCCCTCGCCGTGCATCTCGCGATGGTGGGCGAGGAGGATGTGGGCGTCCTCGGTCTGCGAGCCGCCGAGAGCGCACCCCATCGAGTCGTACCAGAAGAGCTTGGCGCGTTCGACCGCCTCCGGGCTCAGGTCCTCGTAGCGAAGTCCGGCGACCCATGCCGCGATGTCGTAGCTGACGAAGTTGTCGGTCTTGTAGCTGGCCATGGTCGCCTCCGTGCCCGGGCGCGCCGCCCGGGGGAGCAGACCATAGGACAGCTCAGCGCCGTCGACGCCCCGCCAGCGCGCCACCCAGGACGAACACCGCCACGGCGCCGGGCGTGGGGACCGCCCGGATGTTGTCGAGGCCCATCAGTCCGCCGGGGAGTTCGGCGGCGCCGCCCGGACCGGCCGGCGCGCCGGGCTGATGGCGGATGAGGAGCCGATTGACGCCCGTCAGGGAGTCGTCGTAGCTCAAACTGCCGCTGACGCGGGTGAGCGCGCTCTCGCTGATGTCGAACGAGATGGTCGTCCACCCGTCGTTGACGCCGACGACGGTCGCGAGCGTCGAGGTGAAGACGGTCCCGACGTCGCAGAACAGCATGACCCGCAGCTCGAGGTCCTCACCCCCCGCGGTGGTGTTGAGCACGTCCATGGTGATGGACGTGACCCCCGCGGCGAGGTAGTCGCCCGTCCACTGCATGCGGTTGAAGACCGCGACGCGACTGCCGGGCCCGCCCAGGTCACCTGTTGTCGCGACCTGAGGTAGCGGTCGCCGGCGCTGAGCGGGCCGCCGTCCTCGTTCGTGATCAGCTCCTCGATGATGCCGTTGCCCAGCCCTCTGGACCGTGCCGTCCTGGAAGGTGTCGATCTGGCCGTTGACGATGTCGGCGGTGGCGGAAGATGCCCCGGCGGCGAGGGCGACACCCCCGGCGAGCAATGCAGTTGCGACGCAATCGGAATCTCTCTCCCTTGCCCCCAGCGAGGGCTCTGTCCGATCTCAACGGGATCTGCCACCACGGGTCAAGAGTGGCGGTGGCGTCAAGAGCACCCCGACGTGCCGATATCGGGCGGCGAGAGGGGTGGCCCACCCGAGATTAGGGCTACAGCTTGGCCGCCACCGCCTGGGCGACCTCGGTCGTCGAGTTCGACCCCGGCTGGCCCGCGCGGACGCCCTTGACGTCGTACGTGCCGATCGTGTTCTCCTTGATGACCGCGGCGCAGGCCGCTTCGAGGCGTTCGGCGTCCGACTTCTCGCCCAGCCAGTCCAGCATCATCTTGGCGGTGAGGATCATCGCCATGGGGTTGACGACGTTCTTCCCGTCGTACTTGGGCGCCGAGCCGTGGGTGGGCTCGAAGACGGCGTACTCGTCGCCGATGTTCGCGGCGCACGCGAAGCCCAGGCCACCGACGAGCCCCGCGCAGAGGTCGGAAATGATGTCGCCGAACATGTTCTCGGCGACGAGCACGTCGTAGTTCTGCGGGTTCTTGACCATCCACATGCAGATGGCGTCGATGTTGGCCTCCCAGGCCTCAATGCCCGGGTAGTCCTTGGCGACCTTGCGGAAGACGCGGGTCATCAGCCCGCCCGTCTCGCGGAGAACGTTCGGCTTCTCGACCAGCGTCACGCTCTTTGCGGTTGAACTTCTTGGCGTACTGGAAGCTCTGGCGGCAGATGCTCTCGCACCCCGCGCTTCATGATGCGCGTCGAGACCGCGACGTTGTCCAGCCCCTTCTCGAACCACTTCTTCATGCGGTCCGGATGTCCGACCTGCGGGTCGGCCATCGCGGTGGCGACCTTCTCGGGCAGGGGGAACCACTCGATCCCGCCGTAGCTGCCCTCGGTGTTCTCGCGGAAGACGACCAGGTCGATGTCGTCGCGATAGTTGAGGGGTTGCCCGGGTACGCTTTGCAGGGGCGCAGGTTCGTGTGCAGGTCGAAGAGCTGGCGGAGCTTGACGATCGGGCTGAAGTACGAGAGGCCCTTGCCCCGCAGCGACGGGTCCAGCTCCTCGTTCGCCTCGTCACGCGGCTTGGACGTAATGGCGCCGAACAGCGCGCAGTCCGTCTCTCTTAGAATCTTGATCGTGCGGTCCGGGAGCGGGTTGCCCTCCTGGCGCCAGAAGTCCCAGCCGATGTCCGCGGGGACGTACTCGGCGTCGAACTTCATCGCGTCCAGCACGATCCTGGTCGCGTCCATGACTTCCTTGCCCACGCCGTCGCCCGGCATCCACGCGATCTTGTACTTCGCCACGTTCAGACTCCTCTCTGGGGACTGGGAGCGTAGGAGGCCACCGCCCGATCGCTCCCCTCGACGTCGGTAGACTTGGAGGGACGAGTCTCTCGCATCGAGGGGGCCGCGTTATGAGTATGGTTGGGATGGTACAGGCCGTTGACGACGCCGAGATTGTGCGTCTGAAGTTCAATGCCGACATGCTCACCGAGCAGCTCGCCGCCGCATCGGCTGGCCTGCCCCCGCAGCGAGCTGGCTTCCCCGTCCCCCCCCTCGACCTTGAGAAGTCCTGGCACGCCGTGCACTTTCTGCTCACCGCCTCGCTCGAAGGCTCCGGATCGATCCTCGACTTCCTGGTCGATGGCGGCGAAGAGATCGGGGACGACACGGGCTACGGTCCTCCCCGCGCCTTTCGTGCCGACGAGGTCGCGCAGATCGCCCGCGCCATGGGCGCCATCGACATTCCTGACCTTCAGAGCCGTTTCCAGCCTGCGGAGATGAACACCATCGGCATCTACCCGATGGTCTGGGACGAGCCGGCCGACGAGCTCTTCGAATGGCTCTCCGATTCGTTCGCACGGCTGCGAGCCTACCTGCTGGATGCCGCAGCGAACGGACGCGGGATCCTCGTCGCGATCATGTAGCCGAAGAGGACGCGAGACGTCGGCGAACGACGTTCTCGCTCCCGCCCGCGACGATCAGCTCCTGGGCCGTCGGGCTCAGAGCGGCGAAGCGGAATGTCTTGCCCTCCATCGTGATGCGCCCGGTCGCGAAGTCCACCTCGATCTCAGGGCCCGGAATCGTCCGCGTCCCCTCCTTCGCCTTGCCCGCGAACGTCTCCGCCAGGGCGTCGGTCAGCGCCGGGCACTCGAGGATGACGAACCCGTTGTTGTACGCGTTGCGGGAGTAGGTCTGGCTCGCGGTGGCGGCGATGACGAGCCTGATCCCGCGCGACGCCAGCGCCGTCGCCGCCTGCTCGCGGCTGGACCCCGTGCCGAAGTTCCGCCCGCCGACGATGATGTCCCCCTCGCGGGCGATCGACTGGAACGCCGGGTCGTAGTTGAGCATGGCGTGCTGGCCCTGCTGCTCGAAGGTGATGTCGTCGCGGTAGGTGACGTCCTTGCCGTAGATCCCGTCGGTGTTCAGGTTGTCCAGGGGCAGGTACAGCACGCGCCCACTGACCTTCTCGGGGAATCCCTCGATGATCTCCTGCTCGCCCGCGTCCGATTCGCCCTTGTCGAGCACGCGGCACGTCCCGCGGGGCTGGGCCTCGAAGTCCGCCGGGGAGGCGATGTGCCCGCGCACGGCGGACTCGGCGACAACTGCCGGGCTGGCCAGGAAGCACAACGCCTCGCGCGACCCCATCCGCCCCTGGAAGTTGCGGTTGGTCGAGCTGATCCCGACCTCGCCCGCCTCGAGGGTGCCCATGCCGAGCCCGATGCACGCCCCGCACCCGGGAGGGAGCGCGATCGCCCCCGCGTCCATTAGCTTCCGCCACGCCCCGGACGTCTCGGCCTGCGCCTGCACGTCGCTCGACGCCGCCGCCACGTAGAACTCGACGCCCGGCGCCACCTTCCGGTCCCCCACCACCTCCGCCGCGGCCTCCAGGTCGCTCAGGCGCGCGTTCACGCACGACATCAGGTACGCCTTATTGACCGCGACCTTCTCCCCCTCGACCTCGTGCACCGACCGCATCACCTTGACCGAGTTCGGCCCCGACACATGGGGCGACACGCTCGCCAGGTCCAGCTCCAGCACCTTGCTGTAGGGCGCGTCCGCGTCCGCCGCCGACTGGTCGCGCTCCGCCCACCACTTCTCGACGTCCTCACGCGTGTACCGCGCCGTCCTGCCATTTCGGCCGGCAAAGTACGCCGCCCGCGACAGCAGGTAGTCCCGCAGCGTCTCGTCGAACGGGAACATCCCGACCAGCGTCCCCCACTCGGTCGTCATGTTCGAGATCGTCATCCGCTCATCGACCGAGAGGCCCGCCACGCCCTCGCCGTGGAACTCGACCGCGGCGTTGAGCACCTCGTCGTTGTTGAAGTGCCCGCAGAGCGTGATGATGACGTCCTTGCCCGTCGCCCCGGGGCGGAGTTTGCCGGTCAGGACCACCTTGACCTGCTCGGGGATCTGCCACCACGTCTGCCCGGTCGCCCACAGGGCCGCCGCGTCCGTGCGCACGACCGGCGTGCCCACCGCCCCGATGGCGCCGTACAGGTTCGAGTGCGAGTCCGACCCCACCACCAGCGCCCCCGGCGTGACGTACCCCTCCTCGACCATCACCTGGTGCGCAATCCCCCGCCCCGGCGGGTAGTAGTCGATCCCATGCTCCTTGGCGAACGCCTCGATCTTCGCGTACTTGCCCAGGTTCTCCGGCGTCGTGTTCTGGATGTCGTGGTCGATCGCGAACACCGGCTGCCTCGGGTCGAACACCTTCGTCGCCCCGATCGACCTGAACTTCGGGATCACCGCCCCCGTGTTGTCGTGCGTCATCACGTGCTTGGGGCGGATGGTGACGAAGTCACCGGCGTGCGCCTTCTGCCCGGGCCTGAGCCCGACGGCGTACCGGGTGACGATCTTCTCGATGGCGGTCTGGCCCATGGGTGAGAATAGGATCGGACTGGCGGTGGTTGGCGTCTGAATACCTCGCCAGCCCGAGGAAACCCCGATGCCCATCCGCATCAAACGCGTGTACGACGACCCCGCCCCTTCCGACGGCTTCCGGGTGCTCGTCGATCGCCTGTGGCCCCGGGGTCTGACCAAGGAGGCCGCCGCCCTCGACCGGTGGGACAAGGACGTCGCCCCCAGCGCAGATCTCCGCAAACGCTTCCACGCCAACCCCGAGGACTGGGGCGAGTTCAAGCGGGCATACGTGAAGGAGCTGCGCGCCAACAAGGCTGCGGTCGGCGCCCTCCTCGACGCCGCGAAGGCCAGCCGCAAGAAGACCCTGACCCTCCTCTACGCCTCCCGCGACGAGACGCAGAACCACGCCGTCGTGCTCCGAGACTTCCTGAACGCCCGCTAGCCACCAGCGTCGAGTCGCGCCGGCATGTACGCTGGCGGCGTCATGTCCACCAACCGCCTCGAAGCCTTCAGTGACGGTGTCCTGGCCATCGTCATCACGATCATGGTCCTCGAGCTGAAGGTCCCCCACGAGACCACGCTCGAGGCCCTCCGCCCGATCCTGCCGGTCTTCCTGAGCTACATCCTCAGCTTCATCTACCTCGCCATCTACTGGAACAACCACCACCACATGCTGCACACCACCGACCGCGTGACCGGCGGAGTCCTGTGGGCCAACCTGCACCTGCTGTTCTGGCTGTCGCTCGTGCCGTTCGCGACCGGGTGGCTCGGCGAGAACCACGTCGCCCCGCTGCCGACCGCGCTCTACGGCGTCGTGCTGCTGGGCGCCGGCATCGCGTACATCATCCTGCAACAATCCATCATCGCCAGCCAAGGCGCCGACTCGTGCCTCAGGCGGGCGATCGGCAAGGACATCAAGGGCAAACTCTCGGCACTGCTCTACGCTGGCGCCGTCGCGCTGGCATGGGTCGAGCCCTGGGCGTCGATCGGACTCTACATCGCCGTGGCGCTGATGTGGCTCGCGCCGGACAAGCGGATCGAGCGCCATGTCCGGGCGGCACAGACTACGACCAACTGAGTAGCCGATCCGCGACCTCCGACATACCCTCGCACCGAAACTCAGAATACTTGTCGTTTGATGCCATGTCGATGCTGGGTCGGATCCGATACGTCTTCTCAGTTTGTGACCCGACGTCCGGCAATCGCACCATTGGTACGAGCCATGCCCTTCGAATATCGAGCCTTCCGCCTTCCAGATCGAGTAAGACACCCAAGAGACACGCTCGCGGCAACGGGCTGAAAGTCGCCTTTCGGACTTGAAAATGCACGACCTTCGGGCTTCGGGCAAGCGTGCGTGTCCTCGACTTGACCTGGATCGGGTGCGACACCCCGCTCACCCGGTCGAACATCAGCAGGTCGATGCCGTTGTCATCCGCCATTGGGAGAAATGGCATTAGCCGCCCCTTCGAGGCGAGCACGAGCTTGGCAGCCACGACGGCCTCTCCAACGGCGCCGATTTGCGTCGTTGATGCGGACTGTCCCCCCTGGTCCGGCATCGACGCTACCCCTTTCGTCCGAGGTATTTCGCGATATCAAAGTCCACGAAGTCCGCGTGGTGGAAGATGATGCTCTCGATCGAGCGCTGCACCTTATCGCCCTCGTGGGAGTGTGTCGCGACGATGTGCATGACCTCCGCCGGGATGCCGTGCTTGTAGCACATCGCGACGCCGCTGAACGGGTGTCGCAGCATCTCGCCGAAGTGCCCCTTGATGACCTTGCCGCTAGCGTCCTTGTCGAACTCAAGAGGCTTGCCCACGTCCGCGAGCAGCGAGCCCGCGATGAGGTGGTCCAGATTGATCGGGATCCGGTCGCCGAAGACCTCGCCGAGGACCCTGGCGATCGCGATGCACTGCTTGCAGCACGAGTTCAAATGCTCGATGTACCGCAGGTCGATGTCGCCCGCAAGCAGCGTGAACGGCACCGCTCGCAGCTCGTCGGTCGTCCACCCCTTGCCGCCGCACCCGGTCTCGATCGCCTCGGACCAGACCGCAGCGACTTTCTCGCGCAGGCCCCCGTCCTTGATATCCATCAGGTTCGGGAACAGCTCGGCCACCTGCTCAACGCTCAGCATCTGCAACTCCATCATTCAACACGGAGGACACGGAGAACCACCGAGAGATTCAAGACGTCCAAGCCTGTACCTGCCGCCAGATCTCGATCTTCTTCCGCCCCCGTCATCCGCCCTCTGCTGTTTGCTATCTGCCATCTGCTATCTGCCATCTGACCATCTGCCCCCCTCCGTGCCCCTCCGTGTCCTCCGTGGTTCAGTCCTGTATTCCTCGCGCCGAGGGCCCGGTGTACGTGTGGTTCACGGGATCGATCTTCGCACGGTTTCTTGAATCGCCCGCTCCTCGCTCACGCGCGACCAGCCCCGGCACGCGTGCGATCATGAACACGCCGTTCATCACTTCGGGCGGAATCCCAGGTCAGCCAGGATCGCCCTGACGCGCCATCCACATTGATCGGCAGCGGCTTGCCCTTCTCGGCAAACACCTTCGACCGTGCCGCCGCCACGTACTCGTCGCACGCGCCGGCCTGGTCGGCGAGCTCGAACAGCCTCGCCGTCCGGGGGTCGGCCGTGTGGATCCGGTGTCCGAACCCGCTCATCCGCTGGCCGCGGGACTTCATCTCGTCGAGCTCGACCCTCGCCGCCTCCTCGAACGAGATCCCCAGCGCGTGCTTGCGAGTGATGATCTCGCCAAGCTGGCGCGCGCAGTCCTCGATCGCTCCGCCGTGGTGGCGGTTGATCGACATGATGCCAGCCGCCACCGACTGGCTCAGACTGGCTCCGGTGCTTGCAACCGTCCGGGCCGCCAGGCAGCTCGGCGGCGTGGCGCCGTGGTCGATGCTGCTCACCACGATCGCGTCCATCAGGCGCCCGGTCTTCTCGTCGGGCAGCTCGCCCATGAGGATCAGGTACACCGCGCCGCCGAACGACACCCGCCCCATCAGCTCCGCGATGTCGTACCCACGCACGCGGACCTCGTTCGGCTTGATCTGCGTGATCTTGGTTTCCCAGGCGTCGGTCATTTCCATTCACCACGGAGGTCACGGAGTTCCACGGAGGAACACACCTCCGATTGACAGGATCAACACAGAGTATCTCTCCGTGGCCCTCCGTGTCCTCCGTGGTTCACCTGTTCTCAAGCACCTTCTTCGTCGCCGCCGGCAGGTCGCCGAACCCGTCCACGACCGTCGCCCCGGCCTCAGTCAACGCCTTGACCTTCCCGGCGTGCGTGCCGCGTCCGCGTTCGATGATGGCGCCCGCGTGGCTGAACCGCGTCCCTTCCTTCGCCGCCTTGCCGCCGATGTAGGCCACCACCGGCTTGGTCACGCGTCCCGCCTTCATCAGCTCAGCCAGATCCTCTTCCATGCTCCCGCCGATCTCGCCGAAGATCACGATCGCCTCGGTCTGCGGGTCGTCCTCGAACATCAGCGCGACGTCGGGGATGCGCAGGCCGAGCACCGAGTCGCCGCCGACGTGGCAGATGGTGGAAATCCCGATGCCGGCCTGGCCCAGGTAGTACGCCGTCGATGACGACATCCCGCCCGACCGGGAGATCACGCCGACGCTGCCCGGCTTGAACCACGCCCTGGCGCTCTCGGCCCTCCCGCCCATCATCCCGATCACGCCACGGTCGGGGCTGAGCACGCCGAGGGTGTTGGGCCCGATGAACTGCGCCCCGTTCGCCTTCGCGCACGCGGCGATCTCCATCGCGTCCCACACAGGCACCCGATCCGGCACGATCAACGCCAGCTTCACCCCCGCCTCGATCGCCTCGATCGCCGCCGATTTGACGAACTTGGCCGGCACGAGCACGACCGAGATGTCCACGCCCCCCGCAGCCTCGACCGCATCCTTGACCGAGTCATGCACCGGCACGCCGAGTACGTCCTGCCCCGCCTTCCCCGGCGTGACCCCTCCAACGACATTCGTGCCGTACCCGACCATGAGCTTCGTGCGCGCCTGCCCCTCGCGCCCGGTGATGCCCTGGACGATGACCTTCTTGGCTTCGTCGATGATGATCGCCATCAGTACTTCACCACGGAGGTCACGGAGGGACACAGAGAGGAATGCATGGTTCAGATTCCTACAGCACACGCCGGAGAATGCCGTCCTTCAGCCTCTGCACGTTGAAGTTGATCAATAGCCCAACACGCAGGCGCGAGAGCTTTAGGTATGTCAGCAGCTGAGCCTCGTGGACAGGCAAGATACGCTCGACCGCCTTCAACTCGACAACGACGGAAGAATCGACAAGGAGATCGATCCGAAAGCCCGCGTCAAGCTGGATTCCCTTGTACTCGACCGGAACCTCAACCTGCCGACGCACGTCCGCCCCACGCCCGACAAGCTCGTGCGTAAGAGCGCACTCATACGCTGATTCCAACAACCCCGGTCCGAGGCACGAATGCACCTCTATCGCGGCGCCGATCACCCGATCGGTGCTCGCCTCCGACAACAACCGTCCGTTGCTCTTCGTCTCAGCCATTCCGCCCCCCTCTGTGCCCCTCCGTGACCTCCGTGGTGACCCCATCCAGCCCTGGTATCTCCAGATCAACAAACACGACGTCCGCTCCCGTCATCCGGCACTCGACCTCGCACGCGATCAGCTCCGAGTCCTTGCCGGCAACGTTTTCCTGATCGACCGCCAGCGCCGGTTTCCCACCGTCGTCCATGAGCAGGCCGAACGACTGCTCGACGACCTCCCCGCCGTACTCGCCCCAGCGAGAGGTGTCGATCCAGACCGTGCCACCCGTGATCGGGAAGCTGAAGGCGTCCGCCCTGCCTACGTACTCGGGCACGCGCCGCGCCCGCACGTCATGCGTCTTCCCGCCCGCGCTCTGCACGAGCGCATCAAACCGCTCGGCGATCATCTGCGGCGAGTCGTCCTTCTTGTACCCCTCCACCATCGCGCCCAGCCCCTCGCACGCGCGCTGGAGAATGTCCACCGCTCGGTCCTCGGAGTTCCCGCCCAGTCGGATCACCGCCGGGATCGCGAGCCCGACCTCCCAGAACGCCTTGGCCAAGCCGTACGCCGACCAGAACTGCTCCTGACTCGCGACGCCTGACCCCGAGCCGAAGTACCCGACCAGCCCCGGCTGGCTCAGGATGATCCGCGCCGCCCGGTAGACCTTGCTCGCCGACGGGTTGCCCGAGGTGTCGGTGAAGTTCGCGATCGTGTACCCGACGTTCGTGATCGCGTCCATGCTCATCATGGACCCGCCACCCCCGGCGCCGTGGAACCCGATCAGACCCTTCGTCCCCTCGTCCGCATCCGTGTTGAGCTGCGCGAAGTAGAACGTCCCCCGGTGGTCCGCCTGCTCGACGTGGTACGCCACCTTCTCCAGCGCCGTCGGCGGGTGGTCCATCTCACGCGCGATCTCGATGCCCAGCTCGGGATGACGGAACACCGCGTAGTCGTCCACCGTCATGCGGCAGTCCGCCGCCACCACCCGACCATCCTCGAGCACCGCCAGCGGGTTCACCTCCAGCGACCGCGCCTCGCACGCCCGGGCCGTCTCGTAGATCTTCGAGATCGCCTCGCCGAGGCGCCCCGTCATGTCGTCGTCTTCGTTCATCTCCGCGAGCGCCGCCCGGACGGCCTTGGCGTCGGGTCCCCCCATCACGTCGCACGCCAGCTGATGCACCGACTCCGCACGCTCTTCGATCCCCGTCCCGCCCCCCGCGGCCACCAGCAACGCCGGCGCCCGCGCCGCGTCGTCGATCATCAGCGACACGAACAGCTCGCCCCGGATTGCGACCTGCTCCTCCACGAGCACCTGCGTGACAGGGAAAGCCCCCACCCGCATCCCCAGCAGCCTTTCAGCGGCCTCGCGGGCCACGCCTGGAGTCTCGGCGAACACCACCCCCCCCATCGCCTTGCGCCCGGTCGTCCACGCCTGGATCTTCACGACCACGGGCGCGCCAATCCCCCGGGCGATCGCCTCGGCCTCCTGAGGAGAGGACGCCACCTCCCCCCGCGGCGTCTCGATGCCGTGGGCTCGCAGCCGTGCCTTGGCCTGGTACTCGTGCAGGCGCGCCATGCGTCCGTGTCCTCCGCTCGACCCCAACCAAGGCGGGGGGTGGAAAGCGTAGGTGCGCGTCGGCGCCCCGGGACATCAGACAAGAAAGACGGCCCCCGCCGTTTGGAGCGAGGGCCGCCAGGTGGTATCAGTGATCGGCGAGGCTCACGGGCAGCCGTTGCCGAAGGAAACCAGGAAGGCGAAGACGTCGGAGTAGTCGAACGTCCCGATGGGAGCCGCGAAGTCCGCGGCGGGGTTGTGGTTCCCGAAGGCGACGAGGAAGGCGAAGACGTCGGAGAAGTCGAGCGTCCCGAACGGCGCCGCCAGGTCCGCCGGGCAGTTCTGGACCGTGATGGTCCCGATGCTGGCGACGGTGTTATTGGCGGAGTTCACGTCGTCGCTGGCGCTGACGATGATGCCGACGTAGTAGGTTCCGGGGGCGATGGAACCCGGGATGGTGCGCAGCGAGCTTGTCGAGAGCGTGCCGTTCCCGGAGAGACCCGAGTAGACCTGCGTGCCCAGGGGGACGTCGCCGGTCGAGATGATGTTGTTGAGCGAGAGGCGGAAGTCGACCGTGATCGAGTTGGAGGGGTCGCCGCCCTGGTTGTGGGTCGAGAAGTTGACGTTGATGTTCTGCCCGGGCTGGTAGACGCCCGAGGGGGCGCTCACGGACTGGGCGACGAGGTCGGCGACGCCGTTCACCGTGATCGGGAACGAGTCCCAGGTCTCGGTGTTGTCGTTGGAGTCGAAGGCATCGGTCGCCGGATCGAGCAGGACGCCCAGGTAGTAGTTCCCAGACGGCGTGCTCAACGGGATCGTGAACGAGTGCGGGTTGATATGCAGGTTCTGGACAGGCCCGTAGTTGGCGGAGTAGTTCCACTGCCCGCCGACGTTTGTATCGCCGGTGGAGATGAAGTCGTTTGTGGACAGGTAATGGCGGAAGTAGTAGGTATTGGAGCCCGGGTCCGCGTTGGTGGGGTTCGGGGCGTCGAACTCGCCCGTGATCGAGTTGCCGGCGGTGATCACGCTGGTCGAGTACCGGGCGTTGAGGGCCTGGAGGTCGAAGGTGCTCCCGCGGGAGCCGTCCTTGAAGTCCTCCATGTAGTTCTTCCACGCCTCCCACATCTTGCAGTAGCGCCCGACGTCGTTGCGGTTGGAGTTGGAGCAGACGCCCAGGACGTACCGGCTATCGCCGTCGATCTGGTACGCGCCCGAGCCGGACATGCCGCCCCATACGGTGTCGAAGCACCCGCCGCCGGTGTTGAGCTGGAGCTGGTTGCCCGGGCACGAGTCCCAGGTGCCGGACCAGTAGTACATGTCGCGCCCGTTGTGCAGGCCGCTGCCGCAACTCTCGGAGGGGTAGCTGGCGTTGTTGTAGAACGAGGTCGGGCAGTTGGTGGTCCACTGCCACCCGAACCATCCGGTGAGCATGCCGACGGCCCGGGTCACGCGCACGAGGCCCATGTCCCAGTCAAAGCTCTCGTTGACGGTCCAGCCGGTCCAGGAGCCGAACGACGTGCCGCGGGCCTCGCCCCAGTTGTCGGCGAAGCTGTCGGGCAGACTGCCGGCGCCGTCCCAGCCCGGGTAGACCCAGATCTCCTCCGCCCAGTCCTCGATGACGACGCCGTTGGGGCTATGCGCATACACGCAGTGCCCGGCGGTCAGGACGGTCTCCGGGTCGGCCATCGTGCCCGACGCGACGTAGTACCGGTTGTTGCCGCCCGAATCGACGAACCGCATCACGAGCTTGCAGTTCATCCGCCAGGGGAAACTGCCGGGCGTGCCGATCTCGCTCATCGAGCCGAAGCCACGCGGGGCGTAGTCCGCCATGGACTGCGCCAAGTCGGCGCCGTTGAAGCCCGCCATCCGCTCCCCGTCCAGACGCGACGAGGGGCGCGTCGGCAGGATCGTCTCGACGCCCGTCTGCGCGTCGTACATCACCGGGGCGCCCGTGTCGATCGCCGGGCCCGTCTGGGGCGGGATCTCCAGCACCAGGGGGATCGGCATCGGCGGGATCTGATCGATCGGCGGGTGCGTGTGCCTCGTCGGCACGATCTCCTGGCCCGCCGTGGGCGCGATGTTCGCGTCGTTGACCTGGAACGCGTCCGTCCACGCGGCGCTCGCCACGGGACGCGTGGCGTGTGCGTCACGCACAGGCCCGGCGCCCATCGCCGCCCCTGTGGCGCCCATCAACGCAACCACACTCAAGACTCCTACCGCTCTCGGATTCATGACAATGTCTCCCAAGGGTGTTCTCGTCTCCGCGCCCATCAGGGCGCGCTTGTTTCACGACTCGGCAGCTCGCGCCCTCGCACTGGGGCGCGTTCCCGGGACTCGGCCCGGCGCGTGAAGCCGCCAGAACACATCTGCACGCTCACCCAGATTCTCTCAGGTGAATGTCAAGATGGCGAAGCCGTCCGGCTCCCTACCGCAGCGTTCGCTCGAACAACGCGAACACCCGACGGTACTCGTCCAGCCAGCTTGACGCCTCCTCAAACGCGTGCGCCTCAAGGGGATACATCGCGATGTTCCAATCGGTCTTGCCCAGCTCGATCAATCGCTGAGCCAGGCGAACGGTGTCCTCGAACAGCACGTTGTCGTCCACCATGCCGTGGCAGATCAGGAGAGGATCCGAGAGCCCTTCCGCGTATTCGATCGGGCTCGACCGCTCGTAGGCCTCCGGATCTAACTCCGGTGTGTTCAAGATGTTGGAGGTGTATCCGTGGTTGTAGTGCGCCCAGTCGGTCACCGGGCGCAACGCGGCGCCGCACGCGTACCGATCGGGCTCCAGAAACAGCGCCATGAGGGCCATGAACCCGCCGTAAGACCCCCCATAGAGCCCCACCCGTTCGGGGGAGACGCCGCGGGAATTCGTCATCCAATCGATCCCCGCGCCCAGATCCTCGAGTTCCGGGCGCCCCATGTTGCGGTAGATCGCCGTCCGCCAGTCGCGCCCGTACCCGCTCGACGCGCGGTAGTCCATGTCGATCACGACGTACCCGAGACGGGCGAGCATCGTGTGAAACATCTGCTCGCGGAAGTAGTAGGGCCAGGCGTCCTCCGTGTTCTGGAGGTAGCCGGCGCCGTGGACGAACACGACGCCCGGGCGCTCACCCGCCGGGCCATCCCACGCCCCGTCCAGCTCGTAGACCTTCGTCCAGATCGGGCGCCCAGGCGCCCCCTCGATCGGGACGAACTCCGGCTCGATCCACGGCAGCCCGAGGTACTCGTCACTCACCGTGTTCGTGAGCCGGCGGGCAGGCTCGTCCCGTAACGCGTTGCTTATGTAAAGCTCCGGCGGGCGGATCGCGCTCGACGCCCGAACCAAGACCCGGTCGCCCGAAGGCGACAGTTCGAACGACTCCACGCTCCCCTCGAACGACGTCACCCGCTCGACCCTGCCCGACATTCCCGTCTCAACGCGCCAGACCTGGTACTCGAACGCCCGCTCGGCGTTCGCCAGGAAATACAGCGCCCCTCCCCTGGGCGCCTCGGCGACGTTCGACGCCTCCCACTCGCCCTCGGTCAGACGCGTGGTCTCCCCCGACTGGGGCGACCAGGTGTAGAGATGGCTGTACCCGCTCTCCTCGGAGAGGTACCAGAGAGCCGAGGCGTCCTCAAACCAGCCCATCTCGTTGAAACGCCAGTTGATCCACGCCTCGTCGCGCAGGTGGTGGACCGTCTCGAGAGCCGGCTCCTCGCCCTCCATATCCACGACCGCGATCCATCGGTCCTTGTTGTCGGTCGAGCGGAACATGATCGCCGCCATCGAACCGTCCGGGCGCCACGCCAGATCCATCACGCCGACCGGGCGCGGCGTGTCCTTCTTCTTCTCCTCGTTCGGCTTCTCCGCCGGCGTCTCATCGCCAGCGGCCGCATCGTCCGCCCCACTCGTCGCATCGTCGGCGTCACTCTTTGCGTCCTCGTCAGCCTCCTCCTCGCCTGGACCGTCGATGTCCGACGCCTTGTCCTCGGCCGACTCCTCGGCCTCCTCCTCGCCCTCCTTCTTCTTCTCCTTCAGCCACGCGAGCGGGTCGTCCTTGATCGTGGGCAGCGTCGAACGGTCCAACTCCTTCCACGTCTCTTTCTCCAGGTCGATCAGAAAGAGCCGCTGGTCCTCGCGCCGCTCGACGCCGACCTTCGGACGCACACTCGACGTCTCCAGGTACCCCGACTCGGTCACGTACCGCGGCATCGTGTCGTGCTTCTCATTGCCCCCGTCCTTCGCGGCGACGACGATCATCCACCGCCCGCTCGGAGACAAGCTGCGCAAGCGCTCCTTCAGGTCTTTGGGCAGGTAGAAGGGACCCGGGATCGCGCCCGCGTCCGCCGCCCGGACCTCACGGCTCCGGTCCTCCCGCTCGTCGCGCTCCGCCCGGCGCTCGCGCAGCGTCTCGAAGTACTTGTCCTGCTGGCGGTCCAGGTACTTCTTGTCCTTCTCCAGCTTCTCCCGCTTTTCTTCGGGCGGATCTTCGAAACGGACCTCCGCCGGCTCCCACTCGAGCCCGGACGCCAGGTCGCGGACCAAGAGCGTGCCGTCACGCGTGAACATGACCGCGCCGTCGCCGACCATGAATGAAGGGGAACGCTCCGATTCGCTCGTGCGCGTCAGACGGATCTCCTCGCCCGTGCGCACGTCCTTGATGAAGAGATCGCCTCCGCGGCTGAAGACCTTGCGCCCACGCGCCTTGTCCCAAGCGCCTCCCCGCGCATCGGCCGAGGCGAGCGCCTCGTCCGGCACGCGGACCGTCTCGCCCGAAGCGAGGTCGATCCGGTACAGATCGGTCAGTTCCTCGCCCTCACGCTTCTGGCGGAAGTACACACTCGCCCCGTCGTCGCCCCAGTACGCGCCTTCGGGCGAGCGGGCGACCCAATCCGGGTCGCGCATGATCAGCTCGAGGGTGATCCCACCCGTATCGACCCCAACCTCGCGCCGGTGTTGCGCCACCGCGCTCGGGCAAGTCGCCCCGAGCGAGCACGCCGCCATTACGAGGGCGATGCGCCCCAGCCCATCAATCTGCCGGCTCGATCTCCAGTTGCAGCGTCGCGTACCCGTCATTCTCGAAGTACTCCACAACGAATCCAACATCTCGTGCCTCGTCCAGCGTGATAGTGGCCTGGTCCGTGCTCGGGCCGTGGATGTCCCACCGCTCGATGAGCTGCTTGCCGTCGACGATGACTCGCACGCCGTCGTCGCTGAGCGTGCGCACACGCCACGTCCCGGCGTCAAGCGAGATGGACGTGCTCGCGACCACGCCGAAGTGATCGGCGCCGAGACCGCCACCCGCCAGTGCCGCGATCACACCCGTGGGACCGCCGAACCCGAACGGCAAGTCCAAGTCGCCCAGTTCGATCGCGCCGACCTGCTCCCCTTCGCTCCGCCACGCGGAGAGGTCCTCGAGCGGGTTGGTCTCCCATGACCAGATGCGGGCGCTCCAGTCCGCGACCACGAGCGTCCCCGCCAGCGTCGTCGTTTCCGCGCCGTGCGCGACAGTCACCCGATATTCATGCACGCCCGGCGTGTGCGACTCGATCCCGACACTGGCCACCCCGTCAACAATCTCCGTCGTCATCACATCGATGCCCGCCGGGATGTCGCCCTCGACCCCGATCGTGTCGCCTAAGAGGCCATGGAACTCGTACAGGTGACGCCGCCCGCTCGTCTCGCGCCGCCGAACGAACACCCCCTCGTGGTCCCACGGCCCCCACTCGCCCATGACGATCGTGTCGCGCCCCTCGAGGGCGACTCGTGCACCGACAGGTTTCGTATCCCCGACAGCCCCGATCCTCGGATACTCGATCTTCGGCTTGGATGAAGGCGCGACGATCTCGGGGACGCCGGGCCCGAGGTCGTATCGCTCGCCGACATCCCCCTCGATCTTGAACTCGTTGGGCCCGATCGGGTTGACGCCGAACTTGTCGCCCCCGCCGAAGTTCTGGAGCTGGATGCCGACCAGACGCTCCCCGTCCCGCAGCGCAAAAGGATGATTGGCGGACATGATAAATGTGTTGCGGGCGATGACGTTGTCACGGACACCCCGGTCACTCGCCTCGACGCCAGGCCTCTTGAGCAGCTCCCCGTCGTCATCCCACCAGAGGCGGACGCCGACGCGGTTGTCCTCGAAGACATTGTCGATGATGAGATTGCCTGAGGCGTGCTCGATGTTGATGGCGCCGCGTTCCTGGCCGTAGGCGAGTTCGCCGTTGAAGGCGAAGTAGTTGTCGGCGTACTCGGAGTCGGAGGAGTACCCACCCCAGACGCCGCAGATCCCGTTGGCGACGACACGGTTCCGCGCGAACAGATTGTGCTCGGAGAAGGTCATCTCGTACCCGTGAGCCGAGCAGAAGGAGAGGTCGTTACGCAAGAAGACGTTGTCATCGCACCCGGCATTCGCGTAGTCCATCTCGCCGCCCCCCCGCGGCGGGACTTGCCCGATCGCCTCTCGCCCGCCGAAGGCGAAGATCCCGTCCCCGCAGTGCGTCGCCGAGTTCTCCGCGACGATGTTGTCGTTGCACTGCTCGAACATGAGCAGCCCCGCCGAGTCCTGGCCCCGGTTGTAGACCCCCTCCTCGTGCCCCCGGATGCAGAAATCGAGGGCGTTGCGGGTCACGGTGTTACGGCTGGATCGCCACATCGCGATCCCCCACCCCGACAGGAACGAGCAATCGTTGTCGTAGACGTCCGAGTCGTTCACCTCGTCGAGGACGACGCCGTTCTGGGAATCGCGGACGCGGACGCGCCGGACGGTCACATTGTCCGACTCCTCGATCGCCAGGGCGCCGCCGTAGTTCGTGACCCACTGGTTCTCGTCGTTCTCGTGTGGCCAGAGCCAGTCCGAGCTGTCCTCGCGCTGGGCGGTCGAGCCCAGCCGCTGGCGGTACGCCCCCGAGAGATCCGAGTCCTCGACGACCAGGTGGTCGGCGTGAACACCCTGGACGTTCACCTTGAACCCGTGAACCGCGAGCCCGCGGAGCGTGACGCCCGAGACCCCGTCGACGCAGACGCCGACGCCGGTCAGGGTGTCGCCCGGCGCGTCGCCGGCCGCCCCACGCAGGACCGAGCCATCCAGGAACTCGATGGTCACGTCGTCCGCCACCACCTGGATCACGCCGTCGCCCGCCTTGTCCTGGATCACCAGCCCCTCCGGGATCCGGACGCGGCAGGAGGCGTCGATCCGCGTGTCGTCCGCGGTCACCTCAACGATCGGCGCCGGCTCGGCGGGGGCCAGCGTCGCACAGACAAGAACACCGATGGCGAGCATGCCAGGAGCCTACCGCCATGGGCGGCTGTACGATCCAGGGCCTCGACCGACCGGAGACGCGCCATGACCCAGAGCCCCCCCACCGCCGTCCTCTTCGCCGGCATCCCGGCGCACAACTTCGCCCTCTACCACCAGATCCGCTTCCAGGCGGGCGACCCCGCCGCCTTGGTCGTGCTGGGCGACAACGGCTCGAGGCGTCGTCGCCTCATCATCCGTGACATCGAGATGGACCGCGCCCGGGCCAAGGCCAAGGCCGACGAGGTCGCCTCACCCTCCGACTTCACCCCCGCCGGCGGGCTCTCGGGCGACCGGGAGACGGCGACCGCCCAGGCCGCGGCGGAGATGCTCCGGCGCGAGGGCGTGGCCCGCGTCGTCTCGGACCGCACGCTCCCGCTGAGCTACGCCCACGAGATCGAGGCCGCCGGGATCGAGCTTGTCTATGACCCCGACCTGGGCGTCCGCGAGCGCCGGGCCAAGGACACACAGGAACTCGCCTGGCTCCGCGAGGCTCAGCACGTGACCGAGCAGTGCGTGAAGATGGCCTGCGAGACGATCGCCCACGCCGACGCGGCGTCCGACGGCCAGCTCATGAAGGACGGCAAGCCCCTCACCGCCGACCGCGTGCGCACGATGATCGACGTCTGGCTCCTCGAGCGGGGCCACCTCAACGAGCTGTGCATCGTGGTCAGCGGTCCGCAGGGCGGGGACTGCCACCGAGCGAGACCGCCTCTGCAAGACAGAGGTCATCGTCGATATCTTCCTCGCAAACAAGCTGACTTCACAACGGCGACTGCACCTGCACCGTCGCATGGCCAGGGCGCTGGACGACCTCAGCATGCATGCGGCGGTGGTCGAGGCCAGCGTGACGCCATCGCGCAACTTTGCCGGCGCTCGTGGGCGAGGCGGTCCATCGCAACGGTCGCCGCCCTGGCCAGGCATGGCTACCGCTTCGCCGCCCCTCCGAGGTCACCTCCGACGACGAGGCCGCGATGGTCCACGGCACGGGGCACGGCGTCGGCCTCGGCGTCCACGAGCCCCCCTGCTCGACATGGGTGGGTCGCTCCTGGTCGCGGGCGTCCTGACCATCGAGCCCGCTCTACCATCGCCCTGGCGGCGTTCGGGTCGAGGACATGGTCGCCGTCACCCCTTCGGGCGTCGAGAACTTCAACTCGATCCCCGAGGGCCTCGACTGGCGCTGAGCCGATTCCGCGGCAAGATGGTGAAGCGTGGGGGGCGACGCGGTGGAGAACCGGGGAATCTCCGGCGCGGATCTTCCATGCCCGGGGCGCCTGTGCGACGATGCTTCCCCGCCGAGGGCGGGATGTGGCTGCAACCCCTCCCGCCACCGGTCGATACACACCCCTGCGGACGACCGATCCCCGAACACCCCGAGGCGACAGACGATGAAACCGACGATCCTGACCTCACGCCTGGGCGCGATGGCCCTGATGACCCTTGCCCTGGCCAGCCCGGCGGCACTCGCCGGCGACGATGACCTGGCCCCCTTCGAGAAGGTCAGCGAGGGGTACGAGAAGGTCATCTCCGCGGTCGAAGGCGGCACGCTCCTGGGTGTCTGGAAGCGGGACAAGGACGCCCAGGTCCTCGCCGAAATCCCCAAGAGCATCATCGGCAAAACTTTCTACATGTCCCCGACCATCGTCTCCGGGTACCCGGAGGCGGGCACGTACGTGCAGTACGCCGTCAACGGCGCCCAGGGCACCCGCCAGGTCTTCTGGAAGGTCTACGACAAGCAGCTCGCCCTGATCGAGCCGAACAACGAGTACCGCTCCTCGGGCGACGCCGAGTCCAAGGCCGCGACCGAGCGCGTCTACACCGACCGCGTCGTCCTCACCACGCCCATCATCGCCAAGGGCCCGGGCGGCGGGTACGTCATCGACCTCGACAAGACACTGCTCGCCAACTCGGGCGACTTCTTCGGTCCCTACCTCCGGGGCGCCAACACGGGCCTGACCGAGCTGACCATGTGCAAGGCGTTCCCCAAGAACGTCGAGGTCCGCTTCAAGCTCCCTCGCGCCGACGGCACGCTGACCGAGGTCCACTACTCGATGGGCATGCCCGACAAGAGCCCGGGCTTCAAGCCCCGCGAGGCGGACCGGCGCGTCGGCTTCTTCTACACCAACTACTACGACCGGGCCAAGAACGACGGCGATGGCCAGACCATCCGGTACGCCGAGCGCTGGAACCTCGAGAAGCGCGACCCCAAGCTCAAGATGAGCCCGCCCAAGGAGCCCATCGTCTACTACATCGAGTACACGACCCCCGTCCGCTACCGGCGCTGGGTGCGTGACGGCATCCTCGCCTGGAACCGCGCCTTCGAGCAGGTCGGCATCGTCAACGCCATCGAGGTCCGCCAGCAGGACGCCACCACCGGCGCCTACATGGACATCGACCCCGAGGACATCCGCTACTCCTTCGTCCGCTGGACCAACTCCCACCAGGGCTACGCCATCGGCCCCTCCAACGCCCACCCCGACACGGGCGAGATCTACGAGGCCGACATCGTCATGGACGAGGGATTCATCTCCGGCTGGGCCAGCCAGTGGAAGGACGTCGAGCTGACGCGCGTCGCGCTCGCCGATTACGACGCCGAGACGATCGCCTGGCTCGACGAGAACCCGGACTGGGACCCCCGCGTCCGCCTCGTGGACGCGCACCAGCGGGCCAACGTCCTCGCCTACCGCGAGGCGATGAAGGACGGGCGCGAGTGGACGGGCGACGTCCCGCCGACCATGGACCCGTCGCTCTGGCGGATTCCGGGCCCCGAAACAGCGCACGGCGCCTTCATGTGCGACTGCGCCCGCCACCAGGCGATCTCGGTCGCGATGCAGCGCCTCGCCGCCGACGCCGGCCTCTTCAAGGACGAGGGCAAGGGCGACGACGACATCTCCAAGCTCGACGGCCTGCCCGAGGACTACGTCGGCCCCCTGCTCAAGGACGTCATCATGCACGAGGTCGGGCACACCCTCGGCCTCATGCACAACTGGAAGGGCACGCAGCGCTACACCTACGCCGAGATCAACCGCGCCGACGACCCCGCGCCCCTGGGCGTCTCGGTCATGGACTACATGCCCACGAACATCGTTGCCCCCCACGACGACATCGCGCAGGGGCATTGGTCCATGATGGATATCGGCACCTACGACATGTGGGCCATCAAGTGGGGCTACACCTTCGCCGACCCGAAGGAGATCGCCAAGGAGGCCGCCGACCCCGACCACGCCTTCATGTCCGACGAGGCCTCGCAGACCCCGGACCCGACCGCCAAGACCTGGGACATCGGCAACAACTCGATCGACAACGCCGATTCCGACCTCGTCTTCGTTGATTACCTGCGGGGCGAGATCACGAACAAGATCGTCGACGACGGCGACTCCTGGCAGAAGGCCCGCGACGCCTACTACAAGACCCTGTACAAGCAGATCTCCGCCATGAACAAGGCCTCGCACTGGATCGGCGGCGCCTACGTCAACCGCTTCCACAAGGGCGACCCCGGCGCGCCGGACCCGGTCCGCCCCGTCGAGGTCGATCAGCAGCGCCGGGCGATCGAGTTCATCATCAACACCGGCCTGAAGGAGGACGCCTACGGCCTCTCGCCCGACCTGCTCGCCAAGATCGGCGCCGACCAGTGGTTCGACGACGAGGGCTGGTCCGACAACACGGACATGCCCGTGCAGGACACGGTCCTCGGCGCCCAGTCCAGCGCGCTGACGATGCTCGTCAACCCGATGCGTCTTCGCCGCATCATGGACAACGAGGTCCGCACGCCGGCGGGCGAGGACGCGCTCACCGTGCCCGAGCTGCTCACGCGGGTCCGCGAGGCGGTCTGGATCAAGCCGGACGTCACCTCGGGACGCTACACCGCCCGCGAGCCCATGATCTCCGCCTTCGAGCGCAACCTCCAGCGCGAGCACCTCGACCGCCTGATCTCGCTCTCGACCGGACGCTCATGGGGCTCGGCCTCCGGGCGGACGCTCACGACCCTGGCCCGCCAGGAGCTGCGCGAGATCCGCTCGTGGATCAACGAGACCTCGACGGTCGAGATGGACCCCTACTCCCGCGCCCACCTCGCGGACTCCAAGGAGCGCATCGACCGGGCGCTCGAGGCCGCGTACATCCGCAACAACTGACCACACCAGCCGCATCAAGCAAAACGCCCCGCCATCTCGGCGGGGCGTTTTCATTGGATCGGAAGCTCTCCAGGCGAACTCCGGCTCAACGAGCATTCGGCGGGTTCATACCCGAGCGGGCGCCGATTTCGCCATCTTCGTGAGCGCCCCCACCATCTTGTCGCACCCCGTGAAGACCTGGCCGATCCGCTTGGCCTCCATGTAGCAGGGGGTGGAGACGATTCGGTGGGCCTCGTCGATGGCGATGTCCTCGACGTCGCGTTCGACGTGCGTGGCCCCGAGCTTCTCGAGCCCCGCCGCAGTCGCCTTGTCGTGCCCGATGGTGAGGGTGGGCGCCAGCGACTTCCCGAAGACCTTGGCCGCGACCGCGGGGGCGATGCAGGCGAAGCCGATCGGGCGCCCCGCCGCGTGGGCCTCGTTGAGGAAGCGGGCGACGTTCGGGTCCACGTCGCAGTTTGGCCCCTCGATCGCGAACGTGCACAGGTTCTTGGCGGCGCCGAACCCGCCCGGGAGCACGACCGCGTCAAAGTCGCCACCGTTCGCCTCGGCGAGGTCCACGATCTCCCCCCGCGCGATCCGGGCGGACTCCGCGAGCACGTCCCGCGTCTGCCCGGTCGCCTTGTGCGTCAGGTGGTCGATGACCTCGAAGTCCCGCTTGGGGGCGAGGCACTGGTACGTGCCGCCGTGCTTGTCGATCGCCCACAGGCAGGCGACCGCCTCTTGGATCTCCGCACCGTCGAAGACGCCGCACCCGCTGAGAATCACGCCGAACTTGGGCCCCGCCATGCCGTCTCCCTTCGCTTGGTCCGTCGCATTCTACGGGGACGAGCGGAATGACAAGCCGGGGCACAGGCTGTCGCCCGCGCCCCGGCCGGGTCGTGGTTCAAATGAGCGATGCTCGCTCAGAATCGGAAGAAGAGCCCCGTGCGACACACCGGCGCGCGGGGCGCCGGCGGACACCAGCCGGCGTAGACGCGCACCGGGCGCACGCGCGGCCAGGGCTCGCAGAACCCGCCCCGATACACCACCCGGTGCTCGCGCCGGTACGTACGGACTTCACGCCGCCCGTGGTCGCGATCACGATCGCGTCCCCGGTCGTAGCCGCGGCTGCGCCCGTGATCGTTGTACGCGAATCGCCCGCGCTCGGGCCCGCGCTCACCGGCCATCGCCGGGGTCGCGACGCCCATCAGCGCCAGCGCCACCGACGCGCCGATCAACGCGCCCATGCCTCGTCGTCTGCTCCGCATCTGATACCTCCTTCGTGCTTGCGGAACCGGTCGTGACCGCGGGGCGGCGGGGGCGCGCCCGCCCGCCGCCCCGCGGGGAAACGCAACGCGCGTCCCGCCCGACTACCGCCTAGCGCTGACCGATCCTGACCTCGAACGCGCCGATCCGAGCCGCGACGCGAGTGAGAACCTCGGGCGCCTCGCGCACGCCGACACGCTCGTGGCTCTCGCGCTCGCTCGCGCCAGGGACGCCACGGGAGCGCCAGTCCGGGGCGCCGCCACGATCCTCATCGAAGCGGGGCCGCCCCTGGGGCAGACCGCGCGAGCGTTCATGCCCCTGCCATTCCTTCCACTTCTCGGGGGCACAATCGACCGGCGTCAGCGTGACCACGATGCAGTCCGCCGTGACAACGAACTTCGCCGCGTACTGATCACTCGACCACGCGATCGCCGGGTTCCGACCCGGCACGCGCACGCTGACCGTCTTGCCGTCCGTGCTCGCGCGGTACCCCATGCACTTGAACGCCTCGACGACGTCGAAGAGCGGGTAGTCGGCGCCGATCTTGAACGAGCGTCCGCCGATCTGCAGGCGTCCAGCCGTCTGCTCCGCGACGCAAACCTCGACCGCCTCGCGCCCGGCAACCGGCTTGTTATTCTCGCCGTGCCCCGCCAGCGCCGGCGCCGCAGCGCCCGCCACCGCGATCAACACCGACGCGCCCAGCAGCGCGCCACGACTCGTCTTCAGATTCGTCCGCATGATTGAGCCTCCTTCTTGCCGTTCAGCCGGACTCGCCGCAGGCCGGCGGGGGCGCGCCCGCCCGCCGACCCACGCAGGACGCACCCTGCGTCCCGCCCCCGACACCGCCCGCCAGCGCCGAGCCCTGACACCAACCCCCTTGGCGGGCCGGAAACGGGCATTTCCAAACCCCACCCGAACGGAATCCGCAGAATTTTCGGGATCGGATGTCATACGACCCCCGGATCGGCGGTTGAACTGTGGGCGGGATCACCCGCCCCTCGGAGATTGGCGATGCACGAGATGACCACCTCACCCGCCGTCAAGAGTGCCGACACGACGCTCGTCACCTCCTCGGTCCCCGGGGAGCTGTCCCCGCTCGAGGCGGCGATCATGGACGCGTGCAACGAGATGCACGAGGTCCGCGACCTGGGCGACGCCTCGCAGATCGCCAAGGTGCGCGGGCGCCTCTTCGAGCTGATCGACCGGTACGACGCGGCGGACGCCGAGGGACACCCCAACGCCGCGTGGGCGCGCCCGAACCAGCGAGCCCTGGCCCTGAGCGCCGCGGGCGAGGCCGCCCGAGCGATCGACGCCGAGCTGGCGGCCCTCAAGTACGCGGACACGCCCCGCCGTCGTGAGATCAGCCTTGGCAACCTCGCCGACAGGTGCATCCGACTCGGACGGTACAACGACGCGATCGGGTACTTCCTGGCGGCCCTCGAGGACGCGCCGGGCAGCGCCCCGATCCTGCTCACCGGCGCCCAGGCGCTCTACCTCGCGGGGCACACCGCCGAGGCCGACCGGATCTTCGCCGAGTTCCTCTCACGCCCCGAGATGCTCACGCCCGGCTCCGAGCTGACGGCGTACCTCGACTGCGAGACACGTCTTCGTGAGATGTCCCGCGAGCTGCCCTCGCTCGCCGAGCTCATGCGCCGCTGGAGCGCGGCGCAGGGCGTCTGAGCGCCAGGGAAGGGGTCACGCCATGAAGCCACAAGACCACGACACGTTCTGGCGGCTCTACGAGAAGAAGGCCCGCGGCCCGATCGCCAGGTCCTGCCGCGCCGCCTCGCGCCGCCTGACCGACAACGCGATGGACGCCGACGACATGGCCGCCTGGGTGGACACCCGCATCTGGCGTCTGCTCGAGAAGAGCGGCTGGCCGACGTTCCACGACGACCCGACGCCCGAGCAGGCGATCGACCGGATCGTGACCTCGGCGCCGACCCTCGCCCGCTGGGCGTACCTCGCCCTCTCGCGCAAGCACTTCCGTCGCGAGGAGCGCAAGCGTCAGTACCTGGCCGGCATGTCCCGCGCCGAGCGCCTGTCGATGGTCAGCGCCGAGGCGGGACGCGTCGAGACGAGCCAGCAGGTGCGTGACGACCTGGCGAAGATCGCCGCGGCCCTGGGCAAGAAGACCGCCGCCCAGCTCGCCGCCTCCTGGCCCGACGTCTCCGAACGCCGGCGCGTCGCCATGGCCTTGGGCGCGACCCGCCCCGAGGACGACGACCTGATCGACAAGACGACCGCCGGCGAGATGAAGGAGAACACCGTCCAGCAGATG